>CAVSCG010000023.1:0-90075 GCA_963726395.1 uncultured delta proteobacterium
CCTACGAGTCATTGGATTCATGAAACAGAGAGAACTGAAGATTACCAATTGAAAGAGAGTAACTTTTTACATTTAGATTGGATTCTAATAAAGTTTGAATATCGTGGGTAAAACGTTCAACTCATGCAGCGATTCAATGATTTCCATTATCCCGATAAGCCGGACAAACCAAGAGCGTCAAACATGTGCTTTCTATAGATAACCGGTTTTACGACATATTCCTTAGGTTCTTGAAGCTTTGACAGTTTCGGGATAAATCGTGGCACAGTTTCAAAATATGTCTTGTATCTATCGCCATGTAGTTTCAGCAGTTCCGCTTCCTCGCTTTTTATAACAAACGGGTAATAGATCGTAAACCAGAGAAAAAAAACAACTGGAAGCGTAAACGTTTCTGAAGCAAAACCGACCCCAACAGCCCCGAGAAGACTAAAAAAGTAAAGAGGGTTGCGACACATGGAATACGGTCCTGCTGTCACCAGAACATCTTTTTTATAGCCGGCAATATAAAGGGAACACCATAACCGTCCAAGGGTAGCGATACCGACTAAAACAACACCGATCATAAATAAGACTGTGCTGACAAAAGGTGCCTTAGTAGTATCCCATTCACTTGTGGAAATAACTATCACAATAACCAGCGCTACCACGAATATTCGACTAATTTCGATTCTATATTTTGCAAGCATGGCAATTTCCTTCCGAGGATGATACGGACACCGATATCGTTTGATCCATATCCACCACATCTTTCCATGGGAGGACGATAGGATTTTTTTTCTGGGCGGAGCGTAAAATGATGCCGGTAACAATTGGATAAGGTTCAACAAACTCCGCGGTTAAATCATAAACGCGGCCCAATGTTTCGCCCGTGGCACCAATAATACTTCTCCCCAGGATTTTGCTTAGAAATAAAAAAACCTGAGGTTCGCGATTTATCGCCATAGTTATTTCCCTCCGTGTCGAAAATGTATATCAGGTATTATTTTTCAAGGAAAGCGTTTTTGACTTCTTACCATGACATCAAAACAGTAAAGTTGTATGAAGCAAGCGTATTATCGCGCTAACAAATGAGGCAATCTTTGATTTTTGCTTCACAATTAATATCCCTGTTGACAGTCTTTTAGGATCATGATAAGATTTCTTTAAATTTATGAATAAAACAAGGCGTTATTCAACCATGCATCAAACCCGGATAAAAAATGTTATTTTTCTATCGCTATTCTGTTTCTTATTGGGCGTCATGGCCCTCACGTTGCATCACCATGACAACGCGTTTTTGCTGCCCACTTGTTCCATTTGTAAAGTTAAGGCATCCCTTTCCGGGACTTTCAGTAAAATCAATGTCGATTCCGCCCCTGCCGTTGCAATTTGTTGTCTTTCGTTGACGGCGATTTTCCTGTGTTTATCTGGTATTCTGCCTGACAGAAGAACCGTCTTCATCGATTCACAGATAGTCGAAAACTATCCTAATAAAGCTCCTCCGTTCAATTTTTAATTCAGCAAAACTCTGACATATTATCACGATTAAAGCTGCCGAAGTCCGATCAATCCTTTGATCGGGTAGTCGTGCAATATAGGATCACTAAACAATTTAACTCATAAGGAAAAATAACCATGAAGTGTCTGATCTGTAATATCCCATTGACCATGGCCGAGCACCAAGGTGTAGATATTTATTTTTGTTCAAAATGTCACGGCGTGTGGCTGGACGGGGACGCGCTGGATAAAATAATCGAGCGTGCCTTATTGAAAATAGCCTCCCGGCCTTATCTAGAGCGACTCGATGACCGCCATAGTCAGTATTATGATAAACATCACGATAATGATAACGGCGGTCATAACAAAAAGAAAAGGGAGTTTCTCCACTGATTTGTTGACTAAAGAAAGAAGTCTCTCAAGGGAGACGACATCATGGGCAAGAGGAATCGCATAATGAAGGATATGAAAAAGCATTATCAGGGAATTCAAAAAGTTCTTTGGCTTGTTTTGGTTTTGAACTGGGTGGTCGCAGCGGCCAAGATAATTTATGGATATATGACCGGTTCAACCAGTATGACCGCCGACGGCTTCCATTCCCTGGCCGATGGGACTTCGAATATTATTGGTCTCATCGGGATTCACTTTTGTTCACAGCCGACGGATGAGGACCATCCTTATGGTCACAAAAAATCGAGACGCTTTTTGCCTTGGGTATCGCCGCCATGCTCCTTATCGTGGCGTTCAATCTTGGCAAGACGGGCATTGCCCGGATCATCACCCCCATAGCCCCCAGGTTGATTTTATCAGTTTTGCGGTGATGATTATTACTGTTATGGTCAATATTACGGTTATGATTTATGAATATCGACGGGGAAAACAAATGCAGAGCGACATTTTGATTGTCGATTCAATGCACACACGGGCTGATATATTTATCTCCCTTTCTGTTATTGTGGCGCTTATCTGTGTTAAATTGGGTTTCCCAATTATTGATCCTGTTATTACTTTGATCATTTCAGGGTTTTATCGCCTATTCCGCTTTCATCATCATACGGCAGGAGTCGGGGATACTATGTGATGCCGTCGCGATAACTGATACAAAGAAGATTGAAGCCATTGTAATGAAAATAATGGGTGTCAAAAAGTTGCCACAAGATTCGCACGCGTGGCCGACCTGATGATGTATATCTAGATCTTCATATACAGATTGCCTGTGATATGACAATGCTGGATTCACATTTGCTAAGTCATGCAATTCAAAAAGAGATAATGAATGCGTTCCCGCAGATTGTAGATGTGCTTGTGCATATGGAACCAGACTCGGGCTTATACAAGTGACATAATAATTAATCAATTACACTCACGCCTTTAAACGATGGCGTTTGAAGCCATAAGGGCGCGAAAGGCAAGATATGAAAACTAAAAACAGGAGAAAATACGTGAACAAATGGATGATTGTAATCAAAGCAATGGTGGTGGCAGTGATTGTAGCAGGTGTTAAATTCGGTCTTCACGCCTTAAATCTTGAATTCATTCGTATCGATTCCCTTATTTCAGCTTTGATAAGCGGTGTAATCTTTACGATAGCGATTTTATTAGCCGGAGTAATGACTGATTTTAAAGAAAGCGAGAAAATTCCGGGAGAACTGGCGGCATCTATAAAGGCGCTTCACAAGGACTTCGAGCTATTGGAGTTTACGGCAAAAAAGGAAACTGACAGTGCGCTTTCGCATCTTAACAGCTTGATTGGCGTTATAATAAACCAGTTTGAATCGAACAAGTGGAAGCAATCGGAAATTGGGGAAATCATCGAGAAAATAGATGATGACATAAAGGTAATGGCCGAAAAGAACATGGCACCGCCCTATATAATTAAAATGAGGAATGAACTTCACAATATAGAAAAAATCTCAAATAGGATTGACACAATAGAAGAAACTAATTTTCTTCCTGCCGCTTATGCTTTATCGCAAGTAGCGGTTTTATTTGTCATGCTCATACTGTTGTTTTCAATAGTTGACCCTTATGTAATAGGAATGGTCATTATTTTTACAGTAACTTTTCTTATCACGGGGATTTTAGTGCTGATCAAAGATATGGATAATCCATTTGAAACAGGCGGCACGGGCAGTGCTGATGTGGATTTATCGCATATTTACAAACTTGACAAGTATCTAAAAAGTCATGATGAGGTGAGGTGATTGAAATATACGTTCATGATGTTAAGCAGATTATGAATCGCAAGGGGTGTTTGTCAGAATTGACAACAGCTGATAGTTCCGATCACTTAGGATGGAAAATTCGGGGTAGTTCAGGAATAAAAATCGGACATTCACAAAAGGAATGTCCGATTGATTTGTTCTACTACTTTATTTAAAGTAATTATTTTACAGCGTCTTTTACTTCTTTTGTGGCTTCTTTTGAAGCTTCTTTTACGTCAGTTACAGCTTTTTTTGTAACATCTTTTACTTCTTTTGTGGCTTCTTTTGCAGCGTCTTTTACGTCAGTTACAGCTTCTTTTGTAGCGTCTTTTACTTCTTTTGCAGCTTCTTCCGATTTTTTGCAACCTACGACTGAAAGAGATAAAGAAGCAACGAAAAGCATAGCAATGAAAATAACAAATATTTTTTTCATCAACCGTGAACCTCCTTTCGTAGATTTAGGAACTTGGTTTTATTGTCCAAGCCTTTGTATTAAAGACAAAATATACGCTAGTGGGGATGGTTGTCAAGAGAAAAAAAGTAAAAATTACACCCTGTTTTTTTTAAAATAAAAAAAGAGATTAGCTTAAATTAGCAATCTTTTTTTGACAAACTCATCGGATGGACGCTCCCGAACGACGTATGACCGCCGAACGGGAGCTAACCACTTGCAACCTTCTTGAAAGGAGGAGTTTTTAAGTGGCTAAAAAATAGTAACAGAAACCCTCATCAATGGCAACGAAGATCCACCATCGTTAAAACAATATTTTTTTGAAAATGTTTTGACGATTTGTTGGCTGCAGGAAGAACTTCTTATCCTTTAACTTTTCTTTAACCTTAACCCATTGCACTGCTACATGTATTTGATATTACAGGAAAATAATTTCAACGGGATGGGTTCGATTCCCATGCACTTCCGCCAATTTATTAGCAAATTTCGATTTTTATCGAAGATATTTCTTTAACCTGGCTTTAACCTTCCGACTTTAGTATCCCACACTGGATTTGAAAAAGTGTGGATAACTTCCTCCGTTGTTTTTCTTATTTTCCCAATTCACAAAATGTTTCAAATGGTCATCAATAAAATACCTTATTGACTTTCTTATGTTATAGGAGCACGATAAATAAAATTGTAAATATTGTAAATGAGGCATCGTCAAAAGGTTAACAAATAATCTGAACCCTTTTTATAAGGGTGGTGCCATGGAGAGATTATTGAAACCCTGTTTCTGAAAAGAGGCGGGGTTTTGTGTTTATTGATCTGCGGATTAACCAATCGAAAAAAAGGAGGTGACGAGATATGACAATCATGAGGGTTTTAGCAATAGCGATAATCTATGGGGGATTGCTAAGTCTGGTAATAGGAGTCATTAGTCATTTCATGGGTTCTGATATTGTTGGATTTAGCCCGAACTCATTCGGTCTAGCCACTGGTATTTGCTTCTTGCTATCGATAAATTTGCTACTTTTGGAAAATAAATCTTAGGTAAAAATGTGAGGAATGGATAAAAAAGGCGGATCACTTATGACCCGCCTTTCCATTGATGGTTTAAAATTTTGTTAACCCTTGTAACCGCTCCGTCTGGCGTCCGCAATGCAATTACACTTGTTTCTTTTTTATCCCCAGATGACTCATCAACTATCTTGCCATTAGCAGCGGTTCTTCAGCGACAATCATCTTTTATGTCTTAATAAATACTCGTGTTTATCTACTTCTTTTTCGTTTAAGATAGAAATCGATGTTGCTTGATTTCATTCATTGACACATCTCTCCATCTGCCATCTCTTTTCCTCCATGCTTTGATAGCTAGGTTTAGGCTCTTGCTTTTTGCTAATCAAGCAGAGAGACCATATGAGCAACATAAACATACTGGAGAGAATCATAATTATCGTCATGCCTGCCTCCATACCTATTTTTAGCTACAAATATTGTGCCATGGTTGCATCAAGAGCATATTGATGAAATTAATCAAATAATAATAAATAGATAAATAAAAGCCAATTTTGTGTTTACCTTGCGGCAAAAATGCCGATCTGTATGCTATTGATCATTAGGCGTGAATTATATTCACTACTGTTGTGACTTTCTAATAACTTATAAAGCTTTTAATACTACCTGTTGTGTTAATATTCATTACTACCACTACATATTGATTATTTCCTTCATTTTATTAGTAAATTTCGATTTTTTTCGAATAAATTTCTTTAACCTGGCTTTAACCTTCTTTAACCTTAAGACTTTAACGCCCCACACTGGATTTGCATTAAAGTTTTTTCTGTAAAATCTCATTTCTACATTCTGTCTTTTTATGCTACTTTATAAAAAGATATTATCATGTATAGAAAATTTATTATTCCACCACCAATTATTGATTTAGTTTTATTAGGACTTGCTATTTTTTTAAATAGTAATTTCCCTTACAAATTTATTTTTCCACCTTATAATTTAATATTGGCAATTTTTACTGTGAGCATAGGTGGAATCTTTATTCTACCTTCATTGATTCCTTTTTACATGAATAAAACAACAATAATGCCTGGATTTTCTCCATCAAAAATAATAACAAAAGGTACCTACAGAATTTCAAGAAATCCTATCTATTTGGGTACAGTCATCATGTTTGTTGGATTATCATTTTTTTTAGGAACTTTAGTTGTTTTTATTGTACCAATTTTAAATTTCTTAATATTTAATTTCTATGTAATTCCAAAAGAGGAAATAATTTGCGAAGAAGAATTAGGCAATGAATATTTAAAATATAAAGCAAGAACTAGAAGATGGATTTAATACAAGTTAGTCGTTTTTTTCTTTAACCTGGCTTTAACCTTCCGACTTTAGAACCCCACACTGGATTTGAAGTTTATAGAGTTTTAACAAGCACGGATAATTTTCCTGAGTCTTCATTTTTCTATTTTGGTGTTTTATGCTAGATTATAAACAATAATCGTTAAAATAATTTAGTGCCGTTTGGAGAAGATCATGGAATTAGATAAAGCAAAAGATTTTTGCAACCAATGGTTGCCTGCTTGGACAGGTAACAGACCTGAATTTTTAATATCATTTTATTCGGATGACGCTTTTTATTCAGATCCTTTCATTCCACAAGGCCTGAAAGGGAAAGAGAAAATATTAGCCTATTTTAGGAAATTTCTAATTCCATTTCCAATTCGATAGTGATATAATAGTCGTAAATCCAGTAAGGAGGTACGACGATGGGCCGGAAGTCAGGAGGAGAGGAATTACTGGCAATAGCAAAGTCATCATTGCCTAAGGCGAAGACCGTGGAGGGATTAAGAAAATTGCAGGCGGTGGTATTACCCTTGGAGTTTGGTTTAACTTTAGAACAGACAGCCAAAGCAACCGGGGTGTCTGTTGGATGGATTAGCCAGTTGCGGAATCGTTTTATCCAAGAGGACGGGCGTTTTGATGATGAGAGACCAAAAAGAGGCGGAAGATATCGTCAAAACATGAATAGCGAAGAAGAGGAGAAATTTCTTGCGCCATTTTTAGAAAAGGCAAGTAGTGGGGGCATTTTGGTTGTGAGCGAGATTAAAGAAGCTCTGGATAGGCGATTGGGAAGGAAAGTGGCATTGTCATCGACCTATAATCTTTTGCATCGGCATAACTGGCGGAAATTGGCGCCGGATAAACGACATCCTCAGTCGGACATTCAAGTTCAAGACGCTTGGAAAAAAAATTCGCGGACACAGTTGCCGAAGTCAGTAAAGATTGGCCGGAAAAGGTCCCCATCCGCTTGATGTTTATGGATGAAGCTCGTTTTGGGCGTATTTCCGCCACAAGATATTGTTGGTGCCCGAAACCCATTCGTCCGGTTTGCCAGGCAATGGTTAGTCAGGAATATACTTATGCTTACGCTGCTGTTTCTGTAAATGACGGCACAATGGATTCTCTGATTCTTCCATACGTCAATGGAGATTGTATGCAGATATTTCTGGATGAAGTTGCCGCAAGGCACCCCAGTAACCGCGTGATCATGATTCTGGACGGCGCCGGTTGGCATAGAAGTACTGAACTTAAAATCCCCGATAATATTCGTCTCGTAAATCTGCCGCCTTATTCTCCTGAACTTAATCCGGTAGAGCATATATGGGATGATTTAAGAGAGAAATATTTTCACAATCGAGTATTTGATAGTATTGATTCGCTTGAAAATCATTTAGAGGCAGCATTACGCAATATGGAAAATAACCCAGATCGCCTCCATTCAATCGTGGCTTGGCCATGGATTATTAATGCACTATAGATTTAGAAATGGAATAAGAAGAGCCTGGGGACACACCCAGTATCCGGTGTGCCCCCTAAGCCCTCTGCCATCGATTAGCTACCGCTATCAAATGGGTTGTCATCGGGATCTGTTCCCAGACCATACTGCTGCATCAATTCGCCAAGTGCTTTTTCGTCAACTACGATTTTTGAATATCCTCCTATGTTTATCGTCTTTATGCCGATGGCCTTCAGTTTCTTGCCGAAGCCTTGGCTGCTCATTTTGAATCCCTCTGGAAGCCCTTCGTTTACCTGAAGCAATACTCTCGAGGTTGCAATTATTGGGGCATTAAACCCACTACCTTTTGCCATGGCAAATTGTTCGTGGATAATTTTGATTATCGTCGCTTCAAATGTCTCGCTTTTTTCCGCCTTTTTGCTTTCCGCAATACCGGTTAAGGTTGAAACGAGCTCATCGTATCGCTGCGGACATACCATCTTGCATATCTGCAGCAAAGGTCTAGAAATATCCCACAAACGCCCCATTATTTCTGGAACAATATCAATTTCAGGTAAAGGTTGATCCATATAGTGGGCTCGCCATGCGATAAGCCTCGCTTTGATGTCTGTCGCCTTATCCGGTGACGGATTTTCATAGTAGCCAGGCTTATTCGGCATATCTATCGGGATACAACGTGTACCCAAAATTTCATGCACATCTTTATTGCTGGCGATAATTGTTGCGCCAAAAATTTTGAAAATGGTCATGTCATCGAATGGGCCTTTTGCCGGATCCTGGACTCGGGCTACTATCGCACCTCGTTCGTGTCGCATTAGAAAAATGTCCTTTGAATTGCTCCTTTCAATTTGATTCCACAGATCCATTATGTCGAAGAACAACGTTGGTTGTAGGCGATCTGAAAACCTAAATATATTTGCCTCCCTCAGATCAACGCAGTGTATGCCCCGATAGCAGATACCGGTCATGCTTTTCCCTGTTCTGGTTTTTCCGTGTTCAGGAGCAGCATAAAAATACATTGTAGGCAGGTAATCAATACTCGGGTTATCCTGTAAGTACGTCGCGAAAGCGAAGCATCCCAGGATCTGGAATTGATCGTCCTCCGTGTACGAAAACCTTTTCAGATAAACAACAACGTCATCGAAAAGTTTTTGATGATCATCGTTCGCATACCAGTTCATTACTTCCTTGCCATTAACCAGACCGAACGGAAGCTTATTTTTTGGAGGTGGGATGATCAACGATTTTTCAGCGTCGTCATGGCTTGTTTTCATCTCCAACGATTCTCCCTCTTTTACAAGATACGCTGGTTCACCATCTTCATTCAGAACGATGTCAACCAAGCCTTCAAAAAGCGCAGCTTTGCTCCATTCATCATCACCTTCCGGCAAATCCGGCATCAACCGTTTAAGATCCTATGAATAGCTCTTTTTGATATACTTGCCTTTTTGGCAATTTGTCGATATAGACCGATCGCTCTGTCTCGGTTTGCGGTTCCTCGGCGATCCGTTTAAGTAAATCGGGTATATTGCCAGGTTCTAACTTCTCAATCGCCTCCGCAAGGGGTACATCGACACCCAATATTTCTGAATATTCATTCAGATTTTTCTGCTAAATCTATGGTCATATTTCATTATCTCCTTAAAAAGATTAAATTTGTCTTCATCATCACCGCCGATTAAAACATCGAGGTGATACTCGGTTTGCTGTATTCCATCGAAAATCCATGCGGATTTTTCAAGGTCTTCAGGTGACGCGATCTGTTTTTTCAGATCCATCATGGCGTGAAGTTTTTCGACAAGCTCTGTGTAATAATCCTTCTCCCACTGGCGGAATCGTTCGATAAGCTTCTGTTCACGGGATACCGAACTTATGCCTATGCTGATTCCGTTCTTTCCGGTGCCGAGGTATCGCAGAGCCTGTGGATACGAAAATCCCTTAAACGTCATAACGAATTTGATCACGTCACCTCCGACTTGACATCCGAAGCAATAAAAAACCTGCTTTTCAACGGATACGTTGAATGACGGTCGTGTTTCGGCGTGAAAGGGACATAGAGCCCAAAGCTTATTGCCTTGTTGCTTTAATGCCACACCTTCCCTTTCAATTACGGCTACGATGTCTGGTTTTTTTACCAGTTTGACCTTGCTGCTTGACTTCGGATACTTCAAAATTGGTTGACCTCTTTTTACGAGCTAAATCGAAATTGGCCGATGATTTTCGCTTATAAAGACGAAAACCGGCCAGCCATGCCGCTTTATCCTACAAATGCTTTTTTTGACTAATCATTACTCGTTACCTCCTTAATTTATTTAATTTATTTTATTTTTTTACTGAAAACGAACCAGTAATGTTTATTGACCACAATTAAACTTTGAATTATGCAATGATAGGGCCAAATGATTTTTCAAGTATTTGTAATAAAAGCAAATATTAGATAATTTTGAAAATTTTGCGATAAAATGAGGTTGAAATATTTTTTTAGGGGATAAAAATAGGACATTGGATCATTCAGCAATAATTCATCACAATTTTTCAAATAGTCTGCTAAAATTTTCAATTTTCACTAGTTTCTCTTGGTCAAAATCACAAAAATTAGGAAACTATCTGTAAAAAAAATTATGTGTCGTTTACGCCACAATCTTGCCAATAAGATACACCCGAGAAAAGTTTGGTTGATTTTTACATTGAGAACCATGAGGCCATCTTTTATAAATGGTGGCTTTTGTATGAAAGGCTCAATACAACAACATAGTAAGTATAAATATTATTATGTAGCCTGGTTGGATAAAGGCAAACTGCATACCATCAGCAGATATAAAGGGTTTCCTTTGTCGAGATGGTGAAATTGCCGGTATGACTGGTAAGGAGATGGCTGAACGACTTTTATCCTTGATGAGAGCTGATGTTGAAAATGGAACCTTCAGAATTGAAAAATGGAAAGGTGAGACACCCTCAGATATTATACCTTATCTGTGGAAATGGCTTGAAGAGGATGGAGGGTCATTAAGTCCAGCTACACATAAGGATTATGAAAATAGTATCAAGAATCATCTGATTCCTTGGTTTAAACTGAATCACTATCAGTTGCATGAACTGCAATATGACGTCCTGTGTCGTTTACTGAATGATATCAACAGAACAGGCAAGGGTAAGAAAAATGTCATTTACTGTCTTAGAAGATGTCTTGGTTCATGCCTTTAAGTCAAATCGGATTCCAACTATGCCAATGTTTCCAGAGGAGAAGAAATATAACATTGTTGATCCCAGTGATTAAATGGTTGCCAGAAGAAAGACAGATGAAAGTCATTCAAGCTATTCCGAATTGAGCATCAGCCCATATTCTGGTGGTTAAAATATCATTTAAGGAGACCATCGGAGGCAATGGCATTGCATAGATGCGATTATGACAAAGAACAGGATGCTTTTATTATTAGGAGGACTTTTTCCAATAAAGAACTTGTTCAGCATACTAAAACACACAAGATTCATATCATTCCTTGTCATAGTGAATTTAAGAAAATCATGGAGAAAATGCCTATTAGGATTGATAGTCCATACTTCTTTGTTAATCCTCATGGAAAACTGAAAGAAAGAACATTATCACTATCAGCATGACAATGGTGGACTTATGGCACAAGGCCTGTAAATAAGTGGGTGAGGATATTGATATGTACTCTGGATTAAAGCATTCATCATGCAGCCAGTATATCAATGAAAAGCATTATTCCTTGGATCAGGTTCAAATGCTGACTGACCATGCCAGAAGGGAAAGTGTAAAAAGATATGCTTCTGTTCAGTTGGATGAAAAAAGGAGACTGATGGAGGGAGAAGAAGGCTGTATATTTTTAGAACATTTAATAACTTTTTTATGGAGGTGATTTTATGAAAAAAGCAGATTTGGTCAATGAGGTGGCAAAGGTTACCAATACAAAGAAGGAAGCAGCAATGGCAATAGAGATTTTTCTTGGTATTATAAAGAACACTTTAAAAAAGAGAGATGAAATTTTCATTTCTGGTTTTGGTACTTTTAGTATTGTCAAAAGAAAAGCAAGGACAGGGAGAAACCCAAAGACGGGAGAAGCAATCAGGATAGCTGCTAGGGTTATACCAAAGTTTAAGGCGGCGAAGGCGTTGAAAGAGGCGGTTAGGTAAGGCGCTTTACATCTTAGATGGATGGAAGGCAAAGCAAGCATGGTGATGGTGAGTACACCTATCTAATAGCATTAGAATCAACACACTATTACCTGTCACGATTGCCAGTTGAAAGCATTGTCGGGATTCTTTACAGATCAGTTTTGCGCAATTAATCTGTAACCTATTGTAATAACTATACTAATGTAAAAATCCCTCTGCTTTTGTACTGCTTATAAATAGTCGGAAATCTTTACAAATTCAAGATGTCCATCAATTACGTTTTATAATATTCAATTATATTCAATGCCTTATAATTAGGCATAGATATTGAACAGACTTATAGAGGAAATGTTGGTTCAATATTTCCATACACCAGTTAGCACGTTGTCAGAAGCATCCTGTACCATTAGCACAAGGTTCTTTCGCCTTATTGAATATACAGATTAATTATTGTGTAAGGATGTTATGTTATTTTAAGAATAAACAGCAGAAAATCGAAAAAGATGTTAGAGTATTATCATGACTGGCGATTCGTCGTAGTGTTGCAACTGATCTGAAGCTCAACAGATGAACTTTAAAATATAAGTAGTGCTAACATGAACGGTGGGAAGTAACGGTGATATGCTAATGGTTATCTTGGAGTGTGCGGTACTGCGGGAGCTGACGTACTAATCTTTGATGGTATCTACTGAATGATAGAGATCTACCATTGACATTGCGTTATGGACAATTTAGCATTGGACTGCAAATGAGCGATATATTGGGCTGGTACTATGGTTTGGCTATTAGTGGCACCACCTTCTGAAGATGATCCAACAGTATTATGTATAGTACATGCTCTCTGAGATATATCGACCATGCATCGACTTAAGCTGTTGGTGGTAGTGAAGCATATTTATAAGTCAATACGATATGGGCCTCAGCTGCAGATTAATAACCATGAAGAGTCAACAATAGACATTGGTAGGAACACTTAAGTAATAGCTTTTCTAGGACATTTGCATGTCTCTCAGGCTGATCTTCAACGAGTGTTGATAATCACTTGTCTAGGATCAGGTCTTCTAGTTCCGTTTAGTATTGACGATGGCATATTACAATGAGCCATCGTTGCCCCCGAACCCGCTACCATGTTGCTTCTTGGTCTTGGTCTGTTGGGTTGGCAGGCGTGAGAAGAAAGATTAAGAAATAAATCCTCCACATCATGTTTTTTAAAGCATGGTGTTTTTAATAGAAAGGCAGGGTCAGAAATGATCCTGCCTTTTCTTTTATATAAACTTTATAAACTTCAAATCCAGTGTGGGATGCTAAAGTCGGAAGGTTAAAGAAGGTTAAAGCCAGGTTAAAGAAATATCTTCGATAAAAATCGAAATTTACTAATAAAATGAAGGAAATAATCAATATGTAGTGGTAGTAGTGAATATTAACACAACAGGTAGTATTAAAAGCTTTATAAGTTATTAGAAAGTCACAACAGTAGTGAATATAATTCACGTCTAAAGATCAATACCATACAGATCGACATTTTCACCACAGGGCAAACAAAAAATTGGCTTTTATTTATCTATTGGTTATTATTTGATTAATTTTATTATTATGCTCTTGCTGCAACCATGGCATAAGACTTGTAGTTAAAAATAGGTATGGAGGCAGGCATGACGATAATTATGATTCTCTCCAGCATATTTATGTTGCTCATATGGTCTCTCTGCTTGATTAGCAAAAAGCAAGAGCCTAAACCTAGCTATCAAAGCATGGAGGAAAAGAGATGGCAGATGGAGAGATGTGTAAATGAATGAAATCAAGCAACATCGATTTCTATCTTAAACGAAAAAGAAGTAGACAAACACGAGTATTTATTAAGACATAAAAGATGATTGTCGCTGAAGAACCGCTGCTAATGGCAAGATAGTTGATGAGTCATCTGGGGATAAAAAAGAAACAAGTGTAATTGCATTGCGGACGCCAGGCGGAGCGGTTACAAGGGTTAACACAATTTTAAACCATCAATGGAAAGGCGGGTCATAAGTGACTGCTTTTTATTTATACAAGATCATGCTAGGCAAAAATATTTTCCGCCAAGAAATATCTGTTCCGAAAAATTAACAATATAGTTTTGCTATTTTTCTGACTTTTTCAAAATCCAGTGTGGGGATGCTAAAGTCGGAAGGTTAAAGAAGGTTAAAGCCAGGTTAAAGAAATATCTTCGATAAAAATCGAAATTTGCTAATAAATTGGCGGAAGTGCATGGGAATCGAACCCACCTGGGACGGTTCTAGCGCCCCACACTGGATTTGAAGTCCAGGAGGCCCACCAGTGACCTTGGCACTTCCTTGAGGAAACCGTAGGATCTCTTCTAACTTTAAAAGAGTCCGGCTGTCAATGTGCAAATGGTTTTTAATGAAAAAACCATCCACACCCATCGGCGAAAAAATTTAAACGTCAGTTAAGTTTCAGTAAATCTTCCGGTTTATCGAAGAGGTAATCGGGTTGAGAGGTTGCCATCAGTTCTTTGCTATGCCACCCCCAAGTCACACCGACCGTTGTGATGTCGGCCTGCCTTCCTTCCTTCATGTCGCCGGTCGTATCGCCAATGTAGTAAATATCGGAAATCGTCGCGTTATATTTTTTCGCGGCATACAGAATTTTGTCTTTTTTACTGAGCATAAAATCAGAACCCAGGATTTCCTGAAAAATCCCTTCAAAATCATAGAGACGCAGTGCTTCCGCGATGGTTGGGGTGTCATTGGAAGAAATGACGATCATGGGATGATTTTTCGCAAGTTCGCGTAAAACCGGCCGGATCGCGTCAAAAGGCTTCATATCGGTATAATTAACCTTCGACAGAATATCCACGGAGGCGGCCACAAACTTGTCCATATTAACGCCCCGTTGCTTGAGGGATTCATAAAAATTGCCTTCGAAGAGTTCCAGAAATTCCTCTCGGCCGCGCGTCAGCGGCTGTCCGATTTGTTTCAGACAATCGGTCACCGTTTTTTCATAAACATCAATCGAGTCTACTAAAACACCATCGAAGTCAAAAAGCAGTAGCTTCATTATCTTCAGTTTCCTTTTCGCAAGCAAGCGATTGCTGCGGTGTAAGGCTTGGTCAAAATTCCCTTTTCCGTGACGATTGCCGAAATCAATTGGGCCGGGGTAACATCAAATGCCGGATTATAAACCTTCGTGCCTTGGGGCGCTGACTGAACACCACGAAAGTGCGTCACTTCATTGGCTTGTCTTTCTTCAATGGGAATCGCTGCCCCTGTCTTGAGAAAAAAATCAAACGTGGAAAGAGGCGCTGCAATATAAAAAGGAATCCGGTGCGCCTTCGCCAGAACAGCGAGGGAATAGGTGCCGATTTTGTTTGCCGTGTCACCGTTTAAGGCAATGCGATCTGCGCCAACGATGATCTTATCAATCTTACCCTGCCTCATCAGAAAGCCCGCCATATTGTCGGTAATCAACGTGGCGGGGATTTTTTCCTTCTTCATTTCCCAGGCGGTAAGCCTTGCCCCTTGCAGGACGGGCCGTGTCTCATCCACATAGACATGAAGCTTTTTACCCTGTTCAACTGCCGCGCGTATAACGCCCAGCGCCGTTCCAAAACCGGCTGTCGCCAGCGCGCCGGCGTTACAATGCGTCAGAATGTTATCGCCGTCGGAAAAGAGTTCCCTGCCGCACCGGCCCATGTGTCTGTTGATTTCAATATCTTCAGCGCAAATGCGTTTGGCTTCTTTCACAAGTTCACCAGCCAGGTTTTTCTTTCCGGTAGGAATGGCCTCATCCAGATATTTTTTCATCCTTTCCAGCGCCCAGAAAAGATTGCGCGCGGTCGGTCGAGCTTTCGCGATTTCATCGCAAATTACGTTGAATGTCTTTTGGAATTTTCCAACCGACTCTAATGGAATAGAGAGCGCGCCTAACGCCGCACCCATGGCGGCAGCAACACCTATGGCTGGTGCACCGCGTACGGTTAAATCTTTGATTGCGGCAATAACCTGCTGGTAATCCGAACAGACCACCTGCCGCTCAAGAAGCGGCAGAGCGTTCTGATCAATCATGATCACGGTGTTGTTTTTCCAAAAGACGGTCTTAATCATCAGGCAAGCATCTTTTTAAGCAAGTCGTTGACCAGTTGTGGATTGGCCTTGCCCTGAGTGGCCTTCATCACCTGACCGACAAAGAATCCAAAAAGCTTTTCTTTGCCGCCCCGGAAATCTTTAAGCTGATTGGGATTGGCTTCTATTATCGTGGTGATGGTTTTGATCAATTCGCCTTCATCAGTAATCTGAACCAGACCTTTTTCCTTGATGATATCCTGCGGCGACTTGCCGGATTTATACATCTCTTCAATGACGTCCTTGGCCATTTTGCCGCTGATCGCGCCTTCTTCAATCAACTTGATCATGTCGGCAAGCGACTTGGCGGTAATGGGACATTGGCGGATATTGCGTTTTTCCTCATTAAGAAAACGCAGCACGTCGCCCATCACCCAGTTGCTTGCCTGTTTCGGTTTGCCACAAAGCCTTACTACCTCTTCATAGTATTCCGCCAGCGCTCTTTCAGCGGTCAGCACGCCTGCGTCGTAAACGGGAATTTGATACTCTTTCACAAATCGTTCGCGTTTGACCAGCGGCAGTTCCGGCAGTTCTTTACGGATTTTTGCAATCCAGGCCTCATCCACCATAACCGGTACCAGATCCGGATCGGGAAAGTAGCGATAATCATGCGCTTCTTCCTTGCTGCGCATGGAATTGGTCACGCCCTGCGCGTCATCCCACAGACGCGTTTCCTGAACGATCTTCTGGCCGTTTTCCACCAGATACTGCTGACGCTTGACTTCATACTCCAGCGCCCTCTGCACATTGCGGAAGGAGTTCATATTCTTGAGTTCCGTGCGGGTGCCGAATTCCTTCTGCCCCATAGGCCGGATCGACACGTTGGCGTCGCAACGGAAAGAGCCTTCTTCCATGTTGCCGTCGCAGATTTCCAAATACACCAGAATTTCATGTAGGCGTTTGAGATACTCCGCCGCCTCTTCCGGTGAGCGTATATCCGGCTCACCAACGATTTCAATGAGCGGCACGCCGGTGCGGTTCAAATCGACATAACTTGAGGGATTATTTTCATCATGCATCAGCTTGCCCGCGTCTTCTTCCATGTGAATGCGGGTGATGCCGATCTTCTTTTGTTCTCCGTTTGTTTCAAGCGATATATAGCCGTGTTCCGCCAGCGGATAGGCGAATTGTGAAATCTGATAGCCCTTGGGCAAGTCAGGATAAAAATAGTTTTTCCGCGCAAAGCTGTTGGATGGATTAATGGTACAGTTGGTCGCCAGCGCCATCTTCATTCCGAATTCGACCACTTTTTTATTGAGCACCGGCAGGACGCCGGGCATGCCCAGACACACCGGGCAGGCGTGGCTGTTGGGCGCGGAACCGAACTTTGTGGAGCAATTGCAGAATATTTTGGTATCCGTTAACATTTGGGCGTGGACTTCCAGCCCGATGACTGTTTCAAATTCCATTATAACGTCGGCCTCCTTTTCTCTATGGCAGCGCTTTTTTCGTATGCCGAGGCAATTTGTAATAATTTCCCTTCCTCGAAATGACCGGCCAGAAACTGTACACCGATGGGCAGCCCGGCTGCTGTAAACCCGCACGGCATGGAGATGCCGGGAATCCCAGCCAGATTGGTCGAGATCGTGAAAATATCGGACAGATACATTTGCAGTGGATCATCCGTTTTCTCGCCGATTTTAAACGCGGGTGTCGGCGTAGTCGGCGTGATAATGATGTCGCATTGCTTGAAGGCCTCATCAAAGTCTTGGCGGATGAGCGCCCGCACCTGCGAGGCTTTGCCATAGTAAGCGTCATAGTAACCGGCGGATAGAGCGTAAGTACCTATCATAATACGGCGTTTGACTTCCGCGCCGAATCCCTGCATCCTGGTTTTCTGATACATCTCGGCAAGATCACGCGCGTCCGCCGTCCGGAATCCATACTTGACGCCGTCATAGCGCGCCAGGTTGGATGACGCCTCAGCAGGTGCGATGATATAGTAAACCGCAACACTATACTGCGTGTGTGGAAGCGAAATATCGATACATTGACCACCGCACTTCTCGACAACCTCAATGGCTTTTTTAACGGCCGAGCTTACTTCCGGATCGATACCCTCGACAAAATATTCTTTAGGAATGCCGATTTTCCAGCCCTTGATGTCGCGTCCGACAAACTGGCGATAGTCGGGGACTTCCGCCTTGACGGATGTGGATTCTTTGGGATCGTAACCGGCCAGCACATTCATCATGATGGCGCAGTCTTCCACGTCTTTAGTGAAAGGGCCGATCTGATCCAGCGACGACGCAAACGCAATTAATCCGAAACGCGATACGCGGCCGTAAGTGGGTTTCATGCCGACAATGCCGCAAAGGGCCGCCGGTTGCCTAATTGAGCCGCCGGTATCGGACCCGATCGAAGCGATGCATTCATCCGCGGCCACAGCCGTGGCCGATCCGCCGCTGGAACCGCCGGGGATACGTTGCAGATCCCACGGATTGTGCGTCGGGCCGAAATACGATGTTTCGGTCGAAGACCCCATCGCGAATTCGTCCATATTCGTTTTGCCTACGAACAAGGCGCCCGCATCACGCAGCTTTTCCACAACCGTCGCATTGTAGGGCGGCACAAAGTTATGCAAGATGTGTGATCCACAGGTGGTCGTAATACCTTGAGTGCAGACAATATCCTTAAGTGCGATAGGAATACCGGTTAACGGTTGAAGGTTGCCTTTTTTAATATTCTCATCCGCTATAGCCGCGGCGGCCAGGGCTTCTTTCTTCATCAGGCGGATGTAAGAATGCACCCTTTCTTCCACCGTATCGATTCTTGAAAAAACGGATTCGGCAAGTTGGATGGCCGACACGTCGCCATTTTTAATTTTTTCCTGCAATTCATGAATGGTTAAAGAATATAACTCCATAAACTCCTCAGTAACCCTTTATTTATACAATTCTGTTCTTTTTGTATCATTTTTGAACGTTTGTGTGATCTCCCGATGGTCTTATCAGTCTATAACTTTAGGAACTCTAAAAAACTCTCCGCGCGCGTCCGGCGCGTTGGCCAGTGCCTTTTGCGTCCCGAGAGATTCCGCTATCTTATCTTCACGAAATGCGTTGGTGACGGCAATCGCGTGGCTCATCGGCACGACACCCTTGGTATCCAGTTCATTGAGCTGATCGATATAGAGTAAAATATCGTTGAGTTGAGCGGTAAACTTTTCTTTTTCCGCTTCCGTTACTTCCAGGCGCGCTAATTTAGCGACGTATTCGACATCCGATGTGCTAAGTTTCACAATACTCTCCTTAAAATACATTCCAATGTGGACTGATTCCGGAAATGACCGATCGAAGGACTGGCTTATTTTTCTCATCGGCTTCCTGTTCCATAGCATCAAGCTTTTTGTCCGTATAATGCGTTTCGTCGAACATCTCTTCGAGTGTTGCCTTGGCCGATCGGGCCAAGCCCACAACATTATAACCGCCTTCCAGCACCGACACCACGCGCCCTGAACAGCATTTATCCGCAATATTGAGCAATACGCGTGCCATCGCGGCAAAACCTTCGGGCGTGACACGCATCCCGCCCAGCGGATCCTGATAGTAAGTGTCGAAACCGGCCGAAACGAGAATCAATTCCGGTTTATAGGCAAGCGCAATCGGCTCCAATATTTTACGAAACGCCGAGATGAATGTCCCGTTAACCGCTCCGTGTTTGAGTGGCACATTTACCGTGTAACCTAGACCCTGCCCCTCGCCGATCTCTTGCAGGCCTCCCGTGCCCGGATAATAGGGATATTGATGCGTGGAAAAATACAACACATGCCGGTCGGAATAAAAAATCTTCTGCGTCCCATTGCCGTGATGCAAGTCCCAATCGACAATCAGGATTTTTTTCAGGCCATGTTTTTTTAAGGCGTGCATTGCGCCGACGGCGACATTATTAAAAACACAAAAACCGGCGGAGTTGCCGGGACCTGCGTGATGGCCGGGAGGACGCACAAACGCGAAAGCATTATCTACTTCTCCGGTCATGACACTATCGATGGCGTTCATCAGACCGCCTACCGCCAGTTTGGCAATTTCGTAAGTTTCCGTGCCGGCAATGGTATCGGAATCAAGAAACACACAATGCTTTCCGGCAGTGCCGGCGATATAGTGAATGTAGGATGATGTATGGACGTAAGCGATTTCATCGTGACTTGCCGCACGAGGCTCGATTTCAACGTACTTCCAGGACATGTGGGGGTTATCCAGCATTTCATAAACAGCCGCCAGACGCTCGGGACTCTCCGGATGCGAAAAGCCGGAAGCATGCTGCAAGTAACGACTATCTTTAACAATTCCAGTTATTCGAGACACGCGCGCCTTCTTTCAGACTTCCACTGTATGATGGCTGGTCGTGTATCATAAATGATTTTAAAGAGCAAATGGTTCAACGTGACCACAGCCGTTGGGCTGCCAAGTCTCTCCGTTTGTCGGTACTAACATTTAAGAACGACCTTTAACAGATAACCTGTTTGATACAGGTCCTCTTCCAGCGGGGTGGGAAAGCCATAGGGCGCGCTTTGATCGTCATTCAATATATCTTCGGAAGCAAACCATGAGGAAAGATGCGAAAAGGAAAGAGAGGGGCTCTCTTCTTTTGTCTTGACGTTTATTGGGATTTCAGGCGCTGAATGTTTCATATATTTACGCTTCCTTATACATTAAAATGCCGGCGATGGAGCACAAAATATTTTTTTACTTTTAGCGCTAAATTTTAGGAATTTGTCCGGAACCGAGTCCTTGACAGATAGACCCTGGCCATGCTTTACTTTTATCCAAAAGCGGCGAAACCGGTTATACACGTTGAAGCCGGGAAAAATTTTCGACTATGATCCCGTGTTCCGATCCGGCAAAGAGTATGATTCCAACACAACCTTATTGCTCAAGGAGTAAAACATGAAAAAGAACATTGCCCTGTTAATCATAGTTTTTGTAGTTGCTACCCTATCCTGCGCACCCACAAATAGCTCCCGTCAACGCGAAGGCTCCAACGTGGGGCAGGAAACCAACTTAACCGTGCAGGATGAACAGCGCCTGACCAAAGAAGCGCTTCCAAAAATGCTTAAGGATTATCCCGCAGCCAACAATCAGGAACTTCAAAAATACATTTCAACCCTAGGCATGAAAATCGTCCACGCCAATAAATTGGAAGGGAACCCCTATCATTATAATTTTACTGTCGTTGATGTGGTGGATGTCAATGCGTTTGCAATGCCAGCGGGAACTATCTTTGTGACCGCTCCGCTGATCGCTATGGCCTCCAATGAGGCGGAACTGGCCGGCGTCATCTCACATGAAGTCGGCCATGTCGTCGCCCGCCACTCCGCCGAAAGGATGTACGCCATGGAAAAAGCGCAGAATAAAACATGGATGTACGCGGCAGGTGGTGCGGTTCTGGGCGCGGTTGTAGGCTATGCGGCGGGCGTAGCCCTTTGCGCCGAAGGTGATTCAGGCTGTCGCGCCAAGGCGGCAGTTATCGGAGGAGCCGTTGGCGCAGGTGGCGGGTATCTGGCACAGAAATACACCTTCCTGGTGAATTCGCGGGAAGACGAAATGGAAGCGGATCGCTTAGGATTCAAGTATTCCGTGGCTGCGGGGTACGATAAAGACCAGGTCGGTAAATTTTATGAAAAGCTTTTGGCCATGGAAAAAGGCGGCAGTAAAAATGACAGCGGCTTGATGAAAAGTCTTTCCGACGCGATGAGCACCCACCCGCCCAGCGAGGAAAGAGTGCAGCAGATGAAAGAACTGGCCGCGCAAAGCCCTGATAAAAAAGCCATCACTAACACGGCGGATTTCACCAGGGCTAAACAAGTTGCCGTGGCATTGAGAAAAAAATAGCCTCATCCTGAGCAACTATTTTTATTGAACGAAATACCCGGACAGCCGTGTACAAATTTCTAAAATCATGAGCATTGAAGAGGTGATCATGACCATACGCATCATTCGACTGGGAACAAAAAGGATTCCCAATGAAGGACTTCGCATCGGGACGGTCCGGCGCCCGCCGCGTGGAGTTCCCAAAAACGAGTATTCCGCGCAAAATTGGTACGATGTCTGGTTTCCCAATCTTTCCCCGAGTCCGCAGACTTTGAAACTGGGTCAGGCGGCGACAACACCCAGCGAATGGAAAACCTTTTTTCGAAAATACCGAGCCGAGATGACAACACCGGAGAATGGCAAAACGCTGGATCTGCTCGCTGCCTTATCGCATGAAACAAACTTTTCCATGGGCTGTTATTGCGTCGACGAAACGCACTGTCACCGATCTACGTTGCGCGCCCTGCTTTTGGAGCGAGGCGCGAAAGTGGAATGAAAGAACTATAGTTTGGAAATTGTTGGAAAAAGCCGTTCGGTTTACATAAAGCGAATATAGGGCACGATCTTGCTACCGCATGGGTGGGAACGTTCCCTATTTATGATCTAAGATCCTGTCGTCTAAATATTCTTTGCCGCCTTTTCGATAGCCTTCCTGATCGTGTCGAGTCTTTCAGGACTCATCTTGACGGAAATACCCATCACCAGCGTCCGGCCTAAAATATTTTCCGCATAGGGAATGCTTTCTATCGAATACTGAACTTTGCCTTTATAGGACGGATCGGTAAACGGGCGCTTCCTGGAATTGGCTGTTGAAAACGCCAGGAAATGTTCCCAATTGGGAACATAGTGCCAAAGATTATTCTTGTAGCAGGTGGTATCGACGCCTTCAGCGGAAAGCAGCTTCTGAAATTTGAGCGCCGTTTGCTCTTCGGGCAGATTAAACGCCAAAAATGTCGCGGAATCTCCCTCGGGATCCTGCTTGGCGCGGAATCCGACACTCGGAATGGCGGCAAGCACGTCCATGATTATCTTTTTATTTTTCTTCTGTTCACCGATGAGGTAATCCAGTTTCCGTAACTGCGCCAGCCCCAAGGCTCCCTGCAGTTCATTCATCCGGTAATTAAAACCCAGAATGGTTCTGCCTTCCAGCGCTCGACCGACTTTGGGATTATGATCATGGCCGTGATCGGAATACCATTCCGAACGGAGGTAAAGATCGCGGTTATTGGTTATCACCATTCCGCCTTCGCCGGTCGTTACCGTTTTAACATAATCAAAACTGAAGGTTCCCATATCGCCGAACCCGCCCAGTTTTTTGCCTTTGAAGCTTGCTCCGCAACCCTGCGCGTTGTCTTCCAGAACCAGCAATTTGTTCTTGCGGGCGATCTCTACAATCTGGTCAATGTTGGCCGCCAGGCCGCACATGTGGACGGGAATGACAGCCTTGGTATAGGGCGTTTTTTTCTTTTCAATTTCCTTTGGATCAAGGTTAAGTGTGTCGTCAATATCAACCATGATCGGAATCGCGCCGACTTCCAGCACGGCTTCGTAAGTGGCCAAAAATGTAAAGGCGGGCACCAGCACATCGTCTCCGGGGCCGACATCCATCGCCTCCAGGGCTACTTTGAGCGCCGAGGAACCGGACGTTACGCCCAGTGCATGACCAACACCGCAATATTTGGCAAACTCT
Source organism: uncultured delta proteobacterium (assembly GCA_963726395.1). Taxonomy (GTDB): domain Bacteria; phylum Desulfobacterota; class Syntrophia; order Syntrophales; family Smithellaceae; genus UBA8904. The sequence continues at coordinate 23,680 of CAVSCG010000023.1, forward strand.
TCTTCAAACTGCCTGACCTTATAAACACCTTTTCTTTCCTTATCAAATCCGTATCGCATCAGGATGCCGGTTTCCAGCACATCCATTACTTCCTTGATTTCTTCCTTACCGATCAGTTCCGCTCCTGCCATGGTTTTATCCTTCCTTTCTTAAAAAGCTTCCGCGTAAATTGCGATCATATCTTCTTTGGTCATCTTGCGGGGGTTGTTCTCCAGCGGCCGGGCAACCGTCACGGCCACATCCGCCAGCGCCGGAAAATCGTCTTCTTTAACGCCGAAATCCCGAATCGAGGAGTCGATACCACAATCTTCGATTAATGCTTCCACCGCGTCCACTGCCAGATAGGCGGCTTCGCGTGCGGGCAACCCTTCCGTACATTCTCCCATCGCTTCAGCGATATCGGCGAATTTCTCCAGCGCGCCCGGTAGATTGAATGCCATAACCGGCGCCAGCAGGATCGTGTTGGCCAGACCGTGACTGACGCCGAATTTTCCGCCCAACGGATAAGACAGGGAATGCACAGCCGTGACGCCTGCGTTGGCGAGTCCGATGCCCGCATACAGGCTGCCCAGTAGCATTCGTTCACGCGCAGCAATATTTTTCCCGTCGTGTACACAGGTGCGCAGATTTTCAGCGATGAGTGCGATCGCTTCCAGAGAAAACATTTCACTCATCGGCGAGGAGTTAATCGATGTATAGGATTCAATCGCATGACACAGAGCATCCAGACCTGTTTGCGCGGTGGGCGCGGGCGGAAGCGACAACGTCAGTTCCGGATCCAGCAGAGCCAGTTCGGGATAAAGATATGGACTGTTCATACCCTCTTTCTTTTTGAGGTTCTTGCGAACAAACACGGCGGTAAACGTCACTTCACTGCCGGTGCCGGCGGTGGTGGGAATCATGATTTTGGGCAGGCCCGCTTTCGGAACTTTATTCAACCCCAGATAATCCGCAGCGGCGCCTTTATTGGTGGCAATCACAGCGATGGCCTTGGCCACGTCCATCGCGGAGCCGCCGCCAATACCGATCACGATGTCGCATTTATTTTTGACAGCCAGCGCCGCGCCTTCATCCGCCAGTTCGATCCGAGGTTCCGGCTCCACCTTGTCAAAAACAGTGAACTTGATTCCCTCGGATACCAGAATGCTGGCGATTTTTTCCTGTAAGTCCGTTTTAGCTAGATTTTTATCGATAACGATGAGTGGATTCTGTGCGTGATGCTCTTTGATATGGCTGGCTAATGTTAAAATCGATCCGTTGCCGAATACAATTTTTTTAGCGCCGGTAAAAGAAAATATTTTTCTCATAATAAACGACCTCCATCGTGTATGGGTTAGGGTTTGGTTACTCTTTAAATTTCAAGGTTTTCCTTTCACGCCAAATCAGGTCTAAAGTCAAGTATTTTTGTGGCGTACATACCATTCCATCTGGCGGCAAATACCGCGAATAATCTTCACTTCTCTCGATAAAAGTCCGGCGCGGGAGAAAAAGCGGCGCAAATCCAGCATCCAGTATTCGGGGTTTTCCGGATTTAAAAAACCTATTTTGGCCAGCAGGTCTTTGATTTGGCCATACATGCCTTCCAACTCTGAAGATAGCGCCAGTTTAGGCGTCGCCTCCGCTGCAGTTGCCGCTGAAGACGACGCGATGAATATTTCGTAGCAGAGAATCATCACGGCCTGGGAAAGGTTAAGCGAGGTGAATTCGCGTGATGTCGGAATGGTGACCACGCTGTGACAAAGACGTAAATGATCATTGGCCAAACCCGTGTCTTCCGGGCCGAACAAAAGCGCAACTTTATTTTTCTGCGAAAGATCGGCGATATTTTGTGCCGCCGCGCGTGGCGACACAAACGGCCCACGTGCCTTGCCTAGACGTGCGGTCGTGCCCACAATATAATTGAAGCCATCCAGCGCTTCTTCGATTGAATTCACATAAACGATCGAATCCAAAACATCCGCAGCCAGATGCGTGGAGCGCTGCTGCATCGCTTCGCGATCCAAAGCAGCCGTTCCAACCACCACAATCTTCTGATTCCCATATTCTTGGCAGCGCGGGCCACTGAACCAACATTGCCCGCATATTTTGGTTTGTATAAAACAATGCTGATGTTTTTTGTTTTGGCTTTCAAAGACATTAGATCACTCCTCTGAAATAATGAGAAACTTTATAGAACTGACTTAGAAGAAATGCACGAAGAATTTATGGATGAGGTTTTCGAATGCTGATAAAACTAGACATATAGGACGATAAGGCATTGGGATGAATTTGATAATACCTGGATTTGGCGGGCGATCTGAATGAGCATGTCCGCCATGGCGTTCATTATTGGCAAAACTCAATTTGTCCAAAGCTTGCCGGATCGTGAAAATTACGGGCGGAAAGTGGTGCCCATGACGCCCAATGGGGGTGAGAGGTCTCATTGCCGCATTTGTAAAAGTTGGCGTGCCAGATTTTCTCTTTCAAAGTTCCTATTTGCCCGACATACTTTTCCAGTACAATGAGAGGAATGGAAAATTCAAGAGTCCAGACAACCGGCTTTGTGATTTCCGGTTCGACGATGGGAGGCAGACTGGCATATCTCTGGATTTGTTGATCATCATCCGGTGTGAGAGGGATGTATTTTTTGAGACTGCACCCTCGACACGGTCGGATCGGTCACATAAGACAGCTAAGAGCGCGCCACCGCAATTGAACTCAAAATTAAAGTAACCTTCGCCGTTTTTCGGCTGGACAAAAAATTCCACACAACTGTCTTTCCAGACATCGCTTTGAAATCGCGTGTGGATGCAACGGACATATTGATCCTCCACACGGAAAATTCCAAAAATATTTTGCTCATTATAAAACAGTTTACAAAACGTCAGCGGCCGATGATCGCTCCCTTCGGGACGGAAACAGCCCACAAATAAAGGTTGCGCCTGTCGCCAGAATGCACCATCCCAAAGTCCCTGCATTTCCGGAATCTGGCAGGGTGAATAAAATTTTGTAAGTTGGAAGTCTCATTAATTTATCGTTTGCGGTGGTGCATATTTTTTGTTATTTCTTTGAACATGAATCAGGATATGCTTTTACTTCAGCAAGGAGCCAGGCTCCTGGGCATTGAACTTGGCGATGAGCAGCTCGCCTTATTTGACCTTTATCAAAACGAGCTCTTAAAATGGAATGCCACAACCAACTTGATATCTGAAAAAACGGCCGGTGAAATAGTCACCCGTCATTTTCTGGATTCATTGTCCGCCGCTAAATTCATCACAAATCCAAACGCCCGGTTGGTGGATATTGGCTGCGGCGCAGGATTTCCCGGCATTCCCTTAAAAATCGCCATGCCGTCTATACAACTTTACCTTCTGGAAACCAATCGCAAAAAAGTGTCTTTTTTAAAGCACATCATTCGCACCCTGAATCTTGACCAGACACAAACACTTCATGGCCGGACGGAAAACATTGTTCAGGCAGAAACGTGGAAGGAAAAATTTGATATTGTTATCTCCCGGGCTGCTTTTAAACTGCCCGATTTGCTGACTCTGGGACAGTATTTTCTCGCCCCAGACGGCCTGTTGATAACTCTAAAGGGACCGGATGTCTCCTCCGAATTGGACACAGCTCTGGCGGGTGGAAATCAATCTAAAATATATCAATTATATCAATATGATATAAACTTGCCCCTTTTGGGTCCGCCACGCAAAATTATTATCTTCCGAAAGTCAAAATAAAACAAAAAAGCCTTCTAAAAAAGCCTTTTTTATGTTAGTTCTTACCCAGGTTTTTCCAAAAGAAATTTTCGGAAGACTTACACATAAATAATGAATAAAATCATATGCATCGCAAATCAAAAAGGCGGCGTCGGTAAAACGACGACAGCTATTAATTTATCCGCCTCGCTGGCTGCGGCAAATAAGAAAACTTTGCTCATTGATGCCGACTCACAGGGCAACTCCACCAGTGGTCTGGGCATCGATAGGGTACGCTATGATAAATCTAATTTTTATCATGCCATGATTGGGCAGGTGACACTGGATTCGGTCATTGTGCAGACAGCATTACCCAATCTGGACATGATTCCTTCCAACCAGGATCTAATTGGTCTGGAAGTTGAATTTGTTCAACTGGAAGATCGAGAAGTCCGTCTGCGTCAGATATTAAAATCGCTGGGCAGGAACTACGACTTTATAGTAATTGACTGCCCGCCCTCACTTGGCTTCATGACGGTCAATGCTCTCGTCGCGGCAGACTCTTTGATTGTTCCCTTACAGTGCGAGTACTATGCTCTAGAAGGATTGGGATATCTACTCAACACCGTGAAATTGGTAAAAGCTAAATTGAATCCGGACTTAGCCTTAGGCGGCATTTTGTTGACGATGTTCGATGTGCGTAATTCATTGTCCCATCGCGTGATGGAAGATGTATGCAAACATCTGGGCAATAAGGTTTTTAAAACAATCATTCCGCGCAATGTGCGGCTTTCAGAAAGCCCCAGTCACGGTTTGCCAATTATTCTATATGACATCAAATCGCGTGGAGCAATTGCTTACATGGAACTGGCACAGGAAATTCTTCGGGAGGAAAGATAGATGGCGCAAAAAAAAGACGCACTGGGAAAAGGACTTGGCGCTATTTTTTCAGATCTGCTCGATAATGACACCGGCAAGAAAACAACGGCCAAATCTGCGGAATTGAGGAGTTACGTCCGAACCAGTACCAGCCCCGCAAGAATTTTAACGACGAAGATCAGAAGAAACTGATCGCTTCCGTAAAGCAAAGCGGTATCATTCAGCCGATTATTGTCCGTAAGGCTGATGCCGGTTATGAAATTATCGCCGGGGAAAGACGCTGGCGCGCGGCGCAGGCGGCAGGCCTCAAGGAAGTGCCGATTGTTATTCGGAAAGCTTCCGATCGGGAGGCCACTGAATTATCTCTGATTGAAAATCTGCTGCGTGAAGAACTCAATCCCCTGGAGGAAGCGGGTGCCTACGTCACACTAATTGAGAAATTTAACCTCTCACAGGAGCTAATATCCGCTCAAGTCGGCAAAGACCGTTCGACCATTGCCAACACGGTGCGTCTTTTAAAGCTGCCGGTCAAAGTCAAAACCGCTCTGGTAGCAAAAAAGATCACATCGGGTCACGCGCGCTGTCTTTTGGCGCTGACTTCACAGGAAGAGCAAATTGCGGCCTTGGATATTATTTTGAAGCGAGAACTCAATGTCCGGGAAACTGAAAAGTTAATTAATAAGTTAAAACAAAAATCTGAGGGGAAAAAGATCGTTGTTAAAGATCGTTTTATGACTGATTTGGAAAAGTCATTGACGACAAAATGCATGGCCCGGGTGCAAATAAAAGGTTCGGCCAAAAAGGGCGCCATTGAAATTGCCTATAAATCCATGGATGAGTTAAACCGTCTGGCGCGTTACCTTCTGGATGAACTATAATTAAAGCCACAAAGACTTATCAACAACTGTTGGTAATATTGTTTATAAAAGGTTTATAATGGAATCTGTTTGGGATAAAGTTACTAAAATCATTCAGGAAAAAGTATCAAAGCAGAATTTTGATACTTGGATAAAGCCCATCAAAATCGTGGCGATGGAAGACAAATGTGTCCAACTATCTGTCCCTAATAAATTTTTTAAGGACTGGCTGATGGATAATTATTTGTCCATGATTAAAAACACTCTGCACAGCGTGGTCGGTATCAGTGTTGATATTGATTTTATGTTGAGCAAAGAAAAGGAAAAGAAGCAGGAGGCTGCCGTACTTCCTTTTGAACAGGGCCAAAATAATCACGGGTCTGCTCCAGCCGCCAGGAATAAAAATATTTCCTATCTAAATAGTAATTATACATTTGACCGATTTGTGATCGGCCCTTCCAACCAGTTTGCTCATGCCGCGTCCATCGCCGTGGCCAAGCAGCCGGCAAAAAATTACAACCCTCTTTTTATTTACGGGGGTTCAGGTTTAGGAAAAACTCATCTGCTCAATGCGATTGGTCTAATGACGAACGCCTCTCATCCTGATTTAAATGTCATGTATGTGTCTGCGGAAGCCTTTATGAACGAAATGATTAATTCAATCCGCTACGACCGGATGCCGAAATTTCGTGAAAAATACCGTAATATCGGTTGTTTATTGATTGATGACATTCAGTTTCTGGCGGGTAAGGACAGAACCCAGGAAGAATTTTTTCATACATTCAATACATTGCACGATTCCGGCAAGCAGATTGTCGTCACCAGTGATAAATTTCCAAAGGATATCCCAAATTTAGAGGGAAGATTACGATCCCGGTTTGAGTGGGGATTAATTGCCGATATTCAACCACCTGAAATAGAAACTAAAATAGCGATTATCGAAAAGAAAATGCAGGAAAGTAAAATTGAATTATCACCGGTTGTCGCTCATTATATCGCGTCTAATGTAGAGTCTAATGTTCGAGAATTGGAAGGTTTTTTGATTCGTATTGCCGCTTACTCTTCTTTAACTAATAGAGAGATTAATTTGGACCTGGTGAAAGAAGTACTAAATAAACTGGTTAAACATAATAATAAAGAAGAAGTGAGTGTGGAAGAAATTATTAAAGTGGTCGCAAGTCGAATGAATGTGAAAATAGCGGATGTTAAAGCGCACAATAAAAACAAGACTCTCGTTTTAGCCAGGCAAATATCCATGTATCTTGCTAGAAAATTAACAAATTTCTCATATCCTGATATCGGTCAAAAAATTGGCGGCCGTGATCATTCAACTGTGATTTATGCTAATAATAAAATTCTCAATACCATAGCCTCTGATTTAAACTTTAAAAAAATGCTTCAGGAGATTGAAGACAGTGTTATCCACAAAATGTAGTAGGGAGTTACACATTTCCTCAACAAGGTTTATAAGTAAAAAGTATTAAAATAATTACAAAATTGATAGTAATGAACATATCCACAGGGCTTATTACTACTACTAGTTTTTTATATTAAAGAAAAAAATAAAAAAGAATTAATATAATGGGAGGCTAAGATGGAATTTAAAATCAACAGAAATACCTTTTTGGATGGTATTCAAAAAACCTTAGGTATTGTCGAGAAGAAGACAACAACACCCATTTTAAATAACGTGCTTTTAAAAACGGAGCATAACAAACTAAAGATCATTGCCACAGATCGGGAGATCAGTCTTATTTCAGATTATGACGCGGATATAGCGGAAAAAGGTGAAATTACCTTATCCGCTAAAAAACTCTATGAGATGGTCCGGGAAATTCAGGGAGATACTATTTATTTTACAAAAAGCGCCAACAATATCGTCAAAGTGACGTGTCAAAGGGCTGTTTATAAAATACCCGGGTTACCGGCGGATGATTTTCCCAGTGTTGCGGACAGCCAGAATGTGCAGTTTTTTAACATTCCCGGTTCAGCCATTAAGGATTTAATTAATAAAACAGCCTTTGCGATGGCTTTTGATGAAAGTAGGAAGAATCTTAATGGAATTTTACTTGAAACATCTTCCGATGGAACGACTCATATCTGGAGGATGGTGGCGACGGACGGGCACAGGTTGGCAGTTGCCAAAGTAAACACAGCGGAGCCCTGTCCTGAGATGACCAAGGGAATTATCATTCCCCGTAAGGGATTAATGGAAGTCAAAAAAATAACAGATGTTCATGAAAATGTTAGTATTGGCGTTCACAAAAATATGTTTGTGGTGAAAACCGACAATACTATTTTAAAGGTCAATCTGGTGGATGCCGAATATCCTGATTATAAAAGAGTAATTCCCACGGAAAAAGGTGTGGGAGTGACGTTGGATAAAGAATCATTTCTTCACGCTTTAAGACGAATGAATGTTGTATCTTCAGAACGCTACAGCGGTGTGATTATATCTTTCACCTCCGGGAAAATGACTCTTAATTCTACAAATTTAGATGTTGGTGAAGCAACAGAGGAAATAGATATTAGTTATACCGGGGAAGATATGGACGTTGGGTTTAATGTTAATTATGTTATTGATGCCGTTTCAGCGATCTCCATAGATAGTATTATTATGGAAGTAGGTGTTGGATTAAAACCAACTGTCATAAAACCAGCGGAAGGCGATAATTATTTATGCATTGTGATGCCGCTAAAAATATAAAAAATTTTTGAGATGGAAAATTAGAAATAGGAAGAAGTTTAAGGAGTTAAAAAGCTGCTATGATAGAGATGTATAATGCTGATAGTATTAAGGTTTTAGAAGGATTAGAGGCTGTTCGCAAAAGACCTGCGATGTATATTGGTTCTACCAGTAAAGAAGGATTACACCATCTGGTGTATGAAGTTGTTGACAATAGTATTGATGAAGCGGCGGCAGGATTTTGCGATACGATTTCTGTTAAAATCCGGGTGGATAACAGTATCGTAGTGGATGATAACGGCCGTGGCATACCAGTTGATATTCATAAAACAGAAGGTGTGTCAGCCGCTGAAGTGGCGATGACCAGACTGCATGCAGGTGGTAAGTTTTCCAATGATACTTATAAAATATCCGGGGGGTTGCATGGCGTTGGTGTGTCAGTTGTAAACGCCCTTTCCAAGACATGTGAACTGGAAGTGCGGCGCGACGGAAATGTTTATCGGCAAACCTATCAGATAGGTGTTCCGGATGGACCTTTGCAGATGGTGGGCAAAACCAGAGGACGCGGCACCAAGGTTGCTTTCTTACCGGATGACGAAATTTTTGAAGAAACGGAATTTAGCTTATGATGTGATTGCCAACCGCTTGCGGGAGCTGGCTTTTCTTAATTCCGGCGTAAAAATAACACTGGTGGATGAACGATCGGACAAATCGGCGGAATTTTTCTATAAGGGCGGCATAGTTTCTTTTGTTGAATATATTAATCGTAATAAAAAAGTGCTGCACAAAGACCCGATTTATGTGACCGGTTCAAGGGAAGACTGCGCGGTGGAAGTCGCGCTGCAATACAATGAAACATATCTGGAAAATATATTTTCTTTTGCCAACAGCATTAACACAGTCGAAGGCGGCATGCATATGGTCGGTTTCCGGTCGGCGTTGACCCGTGTGTTTAATAACTACGCTACTAGTAATAAATTAATTAAAGATGGCAAAGAATCCCTACGCGGCGAGGATTTGCGAGAAGGTCTGGCTTGTGTGATCAGTGTTAAAGTTCGAAATCCGCAGTTTGAAGGGCAAACAAAAACAAAGCTGGGCAATAGTGACGTAAAGGGTCTGGTGGAAGGTATTGTTTACGAAAAAATCGGTTCTTACCTGGAAGAAAATCCATCGATTGCCAAACAGATTCTCAATAAGTGCATGGAAGCGGCTCGCGCTCGCGACGCAGCACGGCGTGCCCGTGAGTTGACCCGGCGCAAAAGCGCTCTGGAAGTCGGCGCTCTTCCGGGAAAACTGGCCGACTGTCAGGAAAAAGATCCGGCACTCAGCGAAATTTATCTGGTGGAGGGAGATTCGGCCGGTGGTTCGGCCAAGCAGGGCCGGGACCGAAAGAATCAGGCGATACTGCCATTGCGCGGTAAAGTTCTCAATGTGGAAAAAGCGCGCTTTGATAAAATGCTGCAAAACGAAGAAATCAAAACGATGGTTACAGCCTTTGGAGCGGGCATTGGCCCTGACGATTATGATGTCAGTAAATTGCGGTATCATAAAGTCATTATCATGACCGATGCCGACGTGGATGGCGCGCATATTCGCACGCTGCTTCTGACCTTCTTTTTCCGCCAGATGCGGGAATTGATCGAAAGAGGTTATTTGTTTATCGCTCAGCCGCCGCTTTATAAAGTGGTGGATAAGAAAAAGGAACTTTACATCCAGAATGAAGATCAGATGAGAAGCTATATTCTGGAAAATGGCGTCGATAAAGTCAATTTATTGATGGGCGACGGCAGTCCGTTTCCTGTCACCGGCAATAAACTGCTGGTCCTGATTAAAAAAATTATGCGCATCTCCGACCTGCTGGACCGTTTTGAAAAGGAACATCGCGACCGGAATATCATCCGTATTGCAGCCGGAGATCCCTCATTAGTGGATGAGACGTTTCAAACTGAAAGTGAGCTTTTAAAAATTGCGGGCAGAACGGTTGTCGCTATGGGCAGTGATGTTGTTGCCGACTATCGTATTGAAGATGATCCCGATCACGGCGGTTATAAAATGGTTTTCGACCTCAAAAATAATGGGAATATATTTACCACCTGCGTTGACCGCGAGATATTCCGGACACCTCAGTTTGGAGAGATTCGAACTTTATTGGGGCAGGTGTCCATACTGGGCGAGCCTCCTTACCGTGATCAGTCTGATGAATCAGCCACGCCGATCATTCTGCCTACCGCCCGCGCTCTGGTCGATCATCTCATTACCTTGGGCAAGAAAGGCCTGACCCTTCAGCGTTACAAAGGCTTGGGTGAAATGAACCCGGAGCAACTCTGGGAAACCACGATGAATCCGGAAAAGCGCACATTGCTGCAGGTGGGCGTCGAAGACGCGGTTATGGCTGATGAAATTTTTACCACGCTGATGGGCGATCAAGTGGAACCGCGGCGCGACTTCATCTATCAAAATGCTCTGCATGTTTCCAATTTAGATATCTAGCATCACCCTGAAATAAATCGATTACGCTTGTCTGTAGTTATGGCCGGCTTGTGTAGCAAGAAGAGAGAGGAAGAAACAAAATGGAACGTGATATACACCACAAGCAAACGCTTGTGAATATAGAAGATGAAATGAAAAAGTCCTACATGGATTACGCCATGAGCGTCATCATCGGCCGGGCGCTCCCCGATGTGCGCGACGGCCTCAAACCCGTGCATCGCCGCATTTTATATTCCATGTATGAAACGGGCTACCGCCATAATAAACCCTATAAAAAATGCGCCCGCATCGTCGGTGATATCATGGGTAAATATCATCCGCACGGCGATACGGCGATCTATGACACGCTGGTGCGTATGGCGCAGGATTTTTCTCTGCGCTACATGCTAGTGGACGGGCAGGGCAACTTCGGTTCGATTGACGGCGATCCTCCGGCGGCCATGCGTTATACGGAAAGCCGCCTGGCGCGTATTGCCGATGAAGTGATGGCCGATCTGGAAAAAGACACGGTCGATTTCGTGCCCAACTATGATGAATCCCTGCAGGAGCCGTCGCTTCTGGCGACGCGCCTTCCACTCCTGTTGCTGAACGGGTCATCGGGTATCGCCGTCGGTATGGCGACCAATATTCCGCCCCACAATTTGACGGAAATCATCAATGGCACCATCGCGCTCATCAACAATCCCAAAATTATCATTGAAGAACTGATGAAGCATATTCACGGACCGGATTTCCCGACCGCCGGATTCATCAATGGCCGCGAAGGCATTTTATCGGCATACAAAACCGGGCGCGGCGTTATCCGGCTGCGGGCGCGGGCGCTGATTGAAAAGAATGCCCGTAATGATCGGGAAAGCATCGTCGTTACGGAACTGCCCTATCAGGTCAACAAGGCCACCTTGATTGAAAAAATAGCCGAACTGGTGCGCGACAAGAAAGTCGGCGGTATATCGGATTTACGTGATGAATCGGACCGCGAAGGCATCCGCGTCGTAATCGACCTCAAACGTGACGAGAATTCCGCGATTATTCTCAATCAGCTCTATAAATACACGCAAATGGAAACATCGTTCGGCATCATTATGCTGGCGATCTCCGAAAACCGTCCATACGTTTTCAATCTCAAAGAGGTGCTGGAGAAATTCGTTGCCTTCCGGCAGGAAATCGTTGTCCGCCGCACGAAGTTCGAGCTGGCGCGCGCCAAAGAACGGGCGCATATTTTAGAAGGCTACATTATCGCCTTGAACAACATCGATGAAATTATCAAAGTGATCAAGGCATCGAAAAACGCCAATGAGGCGGCGGTGGCGTTATGCGCAAAGTTCAGCCTGTCGGAGATTCAGGCCAAGGCCATCCTGGAGATGAGACTGCAACGCCTGACGGGACTGGAAAGAGACAAGATTGATGCGGAATATGTGGAAGTCACGGCATTGATTGCTCATCTTGCTGGTATCCTGGCCGATCCTCAGAAAGTATTGCAGGTCATTATCGAAGAACTCACAGAAATCCGGGAGAAATACGGCGACGAGCGCCGCACAGAAATTGTCGCCAGCACCGAAGACATCAATATCGAAGACATGATCGTGGAAGAAGACGTGGTGGTTACCATATCTCATGCCGGATACATTAAACGCAATGCGGTCAGTCTCTACAAGAGCCAGCACCGCGGCGGGCGGGGTAAGGTTGGTATGGGCACCAAGGAAGAAGATTTTGTAGAAAAAATATTTATTGCTTCCACCCATCATTACCTGCTGGTCTTCACCAACATGGGAAAGGTGTATTGGTTAAAAGTTTACCAGATTCCGCAGGCCGGACGCGCCGCCAAAGGCAAGGCCATGGTCAATCTGGTCAATCTGGCTTCGGGTGAGAAAGTCAGCGCGACATTGCCCGTTAAGGAGTTTGTTGCAGACAAGTTTATTGTGATGGTGACCAAGAAGGGTATTATCAAAAAGACCGATCTGGCCGCTTATTCAAATCCGCGCGCCGGCGGCATCATTGCCATTTCCATTGACGAGGGCGATGAGCTGGTGGATGTCCAGTTGACCATGGGCAATCAGGATGTGTTTTTAGGAACCAGACTGGGCATGGCCATTCGCTTCAACGAAGACGATGTGCGCGACACGGGCAGAACAGCCCGCGGCGTTCGCGGCATTAATCTGGATGAAGGTGACGACGTGATCGGCGTGGAAATTCCCGCTCAGGGCACATTCATGCTGACGATTTCTGAAAACGGGTTCGGCAAATGCACACCGATTGATGAATACCGCGTGCAGACGCGCGGCGGCAAAGGCACGATCAACCTGAAAACCGTGGCTAAGATTGGCAATGTCTCCGGCGTGTTGCAGGTGCAGGGCGAAGAGAACATCATGCTCATCAGCAATGCGGGCAAAGTAATCCGCCTCAAGGTGCAGGAGGTTCCTATTAATCATCGGGTAACCCAGGGCGTCAAACTCATTGATCTGGAGCCGGAAGAAAAACTCGTCGGCGTCGCCCGCACAACGCAGGAAGCCGAAGGCCCGGATGACGGTGTAAACGGTGATGATGAGATGGATGTGACAACAGAAGAAAACGGAACGCCGGAAAACGAATAAACCTATTTTAGCATTCTGCGAGAAAAAGGGCGCTTATTGCGCCCTTTTTTATTCAATCCTCCCTCTGTCATTTCTACGCAGGTGAAAATCAAGACAATAAACAGAGAAGCTTGTTCATTAACAAGTATTGGGTTATAATTTGTACATGCCGAAATACATATTGTTTGACCATACAGCCGATATCGGTATCGAAATATTCGGACGAACAAAGAAGGAACTGTTTGCCAATGCCGCATGCGCTTTGTTTGATATACTGATTCAAACCATCGACGATAATATAAAGAAAAGCCAGGGGACAAAAGTGCGGCTCAAAATAAGGACTGTGGACGGGACGGATGTGGAAGATCTGCTCATCAACTTTTTACGGGAGCTTCTTTACTTGTTTAATGGTGCGGGTTTTGTGGTGGATCAGTGCGTGATTGTTGAGTGCACCAATAAAAGACTTTTGGTGCAATTGTTGGTTGAGCCATACAACCAGAAAAACCATTCAATTAAAACAGAGATCAAAGCGGTAACCTACTCCGGCGTGAGTGTTAAAAAACAAAAGTCGGGCTGGAAAGCCAGGGTGATTTTTGATGTCTGATGTTAAACTCGAAAAAATAGATGACAATCGCTGGCTTCTTCCCCAGACGGGTTGCATGAAGGTACCGGGGATCATTTATGCCAATGAAAAAATATTGAATCTGCTCAAAAACGATGAGAGCACGAAGCAGGTGGCCAATGTGGCGCACCTTCCGGGCATCGTCAATTATTCGCTCGCCATGCCGGATATCCACTGGGGCTATGGTTTTCCTATCGGCGGCGTGGCGGCTTTTGATCTGGACATAGGCGTGGTATCGCCGGGAGGCGTCGGCTATGACATTAACTGCGGCTGTCGCCTGATGGCCACGGAGCTCACACTTGCCGACATCAAAGATAAAACTAAAGACTTAACCACAGCGTTATATCATTGTATTCCAACAGGTGTCGGCTCTACAGGCTATGTTAAACTTTCCGGTAAAGATCAGAAAAAAGTTCTCGAAGACGGCGCGAGTTGGGCGGTCAAAGCCGGTTTCGGATCGGCTCACGATTTGGAAACAACCGAAGATGGCGGTTGTATGAGCGGCGCGGACCCGGAGCAGCTATCGGCGCGCGCTCTCGAACGCGGCAAACAGCAGCTGGGCACACTGGGTTCCGGCAATCACTTCCTGGAAATAGAAGTCGTCCAGGACATCTTTGATGAAAAAGCGGCTCAGGCATTTGGTCTGCGCAAAGGGCAAATTGTCGTCATGATCCACACCGGATCAAGAGGTCTGGGATATCAAATTTGCGACGATTACCTGGCGTTGATGGTCAAACATCAGGCTGAAACAGGCATCGCTTTGCCGGACCGGCAATTGGCATGCACCTATCTGGCCTCTGGGCGGGGACGTAATTATCTGGCCGCCATGGCCTGCGGCGCCAATTACGCCTGGGCCAACCGTCAAATCCTGATGCATCTGACGCGCGAGGTTTTGGAGAAAACCTTACATATAGCTCCCCGCGAGTTGGGGGCGCGTTTGGTCTATGACGTCTGCCACAACATCGCCAAAATCGAATCTTTCAATATTGCAGGTGTTGAGAAAAAACTTTGCGTGCATCGAAAAGGTGCGACACGAGCCTATCCCGCAGGTCATGAAGCAGTTCCTGCACGCTACCGCAGTGTTGGCCAACCGGTCCTGATTCCCGGAGACATGGGAACAGGGTCTTATGTGCTGGTTGGTCAGGAAAAAGCCATGCAGGAAACTTTCGGCAGCGCTTGTCACGGCGCAGGCCGCGTGATGAGCCGTACCCAGGCCATCAAGAACAGCCGGGGCCGCTCCATCAGCCGTGAATTGGCCGATCAGGGTGTTTTGGTGATGGCCGGCAGTAAAGGAACGCTGAACGAGGAAATGCCCGAAGCGTATAAAAACTTAAATGATGTCGTTGCAGTGGTTCATGAGGCGGGCATTGCCCGCAAAGTGGCGCGCTTAAGGTCAATTGCCTGTATCAAAGGCTGATTACTTTGTAGAATGCCCATATGCTGCGTTGTACTTCAGCTTTCGTCGTTCCGACGTACACTAAAAGTACGCCTTACTCCTCTGGCTTCGTACGCCTTGCCTCTGGGCATTCTACAGAGTAATCAAAAATTTACTAAAAATGATTTCTCCATAGTGGAAAAAAAATTGAAGCTGTTATAAGTAAGATCAAAATTACTTCCGGGAGAATAAAATGAAGGAAATCATTTTTGACGAGAATATAGATTGGGATGCACGTGTTTTGTGCAGCGACGAATCCTGCATCGGCACGATCGGCCCGGACGGCAAGTGCAGAGAATGCAACAAACCTTACGAAGGCGTTCTCCCGGAAGACCACGGTAAGGAAATGGTTAAACCTGCCGACGTTCATGAAGCAACGTCTATGGCGTCGGAAGAAGCGGGATCTGATGACGATTGGGATAAAAGAGTATTATGCAGAGACGGCGCCTGTATCGGCGTCGTTGGCCCAGACGGCAAGTGCAAGGAATGTGGTAAACCTTTATAGTATCACCGTTTGTTTAGCGGACACACCTTCAGACATTCAGCGCAATCTATCCAGTAGTTATGCCCGGCTGTGTTAATGACCCGCTCGATATTTTTCAAACCCGCTTCACTGTTTAAAGCCAGAGGATAAATGGCGTGCTTGATTGTGCGACCCAGGCATGTCATCTTGTGAAATTTTCCATCCGCGTCAAAGGCCTTGGCCGGACAAGCTTTAGAACAGGCCGTGCAAGTGGGAGGGCAAGGATCGGTGGGAAGCAACGGATCTGCGTCTATCAACGCATCTGTTACCACGGCACCTAACCGTAAAAGCGCGCCGTATTGCGGATGATACGCCTGGCCGCTTCGTCCGAAACTGCCGAGGCCGGCATTGACGGCGGCGTGCTTCAGCGACATCATTCCCCAGGGTTCAAACTGATGAAAAACCATCGGGGCATAGCTGGGAATGGGAACGGCAAGATACTTGCCCTGGGATTCGATGAAATTACAAAGGGCGAGCGATATTTCGTCAATGCGCATATAGGCGCTGTGGTAGGTCCGGTGCAGAGCGTAAAGATTGTAATCCGGTGATTTGAGCATGCCACGGGGAACGGCAATGCCGAAAACAATCACAGTTTCGGCATCCCGGCAAATGCGTTTGGGATGGTGTGCTTCGGGGGCGTCGGCAAAACGATCTACCGATGCGAACCCCCAATCAGTTACCTGCGGCTTCAGAAATGCTGTAATAGCTTGCTTCAATATTTCACCCATCAGAACTCGTAGAGTTTTACTCCCGGCACCACCGTAAACTTATGCGCGAGCAACACGTCGATGGCTTTTTCCGGAGCGTCAAAGCGGAAGATGATGACGGCGTTCTGGCCGCTTTTTTCGACGAAGGCGTAAAGATATTCCACGTTGATGGCTTCTTTGTTTAAGACTTCCATGATGCTGTGCAAACCGCCCGGCTGATCGGGCACTTCGACGGCGACTACGACCGTTTTACTGACCCGGAAGCCTGCGTCTTTAAGGACCTTATTTGTCTTTTCCACGTCATTGACGATTAAACGCAAAATACCGAAATCCACCGTTTCAGCAAGCGACAGGGTGCGGATATTAATGTTGTTCTCCTTCAGGACGCGCGTCGCGTGTTCAAGCGAGCCGGGTTTGTTTTCCAGAAAAACAGAGATTTGTTCTACCTTCATATATTATTCCTCCACTTCCTTAAATAGTGCGTTTATCGATTACTTTCTTTCTTTTATCCTTCAAGGTTTGCGGGGCCACCAGTTTGACGCGCGGCGAGATGCTCAGATAATCCTTCATATCCTTGACGATTCTTTTTTCAATAGTCTGCAATTCCTTGACACCGCCCGATTCGCTAAAGAATTTATCACCGACTTCCACCTGTAACTCAACGGCGTCCAACGCCCCGACCTTATCAATAATCAGCTGGTAATCCGGTTCGACGCCTTCAATCTCCTTGAGAATCGCTTCCACCTGAACAGGAAAGATATTGATGCCGCGGATGGTCAGCATATCGTCGCTTCTTTTCAGCACGCGCTCCATACGGATATGTGTGCGGCCGCAGCGGCAGGCCTCGGGAATCAGGCGCGAAATATCGCCGGAGCGGTAGCGGATGAGCGGAAACGCTTCCCGGGTCAGGCTGGTAAAGACCAGTTCGCCCTCTTCTCCTTCGGGCAGGGCGTAGGCCGGTTTCGGGATGAACGGTTTCGACGATAAAATGATCTTCAAAGATGTGCATACCGTGACGGCCTTCCAGGCACTCACAGGCCATGCCCGGTCCCATCATTTCCGATAGGCCGAAGATATTGAGCGCTTTGATGCCAAAAGTTTTTTCTATGGCGTCGCGGGTGGCGTCGCTCCAAAGCTCCGCTCCGAAGATGCCCACTCGCAGTTGCAGCGATTTCATATCCACGCCCAGCGCCGTGCCTTCCTCGGCCAGATGCAGAGCATAGGATGGCGTGGCACACAGAACGGTCGGGCCGAAATCCTGTAAAAGCAAAATTTGCCGTTTGGTGTTGCCGTCGGACATGGGAATAACACTGGCGCCGATTTTTTCGATGCCGTAATGCAGTCCCAGGCCCCCGGGGAGCAGGCCATAACTAAAGGCGTTATGGACAATATCGTTTTTGGTCAATCCCGCAGCAACCAGGGAACGGGCGGTCAGGTCCGTCCAAGTTTCTATATCTCGCTTGGTATAACTGAACACGGAGGACCGTCCGGAGGTGCCGGACGATGCATGCAGGCGGACGATGTTGCTCATCGGGACGGCAAACAGGCCAAAGGGATAATTATTGCGCAAATCCTGACGGGTAATGAAGGGAAGCTTTTTTAAATCGTCAAGGGACCGAATATCGTCAGGCGAAATTTTGGCGGCGTCCAGCGATTTTTTATAATAACCGACCGTGTGATAGACGCGTTGCAGGACCTGCTGGAGCCGTTTGACTTGTAGAGCTTTTAATGCCTCGCGCGGCAGGGTTTCAAACTCCTCATTGTAAATCATGGTAGCGTCTCCCTTCCTTACAGGTAATGACTGTCAGGCCAATGCCTGTCTCAACGGGTTTCTTAAGATTATGGAAAGTGCAGCCTGTTTCTAAAAAGCAGTTTAACAAAACTTCCCGTCTGTGGCAAGAAGCTTTCCGAATTTTTCCGGGGCGGGGGAAATTTTGCAAAATCTAACAAAACAATAAATTATTCTTTGCGGAGAGCGGCCGGTTGTGTTACTTCAAAAAAAGAATTTTTTTGTTGGGAATTGCATTCCGCAGGCGTAACAATCTTCATTGGTTTTTAGAAAAGATGAAACTTACGATCAGCCGCAAATTGTTGTTGGGTTATTTGTTTATGGCGCTTTTGACTGTGCTGGCCAGCGCCTATGCATTGTTCAGTCTTCAGAAGCTCAGCGGGGTGGCTTACAACATAACGAATCATCATTTTGTTTTGATGGAAAGCTCAAAAAAACTAATGGATATCCTGCTAACCCAGGAAAGCGCCGAAAAAAAATATTTAATTCTAAAAGATCCCGAGCTGGAGCGGATTTTCTGGCAACGCAGCAATGAATTTAAGGAAGAGTTGAGCCGGATGCGTAATTTAAAGCTTGATCGCAACGCAAAAAACACTGTTGCCGAAATGGACGCACTGCAGGATCGTTTAAGGGAACTGTTCTCGAAAGAAATTATAATGGTGCAAAACGGTCAGTTGCAGGAAGCCCAGGCTATTTCCGATACGGCAGGCAAGGCCATCATCGATGACATGGCGGTAAAACTTCGAGGCATTCAAAAGAATATGGATCAGGCCATAAATAATGAAATGAACCGGATCGCCAGACAGGGTTTAACGGCTGTTCATATGACGATGGGATTAGGTTTATTAAGCTTACTCCTGGGAATTACTCTGGCGTTGATCATTACCCGCAACATCTCTAAACCGCTTCAGCAACTCCAGAAAGCCACCCGGTTGATTGCCGAAGGCAACCTGGATCACAAAATCGAAGCAAGGCGGAATGATGAAATCGGCGTTCTGGCGAAATCTTTCGCCCATATGACAAAAAGACTCAAAGTGTTGGAAGCGCTGAATCTTGATGCCAGTCCACTTACCGGGTTGCCGGGTAATCTGGCCATTGAAAACCGCATTGAGCATTTGCTGACCCAGGGGAAATTGTTTTCTTTATGTCAGGTTGATCTTGATAATTTCAAGCCATTTGCCGATAAGTATGGATATGCGTGGGGCAGTGAAGTCATTAAGGAAGTCGCCAATATCCTTCAAGGTTATATCAGCGAAGCGCAACTGACAGGGATTTTTCTCGGTCATATCGGGGGTGATGATTTTGTCGTCATTGGTAATCCGGATCACGTTCAGTCCATCTGTAAAAGGCTGGTCACTGATTTTGAAGGCCGTATCCTCAGCTTCTATGCGACGGAAGATGCACAAAACGGATACTTCATTGGCAAAAATCGTCAGGGAATTATCCAAAAATTTCCGCTGATTACGGTCACTGCGGCGATTGTTACGGATGATGGATCGCGTTTTAAAAACCCCCTCGACATGGCCAGACTGGTGGCGGAATTAAAGGAATACGCCAAAATGATGCCCGGCAGTAATTACGTGACGGAAGAATATGTAGAAAAAAGAAAATTATCACATCCGCAGAACTTACAAAGCACTCTGGAGCTGAACAAGTGTTAATCAATTTTAGAACATTGATTTATTTTATGATTGTAACCATCATGTTGGCCGGCTGTTCAACAAAAGCTGTCGTAGATAACGTGAATGGACGGACGGGTGACGGTGGAAAAATCAAGTGGTATCTTCAGTACAGAACCTTCGGATAGGGAACTGTTCGAAGAGGCCCTGTCCTATTTAAGTAACAACAAAAATGAACCTAATTATAATGAAGCAAAGGCCAGGCTGGAAAATCTAGTTGTGCAATTTCCAAAAAGCAAATGGGTCGCTGGCGCCCAGGCTTTAATATCCAGTCTGGACAGGATTTCTGCGCTACAGGTTCAATTAAGGCAGGAGAATCAAAAAGCTCAGGATGAGCATGTAAAACTGACAAAAGAAATTGAAGGCTTAAGAGATAACACCAGACAGATAGAGGAAAAATACTCGGCGGAAATAATCAGATTGCAGCAGGAAAATGAGCAGTTAAAGAAGGATATCCAGCAATTAAAGAATCTGGAGATTCAATTGGAAAAAAGAGAAAAAATGCTGCGCTGATCGAGAGCTGAAATTGGTTTGCCCATTCCTTTCTAAAAATTTGTTTTATTTTTTAAATAGTGCTCGACCAACAGGATACCCAGCGCCGTCTTTGCGTCCCGGATCCGGCCGTTTTGCAGCATGTCAAAAACCTGATCCCAGGGGGTCGGCATGACTTCAATAACTTCATCATCATCAGGGCTGAGAGGTTCGTAAACCAGGTCTTCGGCTAGAAAAAAATACATGTATTCATTGCAATAACCCGGCAACAGATAACCCGCGTATAGCTCGGTAAGCCGGCCTGACCGAAATCCCGTTTCTTCGGCGAGTTCCCGCTGGGCGCACTCGGCCGGAGATTCCCCGTCGTCGAATGAACCGGCTGGAATTTCCAGCAGTTGATCATTGGTGGGGACGCGATACTGACTGATCAGCAGCAATTCGTTTTTTTTGTTGACCGCCATGACGGCAACGGTCGGTTGATGGTCGATCCAGCTTTGCCGGGTCTTCTTACCGTTGGCCAGTTGAATATCTTCTTCCCATACCGTAAAGATTTTACAGGAATACGCTTTGGTCTTGTGTTCCATGAAGGGGTCTGTCCGTTCTCAGTTCGTCTTGATGATTGCAAGCAGGTGCTTTTCGATTTCCTGTTTCGGCAAGGCGCCCACGAGGCGTTCAACGAGTCTGCCTTCCCGGAAAAACAGCAGGGTGGGAATGCTGCGAATGCCATACTGTGACGCGGTAACGGGATTTTCGTCCACATTCAGTTTGACGACCTTCACGCCATTGGCGTAATCCGATGCCAGTTCGTCAATGATCGGCGCAAGGCTTTTGCAAGGACCGCACCAGGGCGCCCAGCAATCGACCAGCACGGATGTTTCCGTAGTCAGCACTTCGCGGGCAAACGAATCATCGTTGACCTCCACCGGTTTGACGTTCTGAGGTGCAATGACCAGCGGTTCCTTGCACTTGCCGCAAAGCGGTTTTGAATTCAGACGCTCCTCTGGCATCCGGTTTTTCGTTCCGCAATTGAGGCAGCGGATGATCAGGTCATCAAGCGCCGCGTGACAATTGCCGCACGTGGGACGTTTCTGGAATTTTTGTTTCGGTATGCGATTTTTCGTTCCGCAATTGAGGCAGCGGATAATAACATTGTCCGGCATAAACATCTCCTCAAAACCTGGGAGGCATTATCTCTTTTTTTAAGTTAAAAGGCAAATTATATCGCAACGCTGACCTCGCGGGGCTTCAGGATGCGCACCAATTCCGAAGGCGTCATTTTGGCCAGCAGACCGCGGGCGCCCGCATTGATCAGAATTTCCTGTAGATCGATAATGGATTTTTCCATATAAATACTCAAAGGTTTTTTGGTGCCGAAAGGCGAGGTTCCGCCGACCAAATAGCCCGTATGTTTGTGTGCAATGTCCGGTTTGCAGGGCGCAATGGACTTGACGCCCAGAAATCGAGCCAGAGCTTTGGTGGAAACCTCTTTATCGCCATGCATGAGAATGATGAGTGGTTTGGCCGATTCGTCCTCCATCACCAGGGTTTTAATCACGCAATGCTCATCGACGCCCAACTTAGCAGATGAAACTCTTGTGCCACCTTTTTCTTCATACGCATAGGTATGTATTGAAAAATCAGCACCTTTTGCCTTCAGTGCCAGTATGGCCGGTGTTGATGGAATCTTTTCTTTCGACATGGGATAAGTATAATGATGCTTGATGGGAAAGGCAATGGGGGAAAAGGTTCAAGGCTCAAGGTAAAAAACATTTTGCACCGCTATTCCTTGCACCTTCTTTACACCTTAAAAGTTGATAATCCTTTAAAATTCAGTGTTGTAAAATAATCGTCCACGGTTTCGGCGCGGCGGATGGGCGTCACGGAACCGTCTTCTCTCAGGAGCAACTCGGCAGAGCGGAGCTTGCCGTTATAGTTGAAACCCATGGCGTAACCATGCGCTCCCGCGTCATGAATAACCACAATATCGCCCGGTTCCAGCTTGGGCAGCATGCGGTCAATAGCAAACTTGTCGTTATTTTCACAAAGAGATCCGGTAACGTCATACATGAAATCATGGGATTGTTTTTCTTTTCCCACAACAGTGATGTGATGATAGGCGCCATAAAGAGCCGGACGCATCAGATTGACCATGCAGGCATCCAGTCCGGCAAATTGTTTATAAGTGTCTTTAATATGCAGAACGCGGGAAACCAGATAACCATAGGGGCCGGTGATATATCGTCCGCATTCAGTGAAAAGTTTGATCGGGGCCAGTCCGTTGGCTGCGATGATCTTTTCATATTTTTCTTTGATCCCCCGGTTCATGGCGGTAAGGTCGATGCGGGCCTGTTCCGGTCGGTAGGGAATACCGATGCCGCCGCCGATATTGATAAACTCGAACCGGATGTTCAGCGCATGCGAAATTTGAACAATCAACTCGAAAAGAATTTCGGCGGTTTCCACAAAGTATTGGGCGTCCAGTTCGTTGGAGGCCACCATCGTATGAATACCGAAACGTTTGATGCCTTTATCCCGGCAAATTCGATAGCCCTCAAACAGCTGTTCCCGTGTGAAGCCGTATTTTGCTTCTTCCGGATGGCCGATGATCACATTGCCTTTTTTTAAAGGACCGGGGTTATAGCGAAAACAGATCAGGGAAGGCAATCCGGCGCTCTTTTCCAGATAGTCAATATGGCTGATGTCGTCCAGATTGATGATCGCTTGCAGTCTTTTTGCCAGCAGAAAATCCTCGGCAGGCGTGTCGTTGGATGAAAACATGATTTCTTCGCCGGTAATGCCTGTTTTTTCAGCCATCAGCAATTCCGCGAGCGAACTGCAATCCGCGCCGAATCCTTCTGTATGAAGGATTTTCATCAAATAGGGATTGGGCGCGGCCTTGACCGCGAAGAATTCCTTGAAGCCGTCATTCCAGGCAAAGGCTTTTTTAAAGGCGCGCGCGTTTTCGCGAATAGCCTTTTCATCATAAATATGAAAAGGCGTCGGGTATTTTTTAATGATTTTTTCAATCTGTTCTTTTGTAAAAGGCAGCAGTTTCTCCGGCATGCAAATGATATCTCCCCGTGTTCGATTGTTTTTCGATCAATGAAAGAAATTTACGGTAAAAACGAAAAATTATCAATAGTATTTTAAGTTAAGATGAATGGGAAAATAAAGCAGAGTGTTAATAGATAAAATATCTTAAAGAAAGAAAAATAATAGCGGAGATAATGGCGGCAATGGGAATGGTTAAAATCCAGGCCCAGATGATGTTACCTGCAACGCCCCAGCGTACGGCAGAGAGTCTTTTCGTTGCGCCAACACCAACGATAGCGCCGGTGATCGTGTGAGTTGTGCTGACAGGTATTCCAGCGACGGATGCGCCGATAATGGCGCAAGCGGCTCCGGCTTCGGCGCTAAATCCGCCAATCGGTGTAAGTTTGGTAATTTTAGTGCCCATTGTTTTAACAATGCGCCAGCCGCCAAACATGGTTCCCAGTGCGATGACAGTAGTAGCACAGGATAATAATCCAATAGGGGATGTTAAAACTGGAATCGATCAGGCCTTTACTGTAGAGGAGTATGGCAATGATGCCAATCGTTTTTTGCGCGTCATTCATTCCATGACCGAGCGAATAGATTGCGGAAGAAGCCAATTGCAATTTTCTGTATAATTTATCCGAACGAGCCATATTGGAATTGCGATTCAAATTAAGTGAAAGAATCATAAAGAAATAGCCTAAAAATAAACCGATTGCCGGTGAAAGAACGATGAAAGTAGTTGTTTTGATAATGCCGGACCAAACGAGTGTGCTGGTACCGGCTTTGGCAATACGCGGCTCCAATAAGACCACCGATCAGAGCGTGCGATGAACTGCTGGGAAGGCCGTAATACCACGTTGTAATATTCCAAATAATAGCGCCACCTAGGGCGGAAAGAATGACTAAATTATCGACGATATCGAGATGGATGATGCCTCTTCCGATCGTGTGGGCAACCTGTGTTCCAATAAAAAATGCGGCCGCAAAGTTAAAAAATGCCGCCCAGATTACGGCTTGTTTTGGAGATAAGCACTCTGGTGGAAACAATCGTTGGAAATCGAATTAGCAGAATCGTGAAACCCATTCAGAAAATCGAAAATCAAGCGCTATCAATAACCAGAAAAATAACAAATGCCATTGAATCAAGCATGTTTTAAAACAATCCCTTCCACGATGTTGGATACATTTTCACACACATCAATAGCTTCTTCGATTCGCTCAAAGATTTCTTTCCATTTAATCAGCTCAATGGCATCTTTTTCTTTGATAAAAAGATCGGTGATGATAGTTCTTAAGACGACGTCGCCGGCATTTTCCAGGGTGTGGATTTCCACGCAGCCATCTAGAATCATTTGGCTGTTTTTCATATTACGCAAGCCGTGAACAATCCCTTTCATTTTTTTAATGGCTTGAAAAAGAATTTCCGCCTGCTTGATGATTTCGTCATCCGGTTTTTTAACCTTATACATGTGGATGCGGATGGCGGTGGCTTCAATGACGTCCATAATGCTGTCCATCTTATTGACCAACGCGTAAATATCTTCACGATCAATGGGCGTAAGGAAGGTCTTGTGCATTCTTTCGTATGTTTTATGGGTAATACCATCCGCTTCATGCTCAAGTTCCTTGAGCCGGGAAACTTTTGCTGCCGAATAATCGCGATTCTTGGTCATTTCAAGAAAGAATTGACCACCTTCTTCAATTTTATTGGCCAGCTCTTCAAAGTAATTAAAGAAATTTTCTTCTTTAGGAAACAGGCGCATAAGCAAATCCTCCTTTTTTCCTTAGATATGCAACGGGTAATCTTAAAGTCAGCAGTGCTCTAGCGAATTATAGGGGAAAATGCAAGAGCTTAAAACGAATTTTAGACGAGTTATTGGTCTTATTCTTTGTTATTTAAGGACCTTAGAGTAAATAATTTTACTGTCGCCGGGTGCATAGAAGTCTATAAGAATGGCTTCCGGGACATAGTCGCAATTTTCATAAAAGCGGTGAGTCAGCGTATATTGAGCGCGGGAAGATGTTTCCGCGTATAGTTGTTTGCCGCCCATATTGCGGATCAGCTCTTCTGTTTTTTGGAGAAGAATTTTACCCAGGCCACGACCACGCATGGCTTCGGAAACAGCGATCCAGTAAAGATCATAGCTGCCGGCGGTTGCCGGAATCAGGCCGTAACAGGTATAGCCGACAACTTGTCTATCATCCTCCGCAAATAGAAATCGATAAGAGCTCTGTAGACCGTGTTCGAGCCGATCTGCGGCCAGTTCGCGGGCTAATTCTATTTCCGCGGCGGAAAAAAAGCCGCTGGATTGAACAATGTTCAAAATCGCGCCCAGATCTGATGGCTCAATTTCCTGTCGATAGGTTATAGGGTTCATCAGGATCACACGTTCTGCGGCAGGCCGCTTCGAAAAATAAAGTAAACTGCG
The DNA here is from genome assembly GCA_963726395.1 of uncultured delta proteobacterium. Taxonomy (GTDB): domain Bacteria; phylum Desulfobacterota; class Syntrophia; order Syntrophales; family Smithellaceae; genus UBA8904. The sequence continues at coordinate 49,551 of CAVSCG010000023.1, forward strand.
CCAACCATACAAAGTGCCGCCCAGAGAAAGTCCAGCTTTAGCGGTTGCTTCATATACAGGATAGCAAAGCAAGCAAAGACAATCATGGTAATAATTTCCTGTATTATTTTAAGTTGACCTAAATCATAATACTGGAAGCCAATTCTATTGGCCGGCACTTGCAGGACATATTCAAAAAAAGCAATACCCCAGCTGATCATGATGACCAGCAACAGGGGTTTGCTGTTGAGATTTTTCAAATGGCCATACCAGGCAAAAGTCATAAAAAGATTGGAAAACGAAAGTAATATAATGGGTTTTAACACAACAACATCTACCTCCAAAAAATTATTTCAATGCATCATTGATCAGTAAACCTATCGCTTCATGATAGGATATCGATGCCTGTTCCAAAGCGGCAGCAAAACCGGCATCCGGCGACAGGCACGGATTAGCATTAATTTCTAGAACAAAGGGATTGCCCTGTTGGTCCACCCGGAAATCCACGCGGGCGTATCCGCGCAAACCGAATATATTCCAGCATCGCAGTGCAATGTCGCGCAGACAGTCTATCAATGCTGCGTCTTTTGTCCGCAATGTCCAGTGTGCGTCTGGTGTGATCGTACTCAAATGAATCTTCAATCCATTTAGAACGATAGTCCAGCATCTTCAGTTTACCCTTCGGGTAATCTAGAAAAAGAATTTCTGCCGGGGGGAGAAGCTGGACTCCCGATTGGCTTGCCAAAAGGGCTACGTTAAACTCCCGGCCTTCGATATATGCCTCTGCAAAGCAGGAAACACCTAATTTTTGCCTTACATTATGAATGGCGTTAAATATATCGGCTGAATGAGTTATTTTAATAACAGAATTTTCATCTAATCCCACGGAAGCGTCTTCCCAGCATGCCTTAACGATGAAGGTATCCGCGGTGGTCGATCCAAAAGAGTCCCCCTCACCGGTAAACCAGGCAGGTGTTTCAATGCCTGCGTCATGCATAATTTTCTTGGCCATTGGTTTATTGGACGTAAGGTACATGGCATCCGTGCGACACCCTGTATAGGGAATATTCAGTAAGTCCAGCAGTGCGGGGGCCATGTAAATAAGACTGCCTTTCCCGGCAAGAGTTTCCACCAGATTAAAAACAACATGTGGATGGGCCTGGCGAAGCGCTTCAATATTTTTACCCAGGTCGAGAACAAAAGGCATCAAAATCGTTCTATAGCCGAGTTTTTGCAAAGCTTCGGAAACAGTTTCGGCCTGTTTCAGGCAATCCAGTTCATCCTCGCTTGCATCAGCTGTCACGTCTGTATGTAAAATGACAATTTTTCTCATGGATTCGTTTCCCGGTTTCAGGATCAGGATTCAGTCCGGCTTTTAGTTAGGATTCCGGCACGCTTCAGTGCCGAATTCAGGATATCCGTTATGAGCCGGTCATAGGAGATGCCGATCAGTCCGCAGAGAATAGGTAAATCCGAACGGACCGGATTCAAACCGGCCAGGGAATTTACCTCGATAAAATGCGGAACACCGTGCGCGTCGGAACGCAGATCAATGCGCCCCCCGTCTTTCAAATCGAGTCCGCGCCAGACGGCAAGCGATATTTCCATGGCATGTCTGGCTTCAGCATCATCGACGACGGCGTATCGCACGAGGTTTTCATAGTGTTCTTTATTCTCGTAGGAGTAAGCGTGCTGTTCAGCGTCGGGATTCAAAATGACCTCCATGGCGCCGAGGGCGCTGGCGTCCTTGCCGGTGCCGACGATCCCGACGGTGAATTCCCGTCCGGGCAGATACGTTTCCACCAATACGGGCTGGCAAAAAATCGTAAGAAGATTCATGCAGACCTTGCGCAGATCTTCGGCGTTGTCAATTTTGGACAGGGCGGTGATACCTTTACCCGTGCCTTCCGCGACGGGTTTGGCAAAAAGGGGATAGGGAAGGCAAACGAGATTGATATCCTCCGGATCGGAAACAACGGCAAAGTCCGGGGTGGGAATGCCCAGATCGCGCACGACATGTTTGGTCATGCCTTTATGAAGCGTCAGGGTCTGTCCGAGCGGATCGGAAAAGGTATAGGGAATTTTGAAGGCATCCAACAGCGCGGGAACCTGTGCTTCCCGGCCAAAACCATGCAGGCCTTCGGCAATGTTGAAAACAAGATCCCAGCGATCTCCCGCAGCCAGGCGGCGGGTCAGGGCCTGAACATGGCCGATGCGATCGGTCAGATAGCCGTTTTTCAAAATGACGTTTTCAATGGCTGTAATCGTATCGGGTTTGTCGAATTCGGCGGTTTCTTCCAGGCTGTAACCTTCACGCAGGTAATCGTCGCGCAAGTCGTAGGTTAGGCCGACGGTTATTTTTCGCGAGGCGCTGGTTGATGGGCAGTCTGGATTACCGGACATAATTTGTTTTCACGATCCTAGTGGATATCCTTCGACTCCGCGTGATTGTCCGGGTAGCGGAAGATATTGCCTTCGTAATTGCGCATCATCAAATCGCCTTTATCCCAGCCTGTGGTGTATTTGGGAAGCAGCGGAATTTTGCCGCCGCCGCCGGGGGCATCAACGACATAGGTCGGTACGGCGTAACCGGTCGTATGGCCGCGTAGGCCCTGGATGATTTCCAGTCCCTTGCTGATCGGTGTGCGGAAATGAGAGGAGCCGGGAATCGGATCGCATTGATACAGGTAGTAGGGGCGGACGCGAATCTGCAAAAGGCCATGAACCAGTCTAGTCATGGTGGAGACCGAGTCATTAATGCCGGAAAGCAAAACGGTCTGGCTGCCCAGAGGGATGCCGGCGTCGGCCAGACGGATGCAGGCGGCGCTCATTTCGGGGGTCAGTTCGTCGGGATGCGTGATGTGGATGCTCATCCAGAGGGGATGGTATTTTTTCAGCATGGAAACCAGAGCCGGCGTAATCCTTTGTGGCAGTACAACAGGCGCTTTGGTGCCGATGCGGATCATTTCAACGTGCGGAATATCTTTGAGTCTCGACAGGAGCCATTCGAGCTTGTCGTCGGACAGGGTCAGGGGATCGCCGCCGGAGAGGAGCACGTCGCGGATATTCGGATTAGACTCGATATAGGCCAGCGCCGTTTCCCATTTGGCGGTATCAATAAAACATTGATGCTGCCGCCCGAAGATGCGGGAGCGGGTACAGTAGCGGCAATACGTTGCGCAGATGTCGGTGACCAGGAACAAGACGCGGTCAGGGTAGCGATGAATGATACCGGGAACGGGAGAATCGGCGTCTTCGCAGAGGGGATCTTCTGCTTCGCCCTTTGTGTGTAGGCATTCATCGACGACTGGTACAACCGAGCGGCGGAGCGGCGAGGAAGGGTCGTGCGTGGAAATCAGACTGGCGTAGTAAGGGGTGATGGCAACAGGTAAGTCTCCCGACGGGTGCATCATGGCCTGACGTTCGTTGTCGGAGAGATGAATGATGGTATCGAGTGTCTGAACATCCCGGATGGCGTTTTGAAATTGCCAGCGCCAGTCAAACCATTCGATACGGCTGATGTCAGGATAATATTTTTTGCGGAAGGCTCGTGAGCGGGGCGAATCTTTGAAAGGAAAATAAAGCCGCTCCGGCTTTGATTTTGCCGGGGGAAGTTGCTGATTATTCGTGGACAACGAAAAGCAATCTGTCACTTCGTTTTGTGACACGACTAGTCTGGTCGTTGTACCCGGAGGTTCTGCGTCCTCATTAAACAGCGTCTCGTTTTCCATTCACTCTCCTTCTGTCAGCAATGATCCGTTTAAAAAATTAACCATCGTTGAATGGCTTTATTAATTTTTGAATTTACGCAAGCAGAAAAATTTGTCAACATATTTTTTACATTTTAGCAAAAAAAATGAAAATAATTTTTAAAAAAATTTGGGACGGATTATTTTAAAACTAATTTTTGCGTGCGTGACGACGTTCAACATGCCCGACGAATCCAATCCCTCAAGGAAAATCTGAATCCTGACGAAGGCGCATTTCCGTATTCTACAGCTATTGACGCGAAATGGACTATCGGGAAAAAATTTGAGTGATGATACAAATTGGATTGCCGATGAAATCAGGATAAGGTAGAAAGAAGATGTCGGCATCGGGATCCGTTATCATGAAATACAGACAGGATAAGGATTTTACGAAGCCGAGTGGCACAACACGCTAACTAAATAGATGGGTGCGACGAACACAAAAGGGAGATAGGCCATGCCGGAGCTACCGGAAGTAGAAACGCTATGCCGTCAACTGAATGACAGGATAGCGGGGAAAAGAATTCTGACCACAGCCGTCTATGATGACAAGCTTGCCAGTCTCGGAAGCGTCAGGGGTTGTATCATCGAGACAGTCCGGCGCTCCGGGAAAACGATCGTTCTGAGACTCAACGATGGCCGGAGCGTCGCGATTCATTTGCGGATGACAGGACGATTGTTCTGGCGGCAAGACAAAAAAAGAGAACCGCATACCCGATGGCGGATGACGGTTACCGATGGAAACGTCGATCTGGTCGATCCACGCCGCTTCGCGACTATCAAGGTCGAGCCAACGCTGCAGGACAAAGCCCAGAGAGACTTAATGACTGGCTTTGATGCGAAGACCTTCTTGGCGAAACAGTCCACGCGAAAAGTAAGCGTTAAAGTCCTGCTCATGGATCCGAAGGCGGTAGCGGGTATCGGCAACATTTACGCTTGTGAGATTTTGTATCGAGCCGGCCTTTCTCCTTTTCGGCAGGCTGCAACGCTGAGCGAAAGCGAATGGAAGGCCATATTTCGTCAGGCCAGACGTATTTTAAAAAGGGGAATTGAAAAGCGGGGAACGTCCATCTCCGATTGGCGGGATCTTTACGGCTGCCGGGGTGAGAACCAAAACGAGCTTAAAGCTTATGGACAAGAAGGAAAGACTTGCTGCACATGCGGAGGGTTTATTGCCAGAGTTAAGCAAGGCGGACGCAGCACATTTTACTGTCCTCAGTGTCAGAAATAGAGAAGCGTGAGGCGTAAGAAGAGTCAGTTATTACAGGCCTCCGTGATCCATTGACGCAATTGGCTTTTCGGCGGTACGTTGCCAACGGATACAACTTTATCATTAATCACCAGAGCGGGCGAGCCCATAATGCCGAAGCGGGCTATTTCCTTTATGTCGGTGATGTGGCGTAAGTCGGCCGCTATTTGCATTTCGGATAACAGATCACGAATGTCGTCTTCGAGCTGAGAGCAGCGCGCGCAGCCCAGACCCAGGACATAAATCCGGAGGCCTTCCGTATGCTCCGGCAGGACAGGAAGATTTTTTTCGATTTTATACTGGCGCAAAAGAGCTTTCGCATAAGCCTCTCTCGCTTGCGCCGGGATATAGTTTTGATCAGCAACAGCAGAGATGAGAAAATCTGAAATTTCCGCATCGCTTTTTTCGGTGCACGCTTTGTTTGCTTCGGCAATTGCTGTATCCAGGCCAAAGATTCCGATCAATCGGTTATTAATCATCACTTGCTTTACAGAGTCTGCAGGCATATTATCCCCCGGTTGATTTAAGGTTAAGGTATTTACCTTTTTTCAACCCATTTACGCCTATTATATAAGGATACGTCAAGAAAATAAGGAACACATGAAAATAAAAAGAAAAATGGAGCGAGCAGATGAATTCGGCAATCATTATTGAAAAAACGATAAAAGAAGGAAGAGCCACACTGACGGAAGCGGAAGCAAAACAGGTTCTCAAAGACTACAACATTCCGGTAGTAAAAGAAATAATAATTAATAATATCAATAATATAGAAGAATCAGCGCGCGAAATGGGTTACCCGGTGGTTTTAAAAGGGTTGGGAAGCAAGCTAACGCATAAAACGGAAAAAGGTTTGGTCAAGCTCAACATCAAAACGCCGGAAGATCTTCAGGCGGCGGTTGTATATATAAAGGATGCGGCAGGGGCGGATTTGGAAGGATTCCTGCTTCAACCCATGTTGGAAGGCAAAAGAGAATTTGTCGCCGGACTTTTTTTCGACGCACAGTTTGGTCCGGCGGTTATGTTTGGGCTGGGGGGTGTATTTACGGAGGCCATCGGCGATGTCGTCTTCCGCCTTGCCCCCCTTGACGAAAGAGAAGCCATTGGAATGATTAATGAAATACGAGCTCAAAAGCTGCTGGGCAACTTCCGCGGTGAAAAAGCACCGGATATGGATACTCTGGTAAAAGTACTGATTGGCCTGTCTGACATCGCCATGAACATACCGGAAATCAAGGAAATTGATATTAATCCATTATTGGTGTCCGCAGACGGGCAGGTCACGGCAGTGGATGCTTTGGTGGTGCTGGGAGAGCGAGCCCACCAGAAAGTAACACATGTGCCCGTCAACCCCAGGGAGATTGGAAACTTATTTTATCCCAAATCCATTGCCTTCATCGGAGCTTCCGCGGAAGTCAGCAAGTGGGGGCAATTAATGTTTTCCAATGTTATTGTGGGTAATTATGCGGGAAAAGTCTATCTGGTCAATCCGAAAGGTGGAGAGATCGCCGGAAGAAACGTTTTTAAATCGGTTACGGAAATTCCTGATCCTATTGATCTGGCTGTTATCACCATTCCGGCCAACAGGGTCCTCCCGATTATAGATGAATTGAAGCAAAAGGCGATTAAAAATGTATTGCTCATTTCGTCAGGTTTCGCTGAAATAGGACCTGAAGGCAAAGCGCTTGAGGAGGAACTGATTAAAAAGGCACGTGAAGCCGGAATTTTAATTCTTGGCCCCAATACGATGGGCATTTGTAATCCTCATATATCCCTTTATTGCACAGGGACACACGTTCGCCCGAAGGCGGGAGATACAGTCTTAGTGGCTCAATCCGGTAATCTGGGAACGCAGTTACTGGCCTTTGCAGAAAAGGAAGGCATCGGGATTCGTGCTTTCAGTGGCTCCGGCAATGAGGCGATGATCACGATTGAGGACTATATGGAAGGCTTTGAAGTGGATGACATGACTCGGACGGTTGTCATGTACATCGAAAGCATCAAAAACGGCCGAAGGTTTTTTAATGCGGCAAGAAGGGTTGGCCGGAAAAAGCCTGTCATCGCCTTGAAGGGAGGACGCACACAGGCCGGAGCGTCAGCTGCAGCCAGTCACACCGGAGCAATGGCTTCCAATATCAAGGTTTTTGAGGCAGCCTGCAAACAGGCGGGCGTCATTGAGGCGAAACAGCCGATGGATTTGCTGGATCTCTCCGCAGCCTTTTCCTCACTGCCTTTACCTCAAGGGAATCGAGTGGGCATTCTGACCTTGGGCGGGGGATGGGGGGTGGTCGCCTCTGATTTATGCACGGAAAACGGTCTTGTGGTTCAGCCCTTATCGGGAAGCATCATTGAAAAAATTAACCATTGGCTGCCGCCGTTCTGGAGTCACGCCAATCCGGTGGATTTGGTTGGGGGAATGAACACGGATATTCATATGGCTATCACTGAAGAGTTGCTGCGATGGGAAGAATGCGACGCGATCATCCACATGGGCATTATCGGCAGGCGGATGATGATCAAATCCGTTATGGAATCGGCCATCGCGATCGATAAGGCCTATGATCAGCAATTTCTGGAAAACAGTTTAAATTCACTAAAAGCTTACGAACAAGGTCTTGTAGAACAGACAGTGCGCATCATGGAAAAATATCAGAAGCCGGTTATCGGCGTTTACCTGTTGACCGATGAGACGACCCGTACCGTCATAGAAATCGAAGATCAAAAATATAAAGGGATAGCCTTTCCGAGCCCGGAAAGAGCGGTGAAGTCTTTGGCCAAGATGTATCAATATTCACAATGGCTGAAAGGAACGAAAGTATAGGGAAGGTCGCGATAACCTGATAATCTGAAGGTCACTCGAGGTCCCAAGCCGGTCCCTGCGGGTCAAGGGTCATTGGACTCAGGTCGCAAAAATGGGATTGGAAAAGATCCAGGGCCTTATTTTTCCAGCTGATTTCAAATAGACTTCCACACGATAGACACCGGTTTCCTCAACGGGTACGGATAAGCAGCAGGCGGTCTTTTGAAGACAGACAGAACCGTTTCTGATGATCCGAATATGAGCTTTTTCAGGACAAGACACGGATAATTGTGTATTGTCCGCAAGCTTGACGCAATCCCCCATGTAGAATTCCTTTTGGTCTTGAGTGATCCAGAATTGAAAACCTTGCGCCTTGCGGAAGTATTCTAAAGCAAAATAGCAGCGGCCATGAAGTAAAGATTGATAAACCATTTTGGTGTCTTGCTGACTATTGCCGCTGAATTGATCGCTTGTTAAAACATGTGTGCGGATAAACTGGAATGCCCGATCGAAGGGAAAGGCGACAAAAGGAATGCCCAGCAACTTTTTAATAGTGGCGTGATTATCCAGTTCTCCGATGCCGACCGTTTTCTGAATTTGATTCAGCGCGTCCCATCGCTCCAGTGTGATCCGGCGCGGGCCTTTCAGAAAGTAGGCGGGAAAAAGGAAGCTCAGCAATCCGCTTAAATAACCGCGCAGGCTTTTTTGCCAGTCCGTCATGAAGTCCCAGACCCCCATTCCTGCATAGCCGCTGACTTTCCAGTCATTCCAGCAGTAATGTTTCACGTGAAACATTGCCGTCCCTTCATGGTCGGGGTGGGCGATAAAGCCAAACCCTCCCTGGTCGTTAACGGCATCAATATACTTTTGCGGATTTTTCCCTTCTGGGTCATCGCGACAAACAATGGGCTCGTTTATTTTAAAAGCGAGGTAATGATTAAACCGAGCGGCTATTTCCTCCCCGACAATAACCAGAGTTTTCCCTTGCCAGCCTTCCCATCCCTCATTCCTTGCCTTCAGGTGATCATGATCTGTCAGCATTAAAAAATCGACGCCGTTTTTTCGGGCGGCGGCAATAATTTGTTCCATGGGCGCGTGGCCGTCAAAGGATAAAGATGAGTGCAGATGAATCACGCCTGTATAATCGTAAAGCTCCATAACCATTTTATTAATTCTTTTGAGATGCTTTGTCTATGATAAAAAAGGCAGGCCGTTGGGCCTGCCTTTTTTATGTGCTTTATGGGATGGGTCGTTACTCGGCCTGCAGGGCTACAAAGAAACTGGATCGGCCGCGTTTGATCAATAAAGTAACACTTTTCTTTCCGGCGGCTTTGGTAATCTCCCGGTTAAAATCTTTCATGGAAGAAATTTTAATCCGATTAACCTGGACGATAATGTCCTGCGGCTGAATACCGACTTCATCCGCCGGACTTCCGCCTTGAACTTCCGTGACGATGACGCCATCGCGCGCTATACCTAATTGTCTGGCCATTTCCGCTGTAATGTCTTGCGCTGCAATGCCAAACTGCTGTCCTTTTCCTGATTTTTCGGCGGCCACGGCCACATTATCCTTGCGTTCCGCGACAGTCACCTGGAAGGTCATTTCTCTGCCGTCGCGAATTGCCTTGACATTCATTTTCTGACCAACCTGTAAGGTAGCGATGGTCAATAGCAGCTCATGAGTGTCTTTGATGGACTTTCCATTAATTTCAGTAATAATATCACCAACTTTTATTCCTGCCTTGTCCGCTGGATCGCCTTTGAAAACATCCGATACCAAGGCGCCGCTTTTGTTTTTATGATTTAAATTCTTGGCAATGTCATCGGAAATATCCTGAACGGAAATTCCCATCCAGCCTCTTGTTACTTTGCCCTTTGTTTTCAGATCGGCCATAATACTTTTGGCCATGTTGATGGGAATGGCAAAGCCGATGCCCTGACCCTGGGCGACAATGGCCGTATTAATGCCGATGACTTTCCCTTCCATATTAAATAAGGGACCGCCGCTGTTGCCGGGATTAATGGAGGCGTCCGTTTGAATGAAATTATCGTAAGGTCCGGCGCCGATGACGCGTCCCTTGGCGCTGACAATGCCTGCTGTTACCGTGGCATCTAAACCAAAGGGGTTGCCGATCGCAATAACCCATTCCCCTACTCTTACTTTTTCCGAATCGCCTATTTGCGCAACCGGCAGACCGTTGTCCGGTTTGATTTTAATCAACGCGATATCCGTGTTGGCATCTGTTCCGATGACCTTGGCCTCGTACTCCTTGCCGTCGGATATTTTTACGAGAATTTTATCCGCCTGTTCCACAACATGATTGTTGGTGAAAATGTAGCCGTCCGTGCTGACGATAAATCCTGAACCCAGGCTGCGCTGTTTGAATTCTCTGCGGGGCATATCGCCAAAAAAACGGTCAAAAAAATCATCTCCGAAAGGTGAACCGCCGAAAGGAGTGCCTAAACCGCCCCGCCCCTTGTAAGTTTTTGAGGTACTGATATTGACAACGGCGGGTTTGACACGCTCCGACAGATCGGAAAAGGAAAGCGGTGTTTGAACCGCCGAGCCCGATACGGCGGGGACCGCTTGAGCCGTCGGAATTTCCGGAGCGCCGGAATTAGTGAACGATGATCGCAAAACGCCCACTAAGGAAACAATAAAAAATGCGACCATACAGGCCATTAAGAACATAAAAAAAGTTTTTCGATTTGAGTTTTTCATACACACCCTCCAAAATGCGCGCATGCAGAGCCTAGTATTCACTCCTGCATAATATACTCTAATGATTCTGAATATAACGATAAGCGCTTATTTGTCAATGGAAAACGTTTTAATAATGGAGGTTTGAAGTCTCGACCTTCCTGTGCTAGGATAGCATTCACTTCGTGGAGTAAGAAATAATGGCTTTCTGGGAAAACTTGGGACGTCGAGTCATCCGGATGCTAACGGTATTCGCCGGTACCATCCAATTTGCAGGCAAGGTATTTCTGCGCATCTTTCAACGTAAAACTTACAGCAGCGCTATGCGCGAAGTGCTGGTCAACCAGATCTACTTCACCTCCGTAGAAATTTTACCCGTTTTTCTTCTCGTCTCCATAGTCTTTGGTTCGCTGCTGATCGGCATCGTTTTTACATTGCTCAAAGATTTTGGCCTGACCGGATTCATTGGCCATGTCCTGATGGGATTGATCGTTACGGAATTGTCGCCGTTTTTAACCGTTTTGCTGATTACGCTGCGATCGGCTTCCGCGATTAATACGGAAATGGCTGTGATGAAGGTGAACAGGGAAATAAAAACCCTTGAAACTTTCCGCATCGATGTCATCGATTATCTTGTGGCGCCGCGCATCATCAACGGGATGATATCCATTGTATTGCTGAGCAGTCTTTTCTCCATTGTTTTAGTGGTCAGCGGCATTTTGTTTTCCCGGCTGATTTTCGGAATGAACATCGATGTTTATACAAATATTTTATTAAATTCGACCAGTTTTTCTGATATATTCATTATGCTGTTCAAGTGTGCCATTTATGGATTTTTCATCACGTTGATCCCCATCCGTTTCGGTCTGCGGGCGTCGCATGAACTGACCAGCGTTCCGATTGTTGTATCCCAGGGCATGGTTAACGTGTTTGCAGCGATATTGATCATTGAGGTGCTGTCATTACTAACAAAATTACTTTAAATTTTTTTGATAGCGAGCAGGCGCTCAATCAGGCGCAAAGCCAGTTTCTGCAGGACTATCCTTTGCAGGCGGCGCCGGTTTCCGTGGATGTCCCCCTGATTTCCAATCAGGATGTTTATAGGAATATCACGCTGATCAAGGAATATCATGAAAATATGCCCAGGGGCCAGGCGCAACGGTTGGCGGTTGAATATTTAGAACGCCTTGGACTGGGAGATATAGCCCATAAGCGCAATCCGGCATTGAATCCGGAAGAGAGGTTCTGCGGAATGCTGCTGAGAGCGGCCATGGTGAAGGATGCCATGAATCCTGATCGACCGGCCCTTTCAGAATCATTCCCCATCTGAAAGATGTTCAATTTATCACGACCGCTTTGAAAAAAATTGACGATTTATACGTAAGCTGTCATATATATGACTATCAATGGATGAAAGAAAAGTATGGTGATTTATGACCATGAGCCGCGAAGCTAAAGTCGGTCTTTTTGTCGGGTGCACGGCAATTCTTGTTGTGCTGGCCTTGTTATACCTGGCCGCGGGAAAGGGTGTTTTCGAAACAACGCACACCTTTACCCTTTCGTCCAAGTCCGGCGACAGCTTTACGGAAGGCATGCCTGTTGTTTTTTCCGGATTCAATATCGGCAAGGTTCAAGCCCTGGAACTCAATGACCAGGGGATCGTTTTGATCAAAATCAAAATCCCCGACCGCCATGTCAAATGGATCCGATCGGACAGCACGTTTATTTTTTATCGGCCATTGATCGGCTCAGCCAGCATCGTTGTGAATACCCCGAACCTGAAAAGCTCGCCGTTGGATACCAAGTAAAGATTACGGAAGTAGTTATTATCAATGATATTAATGACGCCATCGCCAAAATAGAGCCTGTGTTGGACAGACTGACCGAGATCGCCGAACAATGTCGAAAACCTCACGTACAATCTGTCCGATCCCAAGGGAGATCTTAATCGTGTTTTGGGCAATGCCGAAAAAATTACCACAAACCTGGCTTCCAAAAAATCACTCGTGGAAATGGCCGTCTCCGACGAGGAAAGCGTCAAAGCGCTGAATGACTCTCTGAAAAAACTCAAAGACATTACAGCCAATGTTGACCGCATCCTTATCAAAGTGGATAAGATGGCGGATAAAACAGACAAAGAGATTTATGGCAAGGACGGTGCTTTGCCCCAAGTCAACACCATCCTCAAAGATATTGTCAGTAAGCTGCAGAAACTGGATAAAACAGTTGATAATATTAATAAAATAAGCACTGATACATCGGAGGGCATGAAAGATTTTCATATTCTTCGTTCCGATATCGACGATGTCGTCAACTCGCTGGCCGATGTCGTGAAAAAACTGGACGCGATTATCGGGTCGAAAAAAGCCCCGGAGTTTAAAGTTCCATGAAAAAGCTGCTGTCTATCATAATATTTGCCTTATTGATTTGTGCCTGCGGGTCCGCTCACGCCAATTCCCGCCTGGAAGGATAAAGCCTACTATGCATTTGGACGATTACAAAACCAGTTTCTTGACTGGCAAGGAAGAATCGACCGAGCCCCATTTTATTAAAGCCAGAAGAGAAATCGCCGCCAGCAACGATTTGGGTCTTTTGACCATCGCCTATCTGACGAAATATGCTCTCCATACCGCGTCGCTGGAAAGTTTTGACTCAAGCGAGTTTGCCAAACTCTACAAGCTGGAACCGAACCCGTCCGACATGGCCTATTGCCATCTATTAAAGGGTAATTTTACTGCCGTGGATATGCAAGGTGCTGCCGGACCGTTATGCCGGCGTCCTGAAAGCCGCTTTAGCAAGGGATTTGACCATGGCGGCCCGCGAGATTGCCGCAATTGACGATCCGCTTTCGCGTCTGATTGCCTGTGGTGTCTGGGTAAGGTATTTGCCCTCTGATGAAACCATTCTGCAAATCGGCATTTCCACCGCATCGGCCAATGGCTGGCGCAGGCCGCTGTGGGCTTATCTGAACAAACTACAGGAGCATTATCTGGAAACGGGCGATCAGAACAAAGCTGCCGCCACCAAAGCAAGGCTGGATCTGTTAAAAAGAGATTGATGCAGCAAACAGAGGCACGCCTATTTTATCAGGCTTGAGAAAACAATAAATTTTTCGGATGGAGGATAAAACGATGAAGGTAAAAGTGGCCACAGGGCTTTTGTTTATTTTTGCGTTTTTTGTTCTGGCAGGCTGTGCCGGCCAGTCCAGAGAATTGCTGGGTGAAAATTATGATTATAAGAAAATGAATGACGAACAGCTTCTGGAATATTTCTTTCGCCTCAATGATGAAATAGAAAAACAGGAAAAGCAAACCGGCCCGTCAGTCGGTTTCGGTATTGGTGGTTTTGGCTTCGGTCGCGGCCGTGGCGGTATCGGTGGCGGCGTGGGCGTTGAGACGGGCGCAACAGGCTATATCGCGGAAGATTTGAGGCAAAGGCGCATTGAAGTTCACCTGGAGATGAAAAGAAGAAACATCAACCCGTGAAAAAGGATCAACAATGAATCGAGAAGAAATTTTAGCATTTTTAAATGCGAATCCCAGCTGCCATCTGGCCACAATGGAAGGTGATCAGCCCCGTGTGCGCGGGATGTTCATGTACAGGGCGGACGAAAAAGGTATTATTTTTCATACGGGCGATTTCAAATCTCTTTATTCCCAGATAAAGGGAAATAAAAAGGTTGAAATCTGTTTTAGCAGTCCGGATAAACAGGTGAGGGTACAGGGTGTTGCGGAAATAATAGATGATGCGAAGTTGAAGCAGGAAATTCTCGAAGCCAGACCCTGGCTCACGCCATTGATGGGGCAGAGAAGCGAAGACGCGCTGATTATCTTTCGGATAACCGGCTGCAAGGCTGCGGTCTGGACCATGGAGACTAACTTAGAGCCGAAAACTTTTGTGAGTTTGTAGGAGATCATCATGAAAGCAACGCAGCAACTGAAAGACGAGCATGAAAGCGTTCGGCTGATGCTTCGCATTTTAGGTGAAGTCAGCCGGCAATTGGATTCCGAAGGCACGATTCCGCAGTGAGCACTTTGAAGGCATCCTCGAGTTTTTGAAAGTTTTTGTTGATAAATGCCATCACGGAAAAGAAGAGGAGCTTTTATTTCCGGCGCTCGTGAAAGTCGGCATCCCCCAGGACGGCCCGATTGCCGTTATGCTTTATGAACATGAAATGGGCCGAAAATACATCCGCGTGATGACCGACACTTTTGAGCGCCACAAATTGAAGGATACATCGGCGGCATCGGCGATCGCGCAAAACGCTCAGGATTACATAGCGCTTCTTACCGATCACATTGATAAAGAAAATAATATCCTTTTCGCCATGGCCGACGATCGTTTGTCGGAAAAAGCTCAAGAGGAGTTGTTTGATGGCTTTGAGAAAATTGAAGCGTCAAGGATCGGTGCGGGAAAACACGAGGAGTTTCATGCCCTGCTGCACAAGCTTAGTGACCTGTATTTGAAAAAAGAAAGGGATGGACTCTCTTCCTGAACCCGGAACATGAGAATACATCCCTTCCCTATTCTATTTTTTAAATTTTATGATTTTGCGCCGGCGAGGAACCGTCATCCCAGGAAGATTTGATTTTGGCCCTCCGGAGCATGAATAAATGCTTGCCTAAGAAAGTAAATATTGTTCAAAAAAACAGTGAATTTTTTAAAGATATTTTTCATAATTTTTTTGTTATCTTGTGCAGAATTATGTTTGATTGCAAGGCAATTAACGCTTATCCAATAAATTCAAAAATACTCAAAAAGTAAAAATCAGAGAGGTACGGTTAACTGCCGGTGGAGTCCTTCGCTTTTACGGTTCATCAGCAGTGCCCCTCTTCCATGCGCGCTTCCGAATTACTTTCCAGGAGATTATGCTGGGCAAGATTGACATCGGTCGCAGTGGTCGGCATTGAAAGCATGAGCAACGCCCCTTATCTGTCCTATTCTCTTCGGCGCCCGCAAGGGTCTATACGTCCTGAGCTGACGGCGAAAAGATTCAGGACAGTCTGATGATCGGCGGTCTGGTGGATGCACTTCTGGGTTATCATATGGGCATTACGGCCGATAATATCGCCGACCAATACAAAATTTCCCGCCAGGAACAGGATGAATGGGCGCTGATGAGCCATCAGAGAGCCTGCGCCGCCATTAAAAACGGTTGGTTCAAGGATGAGATCGTTCCGGTGGAAGTCAAAACCAGAAAAGGCCCGGCCATCATCGACAGGGATGAGCATCCCAGAGAAGACACCAACATGGAACCCTCGGAAAACTGAAACCGGCCTTCAAAAAAGACGGCACGGTCACAGCAGGAAACGCCTCCGGTTTGAACGATGCCGGTTCCTGCATGATCATGATGGCCGCTGAAAAGGCCAAAGAACTGGGTGTGAAACCCATCGCCCGCGTTGTGCTTCCGCCCCCGGTTCCGTCGAGCCCCGCATCTAATATTTATGGCTAGAACTGGGGGTCAAACCCATCGCCCGCGTTGTCGCTTCCGCCCCCGGTTCCGTCGAGCCCCGCATCATGGGGATGGGCGTTGTTCCGGCCGTCCACAACGCATTGAAATTCGCCAAAATGAAACTGGAAGACATCGATTATTTTGAATTCAATGAAGCCTTTGCCGCACAGGTCATCGGTTGCAACCGTGAATTGAAAGTTCCTCTGGATAAAGTCAATGCCGTCGGTTCGGGAATCAGCATGGGCCATCCGGTCGGCGCGACCGGTGCGAGGTTGATCGTCACCATGATGAATGAACTCAAACGTCGCGGCAAAAAATTCGGCTGCGCATCTCTGTGCGCCAGCGGTGGCCCCGGTCACGCTTTTATTGTAGAAATGCTCTAATAATCACATATCCGCAGGGAACGGTCTGCGACCGTTCCCTGCATTAATAACAAAGGGCATTGAGCCTTTTGTCACGAATCCGCTTCCGCTTGTTGACAGCAGGAAATTAGTAAACAAATTATCAGTTCTTACATCAAGAACGTTGTGAAACAATTCAGCCGCAATGCCAGGAGGAATCAAGATGGCACTTAAAACGCCCGAGCAGTATGAAGAAAGTTTACGCAAGATGAATTTCAAGATTTACCTCATGGGAGAACTGGTAAAGAATCCAGTGGATCATCCCATGATTCGGCCTTCCATGAATTCAGTGAAAATGACCTATGATCTGGCGCAGAAGCCGGAGCATGAGGATCTGATGACGGCCAAATCCCATCTGACCGGTGAAAAGATCAACCGCTTTACCCACCTTCATCAGAGCACGGAAGATCTGGTGAAAAAGGTCAAGATGCAGCGCCTTCTCGGACAGCAGACGGCTTCCTGCTTTCAGCGCTGCGTGGGCATGGATGCCATGAACGCGGTGGATAGCACGACCTTTGAAATGGATCAGAAACTCGGAACAAAATATCATGAACGCTTCACCAAATTTCTGAAAATGGTGCAGGAGGAAGACCTGACCGTTGACGGCGCCATGACGGACGTGAAAGGTGACCGCGGCCTGGCCCCCCATCAGCAGGCCGATCCGGATATGTTTGTTCATATCGTGGAGAAGAACGACAAGGGTATTGTGGTTCGCGGCGCGAAAGCCCATCAGACCGGCGCGGTGAATTCCCACTGGATTCTGGTGATGCCGACGATTGCCATGGGCAAAGAAGACGCCGACTATGCCGTATCTTTTGTCTGCCCGGCGGATGAAAAAGGCGTCTACTATATCTACGGCCGTCAGTCCTGCGATACGCAGAAAGATGGAAGGCGGCACCATCGATGTGGGCAACGCCCAGTTCGGCGGCCACGAAGCCTTGATGGTTTTTGATAATGTTTTCATTCCCTGGGAAAACGTTCTCATGTGCGGCGAATATGAATTCAGCGGCATGCTGGTCGAACGTTTCGCCGGCTACCATCGGCAGAGCTACGGCGGCTGCAAGGTCGGCGTGGGCGATGTTCTGATCGGAGCGGCGGCACTGGCGGCGGATTACAACGGCGCTTCCAAGGCCTCGCATATCAAGGATAAGCTCATTGAAATGACCCACTTGAATGAAACCCTTTTTTCCTGCGGGATTGCCTGTTCCGCCCAGGGGCATAAAACGGCCTCCGGTACGTATCTGATCGATCTGCTGCTGGCCAATGTCTGCAAGCAGAATGTCACCCGATTCCCTTACGAGATTGCCCGTCTGGCCGAAGATATCGCCGGTGGTTTGATGGTGACGATGGCCTCGGAAAAAGACCTGAAGCATCCGGAAATCGGCAAGGTTCTGGAGAAATATCTCAAAGGCAGCGCTAATGTATCCTGTGAAGACCGGGCGCGCATGATGCGTCTGGTTGAAAACCTCACCCTGGGTACGGCGGCGGTCGGCTACCGGACCGAATCGATGCACGGCGCCGGGTCACCCCAGGCACAGCGCATCATGATCGCCCGCCAGGGAAACCTGGAGCAGAAAAAGAAGCTGGCCAAGAAGATCGCCGGGGTTAAAGAAGAAAAAAAGTAGTTTGATCCGGTGACGGGATGGCCTGTTCAAACAGGCCATCCCGTTGATTTTATTTCTAAAGCAAATATTTCCTCGTTTTTCACGACAATCTGGTTTGTATCTGCACCTGCCATAATAAAAATTGACTTGCGCTTAATATCTTCATTATACTCTTCTATCACCAGTCACCGATGCGATGTTTATTCATCACAAGGGGGAATTCAATGCAAATCCTGCGCGTATCCATGAACAACCGAAAAGTATCCTTTGAGAATCTTCCGGAGGAATGGAAATACTTAGGCGGCAGCGCCCTGATCGCTAAAATTCTCAACAAAGAAGTCCCGCCGCTTTGCGATCCGCTTGGGTGCGGAAAACAAATTCATCGTCGCCTGCGGGCCTCTGGCCGGCACCCGGGCGCCGCAGATGGGACGCGTCTCCGTCGGTGCCAAAAGTCCTCTGACGCAGGGGATCAAAGAAGCCAACTCGGGAGGACCGGCCGGACAATTTCTCGATCGACTGGGACTGCGCGCGATTGTTGTTGAGCAAACCCCTGAAACCGGGAAGCTTTACTGTCTTTTCATTGCAAAGGACAAGGCCGAGCTGTTGCCTGCCGAAGACTATCGCGGCATGAAAAATTATGAACTCGTTGCCGCCCTGCAAGCAAAATATGGCGACAAAGTGGCCGTGATCTCTACCGGCCTGGCCGGAGAGCGCGGGTACAAGGGCGCATCCGTATCACTCACGGACATTTTCGGCGATCCGTCGCGCAACGCCGCGCGCGGTGGCCTGGGCGCCGTGATGGGCTCCAAGGGGCTCAAAGCGATTATCCTGGATCCAACGGGAACCGATCAGGTGGCGATTGCCCAACCGGAGGTTTTCCGGAAAATTGTCCGGGATTGGGCGGATGTCCTCAAGCATGATGTCAGTATCAGCCTGTATTCCCGGTTCGGCACGCCTTTCGCGATTAATAACTCCGCCGGCCACGGGACGCTACCGGCCCTCAATTACCGTTCCGGACGTCCGGAAAATTTCGTTGCGGTCAGCGGCAACAACATTCAGAAAATCCTGTTTGAGCGAGGCGGCAAAATGCACGGCTGCATGCCGGGCTGCCTCGTGCAATGCTCCATCATCTATCCGGACAAAGACGGCAAGAAAATCTGCGCCGCCTACGAGTATGAAACCATCGCCCTGTTGGGTACGAATCTGGGAATCACGGACAATGATGCGATTGCCCGACTCAAATTCATGTGTGATGATTTGGGTCTGGATGCCATTGAAACAGGAAGCGCATTAGGGATGGCCGCGGAGGCGGGTCATATGCCATGGGGAGATGCTGCCGCTGCCGGAAGGCTTCTGGAAGAAATCGAAAAAGAAACGCCGCTGGGATTCGCGCTGGCCGGCGGCGCCGTGACGACAGCCCGTTTCCTCAACATCGGACGAATTCCCGCTTTTAAGGGACAGGCCCTTCCCGCGCATGATCCTCGCGCGGTGAAAGGCACGGGTGTAACGTATTTTTCCTCTCCCATGGGCGCGGATCACACGGCCGGCCTGACCTATCGTCTGCCCAAGGACAAAAATGAGCAGATAGAAAACTCTCTCAAAACCCAGATCAAAGCCGCCGCCTGCGACGCCTTTGGCTATTGCCTGAACGCTGTTCCCGGCGGTGCGCCGGTTTATCCTTTTTTTGCCGATCTGATGAATGCGCGCTACGGTCTGAACCTGTCGCAAGACGATGTCATGGACATTGCCAAACAAACCCTGCGCGATCAGCTGGCTTTCAATGAAAAGGCCCAATTCAGTCAGATTGACACGACCATTCCGGCCTTTTTCCGCGAGGAACTGATTGCTCCGACAAGTTCCGTCTTTGACGTCAATGAATCGGATGTTAAAAATCTATGGCAGGGCCTGGACGACTTTAAAGAACAGGAAAAAGTCTGGGAAATCCGCATTCCGCCGCTGCCGGATATTATGATGGGCGCCGGTGTGGCCCAAAACATGGGCAGAAAAATCAAAGCGCTGAAAGTCAAAAAAGTCTTTCTCGTGACGGATCCCTTTATGTTTAAAAGCGGACGGGCGAAGGAAGTGAGCGATATCCTGAAAAGAAGCGGCATTGAAACGGAGATTTTCGCGGAAGTCGAGCCGGATCCGCCCATTGAACTCATCGAACGCGCGGGGAAACTCTATCAGGAAAAAGGCTGCGACGGCATATTGGGCCTGGGCGGCGGCAGTTCGCTCGATACCGCTAAAACATTGGGTCTGCGCGTGACGCACGAGGGCGACATGCGCGAATACGAAGGCCTTGTCGGTGGCGGGGGCAAGATTAAACCGATTTTTCCGCCGATTATTTGTGTGCCGACCACTTCCGGTACGGGCAGCGAAGTGAACCCTTGCGCGGTGCTGACCGACAAGGCCCGCGATTTGAAATTCATCCTGATGAGCAATGCCTTCATTCCCAAACTGGCCGTCGTCGATCCGCTTTTCACCCAAACCATGCCGCCCAATCTCACGATTGAATCCGGCATTGACGCGCTGGCTCACTGCATTGAAGGCAGCGTGTCGCTCGCTACGCCTTATCATCCCTATTTCGAGTCCATGGCGCTCTATGGCGTTAAGCTCATCGGCCGCAGTCTGATTACCGCCTACAAACAGCCGGACAATATTCGGGCGCGCACGGATATGTGCATGGCGGCCATTTGCGGCGGTTTGGCATTTCTCAAAGGGTTAGGGTTGGGACATGCCCTCACGCATACACTGGGCGCTCACTATCACCTGCCGCATGGCCGCGCCGCCATCTTCGGCCTGCTGGGTTTTGTTATGGCCAACAAGGAAACCTGCCAGGAAGCCTTCATGGATATGGCCTATCTGATCAACCGGTCCGGCGATCTGGAGACAAGCCTGCGCTGGCTTTACGGTGAGCTGGGCATTGATCTGAGGCTGAAATCCCACGGCATTGCCAAAGACGCACTCCAGGAAATCGCTTTTTACACATCGCGCGATGCCGTGAATATGGCGACGGATCCAACATCCCCCAGCCAGACAAAAATTCTGGAATTGCTCACACAAATGTACGAATAAACGCTCCGGCCCTTCGGATGAGAGTGAGGGGACCCACATGAAACTGATAGGGTAAAATAAAAATATAGTAAGAGGAAACAACCGATGGAATTCAAGTATGACGTGAGGGATTTGAAATTTATTTTGAAGGAGTGGCTGCCGACCGAAGAGGTTCTGGCCTGCGAACGCTTCAAGGGCAATTTCACGCTCGATGATGTGGATATGCTGCTCAACGAGGGCTACAAGGTTTCCAGAGAAGTGGTCAATCCCATCAACGCGCCGGGCGACAAAATCGGCGTGAAATTTGAAAAAGGTGTCGTAACGCCGGTGCCCGGTTTCAAAGAGGCTTATCAGTTTTTACAGCAAAATGGCTGGGGCTCATCGAGCGAGTGCATCAAAGTGGAAACCGGTATGCCGCTGATACTCTACAAGGCCAACGCGGAAATCAACACCGCCGCCTGTCCGGCTTTGACGTCCTGCGTAAAATTGACCTCGGGCGCGGCCAACCTGATTCTGCGCTTCGGCACGCAGAAGGATCAGGACATGTTCATCCCCAAAATGCTGGGCGGGGAGTGGCAGGGCACGATGTGCCTGACCGAACCCAACTTCGGCTCCGATACCGGCGATATTATTACCCGCTCTTATCCCACCGACGATCCCCGCATCTGGAAAATAAAAGGCACCAAGATGTTCATCACCGCCGGCGATCAAGGCACCTGTGAAAATACGATTCATCTGGTGCTGGCGCGCCCCGAAGGAGGCGCGGCCGGTTCTCCCGGCATTGGTCTTTACGTTGTTCCCAAATTCTGGGTGAACGACGACGGAACGATGGACAAGTTCAACGACGTCACTACCGTCGGCGTGGAGCACAAAATGGGACTGCATGCCCAGGCTACCGCTTTGCTTAATTTCGGCGACGATGAAAATTGCCGCGGCATTATGCTGGGACCCGCTCCGGACGCGAAGGGATTTTCTCAGGGACTGGCTATGATGTTCCACATGATGAATGAATCGCGCATCGGTACAGGCCACAATGCCAACACGCAGGGAGCCGCCGCTTACTATTTTGCCTCGCAGTTTGCCACGGAACGCATTCAGGGCAGGCCGTTTGGCATCAAAGGGGCCGAACGCGTGCCGATCATCAAGCACGAAGACATCCGCCGGATGCTGTTGGACATGAAGGCGCATGTGGAAGGCATCCGCGCCATGATCTTCAGGGGGTTTTACTATCTGGATATTGAAAACAACTCCTCCGACCGCGAGAAAGCAAAAAAGTACGCCTCCTTTGCCGAGATCCTCACGCCGCTGGTCAAGTGCTATGGCAGTGAGGCCAGCCTCGGCGTCATCGCGCAGGCCATTCAGGTGCTGGGCGGTGTGGGCTACACCCAGGAATACCCCGTCGAACAGTATCTGCGCGATTCCAAAATCCTCACCATCTGGGAAGGCACATCGTTTATCCACGCCAACGACCTGATCGGCCGGAAGATGCGCATGAAAGACGGAGCGGCATTTGCGGCCTGGATGCAGGATATTAAAGCTTTTATCGATGCCAACATGAAAGCAACAGGTTTTGAAAAGGAAATGAGTCAGCTGGCCAAAGGCTACCAGGCTGCCGCTGACGTTAAGACGACCTATGATTCATGGTATGCGAATATGCAAACCAAGCGCCAGCTCATCCCGCTTTTTGCCATCCGGGCCTTGTTTGTTTTCGCGCAGGTGTATGTGGCGATGTGCCTGATGGATCAGGCGTTGATTGCTGCAAAGAAAGTTGCGGGGTTAAAAGCAGGCGATGCGGATTACCATTACTACTCAGGCAAAATCGCATCGGCCAGATATTATTTGAACAACATTCTACCCGGTACGTCGGCCATCGCCGCTCTGATCAAGAGTGAAGAGGACTCTGTCCTCACGTGCCCGGAAGAATCCTTAGTGGTGAGTTAAGAATTTTTATGATGGGGAAGTTTGAAAATATATAAGAAATTTATCTTGCAGAAAGTGTCTGTATAGTATTGCCACAGCAGGGGAAAATTCATAATTTGTTAATCTCCACGCTGGTGATGAATGCATCCATCCAAATGATCGTATAGAAAAGACATGGATCAAGGGGGCGCTGCTATGGAAAAATCGCTGGCTGTTTTTGAGGATTGTTCAGTCCGCAGGGTTTATGATGAAGATAAAGACATCTGGTATTTCTCGATTATCGATATTGTTCAGGTCTTAATCCAGCAGCCGGATTATCAGGCGGCGCGCAACTACTGGAAGGTGTTGAAAAACCGTCTTAAAAAAGAGGGAAGTGAGTCGGTTACAAAATGTAACCGACTGAAACTTGAGTAGGTGGATGGTAAAAAATATCTTACCGAAAAATATGTTTAAGCTTACCCATAGATTCCAACTTGACAATTGTATATGATGGCCATATACTTCAATCATGGATATCAGTCAGCTGCTTAAATCGACGGGTTTCGAATGGGACGAAGGCAATATTGATAAGAATTGGATTAAACACGGCGTCTCACCTTCGGAATGCGAGCAGGTTTTTTTTAATCAGCCGCTTGTTGTTGCCGACGATGTCACGCACTCAGACGAGGAGGCACGATGGTATGCCTTGGGCAGAACCGATGCCAATCGTTTACTGTTTGTGGTCTTTGCTATTAGAAAAGACCGTATCCGTGTTGTTTCGGCAAGAGACATGAGCCTCCGGGAAAGGAAGGTGTATCAACAATATGAAAACCAATAAACCGAAGTTTAAAAACGAAGCGCAGGAGAGAGTGTTCTGGGGAAAACATGATTCTGTCGGATTATGTAGATTGGAAAAAAGCTAAAAAAGTCACCCTTTTCAATCTCAAGCCTTCATCGAAAACCATTTCCATTCGATTGCCGGAAATTGTCCTGGAAGAACTGAAAATGCTCGCCAATAAACGCGATGTCCCTTATCAGTCGTTGCTTAAAATATTTCTCGTGGAAAAAATCGAAGAGGAACTACGCAATAAATTTGCCGCCTGATGCAGGGATTTCAATTATCATCAAAGGAGTTTCCCATGACCGGTGCGGAAATGATTTTCAAGACGGCGGCGGATGCGGGTGTGGAGATTTGTTTTGCAAATCCCGGGACTACGGAGCTGGCTCTCGTTGCTGCTTTTGATACGGTCAAAAACATCCGGCCTGTGCTGGGACTTTTTGAAGGCGTCTGTACAGGAGCGGCCGACGGCTATGGGCGGATCAAGCAAAAACCGGCCATGACGGTTTTGCATCTCGGGCCGGGATTTGCTAACGGCATCGCCAATCTACATAACGCCCGGCGCGCCCGGACACCGGTGCTCAATATCATCGGCGAACACACCACGTGGATCCGGCCTTACGATCCGCCTCTGAATATGGACATTGCGTCGCTGGCCCGCACCGTTTCCGGCTGGCAAAAGGAAAGCACCTCGGCGGATACTTTATCGGCGGATACCGCATCGGCCATCGCCGAGTCGCTTTACGGCCAGGTTTCTACACTAATTGTTCCCGCGGACTACCAGGCCGAAACCTGTAAAACGGAAGAGATCGCGCGACCGCAGTTTTCTTTCGCTGCTGTGGATGAGGAGATGCTTCTTTATGCCGCCTCGATGATCCAGGAAGCAAAAAAGCCCGCCTTGATTCTGGGCGGAAGGGCGCTGCGTCCACATGGACTGGCCGCGGCGGCGCAAATCAAGGCGAAGACCGAATGCGACCTTTTGATGATCACCTTTCCTGCCTATTATGATGCAGGCGCTGGATTGCCCGTCTTAAAACGTATTCCCTACTTTCCGGAACAGGCACAAAAATTTCTTGCCAGGTATGACGCTTTTGTCATGGTTGGCACAAACGAACCGACGGCCTTCTTCGGCTATGAAGGAGGAGCAACCTCATTTCTGCCGGAAAAGGCCCCCTGTGTAAGGATCGACACGAATAAGCAGGATGCAGGCCTTGTCCTGGAAGAGCTTTCCTCGGTGCTGGGACCTGACGTCGGACAAAACGAGCTTCGTCCGGTGCTGGCTGGTCTGGCACTGCCGCCCTTGCCCTCCGGAGCTTTAAACGCACAAAAAATGTGCGCGGCGATTGCCGCCCTCCAGCCGGAGGGCTGCATTGTGGTCGAGGAAGGCGTGTCCTCGGGCGCGGCCTATTACGACTACTCGCCGCAGTTGAAACCATACAGCCATCTGACACTCACCGGCGGCGCAATCGGTATGGGCATGCCTCTGGCGCTGGGCGCTGCGCTTGCCGCGCCGGATCGTCAGGTGATTGATATTCAGGCCGATGGCAGTGCCATGTACACGCTGCAGGCACTCTGGTCGCAGGCGCGTGAAAAAACAAAGGTCATCACCGTCATCTGCTCCAACCGCAAATATTTCATCATTGAAGTGGAATGCCTGCGCGCCGGATACAAAACAATGGGGAATGAAGCCAAATCATTGATGAGCCTGGATTCGCCGCCGCTCGACTGGGTCAGCCTGAGCCGCGGCATGGGTGTACCCGCCGCTTCCGTCGCGACGGCGGAAGCGTTCATTGCGGAATTTCAGGCGGCGCTTAAAGAACCGGGACCGTATCTTATTGAGGCAATAATGGGGGGCTGACATGAAAGACTCTATGCAGTATATCGATCACGGCCAGGGAGGATCCGCCTCCTGTATGCAGATTAAACAAGCGTCTGTGCCACAACTGCGATCCGGCGAAGTCCTGATTGAAGTTGCCTACTCGGGCGTCAATCGTCCAGATGTCTTCCAGCGCATGGGAGCGTATCCGCCGCCACCCGGCGCCTCGCCCATTTTGGGGCTGGAAGTTGCCGGAAAGATTGCAGCCAAAGCTGATGACGTCAAGCAATGGCAAATTGGCGATGCCGTTTGCGCCCTCACACCGGGTGGAGGCTACGCCGAATACTGCACTGCGCCCGCTTCTCATTGCCTGCCAATTCCACAGGGGCTAACGCTTGCCGAAGCGGCGGCGCTACCGGAAAATTACTTCACCGTCTGGTCGAATGTCTTTGAGCGGGGCAGCCTGAAGGCCGGAGAAAATTTTCTGGTACACGGCGGCGCGGGCGGCATCGGCTATACGGCGATTCAACTGGCCAAAGCGTTTGGCGCGAAAGTTTTTACCACCGTTAGCGGCGCCGAACAGATTGAGGCGGTTAAAAAACTTGGCGCTGATGTGGTGCTGGATTATTCGGTGCAGGACTGGGCGCAGGAAATTGCCAATATTGTCGGAATACAGGGCATTGACTGCATTCTGGATTTTGTGGGCGGCTCCTACATTTCAAAAAACCTGAAGCTTCTGGCCAGAAACGGCCGGCTGGTGCAAATCGCTTTTCTGCAAGGCGCAAAAGTCGAATTGGATTGCTTGCCGATTCTGACGAAAAACCTGACCTTCACCGGATCAATGCTGCGGCCCCGTTCTGACGTAGAAAAAGCGGCCATCGCGCAAGCCCTGCTGGAAAATGTCTGGCCGCTCTTTGCGTCAAAAAAATTGAACGTGCTGGTCTCCGCCGTCTTTCCGCTTTCCGAAGCGCAAAAAGCCCATGAACTGATGGAATCGTCCGGGCATATCGGGAAGATTGTGTTGAAGGTTAGATAGACAGTTGAAAACTAATTTTTGAATCCCGGCAGCCTCGCGCCAATTGCAAACATTATCGGGATTAACACCATGATGCAGACAACCACCAAAGGTCCCGCCCAGATAAATTTCTGCTCACGGGAGAATGCCACCTACCCGCCGTCTGTGACCAGTCCGGAAGCCAGATCGCCTCTTCCAGATTGTGCAGGGTTACTACCAGCGCAAACAGCCATGCGATGAGAATAAAATCCATCTGTTCTTGACAAATTATACCCTCTGTGTAATCCATAACGCTAATGATTTCTTAGGTAGTTTTCGATGACTTAAAGAGTAATCTTCTTCAGAACCAAATTTTACAAGGAGATATTTTCATGATTCTTTATGTCAATAACAGCGTAAATTCAAGAAAATCCCTAACCGCCCTGCTCATGAAAATGCTACTCAGGATCGTGGCGGCCAGTTTTAATCTCCGTCCGTCTTTTAATCAATACCTGAAAACCTCAGAGGGGTGGATTGATCTGGCCGTGGGCTTGAGAACCGAATCCCGCTCCGTAGAATGTGCCATTCGGTTTAAGGATGGCAGGGTGTCTGTGCGGGCAATATTCCGGAAAAGACGCATGTGACGATTGTTTTCAGATCCGACGCCGAGTGGTTAAAAAACTTCTCGCGGCTACACCATCCGACCAGATTTTCATGTTGCTGAAAAGTGAAATGCGGGTTGAAGGAAGCATGATGTACCTGAACCTGTTCTTTTTCCTCTTATCCATTCTGATGAACAAAAAGCAAATCCGGCAACTGGAAAAGGAAAGAATAATCTCTCGGGAAAATGAGATAAAAAAATCACCCCATGCCCGGAAGGAATTGAGCGACGAACTTACGGCGAGACGCGCCACAAGACTCAAGGGCGAAAAAGTCGATAGTGGGGTAAAGTACCTTGAAGATCCCTATCTGCCGGAATTTGGCCTTGATGACTTTCCCCGACTTAAAAAATTTCTGGATATCCATTTCACGGTAAAGCCGGAAGTGTGCCCGGAGATGCCCCGGCTTGTCACCGAGTGGCATAAAAAAAATGGTTTTGAAACCGACGCTGACGGCAAACCCTGGGAACCGATAACCCGCAAAGCCCTTTCCTACAAATATCTGATGGAGAATCGCTCGCCCATCATTGCCGGGGATTGTCTTATCGCGGGAACAACCACCAGCAGAGAGATCGGGTGCATCGTGTACCCGGAGGGGAGCGGCGGCTTGATCTGGAACGAGCTCTTCACCATTCCTTACCGCTCCTATAATCCCTTTGATATCTCGGAAGAGACAAGAAACCTCCTGCACCACGAGGTGTTTCCGTATTGGGTCCACCGCAATTTCAGGGAATGGGTCAGGGAACAAATACGACCATCCCCTGTGCATGCAGATTGATGAACGCTACGCGTATTATTTCAACTGGAAGCAGGCAACCATCTCACATACCATCCCGGATTTTCCAAAGATGCTCAGCCTCGGCACATCCGGAATCATCGAGGAGATAAGAGAGGAGCTCTATAAGAGACACAGGGCGATGCCGAAAAGAGGGCAACGCTCGAAGCGATGATTCTCACCCTGGAAGGCCTCACAGCCTACTCGAAGAATCTGGCCAAACAGGCAGCACGCGACGCGGTGACTGAGACTGATCCAGACCGCAAAAAAGAACTGGAACGGCTTGCCGAAATTTGCACACAAGTGGTTGAAAAGCCGGCGCGCACTCTCCATGAAGCCGTCAATGCCATGTGGATCACCTGGGTTGGACTCCACATGGAGAGTATGAATGCCGGCCTATCGCTGGGACGTCTCGACCAGTGGCTCCAGCCCTACTTCCTGGCGGATATGCAAAAAATCACCTCTCAGGAAGACCGTGCAAAATACATCAAAGATGCCGTCGAGTTGATCGGCCACTTCTACATGCGATGCACCGATCACTTTCCGCTTACACCGGACCTTGCCAACTTCTATTTCGGCGGCAGTTCGTCCGACCAGGCGATCACACTGGGCGGCGTAACGCCTGAGGGCCAGGACGCGGTCAACGACATGACCTATATATTTCTGAAAGTGACTGAAATGCTCAGCCTGCGCGACCCCAATATGAACGCACGCTTCACGCCGGGCATCAACAGTGACACTTATCTGAAACGCCTTTGCGAGGTAAACCTGATCACCGCAGCAACCCCCTCGATGCACAATGACAGTGCCATGTTTAAAGCGCTTTCTCCCATGGGGTACGACATCAGGGATATTCGCAACTGGTCGGCAACGGGATGCGTTGAACCCACGCTGTCGGGCAAACACATGGCGCATACCAATATGCAGATGATGAATATGGTTGCCGCCCTGGAAATGGCGCTCAACAACGGGTGTCATCCGCTTACGGACTGGAAGCTTGGCCCGGACACAGGCGTTATCGAGAAGGGAGACTTTAGAAATTTTGAAGACTTCTTCAACGCGTTTACCGACCAATTTCAGTTTCTCATCGACCGCTCCATCGAATACAACGACCTGCTGGCTGAGGCGCACCAGTACCTGCGGCCAACACCGCTGCTCTCTTCACTGATACACGGATGCATAACGAAGGGAAAGGATGTGACCAAGGGAGGCGCAACATACAATAGTTCCGGGACCGCCATTGTCGGCCTTGCCGATGTAACCGATTCGCTGATGGCCATCAAGAAACTCGTGTTTGATGAAAAGAAAATTACATTTGCTGCGTTAAAAAACGCGGTGGATACGAATTTTGAAAACGATCCCGCTTTGCTTGCCATGGTGCGCAAGAAAGTTCCGCTTTTCGGCTCAGGCAATGCAGAGGCTGTGGCAATGGCCAACCGCATAACACGATGGTCTCATGATCATTACGCCAGCTTGCCGCATTACCGGGGCGGCAAGTACACCACCGGTTTCTGGACGATGTCGCAGCATGTTGCATTCGGTATCCTGACCGGTGCGCTCCCTTCAGGCAGACAGGCGGGCAAACCATTTACACCAGGTCTCACGCCCCAGCCCTTCGCTTCGAAAAATCTACTCGATAACATTCGGGATGTCGCACAACTTGATCCCGTAAATCTGAACAACAACATCGCTTTCAACGTCAAGGTGGTTCCGTCAGCCTCGGACACACGGGAGAAGACGGTGCACAATATGTTCTCTTATGTGAAGACCTATTTTGATCTGGGCGGTATGCAGATGCAGATGAACGTGGTAACGTCGGAAATGCTGCGTGACGCGATGGCTCATCCCGATAACTATCGGAACCTCATCGTTAGAATTTCCGGCTATAACGCATACTTCGTGACCCTGAACAGGGACATGCAGCGTGAGCTGATAGAACGGGCAGAATATGCAATATGACGAAGCGGTCAGGACAGCAGGCTGAAGAACCAGAAGCCAGAAAACCGCTCATTCTTGAAATCAAAGGAAATTCACTTGACGATGGCCCCGGCATACGATCCGTCATCTTTTTTAAAGGATGTCCGCTTTCATGTTCCTGGTGCCACAATCCCGAAAGCAAGCATGCCAAGGTTGAGATCGGCTATGACCGTAAAGAATGCATTGGTTGCGGTACCTGCATAGCTATCTGCCCTGCAAAAGCAATATCTCCGGATAATGCCCATTATGTTGATCGCTTGAAATGCACCCTTTGTTTTCAATGCGCCGATACGTGTCCCACAGGAGCGCTCTCCCGTGTTGGGAGGAACATGTCGGTCGATGACATCGTATTAGAGGTTTTAAAGGACAAGCCTTTTTTCGATACATCCGGCGGCGGCGTGACCTTCTCGGGGGGCGATCCCGTAATGTTCATGGCGTTTCTATCCGAAGTGCTGAAAGCTTTTAAAACGCATCGTGTTCACACCTTACTTGAAACTGGAGGATTTTTCGATTTTGAAAAATTCGAGAGATTGCTCCTTCCCTATTTGGACATGATTTATTACGATATTAAGATAATGGATAATGACGCGCATCGCATTCACACTGGGGTTTCAAACCATCGGATTCTGGAAAATTTTGGGAAACTCCAAAAAATTTTAGCGAGTTCTGAAGTAACACTCTTGCCTCGAACGCCTCTTATACCGAGAATCACCGATACCGACGAGAATATCCATGGCGTTGCCAAATACCTGCAAGAGCTTGGCATCAAGCATGCGGCGCTCATGCCATACAATCCTCTCTGGCATGACAAGGCAGATAAAGTCGGTGTGCATAACTATTACCGTGGCGATAAGGTCATGACTGAATGGATGGAGCAAAAACAAATAGAGCGCTGTCGGAAGATATTTAATGATAAGGGGATTGCCTTGGTTTAAGGAATGGACTGTCATTAGACGGAGTTTTCTTGACAGCAAGTGTAAAGACGATCGTAAATCATGACCTTCTTCCTGTAGCCAACGAAAATTCGACCTTGATTAAGATGCACACTTTCAAACGATAATCACGATCCATATTTCCCCCATAATTTTGACGGCAAAAATGTATCGCCATGTGAAGTCTAAAAGTAGTTGGACAAAGTTCCCATGAATTAATACTTGAACGGCGAGAATTGATTAAACAAAATACAATGCTTTTACGAAAAAAACAAAATCGCTCTTCAATGCTTGATGAAAAGGTAGGAAGGGTTTATATGAGTGCTGAAACTATCTTTTAGTTTTTGATCCACTTTGTCCAAAACCATTTGAAAACGGACAAGGATACATACTGACATGATCACATTTCTGCAGAAGATGGCCGCATCATGAATCACACTTATGATAGTCCCGGTGCCGTGATCCTGGGCGGAAGCTTTGCCGGTTTAGAAGCGGCTCGTAATCTTGATAAATACGGCGTTAAGGTGTGTATTCTTGGCTCCGCCACCGATGTGGCGCGATTCTCGAGGTCCGTGGATCGCTTTATCAAGTGGCCAAAGGAATTAAAGGACGATGAACTTCCCAACTTTCTTGTGGCGATAGCTGAGAATAGCGGCATGCGGGGATGGGTTATCTTCCCCTTGAGCGACGAACACGTGCGCGTTGTGGCTCAACATAGTTCGCTGCTGGCAGAGCACTTTGTCCTGACCACTCCGCCTTGGGAGACGGTCAGATTTCTATACGACAAGCGACTTACCTACACGCTTGCCCAGGAGGTGGGAGTCGCCATGCCTTATAGCCACGTACCCGGAAGCGGAGATCAACTTGCCTCTCTGGAACTGGACTTTCCTGTTGTTCTCAAGCCGGCCATCTCTGACACGTCTCATGAGGATAACCAACAGGAAGGCCTTTCGTGCCGATAACCGACAGGAACTCCAGAGCCTCTATGAGAGGATGTCGCAGATGATTGGCCCGTCGGAGGTGATCGTGCAGGATTTCTTACCGGAACCCTCAAAGAACCTGTTTTCCTTTGCCGGCTATTTCAAGAAAGGTGAAACGCTCGCCGGCCTATCGGTGAAGCGGACGCGCCAATTTCCGAGGGACTTTGGCCGGACCAGTTCCTTTGTGGAGGTGGTTGAGGTTCCAGAACTCAGAGAATTGGCGGGTCAACTACTTCGAGCCATCCACTATACCGGTCTCGCCGAAGTAGAGTTCATGTGGAACTCGAAGCACGCCCGTTTTGAACTTCTGGAGGTAAATGCCAGGCTTTGGGCATGGCATGGGCTTGCGGTCGCATCGGGTCTTGATCTACCCTATGTGGCTTTTGCGGATGCGCTCGGGCAGAATCCTCCCATTGGAGCCGTCCGTCAGGGTGTCAAGTGGGTGAGGCTTGTGACAGATGTGCGGGCTGTGGCCCAAGAGATCTACTCGGGTAACTTGAGCCTTCGGCAGTATTTAAACTCACTCCATGGTACCAGGGCATTTTCGGTATTCTCAGGCAGGGACCTCGTGCCGTTCCTTTTGGAACCGTTTCTTTTGATTGTCAATCGCCTGACTGGGATGGTTTCTGGAAGGGCCAAGAAGCGTTCCTTAATCGAGAATTAAAATGGCGGACCATAACTTAATATGTGGTACAAGTATCGGGGGTAGGTCAATTTATGGAACGGGGCGTGTTCTCTAATTATGCCGCAAAGTATACAAATTTAGGGGGATCATCATGGTAAACGTTGATGTGAAGAAATGTATTGGATGTGGAAGCTGCGCAGCGGACTGTCCGATTCAGTCTATCCGCGTCAAAGACGGAAAGGCCGTTCCTGGCCAACTTTGCTTGGAATGCGGACACTGTACTGCATTATGCAAACAGAAAGCTGTCACGCTGCTGGGCGACTATGATCCTTCCGAAGTCCTTGAATATAAATATCCAAAGAAGTTCCAGATTGCACCGGACCGGCTCCTGAATTTTGTCAAATATCGGCGAAGCACACGTCAGTTTACCGATGAACCGGTTAGCGATGAGGACATCGCAAAAATTATGGAAATGGGTAGATACACGCAAACGGGCGCGAATATGCAGCTCCTTCGTTATATCGTGCTGACAAGGGATACGCTTCAGGAAATTACACCAGTTGCTTTAAAAACCTTGGCGGAGCTGAATGTCAATAATGTGGATAAGAAGGCGATGCGCTTGCCGTACCCATACCTGGATTTCCAACCCGTCTGGGTTAAATGGCATGAAGTTTATCAAAAGAAAAAAAGGGATTTATTGTTCTATGACGCACCCAACGCGCTCCTAGTTGTGAGCCACACTTGGAATGGGTTAGACGGCTGTTTCAACGCGGGCCACCTGGAGCTGATGATTAATGCGCTCGGCCTTGGCGCCTGCCTGATGGGTTTCGGAACATTGGCATTTGACATGTCGCCCGAATTGAAGAAAAGGGTCGGGATTCAGGAGGGCGAATCGGTCATCCTCATGATGGTCTTCGGACATCCCAGGGTGAAGTATCTCCGAACCATCAACCGCAAAAAAGTCCGGTACGAAAAAATTTGAAGCGCCGCGGGTGTGAAAGCATGCGCCTTTTTTTATAGGTTCGTCCGGTTGATGTGTACTTCCTGTACTTCACAATTGACCAATTATGAAGAGTATGCAAGATTATAATCGTTAATCGTTATTATTCGAGATGAACCGATCCATTTGACGCAAGAAATGTGAATAAAGGAGGGAACTCCATGGCCGATCCGATGAAAGTGGTCATGAAGATTGTGTCTGTAAAGGGAACCTGCGCGGCAGGGCACAAGGTAGGGGAGGAATTTGATTTAAGTAAAGATTTTATCCTGGGATTTTCAGGCGAAGGTAAGGCTCTTTGTCCCTCTGCATTTTATGCCGCTTTCCCGAGTTGGCGTGTTCTCCGTTTTGGCGGGGAATTTCCTTGGGAAGAAGATAAGGATACAGCTCATGTGGCTTGCCCTGATCCCCTGAATCCCCTGATGATGGAATTGAGAAGGATCAGAGAGTAGAGGAATGAAGTGAACAACACTGAACTGCTGGAAATCATCAAAAAGCTTTTGAAGATGGACGCTGATCTGGACTTTCTGTTGAACGCGCCGGAAAATGATCCAAAAACACAGGTGGCCTCTAGAAGGGAACGGTTTAATCAATTGGGTAAACAATCAATGTAAATAATTTATGTAAGAGGTTTGGCATGAATAAATCAGATTTGATCGAAGTGTTGGCAAAGAAGAAAAACCTGACTGATAAACAGGCGACAGAGATAGTTAATATCATGTTCGATGGTTTTACGAATGAACTTAAAAATAATGGAAGAATTGAGATCAGAGGATTCGGGAGTTTTGCTGTGAAGGAATATGGTGCTTATATGGGAAGAAACCCAAAAACAGGAGAGAAGACAGCGGTAAAACCGAAGAGAATGCCGTTTTTAGGGTGGGCAGGGAATTGAAGAAAATGGTGGATGGGTGATAAAAAGTCTGTGTCGATAGCTTCCTGAAATCTAGCATTGGGTAATTTTCGCAAACATGCTTTGTTTCAAATGGTATTCAATATTGTCTGTCATTTACAAATCGTCAATCTCAACGAAAATAGCTAGATCAGCTTTAATGAGAGCCAATAGAAAAGGGACGGGTTTTCACCCATCCCTTTTTCTCGCATTTTATAATTGAGGAATAAAAATTGGCTGAATCCTAACTTGACATGTGGTACAAGTCTCTGGGGCAGGTCAACTGTGACCTGATACGTTTCTGACACAACAGAGGCGTTTTTATTTGGCGGCCTCTCACCGCCAAACAAAAAAATTCTCCG
Organism: uncultured delta proteobacterium; assembly: GCA_963726395.1. Classification (GTDB taxonomy): domain Bacteria; phylum Desulfobacterota; class Syntrophia; order Syntrophales; family Smithellaceae; genus UBA8904. The sequence continues at coordinate 84,280 of CAVSCG010000023.1, forward strand.
TGCCTCAGCGGTGACATTTGTATTTTAGAGTAGGGATAGATGTAAATGCACTATGACCAAGGAAACAGTTTTTCAACGTAAGCGGAGGCGATTGGGCGCACCGCCTTTGGCCGCAAGTGCCCCACAAGGGGCACAATAGGAAAATAAACTACCTTACCGGGAAGCCCCGCCCTTTAGGGCGTGGAGCTTCACAAATGCAGGAATCGATTGAAACCATGCACACCGAATTGGAAGAACGGTTAAGATTCGAGACGCTCCTGGCCGAAATTTCGGCGCGCTTTGTCAACCTGCCCGCCGACCAGATAGACAGCGAAATTGAGGGCGCCCAGCGCCGCATCTGCGAATTCCTGAACCTTGATCGCTCCGCACTCTGGCAAATCCCTGAGCGAGAGCCCGGGAGTGCTGCTACTGACACATATGCATCAGCCTCAGGGAGGCCCACCAGTTCCCGAGCAGCTGAATGCAAGGGATTTGTTCCCCTGGACGACGCAGAAGGTCCTGGCTGGGGAGACGGTCACTATTGCGAAAATATCAGACCTCCCGCCGGAAGCAGGCCGCGATCGGGAGAGTTGTCGCCTGTACGGGACCAAGTCCACTGTGGTCGTTCCGTTATCAGTTGGAGGAGGGCCAATCTTTGGCTTGTTGACATTCGCTGTCATGCGGGAGGAGAGGGACTGGCCGGAAACGGTCGTGAAGGGTCTTCAGCTCATTGCGCAAGTGTTTGCCAACGCGCTCGCCCGGAAACGCGCTGACGAGGCCTTGCGCGAAAGCGAGGCGCGCCTGAGTCTGGCAACAAGTGCTGCTGGGGTGGGCCTGTGGATCATGGAGCCTGAGACAGGTCATGTCTGGGTTACACCAAAAACCCGGGAGCTGTTTCATTTTGCCCCGGATGAAGAGCTGAACTATGAAAGTTTCTTCAAGGTCATTCATCCCGAAGATCGTGAGCGGGTCCACCAGGCTGTGCAGCAGACGCTCCAGTCCGGGGAGAACCTCCTGGAGCGATTACCGGATCGTCCGGCCCGACGGAAGCATCCGATGGATCGTCGCTCGCGGGCAACGGCATCTTAAATCAACCGGAGAGCCGGTTCGGCATGATGGGCGTGTCGATTGACATCACCGAACGCAAACTGATGGAGGAGCAGCTTCGCGAGCACCTCCGGGAGATCGAGGATCTCAAACAACGGCTCGAGAGAGAGAACATCTATCTCCAGGAGGAAGTTAAACTCCTGGTTGAGCATACGGAGATCGTGGGGCAGAGCCTCGCGATGAAAAAGATTCTGGCTCAGGCCGAGCAGGTTGCCCGGACGGACTCTACGGTTCTCCTCCTGGGGGAAACCGGCACGGGAAAAGAGCTGCTGGCCCGGGCCATCCACAAAATGAGTGCACGCAAGGACCGGCCCCTGGTGACGGTCAACTGCGCCTCCTTGCCGCCCACGCTGATCGAAAGTGAGCTCTTCGGCCGGGAAAAAGGGGCTTACACGGGCGCCCTGACCAAGATGATCGGCCGGTTCGAAATTGCCGATGGTTCCACACTCTTTCTCGATGAGATCGGCGAGCTCCCCCTCGAACTGCAGAGCAAGCTGCTCCGGGTCCTCGAGGAAGGCGACTTCGAACGTCTGGGTTCGACGAAGAGCCTGCACGTCAATGTCCGAATCATCGCCGCCACCAACCGGGACCTTGAGCATGAGGTAAAGGACGGAAAATTCAGGAAAGACCTCTTCTACCGGCTGAACGTGTTTCCCATCGTGATCCCGCCCCTCCGTGAACGTCCTGAAGATATTCCTCCCATGGTCTGGGCGTTTGTCAAGGAGTTTCAAGAAGAGGATGGGAAAAGAGATCGAAACCATCTCGAAGAAGAGCATGGAAGCACTGCAATCTTATTCCTGGCCGGGCAACGTGAGGGAACTGAGGAATGTGGTCGAGCACGCCATGATCCTGAGCAAGGGTAAAACCCTTGTCGTTCACGTGCCCAAGCTTGGATCATCGGAAGCAGGCGCTACTCGAAACCTCGAGGATATGGAGCGCAGACATATCGTGAGCGTGCTGGAGAGGGCCGGTTGGCGCGTTGCCGGAAAAGGCGGCGCCGCCGAAGTCCTTGGCCTGAAGAGATCGACCCTGACTTCGAAGATGAAGAAATTGCGCATACACCGTCCCGCCTCCTGATGTCGAAATGAAGGCACTATGTCGATATATCGACACATAATTGGAATCTTCCCATCCTGAGTGGACTACTCCACTTTAAAGAAAATCTTTTAGTCCCGATAAGTTACCCGTAAAATTAAACGGCACCATCAATCTGGCATGTATTTCGCTAAGTATTATGCAGGCTGGCGAAAAGCGCCTGATTACTGTCGATTTTGGCTGGTAAAGGACAAAAGCAGATGGCGATATACGAGGTGTACCTGCGTGGCAACGGTGAAAAAGGGGAGCTCATTGGCGTCCTTCCCGAGAGGCGATTGAACAGAGACCGAATAGACTCAAATTCTGTCACGAAATGGTCGAGAGGCCCTATTGGGCAACACCTATTGATGCTAACCAACTCCTTTTTTTCCAGAAAACATTCTAACCCTAAACATGGGTCTTGAGTCAGAACGAGAAGGGAGACAAGTCTATGATTTACGCAACCATCAGGATGATCATACCCCCCAAAAAGCGTGATGAGGCATTGAGAATCCTCAGATCGGCGGCTGAGTACTGTAAGGTTCATTCCGGTTGTCTCGGCTGTCATATCTACGACGACGAACAAGAGGACAACGTCCTCATATTCGAGGAGATTTGGAGAAGCGAAGAAGACCTGACACAGCATCTCCAATCAGACAAATACCGCAATGTGCTCCTGGTCATGGAGATGGCGCTCAAACACCCGGAGATCAGGTTCGACACGGTCTCGACCTCAACGGGGATTGAGACCATCCAAAAGGCAAGAAGCCCTACCCGCTGAGGAGAGAAGCCATGATTTACGGTGTCGGTAGTGATTCCTCAAAGATGAAAGAAGAAGACAAAGCAGAGAATGAACGCAACCATCGCGAACTAAAGGAGGCAAATATGAGCACAGAAACTGCACAAACCCTGTCAGCACAAGAACAGGCTATTGAGAGCGGAAAGAAAGTTATGCACGGGACGGCGACCGACCGGGTCCTACGGATACTCGATAGAATCAATGCATTCGGTCCGCCAAGAGCCTCGCTTGACAGGGCAGTAGCATTCACTGAATCGTTTAAGGAAACCGAAGGTCAGCCAATTGTGTTGCGCTGGGCAAATGCGTTGAAGCGTTATGCCGAGACGGCGCCGATCGCGATTTTCGACGATGAGCTTATCGTGGGCCGGCCATGCACATGGCTGGGCAAATGGGGAATGGTCTATCCGGAACTCGACGGCGCAGTCATGATCGCCGGAATGGAAATGTTCCGCAAGAACAAGGGGAAATCAGGCGAGGTCATCGTTACGGAAGAGGATGAAAAGATCCTCCGGGAAAACCTGGTTCCCTATTGGACCGGCAAAGACTATACCACCGGCTTCAGCCAGGCGCTGCCGGAAGAGACGCGATTCAAGCTCTACGGGCCTGACCGCAAAAACACGCTCATGTGGACGCTGGCCATGATAGCGACTTCCACGATGCGGCATCATCATAACTGGACGCCGGATTACAGCAAGATCCTGACACGGGGTGTTAAGAGCATTCGCGAAGAAGCGCAGGCAAAACGTGATGCTTTAACGCCCAGAGAGCTTGCCCTCAAGGGGCCTTTCCTGGAAGCCGTGATGATCACCTGCGATGCCATGATCACCTGGTCAAAGCGTTATGCCGTTTTAGCCAGGGAACTTGCTGCGAAGGCAACGAGCCCTGAACGGAAGAAAGAATTACTTGAAATTGCCGATGTGTGTGAAAGGGTGCCTGAGCATCCTGCCCGTAATTTCCGGGAAGCACTGCAGGCGCAGTGGTGGGGCCAGATGTTCAACCGCGTCGAGGCGACATCGAGCGCCCTGGGCCAGGGACGTTGGGACCAGTACCTGTTCCCCTACTATCAAAAGGACATCGCCGAAGGCAGGATTACCAAAGAGTCCGCCATCGAATTGCTGCACTGTGTTTATCTCAATATGAACCAGTGCGTTGAGATCAAGATGAACCCTGTTGCCGCAGCCGGCACGGAAGGATTCTCAAAGTTTGAGGACATCTGTCTGGGCGGACAAACCCCCGACGGATTGGATGCGACCAATGATCTGACCTACGTGATCCTGGAGTCATGTCGAGGGCTGCCCATCACGTGTCCGGAACCTTGTGTTCGGTATCACGCCAATACGCCTGATCGCCTGCTCCATTATGTGGCCGAGATGATCAAGGACGGAAAAGGGATGCCAAAGATTCTAGAATGACGAGACGGTCATCCCATTCTACCTTGCCGCCGGCGCTTCTATGAAAGAAGCGCTTGATTGGAACATCTCCGGTTGCTGCGAGAACCGGCTGCCTAACCGTGAGACCCATCGGACGCCCAATGGCGGTCTGAATTATGGCGCCCTCACGGAAATGACGTTCCGAAACGGGAAGATGAAGGTGTTAAAAGACCTCCAGTTCGGCGCGGCAACCGGCGATCCGAGAAACTGGAAAACCTGGGATGAGGTATGGAACGCCTTCAGGACGCAAGTCAGATACATGGGAAAACATGTATTGGTTCAGCAATACGTTTCAGAAAAAACAGCGGCGAAATATTTTGCCGCGCCTATGTCATCGATGCTGCACGACGTGGCAATGGAGCATTGCCGTGACCTGACAACCCACGGTGAACACTTTCCTGGCGGAATCGACCATTCCTGTTTTGAGGCCATTGGCAAGGGGACCGCTGTCGACAGTCTGGCGGCCGTCAAGCATCTTATCTTTGACACGAAGAAGCTGACATGGGACCAGCTCCTGACCGCCATGGAGGAAAACTGGAAGGGGCACGAAGCAGTCCGGCAGATGTGTCTGAACGCTCCCAAATACGGAAACGGCATCGAATGGGTCGATGCCCTCGCTTATGACATCGAAACATGCATCCTTGAGTTTCTGCATGAGAACCCCAAGCCGCATAACCAATATTTTATTCTGCGCCAGATCCCGGTCACGTTCCATATTCCGATGGGCAAAGTGACTTGGGCTACGCCAAACGGACGACCGGCACAGGAGTATCTTGCGGAGGGAATATCAGCCTCTCACGGAATGGACGTAAAGGGTCCTACCGTGCTGCTGGCTTCCCAGGCTCGCGGCCGAAACCGGAGCTATCGAGAGAAGGGTGGAGACCTGATCAACGTGAAGATCAGCCCGGCCAATGTGGCGGGTGAAGAAGGCACCACGCGGCTTATGCAGCTCATACGAACCTGGAGTCAACTGAAGCACTGGCACATCCAGTTCAATGTCCTGAACAAGGAGACGCTGCTGGCGGCGAGGAAAGATCCTGAAAAGTACAGGAGTCTGATCGTGCGTATCGCCGGTTACTCCGCGTTCTTCGTTGATCTCTCGCCAGCCCTGCAGGACGAGATCATCGCCAGAAACGAAGCTGCGCTGTAAAACATGAGCGTGGGCCGGGTGAAGCCGGTAACGGCTTCACCCGGCCCACTGTGAACATGACCATACCGTGAGCGAGGAGGAACATCATGGAACTCGAAGGCAAAACGGCCATCGTGACCGGCTCGGGGCGCGGCATCGGCGAGGGGATCGCCCTCGTCCTGGCCCGGGAAGGCGCCAATATCGTCGTCAATGACCTCAAGGCGGAGAACTGCCGGGACACCGTCGCGAAGATCGAGGCCCTGGGCCGGAAAGCCATC
>CAVSCG010000024.1:0-142083 GCA_963726395.1 uncultured delta proteobacterium
AGGTGTGGAAGCCCTGGGCGTCTCCGGCATCATCGGCTGGGGCTTAAGAGCGTTTGTCGGATTGGGAAACCGGATAGACATAGGCGAAACTGAACTGCTTGATTATTTCAAACATGACGAAAGGACCAAGTGCATTGCCGTCTATCTTGAAACGTTCCAGTACCCAAAAGAGTTTGTAGAGCTCTGCCGGTCTATCACACCACGCAAACCTGTCGTTGTCCTGAAGGCGAGCAGGTCGGAAATCGCCCAGGCTGCCATCGCATCCCACACAGGTAAAATGGCCTCCCCTGTTAATATTTTTTACTGGCACAGCAAAACAATACGGCATCATCCTTGCCAGGAATGAGGAGCAGCTGACCGATTTCGCCAAGGTCCTCTCCAGTGAACCTCCCGCCCTTGATGCTAACGTTGCTGTAGTTACCTTTGCGGGCGGATATGGGATCATCACCCTTGACCTGATCTCAGAGACGGAATTTCTTAAGGTTGCCCGTCTTTTCGGGTGATACCGTTTCATGGATAAAGCAGAAAGCCCTGCGCTTTGCATCGGTGAAAAATCCCGTGGATCTGACCGCATCGGCGGATAATGAAATGATGGCAGAGACACTGGCTGCCCTCGAGGCAGATCCCGCTGTGGGGATCATCTTCTGTATCGCCTTTTTCGCTCCACCGAAGATAGGGCGGGGACTGATCGACATCCTGGCAGAACACCGAAGGAAAACGAAAAAGCCCCTTGTTGTGTTCGTTGCATATGGCCCCTTTACCAATGAAATTGCGTTTTCACTGTATCAGAAAGGCGTAACGGCCTTCACTTCCCTGAGCAGGGCCTTGCAGGCAATGGATGCACTGGCGCAGAGAGGACATTACCTGAAACGGGTGGGAGTTGTTTGAAGGCATCCCTTTAATTATGGAGGATTCATGAATGATTAAGGAATGAAAGCGCTGATGGATGCAGCACTATTGCGTGAGTCCGTAACGATCTCTGTTGCCGCTGCGGACGAGAACGAGACGCTCCATGCTGTTGCTGAGGCATCGAAGATAGGACTTGCAAATTCCATCCTGGTGGGAAACCGTGAATGGATTGAGGTCATACTGGAAAAGCTGGGAATCCCTGCAGGGACCTTCGAGGTCATCCATGAAAAGGATTCCGTAAAAGCTGCAACCGTAGCTGCCCAGGTGGTAAGAATGGCCGGGCAGACATCCTCATGAAGGGCGGTGTGGTGACATCGAAATTTCTTCAGGCTGCGCTCGGGTTGACGGGAGGACTCAAGGATGGGCTTTTCAGCGATGTGGAGGTCTATGAGGACGTGGGACCCCAAGCCCGACTCGTCCTGGTGAGCGACGGAGGTGTGAACATATCTCCCGGCATCAAGCAGAAGCTCGAGATCATCAGGAATGTCGTTAAGGTGGCCCATCGTCTGGGTATAAAGAGTCCCAGGGTAGCCCTCCTGTCGGGATCAGAAAAAGTGCACCCTGATTTCCAATCAACCATCGATGCGGTTGCATTGGTGAAGATGTGCCAGGATGGTGCGGTTGAGGGCTGCATGGTTGACGGTCCGTTCGCCCTGGATAATGCCATCGACATGGCTTCAGCCCGGGTGAAAGGGATTGAGTCGCCGGTGGCTGGCAGTGCAGATATCCTCATCATGCCGAATCTGGAGGCAGGCAATATCTTCTGCAAGTGCCTCCAGTATTATGCCGGAAGAATGCTCATCCATGTGGGCATGGGCGCAAAGGTTCCGATCTTGATCGACTCGCGCACGGCAAAGGCCCAGGAAAAGCTGCACTCCATCGCCCTTGCCAAGCTCATGTGCCCGGAAAATCCGGAGGAAGGGAGGCTGCGACATGATGAAGGATAAAAATTACATTATCCGTCAGATATCTGTCTTCATCGACAACCGGCCAGCGACCCTGGCGGAAATGACGCGCGCTTTGGCAGACAGGAATATCAACTTGCGCGCCCTTTCACTGGCTGAAACCCGCGACTTCGGTACGACACGCATCATCGTGGCTGACGTGGACGCCTGCGTCGAGGTGCTCAAGGAGGCAGGGTATCACTTCATCGAAACCGACGTGCTTGCTGTTGAGGTTGCTGACAGGCCGGGTGGGATGGCGGACGTGCTCGAATGCATCGCGAGCGAGCACATCAGCGTGGAATACGCCTATGCCATGATTGAAAAACGTGAGGGATCTGCCGTCATCATCCTGCGCGTCGACAACACCGGGAAGGCGATCATGGCGCTGCGGAAAAGAAATATCCGTCTTCTCACCAGAGAAGACATCGCGCTTTTATGAAGAGTCAAAAGAATAATGCGAAGTTTCGAATACTGGTCATCAATCCCGGTAGCACATCCACAAAGGTTGCCCTGTTTCAAGGGAATTGAGCCGTCATATCCCAAACCATCGAACATACTGATCAGGAGCTTTCGGCATTCAAAAAGGTCATTGACCAATTGGAAATCAGGGAAAAGGCTGTAAGAGTTTCATTGACGAAAATCACATCTCGGAAATTGATGCTGTGGCTGGCAGGGGAGGACTGCTCAGACCCCTTCAGGGAGGCACTTATATGAGTGAGTGCGGCTATGTGTAAAGACCTTGAAGAGTCGCGCTACGGAGAACATGCGAGCAATCTAGGCCCCATCCTTGCTCAGCGATTAGGAGAAATGCTCGGTGTGCCGGCATATATTGTTGACCCGATAACAGTTGATGAATACGAACCGTCTTCAAGGATATCCGGTGTGCCGGGGATCGAGAGGAAGTGCCGCACCCATTCTCTTAATATCAAATCAGTTGCAAGGCGGTGTGCCAGAGAAATGGGAAAGGCAATTGAAAGACACCACATTCGTAGTAGCCCATCTCGGGGGTGGCATCTCGGTATGCGCGCTGTCGGGTGGAAGGATCATTGATTCCACGGACGGATTGCTCGGCGAAGGCCCATTCAGTATGGAACGGGCAGGCACATTGCCCCTGGCAGGGGTGGTGGATCTCTGCTTTGACAAAGGCCTTTCGAAAAAAGAGGTCTTGATCCCTTTTCTCCAGGCAAAGCGGATTTAAAGGATATATGGGAACCGAGCGGCTTACGGAAGTACTGGACAGGATGCACGCAGGTGATAAGCAGGCAGTCCTGATATTCGAGGCCATGGTAAGGCAGACCGTAAAATGGATAGGTGCAATGATAGCCCTGGTTAAGGGAAAGATGGATGCAGTCATTCTTACAGGAGGCATGGCGAACTCAAAATACCTCACGAAAACTATATGTACTCACATCTCACCCCTAGCTGAAGTCAGGCTCTACCCGGGAGAATTCGAGATGGAGGCCCTTGCCGAAGGCGTTTTGCGCGTTCTAAAAAAAAGTGAAGCATCTCTTAAATACTGAAGTAAAACTCCACGTGGCAAGTCATAGGATATTCTGCAATGGTCACCCATAAAGATTAACTAGCGTTACTCTCTTTCCATCCGTAATCATCAATTCTGAAAACTGCCCATTATTGAGACTTGATAGCAAGGTGAAGTCACTAAGCAGTTCTTCCTTCAGCTGACCTTGCTTCGAAACTTTTAACAGCACAAAGTTGCAAATCTCCGCCCCTTGAACCTTCACTTAAATGGCTTTCTGAATTTATGATGATCTTGGATTGGATAGGAATTATAAAGTAGTGTTGTTCGGCAAGAGAGTGCCCGCATAAGGATCGCGTTTGAACACTACTTTCAACCAGTAATCGTTAATCCATGGTGCTATCTTTTTTGAGGAGTAGTAGGTGAATGAGATAGAAGTACGCATCAACCGTATGAATAATCAATACCAAGACAGCCCGGACAACGTATAGGTTCTCAAGAGCCCTTCTTCAACAGGCTTTGCCAGGCGTGCCGCTCCAGGAACGAGCCGGGGACGTTACGTTCCATTTCTTCAAAAAGCGCGAAGGGGGCGGCAAAGGTCATCAAATGGGGATCGCCCAATTGCTTGCGGACATAGACGCGAGCGGATAGATCGGTCAACCCCACCACGGCACGGGGCTTGGCGGATTTGGCTTCGCGATATGGATAGATACCTATCGTCTGGCAACCGGCGGCATAAGGAATGATTACATTTTCATTATCGCCCCGGCCAAAGTTAGCTAGCACAACCAGCGCGGAGAGCTGATCGGGATTGGCAAAAAATATAATCGTCTGAGGTTTTTCTTTGAGAGGATCAATATTGGCCAGCGGCTTGAACACAACATACGCCTCCGGAATGTCTGTCATCGGCAGCACATCGAGAAACTTGTGAACCAATTCCGGGCTTTTGATGTAGCGTTCGCCATGCAGAAAATTATCATGACTCTCTTTGGTCATGAAAGGTCTGATTTGTTCGGCCAGTTCTGATCCACCCGGACGCCCGACATTCCCTGATGACAAAAAGTTGCAGAATCCTTCTTCGCCGCCGGGAAAGTTTAGATACTGATTGCCGAAACCCAACCCCACGCCGCCACCGACACAGCCGAAGGTTTTCTGATCGGCCACGGCGGGTTTGCCTTTGGCCGCGGAAACAGCCAGCCACATTACGCAGCCCCACTTACCTTCGGAAAACTGCATGGCTCCTTCCGGTTTTTCACTGGACCAGAGCAGCGCTACAGGTTGATAATTAAGACCAATGGCTTTAGCGATTGTGCTTTCCATTAATGATACTCCTGGCAATAAACGGTCGCGACCGTTCCCTCCGCTTGTTGAATGTCCTACCGAGTCATCGTGTATTTTTGTTCATCTTTGGGAACGTACCATTTGATGAAATTGTGACCAATGCCGATAGGCGCAGGCTCTACACCCCGGATACGGTTGCTGATGATGATCAATTCCTCAGGAACATACAGGAAAGTATAGGGCTGATCTTCAACCAGGATTTCCTGAAAGCGATCATAATATTTTTTACGCTCGGCCTGATTGAAGGTGCTGCGTCCCTTCTCCAGCATCTCGTCGGCTTCAGGGTTTTTATAGGAAACAAAGTTAAGCTCTTCCGGCGAGGTTTTACTGGAATGCCATACGTCATAGGCATCCGGATCGAGTGGAATCGTCCAGCCCAGAATCACCGCATCAAAGCGCCGCTTGTTGATGAAATCCGTCACAAAAGCCGACCATTCCACAATGCGGATTTTCACGGATATGCCAACTTCTTTGAGCTGCCGCTGAATGATTTCCGCGCATTTCTGCCTGGTTTCGTTACCCTGATTGGTCAGGATTTCAAACTCAAATGGTTTACCGTCTTTTTCCAGAACACCGTCATTGTTGGTATCCGTCAAGCCTGCCTGCTTGAGCAGTTCACGCGCTTTCGCCGGATCATAATTATAAATTTTCACTTTATCGTTGTATGCCCAGGTGCCGTGTTTATACGGCCCTGTCGCCGGCTTGCCCAATCCCAGCAGAACACCGCTGATAATTTCATCTTTATTCACAGCATAGGAAATGGCCTGTCTCACCCGCTTGTCCGTAAAGAGCGGATTCTTCAGATTATACCCCAGATACGTGTAGGCAAAACTCAGGTAGCGATACTTATTGAAATTCTCTTTGAATAAATTATTGTCCGTCTGTCTTGTATATTGCAGCGGCGTCAGGCCCATCATGCCGATATTCTGGGCGCGCAGTTCCAGGAACATGGTGGCGGTATCGGGAATGATACGGGTAACCCTTCCGTCGATGTAGGGACGTCCTTCAAAATAGTTCTCGTTGGAGACCAGCACGATTTTCTGTCCAGCCACCCATTCCTTGAATTTGTATGGCCCGGTTCCGATGGGATGGCGAGCCAGCGGACTTTTGGTAATATCTTTCCCCGCAAGCAAATGACGCGGCAGAATAGCGGAAGCCCAACTGATCAAAGCGGGCGCAAAGGGTTTATCGTAAGTCACACGAAACGTATAATCATCGAGCGCTTCCGCCTTCTTGATCTTTCAGAAAATCTCCGGCATACGCCGTGGGCGTTTTAGGATCGGTAGTAACCTGATAGGTATAAAGCACGTCGGCAGCGGTAAAGGGCTTGCCGTCATGCCATTGGACACCCTTACGCAGATGAAATGTGATGACCAGACCGTTTTGCGTGACATCCCAGGATTCGGCGAGATCCCCTACAATATTCATGTCCTTGTCGTATTTGACCAGACCGTTAAAGACCATACCGGCGACGGAATGTGACGCGGAATCGGAGGCCAGAAGCGGAATTAAATTGCTGGCATCGCCGATATCGCCCCGCACCAGAATATCGCCGTAGGCTGGCGGCTTGTCCGCTTTCGGACGGGCGTTTTCGGTTTGCGGCGATTTATCACAAGCAGCCAGCAACAAAACCATCAATAATAAAATAACGGAATAAGAGAATCTGCGCATGGTGATTTTCATAACCCAGGAAGCCTGCCTTTGCAATATGATTTTATGTCATTTTTATTTCTTTATACCGATGCTACTTGAACAAAGATCGAATATTTAATCCTGGCTTTTCAAATGGATTTATGAACAAATTTTCATTTAGAGATCGAAAATAAGTTTTTCTCCAAAGGAGATCGTTATGAAAGTCAAAACTCAGGAGCGTTTTAATTTTTATTCACACCTTGCCGGAATGATCGCCGCCGTCATCGGGACAATCTATCTGGCAATAGCTGCCAGTGATTCGGCGTCCGGTCTTGTGACCGCACTGATTTATGGAATTTCCGTCGTTTTCCTTTTTTCAGCAAGCACTCTGTACCATGCATTCAAAAAAGAAGATAATGAGTTGTCTTTCTGGAGAAAAATGGATCGACTGGCCATTTTTTTTATGATCGCGGGAACGTTTACTCCGGTATGCTATTTCTGCCTGGAGGATCCATATAAATGGTCGATGATTGCCTTTCAGTGGAGTCTTGTGGGCGTTGGCGTGATTTCTCAGATTTTTTTCCCCAGAGCGCCCAGAAAACTGTACGCGGTTATCTATCTGTTCATGGGCTGGTCAGGGCTTTTCACTATCAAGCAGCTACTCGCCAACATGTCTCTAACACAGGGTGTCCTCCTGTTTTCGGGCGCCGTCGCTTTTACACTGGGCGGCATTATTTATGCGATCAAAAAACCAAGATTGCTACCGGGTATTTTCAGCTTCCACGAACTCTTTCATATCATGGTTCTGATTGGCGGAGTTCTGCATTACGCCATGATCTACGGAGTTTATGGCGCTTAAATCATGACGACAGTTCCTGAGTTCACAAAACCCGGCAAAGCGACGGATAGACTTTTGGCAGCGGAGTCGGCGTTATTTATCCAAGACTATGAAAAGAACTATTCTGCGGGTGAAAGTAAACCTCCGGATATTGGAATGCCATTTTTTTTACACGCACCCGGGTCTGAAACCGGCGTGCTCCTCATTCACGGGCTCATGGCTGCTCCGGAAGAGGTAAGGGAGTGGGCGAATTTTCTGCACGCAAAAGGTCTGACCATTTATGCGCCCAGACTTTCCGGTCATGGAACATCCTCCAAGGATCTCTCGGTTCGAAACTATCGTGACTGGCTGAATTCGGTTGATCGCGGCCATGCAATTCTGAAAACATGCTGCAAAAATATTCTGGTGGCCGGTTTTTCAACCGGTGCAGGTCTTGCCCTACAATCGGCTATCCTGAAACCCCATGATTTTGACGCTGTGATTGCCGTCAGCGCGCCGCTGCAATTTAAAAGCTTTTCATCCAGGTTTGCTGAATTTCTGAATGGGTTTAATCATCTCTGCAATTACTGGGGCATGAGTAATCTGGCAAGGGAGTTTTTGAAAAACGAGGCAGACAATCCCCAGATAAACTATCTCCGATGTCCGGTCAGTGCCTTTGTTCAGGTTAAAACGCTCATGAGAAAGGTCCGCCGATCGCTTCATGATATTGATATTCCGGCGCTTGTCATCCAGGCACAACATGACCCCAAAGTCGCCCCGGAAAGCGGGCCTGCAATATTTCAACGCCTGGGTACGGACAAAAAGCATTTTGCCTGGATTGATTTCAATAGGCACGGAATTATTCGTGGCGAGATAGCCCTCGAAGTTTTTAAAGAAGTGGAATCATTTCTTACAGCATACAGCCTGATCAATCCCCTTCCCCTTTAACAATCATTTTGACCGGATCACAATTACGATGTAAGATGCCGCATCTTTAAAATAATGGCATCAGGCGAATGCTCATGGTTGAAGAACAAAATGATAAAGCAGCCCGGCGCGAGATGCGCAAAGAATCGTTAAGAATGAGGGCCGCGGGCTTCTGGGATATTCTGTCTGATGCTGTGAAGAGCTTCGGCAATAACAGCGACGGAAATCAGGCGGCGGCCATCGCCCTCTATGCCATTTTGTCCGCCATTCCGCTTTTTATTTTAACCATTATTGCCGCCGGATCTTTCTTCAGTTCTAATCCCAATATTCAAACGGACATCATCAGCGCCGTTCAGAATTTCCATCCCTATTTTTCTGAGGATATTCTCAAACAGCTGGGACAAATCGAAGGCAAAAGCAAAGTTCTGGGCTGGGCTAGGGGTGCTGGGTCTGATCTGGTTGTCGGCCGCAATCTTTAACACGATTGAATCCGCGCTCAACATGATTTTCCGGTCCCAGCAGAAACGCAATTACCTGGCCTCTAAGCTGATGGCCATTGGCATGATACCGACAGCCTGGATTATCGGCGGTTTAAGCGTATTTATCAGCTATGTGGCGGCGCTGTTTGCGAAGGAACCTCTGGTCTTACCCGGCGACATTGAAATTTCATTGACCTTTCCGGCGCAAATTGTTCTGCGTTATATTGTGCCGTATTTGATGGTTGTGGTTTTGGTTACCGCTATTTACCGGATCATCCCCACGCTGAAAATCCGCTTTCCCTTGGCTCTGGCCGGCAGCGTCGTCTTCGCGTTTCTTCTGGAAATCGCCAAACAATTTTTCACCTGGTATGTAACTAACTATACCCGCTATCATGTTATCTTCGGATCGCTGGAGACAGTTGTTATTCTTGTCATTTGGGTTTTTTACGTAGCGCTGATCTTCTTGTTCTGCGCAGAAATGATGTCTTCTTATGAGCGGCGTGATGTCCTGCTTCTGGAGAGAGCGCTGCTCGAACCGCATCATTCCAGACTGAAAGTGGATGAACGGCTCTTCAAGAAATTCGGCCACATCTACACCGAGAACAGCATCATTTTTAACGAGGGCGACACGGGGTGCGAGATGTTTTATGTCCTTTCCGGCCGCATCGGTCTGGAGCGAGTCGATTGTTCGGTAAAAAAGACGCTGGCGGAAATGGGGCCGGGGCAATATTTCGGCGAGATGGCCCTGCTCATCGACGTCAGGCGCACCGCTACGGCGCGCGCTCTGGAAGACAGCCACCTGGCCGTGATTGACGAAGCGACCTTCCGTAATCTGATAGGTGAAAGCCGGGAAGTAGCCCTGTACATGCTGCGCGAATTTTCCACACGCTTGAAAAATTCCAACACCGCTCTGGAAGATTTTACCAACCTCTGGACACGCCTGGTAATTATCACGCATATTCTGGATCAGCCCCAGGCGGCTTTGGAAGACCACATCACCGGACTTTCCCGACTGACCCAAAAGGAGCCTGATGAAATCAGAAAATTAATTCACGAACTGGCCGATCAGCACATCCTTATCATCAAAGACCAACGGTTTGCGGAAATTGCTCGCGAAAAAATGTGGTCCCTGCTCGATCCCGGCACCCTGAAAAAATGTTTTCCGGAAGAAGGAAAGAATGCGTTTGCCGATACCGGTCAGAAGGATCGGAAATCTGGAAGCGGCTGAACGCATCCGATCCCGCTCTCAACAGACAACATTTAGTAACCATTGCTCCCACGGAGCATCTTGACAGTTGTGCGAATCTTTGAAATAAGCTTCGCACGGATTGATTAAAGGGGGTAAGTTTATGAAAGCAGCTGTCATTCATGGCGCAAAAGACATCCGAACTGAAACCGTCCCTGATCCCGTCTGCGCGCCGCACGGCGTCATCATCAAGGTAAATACCTGCGGCGTGTGCGGCTCCGATCTGCATGTTTATAAAGAGGACGGCCACGACGGCACGATTTTCGGGCACGAATTCAGCGGCGATATTGTGGAAGTCGGCACTAATGTGCAGGGGATTGCCAAAGGCACGCGCTGCACGGCGGTCGGTTTTTCTCCCTGCGGCAAATGCTACTGGTGTAAACAGGGGAAAATGCATCGCTGCTCAGCGATGGCGCTTTTGGGTTATCAGTTTCCCGGCGCAATGGCCGAATATGTCCATGTTCCCTTCGCGGTTCTGGGCCGCAGCGTCTTCCCGCTTCCCGAGGAAGTGACTTATGAAGATGGGGCATCGGTGGAACCCCTTTCCATTTCCTATTTTTCCGTCAACCGGGGCCAACCCAAAGCCAATGAAATCATCGCCGTCATCGGCCTGGGCGTGATCGGCCTTTATGCCATCCAGGTGCTCAAAGCGATGGGTGTAGAAAAAATTCTAGCCGCCGGACGAAGGCCTTCGCGCCTGGCCGCGGCAAAGCTTTGCGGAGCCGATCCGGTGATTGACGCAGCCAAAGAAGACACGCTCGCAGCTGTTATGGAAGCAACCCAGCAACTGGGCGTCAATACCGTTGTGGAATGCGCGGGTAACCAGATCACATTTGATCAGGCAGTCGGCATGGCCAGAGGCAGCGGCAAAATTCTGCTTGTCGGGATTTACGAAGAGGCGCTTAACTGGCAGCCCCTATCCGTTATCAGCAAAAACCTCACCCTGGTCGGTTGCCTGGGCGGCAATTTTCCCGCCGTCATCGAATTGCTCAAGAATGGCAAGGTCAAAACTGAAAACTTGATCACACATTTTTTTCCGCTGGATCAGGCCGCCGAAGCCTTTAAAACGCAGATTCAGGACCCAACCGCTATCAAGGTGATGATTAAACCGTAAAAGACAGCCTATGCATGAAGAATATTTAAGACCAACAGAGTTTATCGACAGCGATTCGCCGGAACTTCTGGACTTTGCACAAAAAACCGTCGCGGGCGCGACGACACCCCGAGAAAAAGCCGTCAAACTTTACTACGCCGTCCGGGACAGCATTTATTACGATCCCTACCGGATCGATCCCGCTCGAAGCGCATTCAAGGCCAGCACCATCCTGCGCCAGGGATATGGTTATTGTGTAGGCAAAGCCGTTGTTCTGGCTGCTGCTCTGCGGTCGCAGGGCATACCCTGCCGTCTGCATTTTGCCGATGTTCGCAATCACCTGGCCACTGAGCGGCTCAAAAAGATGATGCAGACCGATACGTTTTACTACCACGGCTATAATGATGTTTGGCTTGACGGATACTGGATCAAGGTAACGCCGACGTTTAATATATCCCTGTGCGAAAAATTTAAGGTCAAGCCGCTGGATTGGGATGGCATCAGTGACGCGATCTTTCATCCTTTCGACCTGGAAGGCCGCCGTCACATGGAATATGTCACCGATCATGGCTCTTTTGCCGATCTGCCCTATGACTTGATTATCAAAGTCTTTCTTACCTGTTACGGCAGCTCGGCAAAAGATTATTTGAGCCAAACCAATCAAACCGGGGACTTTGAGCGCGAAGCGCAAAAAGAAGCCGATGACAACGCCAAACAAAGATAGCGCTTTGATTTAGAAATGGAATAAGAAACATTTCTGGAGAAACAACCGTGACAAAAAATCTTGAGTTCAGCGAACTGAAAACTATTCTGGACGACCGCCGGGTTTCCACCGGCGAGTCCGTCCGCACCTTGCATTCCCATGATGAATCGTTTCATGCGCCGGTTCTTCCGGATGTTGTGGTGTGGCCGCATACCACCGAAGAGGTCAGCCGTCTTGTCCGCTGGGCCTGCCGCAGTAAAATGCCTGTCACTGCCTGGGGCGCGGGAACCAGTCTGGAAGGAAATCCGATCCCTGTGCAAGGCGGGATGGTTATCGATTTCAATGAAATGAATAAAATTATTGCCGTCCGTCCGGAAGACTTCCAGGTGGATGTTCAGGCCGGCGTGATTTACAAGGAACTCAACAAAACGCTTGCCCGTGACGGTCTTTTTTTTCCGCCCGATCCGGGAGCCGCAGCCACGATCGGCGGCATGATCGGCAACAACGCCAGCGGCATCCGCTCGGTCCGCTACGGAGCGACAAAAGATTACGTCATGCGGCTCACTGTTGTTCTGCCGGGGGGCGACGTGATTGCCGTGGGCAACCGGGCGCGGAAAAGTTCATCCGGTTATAATCTGCCGGCGCTTTTCACCGGATCGGAAGGAACCCTGGGCATCGTCACCGAAGCCACTTTGAAACTGGCCGGCCTGCCTGTCAACTTTATGGCCGTGCGGGCAACCTTCCCCGCCATCCGCAACGCCACCAATACGGTTTATCAATCATGCGCGCGGGGCTTTTGCCTGCCGCCATGGAGTTTCTGGATGCCAATGTAGTCCATGTGCTCAATGCCGACAGGGGGCTTGCCCTGGAAGAAAATCCGACACTGTTGATGGAATTTTCCGGATACAGTGAACAGGGGCTGCGGGAAGAAATGTACTTCGTGGAAGAGATTTGCCAGGCCAACGGAGCGCTTTCTCTCGATAAAGGCATCGGCCCGGAGGAAAGAGCGCGTTTGTGGGAAATACGGCATCATACCTATGAATCCATCAAGCGTTATCACATTGGCCTTTCTCCGCTGATCATGGATGTGGCGGTGCCGCTTTCGCGCTACAGCGAAATGGTGGAATTCAGCAAAAAGGAAGTTCAGGATCTGAAGGCCTATCTCTTCGGTCATGCCGGTGACGGCAATATTCATGTCCACGTGATGGATGACCCGCAGGATAAAAAACGCTGGGCGCGGGTGGAAGAAGCCAGCCAGAACATCGTGATGAAGGCGCTCGAGTTTGAAGGCACATGCACCGGTGAGCACGGCATCGGAATCGGTAAAAGCCGTTTCATGCAGCAGGAACATGGAGAGAGCCTTGTCCTCATGAAGCGGCTCAAGGCATTACTCGATCCGGAGAACCTGTTTAATCCCGGGAAATTATTTCTTTCTTACCGTACAGAAGAATGATCCGTTCAAAAAAGAACCCTCAAGCCGCCAAACAAAGGCAGCTGAGGGTTCTGGTGTCTTAAAGCATTAAATTTCTGCTATGCATCTTGTCTAGATGACTCTTATGCTATTTCTTCGCAATTAAATCATCCACCGTTTTAAGAACAGCATCGATCTCTGTTTTGCTCCACGGCTTGTTTTTATCGGTGTACCTTAAATATTTGATCTTTTTGTCTTTACCAATCAATACAAACACCGACTTGTCTTTGCAATCGCCTAACCCCCAAGCATTGGCAAGGAGATGATCAGGATCGGTCAGGATTGTACTTTTATATTTTTCTATCTTTGACTTGACTACTTTTCGAATAATGAAGTCTGGAACCCCCGCGGAGTCCTTCATATTGGCAACGCCCAATCCTCTGTATACATCCTTGCTGTAGTTTTTTGCCTTCATTGCATCATTCAAAGGATCACCGAAATCACCGGCATTTTTGTTGGCATAGGTTAACGCAATCACGTGAGTGCCGAAATCCGGAATGACTGCAGGGTTGTCATTAGCATCCCGAAGTTGAGGATTCGATACCTCTTGACCAACTGAAGCGGCGATTACAGATCCTGCACTTACAGCAAAAGCAATTATTGCACAACAAACGACAACCAGACTTTTCCATAAAAATGATCGACTCATACATTAACCTCCTTTTAATTTTGGATAAGAACTCCCTTTTGTGCCAGCGATCGTAGGGGAATTATTCCTGTATGTCAATAAAAAAATGGCACCATTTGCCGACTTCAGCTGCAAGTCAGGTCTTAAAGTTAAACATTTCTGCCCCGTTTTTAATATTGATCCTCCCTAAAGTTTGCGGTCTGGATCCTCGTGCAACATGAAGGCCAACTGTTCGTTCATAAACCATCTCTCCTGGTTTTAAAGATCAAGCGCATTCAAATGACTGCGGTCATTGATCCACTCAATGTGCGCCTCACCCTCACGGAAACTGATCAATGTCTTGGAAGCGGTATCCACGCAGGTGCTGCGAAATTCGGAAAGACTGATCTTTCGCAGGCGGCACAGAATCGCAGCAATGGTAAAATTATGAGCAACCACCAGCGCGTTCTTCCCTCCGGCAATAATCTTTTCAATAGGCTGCCAGGCGCGCTCCTGCAGTCGGCCAGAGATTCTCCATGCCGGCATTCTGACGGATGCCGGATCGGCAATCCACCGGTGGAGAAATTCTTTTTCGCAGGCCATCAGTTCCTTAAAAGACAGGCCTTCAAAATCTCCCTGATCCATTTCCATGAGTTCGGGATGAATTTCGATCGTTCTTCGGTGAAAAGTGTTGATGATTTCAGCGGTCTTATAGGCCCTTTTCAGCGGACTGGCATGAATGCACCAATGTCGGAATTTTTCAGAGACAGAGCCAGCTCTCGGGCCTGTTCAATGCCTGCTTCGCATAATTCGATATCACTGGTCCCTTGAATCCGGCCCTCTTTATTCCAGGTAGTTTCACCGTGACGAATCAGAATGAGATTCATATTTACACTGGAAGACGGCCGGGACAAATTATTGCCTGTCGCCGCGGACATCAAAGAATATTGCTGCGTCAGATTTTCAATGTTCATTTTGGCCAGCGTTGCTTCCGCTTCACTGAATGACGCGGTCAATCAGTTCCTTGGTGGTCGGATTATCAGTAATGCCGCCGCAGCATTGTCCGGCGAAAAGAATGCCGCCTTCCACATCGCCCTCGTTGAGCGCCTTGAGGTGCTTCATGTTACCCACCGCCTGGCGAGCCAGCACCATCAACGGATGCCCTTCCTCGGCTTTGAGCATTTCGATGCTGATCCAACAAATTTGGCGATAGACAGATTCATCAGCCGCTTGATCAGCAGGGCGCCCTTGATGGCATCCACCATCGGGAAACCTCGTTTCATCATGGCTTCTGCTTCTTTGGTTTTCAGCACACGGCCGTCCATGCCGTCAAACACATTGGCATAGAGGGTATCCTGCTCGGTGGCCTCCGATGCATAATTTTTTAAAGTTTTCATGCACCATGCTTTCCTTGACCACCATGAAACGGCTGCCCATGGAAATACCGTCCGCACCGAAAGCCAGGGCAGCAGCAAGACCCCGACCGTCATAAAATCCGCCCGCGGCAATCAGAGGCACTTTGACCATCGAGGCAACAATGGGAATCAAGACCATGGATGTGGCCGCCGCGCCGTGCGCCGCTGCTTCATGGCCGGTAATCACCAGCGCGTCGCAGCCCAACTGCACGGCCTTGGCCGCATGCTTGGCGATGGCGATAGTGCCGACAACCTTACCGCCGTATGCATGCACATCATTCACAAACCAGGGTTTTCCCAGGGAATAATTGATAATAGGAACTTTTTCTTCGATGGCGACGGCGATATTTTCTTTCGCTCCCGGCCCGACCAGGATCTGGTTGACGCCGAAGGGTTTATCCGTCATCTGCCGGATCTGCCGGATATTTTCCCGCGTTTCCTGCGGGGTGCAGCGCGCAATGGCCAGAATTCCCAGACCTCCGGCATTGCAGACGGCGGAACCAGCTTGGGTTCGGTAATCCAGTTCATTCCGGCCATCATGATGGGATGCTCAATGCCGAACATCTGCGTCATTCTCGTCTTGAACATAAATTTCTCCTTACCCGTCATTAAATTATTTTGATATATTTTTTCATGCGTCAGTTCGTGGCAGGAAGCATAAGAGAATACAAAACAATTTTATTCGGTATTTTACTAAGATTCCTGCTGTCTTTCGAAGTTTGTAACATCTACGAATCCCGGTCATTCGAGGTAAAGCAGGGACCTTACGATCCCGAAACCTCGCTTTTATTTGCGCCCTGGTCGCCCGTGGAAGGCTCCGCGCAGGTTAAAGCATTCCAGGCAAAGCTTTTCACCGTGCGCGTAGGCGATCGAGTCGCATGAACATCGAACAGCAATCCGGCGCAAATCCGACAGCGTCTGTCATGCCATTTGCTGATAGGGTTATCAGACTCTCTGGATTTCTTTCATGACCGACATTTCCGGTTTCCCGCCGATAAAGGCGCCGCAGGCTTCAAAAAAATCCTTGAAGTGCGGTGTGGAAGAATGAAATTCCAGGGCGGCTTTATCCTTATATTGTTCGACCACTACCAGCATATTGGGATTGGCTTTGTCTTGATTGAGGGAATATAGAACCGTGCCCTCCTCCGAAGCCACCTTGGATATTAAAACTTTGAAGGCGGCCAGGGCTTCCTCCATTTTCCCCTCTTTAACAGGCAACTTAGCTATGATTGTAAGCATTTTATTAATACCTCCCCCGATTTATTATTGATTCTTTGCTAACATTTATTGATTCATACCACAACAAAGGGCTGACAAGCAAGATGTCCATGATGATTAAACAAAGCGATTGATGGATAAACACTAGTATAGAAGCCTGGATATTATTCACATCCAGATAACATCTCATTGATAAATTATAATGTTCGTAGTAGTTTTACTTATCAAAATGAGGTGGGGTGAATAAATATAAAAAATATTGGATAATAGTTTAATGTTTTGTAATGTATTTTACAGGTAAGAGAAGGAGGATCGTGTGAGGAAAATACTGGTTTTTCTGGTTGTTGCCATTGTTTTATCCGGATGTTCTCTTAATAAATCAGTCTATATTCCATACAATGACAAGGGGCATAAGGACGCCGCTTATGAATGGGCTCCCCATGATGACGGAGGAGAGTGGTGGTATCTTACCGGGTATGCGCCTGATCAGAACAATAAATTGTACTTTTATCAATTTACAATATTCCACGGATATAAGGCTCGTCTGCTGGAAGCGTATGCTCTCCATTTGACTTTCACGGATTGCTCAACCGGGCAGCATGTTTTTTCAGAATCCATTAAATTTAGCTCTGATGAGGTCTATGCTGATTCACAATGTGCTGTCTTTAAGGACAGCAAGATCTGCCTGGATAATAAGCAGATCAAAATAGTGGGCACGAGTGACAAGCTCAAAATGGATATTGAAGGCACGTCCACAAAGGATGCTACATGGCATGGGAAAGATGGCATCATCGTCATGGGACACCCGGATAAACCGAAAGAAAGGAGTTACTACTATTCCTTTACCAATATCGCAACAAAGGGAGTGATCGAATTCAAGGATGAAAAGGGCAATTGGATAAAGATCGATGGGAACGGGAAGGCATGGTTCGATCGACAGTGGGGAAGGTTCAGCGAGTTGGGTTGGGAATGGTTTTCCTTCAGATTCTTTGATGATGAGGAGATTATGCTCTTCCCCTTTCCCAAAACAGGAGTCAAAGAAGGAACTTATATAGACAAAAAAGGAAAGGCGACCAGTTTTGATAATTTCAGCTATAACGTAAAAAAAATCAGAACGTTCAATGGCAAAAAGATCGGGCTTGGATGGAACGTGACTGTTCCATTTAAAGAAAAGGAATATGAGATAATCCCTATCGTTGAAGACCAGTATAATCCGTCAAAGTTACAGGAATACTGGGAAGGGATATGTAAGTTACTCAACAACAAAGGTGAGCTTGTAGGGTACACTATTATTGAAACCACCGGGAGCGCTTACTGATCGGGAAGCATTATCTGTCCATAAGGGTCAATATTTTAAAGAATTATTTATTTTTTAAAGTACGGAAATTTGCGGGCTATGACAACACAAGATGTCCAGATGAAACATGAGCTGATTCAAGTCCGATATGGCAACGGTCGGGAGGGGTCTGTTGATGACATTACACTCAATGAGCTGATTCTTTCACACAACATCGGACATTTCTATCGACCTTCCCAAGAAAAATGGATCAACATAGAAATTGATCCCGTCAGAATAAGAAAGGACCGATACGGCGGGCATGCGAGAAGAGAGTCCGATAAGCAAGAAGAGACTGGAGAATCAGAAGAGAAGCCTCATGGCCTGCTATCGAGAATGTTGAGACGCAAAAGGAAAACCATTGCGTTGAAGAAAGCATTGACTGCCGAAGATTGGTTTGAGAGGGGATTTCACGCCTTACATATTTCGGATGACTGCAAGGGAGCCGCTCGGGCATTTGCCAAGTCTATTGATCTTGACCCAGCCTATCAAAGCGCTTACTTGAATCGAGGGATCACCTACGAGACAGTAGGCAACCTTCAGCAAGCCATCTGCGATTACAGCAAGGTGATCGAGTTGGCGCCGGGAGATGCCAAGGTTTATTATTTGCGTGGCCTTGCTCACGAGCGCCTCGGCATGTACCAGGAGGCGATAGAGGATCTCAAGAAGTCCGCCAGTATGGGTTACAGGCAGGCGATTGATTTCTTTAAATCCAAGGAAGTTTACATATAGAGGCCGAGGTTTTTTTAATGGACGATTTGTGCGCTAAAGTTCCAAACAAGAATTTAATCCCCATCACACCCAGAACCGTGGAAGAAACCCAACTGGACTTTAACTTCCTGGCGGACTTGGCATTGAAGACCGTGTATGCGGATACCAACTGTTCAACGACCCGGGCGGCCGAGAGACTTTGCCTATCGGTACCGATAGCTGAATCACTGCTTCAGCACCTATACAAGGAAAAGCTGATCGAAATTCGCGGCCAGGACAGTTACCTGAACCATCGCTATGCCATGCTCGAACGAGGATGGCAACGGGTAAATCGACTGTTGGATATCAACGGCTACATTGGACCGGCCCCGGTCTCCCTACAATCCTATACAGAAATGGTTTTGCAACAGAGTCAGGACCGGGAACCGGTATCGCCGGAATTTGTGAAAAATGCCCTGTCCGATCTTGTTTTACCTGACATTACCTTGCAGACTGTGGGTTTGGTGGCCAAGTCCCGGCGCAGCCTTTTCATGTTCGGTGAACCGGGGAACGGGAAGACATCGATCGCCGTAGCGCTTCACTCCGCCCAGCCCGGAGAAATCTGGATCCCTTATGCTATTGAGGTGGACAACCAGATCATCAAGATGTTCGACCAGCACAATCACATCCAGGTAGAGACCAATGACAACAAAGAATATGATAAGCGCTGGATAAAAATCAAGCGCCCCCTGGTAATTGTTGGCGGGGAGATGACGATCGAGACCATGGACCTGGTCTATAGCCGTACGGTTCGGTATTACGAAGCGCCGTTCCAAATGAAAGCCAACGGGGGAACCCTGGTCATCGACGACTTCGGCCGGCAGCGGGTCGATCCTATGGATCTGCTGAACCGCTGGATCGTACCTTTAGAGCGGGGCGTTGATTACCTGACCCTTCACACGGGGAAAAAGATTCAGGTCCCTTTCGAGCCTCTGCTCATTTTTGCCACGAATCTGGATCTCAAGGGCTTAGTGGATGAGGCCTTTTTGCGTCGGATGGGATACCGACTTTATATAGCCCCGCCCACCCGGGAACATTACGGCTCCATTTTCCAAAGGACTGTCAAAGACCATGGACTCGATTATAACCCGAAACTGCTTGAGTTTCTTTTGCGACGCTATGAAGAAGAAAAACGCCCCCTGAGATGTTGTGAACCCCGGGACCTTATTCATCACTTGCTGGATATCTGCCGGTATGTTGGTCAGCCTCCCGAACTGTCCAAGGATCTGCTTGAGCTTGCCTGGATCAATTATTTCGGAAGAGATAAGACCCAAAATCATTAAAAATCGTAATAATCAACTCGATCTCTTCCCGTACATTGCGGACTTGTGAATACGATAACAGAGGCGGACCTATTTTTTTTTAAAAAAGTCACACACGGTTCAGGTATTTAATCTTCTTTGCGGGCTTTCATCTGGCGCCGGGTGGCGTCAAGTTCCATCTTGCGCAGGCGCACACTTTGCGGCGTAACTTCCACCAATTCATCTTCGGCGATAAACTCGATGGCCTGATCCAGCGACAATATTCGCGGTGGCCGCAAAATAATCGTAGCGTCGGACGTTGACGCCCGCATATTTGTCAGCTTCTTTTCCTTAACGATGTTGACATTAATATCCTGGGTGCGGTTGCGTTCGCCCACAATCATCCCCCCGTAAACATTTGTGCCGACTTCCACCATCATTTCTCCCCGATCATCCATGGCGAAGCTGGCGTAAGAGGTCACGCGTCCGCCGCGGTCGGCCACCAGCACGCCCGTACTGCGTTGGGGAATTGAACCAAACCAAGGCGCGTAATCTTCCAGAAGTGAATTCATCACGCCGCCGCCTTTGGTATCGGTTAAAAACTGGCTGCGGAAGCCAATCAGGCCACGAGAAGGGATTAAAAACTCCATGCTGACCCGGCCGCTGCCTTTATTCACCAGGCTTTCCAACCGCCCTTTGCGAATGGACAGCTTTTCAGTAATTTTCCCAACAAATTCTTCGGGAATGTCTAAAAACAATCTTTCCACTGGTTCGAGGGTTTTACCGTCCTGCTTTTTGGTGATAACCTGCGGTTTCGACACCATCAGTTCGTAGCCTTCGCGGCGCATGGTTTCAATCAGCACCGCCATCTGCAATTCGCCGCGCCCGCAGACTTCAAACGCGTCGGTTCGATCCAGCTTTTTGATTTTGATAGCCACATTGCGCAGCGACTCTTTTTCCAGCCGCTCCAGCAAATGGCGCGATGTTAGATATTTACCTTCCGTCCCGGCAAAGGGACCATCGTTGACATAAAACATCATCGACACGGTCGGTTCGTCCACGATCAAGCGTGGCAGGGGCTGTGGATCTTCAAAGGATGAAATCGTATCGCCGATGGTGACATTTTCCACACCGGCCAGCGAGATAATATCGCCCGACTCCGCGACCGTAACCGGTTTTTTAGCCAGGCCGTAAAACGTATAAAGGGCGGACAGCTTCACGCCGCTCACGATTTTATCTTTCGCGCAAAGGCTGTATAGTTTGTTCATTTCCAGCTTTCCGCTTTGCAGGCGGCCGACGGCAATCTGGCCGACATAAGAATCATAATCCAGGTTAGTGACTAAGAATTGCGTATTAGCGTCATCATCGCCCACAGGCGCTGGGATGGAATCAATAATGGCTTGCAGAAGCGGCTGAAGATCAGAGCTGTCGTCGCCCAGTTTAATGTGGCTGACGCCGATCTTGGAATTGGTGTATAAAATCGGGAATTCGATTTGATGTTCCTCGGCGCCCAGATCAATAAAGAGATCGTACGTTTCATTAATAACCTCCTCAATGCGAGCGTCGGGGCGGTCAATTTTATTGATGACCAGAATAATCGGCAGATGCAGAGCAAGTGCTTTTTTTAACACAAAGCGGGTTTGCGGCAACGGACCTTCGCTGGCATCGACCAGCAGCATTGCGCCATCCACCATGTTCAGGCTGCGTTCGACCTCGCCGCCAAAATCGGCATGACCGGGTGTATCAACAATATTGATCTTTACGCCATGATAGTCCACAGCGGTATTCTTTGCCGCAATCGTGATGCCGCGTTCCTTTTCCAGCGCCATCGAATCCATCACGCGGTCTTCCACCGCCTGGTTAGCGCGGAAGATGCCGGTCTGTTTGAGCATGGCGTTGAGCAGGGTGGTTTTGCCGTGGTCAACGTGAGCAATAATGGCAACGTTTCTTAAATGATCTTTTTTCATTTTTCTCTTTCTTATGGGTCATCGAAGTGAAGTAGTATCGGATAGGATAAAACTATTCTTTACTGAAGGGATGTCCATTACGTTAATTTATTTAACAAAGTGGCTCTTCCATATCAAAATATGATTCATTTAACCAGTTATATTTTTTGGATAATTACCCCCTATTGCTTTCTTTTTCTAAATAGGACGATTTCTTCATGATGTCCGGATGTTGAAAGGCAGCCTTTACAAATCGTCATCGAATCACTATAATTTTGCCAGTAATCAAAAAACCGATCCAAGGGGCGGCGGAAATGACTTACATAAAAATTAATTTCGGCAGCAATTTTGAAGATGAGTTTCAGAAAGCGGTGGATGAGGTCTTTCATCTGGTGCGTCCAGCCTTCAAAAATTACGAATGCATCTGGCGGCCCAATATTGATGTGTACGAATCGGTCGAGGAGGTCATCGTGCTTGCGGACATGGCGGGCCTCAACAAGGAAGAACTGCATATCGAGGTGGACCGAAAAAAAATTAAAATCGCCGGCATTCGCAAGGCGATTCAGCTTTTGCATAACGCGCGCTACTGCCAGGCGGAAATACCACACGGGTATTTCGAAAGAAACATTGCACTGCCCGCGCCGGTGGACGCACAATCCGCAGTGGCATCCTATGCCGACGGTATTTTGATGGTGAGGATGAACAAGCTGCCGGCCCATAAAGCGCATCGCGTGTCGGTCATCTCGACGAAGTAGCTGATTGGTTTCTCGACAACAACAGGAGGTTATCATGACGGAACAAAACGTCAGTGAAAATAAAAGTAATTTTAATATCCCGGAAGTGATTCCCATTCTTCCGTTAAATAATGTGCTCGTGTTTCCCAAAACCATGATTCCGCTGGAGGTAACGGGCAACGCGTCGGTGCTGGTGGATGAGGCCATGACCAAGGACCGCCTGGTGGGTCTCATTATGTCCAAATCGGAGCCTGAAATACCGAATCAGTATAAAATTGCTGACTTGAATAGCGTAGGGACTTGCGCGGTGATTCTCAAAATGGCCAAGACGGCGGAAAACCGCACACAGCTGCTCCTGCAGGGCGTCAGCCGCTTTTCGATAGAAGAACTTGTCGAAGGCAAACCCTATCAGCAGGCGCGCATCAAACTGATCGAGGACAAGGATGTCAAAGACATTGAAACCGAAGCGCTGATGTCTAATCTGCTGTCGCTGTTCGACCGCATATTAAAGCTCTCGCCGTTTTTACCGCCGGAGTTCGGTCCCATGGCCAAGTCCATCACGGAGGCGGGAACGCTGGCTGACCTGATCACGTCGGTCATCAACGCGCCGGTGGAAGAAAAACAAAAGGTGCTGGATTTTGCCGATGTCAAACAACGTCTCAAGGAACTGACCCGCATGGTGAATCACCAGATGGAAGTTCTTGAACTGGGCAATAAGATTCAGACCAAGGTGAAAGACGATATTGACAAAAGCCAGCGCGAATACTACCTGCGTCAGCAGCTGAAAGCCATCAAACAGGAGCTGGGCGAAACCGACGAAAATACCGTGGAGACAGAGGAATACCGAAAAAAAATCGACGAGAAAAATCTGCCGGATGAAGCGAAAAAAGAAGCTCTGCGCGAACTGGAGCGTCTGTCCCGTATGCATTCGTCCTCAGCCGAATACACGGTTTCGTCAACCTATCTCGACTGGGTAACGGCGCTGCCCTGGCATGAGTCCACCACGGATAATCTGGATATTACCCTGGCTCGCAAGATTCTGGACGAAGACCATTACGGGCTCGCCAAACCGAAGAAACGCATTATCGAATACCTGGCCGTGCGTAAGCTGAAACCGGATTCCAAGGGGCCGATCCTTTGCTTTGTCGGGCCTCCGGGCACGGGCAAGACATCGCTGGGGCATTCCATCGCACGTGCGCTCGGGCGCAAGTTTGTCCGCATCGCGTTGGGCGGCATACGCGACGAAGCGGAAATCCGCGGCCATCGCCGCACTTACATTGGCGCTCTGCCGGGCCGCGTCATTCAGGGGCTAAGGCGTGCGGAATCCAACAACCCCGTGTTCATGCTCGATGAAATCGACAAACTCGGCAGCGATTTCCGTGGCGATCCCTCGTCCGCGCTTTTGGAGGTTTTGGATCCGCAGCAGAACAATACCTTTACCGATCATTATCTTGACGTGGCGTTTGATCTGTCGAAAGTCATGTTCATCGCGACAGCCAACATGCTGGACACGATTCCGCCGGCCCTACTCGACCGGCTGGAGGTTATTGAACTGAACGGCTACACGCAGGAAGAAAAAGTGAAGATCGCCGAAAAGTATCTGCTTCCGCGCCAACTCACGGAAAACGGCTTGAATGCTTCTCAGTTCAAACTGACGTCCAAGGCGCTTGCCGCCATCATCACCGGCTATACGCGGGAAGCGGGTGTGCGCAATCTGGAACGTGAAATCGCCAACGCCTGTCGCGGTGTGGCAGCGCAGATTGCCGAAGACAGCATCAAATCGAAAACTCTGACGGAAAAAGATATTCACAGGTATCTCGGACCGGTGCGCGTGCCGACCGATATCGACGCGCGCATTACCAAGCCAGGCATTGCCATCGGCCTGGCCTGGACACCGGTGGGCGGCGACATGCTCTTCATTGAAGCCACGTCGATGAAAGGCAAGAGGGGACTGACACTGACCGGCCAGTTGGGCGACGTTATGAAAGAGTCCGTCTCGGCAGCGTTGAGCTTTATCCGCACCAACGCCGAAGAGCTGGGCGTGCATCCGGATTTCTTTGATGAACGGGATATTCATATTCATGTTCCGGCGGGCGCGATTCCCAAGGACGGACCGTCGGCGGGTGTGACCATGCTCACGGCGCTGACCTCCTTGCTCACCAACCGGAAAGTCAAAAAGCAGTTGGCGATGACCGGCGAAATCACGCTGCGTGGGGCTGTGCTGCCCGTAGGCGGCATCAAGGAAAAAGTTCTTGCGGCCTATCGCGCGGGGATCAAAACCATTATCCTACCTGCGTGGAACCGCAAGGACATTGAAGATATTCCGGCCAACGTGCAAAAGGGCATCACCTTTCATTTCGTCAGCGACATGATGGACGTCGTGAAACTGGCGCTGGAAAATGGCGACTGGAAAAAACCAACCAAAGCGCCGCAGAGAAAGGAGAAAGCCACGCCGAAGAAGAGCCGGAAATCGACAGCAAAGGTGAAAAAGAAAAAATAAAAATAGTATAAGTTTTTAGTTTCAACATTTGAAAATATTTTTTGTCGTCATTCCGGGCTTGCCCGGAATCCAGAAACTGTTCTCGCAGAGGCATATCCCTATAATGATTATCCCTGGATTCCGGCCTCCGAGAATGTCCAGAAGTGCCACTTGGTTGCCTCTGTCCAGGATTACTTTTTTACAAATCATTCCGCATTTCCCATGTTCATGCTGTTCATGTATTCTGGTGGTGCAGACAGAAGTGCTGTAACATTGGACTTGTGTTCTATCGCCAGAATATCTTCTTTCAAAAAACTATCTAACATCCCCTTGATGCGACGCGTCAACTGATACCATTCCTGCTCAGAAGTTTGCTGATTCATAAATGACCTCCTTTACACAGTGACATTGCTTTTTTCATGGGTCGTTCTCTTTTTATTGTTGCTGTTGTTTTTGAACTATTTTACACTGAAGACCTCCATTATTGGATTCTCAGATTGCGCGCCTGCAGACATGCTGCCATTCCTGTCTTCAATCTCGACCACGTGGCTCAATTCGCCGTCGCTTCCTCGTCACATCGATGGCAGGCCATTTAGTAGAGCCAGACGCTGTCATCGCCTCCGCCCGCCACGCTCCCCATCGTGGAAAGACGGAGGATCGCCTCCGGGTCGCCGCGGACCTCCGCATCGAGGAACGTAAGCGTCCACGTGAAGATGTCATTTGTAAAGGCATCGTCGAACCCATGTTCAACGCCTTGAGTGCAACCAGCCTGCGAGTCCCGGTGAGGCGCCTCATGCCGATCTCCGTCTCGTAGATCGGAGCGGTCGTGTCCGCCGTCCCGCTGATGCCGAGGAACGGCAGATTGATGCCGGCGAGCCCGTCCTGGTCGTGCCCGAATGCAGGAAGGATCGGATGTCCGAAATACGGCACGTAGCCAACCGCCGCCTTGATCCGATTATCGTAGGTGACCTGTTTCCACGATTGCCCGATGTCGAAGTATGAGGTCGTCAGGCCGGCGCCGGCCAACAGCAGCATTGTCTCGCCGCCCATGCTCGCTCCGAAACCGCCGATCCGTGTCTCATCGATGTGATCTTTCCATTGCGGATGCGCGAGAACGAGGTCGAGCGCCGCGGATATCGAAAGCGGTCGCAGTGCCTCCATCGCCGTGAAGTTTTTCACCAAGTCCCCGAATGTCAATGGCTTCGATCTTGAGGTTGTCGATATTGAGGTTGGAAAAGCGCAGGTCGCCGTGAAACGGGGCGATTACAACGTAACCGTAACTCGCGCAAACGGACAGCGCCAACATGTAGTCGTCGGAGGAGATCGGGCTGCCCATGTAGCCATGCGAAAACGCAACCACCGGATAACGAAACGATTCGTCCTTAAATAACGGCGGATCCGATCCGGTCTGCATGTGTGGCACAGACCTGTCGGTCGACCACAGCGGAGGGTTGGACAGCGGATAGTCGGGACGGGGGTTGTCGGCCGTAGTGGGGTAGCACACGATAACAACGAACTTGACCTCCTGTCCGGCAAAATCACCGTAGAGATCCGAGTCCTGCGGTGCGGTCACCGTGGCGATCAGCGTATTTCCCGGGTCCTTCAGCAGACTGGTCACATAACGTGACCGTCGCCTTCCCAATAGCTCGTCACGTCCTCGTAGGTAACCACTGGAGTGAAAACCTGTTCGATGTTGCTGCACGCAACCGCATAGGGACCCTTCCGCGCGTCCAAAGGCTGCACGACGGCGGTCGGCGCCAAGACACCCGGCGAATTACTGTCGTCACCACCGCCGCCACATCCTGCGAGTGCGAGTGCGATTCCCGACAAGGCCGCCAACAGTGATCCCCGCAAGAATCCGTTCATGATTGCACCTCCTCGTCCTTGGCAACTGTGTCATAGCTATTTTCGACTAAGCGCCGTGATAGGACTTCCCCTATCCCTTTGAGTTTTTGCAGCTCTTTCATTTGTTCCTTCATAGCATCCTCCCATAATTATTCATTAGTGCGAATAAACAGATTGCCGTCAACCACCCCATCTAGTCAAATTAACTTCCAATAAGTTATTCTTCCAGCGGGCCGGTTTTATGATCAAGGCCAGTGCTTTTCCCCAAATCAAAACAATGTGCTAATCCACAAGCTTTTAAGGCCTCTTCTGCAAAGTTACAGCAATTGTGGGTTACCGGATTATAGTCGAATACTTTTGTCCGTTTCCCGGCTTTTAGCGCATTTTCAGGATTGTAACTTCCAGCATAGCTGCTCAGGCAATCCTTATACCATTGGGTTGTTTTCCTGGCGGCTTTTTTGTCAATGCAAATTGGCATTGTTGCATAATGGGGTTCTTTATTATCCAATTTTTCTCGTTCATTTTTGTCGGTAAATTCGACAACATCCAATTGATCTTTGGTCATACCTAATAAAGTGATTGCCGCCCCGATTTGATGATAATCTTTCATGCCTGCTTTTTTTAAATCAGGCAAAGTTTGTAACTCAAGCTGATAAAATGAATGTGGATCTGTTTCGATACGAATGGCACAGTGAGAAAAGACCCCGCCCCACATTTCATAAAGTTCCAGCGTAGGCGCTTTAACT
The DNA here is from genome assembly GCA_963726395.1 of uncultured delta proteobacterium. Lineage (GTDB taxonomy): Bacteria > Desulfobacterota > Syntrophia > Syntrophales > Smithellaceae > UBA8904. The sequence goes on from CAVSCG010000024.1 coordinate 27,357, forward strand.
ATTTTTGAAAAATAGGATGCGGCTCCCATGTTTTTCCTTAAAAGATTTAATCTTTGCATCAATTGTTTCTTGATTTACTATAGAAAATCCGCCTTTAGGAAGATCTGAATCTTCAAAAAAAGAGTATAAACTATTCGGGGATACATTAGTTTCAATGTGGGTTTCGCCTCTACGGTTCTTTTGTCTTCCTTCCGCCGTTTTGTTGCTGGCAATGGGTTTTTGGTAGTCATAGCCAATCGCCCTCATGCGTGAACTGTCGATACCAAACTTCTCGGCAAGATATGCTTTTATATTAGCGGCACGTCGATAGGATAGTTTAATATTGACCACCTCTTTGCCGACATTGTCTGTATGTCCATCGATAACCGCCGACGTTGAGGGATATTTGCTCATAAAGTCGGCAATTCTCTTAATGTCATTGTGATACATTGGTTTATGTTTGCTTTGCCGGTATCAAATTGTACATTCAGGGTAATGGAAACCTTTTCCGGCATAGGTTCCGCTTTAGAAACGGTTGTCTGTTCTATTGCCGTGCCGGTTTCTTTTACGGGCTTCGCCTCTTTTTCAGCTTCAACCGTCTGATATAGCGGAACAGCTACCGGTTTTTCAGCGATAAGGTTATCGGCCTTCTGGGCTGGCTGGCTGGAATTCAATACCGGATTAATGTCTGTGACATTCGATGGGGTTATGGATTTTTGAGAAGCACAACTGACAAGCAATATACTCACCATCAAAAATGAAAACTTTATTAAGAAATTTCTGATCATGCTTTATTGCCTTATCATCCTCTGATTAGTTCTTGGTCCAACATCAAGGTCGCGAAATACTCGCTACCTTTCGCCGGCTTCTCGTAATATTTGTAAATTCTCCGCTGGTTGTTTGAACTCTTTTACTCCGCAAGGCTTCAAGCCTTGCGGAGTCCTGTTTATACCAGATGTGCAAGCCGATCACTGGATCAATGCGACAAGACCAAGGGTAATGAGATACACGGTAACGATATAACTCAATATCGGGACGTGGTCCCTGGCGCATGGTTGCATGATGTTCAGTTTCATGGTGTTACTCCTTCGTCTATTTCACGATCAGATCATTCTTTATGGATGTGACCCCTTTGACCGTCTTTGTGATTTCGCTCGCCTTGTCGACGGCCTTTTGAGAATTAACAAAACCGCTCAGTTGAACGGCACCCTTGTAAGTTTCAACACTGATCTGAAATGACTTGAGCAAATCATCTGCGGCAATCAGAGATTTCACCTTGGTCGTGATGACCGAGTCGTCAACGTATTCACCTGTACTTTCGTGTGTTCGTGTCGATGCACAGGCTGCTAAGGTGGCGATCACAAATAGAAGCAATAAAAAGTGGATAATGATATTTTTCTTTTTCATGGCGGTTACTCCTTTTTTAAGTATGATTGTTAAATTGTTCCTTACGAAACCTTTTTACTGAAACAAAATTCAGCAAAATCTTCCTGGAGATTTTAATCTTTCCAAATACCTCAGCTTTGCAGACTATGGCACAAATCGCTATACTACTTTTCGTCCCTGAATAAGTCGGATCACCACTACGACGAGGGCAATGACCAACAGGATGTGAATGAATCCACCCAACGTGTAGCCACTGATCAATCCAAGCAGCCACAAAATTAAGAGAATGATACATATGGTCCAAATCATACTTGACTCCTTTCTGACGACAAATTTCGTCCGTCCATTTCGATAAGTCACTTCTTAAAAAACACTCTGTCTATAAGTCTCCTCCACTCCAACCGGATGGAAAGCCTTGTGGAACATAATTTTAAATGGTTCTTGGAGAAGATTCGTCGTCCCTCGGATCACCCTGAAACGCCCTGACTTTAGGTGGAGGTTAAGATTCTCCTGGCTATCCCATTCCTCAAGAAGAAGGATTTCATTTTCATCCTCCATACTCTGGCAAGCGTCGCAGCGATTGCATCCCTTATCCGTTCTTATGGAACCGATCAGTGAACTAAATGTCTGTAAAAGTTCCTTGCGCTTCCCAGGAAGGGCCTTCATTCTTATGATGACAAGGATCATAAAAATGACCTCCTTTTTTATTATTTATAATGGACATGATCATACGAATGTAATAGCAAGGAGTCTGCCAATAGCCGAGGGAGAGTCAGAATATTAAATTAATCCATTAATAACGTGATGTTAGATTAAAAGTACACAGCGGCAACATGGTTTGGAATGATTCGTTTGGCCTCAGTATTTGGTGGAGCCTCAATATTTTGAGGGATATTTATCTCCTGCGTTGGCACATCTTCACCGGGATCGCCTTTCAGGTACTTATTTATGTTTTGTTCCATTTGAGCCGGAAACGCAGGCACAGGCCCTGCCAGCATTTTGCGGTACACATTCAGCATGATTTTTCTGAACACGGGAAGCGCAACCTTGCCGCCGGTTTCTTTGCGTCCAAGGGAACGGTTGTCGTCAAAGCCGATACGCACGGCGATCGTGATTCCTTCAGGGCCATAAGTAGAACCCACGAAGAGTGCATCCCTGAAGTCATTGGTTGTTCCGGTTTTTCCCATAACGGGGATTGGAAAATAGCTTGTATCCAGTGCATGAGCCGTGCCGGAAGGCATGCGCACAATGCCGCGCAAGCCTTCCTGAATGAGAGCAAGCGCGTAGAGGCTGACTGAGACTGGAGGTTCACTATGTTCATTTTCGGCCACCACCTCGCCCGAATTGCGAACGATTTTTCGGATCACATGCGGCTGGGCGAAAATGCCCGAGGCCATCGTGCGATAAGCATTGGCCAGTTCCAGCAAATTTACTTCGGACGCACCCAGGGCGGTTGTTGCGTATGGCTGCAACGGTGTTTGGATCCCCAGACCCCGCGCCGTCCACGTGACACTGTCAATCCCAATCCGTTCGGTGATCCAAATCGCTACGGCGTTTCTGGATTGCGCCAGGGCTTCCCTGAGTGGGATCATGCCTTTGAATTGACCATCATAGTTTGAAATCCATTTCGTATTCTGATTCCCTTTGTCGGGAACGTCAATGGGGTCGTCGGGAACCAGCGTGTCCAGATTAAATATTCCCTGCTGAAAAGCAGCGAGATAGACAATGGGTTTCATCGCGGAACCCGGTTGCCGCAGAGATTTCGTGACGCGGTTGAAGTCGCTGTATGAGCTGGCACGGTCTTTATAGAGTTGACGGCCGCCCGTCTCGGCGAGGATGCTTGCATCGCGGTTTCTCAGCACAACGACAGAACCCTGGATCATCCCTTTGGCGGCAGGGTGCCGCTTTTCGTAAAGCGTGAGGCCATGCTCGAGGGCATCGTCCACAATTATCTGCACCCGGGCGTCCACCGTTGAGTAAACCTGGATGCGGCCCTGCAGAAGGTCTTCATCGCTGAGGCCTGCATGGCGGTCTTTGAGTTCTTCTAGAACATTTTCAACGACCGCAGGTCCCAGATCCACCTTGTTCTTGCGCTTTATGGCTACCTGAAGCGGGCGCTGCTGGGTGTCCTTTACCTTGTCTAGAGAAATGAAACCGTTGGCCGCCATAAGCGCCAGGCTTTGATTTCTCCGGCGTAAGACTCTCTCCGTGTTTTTTGCACCGGGCGCGTAGTTGCGAGGGGACTTGGGGATAGAGGCGAGCAAGGCTGCCTTGTCGGCATCATCCGCGGTGAACGTGGCGAGAGGCCGGCCAAAATAATATTCCGCCGCCGCCGCAAATCCGTACTGACCGTTTCCCATGTAGATCAAACTGGCATATCGGGCCAAAATTTCTTCCTTAGCACGGCGTTTCGAACCGAAACGCTCTTGCATCTTGCTTTCAATCCATAAGGACAGTCGAATCTCCTCCAGCTTCCGAACCAGCATATTGGCGCTATGCGAGCCGATCAGGTAAGACAGCATGCGGGGTAAGAGCACACCGTGCAGAAGCTGATCACTGTTTTCCTGAGTTGTCATATTTTGGAAAATCGTCAGGTCTTTGAGAAAATGACATCGCACGAGCTGTTGGGTGATGGTCGATCCACCATGCGGGAAGATCGCCTCGCTCTTCACCTCGTCCTCTCGACTTAATGTTGTTAATCTTGCTGCCAGAGTTTTAAATCTGATTTTACTCAGGACACGAGGAATGACGGAATAATCAACGCCGCTATGGCTGAAGAAGTTCTTGTCTTCGGCCGCAAGGATCGCATCACGAACAATGAGTGGGATGTCCTCATACCCGATGTTTAGCCTGTACTCTCTAGCCAGCTCCATGAGCGGATGGCCATTGGCATCGTAAACGTGGCCGATGGTTGCAAACTCAAAACGGGTAAATGGCTCGAGGGAAGGCAGGTTGGTTCGGTCAAAATAGATGCGATATAATCCGAGTGCAACAAGAGTGGTGATAATGATGGTCGTGCAAAGCAGAAGGCGGATGAGACCCTGCTGCCAACGCAGCCCGCATAGAACTTCGCGGATACGTCGTAATTTGTGCGTTACCGATAGGGAGCCCCACGGATAGCAATGCTTATGGCCAATGGAGTCGCTATCAGTGGATTTAAAATCATCACATACCTGTGAATTTATTTTCCCCTGTGGGTTATGTCTCTGTAACACCGGCTTCGGCCTTATTTTTTTCGCCATGGGCCAAAATCTCTTTCGTCTTCTGGCGAGTCTCTGAGAGATGTCGATCGGCGTCCTTCTTTAACTCCATCACTTGATGCCTGGCTTCCCCAACGATCTCTTTTGCTTTTGTGCTGGTATCAGCATAAATATCTTTTGCATCCTTTAATACCAAGTCCCCTTTCTCTTTGATCTCAGACCTCAGTTCTTTTCCTGATTTCGGAGCGAGGAGAATGCCGGCCAAGGCACCTAAAGCCCCGCCGATCAATAATCCAACCAATAAATGACCCAGTGGTCTTTCATGCTCTGTCATAATCAATTTTCCTTTCATTCCTTTTTTGTTAAAGATAAGTGAAATTACCTGCTGCGAGCGATATCCCCTTATTTGACTTGCTATTAAAATGATAATTTCCCGGCAACAGAAGATTCACGAGCCAATTCTTTTTTAGTTGTCTTGTTTCATGCATGATTTCAATTTACCATCGATGTAGAAAGAAATCAGAGCATCTGCTTTGCACTCACTCTTGGATATGGTAACCTCCGCATACAGCACACAAGATTCTAATTTACCGTTGCTATAAAAACTTACAGTGCCACCATTTTTACATGTGATGTTATTCACATCGTAATTATCTTTGAGTTGGCAAGATTTTAGTGACCCGTTGTTATGAAGAACAACGTTTGTACCAGTATTACAAATTGTTTGGTCAGCGGCAAAGACATTAAAACCGGCCAATAGAAATGTTAGTACCAAACTCTGGAAAAATAAAATTTTAATGATTTTCATAAAATATTTCCTCCTTTAACGGTTGATCTTCACTCATCGGTACTCAGTTGTTAGGTTTTGAGCCGATTGAGACGTTAAAAAATATTCTCCTTTGTTATACAAATTCATAGTCATTTCTAACGATCATAATTGCAAGTGGCTTGCCAACAAGCGAAAGAAAATAAAAAGTTTGTATTCATGCAATATTAACATCGGGTTAGATTAACAGGGGAGGATAACATAGAAGCATGAAGCAATTCGTTTGACCTCCATATTTGGTGGAGCCTCAGCATATTGAGGGATACTTTGAAGGGATTAAGACAGTCTAACGAGGCGCACTCCCTATGGTAAGCTTTGGGGTATACGAGCGCATCCTGAAGAATATTGTTCCTGGAGTATCAAAAATTATCTGCCGCCTGCCGTGGAAAGCTTCAATTATATTCCTTTAGTTTTTCTCGAAAATATTTTTCTGATTTTATGGTCTTTCCATCAGATAATCTGATCATATAGGGTTTGCCTGAAATATAAGATTTTGAAGCGCAGAGCCTTATAAAATCATCTGCGGTTTGGACATGATCACCTGCGCGTCGAAGTTTCATTCGTAAATGCTTTGCGGCTTCCTGCCCGTTATACTCTGAACCGTTTCTGATAAATTTTGCGTCTTTTAAATTCTCCACGGAGGATATTAAAAATTCAATTTTCTTTTTTTCTATATTATCCTGGGCACTGAGAGTCCCGGAAAATAGCGCTAGAATTACAAATGCCGCGACCAATATTTTTTTCATGTTTTCCTCTATTTGTTTTTTGTTAAACATCTATAACAACTACAAGCGTTACTCCGAAAGCACTATCCTTTGCATGATAAAGATGACCCCCCATGTATAACAGCAATTAGCCGCCAACAGCCACCACGTGTCACTTCGTGTAACCTCCATGTGATTAGGTATCGCGGACTTTCATCCAGTTTGTTATTCAAAAATCAGCGTTTCACCAAATTTCATCACCAGGAAGGAATCATCACTTATGGACGCCTCTTTCAGTGCTTTTTTCAAATAGAGGGGAGGTTCACCCAGCGGTTCATCGGCTATATAAAAGGTCCCCCAATGCATGGCAATAGATTGCTGAGCCTGCAGATCCTTGTGGGCGGACACGGCATCCGGGGGATCCATATGGATGGTCTTCATGTACCAACGGGGCCGATAGGATCCGATGGGCAAGAGCGCCAGGCGCATCGGCCCCAGCCTTTCTTTGATTTCCTTAAAATGGGAAGCGTATCCCGTATCACCGGCAAAGAGTATCTTCCCGTGTTTCGTTTCCAGTACCCATCCTGCCCAGAGCGTTTTATTGCCGTCACGGACGGCTCGCCTGGAGAAATGCTGAGCCGGTACAGACACAATGCGGATGCCTTTGAACATCGATGTATCCCACCAATCCATTTCCTCATAATTCGTAATCTTACGCTTGCGAAACCACTGTCCAAGTTTTAGAGGAACAAAATATTTTGGCTCGTTGCCTAACTTTTTAACCGTGTATAAATCGAGATGATCATAGTGATTGTGACTCAGGAGAACGGCATGGATCGGCGGCAGGCGATCAAAGGGTATCCCGGGAGGGCTCTTCCGTTTGAAACCAATGCCGACAGGCGATGATCTGCTGTTAAAAATGGGATCCGTTAAGATATTGATCCCCTCAACCTGGATTAAAAACGTCGATTGACCTATCCAGGTAATCTGTATTTTAGCGGGATCGGGATGATCGATGAGCTGATAATCCGGTGCGACAATATCCGGCACATAGGGTATCATCTGATTCTGAGGAATGGCCGCTTCTTCATTAGAGACGCGCCCCGACTTCCAATGCAGAAAATCCGTAAATCCGTGTTCCGGATGATCATAAATGTTGCGAAAACCATTTATCGTATGATGCGCCGGCAGTTGCTTCCCTTGCGGCGTTCCCTCCCCAACAACAGCGTTGACGGTCAGCGAACCGCCGCCAACGAAAAGTGCCGCAAGAAATATGATAAAAATACTTAACTGTTTTATTGTTCTCATCAGGAACCATATCCGCATTTGATTTTTTTGCTGTCGTCAACCGATCTTCGGCGATGTCTTACAGCCAACGGGCAAATAAGTGTGCGGCAGCCTCCTTGATTTTTTGCGGTAAAGGCCTTTTCCCCCACTGATCGATTTGAATCTGGTCGGATTGGGCAAGGTCACTTACGAACATGCGCTCCATTTCTATCGCAAATTCACGATTCAGGACAACCGCATTTACCTCATCATTACTTAATAGGCTCCAGTAGTCCAGATTGGTGGAGCCGACCGTCGACCAGACGCCGTCAATGACCGCGGTTTTTGCATGCAGCAGGACGGTGCGGCGTTCATAGATTTTCACCCCCGCTTTCAGAAGCTCGGAATAATTATGCCGCGCGGCGCTTATGACCAGCGAAGAATCGGTAGTTGAGGGGAGAATAATCTTGACGTCAACACCGCGCCTTGCAGCATCCTTGAAGGCATCTAATATTTGATCGTCCGGGATAAAATAGGCATTGGTCAGATGAATGGAATGCTCCGCATACGTGATCGCGGCCGCATACGCGATAAACGTGATTCGGTTATCCGTGCCCGGTGTACTGCCAACGATCCTTACCAGGGCTTTACCGTGTTCTTTCTGATCGGGCAAATAGTTGTGTCCGGCAAGTTTCGGTCCTTTCTGTTTGTGCCAGGTATCCAGAAAAAGCTTTTGGACTTCCGTTACAGCAGGTCCTTCAATTTGAAGATCTGTGTCACGCCAGGCTAGAGGCTCTCCTTTTACTTTTTTCCTTCCGGAAAGCCGGCTCGAATAAACATTGCTGATGTTGATGCCTCCGATAATGGCGACTTTACCGTCAGCAATTAAAATCTTGCGGTGATCCTGGCGCATCAGAAACCAGCTTCCGGGAGCCTTGAATGGATTTTTCGGATTGAATTCGACGACCCGAATTCCCCCGTCCCTCAAGCGCTTGAAAAAAGATTCGGGCGTTGTTAAGCTTCCCACGCTGTCGTAAATGATATTGACCTGAATACCTTCCGCCTGTTTTTTCAACAGCAGGTCAGTAAATTTACCGCCAATCTCATCATCTTCGATGATAAAGGTTTCCAGGTTGATATGGTCTTTGGCATTCCGTATGGCTTCGAACATCGCGGCATAGGTAGCCGGACCGTCAATCAGCAAAGTGACTTTGTTTCCTTTGGTCAGCGGGCTTTCGGTGACCGATTCTACCACGGCAGTGTAACGCTCCAGAATGTCCGTCGGGTTGACCGATTTTTTCAGACGTTCCATGATGGCCTTGCTTTTCTGGGGTGATAAAAGTCCCTTAGATGAAACGATCTGACGAGATTTCTCTCCAGATGGCGCCTCATCAATCTTGTCAGAGACATTCGGTAAGGTCGCACATCCATTGCTGAGGCTCAGAATGGATACGAACAAAAAGAATAGAAAGAAAGGTTTGACGATTTTCATGGGCCTATTCTATCATAAATAATCTCAGTCGCTGAACTCGCATTAATCTTGCTCCTAGAATTGTGCACATGATTTCTTAATCAACCACCTCGCAGATGTCGAGGTATGAATGAAGTCATTATGTCGAGCAAGCTGCAAATAATTAACGCTCGTCCCGCAGCAGCGGGATTAAAAGCTAATTGTTTAGGGGACGGTTCTAACTTCTTTACAGAAGGAAGAAGGAAATAAAATTATTAGAACCATCCCCTTTTACTTTTACTCGCTGTTTATTTTTTCATTTTGGTAAATTTCGAGCCTTCTAACGTTGCGCCGGCCATCAGCCCTTTCTGTCCAAAGACAAATCCTACAACAGGTTGCTTTATTTTCATTGTGTTGATGGATTCATCGACACCGACATTGATCAAGGTTACCTTGGCATCCACACCGACTTTCCAGTTTTTGCTGTTACGAAATTTCTTCAGAACCGGTTTAGACATGAAGACAAGGATGATGTCTTTTGACTCGCCACCGATCTGAGCTCCGAAAGATGCGGAAGCAATGTTATAATAGGCAACCGTTTTTCCGCCGATCCTTAAAGCACCCTCGCCATATTCGGCGCCAACCACGAGCCCTCCCTGTATAACTTTAGGAATGATCAGGACTCCCTGAGCGGCGTTGAGAAACTCCTGCGCCCCCTTGACTTCCTTAACAAATCGATCGAGAGATGCATTGACGCTGGCATCAATCTCACCGGCCGTGGCTGCGTAAGAGGAAACCGGGAGGCTTCCTAGAATCAAGGCCATGCATGCGACAAAAAATAATTTAACGCTGACTTGTTTCATTTTATTTCTCCTTTTATTTAATGGGTTAGTAAGAATATTATTCAGGCCGATGGTGTCTCGTTGTTCAATGATTCGGAACATTTTTGACCAATCTTTTCCTGAACTCCTCCGCCTATATTTTCATTGGTGCTCGCTGCTGAAATCAGATCCGCCCCAGTAACAGCAGAATGACCAAAATCAGAAGAACCAGTCCAACGCCGCCGCTGGGATAGTATCCCCATTTCTTGCTATGAGGCCAGGTAGGCAGTATGCCAACAAGAACAAGAACTAAAAGAACAATCAGTATCGTAACCATGTTTTTCCTCCTTCGTTAAATTCACACCTCGGGTTAATCGCTACGCCACATTGCGTTATCCATGGCAGTTGTCAGAAAAAGATTTTCAGTATTTCATCGAAATTAATTGTGCGCTGTCCGCAGTTTTCTAACTATCTTTGTCCAATTTAGCTGCAGCTTCCGTCGTAGACACTGTTTTGCTCATAAAAAACAGTTTGACAATGCCCCAGGCAATCAAAAAGAAGACAAACATGGCCAGCAATGTGGTCCATTCAAAAATACCGCTTTCGACCTTCGATGTCTGGAAGACCTTGAGAAACGGTGCGGCAAAAGGATAACTGACCGCGTAAATAAAGCTGCTGAACCCAGCTTGCGGGTTGGCGGCAAGCAGCTTTAAGACAAATCGAAACGCCAATAGCACTTCGATGAGACCTAGAATGTACCAGACAACCTGGGTGCCTCGGTATAACGGTTTAGTTGTGGGTGAGTTGTATGAGTCCATATATTTTTATCTCCATTTTTAACTTGTTGAACATCTGTGACAACGCCATGCACTTCTCAGATTGGATCATCATCCGCATGATAAGAATGATCACACCATTTATAATAGCAATTAGCCTGCCAATAGCCAAAGGTAAATCAGAAGGTTGGATTCATTCTTTAATAACGGGTGATTGCGTGAATAGGAGAACCCCGTTTCCCAAAATATAATCATTTATTACGCCTCAACATTTGGCGGCCCCTCAATATATTGAGGGGCTACTTATCCAATCTTAAATATATAGTCCGTGGGTGATGTTCATAGAGCCTTCTTGTCTTCACGCCCTTGCGTTGCAGACGGAACATAGGATGAGTGAAAAAGTTGGCATTGTATACCGCCAGGAAAAGAGGAAACAGGATGAAGCTCGCCGCCTTCAATCCCGCCGCTTCAATACACAGCCGGCAAGAATAGAAACGGCGGAGCCTTGAACATTTGTTTTACATGATCATGGTCTTCTATTGTTCTCATTCTGTTTTTCAAGATCATCTTCCATCTGTTTAATCTTATCTTTCTTTGCGGGTGGACGTTTCTTCTCCTGTTGACCCGGTTTTACCGGCGCCACACGCTCAGGCTTTGCAGCAGGCTTTTCAGGTTGCGCAGGTTTTACAGGGATCACTCGCTCTGTTCGTGCAGGTTGTGCGGGCTTTTCCTGTTGACTCGGTTTTACCGGCATTACGCGCTCAGGTTTTGCCACAGGCTTTTCAGGCTGTGCGGGTTTTACAGGGATCACCCGTTCGGGTCGTGCGGGTTGCGCGGGCTTTTCCTGTTGACTCGGTTTTACCGGTGTTACGCGCTCAGGCTTTGCCACAGGCTTTTCAGGCTGCGCAGGTTTTACAGGGATCACTCGCTCTGTTCGTGCAGGTTGTGCTGGCTTCTCCTGTTGATCCGGTTTTACCGGTGTTACACGTTCAGGCCGTGCCGCAGGCGTTTCAGGCTGCGCAGGTATTTCTGGGATCACCCTTTCCGGTCGTGCGGGTTGTAAGGGTTTCTCCTGTTGTTCCGGTTTTACCGGTGTTACGCGCTCAGGTCGTGCCGCAGGCTTTTCCGGCTGCGCAGGTTTTGCAGGGATCACTTGCTGTGGTCCTGCGGGTTGAACGGGCTTCCCACCGGTTTTGATCTCCTTCTTCTGAAGTTTTATTTCCGATTTCGGCTTATTCACTTCATTTGCCGGTACGATATGGTTTGTGCTTTTGGGCGTTTCGATGCGGGCTTCGCGGTTGACTTTTCCTTCCTTAATCTTCTTAACTTGTTCCCGGACCACAACAGCGTTTTCTTTTTTGCTCTTCTGAATAACGGGTGCGTTTTTCTCGATTCGGTTGATCACCGTATTGTGGGGCTTCTCTTGTACCGCTACGGTCGTGAAGTTGTGCCGCTGTTTGTTAGTCGTGTAATTGTTGATCACGGTATTATTGATGACCGGCGCCGCCTTATAGTTGTTGATAATCGTGGTGGTGTTTATATTGGTCACCTGGACAGTCTTGTAATTGTTCACACGGTAGAAATTGTCCCGGGGGACGACGATGGCCTGCTTTGCGTATGCATGGCTTCCGATATTGATATTGATCCGGGTGATGTTGTTGGTGACGACCACCTCATGGGGGCCTCCCCAGTGGCGGTGGCTGTAATACGTCTCACGCGGCGCCAGAGGCACCCATCCCACATAGGTGTCGTGGTGAACCCATGAAACTCTTCCGGGAGACCAAAAGAAACCGATGTTCAGAAGGGGAAGGCCCACACGCACTCTCACCACGGGTGGTGCCCAGTACCAGGAATTCCGCACGTAGATCCAGTTGCCGTAATGGTGAGTAACATAACCGAAAGGCTCTGCGGGGATCCACACCTGATCACCATTCCAGTCGGTCCAGCGGCCCGCGGTAAAGGGCGACCATCCCACGGATACAGTGGTAGGCCGCCAGAACCAGCGCGATGAACCTTCATAGGGGACGCTCTCCCATCTTCCGTTTTCTTCCAGGGCATACGACTCATCCTGGAGGCCGGGCGGAAGATATTCGACCGAGCGGCCCCTTATCCTGGCTTTTGCTGCCCAGAAGTTTTCACGGGTCGCTGTTCCATTGGTTCCAGTCGGGATCGACAGTTCCGTCGCCGGATGATACCTGATTCTCGTCGGCAAGGATCGACGGGGATCCGGCCGCCACATTGTATCGGGCATCAGTTGCCGCGTGGATGAAACTGACAGTCCCTTTCACTGCAACAATTTCGACGGAGTTTTCACCCACGTAAAAGTCGAAGACCGTTCCGGGATTGGCCAGTACGTACCCAAAGGGACTGGTGGCTTTGATGACCGTTTCGGAGCCTTTATTATAGAAACGGGCCATTCCTTGCGCCACGTCCATTTCGGACAGATCTGAATCGAGGGCAATGAATTGGATCTGTGTGCTGTCCCCAACCCTGATCCAGGTCCCGTTGGGGATAATCATCTCCGCCATCCCCCGGTTTCCTGAAAAGAGTGTATCCTCTGCCCCGAAAGGTGCGTCTCTGACCATGGGCACCCAATCTTTCTCCTCAGGAACATACCGAAGCAGATCCCCTTCGATAGCGTATATGCGGCCTACTGTAATGGCTGGCGCGTTTGCAGCTGACGCTTGAGGCACTATTGCCAGCGCTGCAAGAAACAAACAAACTATTAATTTTATCCATGACTTCATTGTCTTTCTCCTTTGTTAGGTTAGATGAATTCGTTTAACCTCAATATTTGATGGTACCTCAGAGATGCTTTATTTTAATCCACTGCGCATAGTTCTTGTTTTACCAGAAAAATAGAGCAGGGCATTGCTCTGATGATTTCATCATTACTTCCTCCGACCAGCAGGCGTTCCAGGCGGCTTTCTTCCTGGCTGCGGAGGATAAGCAGATCAATGTTTTCTTCTTCTATTAGCTTTAGGATTACTTCGGAAGGGATGCCTTCCCTGACAAATTCCCTAATGATCATGTCGTTTTTATTTTCAAGGTTGATAATATTATGCAGATCTTCTTTATTCTTTTCCATCTCCCTTTTACGTTCTTGTTCCATGGACACCATGGGAATGCTCCACCCTTTAAGCCACGTTGTATCCATAACGTGAACGACGGAAAGTTCAGCCTTATATTTACCGGATAATGAAATTCCAAACTGTATCGTTTTGTTGCAAGATGGGGTCAACCAACTGACAACAAGAATGTGCTTGATAATATCCATGATCTGTCTCCTTTAGAAATTAATTAATTTATTTTCCGCACGCTACTTTGCTTTGTAGTAGTAACGATTCAAATCGAACAGTCCCGCGCTTACGGGTTCATCCTCATAGAATCGTTTTTGAAACCAGTCATACGTATCCCATAGCCGGTCTTCAGCCCGGTTGACGCCATACTTGGCCAGTCGCTCATAAGCTCTCGGACTTTTATCAAAATGGGCCAGGAGATCAAAAAAGTCGGGCAGGTCCTCTTCACGGACATCAAAAAAGTAGTTGGGATAGGATCCGATAAGGCCGGTAATAAAATCGGCGCTGTCCTTTGATAAATCGAGCTGAGCCTTTTCACCGAACAAATGGGTAACATTGCTGTGCCATTGGTTGATGACGATGGAGATTGCCAGATCTTTTCCGTTTTTCAGGCGGATCCTCATATAGGCGATCTTGATATTGTGGTCATTCATCAATGTGAAAAATGGCGAGCCGGGCCTGGATACGGCGCGAAAAGCCTTGAGGTAGTCATCCTTCGTTGTGTTTTTATCCGGCAACCCGCGATAGACAATGTTTCCCCGTTCATAGTTCACGGCATCAAAAGCGATATTTGTTGCAGGGGCAATGTGTTGGTTCACCATATATTCGATGAACTCACGCTTTGGCTCGTCCGTCACAAAGGAAATTTTTGCAGGCAGGGTGGAAGAATAGTAATCAATATCTTTGAGATCAATCCCCTTGTACCACGATTGCATGACCTCTTGACGCAGGGCCACGGGCAGGAAATCCAGGAAGTAGCTCTCGCCTTCAATACGCAGATGATCCATGTAGAGTCTGCAGTGCCAGCTGGTGGCCGACCGTGCCGTACACATCAAATCCGGCAACCAGCGCGTAATAGATGCGTTCCAGCAGGGGATAGTCCACTACCCACATCGTTTTCGGCAGATTTCCCATGACCCCTTTGTGCACGGATGCGCTGTCAAAATGGCGATAGACGGTAAGTAACGGCGCATCCGCGGCCTTGTTTCCCTTCCAGAGGGATTCATAGCCGAGACCGGCGTAGTGATGCGACGTGTAATAATCCTGTCTTGCTTTATAAAACTCCACGGCGGCCTTTTTATATTCGTCGGTCAGCGCATTAAAAACGCGCATGTCACTGCCAACTTCAATCGGCATGCGCAGGTTAGTCGCTGTGCAGCCTCAGAAAGGCCGGGTACGCCACGCTCAGATCGTATTCGGGATCCAGAAACATGACCCAGAAATGATCATTGATCACATTGAGGGCGATTTGGCCTTTGCAGACCGGACCGTGGATGAAAGTCATGAGAATATAATGCGAGTTGTCCAACAGGAACTGGTAGCGCGAACGCGGGGGAATCTGTTCAAAGGCGACAAAAGGATTGGCGCTCATTTTCTTGTCATACCCCACAGTATGCGGACGCTGCAACCATTCGGGCTGAATAAAAAGCTCCTTGATGCGAAGCAATTTGGCATCATCCATGTCAAATACCATATGGGTCTTATGGACGATGGTGGAGTGGATCTTCCGGAAACGATAGTAAATCCGCGGAACACCAGGGTCATCATAGGGACGCACGGTAGCGATCAGATCAACGGGCTCGCCGGGCGGCGTCTTGGAGCGGAACAGTTCATAGTATTCATTCGTAGGTGTGCCGAATTTAATATGGGCCAAAAACAGATGCTCATAGAGATAGCGCGCGGTCATGGCGTGCTTGGCGTCGTCCTGGTTCAGAAATGTTTCCCATTGTTTTATGGCCAGAGCATCGCTTGCTTTCGGTGTGATCAGCATCTCCTGCTGCGCGGCATCAGGCCCTTTCGCGCCCTGAACCAGCCAGCCGGCGATGATGTCAAATTCTTCGGGCTTGAGCGCAGGAAAGCCAAAGGGCATGCCATTGTTCGGGTGTTTTTTCAGGTACCCCCCGAGTTCTTCGGGGTTTTGAGAACAGGTCAGATCGTCGGCTTCCGAGTGATACTCGCCAACGCTTTTCGGATTATTTATCTTGTGGGAAAGTATCTCGATCATGATGGAGTCGTTTGACCCGCCTGAGGCTTTGCTTTCGGTCACGCTGAAAAATTCTTTCTTACGCCACTCCTCGGTCGATTGGGCGTCCGTGAAGAGGCGGGTGGGATCCATGGATCTCAGTCGTGAGCCATTGTAAACAGCCTTTTTTGACGCGCCGCGGTCGGCGCCCTCAAAAGAGTCTATCTTGAGCTGGCAGGGAGAATTATAACAGGAATGGCATACCGCACAGCGTTTGTCTAAAATTGGTTTTACCTCTTTCGTGTAATCAATATGTCTTGTCGGTATCTGGAAAAAGACAGGCAATGGCGCTTTGGCTGCGCAGGCGACAAACAGTGCGGTGATTACCAGAACAATCGCAATCTTATTCCTCATGGGTTACTCCTCCTTAAGTAATTATAGCGTGAAGCGCGAATTATAAGATACGCTTCACGCTCGCGTCCCCCAAAAGGGGGATCACAAAACCGCATTACTTGCGCCAGCCACCCAGATCAACTCAGGTTGAACACTGGGCAGCCGACGTGAAGTAGTCCCATTAGGGATGAATAAAGATGGGCGGAAAAAAGATTCGGATGCCCGGAGGTGGAGGCGGTGCATAGACGACCGGCGGCGGCGGATAATAAACGCGTTCTCTGTGGCCATAGTAATCATAATGCCGGTAAACGGGTCTCGCTTGCACATGGCGGCGATTGTCGTGTTTCCCCTGAGATTTATGGTTATTTTTGGCGAGGGCCGGCGTCACAGCGATACTGCCGATCATTGTGATTAACACAAGCCCCAGCATTATCTTGCCCGCTATGGATCTGAAATTCCATTTACGTGATGTTTTCATAAAGTCACTCCCTTTTTGGATCGTTTCTAATCGCCTGTTAGGCGTCAATCTTTGTTTGTGCAATATTACCGATCATTTCTTGTTGTGTCTCTTGTGTTTTTCCGTATTTTCCTGTCCGGAATGTTGTATCGGTAATATTCTTTTGTTCATCCGACATACTGGCATAGAGCGCCTCGAAAGGCGGGATGAGTTTGTTCATTTGATCTAAATGGGCCTGGGTAATTTGGCTGTGGAATTTCATGTGTTCGACGGCATTCATGCCCTTCGTGTTTTCGGCCCTGTCCTTGTTAATGACGTCCATGTCTTTCGCATTTTCCCGCATCACCTGCGTCAGGTTGTTCCATAATGGTTCCTGGGCCGCGGTGATATTCAGCGAGCCTTGAAGCTGTTTGATCTGGGCCTCCGTATGCTCGACGGCAGAGGTTCGGGTAAAGCCTGCGATTTCTTTTTGCCTGAGGCGGCAAAAGAATTATTGGCACTGGCTAAAAAGATAGTGGATAGAAACGCCACCATCACCAAAACGAGTGTGGCTGAAAAAACAACTGAATAAGCTTTTCTTTTCATGATTGGTCTCCTTTTAAGTTTGTTGCTTAACGCTTGTAAGCGTTAAGAGATTTGAGGTCGGGGCTCCAAACCTTGGACACCCCAAGTATTGGCTCCTCCCCTATGTTTGCTCTTATCTAATTTGCCGTCTGTCATCGCCGCGCCACTCGACAGCACCGAACCCGGCTTCGCCAAGTAATGTGTAAACGAGACTGAAGGTTCCTATGGTCTGGTGACTGTCAGGCTGGTCGGGATAGCTTGCATCGCGGAGTGATGCGACGTATGAGAGCCCGAGAGCGTGTCTGCCATAAACGCGAACGGTTAATCCCATGTTCAGGCGGTCGATGTTTTCACTTCCCCCGGGGTCATCGCCACCCACCCCCGACAAATAATACGCGCGTCCTGTTAAGTCGATCATGGCTCGATCGCCAAAGATGAGGCGAAGCGCGAGGAGCCCTTGCGGGGCAATGCCATAGTGGTAGTCGCGCAGGCCCTCCTGGGTGACGTTACCGGCTGCAGCGTAACCGACACCACCGAGGACCGATCCCTGGAGCGCTACCGCCGGGGAGAGCCACCATTGAAAGGTCGTGCCCAGAGAGACGGAGGTGCTGGAGACACGGAAGATATGCGGCGATATATAGTCATAGCCGCCATAGAGTCCCCATATCCCGCGATAGGAATTGCCGGCCTTGTAATCCTTTCCGAGGAGGAAGCCGCGGATCATGATGTTTTCGAAAAGGTTATCCGCGGTGCCGAGGCTGGTGAATTCAAAATGGAAGTAGTCGAAAGGACGCTTGTAACTGTATCCGGGCTTCCCGGGAAGCCCGTAGGCCATGATGAAGTCCGCGGATGCCTCAGTCCGATTGACAGTGCTGGAGTCGCCCCTGTCGTCCAGGCTCGAAGTCAGACTTGTTCCAAGTCGCAGGCGCCAGAAGGTGGCCGGATCATGGCTGGGATATATGGCTTTAAATCTCTCTCCAAAGGCAAAACGGTTGATCCCCGTGGGGGGTGAGATCACCGTTGCACCCAGCTCGCGCAAGAGCCCTGGTTTGTCGCCATTGCCTTCGAGCACCAGGCCGGCCATCCGGAAGAGTGCCTCTCCGAAGAAGCTCCCGCCAATGCCGCTGGCAATCTGGTCATTGATGGAGGGGTGTGTGGTCTCCCCGCCCGTTTCCCAGAGAAAACTGCCCACGTTGTCGTAAAAGAGTGATTCCCAGTAGTTGAGGCCCGTTGATCGTGCGAATCCATGGTACATGGATCCCTGATACGGATGGGCGAATTGGTTCATGGCGAAGGCGTCCTCGTCAATCCCCCATGGTCCGTGGACAACGTGATCCCAGAAGGTGGACAGGTTTGTGTCATAGACTTTTTTCCCATCCTCCATATCGTTGGGGTAGGCAAGCCGGTCATACACATTGAGGAGAATGAGGAAGGCCGGGATTTCCAGGGCCGGGATGAGATAGCTCTTGCCGGCGCCTGTCTCCCAGTTCAGCACCTTTGTAGTCTCTACGGTCTTTTCCGTAAGCAATTCTTTATCGCTCTTAACGGAACCCGGACTGCCGCCTTCCTGGGCAAAGGTCCAGCTGCTCAGCGGAGATCATGACACCGACAAAGAGCACCGCAATAATCGCCTGAAATGCTCGCACTACTTCCCCCAGACCTTCTTGACTTTGCCGATGTTTCCCTGAACTTTTCCAGTTATCTTTTCAGTCATGCCTTCAGCTTCCAACTTTGGATTATCGGTTAGGTCGCCGGCGACCTCCTTGATCTTCCCCTTTACTTCGTGAAACTTGCCTTTTGCTTGGTCCTTTGTGCTTGATTTCATGTTATCCTCCTTTAAGGATTTCGATTTGCTTGTTGATCTATTTAGGCTTTTTTGCTTCCCACAACCAGCAACACGATACCGCCCACGAGCGCAATAGCCCCCAAAATCGGCGGCAGCGGAATCGTTTTAGTTTTCTCAGCCGTCATATGGATGGGGCCAACATCAATAACTTTCTCTCTAGTCGTATAAGTAATGCCCTGGTAAGCCAATGCCGCAATTCCCAGCGCGATCAGTATAATCGCAATGATGATTTTTGGTCTCATAGAACCTCCTGTTTCCCTGGCTTTAGTGGAACAAGCCGTATTTATATTGAATACAAAAAGTGATGGATCTTTCGTCTTGGACTCGGACTACTCGATGGTCATCCGGTTCTTGACGCCCTTCACGCCGTTTACGTCGCTTGCAAATTTGCCGGCCAGGTCCTTTTCGGCTGCGCTACCGGCCTTGCCATACATCGTGACCACGCCATCGTTTGTCTCGACCTTTGTATTGAGACCACTGGTTGAGCGGTGATAGAGCAACGTCATCTTCACCTGCGCGGTGATGGACGCGTCATCAATCTTTTCGCCTACCGTTTGCGTCTTATTCGCGGTCATGGCTACTGTCATCTCATTATTGACGCCTTTAACTCCTTCGACATCTCTGGCGTATTCAGCTGTCAGATCCCTTTGTGCCCCACTTAAAGCATCGCCTCGCAGGGTCACGATGCCGTCTTTGACGTCAACCGTGGTTGTGTCGGCGCTCACGCTGCGATGAAACAAGAGCGTGGTTTTCACTTTATTCCGGATCCAGGCATCCGAGTTGGCGGTGGGGGATGCCCCTTTGATTTCCAGCCGGTTGTCCACACTCTTCACGCCGGGAAGTCCCGCTACGGTCTCCTGGGCTAATGACTTGTTGTCATAGTCGGTGACACTCCCGGTCAAGGTGACGGCGCCGTCTTTGGACTCGATTTTGATATCATCGGCCTGAAGATAGGTTTTGAACACATACGACTGCCTGGCGGTTGATTCGATGCGGCTGTCCATCTCCGATGCGTGCACAGGCATGCTGAGCATAATCAGTGCGGCTAATGCTGCAAATAGAGAGACGGAGGATATTGCTTTTTTCATGATACGTTCTCCTTTTGTTGTTACTGCTATTGTTTTTTTAACTATTTGACACCGAGACCTCACGCCCTATGGAGTTCTGGTTGTGTTGGATCATGGAAACTGGCAAATCGCTGTAGTGCCTCTTCAATGCCTCATCGATTCTTCTGCTCACGGAAAAGCCGTTCAGCGTGCATTGAACAGCGACGCCCCATTTATAAGGAATGAACAGGAGAAAGGTTTCGCACTCTATTTTGCTACCGTCCCTGGACAGACCGGTAAAATTGATCTGCTTCGTCTTATAGGCGCCGCGACACCCTTCCTGATACTGGTCCCAGATAAAGCGGCGGCTCTCCGGCGCGATGAGAGTCATGGGGTCAAAGTTGGGACTGCACGCCTCTTCCGGCAATACACGAAACAGTTCGGCAAAGATGTCATTAACGAATTCCAGCTTTCTGTCGAAAACGACAACCAGGCCATCTTGCCCATTCGCCAACTGAGGAAAGGATGGGTTCACTCTTTGTCCAAAACTCTCCAGAGCCTGTCGATAATCTCTCTCATGCTTTTCCAGTTCGGAAATCCGCACCTGCAAGGCTTCCAGCTCACCGATCAGTTCTTTCTTTGTCTTGCCTGCTAAGTTCATTCTTATTTATTTCTCCGTATTTTAATTTAAGATTCCCCCTCTTCTTCATGTGTGTGATGACAAGGGTCATTACAATGTAATAGCAAGGAACCTGCCAATAACCGAAAGAGAATCAGAAGTTTTGATTCATCCTTCAATAACATGCGGTTAGATGAAGGGAGACGGCAACGGAGACGCATGGAAAAATTCATTTGGCCTCAGTATTTGGTGGAGCCTCAAGATGTTGAGGGATAACTTTAAAAATTCAAGAGTCGGAATAAAAAAATATTCTATATTCTGCATTCCGAATTTAGAATTCTCTGTGAACAAATTTCAAATATCTTTTACTAGTTTTATTTTTGTCTGGATAGGCTACTAAGCCCCCACGGAACACTGCAGGGACTTAGTTTCTTACTGTTAAACTTCAGCCTTCGGTCCTTAGACCTCTGCCTGACTTACTTCTTAATGATATATTCGGCTGTCGCCGCTTCTACACGACGGTTCTGGGCCTTCCCTGCTTTCGTGGCATTGTCAGCAATGGGCTTCTCTTCACCGTAGCCTACTGCCGTCAGACGATTCGCATCAATACCTTTTTTGACCAGGTAAGCCTTGATAGCGTCGGCGCGTCTCTGGGAAAGCTTTTTATTGTATGCGTCGTTGCCTACATTATCCGTATGGCCTTCGATCGTTACATTGAGATCCGGATATTGTTTCATAACAGCGACCAGATCATCAATATCATCGAAGTAATCTTTTTTAATAGTGGACTTGTTGAAATCAAACAATACTTTCAGGGTGGTTCTGCCCTTCTCAATGATTTCCTTTTCTACCCTGGGCTGGACAACGACCGGCGGAGGACAACCGTCTTTATCCACTTCAACACCGGCAGGCGTGCCGGGGCATTTGTCCAGATAGTCTGAACACCGTCATTATCGGAATCCAACGGGCAACCGTCTTTATCTACCGCAACACCGGCAGGTGTACCGGGGCATTTATCCAGATTATCGGGGACACCATCATTATCGGAATCGAGGACGACCGGCGCTGGCGGAGGGGGAGGAGGAGCAGGCTTTTCACCGCCGAAAGCAAAGGTCAAACCGACGGTGGCGAGTAAATTGTTATGCATCGTGTCACTATCGAATTTATAATTGATAGGAACAACATAACGAACATCGGCGCGCAGAGCCCAATTTTCCGTCAGGAAGTATTTCAGCCCGCCGCCGATATCTCCTGTGATCTTATTATCTCTAGTCTTCAGTCGTATCTTCAATAGCTTGGGAATAATGGATACCCCCTACACCAACGGCCACAAAAGGCACGAGCGCTCCATCCGGCAGGATGTGGAACAAGGCTTCAATTCCATAGCCGATAACGTTGACTTTTTCATCTTTGTAGTATAGTGGCATCGGTGGGGACCCAATGTCCAAAAGCTTCAACACCAAAATACTTGGTGAAATTGTATCCGGCGCGAAGACCAAGAGCAATCGAGGCGTCCATGTCTTCACTGCCTTCAAACTTATACATGCCTATGTTTGGTGTAATGTGAACCGATCCTGCCTTCACCTGCGCGTATCCTGTGGTGGCAACAAGCGCCAGCATCAGGAAAACAACCAACAAACTAACTTTCTTCATATTTCTCTCCTTTTCTAGTTTTAAAATTTTAGAATCGACCACCCTTTCGAAACAATGGAGGGCAACATTTTTTAAATTATTTGTCATCCCTCTTTCCATCTTCTACATCCCCTTTTTTAGATTTTCCTTGAGGTTGCTGTTGCTTTTGTTGCTGTACCTGATGCTGCACCTGTTGTTGCTTGCTTCTGTACCTGTTGTTGCTGACCTTTGTTGCTTCTGCACCTGTTTCTGATGCTGTACCTGCTGTTGCTTTTCTTGCTGTACCTGTTGTTGCTGTACTGTGTTGCTTTTGTTGCTGTACTTTTCTGCTGCTGTACCTGAGGCTGTCTTTGCCGCTGAACCTCAGGTCTCTGTTGATATTGTTGTTGCCTTTGTTGCCTTAGTTCCTGTCTCTGTTGTTGTGGTCGAGGTTGATAGTTCTGGACGCCCCAAGTATTGCGCCTTTCCCAATGTCGACTATTATTCCAGCTCCTCCAGTTTTGTTGAAGTCGCCGCTCGGGAATCCGTTGATAGTCCCACCGGTGTCCGTACCAGTTACGTTCTCTGTAGTATCCTCTCCAACCCGGGTCAACATCAAAATAAAAACTTGGAACATTTCTATAATAACGCCAGCCCCGGTTATAATAATGTGAACGATACCAACGACCTTCCCATGGACGCCACCACCAGCCATTCCAGAAAAAAATGTCTACATCAATGTCAGGACAACATAGACATACGTATCAGGTATCACTATTAGCTCTGGTGGTGCGGCAAATATGATGAGTGGTGGCAGAGGAATACTTAATGCTTACATCTACCCTTGCCATCGTTGGGGTAGGAAATACAAGTACCAACGCCAAAAATATTTTCCCAAAAAGAATCTTTTCATTTTACATCCTCCGTGATCCAATCCAAATTTAGCATCATCTATAACCGGCGTTATCGTGATGCTTGCATTTCTTTTCTAACGCCGGCCTCCGTCTCTGTCATGTCCGCCATCTCTGTCATGTCCGCCATCTCTGTCATGTCCTCCGCCTCTTCCATCCCTGCTATCTCCATGCCACGGCACGAAACATCCTCCGATAGACACAAGCAGCATCGCTAAAACAATTACCGACATAATAATTCTCTTCATCACACCCTCCTTTGATCAGAACTTGTTTTTGTTTCTTCGACTACATACTGGCATCAGGACGCTCAAAATGTTTACCGGCTTGCAGTTGCCGGAGTGTGTTTATGTATTGACAGCCCTTAATTATTCTTTTAACCACCGCTTCGTGATGAAGCCCGCGTAGGTCTTTGACAAACAGGTTTCTCCATCTTCGCGTATATGTTGTTCCGAGAATACCTCGGGTATTGGGGAATAAGACCGATGACCGTCAATTCTTTTTTCATTATTAAAATTCCTCGCGTCTTGCACTCAATAGCGATCGCACTCTCCACAGCTTGCCGCGGAGAGCTTCGAATTATTCAATCGGCTTGGTCAATTTTATAGCAAGTAGCCTGCCAATAGCCGAAAGAGAATCAGAAGTTTGGATTCATTATTTAATAACAGTGGTTTAAGTTAATAGAGGAGAACAGCCGAAAATCATGGAATGATTAAATTTGCCCTCAGCATTTCGTGGGGCCTCAATATATTGAGGGATGTTTTAAAGATTCAGGAGCCTGAATTCTCCGTGAACAAACTTCAAATATCTTTGACTAGTTTTATGGTTTTGTCTCGGGTCGGACTATCCTGAGCTTATGCATCCTTGCCCGCAGCGTGCTCGCGTTGAGGCCCAGAATCGCTGCGGCCCCATCCTTTCCCTCTATGCGCCACTTTGTCTCAGAAAGGATTTTAAGCATTTGGTTTCGCTCCGTCTCTTCCAAGGTTCTCAGAGTGGATGAAAGTAAGGGGGATGAAATCTCCAGTCTGTCCGCCAGATGAAAAACCGGCCCTGGGCACAAGATCACGGCCCGTTCAATGATGCTTTCCAGCTCCCGGACATTTCCGGGCCACGGGTAATCTTGCAGCTCCTGCATTGTCTCTTTCGGGATTGTATTGATCTGTTTGCCCAATTTCCTGGAATACCGCTCTATGAAGGATTGGACCATCATGGGGATGTCATCCTTGCGCTGCCGTAGTGGCGGGACGGTGATAGGGAAGACATTGAGCCGGTAGTAAAGGTCCTGCCGAAACCGGCCTTTGCGGACCTCTTCCTCAAGGTCTCGATTGGTTGTTGCCAAGATCCGCACATCAACTTTGACGGTATGGGATGAACCCAGGCGCTCAAACTCGCTGATGTTGAATAACCCGCAGTAGCTTTCCCTGCAAATCCAGCGGCAGTTCCCCGATCTCGTCCAGGCAAATGGTGGAACC
This sequence comes from uncultured delta proteobacterium, assembly GCA_963726395.1. Classification (GTDB taxonomy): domain Bacteria; phylum Desulfobacterota; class Syntrophia; order Syntrophales; family Smithellaceae; genus UBA8904. The sequence goes on from CAVSCG010000024.1 coordinate 51,946, forward strand.
ATTGGCGATCTCGAATCGGCCCATCCGCCGGGCATCGGCTCCGGTAAATGCTCCCTTCTCCCGGCCGAACAATTCGCTCTCAATTAAATTGGCCGGCAGGGCGGCACAGTTGACCGTGATCAAGGGCCGTCTCCTTGCGGGGACTCATGTTATGGATGGCGGCAGCAATCAGCTCCTTTCCCGTACCGGTTTCCCCTAGAATGAGCACCGTTGTGTTCGAGGAGCAACTTGTTCCGCGCGATAGAGAACATACTTGAGACCATCACTTTGCCCGATAATATTTTCAAATTGATGTTTCATTTTGCTCTCTTGACGGAAGTAAATATTCTCGGCCTCGAGTTGGTCTTTCATTGTTTTAATTTCAGAAAGAGCCGTCTTAAGTTCGACCGTCCGCTCCTCCACCTGCTGTTCCAGTTCGTCATGGGCTTTTTGCAGCACTTTCTCCTCTATCCGCATCTCTTCATTGCGTTTTTGCTCCGTCAGGTCGGTAACCACCATGCACACCACACCGGGAATATCCGTATGCTCAAGGGCGCTTATGGAAAGTAAAACCGGTACAGAATTTTCACCTCCGGCCTTTAAGGCCAGTTCCATCTTAGCTGTTCTCCTTTAAACCCTGCTCAAACAAGCCTTAAATAATTGAAGGTCTGTTGATGAAAAGTATTGGTAGATTGAAGATCCCATTATTTTTTCCAGAGACCTTTGACGATATCTGCAAAACGTTGGTTACAGAAAAGGATCGTGCCGTCGGCGGCCATGGTGACGGCTCCTTCGTTCATGGTTTCGACCATGATCCGGTAAGGATGATCGGCGCCTGATAGTGTAAAGACCCGATCGCCTTGTGCCGTTTTGACAACCAGACCATCCACCTCACCGCTCAGGATGGCGCGCAGAGTTTCCTCGGCTTCCGTCATCCGCTCTGTGAGTTCCTGCAAATCATCCAAAAGTTGCTGGCGTGTTTTATCCGTTTTGTTCATTGATTTGTTCTCATTCCATAAAATCAGAATACAGAATCCAGAAGATTCTTTTATTCTGTCTTCTGACTCCTGACTTCTGTCTTCTGGTTTCAGATCAATCCCGACAAGAAATTTTTCCGTATCCGACATGTCGCCGATGAGCTTCCTGAAGCGGCAGAGGGAGTTGCTTGATGAGCGTCGGGGTGGCAATAATCTGCTCTCCCTTGGCCAGTTTGGGCTGCTGGTAGATGTCTATTATTGAGTTCGTAGGAGCCTTCCAGATATTTTTCACAGAGTTTCTGGACATTGGCGATGGCCAGGGTTGACTTCGGGGTCATCCCTGTAACATACAGCCGAAGAACATACTTTGCCCGGTTGTGCATCGCTGCTGCTTTTTCGAATTCCGCAGTGCTTGTTTTTACTTTTTTAATCTACCATGTCTGTTTCTCCAAAAGTCTACATTCAGAAGCCAGAATCCTGCCATTCAAGATTCCTTCTCTTCTGACTCCTGTCTTCTCACACCGACCGAATATCCAGTCCCACCAGCACTCGCTCTGTGTTCGCCAGATCTCCGATAATCTTTTTAATCGGCTCAGGAAGCTTCCTGACCAGTGTCGGTATGGCAATAATCTGGTCCCCTTTGGCAAGCTGGGGATTCTTTAAAAGGTCGATCACTTCAATCTGGTATTTTCCCGCGAGGTGCTCTTCGCAGATCTTCTTTAAATTAGCAAAGGCCGTAATTGATTTCTGGGTCTGACCGGCTACATATAACCTCAGATTCCAGATTTCTTCTGTTGCATCGCTCTTTGCTTTTTTGCCTTTTACTGTTGTGACCAGCTTTCATCTTACTCTCCTTTCCCTCTTCTTTTTCGAGCGCTTCGCCTGCGGAACTGAAGGTTTCCCCTTGCGCAGCTGCGCCATTTCTAAACGGTCTTCCGCCTGGACAGCTTGTCTTTTTTGCTCTTCTTCCGCCATCAAATGCACCTCTTGTGTTTCCACATCGAACTCGGCGCGCAGCGCTGCGATGTTTGCTTCCAGGGCATTCTTCTTGCGCTCCTGCTCGCGGAGTCTGCGCTCCGCCTCACGCCGGCGTACCAGTTCAGTGGCCTTTTCCCCGGCTTCCTGGGCGGCCCTGGCGCTGCCGGTTAATACCTCGCCTGCGCCGGTATAGATGTCGATCAGGTCAATGCCCTGGTTCGTGAGCAGGAACTCCTGAATCTGGTTGGAGTGGGCCATGCCGCGGGACTTCAAAATGTAGAGGCCCCGGTTGCGTTCCCCGTTGAGTTCGATATCCCGCAGCAGCAGCCACGTATCGATCAGAGAAGATATCTCTTCGCTGGTGTGTTCCAGGCTGCCTTCAAAATGGGTGAGGTCCGTAAGGAAAGTCGTGATATTTGTTCATCTTCAAATAATCGATCAGGCGCGTTAAGATGGATTTGACCTCTGATGCTGATCCCGCGGCGCTCAGGTTGCTGATCGGGTCCACAATGAAAACCTGGGGATTGAACTCATCGATCACCTTGTGGAAAGTGAGCAGATGCATCTCCAGGCCGTAAAGCGAAGGCCTCGCGGAATGAAACTTGAGAAGCCCCTTCTTCACCCATTCGCGAGATCCATGCCGATGGAGCCCATGTTCCGGATGATCTGGCTGGGCGATTCCTCGAAGGCAAAATACAGGCAGCGCTCACCTCGCCTGCAGGCGGCGTCGGCAAAGGTTGCCGCCATACTTGTTTTGCCGGTGCCCGCCGTACCGGAGACGAGAATGGTGCTGCCCCGGTAGAACCCCTTCCCTTCAAGCATGGCATCCAGCTTGGGGACGCCCGTGGCGATGCGCTGATGTGGAAACGGGGTAGTCGAGCCCCAGGGAAGTGATGGGCAGGATAGAGAGGCCGCCCTCGTCAATCAGGAAGGGATACTCGTCGGCGCCGTGAGATGAGCCGCGGTACTTGACAATACGCAGGCGGCGGGTGGAAATTTGCTCCTCGATGCGAAAGTCCAGCAGGATTACGCAATCGGCCACGTATTCTTCAAGCCCGTAGCGTGTGAGCATCTTGTCGCCGCTTTCCCCTGTAACGATGGCCGTCACACCGCGTTCTTTCAACCAGTGAAAAAGCCTTCGAAGCTCTGCCCGAATGATCGCGGCATTAGACAGTCCGGAGAAAAGCGCTTCGATGGTATCCAGGACAACCCGTTTTGCTCCGACGGAATCAATGGCATTCCCCAGGCGGATGAACAATCCTTCCAGGTCGTACTCACCTGTCTCCTCAATCTCGCTTCGCTCGATGTAAACGTGGTCCGTGGCGATGAGACCACGCGACACCATGTCATTGAGATCAAAACCAAGAGAGATGAAGTTCTTCGCGAGATCCTCCGGCGTTTCCTCGAAGGTCATAAAGACCCCGGGTTCTCCGTAATCCAGGGCGCCCCGCAGGAGAAACTCCATGGCGAAAAGTGTTTTGCCGCAACCCGCAGAGCCGCAGATCAGGGTTGGCCTGCCTTTGGGAAGCCCTCCCTTCGTGATCTCATCGAGACCCTTGATGCCTGTCGGGCATTTTTCAAGAACAACAGCATTATGTTTTTTCTTAACCATCGTCATCTCCCACAACCTTTACCCTGTTAAAAAGTGGAAAACTTTCCAAAAGGGTAAACTAATTTGAAGTGAAGTGATTCCTATCAGAATAAAATACTATTAAGACCGCTTAATACATGCATTAAATCATAACATCCCTTGCTTTTCAGCAGTGTTAGGTGAGGGCGGATGATGTTATTTTATTTTTTGTATTGGCATTAACGTATCAAAAAATCTATTCATTTGCCATAGCTAAAATGCGTGTCATTTACGATTTATACTATTTCGATTTGAAGCTGTCGCCTGTTCGGCGTCACTTCCCGGTAGGGTAAGAAGTTTTATTTTTATTACGCGCCTTTTGGTTGCATACGCGGTCAAAGAATAACGAGGCGGCAAAGAGGATGCCGAAGACGATGCCAACAAAGTTAGCCCAAGAAAGCACCTTGGTAGCAATTTTGTTTATTACGGGTTGAAGTCCAGGATCTTTGTTGAGGTTGACGATTTACTGACTAGAGCAAGAACATCACGGGATAAATCCATCATCGATGTTTTAATTTTCGGAAATGGTCACGTCTTGCATCATCCACCTTGTCAATGGATTCATGAAACGGTGACAGCTGAAGATTATCAATCGAAACTGTTAACCTATTGACGCTTTTATATCTGCCATGCAAAACTACTCCCCTAGAGTCGTCCTGCCCACCTGCCAAAAAGGCATTTTGGGCAGAATTCGGACAGACCTCTTCGTCACGCCTTACCTTTTTTCTCTATTTCTTGATTCGCATCAAGATATATCTGTCGAAAAACCGCCTTCCGGAAGATCAGGGCGAGGCATTTTCAGATGCCACGCCCTGAAACATGCGCCCTATCTTTTCTTAGGCATATCGTTCACTGTCCAATCCTGAAGTACGATGACTTCTCCCTTTGGACCGCACTGCCAGACACGGAACTCCTTCGGTGGCAAATGATTCGTGGCACTCCAGGACACTTTCGGACCAGCCCCTTTGAAGTTTTTAATGTTATTGAGTTCTCTTACGAGGGCTTCCGTGCTCAGATCTCTGCCTACCTGACGAAGCGCTTGCACCAGAGGCTCGCCTGCAACTATACCGGCTGCGTAAAAGATTCCCCAGCGTTCGCCCGGAGCGAGCCGCTTTGCTGCATCGGCATATTTTTTCATTAGCGGTATGCGGAAATCAAAGACATCTTCCGTAAACGCGGAGGTCATAACGCCTTCTTTGGCCCACAAACCATCAGTGATATGGTTCATCAGGGAGTAGTCTGTCAGGTTGTAGGAATGAATCCACTGCGGACGGAAACCGACGGAAACCGCGCTTCTCAGAGCAATGGCTGCCTGTGTGGGAGCTACATATCCGATCACCACCTCCACGCCCGCTGCCTTGAGCCGGGAAATCTGCGAGGACAGATCTCTTTCGATCGGCTCGACCGGAACTGCAAGCGCCAGTTCCATGTTGTAGGTTTTCAGGCGCGCTTTGACCGCTGCGAGAGGATCAAGACCGTAATCGTCATTCTGGTAAAGCATGCCGATTTTTTTATATTTTTTCTTTTCCACAAGAAACTTCGTCATAACCGAGGCATCATCATCATACATCGGCCACATCCCCCAAATCCAGGGGGCGTGAGGCACATGAAGATTCTCAGCTCCCGTCATAACTGAAACCAGGGGGATCTTGTTCTGCACAAGATAATTCCTCACCGCAAGAGCGGGCGCCGTGCCGACACCGCCCACAAAAGCTAAAACGCCCTGACGTTCAACCAAATCTCTCACCGCGGCCATGGTCTGGGAAGGATTGTATTGATCATCGCGAATGAACAAGCGGAGCTGCCTGCCATGAATTCCGCCTTCTTCATTAACTATATCAAAAAGGAGTTTAGCACCTCGCGAAGTCGCACCCCAGGGTGCCGCTGGTCCTGTCTGAGGAGACCATGAACCGATTCTTATTTCCTTGTCATCAAATCCATTTTTCTGCGCTTGCCCTTCGGTAGCAACCAGAAAAATTGCAACTAATGGAACGAGCATTGTTACAAGAATTTTACTGATAAGCATAAACTGTTCCCCCTTTTTAGATGTTTTTTTACTGCATTGTCTGTTCTAGGCTGCCTGATTCCGGAGATTACCTGCGAGTGTAAAATCTGTAACGTGTTCACCCTGCAACCTCTGGCCTCTGAACACTTTTAAACCAGGCAGCTAACTTTTATACCACCTCTCCCGCTCTTTAAAAAAAATCCAATATTTTTTGATTTTTTTGATATTTGATAAGAACTTCCCTTTTGTGAGGTTGAAGTATAAGAAACGCCGTCTTGTATGTCAAGGAAATCTTGACCACAATGTTAATGGTTTTAATTCTTGTTTGTTAAAATCTATAATAATCTGATTAGGCTTTTGTAAACTTTTGAAGCAAAGACCCCAATGTCTGTTCTAAAGAACTACCGTCTGGCACTTTTACATCTGGAGTAAGTTTATCAATAATCTGTGGAAGCAATGAAGCCAGCCCATTAGATGCCTGACTATCGGATCAGGAAGAACCGTCAAACGTGATTCTTATGCGGGCATCCTAATTCTGATCAACTGGGCGTGGAATTACCGGCTCTATGAACGCGCCGTGCGTTATGTTTTCCCGGCTAAAATGAAGCCCGGCTGGAATAAACATTCCGCCGGGCTTTTTCTTTTTCGACTATTACTGATTACCTTCAACTTACAGCTTTCTTTATTACGGTTGCGTCCACCGCGACTGGCTTTCCCTGATAGATCACCAAAGGGTTGATGTCTATCTGCTCGATATCCAGACAGGCGGTGGCGAGATTGCCCAGGTTTACCAGGATCTCGGCCATTAATTTCATGTCCAGTGGTTTTCTGCCGCGGAAGCCCTGTAGAAGTTTTTTACCGGAAATGCGCTGGATCAGTTCTTTGGCGGTTGACGTGGAAAGCGGCGCGGGTGCGAAAACGACATCTTTTTGCAATTCGGAAAAAATACCGCCGAGACCGAACATCACACAGGGGCCGAATTGCTTGTCGCGCACCATACCGACAATCAATTCATATTCGACGGGCATTTGTCGCTGGAGTAGAATTTGACCCTTGCCTTTCATGCGTCGCGTCAGATCGGCAAAAGATGCTTTCAAACCGGCGACGGACGTGATGTTTAGGCAAACCAGCCCCGACTCAGTCTTGTGCACTTGCCCGCGCACAAGACCCTTGAGGACGACGGGGAAACGGATTTTGCGGGCGGCGGTCGCCGCGGCAAAGGCCGATTCAACAATTTTTTCTTCAACTGTCGGTATGCCGTAAGTTTTGAGCAGCCGCTTGCTGTCGAATTCATCCCAGATGCGTTCGGGGCAGACTGAAAGAATGGATGCGGCCTTCGGCAGCAGTTTGTGTTTCCCGGTAAAAATCAGTTGCGACGTTTTTTTGCGCAATGTGTAACGCGAGGCGTAAGCCAGGCATTCGACCGCACGAAACAATTCCCCATGCACCGGTATGGCGTTTTCCTGCGCCTCCCTCTTGAACGTTCGAAGCGCATCACGTCGGCCGATAACCCATAGAATCAAAACTTTCCCCTCCCGATCCGCCGCTTCCTTGAAGAGCTTCAACCGGTTGTAATTAGGATAGAGGCCGACGAAGAAGTGCAGGAAGAGAACGTCCACTTTAGGATCTTTTACCACGGCGTTAAAAGCGCCGTCGTAGGCGGCAACGGCGCCTTTGACGGCAAAGGCGGGAAACATATCCACGGGATTTGAGGCGGGAAGCCAATCGGGAAATATTAAAGCCAGTTCTTTTTTTGTGGACGCGGAAAGTTCGGCAACCCGAAGTCCCTGCTGCTCGATCAGATCGCAGGATAAGATGCCCGCGCCGCCGCTGAAGGTTAGAATGGCCGTCCGGCAATTTGCAGGTGCCCGGCCGATCATAGCCAGCGCGCGGGTCACTTCCATCATCTGCTGAAAGTCGCGCGCAATCGTCACACCCGCCAGCGACAAAAGCGAGTCCTGCAGCCGGGCATTTCCGGCCAGGCTTGATGTGTGAGAAAGCGCCGCTTTCGCCCCCGCCCTACTCTTGCCGCCCTTAAGCAGGACAATCGGTTTTTTCGCCCGGTCCGCCAGTTCCAAAAATTTGCGTCCTCGCACAATCGATTCCAGATACAGAGCGACGGCGTCCGTCTCGTCGTCTTCGAGCAGGTATTCCAGCACATCGCATTCGTCGATGTCCATTTTATTGCCGATGGAGCAGGCCTTCGCTATACCCACGGCGCGTTCACTCATCAGGTCGGCCAGAAATCCGGCGGACAGCATGCCGCTTTGAACCACCATGGAAATGCGGCCGTCGATCAAGCCGTCTTTGTAGATATTGGGGTGCATGAACGTAAAAAATAATTTTTTCGGTATATCCACCAGGCCCATGCAGTTGGGTCCCCAGATGCGGATATCGGCGGCGCGGGCGACAGCCAGGCAGCGCTCCTGAAGCAGACGGCCTTCCTCGCCGATCTCGGCAAAACCGGCGCTTTCAATGATGACACGCCGGATACCTTTGCGCCCGCAGGCTGCGAGCGCCTCGGGCACAGCGGGAGCGGGAACGATGATGATCGCAAGCTCGACCGGGCCGGGAATTTTCTCCACCGTCGCATAACAGGGCAGGGTCTGGATGTCTGAATAATTGGGGTTAACAGGATAAATAAGGCCTGCATAACCATAACGGAGATTGGTGAGGATCTGACCACCCAGGCTATCTTCGCGGGGACTGGCGCCGATAACGGCAATGGATGATGGCGAGAAATAAGTTTTCATGTGGGCTCACTCCAAAGTGAAAGTTCCGATAAATAAAGCGATTATTTTGTTACCATATTGAAGAAATCTGTCAATGTGTTTGTCAGGCAGCCTCATGAAACAATTATTAAAATTGATATTTTATATATAATATTGTAAACAAACTGCCATGAAAAAGAAAGATTTTCCCTCTAACGTTTATGACGGAATGGCACTCATTGCCGATCCGATTCACGCTTACGCTTTCTTTACAGTGCCGCGGGATAACGGGCCCGCGGAAAAGACGGAAAAGGACATTCTTGATTCTCCCTGGATGCAGAGACTGAGGCGCATTTATCAACTCCAGAGCGCCCGCTGGGTGTATCCGGCGGCGGAACATACCCGCTTTCAGCACTCGCTGGGAACGATGCATGTTGCGGGAGAATTCGCCCGCCACCTGTATCCCAGCCTCAAGGATGTCTGCAAAGACACGCCGTCCATGAATTATGTGGAAGAATTACTGCGCCTGGCGGGACTGCTCCACGACGTCGGCCACGGTCCCTTCGGCCATTTTTTTGATGAACATTATCTCAGTGCCTGGGGGCTGACCCATGAAGATATCGGCCGGCAGATCATTGTCAAGAAACTGGGCGCTTTGATTTCGCGCATTTCCCGTGGTCCTTCGGGATCATTTGCCCGCGGGGAGACGCTAGACCCGCAGCAGGTCGCGTATCTTATTAAAATGCCCGACACGCGCCGGGAGGTCAAACAGCCGCGCTGGCTTCAATGGCTGCGGCAGTTGTTTTCCGGCATTTATACGGTCGATAATCTCGACTACGTTCAGCGCGACGCCTACATGACGGGATTTTCACTGGACATGGTCGATATGCCGCGCCTACGCTATTATACTTTTTTTACAAAAGACGGTCTGGCCCTGCATCAATCCGGCATTTCGGCGTTACGGCGTTTTCTCAACGCCCGGTTGAATTTATACAGCAATGTTTATTTCCACCGCACAACGCGCGCGCTCGATTTGCACCTGCAGGAAATTTTCTCCGACACCCTGCAAATGATGTATCCGGAAAGTCCAGTGAAAAATCTTGACGCCTATCTGCACTGTGATGAGTGGTCATTATTCAGCGAAGTGCAGGGCTGGCTTTCCGTCAAAGACGCCCGCAAGCGCAGATTGGCTTTGGAGTGGCAAAAGATCCATGCCCGAGAACTGAAGTGGAAAATGTCTTTTGCCGCCGAAATATCCATTGATCAGATCCAGCGCGGCACGGAATTTGTCGGCGCTGGAAACTATGAGGCAAAGATCAGGGAATGCCTACCCGCCAAACTTAAAAAACTGGCGTTCAAAGTGGATGTGGCCACGCAGGATCCACGTCCTCTAAACCCGATTGCCGAGCCGGGTAAACAGATTAATATATTTAATCCGGTGACGGGGCGGACGTCTGCCGAACCGCTCAATGAGATTTACCGGTTTATTCCCGCGCGTGTCCGGCACTTCCGCGTGTTTGCGCTCAACCATGATCACGACGAAGACCTGGCAATGGCGGCGGAAGCGGCGTTGGGCAATATCGAAAAATCTCTTCCGACGAACGTGTAATGGGGTTGATTCATCCGTGACCACGGATTTGACTTCATTTGCCCGCGCAGCAAAAAAATCAGAGACGATTTTTAGATGATGAGCCGTACAATCCACTGCCGGGGTTGTGTTTACACACGCCAGTCTTTTTTCTTGACAAACGAAAGATAGTTTTCAATCATTCGCATCATACGACAATTTGTTGTGGAAAGGAGGGTCAAATGTTTCGTTATATATCAATGGTCGTTTGCCTCATGCTGCTTGGCTCTTTATTGTTTGGCGCAACCGCCGTCGCGCAAAGAACCATGAGTGTTCAGGTTAAGGAAGGTCAGTTACGGGCCACGCCGTCGCATCTGGGCAAAATCGTGGCCCGGGCAACTTACGGCAGTCAGGTAATGGTATTGGAAGAGCGGGGTGCCTGGAAAAGAGTATCACTGGGCAGTGGGAAAAAGCAGGGATGGATGCACAATACAGCCCTGACCAATAAAAGAATAGCCCTGAAAGCCGGGCAAAGCAATGTGGGGACTTCCGTCACCCGCGATGAAATTGCGCTCGCGGGCAAAGGCTTCAGCGAAGAGGTGGAAGCCCAATATCGCAAGAGTAACAAAAATCTTGACTACACCTGGATCAATAAGATGGAAGCCACGAAGGTGTCTCAGGAACAAATGGAAGATTTTATATCCAGCGGTCGTCTGACGCTTGGCGGGGAAGGAGGCAGGCCATGAAAAAACACTTTTGGCAAACAGGAGTAATCCTGCTGACGTTGATCACGCTGATGGCCTGCGCCGCTGTGGAAACGGCAACGACTGTAGCTACGACGGTTGGCGAGGCAACCGGCACGATCAGCAAGGAACAGGGACAGTCCATCCGCAAGAGCACGACGGCTGTTGCGAAGAGCCTGGAAGATTTTACACCGGAGCAGGAATACTATATCGGACGAACCGTCGGCGCGGTGGTTCTTGGAAAATATCAGCCCTTGGCGGATACAAAGGCCAACACTTATCTGAATACGATGGGACAGACACTGGCGCAAGCCTCGGATACGCCGGAGCTGTTTGCCGGGTATTCTTTTCTTGTTCTGGATTCCGACGACATCAACGCCTTTGCCACACCCGGCGGACATATTTTCATTACCCGCGGTTTGTTACGCTGCTGCCGGACGGAAGACGCGCTGGCTGCTGTTTTGGCCCACGAGATCGGACATGTTCAGTTAAGGCATGGCATGAAGGCGATCGAAAAGGCACGGATGACGGAAGCGCTCACTGTTTTGGCGCAGGAGGGAGCGAAATCATTAGGGTCACAGGAAGTCGCGCAGTTAACTCAGGCTTTCGGCGGTGTGATTTCCGATATTACCAACACCATGATCAACAATGGCTATTCCCGGTCTTACGAATATCAGGCCGACGCGGCGTCGTTATCCATCCTGAAACGCTTGGGTTACAATCCCGGCGCGTTGATCGACATGCTGGGCGTCATGGACAAACAAATAAAGCCCGGCGGCAGTGATTTTGCCAAGACGCATCCGTCGCCTCAGAACCGGATTGCCGAACTCAAGGATAGCGAAAAGTCGCTTGTCGGTGGCGAGCCGCCCGCCGTTCGCCAAGAGAGGTTTACCAAAGCAGTGGGACATCTGTTACGATAACAATTTGTCGGGAACGGTTTCAATAACTTAACCACCTGACCACCTGACCACCTGAAGGTGGCGCGAGGTGACACGAGGTGGCGTGAGATCACCAGACTGTTCCCTACAAGTTTAGGATCAGAGCCATGGATTTTAAAAAATTATTCCGGGGCGGCAAATCAAAGCTTTTACAGGGTCTGTTGGCGGGTTTTGTCGGCGTTCTTGTTGCGCTGATTTTTTTCTTGCCGGGCTTTCTGGATCGCTGGGAGGCGAAGACCTGGGACTGGCGAGTGAACATACTGGCCCAACCTTCGTCTGCTAACCCGAAGATCTGCCTGATTCTGCTTGATCAAAACAGTCTGGACTGGGCGAAAGAAGAAAACGGCCTGTCCTGGCCGTGGCCGCGCGAAGTGTACGGAACGATTCTTCAGTTCTGCAAACGCGCGGGCGCTAAAGCTGTGGCATTCGATGTGCTTTTTACGGAACCCTCCAAATACGGCGTGGCGGATGATCAGGCCCTTGCCTCTGAAATCCGCAGCTTCAAGCATTTTGTGGGCGCTGTTTTTCTCAGCCGGACCGCGGGCAGCGAAAAACGCTGGCCTGCTTTCGCTCCCGCGCCGACTTTAAATGTTCAGGGACTTGACCTTTGGCTTACTGAAACCGGACATGACGCTTTTGCGCGAGCTTCGTTTCCTGTGGCGGAGATCTCCGCCGCTTCGGGCGTTCTGGCCAATGTGCACCTGAATCCGGATGTGGACAGTGTCTATCGCCGGGGGGCGCTTTTTGAAGTTTTTGACGGCAAGGTTATACCATCGCTGGCCCTGGCGAGTTTTTTGGCAGCCGAGCCTGCCACTCCTTTGAAAATTTATCCGGGACATTTTGGACTGGGCGACAGGGTTATTCCTGTCGATGCAGCAGGTAAGGTCATTCTTAATTTTCGCGGCCCGTCGGGAACGCACAAGACATACAGTGCGGCATCGGTCATTCAGAGCGAACTACGCCTCCAGAACGGGGAGACGCCCACGATCAAGAATCTCGACGACTTCAAAGACGCCTACGTTTTGTTCGGGTTTTCCGCTCCCGGTCTCTTTGACCTGCGCCCCACGCCTGTTTCCGGCGTTTATCCCGGCGTGGAAATCTCCGCCACAATGCTCGACAATTTGCTGGCCAACGATTTTATCCGGTCTGTTCCCCTGCCTCTTGTTGTTGTCATCACGCTGATCATTGCCCTTCTGGCCGGGATGGCAACGTCCTGGGTCTCCGGTATTTTTAAAAGCGTTCTGGTCTATGTTTTCTTTATCTGCACGCCGATTGTTCTTTGCCTGATCGCTTACCGGCTGGGCTTCTGGCTGCCGCTGGTGGTTCAGGAAGCGGGTGTGGCCGTCACGCTCTTCGGAGCGGGGCTTATTTATTACACAACCGAGGGCCGGCAGAAAGCTTACATCAAAAGCGCTTTCAAACAATACTTGAGTCACGCTGTGATTGAAGAGTTGATCCAAAATCCTGATCGGCTGAAACTGGGTGGTGAGCGACGCATGCTCTCTATTTTTTTCTCCGACCTGGAAAGCTTTACGAGCATCTCAGAAGGACTTGATCCGGAAGCACTCACCAATTTGCTGAATGTTTATCTCACAGCCATGACCGACATCATCCATGAAGAAGGCGGCACCGTGGATAAGTATGAAGGGGATGCGATCATCGCCTTCTGGAACGCTCCGCTTGATCAGCCTGATCACGCCACTCGCTGTGTCCGAGCCGCACTGCGCTGCCAGGCGAAGCTTGCCGAGATGCGTCCTGCCCTAAGGGAAAGTCTGGGAAGGGATTTGAAAATGCGCATCGGCGTCAATACCGGCTACGCCGTGGTTGGCAACATGGGTTCTCATTCCCGGTTTGATTATACGATGATCGGCGATGCGGTGAATCTGGCGGCGCGGCTGGAGGGCATCAACAAGCAGTTTGGCCTGTATATTCTGATTTCACAATCCACGATGGAACAGATGGCCGGCGCTTTCCCGGTGCGCGAAGTATCGCGGGTGGCCGTGGTAGGCCGCAAAGAGCCCGTGGTGGTTTACGAGCCGATGCTGACGGAAAATATCGATCCGCAGAAGAAAAAAATAATGGAGCAATTTGCCGAAGCGCTGGCTTTGTTCTACCGGGGCGACTTTGTTAAAGCACGGGAAGTATTTTCCGCCATGACAAACGAAGATGCCGTGGCTAAATCCTACGTCTCCAAATGCGACGAACTGATTGCCAATCCGCCAAGAAATTGGCAAGGCGTGTGGGCAATTACCACGAAGTAGGCTAGAGGTTCATGGTTCAGTAATCCTATTTTTCAAAGGAGTCCTTACATGAAAAAATTATTAATTCATGGTTGTTATGGTTCTTTTTTTAGTTTCGGGATGCTCATCGATACAAAAGATATCGCCGGAACAGCAGTTCAAAAAAAGTTTTTCTAAAAACACCTATGAAACCTTTACGGAGACGTCCATCAAAGGCGTCTATGAAATCTATAACGGCCAACAGATTTATTATTATCTTTCGGAAGGCGATGTGCTTTTCGTGGGCAATATGATTTCTAAAGACGGTAAAAATCTCACGCAGGAGAGCAACGCGAAAAGGATGACATCCAAGCTGGCCGGTCTATCCTTGGATAACGCTTTGAAAATCGGCAGCGGGAAAACGGCTATTGTGGAATTTATTGATCCGAATTGCCATTACTGTCGATTATCCTTCAACTTTTTTAATACACGCAAGAAAGATGTTACGCTATATGTTTTCTTCTACCCACTGTCTGAGGATTCGGCAAACAAAATCCGCCACATTTTTTGCTCGAAAGACAAGGCACAAGCCTACGATGATGTTTTGGGCGGAAAGCTCGACGGGAACGCGCAGCTTAATTTATGCAGCGATAAGGCAGCCGAGGATATGGTGAAATCTCATCAACAGATCAGCGCCAAAGTTGGTGTCCGGGCGACTCCGCTGTTTTATATCAAAGGCCAGGTTGTGCCCGGTTTTGATCAACCGGTTATTGAAAAACTGTTAAAAGAATAAAATGAGAAGGAGGTTTTGGATGATGAGAACATTTACGGTTTTAATCAGCGGTATTTTCTTATGTGTTTTATCCTTTGGAGCTGCTTTTGCCCAGCCTGCGGGTAAGGCAATTGTGGACAACGCCTGTTCCAAGTGTCACAGCATCAAAAGAGTTGAAAGCGCCAGTAAAAACGCCTCCGAGTGGGAAGCTACCCTGGACCGGATGATTAAAAAAGGGGCGAAAGTAACACCGGAAGAGAGAGACGCTGTTTTAAAATACCTCAACACGTTGAATAAATAAACAAAAAGCGGCTGTCTCTCTGAAAGAGGCAGCCGCTTTTTTTATTCAGGCAGGGAATGGTCGCGTGACCTCGTGCCACCTCGTGCCACCTTCAGGTCGCGTCTAGGTGGTCAGGTTATTGAAACCGATCCCTACGGTTCAACAATCATTTAGCGAACCTTTGCACCCGTCTTGGGTTCCCGATCGAATCCAATCAACGTCAGCCCTGCGGGAGAATCCGTTGCCAAAAGCATGCCGTGTGATTCGACGCCCATGAGCTTGGCCGGCTTCAGATTGGCCACAATAACAATTGATTTGCCGACAAGTTCTTCCGGTTTATAATCCTTCCCGATACCCGCAACAATCGTCCGCTCCTCTCCGATATCAACGCGCAGTTTAACCAGTTTGTTGGATTTGGGGACAGGTTCGGCCGCCAGAATTTTTGCCACGCGTAAATCCACTTTGGTGAATTCATCATATTCAATTTCCGGCTTTATATCGATGGCCGCTTTCTGCGGTTGAGGCGGCGCTTCTTTTTCAACGCTCACCCGTGGAAAGAGTGATTCGCCGCGAATGAACGCGCTGCCCACGGGCAGAGGTTCGTTTTTACGGATCACGTCCAGATTTAACTTTTGCGATGGTTCCAGCCCGATTTGACGCAGGATCTTTTCCGCCGCCTGCGGCATGAATGGAGATATAAGAATCGCGATAGCGCGCAGCGCTTCCATCAGCCGGTACATGATGGCAACAAGCTTTGTGTGATGGGCCGGATCTTTGGCCAGAGTCCAGGGTTCGTTTTCGACAATGTATTTGTTGGCGGCGCTGACCAGTTCCCAGATGGCCATGAGCGCTTTATGCAACGACATGTCGACAAAAGAAGCTTCCACCTCCGTTACGGTCTTAAGCGCTGCCGCCTGTAGGCTGTTTTCCTGATTGCCGGCGGGCGGCTCAGGAATCTTCCCGTCGCAATATTTGATAGCCATCGTGATGGCGCGGCTGAGCAGATTGCCCAGATCGTTGGCCAGATCGGAATTAAGACGCGAGACAAACGCCTCTTCGGAAAAGTTGGAATCCAAACCGAAAACCATATCGCGCAACAGAAAGTAGCGGAAAGCATCCAGGCCGTATTTGTCTTTCAAATCCAGCGGCCGGACGACGTTACCCAGACTCTTGGACATCTTGCTTTGATCCGAATTCCAGTAACCATGAACATTGAGATGCTGATAGGGCTCAATCCCTGCGGCTTTGAGCATAGTGGGCCAGTAAATGCCGTGAGGTTTTAAAATATCCTTGGCGATCAGGTGCTGGGCCTGCGGCCAGAATTTTTTAAAATTCGCACCGTCCGGGTAATTGAGCGCCGTGACGTAATTGATCAGCGCGTCAAACCACACATAGGTTACATATTTTTCATCGAACGGCAGCGTGATACCCCATTCCAGACGCGTCTTGGGTCGGGAGATGCAGAGGTCTTCCAAGGGTTCGCGCAGGAAGGCCAATACTTCGTTGCGGTACCTTTCCGGCCGGATAAAATCAGGAGTGTCCTGGATATGGCGGATCAGCCAGTCCTGATATTTGCTCATGCGGAAGAAGTAATTGCTCTCTTTGCGGTGTTCCGGTTCAGTCTGATGATCAGGACACTTGCCGTCCACGAGTTCCTTTTCCATGTAGAAACGTTCGCAGCCGACGCAGTAAAATCCTTCATACGCGCCGAAATAAATATCACCCGTGTCGTAAACTTTTTGCAGAATGTCGCGCACGGTCTCGACGTGATTGGCGTCGGTTGTCCGGATGAAGTAATCGTTGGTGATGGCCAGTTCGGGCCACAGATGACGGAACTGCGCGCTGATCCCGTCCGCGTACTGCTTGGGGCTGATGCCGGCCTTTTGCGCGGCTTCGGCGATTTTATCACCATGCTCGTCCGTACCGGTGACAAAAAACGTTTCTCGTCCCGCCATGCGGGCGTACCGAGCCAGGACGTCGGCGACGATGGTGGTATAGGCGTGCCCGATGTGCGGCGAAGCGTTGACGTAATAAATCGGTGTGGTGATATAAAATGGTTTGGACATGATCGTTTGCGGCTCCTTATGACTCCATGCGCTTTTTATTCGGCTCCTGAGCATTCGTTATTTTATGTTTTGCCTGCCGTGGCGGCTCGTTTCCTTCCTGTGCGATTTCGGCTTTCGCTTCCCGGGGGCATTTTTTGGCTCCGGCGTATCCATCATGCTCGAATGAAAGACAGCACATGAGTCTTCCGCATAAACCGGATATTTTTTCCGGATTGAGCGACATGCTTTGTTCCTTGGCCATCTTCACGGTGACGCGATCAAGATTTTGCAGGATGCCCGCGCAGCAGACTGTCCGGCCGCAGACCGCAAGCCCTTTGACGATTCTCGCTTCCTGACGCGCGCCAATTTGTTTGAGTTCGATTCGAGTTTTGAATTTTGCAACCAGTTCTTTGACCAGTTCTCGGAAATCCACGCGGCTTTCCGCGGTAAAGTAGAAGATCATTTTGCTTTTATCAAAGAGGCAATCCACCGTAATCAATTTCATGGCCAGGCTTTTTTCACGAATTTTTTCTATGCAATATTTTCTGGCTTCCTCTTCGAGCATTTCGAGTTCTTCTCTGACGCGCAAATCATCGGCGGTGACCTTGCGGAGAACCTTTTTCAAATTGGGAGGAAGATGCGAAGACTCGCATCGACGGACGTCAGTTATGATAATACCCAGAGCGACACCGTTATCCGTATTGACCAGCACCTGATCATCCTTATGCACGATCAGGTCTGCCGCGTCAAAATTGTAAATTCTGCCTTCTTTTTTAAATTTTACACCGATGATATTGGTAAGCACTTTTAATTCCCGCGTTTAAGTTATTTTCACGTGTGAAGCTTAAAGGCCATTGCCTCTAATGTCAACGATTTGTTCACATTCATTTCAATCGTTTCGTTCGATTTCTCAACGAGGGCGATATTTTGCAGAATCTGCTCGCCCTCTAACCGTCCGGCCAGGGACGCGATGGCGGGCAGATCATCCGCATTGACGATCATGGAGGCTTGTGCGGTTTCCTTATAGACCAGCGCATCACGAAAATACGTGTTGAGAATCTTCAGTCCCTGCTGAATTTCCTTTTTGTCCTGACCCAGAAAAGATGCAAGGGTCAGCAAGCTCATCGGATCACTCCGGTCTGCGGCAATGAGAAGACGACGAAGTTCAGAGCGAAAAATAATCATATCTTCCGAGTTCAGTTCGAGCGCCTGTCCAATCGAACCGCCGGAAAGGGAGGCTAGCAATGAGGCTTTAGAGGGCTCCATTTGTTTTTGCTCAATCAAAAAACGCGCGACGGTTTCGGCAGCGAGCGGATTGATGCGCACATGTCGACAGCGTGAAAGAATGGTTTGCGGCATCCAGTAAGGACGGGCAGTCACCAGCATGAGAATATTATCGGCCGACGGTTCTTCCAGTGTTTTTAAAAGGGCATTGGCCGCCTGTTCATTCATTTTATCCGCGTCGTCGATGAGAAATACGCGCTTTCTTCCTTCCAGGGGCTTAAAAGTCATCTGCTCCTGAATGTTGCGAATGGCGTCAATGCGGATAAATTGCGCTTGCGTTTCCAATACGTGAATGTCCGGGTGGTTGCCGTGGATCATTTTCCGACAGGATGAACATTCTCCGCAGGAATCACTTTGCAGGACTGCGTTTTCGCAATTCAATGCTTGGGTAAATGCCAACGCCAGTGTTTTCTTGCCGATGGCTGCAAGTCCACTGAAGACATAGGAGTGTCCAACACGTTGCTGAGCCATCGCTTTTTGCAACATGCCGATTTGCTTGGAATGACCGTAAATATTTGCAAAAGACATAGGGAAACGAAACCACCGTGAAGTTTAGCTCTGGCTTTGAATAAACGCCATCACATGTCTGCGGACATCCTGGGCAATTATGTCCACAGTCCGCGAAGCGTCAATCACACGAAACCGCCCGGGATCCGCTGAACAGAGACTTTGATAACCCTGCCGCACCCGGTTGTGAAAATCAAGTTTTTCTTTCTCGAAGCGGTCGGCGGACGACGGATCTTTGAGCAGATCATCGCGCCGGCCTGCTCTTTGCAATCCGGTTTCCACCGGCAAATCAAAAAGCAGCGTTAGATCCGGCTTTAATTGCTCGGCGCAATAGTCGTTAATGGTTTGGATGAAATCGGGATCAAGCCCGCGGCCTGCCGCCTGATAGGCGAATGTCGCGTCGGAAAACCGGTCGCATAATACATATTTTCCGTCTTTGAGCGCCGGCCACACGACTTCTCTCACGTGCTGCGCACGCGCCGCGCAAAACAGGAAAAGTTCCGTCTCCGGGCACATGGCCTGATGACCTCGGTTGAACAGAATCTCGCCGATTTTACGACCGATCGGGGTTCCCGACGGTTCCTGTGTCAGCAGCACGGGAACGTTTTTCCCGGTCAAATACTCGCCCAGAAGTTTCACTTGCGTGGATTTACCGGAACCTTCGACTCCTTCGAAGGTAATGAATTTATTCATGGGTGGTTCTCCCCAAGTTAAGGGATTAATACCAAGTTGCATTCAAAAGATAACGCGGCGGCAAAGATGAAGCTCATCAGGAAGCCGACAGAGCTGCCACCAAAGTTATCCAAAAAATGCAACTTGGTATAAGGATGTTGACGAGACCTTGTCCTGCTCTTTTTGCTTCGTTTACAAAAAAGCTTCCATCACGGAAGATATATCGCATGAAAAAAAGCGGGGGAAAGATCCGTCGGTCAGGACGGATCTTTCCCCTAATGTTAGGGTCTTTCTCAAACTATTACTTTTCTTCTCCGGGAACAATCGCTTCCACCGGACATTGATCGCAGCAGGCGCCGCAGTCCGTGCACAACTTGGGATCAATCACGTACTTGTCATCGCCTTCGGTTATTGCTTCTACCGGACATTCATCCTGACATGAGCCGCAAGCGATGCATTCATCAGTAATTACATATGCCATGTTTTTATAAATCTCCTTTAATCAAAAAATTTTTCACGTTTTTCCGACTAAGTCGTCGCCTAAACAGAAACGACTTCCTTAACAGAAGGCACTTGCTGTTTAAGAATCTTTTCAATGCCCATTTTCAAGGTCATCTGCGACATCGGGCAGCCGTGGCAGGCGCCGGTCAGCTTGACCTTGACCACGCCGTCTGCGGAAACGTCAACCAGCTCCACATCACCGCCGTCCGCCTGCAGGCTCGGCCGCACCTTGTCTAGCGCTTTTTGTACTTGTTCTTTCATAAAGAATCTCCATTTTTAATGTTGCGTTTCTAGTCTATTAATTATCGAATCAATGCGGCATTTCGTTAACCAGATCAATGACGACCGACCGAGCAACCTTGGACAGTTCCGGCTTGAGCAACATATAACTTTCCGACAGATTGTGGCCAGCCTTCCACATCATTTTTCCGTTTTCCGCATCGATTAACTTTAAACCGACGCTGACCTTAGCCAGCTTTTTATCTTTTTCAACCGTATAATTCCAGTAATCAACAGCGACCAACAAAAAACCATCCGTTTTGGTCAACTCACCTATTTTCTTGCTCAAAGCGGGATCAGAATAATTCAGGGTCTGAAGCTTGGACAGGTAGTCCGTCATGGTTTTGCGTAATTCATCGTTGGCTTGGATCTGGCGATTCAGACTTGCCGTGTCAGTAATGTCGCTAAACCATTTCTTTTCCATGAGCACGCCGGGCACAATCTGTTCAATAGAATTTCGTGCCTCTTCATACGTTCCGACATCCGCCGGAAATACGGCAATCCGTTTGGGATGATAATCCTTTGCCGCAGGGTCCAGTTGAGAAAAACGCAATCCGCCACAAGCGATGGTGGTCAAAACGGCAATGACCAGGATAAATCGAGTGAAGAACTTTCCCCTCATCAGCCATACTCCTTTCATTAGCTTTGCATCTGCCGATCAACTTAGAATGAACCAGCAGAAAACAGCAAAACCGGCAATGATATAGCTTGTTTCCAACAGCCCTTCAATAAGGGCTCCTGAAAGCCCCGACCTTCTATCACAAAGTCGGAAACAAATCCATATATATAATAGGCACAAAACCAGAAAAATACTTAAGGTTGAGCTCCATCCGGCAGGCGTGGATATTAACAAAATAACCAATAATATCGAAACGATAATTTTCAACAGGACTTGTGTTTTTTCCTTACCGATGACGACGGGGATCGTTTCCCGTCCCAGGAGTTTGTCGCTTTGAATGTCCATAATATCCGACATGGCCGATCGGACAAAGACTAGGGTAAATGTAAAAATGAATGCGACCGCCATTCCGGCGTTGAAATTCTGGTTCAGGTTTAAAGCCGGCAAGACGGCTGTCACCATGCCCCACGCCGTCGCTATAAAGATGTTTTTTGATCCGGGTATGTCTCTTAACCTCTGAAAACGTCGGCTTCCAGGCAGAATTTTCATATTATACAAAACGCCGGCCAGGGACATAAAAAATAAAAAGAAAAAAGAAAACATGCTGTTCGCCAGTGATAAGCCCAAAGCAAGCATCAGCGAAACGACAGCCGCCAGACGATAATATTTTTCATGCTGCAGATAGGATTTCTCGCGGAAAGAGCCGATTAACTCCCATTGTTTGCTGGCCATCAGCCGGTTTAGAACATGCATGGCATAAACAAAAAATGAAGCGACGGCAATCGACGAAATCTGGACAGGGATTTTTTGCAGCAGCATCCCCGCCAGTGCGAGGCAACCCGCACCCAGCGCTGAATAAAAATCCGTTTTCACCATCCATAGCCAAAGCTTGATGACAAAGCCCATCTTTTGATGTGGACTGCTATGTGTTTCCGCGATCTTGTCCATAACCTGATCGATAATCCAGTTCGGTGTGGACGCGCCGGCGGAAACGCCGATACTTTTATAAGGGGTCAGGTCTATATTTTTTATTTCTTCGGCAGTTTCGATATGGAAAGTCGGTGTGTTTTGTTTTTGGGCCAGATCAGCCAGTCGGCAGGTATTGGCGCTGTTTTTTCCCCCTACGACAAATAAGGCATCCATTTCCTTAGCCAGGCTGATAATGTCCTCCTGCCTCCTTTCCGTTGAGGAACAAATCGTATTGAAAACGACAACCTGCGGGTTTTTCTCTTGAATTTTTTGAACAATATGGCGGTAATGATCCGTATCCTGAGTGGTTTGGGCCACAATACAGATCTTCTCCATGGCGGGTAATTTTTCTGCATCCGTAAGCGTCGAGACAATAATTCCCCGGTCTTCGGTATAGCCCCAAAGACCGTCCACTTCCGGGTGTTCGCAGTCTCCGACGATAATGACCGTGTAGCCCAGCGCTGTGTGCTTCTTGATAATGGCCTGCACGTAAGCGACCTTCGGACAGGTGGCGTCAATGATTTTGACGCCGCTTTCCTTGATTTTTTTTCTCTCGTCAGGTGCTATGCCGTGCGCTCGGATGACCAGAAGGGCATTTTCGCGGTCGCTCATTTCATCAATGCTTTTGATGGCCGTGATGCCACGATTTTTCAGCAGCTTAATGGTTTGCGGATTGTGGATCAGAGGGCCGTAGGTGTAGATTCGTCTTCCCGTTTCATGTTGGGAAACATCCAGAACCGTATCCACCGCCCGGCGCACACCCATGCAAAACCCGGCTGTTTTGGCCAGTTTGATTTCCATTTAGTTCGTCTTTTGCGCTAGTATAAAAAATTCTTTGTTACCTGCCGGTCCTAAAAGAGAAGAGGCACAGGTTCCTTCCACATCCAAACCCTTCGCTTGACAAAATAAGCGGATTTCCTCAACGACGCGATCATGAATCGCCGCCTCCTCCACCACGCCGTTTTTACCGACCTCATTCCGTTGCGCTTCAAACTGCGGTTTGATCAAAGCCAGAATCCGGGCCTGATCCGAGAGTAGCGGCAACACAGCGGGAATAACGGTTTTGAGTGAAATGAAAGAGACGTCAATGACGGCCAGGGTCGGTTTCTCATCCAGACTGATGCCGTCGTAGTGGCGGATATTGGTGCGTTCGATGACAACCACGCGCGGGTCTTCGCGCAGTTTCCACGCCAGTTGGCCATAGCCGACATCAACGGCGAACACTTTACGAGCGCCCGCCGCCAGCAGGCAATCGGTGAACCCGCCCGTGGACGCTCCGACATCCAGAACGGCAAAGCCCGTTACAGCCAGTGCAAAGTGTTCCAGCGCGCCCTTTAATTTCAAACCGCCACGGCTGACGTAAGGATGATCTTCTCCTTTGATGGAGAGGTTCGCGTCTGGCAAGACCAGCGCACCGGCTTTATCCACACCGCGCGTATCTATTTTAATAGCCCCGGACATAATCAAGGCGCGGGCCTTTTCCACATTAGGCGCGACACCGCGCTCCACAAGCAAGATGTCCAGACGGATTTTTTTGATACGCTTATCCATGATGAGCTGATGAGGTGTCGTTGCTGAGCATTTCTTTTGCCGCCCGAAGGATGCCCTGTTCATCAAGGCCATATGAAGAGCGTAATTCTGCCTGCGTCGCGTGTTCGACAAATTCATCCCGGATGCCCAACCTTCTGACCGTTACACCTGTCATGCCGTTTTGGGCGAGCAATTCCAGCACAGCGCTGCCAAATCCACCGTCCAGAACATTTTCTTCGATGGTCATAATTTTATGAACAGACATCGCCGTGCTTAAGATGAGTTCCGCATCGAGTGGTTTGATAAACCGGGCGTTGATAACTTTAACCTGGAATCCTTCTGCCCGAAGTTTTAGGGCTGCCTGAAGAGCCGGATGAACGGTACAGCCTATGGCGATCATGGCCAGATCGGTGCCCTCGCACAGCACCTCGCCACGGCCGATGGGCAAAATTGAAAGCTCGTGATCGAGGGGTACGCCTATGCCCTTGCCACGTGGGTAACGAATGGACACGGGCGAGCCGCATCCAATAGCTGTTTTGAGCATGTGACGCAATTCATTTTCATCCTTTGGGGCCATCATGACCATATGGGGAAGGTTGCGCAGATAGGAGAAATCAAAAAGTCCCTGATGGGTCGCCCCATCTTCTCCGACAATACCGGCGCGGTCGATGGCAAAGATCACCGGCAGCTTTTGCAGACAAACATCGTGTAAAATCTGATCGTAAGCACGCTGCAGAAAGGTAGAATAAATCGCTACAACAGGCCGCAGCCCCTCAATGGCCAGACCGGCGGCAAAAGTAACCGCTAGCTGTTCGGCAATACCGACATCATATAAACGCTTTGGGAAATTCCTGTCGAAATTTTTCCAGGCCGGTACCCTCGCACATGGCTGCAGCTACGGCAACAATCCGGGAATCGGAGGAGGCCAGATCGATGAGTGTCTTGCCGAAAATCTCCGTGTAGGAAGGCGCAGTGTTTGCCGAGGGAATCGTCAGTCCGGTTTCCACATCAAAGGGCGCAATGCCATGGTACGTTGGTGAATTTTCTTCTGCGAATTTGTAACCCCGGCCTTTTTGAGTAATGACATGAACCAGCACCGGGCCTTTTAATTTTTTAACGTTTTCAAAATTTTTAATAAGATAATCCAGACGATGGCCTTCCAATGGTCCAATATACGTGAAGCCGAGTTCCTCGAAAAGAGCTCCGGGGACAACAAACGTTTTCAGCGATTCCTCGATTTGTTTTGAAAATTTAAAAATCTGTTCACCGATACCGGGAATGCTTTTAAGAAAATTTTTCAGCTCGGATTTAAATTTGGTAACCTTGTTGCCGGTCATTATTCTGTTCAAATAAGAAGAAAGAGCACCGACATTGGGAGAAATGGACATTTCATTGTCATTTAAAACAATGATCAAATCTTTGTCGCGGTCGCCCGACCAGTTCAACCCTTCAAAGGCCATGCCGGTGGTCAGGGAGCCATCACCGATCACCGCGATCGTTTTGTGTTGTTTGTCTTTCAGGCACTGGGCTTCGGCAAACGCCGCCGCCGCCGCGATGGAGGTACCGCTGTGCCCGACATTAAAAGCGTCGTAGGCGCTTTCTTTCCGTTTGGGAAAACCACTGAGGCCGCCTTTGCGGCGCAACGTGGAAAACTTTTCTTTGCGGCCGGTGACAATCTTATGCGCGTAAGACTGATGGCCGACATCCCAGATCAGCTTGTCATCCGGCGTGTTGAAAACATAATGAAGCGCCAGGGTCAGTTCCACGGTGCCCAGCGACGAGGCCAGATGCCCGCCGTTGGAAGCGACCGTGTTAATGATCAGTTTACGAATTTCTTCAGCCAGGGTATTCATTTCAGCGATGCTGAGTTTGCGGAGATCAACAGGATAGTTGACCTTCTCCAGCACGCTGTAATTGACGGTTTCCATTGGTTTCATTGGTCTTTATAAACCTTTAAGACTTTCTTTCCATGATGTAGCGGGCGATGACGCGAAGTGGCAGCGCGCGTGAATCAAAAGCCGCGAGGCCCGCAATAGCCGTCTCTATATGCTCGGCCAGTTTTCCCCTTGCCGCCTCGAGACCCAAAAGCGCCGGGTAAGTGACTTTGCCCAGGGCAGCGTCGCTGCCGGTTTTCTTGCCCATGAGGTTGCTATCTCCTTCCACGTTGAGAATATCATCAGCAATCTGAAAGGCGATGCCGATATGGCTGCCGTAAACACCCAACGCTTGAATCTTATCGTCGCTTGCACCGGCGAGAATAGCGCCGGATTTGACCGCTGCCATAATCAGAGCACCGGTTTTACGCCGATGAATATCGGTAAGCCCCGCGCAATCCAAATCATTTTTTTCCACCCGAATATCCAGTGCCTGTCCACCAACCATGCCCGCAATCCCCGCGGCGGAGGCAATCTCTTGAATGATGGCCAGACGCCGCTCCGCTGCATGACGGACTTTTTCCGCGCGTGACAGCAGCACAAAGGCCTCCGTCAAAAGCGCGTCGCCCGCGAGAATCGCCACTGCTTCGCCGAAAACCTTGTGGCTGGTGGGTTTGCCGCGACGGAAATCATCATTATCCATGGCCGGCAGATCGTCATGAATCAGGGAATAGGTATGAATCAATTCCAGAGCGCAGGCGACCGGCATGGCCGGCGCCATATCGCCGCCGCACGCTTCCGCCGCCGCCAGGCAAAGAATCGGCCGGATCCTTTTGCCGCCAGCGAATACACTGTAATGGACGGCGGCATGCAATTCCTGCGGGACGCTGTCTTCATCCCGAAGATAGCGCTGGAGCGCTTCTTCCACAATCTTCTGCCGGTCTTTTAAATATGCCCCAAGAAAATCCTCATGGTTCATCGGTGTCTTTGTCCTGAAAGTTTTTGATTTGCAGCGAATTTTCTTTTTCCAGAAGCTGCTCGACGCGGCGCTGGGTATCCTCGAGTTTTGCGGAACAGAAACGGATCAGCCGGATGCCTTCTTCAAAAGACTTCAGCGCCGAATCCAGTGGCATTTCACCTGCTTCCATTTCTCTTACTATATTTTCCAGTTTTTCCAAAGCATCTTCAAACTTTTCTTTCGCCATAATTTTTTACTCCCTCCGTGTTTTTTCCACCCGTGCTTGGATACCACCCTCGGCCAGTTGAATACTGACTCTCTCCTCCAAAGTCAACTGACTCGCCCGGCGGACAATTTCTCCATTCGATAATCTGCGCGTGATACTATAGCCCCTTTGCAAAACGGCCAGCGGGCTTAAGGAAGAAAGCAGAGCGGCATTTTTCTTCAGCCGCTCCTTCGCGATCTCTGAGATAACAATTCCATCCGTTTGTGATGTCTTTCTCTAAATTGTTGAGAAAAATTCTTTTCTCCCGAATCTGTCTTTCCGGATTCTGGTTTTGTAGGCCCAGTTCCAGATGCTGCAATTTGTTTTGCAATAGCTGCATCCTTTGCCGCAGAGCACGTTGAATTCTTTCGCGCAGATCGTCCAGACGAATCGAGAAATCAACCAGGAAACGGCGCGGATCTTTGAACCGGGCATGCAGGGAAGCAAGCCGCTCTTTTTGATCATCAAGATGACGGCGCTGGGCGGCCACCAGCCGCTGCCGCAGATTGTAAAGACTATCTTGCAGTTCAGTTCTTTGAGGGACTACCAGCTCCGCCGCTGCGGACGGCGTAGGCGCTCGCAGGTCCGCCACAAAATCACAAATCGTAAAGTCGGTTTCGTGACCGACCGCCGAGACAATTGGAATGGATGAGCGAAAAATTTCTCTGGCCAGGGCTTCGTCATTGAAAGGGGCAAGATCCTCCAGTGAGCCGCCGCCTCGCGCGATAATGATGATGTCCACCTTGCCGTAAGTATGGAGGTTGCGCAGGGCAGAAATGATTTCACCGGCCGCCTCGTTTCCCTGCACCCGTGTGGGCGCGATCAGAATATCCACGGAAGGAAAACGCCGACGGGTAATATTTAAAATATCCCGGATGACCGCACCCGTTGGTGAGGTGACAACGCCGATGCGCCCGGGTAGAAAAGGCAGTGCCTTTTTGTGAGCCTCATCGAATAATCCTTCGGCCGCCAGTTTGGCCTTGAGTTGCTCAAATGCTTTTTGCAGTGCACCCACGCCCTGCGGTTCAACCGATTCCACAATGAGCTGGTACTCTCCGCGGGGCGGATAAGCGCTCAAACGGGCCCGACACAAAATCTTCATGCCGTCTTCCAGGTCAAAATTTGCCACGCGGCTTGCGGGAATAGCCATATTGGCGAAAATAAACCGCCCGAATCTGACTTTTGTCGTCTTTCAGCGTAAAATAGACATGGCCGGACTGGGGACGGCGCAAATTGGAAACTTCACCCTCCACCCAGAGTGAACCGAAGGCTTCCTCCAGAAAGGTTTTAATATTATCGTTTAGTTGTGAAACGGTTAGAATATCTTTCATCGATCCAATCCTGATTGGTGAACTACCAGATATTGGCGGGTAAGACAAGATTCAATTCTTTTTGTTAAGAATTTCCGTTTGCCTGCCATGAGCGCCTGTGTTAATAATTTTTTAGCAAGGAGGGTGCAAGCATGACCGATAAATATGATCTGGTTGTCATTGGCAGCGGACCGGGAGGACTGGCGGCGGCAGAACTGGCCGCGGCAAAGAAAAAAAGAGTCCTCATTATCGAAAAGGACGGCTGGGGCGGCACCTGCACGCATCGTGGCTGCATACCCACCAAAGCGCTGCTGTCTTGCAGTAAATTTTATACGGACTTGAAAAAACTCAAACGCGTCGGCGTCATTATTGCCGATGCCGCCGTTGATTTCGCGGCCATGAAAAAACATCGAGAGCAGATTATTAAAATCGCGGCACTGGGCGCACAAAAAGTGCTCACCGACGCTCAGGTGGAAACAAAACAGGGCACAGGTGAAATTCTCTCGCCGCGCGAAGTGCTATACACCGATCAAGGAGGGCAAAGTCTGCCGATCGCGACCGATAACATTGTCATCGCCTGGGGTTCACAGCCGCAAGTCCTGACGGAGATCCAGATCTCTGATCGGATTCTTACCTCAGACGATATTCTCGGCATGACAACGCTACCGACTGGAATGATCATTGTCGGCGGCAGTTTCATCGGCGTCGAATACGCGACGGTATTTGCCGAACTCGGCGTCAAGGTTATCCTGGTGGAACTGCTTGATCGTATTTTACCTCAGGAAGATGAAGAAGCCGCGGATTTTCTCAACCAGGAGCTGACTCGCCTGGGTATTGCCGTCCACACATCAACAAAGCTCATCAGCCTCAAGGAGTCAACCGGCGGTGTTGTGATGCAGGTGGAGAAAAATGGCGAAACCAAGGAAATGCGTGCCGGATGCGCTCTGCTTTGCACAGGCCGAAAACCGCTTTTGCATAGGGAGCAGTTGAATAAACTGGGGATTGATTATGTCAACGGCGGAATTAAAGTAGATGAGAATATGATGACTAACGTCTATGGCATTTATGCCGTAGGCGATGTTACCGGCGGCATGATGCTGGCACACCGCGCGGCCCGGCAGGCCAAAGTCGCCGTGGAAAATATGTTTGGCGGCAGTGATTATACCTATAACGAAAACTTTATTCCATCTGTGGTTTACAGCCATCCGCAGATTGCACGCGTCGGCTACACACAGAAGCGAGCCGAAGAAGAAGGCTTAAACATAGAAGTTGTTAAATCCAACTATGGCGCCAATATCATCGCTCGAGCCGAGCTGATGGGACAGGGTTTTGTCAAGGCCGTTTTCCATCAGGACAAAATCATCGGAGCGGTCATCGTCGGCGACCATGCCGCCGAACTTATTTCGCCGCTGGCCCTGGCGGTGTCCAATGAAATGACCAAAAAGCAATTAAGATCATGGGTGATCCCGCACCCAACGCTTAGCGAAATATTGGCGACGTTTGCGGACGGCTGACCAAGTCAGACTCATTAAAGCATGGAAAAGGACGCCCCAGAATTTTCTATTTTCGGGGCGTCCTTATGATCATGGCCTTTGAGGCAGGTTTAGCCTCGGCAGGCGCGCTGAAACAGCGTTATTTCTTGTAACTGTACCAGCCTTCGCCGGTCTTCTGGCCGTATTTGCCTTCGGTATATCTCTTGACGATGCTGGGGGACGGCAGGTCCGCCGGATTGCCGGACTCATAGAAATGGCTCATGCAAATATCGTAGGTCAGGTCGATACCTGTCAGGTCATTGAGGCGGAAGGGCCCCATGGGATGGCCGGCGCCATACACACAGGCTTTATCAATGTCTTCATAGGAGGCCACGCCCATTTCCAGCATCCAGAGGGCTTCTCTCTGAAGAACGGCGAAAATACGGTTCAGACACAAATCCGTCCACTTCCTTCTTGATGAGAATGGGCACTTTATCGATCTTCAGGCAGAAGTCCATCATGCACTGTGCCGTTTCATCGGAAACATGAGGGCCCTGGACCACTTCAACCAGCTTCATAACGAGGGCCGGGTTGAAAAAGTGCAGGTTGCATATCTGAGCGGGACGGTTGGTGGCACTGGCAATTCTGGAACTCACGATAAAGGAGCTGTTGGTGGCCAGAATGGCATTGGCAGGTGCATACTTGTCCAGATCGGCAAAAACCTTGCGTTTCAGGTCGATTCTTTCCAGTACAGCCTCGATCACCACATCGGCATCCTTCACGGCCTCTTTCAGATCACCTGTAAATGAGATCAGGCTTCTGGCTTTTTTTGCTGCGTCTTCCGTCATCTTTCCCTTCTGCACACGGCCCGGCCAGGTAACCTTCGACAAACTTCTCGGCTTTTTCGAGAACGGCCGGGACAACATCCGTGCTGACAGTCTTAAAACCGGAAAGAGCGCACTGGAGGGCAATCTGATGTCCCATATTACCGGCACCCACAACACATACATTCTTTACATCATTAATCTTCATGCTTCTTCCTCACTTTCGGTTAATGTTTGTTCCATAAGTCATTCAATGACTCCTTCTTTGCCATAACATTGTACAACCATCGTTGATTGTACAAATTATTTTGCCGGGGTTGTTTTGTCAAGTCATATTTTGAATTTACATTGACAGGCTGGTTAGTTCTGTTATAGACAGTGTAAGAATCTTGAAAGGATTGCTATTAAACCAATGAGAAAAACGACTGTCTCTGACCATGAGTCCAAACCAAGGAGAAATAACGATCTGTTTCAAAAAAGACAAATGCAGATCATTAAAAAAGCGACAAAGCTCTTCATGAAAAAAGGCTATGCACAGACCTCCATGCGGGAAATTTCCAAGGCAACGGGAATTGATATACGTAATTTATATTATTTTATTAAAAGCAAGGAGGAGATTCTTTTTCTGGTCATCGAGATGATTCACAGGCGGGAGCTCGAACTTTTCGAGAAGCAGGGTTTTATGAGCATCGATGATCCCGTCTTACAATTAAGGACCGTCATTCGTGAATTTATGGATTCCGGCTATAATTATGGACAGGAAATCCTTCTTTTGTACCGGGAATCGAAATCGCTTCCCAATCGTCTGCTCAAAGTTATTCTCTCCAGGGAAAGTCAGGTTGTCACACGAATAGAAGAGATTTTAAAGAAAGGCCAGGGGAGAAAGGTTTTTCAATTTGAAGACGCTTCTTTTACAGCCAACATGATCGTTTACGAATTATCTCTCCATGCGCTGCGCAACTGGAACATGAAGAAATATGCTAAAGAGAAGCTGATCAATTTACTGGAAAAGCACGTGATGCAAGCGGTCATGACATGATGGCGCTGTTGCAGGGAAAAAATAAAAGCCGGGAGGCGACCCCCGGCTTTTTTATGCGGCAGATGTATCAGGTTAAATATTTTTTCTGAACGTTGCGAAGAATGTCTTCCGCATCCTTGACGATGACCTGCACCATGTCATTGACCTTGGGCATATCATTGATCCGCTGGGCCACTTCGCCGGCAGCCATGAGAGCCTTTTCCTTGTTTCCCTCGTAAACAGCCTTGATGGATTCAATCTCAAACTGGATCAGAGACATATCCATCGTGTTATAGTCATCGGGCGTTCCCAAAAAAACGCCGGGTGACTTCTTCAGCGTGTTTCTGGCATGCTCATCACTGCGGGGAGTCTTTAACCAGCGGGCCGGTCCTACAAAGCCGCGGGCCACCAGTGTTCCCCGGTCTCTGGGCGGCGACAACGCCCTCTTTCCAGATCTGATGGAAATCACTCTCCTGCGTTGCCAGAAACCTGGTGCCCATCTGAGCGCCGTCAGCCCCCAGAACCAGCGCTGCCGCAAGCGTCTTGCCGTCGCAGTATCCACCGGCGCCGACAACAAGTGTTTTTTCGTCGGACACGGCATCAACCACGGCTGGCAGAAGGATCATCGAATGGACCGGCTCCCAGGAGGTATGGAATCCGCCTTCATGTCCCGAGGCCACAATCACGTCAACGCCTGCCTTCTTGCAGCGCAGTGCGCCCTTTACAGAGGGAACAACATGCATCCAGGTGAATCCGGCACCCTTGATCTTGTCTTTCCATCCGACCGGATCACCGGCGGAAGTGAAGATAACCTTGAAATGTTGCTTCATGTCCGGATTCTCTTCACGAACCCGGATGGCCGTGTCTATCATGATATGCGAATACTGGATGAGTTCCGCCGACACCATAACGTTTATTCCGAACATGCCGCCTTTATCCTTGACTAAACGATAGGTGCGTTTTAACAGCTTTTCCAGAGCGGTGGCCATGTCATCCTCCCGGTTCGCTTCCGCAGTTTCCACAAAAGCATTGTAGATCCAAGGTTGATCGTCCTTGTTAAAAAGACCGCTCGTCGAAAGCAGTCCCAAGACGCCTGCATTGGCTGAAGCCACGCAAAGGTTGTTGTTGCTGAAAGGGCCCATGCCCGCCTGGATGATGGGATATTTGATACCGATCATGTCACAAAGTCTTGATTTAACCATGATACATCTCCTCTATTAAAATTTTTACCTCTTAAAATTATATAATACAACGATCGTTGATTGTAGCAATTAATTTAGACGGACTGCTTTTGTCAAGATATTTTTATCGATTTATCTTCAAACACGATTCCCGTCACGCATGGCGCGCTAAAAAATCAAATAATAGCATGCTGTTACGGATGGAGGAACCCTGCGATTCAATCATATAAAATAATGCTTGACAGAGAAATGCCTTCCATTTAATACAACCAACGCTCGTTGTATCACTTCTGGACTGCACTTTAGGAGAAATATTATGACCATGAAAACAAGTAAAATCATCGTATCGAGGGGAACCTTCAACGTCCGTGACCGGGGGAACAAGGATGGATACCCCGTCGTTATGCTGCACGGATGGCCGGAAAGCTCTTACTGCTGGGAAGGGGTCGCTGCTTTTCTTGATCCGAAGCTGCGTATCATTGCTCCCGATTTGCGCGGTCTTGGCGAGAGCGAACGCACCCTGGATGTCAAAGCCTATCAGAAAATTGAACTGGCCAAAGACATGATCGAGGTCATCGACGCCCTCGGGATCAATGAATTCTTCTTGGTCGGCCATGACTGGGGCGGCATTGTGGCCCAGGAACTGGCTTTCCTGATTCCCCATCGGGTGAAAAAATTTGTCATCCTGAATATCCCCGTCCTCACCAACATCAAGGGAGCGGAGGAAACGGGGAAGGCCATGATCGCTATGAGATACATTCCCTACTGGTATCAATACTTTCAAATGATGCCGGGCCTGCCCGAAGCCATGATCAAGGGCAAGGAGCGCGAATGGGTCAGTTTTTTCTTCGGAAAAAAAGGCAGGGACGGCGCCATTCCCAGGGAAGCCATCGAAGAATATGTCCGCTGCTACAGCATTGAAAATACGCCTGCCACCGCCGCCTCCTATTATCGTTCCATGGCCATTGACGCTCCGCATTGGGCGACGCTGCTCGGGAAAAGGTTCAACATGCCGTCGCTTTATATTTATGGAAACGAGGATAAGGTGATTATTCCGGCAAACATCATGCATCTTGAAGATTGCTTTGACTCGATTAAAGTGGAACAGATCAAGGCGGCGCACTTTCTTCAGGAAGAGAAACCCCGTGAAGTTGCCGAGTTGATGAACAATTTTCTTCAGGAGGATAAATAATGTCCGGCATCGAAAACAACAAAGATCAATTCCAGGAATTAGCTGCTAATGTTAACGAAGAACCATTTGTCATGCTCAACCTGCTGAAGTTTAAAAAGGAAGGCGGCCGGGAGGCCTATTTCCGTTATATTAAGGAATCGGGTCCCTTTGTTGAGGCTGTCGGCGCCAAGGTAATCTATTTTGGAAAACCAAAAGAATTGCTTCAGGGGAAGGAGGATTGGAATCTCTTGATGCTTGTCCAGTATCCGTCCCGCAAGGCGTTCCTTAAAATGGCCAATAACCCCGACTATCTCAAGGTTCATGA
Source organism: uncultured delta proteobacterium (assembly GCA_963726395.1). Taxonomy (GTDB): domain Bacteria; phylum Desulfobacterota; class Syntrophia; order Syntrophales; family Smithellaceae; genus UBA8904. The sequence goes on from CAVSCG010000024.1 coordinate 85,549, forward strand.
ATTCCGTGTGGAAGCTGTGGAACGAGCTGTTCTCTATGCAACTGACCCTGTTAAATTCAAAGCAATATTATCAGAGTAATACCAAGTCGCATTCTTTGGCTAACTTTGTTGGCTGCGTTGTCGGCTTCCTCGACGTATAACTAATACGCCTGCGGTGCCTCCGCCTTGCCGTCGCGTTATCCTTTGAACGCAACTTGGTATAACCATGAACCATCTCGTCGCTTTTTGATGAAATGAAGCTCAAAAGACCCTTTGTCATGAAAAAATACGGGGAGCAGATTCAGAATCTCTATAAGGAGTAACTGCATCAATAAAACCCCCGTTCTCGATTTGGAGAACGGGGGTTCATTTTTACTGTCTGATCTTGATCTGCTCGATCAGATTCCAGACGAACAAATTACTGAAGCGATACATAGCGAATCTGCTCCGGATCCTTGGTCTTGCTCATCTTTTTTATTTTCTCAAATTCCTCTTTGGTTTTCGGGAACGAAATAACGTAATCAACCTTGCTGAATTTTCCGTTGATAACGTATTGCATAATGGTGCCGCAGTTCATCACGCCGTTTTCTTCAATATTGAATAACTCATTGGGGAATTTATCGCCGGCGGTCGGCAGAGCTTTGGCGATGTTCTGGCGAACAACCTTGGCATCCAGCGATTGCGCCGCGGTAATGGCGCGGGCGATGATATGCATCATGTTGTAATTGAGGCAGTTTTCCGCGTTGACTACTGATCCTTTGTATGCCGCATTATATTTTTTGCTGTAAGCCGGCATAATCGGCAGGGGCAAAGCCTTAATATCGCCTGTGCTGATCATTCCTTCCAGCAGTTTCATGTTCCCGAGCGTTTTGGCAATGTAATCCGGCTTGGCCTGGTCAATCAGAACGAACCCGCCCTTGAAACCCAAACTTCTGGCCTGTTCAATAACCAGAGCGCTGGGAGCTGAAGGACCGCCCACGACCAGGAAATCCGGTTTTGTGGCGATTGCCGCCGTCAATTGTGCTGAAAAGTCCGTTTCCGTGTAGTAATTTGCCGGTTTGTCGGCCAGAATCTTACCGCCTTTTTTCTCCCAGACAGCCTTAAACACTGTACGCCAGGCATCTCCATAAGCGCCCAGAGTGACAACCATCGCACCATTGCGCCAGCCTTTGTCCCAGGCTACAATGGAAAAGTTTTTGGCGTAAGCTACAAAATTCGGAACGGGATTGATGATCATCGGGTGCTTCTTGTCCATGATGGTATGAACACTGGAGAAGGCCGCGATAATGAAATTCTGTTCGGGGATGGCCATGATGGCGCCGATCGTCGTGGCAACAGGGTTGAAAACTGCAATGGCCTTGTTTTGACTCACAAACCGAATCGCATTATTTTTCGCTAGGGTTGGATCGGCCCGGTCATCAAGTTTTTCCAGTTTGAATGTATATTTCTTCCCCTGGACTTTAACGCCGCCTGCGGCATTGATTTCATTAACCGCCATATCCACGCCGTTGTAACAATCCTGGCCATATTCGGCGGCAGGTCCGCTCAGCGGCCCTGTAAAACCAATACCAATCTCATCCGCAGAAGCGACTGCGGTCCACGCAACAAATGCAAAAACGAACATCGAACACAATAACACTTTCCAACTCTTCATTGCTATATCCCCCTTCTTTTGTGATTATTTCCGGCCATAAAGCATTATTTTCATGACTCGGCTGACTAGCTCCACATCTTTTCCAGATGCCCCTGCGCAAGAAATCCTGGAATGGCCACCTTAAATATCCCCGGCTGTTTTTCACATAAGCACATCATTCATACAACGAGCGTTGGTTGTACATATTAAGCCAGGATTATTTTGTCAAGTATTATTTAAGTTTTTTGTTTTGAGGCTGGTTGGTTCTGATTAACCGGGCTGCTCCACCGCTTATTTTCCATCCATAAAAAATCTTAATTACTCTTATTTCGGCGGCTTTAAGCGATTGTCCATTCCCGTGAAGCCGCATTCGGGCTGGTAGCAGGTGACATTCAGAAACTCGCATTTTTGTTTGCAAATAGGGCAAATTTGCGGCGGTTGAATTTCCACGACGGTATTGCCGCAATTGCTGCACTTCCAAGTGTTTTCGGGAAGGGTTGCTTTATTTTCGGCCATCATCAATTCCTCCTCAGATATGATTAATATATCTAGCATAAAATCAATAATAGATGCGAATAAATTTCGCCAATCGAATAAACTTGAAATAAATGAAAACTTTCTGTAAATAAGCAAATTCTTACGATTCAGGGGAATTTCATGGCAAGAAACACAAAAACAAATGATCTGGTGGGACTCTCGCTTTTAGGATCAGGCAAAACCGTAAAACCCATCCGCAAACTTGAAACATTTCCCAATCATTCCAAACGCGATTATACCATTACACTGTCCACCGAAGAATTTACGTGTGTCTGCCCGATGACCGGTCAGCCGGATTTCGCCAAAATTAAAATCCAGTACATTCCCGACAAAAAAATTGTCGAATCAAAATCCTTGAAATTATATCTTTGGTCTTTCCGCAGCGAGGGCGTATTTCACGAACACGTCACCAATATAATCCTCGACGACCTGGTGGCCGCCCTTCAACCACGGTGGTGCAAGGTCACGGCAGAATTCGCTGTGCGCGGCGGTATTACCATTCATGTGGAAGCGGAATATAAAAAGTAGCAAGAAATCACTGCACAAAAATACATAAACAATAAATCTGAAGGAAAGATGAAAGGATACAGCATGGGAAAACGTGAAGACATTAAAAAAGTATTAATTATCGGTTCCGGTCCGATTGTCATCGGCCAGGCCTGTGAATTTGACTATTCGGGAACTCAGGCTTGCAAAGCGCTGCGCAAACTGGGCTATCAAATTGTACTGGTCAATTCCAATCCGGCCACGATTATGACCGACCCGGGGATGGCCGATGTCACCTATATTGAACCGCTTAATGCTCAGACGATTACCGAAATCATTGAAAACGAAAAACCGGACGCCATTCTGCCTAACCTGGGCGGCCAGACCGGCCTGAACCTGACATCGGAATTATACAAGCTGGGTGTTTTGCAAAAGCACAATGTGAAGGTGATCGGTGTTCAGGTGGACGCCATCGAGCGGGGCGAAGACCGGATCGCTTTTAAAGAAGCCATGAACAAGCTGGGCATTGACATGCCCACAAGCGAACCGGCTGTCACTGTCGAAGAGGCGGAAAAAATTGCGGCCCAACTTGGTTATCCGGTGGTCATCAGGCCTGCCTATACCATGGGCGGCACAGGCGGCGGCATTGTTTATAATCTGGAAGAGCTGCGCGTCATCGCCAGCCGGGGCATTTCGGCAAGTCTCATCGGCCAGATCCTGATTGAAGAATCCGTGATCGGCTGGGAAGAGCTGGAGTTGGAAGTTGTCCGTGACGCCAAAAACAACATGATCACCGTCTGCTTTATTGAAAATGTTGATGCAATGGGCGTCCATACCGGCGACTCTTACTGCACCGCGCCGATGTTGACCATTTCCGAAGACCTCCAGAAGCGCCTGCAAAAATATTCCTACGACATTGTTGAAGCCATTCAGGTCATCGGCGGAACGAATGTGCAGTTCGCACATGATCCCAAAACCGACCGCGTCGTCGTCATCGAGATCAATCCGCGCACATCTCGCTCTTCGGCACTTGCCTCAAAGGCGACTGGTTTTCCCATTGCCTTGATTTCATCGATTTTGGCTTCGGGTATTACGATGGATGAAATTCCTTACTGGCGTGACGGTTCCCTCGAAAAATATACACCTTCGGGAGATTATGTGGTCGTCAAATTCGCCCGCTGGGATTTTGAAAAATTCCCCGGTGCGGTTGATAAGCTCGGCACGCAGATGCGCGCGGTGGGCGAAGTCATGAGCATCGGCAAGAATTACAAAGAGGCGTTTCAGAAATCGATCCGCTCCCTGGAGAAAAAACGTTACGGCCTGGGCTTTGTCAAAGACTTCAATACAAAATCGCTCGATGAACTGATGGAGTTGCTCAGCGAACCGTCCAGTGAAAGACAATTCATCATGTATGAAGCTCTGCGCAAGGGAGCAACAGTCGACGCCCTGCACAATAAAACATTCATCAAGAAATGGTTTATTGAACAAATGAAGGAACTGGTGGTGTTGGAAGAAAAAGTTCTTGCCTGTAAGGGTAAGGCTCTGCCCGACGCACTCTTGATTCAGGCCAAGAAAGACGGATTTTCCGACCGCTATCTGTCGCAGATTCTGGGAAAGAAAGAAGAAGAAATCCGCAAACAGCGGCTGGCCACCGGACTGGCCGAGGCCTGGGATGCAGTCCCGGTCAGCGGTGTGGAAAACGCGGCTTATTATTATTCCACTTACAATGCGAAGGATAAGGTCGGCACAACCAAAAATCGGAAAATTATGGTGCTGGGTGGTGGCCCGAACCGCATCGGTCAGGGTATTGAGTTTGACTACTGCTGCGTACACGCGGCGTTTGCCCTGCGCGATGAAGGCATCGAATCCATTATGGTCAACTGCAACCCGGAAACCGTCTCGACCGACTACGATACGTCCAATAAACTGTATTTTGAACCGCTGACCGTGGAAGACGTCTTAAGCATCTACGAAAAAGAAAAACCCGAAGGCGTGATCGTCCAATTCGGCGGACAAACGCCACTGAATATCGCTGCGGATCTGGCCAAAGCGGGAGTGAAAATCATCGGCACATCAACGGAAACCATCGATCTGGCCGAAGACCGAGACCGTTTCCGCATCATGATGGAAAAGCTCGGCATCCCCATGCCCAAATCCGGCATGGCGAGCAACCTGGAGCAGGCGCTCAAAGTCGCCGGTGGCATCGGTTATCCGCTGATGTTGCGTCCCTCTTATGTTTTGGGCGGACGCGGCATGGAAGTGGTTCATGATGAACAGATGCTTAGGCGTTATGTCCATGCCGCCGTCGGTGTCACGCCGGAGCGGCCCATTCTGATCGATAAGTTTCTGGAAAACGCCATTGAAGCCGAAGCCGACGCCATTTCCGACGGCACGGACGCCTTTGTTCCGGCGGTGATGGAACACATTGAACTGGCCGGCATCCATTCCGGCGATTCCGCCTGTGTGATTCCACCCATCAGCATTTCGGCGCGCCATATCGATACGATCATCGAATACACAAAAAAAATTGCCGTAGAATTCGGTGTCGTCGGTTTGATGAATATTCAGTATGCCATCGCCAACAATGTTGTTTACATTCTGGAAGCCAATCCCCGCGCCTCACGCACTGTGCCGCTGGTTTCCAAGGTCTGCAATATCTCTATGGCCCGACTGGCCACACAGATCATGCTGGGCAAAAAACTCAAGGACTTGAATCTGAAGAACAAATCATTCCACCATTTTGGCGTCAAGGAAGCCGTTTTCCCATTCAATATGTATCAGGAAGTCGATCCGATTCTGGGACCGGAAATGCGTTCCACCGGCGAAGTACTGGGGCTGGCTGATTCTTTCGGTCTGGCCTACTACAAGGCTCAGGAAGCAACCGGGCAGAGCCTCCCCGCGGAAGGCACCGTGCTCATCACGGTTGAAGAAAAGGATAAGGGTGGCATACTGGAGGTTGCCCGCGCTTTTACCAAAATTGGGTTTAAGATCATAGCCTCGGAAGGCACTGATAAATTTTTTGCCGATCATGGTATCGCCTCTGAGCGGATTTTGAAGATGCATGAAGGACGTCCCAATATCGTGGACGCAATTAAAAACGGCGAGATTCAATTGGTGATCAACACACCGGCCGGCCGACTCAGCAAATACGACGATTCTTACATCCGCAAGGCGGCAATCAAATATAAGATCCCTTATATTACAACGGTGGCCGCCGCAGTAGCCGCGGTCAAGGGCATTACCGCTTTCCGTCAAGGTCATGGCCGGGCGAAATCACTGCAAAGCTATCATGCGGAGATCAAATAAAGAAAGGTCCAAGATCAAAGGATAAAGGATAAAGGGCGACACAAAGTGCGGCGACCGGCACATGCCGGCGCATAAAAATAAATGGGACGGTCGTTGACCGTCCCATTTATTTTTCTAGAAATTCCAACTCTTGAAGAATTTCTCTGGCACGCTCGACCTGATCTTCCTGAACAAGCAAACGCGCGTATGCTCCGGTGGCAACCAGCATGTTGGTGTTCTCTCCCTGAAAATAATAATGGATCTCTTCACCATCAAGCACGGACTTGATAAACGCGATGTCGCCGGGATTATACGTGGAGAAAACTTCCACCATCTCCACATAACGCAAAGCATCTTCAGACTCCGGCGGTTGACCATTGACCAGATCAGCGCCGCAATCCGCGCAATTACTAAAACCTTCCCGATATTCAGCTTTGCATTTTGGGCAGTACATCTTGTACCTCTTTATTGCTCAAATCCCGGCGGCGGTGTAAAACCACCCAGAACATTTTCCATCTTCATGGCCAGGTCCAGCGACGTGCCGTCTTCCATATATGGCCCCATGATCTGAATGCCGACCGGCAGATTGGCTTTTGTTTTGCCCACAGGAATCACGGTTACCGGCAAGCCGGCCAGTGTCGCGATGGATATCCACTTAAACGTCTCTGCGTAATACCGAGTGCTGTCGGACGATTCGATGATTCGTCCCCACATGTTGCGATCGTGATTGTGAGCAAAAGCAGGTACGCAGTTTGCGGGCATTAAAAAGGCGTCAAACGTTTTGAAATATTCCTGCCAGGCCAACCGGGAAGCTAGCCTGCGCAGGGCTAATGCGGACCAATCCTTGTGTGAAATCGTCAGCCCATCCACAAAATTTTGATAATAGTCCCCATAGGGCATGTAGAACAACATCTTCAGTGTGTTAATCACCTTATCCGTAAAGGCTGGCGACTGAGAGACAAAGGCGGCCATCAGCTTGAAGTAAATGTCGAATATTTCTGAGGGCTTCATTCCCTCAGGCCATCCTTCTTTTACTTTCACGCCTTCCTTGCGCAAAGCTAAGGCGGTGTTGGACATGATGGTTTGAATTTCAGGATGAACCGGGCAGAAGGGATCATCAGTGACATAGCCAACTTTGTAATCTTTGAGCGTTGCTTTGCGGGCTTTGGGCAGTTTCCATCGACAGGATAAAGCATCTTCGGGAGCGGGCCCGGCGATGATTTCCAGTTCCAGCTTCAAATCAGCAGCAGAGCGCGCGAGTGGCCCGGCAACGGCCAAATCGTTCAAGCCGGCAAGGTTCAGGGACGGCGGAATTAAAGTGGGCAGTGGCGGAATCGAACCCTGCAAAGGCACCACATGGAGAGAAGGCTTATGTCCGCAGACGCCACAGAAATTGCTTGGCGTGCGGATTGATCCTGCGAGATCCGCGCCGAGTTCAAGAAATCCCAGTCCTGCAGCCAGCGCCGCTGCGCCCCCTCCGGTTGATCCTCCTGATGTTTTGGAAACGTCCCATGGATTATTCGTCGTTCCCGCAATCTTGTTGTATGTTTGAATGTCACTCGCGCCGATTGGCGTGTTGGTTTTACCGACAATGATCGCACCGGCAGCAAGCAGCCTGTCCACTGCCACGGCGTTTTCTTGAGGAATGTAATCCGCAAGTTCAGGAAATCCGCAGGTCGTGCGCAATCCGGCCGTCGGAAACTGATCTTTAATAAGAATCGGCAGGCCATGCAGCGGCCCCCAGATCTTTCCGGTAGTCAGAGAGTTATCCGCCTTGCGGGCGCGCTTCAGCGCCTGTTCTTCATTGAGCGTGACGAAGGCGTTAATTTTTTCATTGTGCTTTTTAATGCGACGAAAGACGTGCTTCGTCAGTTCCCGCGATGAGATGACGCCTGCCTTGATGGCCTTGATGGCCTGCGTGGCCGTACCGAAATCGGGATCAAATCTTGAAGATGATGCTGTGGAAGAAGAAATCTTTTTTTTCATTATTAAATCTCCTCTCAATTGGATAGGCATGTGAATAATGCCACCTTTCTTCCCATTAATCTACTGATTTTGTTGGTCTCGTATCCTTCCGTCATTCATTAACTTCCTGCCTGCGTTCTTAGTGCAATCCCCGCCCCCTGGAGGGCTGGGATTGAGGGAGACGAATTCAAATATTCAGTTTCTTCAATAAGAACATCTGTGCTATAAGGAATCGGACTGAAATAAGAAGGAAAAAACATGGAACCCCTCAAGGGCTCACAACGAAAATATCTGCGCTCTCAGGCGCATCATTTGAAACCGCTCGTGCTCATCGGCGCCAAAGGCGTGACTGAGCAACTGCTCGGCTCGGTTGATCTCGCCCTGAAAGATCATGAATTGATTAAGGTAAAATTTGGCGAATTCAAAGAAACGAAAAAAGAGATATCCCAAGAAATTGCCGAAGCAACAAAAAGCGAGCTGGTCGGCCTCATCGGCAATATTGCCATCCTCTACCGCCAACATCCACAATCGGACAAAAGAAAAATAAAAATACTTTAAAACCAGGGAGTGAGTTCAGAAAACGCGCCTTACCTTTATTGATATTCACCATCAGTCACGGTTGAGAGAGCATTTACCATGCGTTACGTTCCCTTCGGAAAAACGGGCTTGAAGGTCTCCGAGTTGGGATTCGGGGGGATTCCCCTGATTCGTCTCAATAAGGATTCGGCCGTGAATGTATTGCGACGGGCGCATGATGTGGAGAAATATCCCTATGATTTACCCATTCCGGACATGCTGAAATCCTTTTATGATCTATATGAACAGCATCGCAATTGCTTGCTAACCTGATGGAAGATGCAGTGCAACATGGTGTGAGAGCAGTGGGGGAAATCATTAGTTTGATAAATATATCGTATCTGGAGGTGATGTAATGGGAAACGATTCAGTAAAAATTAAGGCTGAAGCCCTGTCTGATTTCTCGAAATTCATCGGCCCGATGAAGGTGCGAACAATGAAGGCTGCCGGTCTTGACATCATCGAAGATAAACGCGAAGGGGCCAGCGTTTGGGACATAACGGGGAAAAAGTACATTGACTGCCAGACCGGCTCCGGCATCATGAACGTGGGAAGACGCAACCCGGATATTGTTGCAGCCCTAAAGAAAGCCCTTGACACCTATGATATTGGTGTCTTTCTCCTCTGTTCAAAGCCGAAAGCCGACCTGGCAAAAAAACTTGCTGAAATCACACCGGGTGACCTTAAGTGCACCATCTTCGGCGTTGGCGGGGGCGAAGCAAATGACGCAGCCATCAAGATCGCTCGCGGATACACGATGAAAAAGGAGATCATTTACACACAGAAGGCCTACCATGGCCATACCGGTTTCGCGCTTTCTGCCATTGGACGCAACGCCTACAAGGAACCTTTCGAGCCGCTGATGCCGGGGTTCAAGATGGTGCCCTTTGGAGATATTGAGGCCATAGCAAAAGCGATCACCGATGATACCGCCGCAATAATCCTTGAACCCATCCAGGGCGAGGGCGGTATCAACATTCCGCCCGACGAATACCTCCCGCAAGTCCGAAGGCTATGCGATGATCACGAAATCCTGCTCATCCTCGATGAGATACAGACCGGTTTCGGGCGGACGGGAAGGATGTTTGCTTCCGAACACTGGGGTGTCGTTCCGGACATTATGACCGTTGCCAAATCTTTAGGCGGCGGCATCTACCCCATTTCGGCAACCATCTTCAAGGAAGAAATCCAGGACTTTTTCATTCCCCACCCTTTTATACACCTCTCCACCTTCGGCGGTTCCGATCTCGGTTGCATCGTGGGCATGGCAGTGATCGACTATATACAAAAGCACAACCTTCTTGATCACGCCGAAAAGATGGGCAGGAAGTTCCAGGCCGGGTTCGACTCGTTCCTGGAAGACTACCCGTCGCTCCTCCTTGAGGTGCGCCGGAAGGGTCTCATGATGGGGTTGCAGTACACGAACGAATCCATCGGGCCGCGAATGACGAAAAAACTTGCCGATAGGGGTGTTATCGCCATTTATACCGGAAACGACCCGAGTATCTGTCGACTGATGCCTTCCCTGGTGATTACCCCAGAGGAAGTTGATTTTGTTCTCAACGCCCTTGCGGACTCGATGAAGGAACTCTCCGGGGAAGCGGGCCTGGGCAAAAACGATTAATCTATTTCAGGAGGAAAGACATGGCGACAAGTCAGGAAATTCTGGAAGCGCTGGCCGATTACCAGACACAATGCAACGAAAATAAAAGATTGCGTAAGATGCAGCGGGACTGGTCCAAGCTCCTTCATTTCGTGGCGGAAGACACAGGAGATAAATTCACCATGACTGTGGTGCAGGGAGAAATTGTTTCCTTTGAATCCGGCGTGAACGGGACGCCCGATATCATCGTTACGACGAATAGCGAGAATTTCTGTGACATGTTTTGGGGAGACTTGAATCCCTCGCAGAAATATCTCCAGGGGGAAATCCGCGTCAAGGCGAGCCAAGAGGACGTCGTTCGGATTGATGCGATCACCATGATCATATGGCCGGACGTATAGGAGGAATCAATGACCGAACTAAAGAAGGTAATAAAACTCCGAACCGTTATTTCCACATCCGCAGGAATGGCTATCGCCACCTCATGTTATCTGGCGGGTATCCAGTTGGCCACAATCCTCGTGGGCGAGCTCGCGTGGATCTCCATTTTGCTGGCGGGGTTTCTCTGCCTGCTATCCTCAATGTGTTTCTCTGAACTTACATCCCTCTACCCGTCGGCGGCAGGAATCAAGCTCTACATTCAGAATGCGTTTAACGAAAAAGTTTCCATCATCATCGGCATGTTTTACGTCATCCTGGGGATCTCTATGGTGGGTGCCGAAAGCTACCTGCTCGCGAGCGTCCTTTCCAGCACCTTTCAAATATTCAATCCCTTCTACGACAAATTACTGTGGATACTTTTTTTTATCATCTTCGTCGGAGCGATAAATTTAAGAGGGGTTTATATAACCGGCATCGTCCAGGACATCATGACCTACAGTATGATTGCTTTCATGATCGGAGTTTCCATTTATACATTTGCCACGCATGATATCAACATCAGCCTTGCCGCCCAGAGCGCCAAATTCACGCTGGGAAATATTATTCAGGCGGCAGGCGTTGGCGTTTTTCTTTTTGTCGGGTACGAGTGGGTAACCCCGCTGGCCGAGGAGACAACAGACTACCGGCTCATCGGGAAGGGTATGCTCTGGGCTATCGGCATCCTCACCATTACATACTCTCTTTTCGTTACCGCCATGTTCGTGGGCCTCACACCCGCGCAATTGGCCGGCGGCACGCAGATTCCACATATTGTTTTCGGCACAAACCTCTTCGGCGTGGCGGGTACGATAAGCTTCATTGTCATGAGCATCCTCGCATCCGTGACGTCGTTTAACTCAGGGCTCCTCAACACCTCAAGGTTTTCCTACGCCATGGGACGAGACAACGTCCTTCCCAGATTCTTCAGCAAGCTCCATCCGGTCTATGCGACGCCCTGGGTATCTATACTATTCCTTGGCGTTTTAGCTATTGCCATAAGCCTCATGACACTGTTTACGGGAAAATATTTATTCATCATCCTGATGGCGGCGGCGCTCGAATGCTTTATCTACGTCGTTGCGGCCGTATGCGTGATCAAGCTTCGGAAAAAATATCCGGAAAAAGAAAGGTCGTTTAAAATCCCGCTGGGCTACACAATACCGATCATCGTCATCGTGGTCTTTACTGGCCTGATGATCGGCATATTTACAGATGTCAGTCGTGACTACATGGGAAGGGAGCTCTTTAAGAATTACTGGGTTGCTGTCGTCATGGGCGGATGTTTCCTCTTCATGATTCTCTACACCCTAATCGTGGTGCCTATCTTCAAGAAGAAAGCTGAAGAAAAAGCGAAAACCAGGGTAAAGAGAAGGCCGGGCAAAGGCTGAAAGAGCCGGTTTCCAGTCTCAGTGGCAATCTCACACATTCCCTTTTCGAAAATTATCAGGGAGTCAGAAGGTAGGGAACGGCTTGGAACCGTTCCCTATCTTCTCGTTAGCTGCCGGTACTTGATGCGATGCGGCTGGTTGGCGGCGGCGCCCAATCTGTTTTTGCGGTCTTCTTCGTATTCGGAATAGTTGCCGTCGAAGAACAGCACCTTGCTGTCGCCTTCAAACGCCAGGATGTGCGTACAGATTCTATCCAGAAACCAGCGATCGTGGCTGATGACGACGACACAACCGGCAAAGCTCTCCAGGGAATCTTCCAACGCCCGCAGTGTGTTGATGTCCAGATCGTTGGTGGGCTCATCGAGCAGCAGCACATTGGCGCCTTCCTTGAGCATGCGGGCCAGATGGACGCGGTTGCGTTCACCACCGGAAAGCGTTCCCACTTTTTTCTGCTGATCCGTTCCGGAAAAATTAAAGCGCGATACGTACGCCCGGGAATTGATCTGCCTTGATCCAATAGGAATAATGTCCTGGCCGTCGGAAATCATCTCCCAGATGTTTTTATCGGGATCGAGGGCGTCACGGCTCTGGTCAACATAGGCCAGCTTCACGGTCTCAGCGATGCGGATCGTGCCGTCATCCGGCTTTTCCTGGCCGGTGATCATGCGAAACAGCGTGGTCTTGCCCGCACCGTTGGGGCCGATCACGCCGACGATGCCGCCGGGCGGCAGTGAAAAGGTCATATCTTCAACGAGCAGCTTTTCGCCATAACCTTTATTCACGTCCTGGGCTTCGATCACCAGATCGCCCAAACGGGTCCCCGGCGCAATAAAGATTTCACGTGAACCGGATTCCCTTTCCAGATTATTGCCCAGCAACTCTTCATACGCATTGATACGCGCCTTGGATTTGGCATGCCGTCCTTTGGGCGACATGCGAATCCATTCCAGTTCGCGCTCCAGGGTTTTGATCCTTGCGCCCTCGGACTTTTCTTCATTCTTCAGGCGGTTTTGCTTTTGCTCCAACCATGAAGAATAATTGCCCTGCCAGGGAATGCCCTGCCCGCGGTCGAGCTCCAGAATCCAGCCGGCAACGTTATCGAGAAAATAACGGTCGTGCGTTACGGCAATGATGGTGCCTTCATATTTTTGCAGATGATGCTCCAGCCAGGCAACGGATTCGGCATCCAGGTGGTTGGTCGGTTCATCCAAAAGTAGAATGTCGGGTTTCTGTAAAAGCAGGCGGCACAGAGCAACGCGGCGCCGCTCCCCGCCGGAAAGAACTTTTACAAGTGTGTCACCGGGCGGGCAGCGCAGCGCGTCCATCGCCATTTCCAGACGTGAATCCATATCCCAGGCGTCGAGCGCATCCATCTTTTCCTGTAAAGAAGCCTGCCGGTCGCAGAGCTTGGTCATCTCATCATCCGACATATCCTCGGCAAATTTTTCGTTGACGGCGTTATATTCGTTGATGACGTCCATCGTGGACTGCACGCCCTGCTCCACCATCTGGCGCACGGTTTTGGACTCGTCCAGACGCGGTTCCTGCTCCAGGTATCCCACCGTGTAGCCCGGGGAAAGAATGGTCTTCCCCAGAAATTCATCATCCACTCCGGCCAGAATTTTCAGAAGCGAGCTTTTGCCCGAACCGTTTAGACCGATCACGCCGATTTTTGCGCCGTAAAAATAAGAAAGATAGATGTCTTTGAGCACCGGTTTTTTTTCATAAACCTTGCTGACTCCAATCATGGAGTAAATAACTTTGTTTCCTTCATTGGCCATGTAACACTGATCCTTTCAAGTGTCATCCTATACCAAGTCGCATTCTTTAGCTAACTTTGTTGGCTGTGCCGCCGCGTTTTCCTTTGAATGCAACATGGTATCATCCCTAAATGTAGGGGAAAATATTTTGAATGATGATGTTAAAATTGTCCTGTATTTTTTCCCGGCCTTCGATAATGCCCATGTGCCCGGGTAAAAGCAACTCGATATCCAGATCGGATAGCGTGACAATGCTCTTTTTCAACAAGGATCCGTTTCCCCCGGGAAAATCCGTGCGGCCGACATTCTGTTGAAACACGACATCGCCGCAGAACAGGGCTTTCTTGTCCAGCCAGTAAAGTCCAATGGAACCCGGTGTATGGCCGGGAATGGAAATGACTTTAAATATCTGATCGCCCAGTTCGAGCTTGCCGTCTTCCAGTTGCATGTTGATCTGCATCTGCGGCACGGTGATCCCGAAAAGACCATAGAGTTCGCCACCGACTCCTTTGAGGAAGTCCATTTCCTTGCGGTGCAGGGCGATCTTCACCTTTTCCTGATCAAAAAGCTCGGAACCCTGAAAGTGATCGGGATGCGAATGCGTGTTGATCACGTACTTGATGTCCTTCTTCTTGATGCCGTCATTCGCCATCTGATTGAGCAAATCGGGCAGATAGCGTGTCAGGCCAGGATCAATGAGCGCCTGTACGTCTCCGCCGATATAGTAGCTGTTGCAGTTATTGTCAAAGTAGTTCGCCCATTCATAAACATAAATATCATCTCGAAACTTCATGTCCAACCCTTCCTTTTATAAAATCCTTCCCTGGAACCCCGCGTCCTTTGCAAGGGGGTCAACCTTTTACTTTTCCTCGCAACCAGTCCTTAATATCCCCGGCTGATTTTTCCCAGCCTTTCTCCAGCATGGGCAGGTGGGCAAATTGTTTATATTCAATATAATCGGCCTGTAAAAAATCGGCTAAACTCTTTTGCATGGACGCCGGGGCAATCACATCTTGTGCGCAGCCGATCACCAGCTTTGAACACTTTATTTGCGACGGATAAACCGGATAACCCTGCGCCACCTGGTAGCCGACCACCAGGGATTCGGCAACAAACATGTCAAAAACCTTTTTCCGTTCACCGGGAGCAATGTTGTTGAGAACGGTTTTTTCGGCCATCATAAAAGTCGGTTTGACCGGCTTCATATTCATCATTCCCCACATCGTTTTAAGGATCGTTCCGGAGTAGGGCAGGTCATTATTCACCTCCCGCGCAACGCCAAACGGGGGCGCGCTGGCCATTGTGACGAGTGCTTTAATCGAAGCGGTGTTTTCCGCCATTTTCTGGGCGATTAATCCGCCCAAGCTATGTCCGATTACAGCGCAATTAGCAATGTCGAGTTGCCGGATCACTTTTTCTACGTCAACAAGATAATCCTCCAATGTCACCTGCGCCAGCGCCTCTTCCCGATCAGATGGAAAATGGCCCCGCAGGTTCACGGCAAAGACTTCCCAGCCTTCATCCGCAAAATATGGAAGATAATTCTTCCAGTATCGACTTGTTCCGCCCGCGCCATGAATGAAAAGCAAAGGATAGGTATGCCGAATTTTCCCGGGCTGGATTTTATCCAACACCAGATTTTCAATTCTAATCTTCAACAAAAAATCATTGCCTTTTTAACGGAATTCGCCACACCTTTTATCCTGCCCCGGATGATCCGGCAGGTGTCTTGCGTGGGACAAAAATCCAAAGCAGAATATAGATAAGTAACCCTGTCCCGAAACAAATAAACAGCAAGGTAAATAATAAACGCCATATCCAGGAAGGAGCGGGGGTATGTTCTCCCAAACCACCGCAGACGCCGCTAATCCAGCGGTCCGTATCGGACTTTGTAAAGTTATGCAGCCAGTCATCTTGTGTCATGAGTTGCTCGTCCTTAGTTTTTTTAATGTTGGTCAAAAACAGGCACAACTTAAATACGCGATTCCATCATTATCGGCCATCGGATCCGCCGGATCGGACGGCCATTTTATTTTGCCGGCAAAACTTTGTCCAGCGGCATCTCCGAAGAGCTGTGGCCGACTTTAATCAGATAGCCGTTTTTGTCCACCAGTATGATCATGGGCACACCAACCACATTGTAGGCATTGCCCACAGAGCCGTCTTCATCCAGCAGCGTCCGGTAGTGAAGAGAATTAGCCTGGGCAAATCGCGCAACTTTCTTCGCGGGCTCCATGATGTTGATATATATCACCACCAGGCCGCGCGAAGAATAGGTTTCGTGAACTTTCTTGTAAACGGGTATTTCGGCGCGGCATCCGGGACACCAGGTTGTTCCGAAAAAAATCAACACCGGCTTGCCACGCTGAGCACTCAGACGGAATGTTTTACCCTGTATGTCCTTGAGGGTGAAATCCGGCGCGATGGAGTACTGCGGTTTAAATGGCGCATTAGGAATATACTGGCCCCATGAGACCGATATGGGGGCAAAAATCAATGTAAAAATTAAAGCAATGAAAATATGAACTGTTTTTTGCATGATACCTCTTTTACTAAAAAGACAGCGTGCCCGCAGTATACAGGAAATATTCGGCCGCACCAATCAAAATAACGCCGAAAACCCTCGTGATGATAGTCATCCAGGCCCCCGATCGGGGAAGGGATGAAATAAATCCGGCAAACGTTCCGACCAGAATTAAAAGTGTGCCCATGCCGAAGGCAAAAACAAACAAAAGACCGATCCCCATGATCACATGGGTCTGCAAAGCTACGTAACCGAGTAAAACCGCCAATACAGGGGCGGTGCAGGGTCCGATCACAAAACCGGAAGCCGCGCCCAGCAGAAAACTGGGAATAAATCCTTTTTTGCCGCCACCGGAATATTTCATCATTCTTTGAGGGATCGGAATTGAAATTTTGAAAACATCGAGCATGGACAATCCCATCATCAGACAAATATTGGCCATAATAAAATAGATCAGCGGGGTCGTTTGCATCTGTCCGAAAAGTCTTCCCGACAAAGCCGCCACCGCTCCCAGGGCGGCATACGTTACCGCCAGCCCGAGGACATAGAACAAGGATAGCAGAAATCCGCGCAGTTTCGACGATGCCCCCTGCGCGCCGATGAATCCGACCGTTATGGGGATCAGCGGATAAGTACAGGGTGTGAAGCTGATGACCAGTCCTCCCAGGTAAGCCGCCACAAAAGCCAGAATCGCCGAACCCTGTAAGTACACGGATAAATTATTAATGAGATTTTCAATCATCTATTTCCTGACAATATTTTTTCAGAATGTATAGATGGGAAGGACAAACGTCAAGATGAAATATCGACTGACGAAATATCGGCAGATGAAAATTTGACTGCGGAAAACTCATTGAATGGCCTACTCACTAGGCTTTGATCAACTTATAAAGAAGCCGATCCACGACATCGATGAGCTCTTTAAACTTCCCTCCGTGACTGATGGAGGAACCAAGGAGTTCCTGCCTCAAACGGCTGATTTCCCCATCGGGACATTCGATGGGCGAAAGGGTAGCTGTCGATAGAAATGACTTTTCGCGGCTAAGCAGTATTTTTGCTTTTTCTACAAAAGGGATGAGCAGTTTCCTGATGTTTACCAGGTTCTCTTGTAAAGGTGACTGACCATGGGATTGAAGAAGAGCGTTTCCTTTTTCATGACCTGCCACGCGATCATGGCTAAGACGCGCTGCAATTTCGCCGATCATCACCGCCAGTGTGGAGTATTCCATTCCCCGTATACCCCGTCGCCACTGAAGGAACCAGGGATTGCGCCAATACCAGAGGGAATTTCGTTTACCCATGGCAATTAAACCGGCAACGGCAGCCTCAATGTCCGCAAGTATTTTATTGCATTCCGGGGAGTAGTCCGCCATGAACCGCCTTTCCTTTGGTGCAATACCTTTGTGAATTTGAAATTTAAGATCAGGTAGCAGATATCGCCACAGATTGCGCAGAACGGCGGCGCCATTGGGATCTTGCGGCGTATCGAAGTGGATCAGGGATAGAATCACCTTACCCTGTCCAAAACGCCCCTCGACAACAGCCGGTTCATTTTTCAGGCGCCGGGGGTCCAAAAATATCCCGTAGCGTTCTTCTAGCTCGGACCAGCCGCTGATCTGCCCATCGCCGACCTTGATATCGGCGCTCATCGCATCTGCCTGCGCCTCTTCATATGTGGCAAGAACGCTAATTTCATTTTTCGCCGCGACACGGAACTGAAAGGGCCACCAGGCAGAAAAGACGGGCGATTCGATGTTCTCCCAGATAACATGCGACGCTCGTGACAGGCGAATGGGCCCACTGAAACTGGGAACCCTTTCTTGTGTGGTTTTTCGCGAAACGGGCAGAAGGCCGATACCGCTCCCCGTCGCCAGCCCCGCACCGCCGCAAATGCCCAGATAGCTGCCGCCGTTTTCCACAAAAGAGCGAATTCCGGCCTGTCCTTTTTCCCCCAGGCTCCGGATCTTAGCCGATGCCCAACCGCCGGGAACGAAGAGCATCCCGTAGCCGCCAAGGGCGCCCGCCCTGATCTCATCCGACCGGATAAGGTCGAAGGGCAATCCCGCGTCTCTCAGCGCCCGCCGGGCCATCAGCCCCCAAAGGAAGGATTCATCCCAGAGAAAGGCACAGGGTTTTTTCCGAGCTATTTCTTTCCCGTGTTCTAGTCGTTTTGAGGTCATCGGGTGCGGTATCGCTTTCTTCATCCATAAGTTGCCTTACCCGGACTATAGCGGCTCCGGCGTGTTTTTCCAACGCATAAATGAGTTATCCATAAAACCTTGACATAAGGCGGCTGAAGATTACATTATTTAAGATATAGAGAAATATATTGTTTTTTCAGATCCGTCTCTCTAAAATAAACGACCTGCACCACATAAAAATGGTGAGTTTGCCGTTGTTTCCGTACATAAAAACCATGCACCCAGGTATCTTCACCCCGCTTTGAAACAGCTTTCTTATGTAGAAAGGAGTAACTAGTGAAGGGCCGTTTTTTCGAGAAACTCTGGGAAAAAGAATTTCTTCCCGATTTTATCATAAGCTTTCATCATCTTTTGTGCGACCAGTTGGTAACTCATGGAGAATCTTAATATTGAGGCGCCCCTGCTGGCACTCAATATTGTGGAGATCATATCCAATATCATTATGTTCCATGGGGATTTTTAATCGACCTTTGTTTTTGTAGACTACTGGATTAAGCTTTGGCGGATAAGAAATAACTTGACATATTTCAAAAAAAGAATACCATTCAGTAAAAGTGATGCGTTCATGATCGTGAATGTATAACAAGGAACAAAATATAGCGTATAGGCTGAAAAGGAGGCATGACATGGCGAAATCAGATACGCCGCTTCTGGATGAACTGGAAAAGGGAAAATGGCCCAGCTTTGTGAAGGACATGAAGCAGGCGGCTCAAAAGAGTCCCATGGCCGAGGATCTCCTTCGCCAGTTGGAACTCTCCTATAAAGAGAAAATCGGCCACTGGAAACACGGAGGCATTGTCGGCGTCAAGGGCTACGGTTCCGGAGTCATCGGACGCTATTCGGATCGACCCGACCTCTTCCCGAATGTTCAGGCCTTTCATACCATGAGGGTCAATCACCCCACGGGATGGTTTTACAAAACAGATGCGTTGCGCAACCTCTGCGACATCTGGGACAAGCACGGCAGCGGCCTAACCAATATGCACGGCGCCACGGGAGATGCCATTCTGCTGGGAACGAGAACAGAACATCTCCAGTCTTGTTTTGATGATCTCTCCGATGCCGGCTTTGACCTTGGCGGCTCCGGATCAGCCCTGCGCACTCCCAGTGCCTGCGTTGGACCGGGACGCTGCGAATGGGCCTGTATCGACAGCCTCGATATTTGTTACAACCTCACCATGACACTACCAGGATCAGATGCACCGTCCCATGTTTCCCTATAAATTCAAGATAAAGATATCGGCCTGCGCCAATGACTGCGTTGCGTCCATCGCCCGGTCGGATTTTTCCATCATCGGAACCTGGAAAGGAAAGATACTCGATTGATCCAGCCGAAGTTACCGCTTATGCGTCTTCCGACCTCGACATTCAGAAGGAAGTCTGCGACCTCTGCCCGACACGAAGTGCATGCAATGGGACGGGAAAGAACTGAAGATCCACAACGAGGATTGCACCCGCTGCATGCACTGCATCAATCTGATGCCGAAAGCTCTGCGTCCGGGCAAGGAAAAAGGCGCGACCATCCTCGTCGGCGGCAAAGCGCCTATTGTGCAAGGGGCGCTTCTTTCCTGGGTCATTGTGCCTTTTATGAAACTGGAACCGCCTTACACGGAACTCAAAGACCTGATCGAGCGCATCCAGGACTGGTGGGATGAAAACGGCAAGTCACGGGAAAGGCTGGGCGAACTGATTACACGACTGGGCATGAGGGTGTTCTTGCGGGCCGTGGGTCTTCCCGCCGTTCCCCAGATGGTCAAGGCGCCAAGAACCAATCCCTATGTTTTCTTCTGGCCTGAAGAAATTCAAAAGGAGGTGAAGTAAGATGGCAAAAACAGATATCGGACCCCCTGATTATAAAACCATGCTGCCTCCCGTCATTCAGCGAAATTACGGGAAATGGCTCTATCATGAAATTCTCAAACCGGGCGTGCTCATGCATGTTGCCGAATCGGGAGAGGCGCTCTACACCGTGCGCGCCGGCTCTCCGCGACTGATTTCGACGGATCACATCCGGGAAATCTGCGACATCGCCGATAAATACTGCGACGGCTATCTGCGCTTCACCAGCCGCCACAACATCGAATTTCTTCTGGACGACAAGGATAAAGTCGAACCCCTGATTGCCGAATTGGCAGCCGCAATTATCCCGTCGGCGGCACCGGGCATTCCATATCGAACATCGTCCATACTCAGGGATGGGTCCACTGCCACACCCCGGCCACGGATGCCTCGGGACCGGTCAAGGCCCTGATGGATGAGATCTATGATTATTTCGTCACCTCGACGCTGCCGGCCCATGTCCGGATCGCGCTGGCCTGCTGCCTGAACATGTGCGGCGCCGTGCATTGCTCCGACATCGCCATTCTGGGCATTCACCGGACCGTTCCCAAAACCGACAACACCCGCGTCCCGAATGTCTGCGAAATCCCGTCCACGGTGGCCTCCTGCCCCACGGGCGCCATCCGGGGCGACATGAAAAACAAAACCGTCACCGTCAATGCCGAGAAATGCATGTATTGCGGCAACTGTTACACCGTTTGTCCGGCCATGCCGATTGCCGATCCCGAAAATGACGGGATATCCATCTGGGTCGGAGGCAAAGTTTCCAACGCCCGGAGCGCTCCCAAGTTTTCCAAACTGGCGATCCCCTTTCTCCCCAACAACCCGCCGCGCTGGCCGGAAGTTGTGGATGCCGTGAAGAACATCATCGAAGTTTATGCCAGCCACGCCAGAAAGCATGAACGGGTCGGCGAATGGATCGAGCGCGTTGGCTGGGAGAGGTTCTTCACCCTGACGGGCATCCCGTTCACGGACAAGCATATCGATGATTTTGATATGGCAACAGAAACATTCCGGACATCGACACAGTTCAAATGGGGGTGAACATGAGTGAGGACCTAAAAAAACGGATTGTCGAGCTTTTTCATGAAAAATCCAAGGGTGACAAAAAGATGTTTTACATCCGGGACGTCACAAAATGGCTCCCCGACGAGGACCGGCATGCTGTTCAGGATGCCGTGAAGGTACTGCTCGACGAGGAAGTGCTGAAATACTGGTCGAGCGGAAGTTCAACGTATCTCATGCTGGCCGAATTCTTCCCGAAAGAAGAAGGGCCGTGCTCTTAAATTAGGTAATGGACTATGAACCGATCCTGCCCACGTCTGATTGTGGCCGCCCTCCGGGGCGGCGCGGGAAAAACCACCCTTTCTGTGGCCATGGCCGTAGCCTTGCGCAAGCAGGGCATCCCGGTCGTGCCCTTCAAAAAGGGACCGGATTATATTGATGCCGCCTGGCTTTCCCTGGCGGCATCCGGTCCCTGTTACAATCTGGACACCTATCTGATGGGTTCCGATCAGGTCGTCCGCTCTTTTTCACGCCATGCCGAGGAAGGCGCCGTTTCCATCATTGAGGGCAATCGGGGACTCTTTGACGGTGTCAATGCCGCAGGGCGAATTCAGTACAGCCGAACTGGCCAAACTCCTTAATGCGCCGGTCATTCTGGTTGTCGACTGCGATAAGGTTACCCGGACAGCGGCGGCCATGGTCATGGGCTGCAAGCAATCTTGATCCCGGCGTTGATATCCGGGGCGTCATCTTGAGCCGGGTGAACGGCAGCCGTCATGCCTCTGTTATCCGCCAATCCATTGAAGAGTATGCCGGACTTCCCGTTTACGGCATCGTGCCGCGAATGCCGGATCTGCCTTTTATGCAGCGGCACATGGGATTAATCCCCCCCGAGGAGCATGACCGCGTGCACAGGGCCCTAGAAAGGGCGGGGGCCATCGCCGGGACTATCTGGACATTCCGGCCTGCTTGGGGTTGCCCAAAGCGCGTCACCCTGGAGCGTCGATGCGTTTCCCAATCCGACAAGTCCGATAACCATTGAAGAGCCTGTCACCATCGGCGTGATCAAAGACACAGCGTTTCAGTTTTATTATGAGGAAAATATTGAGGCTCTGACCGACCGGGGCGCAAAAGTCGTACAGATCAGCGCCCTTAATGAAAAAGTTCTCCCGCCTGTGGATGCCTTATACATCGGCGGCGGATTTCCTGAAACTCAGGCCGGACGGCTGTCCGAAAACGAATCCTTCCGGCTTTCCCTGAGAGAGGCGGCCGAAGCAGGTCTGCCGATTTACGCTGAATGCGGAGGCTTCATTTACCTGGGCGAATCTCTGACGATCGGTGACGAACATTATCCGATGGTCGGCGCGCTGCCCGTAACGTTCGGCATGGAAAAACGGCCGCAGGGACACGGATATACGGACCCTGACCGTGGATCAGGAAAATCCATTTTTCCCCGTCGGCGCGACAATCACCGGCCACGAGTTTCATTACTGCCGGATTCTGTCGCAAAGAAATGACGAAACACACACCGCCTCAGCGTTCTGGGAACAGGGATGGACGGTCAGAGAGAAGGACTGTGCAGAAAAAATATACTGGCGGGCTTTACGCATCTGCACGCACTGGGAACGCCCGAGTGGGCGGGTGCTCTCATGGACGCGCCGGACAGTATCGCAGAGCAAAACAAAATCAAGCCGCCTGTTTTTCTCATGGACGGTTTTGAAGCAACTCCCGAAAAAAGGGCGGGTTAATGATAAAAAGATATCGATTAAACAAAGAGGAGGTTTTCAATATGCCGCAAATAGAATTAGCAGGCAAAACGTACGAAGTGGATGAAGACGGGTTTCTTGCAGGAGCTCGATAAGTGGAGCGAAGAGTTTGCCCAAGCTTATGCCCATGCGGAGGACATTGAAGGGACACTTGACAGAGGAACACTGGAAGCTCATCAATTATCTGCGCGATTATTTCCAGCAGTTCGGCATTGCGCCCATGATCCGAAAAATCTGCAAGGACAATGGGATGGACATGAAGAAGCTCTATGAGCTCTTCCCGACCGGACCGGCCAAAGGAGCTTGCAAGCTGGCGGGGCTTTCGAAACCGACAGGTTGCGTCTGATCGAAAAGAGGAAGTGTCCCTTTCTGCCGAAGGGGCTGCATCCTCCGAATCAGATGAACCTTTACTGAGAGCTGCTAAAGACAAGAGAACTGGGATATAAGGAAGTATCCTATGGGATTTTATATTTTATCTTATTTGTGCATGCTGGTGTTCATCGGGGCGACCGGTTGCCTGATTTACAGGCAAATCAACGCTGCCTCTGCATGTCCGCTGGGAGATATATCCGGTCCAGCATGAAACGACCGCCAAGGTGGCCTATGGCGGTTCCTACATGGAAGAGGTGAACTGGTGGAACAAGCCATATAAAAGCTCGCGCATAAATGAACTCAAATATATGGTGCCGGAAATTTTATTTCTTCGGGGCTTGTGGAAGGAAAACAGAAGCCTCTGGTGGGTTTCCTTTCCCTTTCATTTCGGATTGTATTTGATGATTGCCACATTCGCGCTGCTGCTACTTCATGCCTGCTTCGCCCTGTGGGGAGGGCCATTTGCGGCAGGTGGTGCCGTTAGTCTTCCTGCTTGCCGGACTTATCGTTGCCACGGGATGGAGCGGCCTGATTCTGGGGAGTATCGGCAGCCTGGGGATGTTCTACAGAACGGCTGACCGATCGGGAACTGAGAGATTATTCTTCTTTCGCGATTATTTCAATATCCTTTTTATTGTCTTTTTTTCCTTTCCGCTTTGATGACCTGCCTTCTTAGCGATCCTTTCTGGAAGGCGCAAAAGCTTACACATTCGGCCTGCTGACAGCGGGGACTTCACTGCAAGTTTATGTGCCTGGTCAAAATGTCGCAGGACTTCTGACCATCGTGTCGGCATCGCTTCTGGTTGCCTATATTCCGCTCACGCACATGTCTCATATGTTCATGAAGTATTTCCTTTATCACAAGGTCAAATGGGATGACGCTCCAAACCGGCCCGGCGGACTGATGGAAGCCGCCATCAAAAATAATCTCGAACTCAAACCGACCTGGCAGGCAAAACACATCGGCGCGGACGGACATAAATCCTGGCGTGACATTGCGTCTTCGGCACCCAAGGAGATGAAATGAACAAAGCTCCTGAAACCATCCGACATCGCCAGCGCGTCTGACTGCTTGTGTCACATTGAGCCGGGTGATCTTGACACCCTTACCTGTTTCCTTATGAGGATTTAAATCAGACCGTGATGCCGCCACTGAAACCGGAAAAGATCAAAAACATTGAAGCCTCTCTGGACGACACCGTGGCCATCGGCATCCCCAAGCCCGCAAACAAAGAGGAAGAGGAAGCGCTTGTTCGTCAATTTCTCTCCGGTCTGAAAAAACTTTTTGAGAAGGAAAACAACTGGACATTTTTGCAGCCCCTGATGCTTTCCATGGAACACTGCGCCAAATGCCAGACCTGCTCCGATGCCTGTCCCGTCTATGAAATGAGCGGTCGAAAGGACATTTATCGGCCTATTTTCCGCGCCGAAGTCCTGCGCCGGATTTACCAGAAATATCTTAAAGCCGGGCGGGAAAATCACCGCCAAACTGACCGGTGACATCGATCTGAACTGGACGACCATTGCCCGTCTGGCCGAATTGTCTTATCGCTGTACACTCTGCCGGCGCTGTGCCACGGTTTGCCCGATCGGCGTGGACAACGGGCTCATCAATCATGAAATCCGCAAACTCTTCTCCCAGGAAATGGGCATTGCCCCCAAAGAGATCCACGAAAAAGGCTCGGTCCAGCATCTCCGTGTCGGTTCTTCCACCGGTATGACTCCTCCGGCGGCGAAGGACAGCGTCGAATTTATCCAGGAAGAGATGGAAGAGATCACGGGTTATAAAGTCGCCATTCCCTGGGATGTGGAAGGGGCGGATATCCTGCTGCTCCACAATGCCGGAGAAATGCTGGCCTGGCCGGAAAATGTCGGGGCCTTTGCCATCATTTTTCAGGCGGCCGGTATTTCCTGGACGATGTCTTCCGAAGCCGCCGGATATGATGCCGTCAATTACGGTCTCTGGTATGACGACGTTCAATTCTCCCGCGTTGCGGTCAAGCATGCCGAAATTGCTCGAAAGCTGAAAGTCAAAAAGATTGTCATCGGCGAATGCGGACATGCGCATAAAGCGCTGACCGTTATTGCCGACCGTCTGCTTAACAGGCGATCTCAACATCCCCCGGGAATCAGCTATGGTCACGCTGGAAGACATCGTCATGAGCGGAAAATTAAAGTTTGATCCCCTGCAAGAACAATTTCCCCGTTACCCTGCATGATCCCTGCAATATCGTACGGGCCATGGGAATCGTGGAACCTCAAAGAAGAATTTTCAGAAAAATCGCGCCGCGATTCAGGGAAATGACACCGCATGGGGTGGATAATTACTGCTGCGGAGGGGGTTCAGGTTTTGCCATCATGTCGGGTTATAATTTTGCCGAGTGGCGCAATCTGGTCAGTTCCCGCAAGAAGTTTCTTCAGATCCTGAATGCCTTTGAGGGCGAACCGCCAGGAAGTTCCGAAATATGTCTGCGCCCCCTGCTCCAACTGTAAAGGGGCCATTCGCGACATCATCGGCTACTACCATGCGGAGGAACGCAGTAACATCCTATTATGGCGGACTGGTCGAATTGATCGTCAACGCCATGGTTGGCATGAAAAAATCGATTATCCAGTTCGGCGGGAAACCATCGTGGGAACCATGAGAAGACAAATGAGGCCAACGTCATGATGAACCTTTTGATATCGCTCATCGCCATTTTGATTTTAGCCCTGCTGGCTCTGGGTATTGCTATGAGCCACAGCATGATTTTTATTCTGGCTGTTGTGATGCCTTATGTTGTTTTTGCCATTTTCCTTTGCGGCGTTTATTTACCGGATTGATAAGTGGGCCAGATCACCCGTTCCCTTCCGCATTCCCACAACATGCGGTCAGGGGAAATCCCTGCCCTGGATCAAGACAAATCCTGTGGAAAACCCGGCAGGGTCCTGGGGTGTGATCGGGAGAATGGCCCAGGAAATTTTTCTGTTTCGCTCTTTCTTCCGGAATACGCATGTGGAGATTATCGACGGGCGGCCCGTTTACGGCAGCGCCAAATGGCTCTGGTTTTTCGGCCTGATGTTTCACTGGTCGCTTTTGATCATCGTGCTGCGGCACCTGCGCTTTTTCATCGAACCGATCGTCCCCTGGATCGGCGCACTTTCTGCGGTGGACGGATTCTTCGAAATCGGCGTTCCGACACTTTATCTGAGCGATGTCGCCGTTCTTGCCGGGTTGACGTTTCTTTTCCTGCGCCGGGTGATCGTTCCGCAGGTGCGCTACATTTCCTTGTTCACCGATTATTTTGCACTGCTTTTGATCGCCGGCGTCGTGAGTCACGGGCCTTCTGATGAGGCACTTTTTCCCCGCCGATCTCAACGCGGTGAAAACCATGGCCATGGGCTGGGTCACTTTTTCTCCCGTTGTTCCCCAAGGACATCAGCGTTGTTTTTTACATCCACCTTTGTTTCGTTTTTATTCTGATGGCCTGGTTTCCCGTTCAAGCAAGCTGATGCATATGGGCGGCATTTTTCTCAGTCCGACCCGCAACCTGGCCAACAACAGCCGGAGTGCAGCGGCATGTCAATCCCTGGAACGCTCCCGTCAAGGTGCATACCTATGAAGAATATGAAGATGAGTTCCGGGATAAAATGAAGGCCGCAGGCCTGCCGGTGGAAAAGGAGTAGCCGTGTCGTTTGCCAAAATACCCAAACCGGATCAGCTGATCAAAATCGGATATGCGCCGCCGAAAACCGAATGGATGGACACTCCCGTTGATTTTCGTCCGGGAACGTGGAGCTACAGCGGCGCCGCAAAAAATCTGACTATTCTGGATATGCCCAACCCGCGGGCCTGGCAGCCTTCAGATGAAGACTGGAAACTGCCCGAAAACTGGCAGGAGATTATTCTTGAAGGCATGAAGGAACGTCTGGAAAAATATCGTTCCTTCCGCCTGTTCATGGACATCTGCGTCCGCTGCGGCGCCTGCGCGGATAAATGTCATTTCTATATCGGATCCGGTGATCCGAAGAACATGCCTGTTCTGCGGGCCGAACTTTTGCGCTCCGTTTACCGCCGCTACTTTACGACAGCGGGCAAACGCTTCGGCCGACTTGCCGGCGCGCGGGATCTGACGGTCGATGTTTTGAAGGAATGGTTCTACTACTTCTACCAGTGCACGGAGTGCCGCCGCTGTTCCGTCTTCTGCCCCTATGGCATCGATCAGGCGGAAATCACCATGATGGGCCGCGAACTTCTCAATCTCGTGGGCTGCAACATCAACTGGGTGATCGAACCTGCGGCCAATTGCTTCCGGACGGGAAACCATCTCGGCATTCAGCCCGGCGGCATCAAGGACATGCTGGAATTCATGGCCGACGATATTGAAGACCGCACCGGCGTCCGCGTGGATGTTCCTATCAACAAAAAAGGCGCCGACATTCTCTTTGTCACGCCGTCGGGCGATTATTTTGCCGATCCGGGAACATACACCTGCATGGGATACATGATGCTCTTTCATGAGATCGGCCTGAATTACACCTTCAGCACCTATGCCTCCGAAGGCGGAAATTTCGGCCTCTTCACGTCCCACGAGATGGTCAAGCGCCTCAACGCCAAGATTTATGCGGAAGCGAAACGGCTGGGCGTCAAATGGATTCTCGGCGGCGAGTGCGGCCACATGTGGCGGGTGATCCATCAATACATGGATACGATGAACGGCCCCGCTGATTTCCTGCAGGAGCCGGTTTCGCCTGTCACGGGCACCCGCTTTGAAAATGCCCGTTCCACAAAGATGGTTCATATCGCCGAATTCACGGCGGACCTGATCCGGAACGGCAAACTGAAGCTTGATCCCCAGCGCAATGACCATCTGAAACTAACATTTCACGATTCCTGCAATCCCGCGAGGGCCATGGGACTTTTTGAAGAGCCGCGCTATATCATTCAAAACACCTGCAATCATTTCTTATGAGATGGCCGAAGATACCATCCGGGAAAAAACCTTCTGCTGCGGCGCGGGAGCGGGGCTGGGCAATGATGAAAACATGGAGATGCGGATGCGCGGCGGCATGCCCAGGGCCATGGCCGTCCGGGAGGTTGTGAAAAAGCACGGCGTGAATCGCCTGGGATGCATCTGCGCCATTGACCGGGCGACGCTGACAGCTCCTCATGGACTACTGGGTGCCGGGCGTGACGGTCATGGGCGTTCACGAACTTCTGGCCAATGCTCTGGTCATGAAGGGAGAAAAAGAAAGAACGACGGATCTGCGCGGAGATGCGATTAGTGGATAGTGAGCATGTTGAATAGTTCATAGATGACAGAAACATATACGGAATGTAGAGAAGATGAAACAACATAAATGGGGCTTAATAATATTAGGAATGGTGATCTTTATTATCGGGATCACTTTTCCCTTCTGGTACGGCAAAGGGAAATCAACCCCGCGCGCCTGTGCTTAGCCTTGATACGCCTGTCATTGCCCAATTGCAGGAAAAGCGCTGTGTGGAAGACAAGTCTTTCATGCGCGTCAAATCACATGAAGATGCTCGACTGCCTGGCGAGACGAAGCCGTCCGCGAGGGCAACCGTCTTTACACGGCAAAAGACGGCCGCATTTTTGAGAAAAGCCTGTCCGGCACCTGCATTCAATGTCACAGCGAACAAGGAGCAATTCTGTGACCGGTGCCACAACTACGTGGGCGCCAAGCCGACCTGCTTTAGCTGCCATATTGTTCCCGGGGAGGTAAAGAAATGACGACGAATCGCAGAGAATTTTTGAAAATAGCGGGAGCGTCCGCCCTCACTCTGATGGCGCCGGCGATTCTCCGCCCGGCCTGGGCTAAAGAAAATGTGATCATTCCCGGAAGCATCACTGGACCTCACACCCTGCAAATGCTCTCACGGCCAAACGCTGGGCTATGGCGGTGGATCCGTCAAAATGCCGCGCCGGCTGTACCGATTGCATTGCCGCCTGTCATGAGATGCACAACGTTCCCGATTTCGGCAACCCCAAGGATGAAATCAAATGGATCTGGACGGAGCCTTTTGCCGCCGCCTTTCCCGGTGAAAATCATGCGTATCAGGAAAGTCCATCAAAAAGTTGCGGCTGCCTGTTTTGTGCAATCACTGCGCGAATCCGCCCTGTGTCCGCGTCTGCCCCACGAAGGCCACGTTCCAGCGGCCGGACGGCATCGTCATGATGGACTATCACCGCTGCATCGGTTGCCGGCTTTGCATGGCCGCCTGCCCCTACGGCGCAAGGAGCATGAACTACCGGGACCCCCGGCCGTTTATCGCAAAAATAAATCCGGACTTTCCGACGCGCACCAAAGGAGTCGTGGAGAAATGCAACTTCTGTGAGGAGAGGCTGGCCAAGGGGATACTTCCGGCCTGTGTCGCAGCCTGTAAGCAAAAAGCTCTGGTCTTCGGCGATGTGGAAGATTCCCGGTCGGAAATCCGGCTTCTTTTGGAGAAACGTTTTAACCTGCGACGCAGGGCGCAACTTAGGAACCGCCCCGCAGATTTATTATATATTATGAGGATGCTATGCTGGAAAAAGCTCTGAAAGGCAGTCGCGGATACTGGATCTGGATCACTTTTTTACTGGCGATCATGACGCATCGGGTTTTTCTGCTATCTGCACCAGCTGGATTACGGCCTGGGTGTCACGGGAATGAGCCGGGACGTCTCCTGGGGGCTTTATATCGCCCAGTTCACTTTCCTGGTCGGCATTGCCGCTTCGGCGGTCATGCTGGTTTTGCCTTACTATCTGCATGACTACAAGGCATTCGGCAAGATCACCGTGCTGGGCGAGTTTCTGGCTGTTTCCGCCGTCATCATGTGCGTGCTTTTCATTTTCGTCGATCTCGGCCAACCCTCCCGCGTGATGAATGTCCTGCTCCATCCAGCGCCCAGTTCCATTCTTTTCTGGGACATGATTGTCCTTTCCGGTTATCTTCTGATCAACATCATTACCGGCTGGGTTATTTTGTCCAGTAACCGCAATGAAGTTCCGCCGCCGCGCTGGGTAAAACCACTGATCTATCTTTCGATCCCTTGGGCCATCAGCATCCACACGGTAACAGCGTTTATCTATGCCGGTCTTCCGGGAAGAAGTTTCTGGCTGACGGCGATTATGGCCCCCCGGTTCCTGGCTTCCGCCTTTGCCTCCGGTCCCGCCCTGTTGATTATCTTTTGCCTGATCTTAAAGCGTTTCGGGCGCTTTGACGCCGGAGAAAAAGCAATTCAGACCCTCTCCAAAATTGTGGCCTACGCTCTGGCGACGAGCATCTTCTTTGTCCTTGTGGAACTCTTCTCCGCCTTTTACAGTCAGATCCCGGAACATGCCGGCATTTTCAATATCTTTTCGCAGGTCTGGATGGCCACCATAACCTTGTTCCCTGGATGTGGACTTCCGCCGTGCTCGCCTTTGTCGCCTTAGGAATGTTGATCATCCCATTCATCCGCCGGAAGGAAGGATGGCTCGCCGTCGCCTGCGCTTTCGTATTTGTTTCCCTCTGGATTGAGAAGGGACTCGGTCTAGTCGTGCCCGGTTTCATTCCCTCGCCCCTTGAAACCATTACCGAATATGTTCCGACCGGAACGGAAATCGCCATCACCCTTGGCGTGTGGGCGGTTGGATTTCTTCTTCTGACTCTCCTTTACAAGATTTTTGTCAGCGTGCGCAGCGGCATCGATGACGCCAAAGGAAAACATTGAGGCATTGTTTTTATGAAGATATTGGTCCTGAATTGCGGTAGTTCATCGCTCAAATACAAACTCTTTGAGATGGAAACCAATGATGTCCTGGCCCATGGCCAGGCGGACCGCATTGGCCTGCCCGACGCGCTGTTTCAACATGAGGTGAAGGGGCGGGAAACTTTCCTGAACGAAACGCCTCTGCGAAATCATCATGAAGCGGTGGATGCCCTGTTGACTCATCTTGAAGACGGTAAGCAGGGAATCCTGACGGATATGAACGAAATCGGCGGTGTCGGACACCGGGTGGTTCACGGGGGAGAACATTTCCGTACCTCCGTTGTTGTTGATTCCAACATACGGGAAATACTCGAGTCAACCAAGAAACTTGCCCCGCTCCATAACCCGCCGAACCTGATGGGAATCGATGTTTGTACCAGGTTGATGCCCGGCGTCCCGCAGGTGGCCGTCTTTGACACGGCGTTCCACCAGACCATGCAGGCTTTTGCTTACACGTACGCGATCCCCTATCGTTATTACAAAGAAGATCATGTCCGCCGCTACGGTTTCCACGGCATATCGCATCGTTATGTCGCCCACCGAACGGCGGAAATCCTGCAGAAGAACATTGAAGAACTGAGAATCATCACCTGCCATCTTGGAGCAGGCTCCAGCCTCTGCGCCGTGGCAGGAGGAAAATCCCTGGATACCTCCATGGGTTTCACACCATTGTCCGGTTTGGTCATGGGAACACGCTGCGGGGACATCGATCCGGCAGTCGTTTCTTTTATCCAGGAAAAAGAGCAATGTTCTCTAGCGTCGGTGATGGACATATTAAACCGGCACAGCGGCGTTTTCGGCATCTCCGGCATCTCTCCCGATTTTCGCGATCTGGAAAAAGAAGCAAGCCTGGGTAATGAGCGGGTTCAACTGGCGCTTGATGTTTATGCTTACAGTGTGGCCCGGGGAGTTGGT
The DNA here is from genome assembly GCA_963726395.1 of uncultured delta proteobacterium. Taxonomy (GTDB): domain Bacteria; phylum Desulfobacterota; class Syntrophia; order Syntrophales; family Smithellaceae; genus UBA8904. The sequence goes on from CAVSCG010000024.1 coordinate 117,541, forward strand.
TCTCTGATTCCGGCTATCGGCGGACTTGATGTTCTGGCCTTTACCGCGGGGATCGGCGAACACTCGCCAAACATGCGACGGCGTATCTGTGCATTTCTTTCCTGGCTGGGTATTGATCTGGATGAAGGCAAAAATAAGGAGAGTGTCATTGAAGGAGAGATCTCCCTTCCCGGGGCAAAGGTAAAAGTTCTCGTTGTTCCAACGGATGAAGAAAAGATGATCGCTCAGGAGACACGAGCGGTTTTACAAAAACAATAAAGAAGAATTCTTCGGGAAAGAAGCGTTTTCTAATGAAGGCCATTTAAAATTGAATACATTGGAGGTTTAAAAAATGAAAAAAGTAAAAATGACGCCCAGTGAGGCGATTGTCGAAACCCTGCTGGCGGAAGGCGTGGATCATGTTTGCGGTATCGTAGGATCGGCTTTTATGGACATGCTCGATCTCTTTCCGGCGGCGGGAATCAAATTCATCCCCGTCCGTCATGAACAAAGCGCCGCTCATATGGAAGACGCTTACTGCCGCGTGTCGGGCCGCTGCGGCGTCGTCACGGGCCAGAACGGCCCCGGCATTACCAATATGGTCACTTCCGTGGCGGCGGCCAATATGGGCCATACGCCGATGGTGATCATCTCGCCTTCGGCGGGAACACCCACCATCGGCTGGGACGGTTTCCAGGAGTGTGATCAGATGTCCGTCTTTAAGTCCGTCACAAAAGCTGTCGTCCGCGTTCCCCATCCCAAACGAGCGGCTGATTGTCTGAGAACGGCTTTCCGCATTGCCTATGCCGACCGGGGCGCCGTCCTGTATGATATTCCCCGCGACTATTTCTACGGTGAACTGGAAGAGACCATTCTGAAACCGTCTCAATACCGTGTGGACGCCCGGGGCTGCGGTTCCATCGAACAACTGGACCGCGCCGCCGAGCTTCTGTCCAAAGCGAAAAACCCCGTTATTGTCTCCGGCCGTGGCGTCGTTGATTCCGACGCGCTGGATATTGTCAAAGCCATCGCCGAACACCTGACAGCGCCCGTGGCGATGACCTATCTCCACAATGATGCGTTTTACGGAAATCATCCGCTGTCCGTGGGTCCCATCGGTTATATGGGTTCTAAGGCGGCTATGAAGACACTGGCCAAGGCGGATGTCATGCTGGCCATCGGAACAAGACTCTCCGTTTTCGGAACCCTGCCCCAGTACGACATCAATTACTTCCCGGATAAAGCCAAGATTATTCAGATCGACATCAATCCGAAGCACATTGCCCGGACCCACCCCATCGAAGTCGGGATCATCGGTGATGCGAAAGAAGCCACCGTGGAAATCCTGAAGCGCCTGAAGGCGGCAGACAAAGGCCGCAAACCCGACGAAAAACGACTGGCAGCCGTGGCCAAGGAAAAGAAGATCTGGGAAAAGGAGATTGTTGATTTAGCCATGGTCAATGGCAATCCCATGAATCCCCGCCGCGTCCTCCTCGAAATTTCCAGGGCACTGCCGGATGATGCCATTGTGAGCACCGATATCGGAAATGTTGCCTCGACGGCCAACAGCTATCTCAAGTTCAACCAGTCCCGGCAGCATATTGCCGCGCTCACCTTCGGCAACACGGGCTTTGCTTATCCCGCGGCCCTCGGCGCGCAGATCGCCCGTCCCAAAGCGCCGGTCATTGCCATCGTCGGCGACGGCGCCTGGGGCATGAGCCTTCACGAGGTCAGCACTGCCGTGGAGCACAATCTGCCCGTCGTGGCCTGCGTTTTCCGGAACATGTGGTGGGGCGCGGAAGCCAAAAACCAGGTGGACTTCTATAACAACCGTTTCGTCGGCGTTGATATTCCCACGCCGAAGAGCTTTGTGCCTGTTGCCAAGGCCATGGGTGCCAACGGCATTCAGGTCAGCCGGCCCGAAGATATCCGGGAAGCCTTCGACGCCTGTTTGAAAAGCCGTAAACCAACAGTTCTCGAATTTCTGGTGGACGGAAAGCAACTGGCCCCGCCATTTCCGAAAGGACGCCCTGGCGCTGCCGACGCGCTTTTTGCCCAAGTATGCCCATCTGGACCATCACAACTGGTACAAAGGAGGTATCGATGATTTATAAAGACTTGAAAGGAAAAACAGCCATTGTCACGGGGTCCGGCAAAAAAACCGGCATCGGTTACGCGATCGCGGAAAAACTGGCCGCCTGCGGCTGTAATATCATCATTGCCGATTTGGGAACGCCGCCCGTACCGGGGGAGTCTCTGAAGCCCGCAACGGGTGAAGAGATGGAGGCGATTGCCGCCGAATTGGCGAAAACATCACGGCGTCAGGACATTGGCCGTAGCCGTCGACATTACGGATAACAAAGCCATCGGCGCCATGGTGGAAACCATCAAAGGCAGCTTTGACCATGTCGATATTCTTTGCAACAACGCGGGGGCTTCCTTCGGTGTTCCCAATACGGTTTTGAGTTATGACGAAGCGGCCTGGATCAAAACCATCGACGTGAATCTGTTTTCCGTCTTCCGCATCTCGCGGGCCGTCATTCCCCTGATGGCGGGCAAGCCGGCGGCCATCATCAACACGGCGTCGCGGGCCGGCAAGGTTCCCCCCATCTTCAACAGCGCTTACGCCGTGGCCAAAGCGGGCGTGATCATGCTGACCAAAACCATGGCCAAAGAACTGGGGGGAACGGTATCCGGGTCAATGCGATCTGCCCGGGGCAAATCGCCACAGATCTGGAAAAGTGGCGTTTCGGGCTGGAAGCGTCATTTTTCGGCACAACGATTGAGGAGCGGGAAAAGGAAATGTGCAAGACCATTCCCCTGGGATATATCGGTCCGCCCCGTGAAGCAGCGGATCTGGTCGTCTTTCTGGCGTCCGACGCTTCGCGCTACATTACCGGACAGGCCATCAATATCGATGGTGGCCAGTGCATGGAATTATAACAAACAATATTTCGTTATTAGGAGGATATATCATGGATAAAATTATTGGCGGCAAACTCGTTGCGGATGCCTTGATCGAACGGGGCGTCGATTATATTTTTCCCTTGAGTGGCGGGCATATTACGCCCATTTACCAGTTTTTGGAAAACTCAAAAATAACCATTTTTGACACACGCCATGAACAGGCGGCGGTTTTCATGGCTGAGGCCTGGGCCAGGATGAACCGCAAACCCGCGGTGGCCATGGTCACAGCCGGACCCGGCTTTACCAATGCCCTTTCCGGCATCGCCAGCGCCCGCTTGTCCAATGCGCCGGTCATCCTCATTGCCGGCTGCGTGGGAACTCGACAGCGACGAAAAACTGGATCTTCAGGATATGACGTCAGCTTCCCGTGATCGAGCCCATGGTTAAGAAGGCATTGGTCTGCAATATTCCGGAAAGAATTCCCGAATATATCGATATGGCTTTCCGGGCGGCCATGAGCGGCAGGCCGGGGCCGGTTTATCTGGAGCTTCCCTGTAACGTCCTCAATGCGACGGTTGATCCGGCCATGGTCAAGAAGATGCACACGACCGCTCGAATCCAAGCCTGTTGACCGGGAAAATACCCGGAAGGTTATCGATCTGCTCAAGGCGGCGAAAAATCCGATCGTCATTGGCGGAAGCGGCGTCTGGTATGCGGATGCGGAAAAGGAACTCGTCGAGTTTGTGGAAAAAATAGGCATTCCGGCCTTCACGGCAGGTGCGGGACGGGGCGTCATTCCCGATACGCATCCCCTTTGCTTTGAAGGCTCTCTGGCCATACGTCCCGGTGCGGCCATGATGACCCTCATGACCACCGATCTGGTTCTATTCCTCGGCGGCAGATTGAGTCTCTTCTATATCTTCGGTGAAATTTTCCCGCCGAAGGCGAAATTCATTCAGGTCGATATCGCCGCCGATGAAATCGGGCGCAACCGCACAATTGATCTGGGAATCGTCAGCGACTCAAGGCCTTCCTAACAGAGATCAACGGCATTTTGGATGAAAAAAAAATCGGCGCCGCACCTTGAAGAAGCAATTCAAGCCCTGGGTCGAAACAGTCCGTGCAGTATGATAAGGACGGTAAAAGAGCAGGCCAAATCCATGTGGGAATGCGAAACCCTGCCCATGCATCCCATGCGACTGGCCAACGAGGTCAACAAATTCATGGATCGGGAAGATGACATCGTCGTTGCCGACGGCGGCGATACCTCGACCTGGATGGGTATGACACGAACCATCAAAAAAGGCGGGACTTATCTGGATTACGGTCTTTACGGCTGCCTGGCCGTCGGCATTCCTTATGCCAACGCCGCCAAGCTGAAACATCCGGACAAGCGCGTTCTCGCTTATCATGGGCGACGGCTCCGTCGGCTTCAATTTCATGGAGTTTCATACGGCGATCCGTAAGAAACTTCCCATCGTTGTCGTCATCGGCAACGACCAGGCCTGGGGGATGATCATGCACAGCCAGCAATTGCGTTTGGGACACAATATTCCCAACGGAACGGAACTGGGCTGGGTCGATTACCATAAGATGGTGGAGGCCCTGGGCGGGTTCGGCATCTGCGTGGAGAAGCCGGAGGATATCAGGCCGGCACTGGAAGCGGCTTTTGCTTCCGGGAAAACGGCCTGCATCAACGTCAAGGTAGATCCGGCCATAATCAGCCCCGGCAGCGTTGCCCTGGCCAATCTCGGCGGATACAAATGTAATTGAGGTATAATTTATGTCATCTGTTTTAAGAATGGCCGGACAGGCTAAACCTTCAAAACGAGATAAGGAGTTCCTATGAATAACGTAACTGCACCAAAGGAATACAAGTTGTCTAAACTTAACACGTATTATATCTTCACCCTCTTGTTTTTGTTGTATTTTTTCGATTATGTCGATCGGATGATTGTGACATCCCTGATGCCTTACATTAAACTGGAATATGGACTTACGGACACCCAATCCGGACTGCTCGTGTCGGTCGTTTACTGGTCCATCGTTGTTTTTGTGCTTCCTGTTTCGATCCTGGTTGATCGCTGGAGCCGGAAAAAGACCATCGGCATCATGGCCTTTATATGGAGCATGGCCACGCTGGCCTGCGCCTTCACCAAAACCTTTCCCCAGTTGCTGATGACCCGATCCGCCATCGGCATCGGTGAGGCCGGATATGCCCCCGCCGGCACGGCCATGCTCTCCGGTTTGTTTCCCCCGGAAAAACGTTCCCGCATGATGGGACTCTGGAATATGTCTATTCCCCTCGGTATCGCTGTCGGCATCGGTGTCGGCGGCTTCATGGCCCAGCATTGGGGCTGGCGGCACGCCTTTGGATTAGTAGCCATTCCGGGCGCACTGATAGCTATCCTCTTTTTCTTCGTTAAAGATTATAAAACAGTGGAGCTTGTCCAAACCGTGGAATCATCTAAGGTCAAGATGAGCAAGATGGATATCTTCCGCTCGTTTATCAAGACTCCATCCCTGATTTTTACTTATCTCGGGTTTATCGGGTGCGTCTTTACCAACAATGCCATAACCACCTGGCTTCCCACTTATTATCACCGTTTGGAAGGCGTACCTTTGGGTCAGGCGGGCATGAAGACCAGTGGTATCCTGATGCTGGCCATCATCGGCCTACCTCTGGGGGGATGGTTGGCCGATATGGTGGTTTAAGAAGCGGCCAAGTTCACGACTGATGTTTCCTTCGATTACGGTAGCCCTGAGTGCCGTTGTCGTGTTTATCGCTTTTTCTTTCCTTGAGGGTAAGGCACAATATATGGCGCTTCTTCTATATGGGATATTGGGCGTAGGATTTGTCGCGGCGGCCATTACTGCTACCCAGGAGACTGTCCATGCCGGGCTTCGGGCAATCTCCTACTCCGTCTGCGTCGTCGTCCAGAATATCCTGGGGGCATCCTTGGGTCCGATCGTGATCGGGGCCTTCTCCGATGCCTATGGCATCAAGGTGGCGATGACGATTCTGCCCATTTTCCTCGTGGCGTCGGCCCTGCTGTTTTTTGCCGGGTCCTTCTTTTACGAAAAAGATCTGAAAAAAGTGGAAAAGGTAACCTTGGAATGTGAGGCGTGAAGAATATTTACAAGAGGTTAAATTATGAAAGCTGTTGTATTTCGTAAAGACAGGGGGCTGGTCTATGAGGAGGTTCCCGATTATCAGGTGGCGCCTGACGAGGTGCTGGTAAAAGTGGCCAATACGGGCTTTTGCGGCTCCGATCATTCTCTGGTGGCAGGCGGGCTTTTACCCGATGGCTACATCCTGGGCCATGAGATCAGCGGCGTAGTCGTCGAAAAAGGCGCTGACGCCTGCGGACCTGCCCGTGGGCACAAGGGTCTGTATTCGTCCCACTTACTGCGGGCAAGTGCGCCAATTGCCTCTGCGGCAAACAGCATCTCTGCCGGGTTCACAGGCGAACCGCGGGAATCGGCGACTTGCCCGGCGGATTTGCCGAGTATGTCAAAGTCTATCCGCAGATGCTCATTCCCATTCCCGAAAGGCGTCGATTCCCGCAACGCGGCCCTGGCCGAAACCTTTGCCTCCGCCCTGCATGCCATCAATTGTACCGGAGATAAGAAGGGCTCCGCCCTGGTGATGGGAGGCGGCCCCATCGGTTTGTGTGCGGTCAGAATTCTCAAGATTCTCGGTTATGGCCCTATCGTGCTTTTCGAGCCGGTGAAGGAAAAGCGGGATATTGCTCTCCTCTATGGAGCCGACCATGCCTTCGATCCGCGCGAAAAAGATGTGGATCAGCAAGTTACTGGCGATTGTCTCCGGGCGGGTTTCAAAAAGCATTTGAATGTTCCGGCGTCAAAACCAATGTTGACCGCGCCATCGGGCTGGCGGCAGACAACGGAGAGATTTGCATTGTGAGTATGATCTTCACACCGCTGACCATCGCCGCGCCCTTTCTCATCAATTTAAAGGAAGTCCGTCTGACGGCGTCCATCTCCAATACGCACCAGGAAAATATCCAGTGTCTGGACTGGATGGCGGCAGGCATTCTGGACGCACGACCGCTTATCTCCGATGATGAGCCCCTGGAGCGCTTGCCTGCCGTTTATCGGGAGAGAATCGATACCGGTCTGGCCATAAAAGTGATGCTGAGGATTGGCGAGGAATTCTAGCTGTCAGGCGCTTACATACATTGACGGGAGGTATCCGGTGATATTCATGCAGGGTGCTTCCAAGAGACGCTGAACGTGAAAGAAATATTTGAACTCATCTATGGCTTCATCCACTGTCGCGGAAGAACAACCTATTCCGCCGGATGCGTGGATACGAAAGAGGAAGCCGAAGCGTGGGTCCGGAATCATCGGGAAGGTATATCCCCTAAGATGAAAACGCCTCCCGAAGATCCAATTTGCTATTGCAAAGCGGCCTGGTGTCCCTTCAAGAAGCAGAAACCGTGGTTCGACCTGGTGCACAGGCGGATCGATCCGTTTTAGTCAACAGGCGATTAATAAGAGGGACTCTTTGATTTAATGATATTCAGATGGTAGGGGTCTCAAAAAATATCCCATACGGGGAATGATATTTGGAGGATTGGTAATTATTTATGGGTGCCAAGGAGAGACGGGAAAGAGAAAGAGAGCAGCGCAAAAGCCAAATCCTGGATACGGCGAGAGCGCTTCTTCTGGAGAAGGGGATGAACGCCACGTCGATCAATCAGATTGCGAAACGTTCCGAATTAAGCGTCGGCGCAATTTATTTTTATTTTAAAGATAAAGAAGAACTCTTTGCGGCTCTCCAGGTTGAAGGGCTGGAACTGCTTCGCCAGACAATCAGTCAAGCGGTGGATAGAAAATTGTCGCCGGAGAAGAAGATCCGCTCGATCGCTTCGGCCTATCTCCGGTTCAGTGAAGAGCATAAAAATTATTTCGATATTATCAATTATTTTCTGACATCACCGGAAACGATTTTTCCTGCAAAATTGAAGAAAGAGATCGATGAACATGGCAATGCCAGCATTACCACGCTCACGCTAGCCATCCGTGAAGGCATTGACTGTGGACAGTTCAAAGCGGTTGATCCCAGACGCCAGGCGATCATCCTCTGGAGCGCTTTCAATGGCATGATCCAGTTGAAAAAACTTCAAAAAACTATTCTGGTCAAGAATGAATATTCATCTCTCTATATGGAGATTGTGGATCGATTTCTTGACGGGCTGCTTAACTGATCAAAGGAGTAGAAGAGTATTTTGGTTTCCCATTCAGTTCCCTTTTGTAAACGCTGGCGGACAATCTCCGTCTTCGGACTTCTGCTGGCCCTGGTCATTACCGCTACGGCCTTTGCCCAGGAGAATATCGCCACTTATCCTCCCTTGCCGACAGGCTACACGTCCATCCGTGTCTTCGACAGTCAAGGGCAATTCGCGGGCCGGGTTCTGACGGCGAAGCGTTACTGGGTCAGGATCGACCAGATTCCGGTCTTCCTGCAAAAAGCGCTCATCGCCATCGAGGACGCCCGTTTCTACGAGCATGGCGGGATTGATATGCGCGGGATTGCCCGCGCCATGGTGAAGGACGTGATCAAGGGGCGAATGGCCGAAGGAGGTTCGACCATCACCCAGCAGCTCATCAAAAACAAATATTTCCACGGAGAGAAGACTATCGAGCGAAAGGTCCGGGAAGGGATCCTGGCCATGGAATACGAACAGAAATACACAAAGAAGCAGATTTTAGAAATGTATTTCAACGAGGTCTATTTCGGAAATGGGGCATGGGGCATCGCCCAGGCTGCCCGCCTCTATTTTGACAAGACCCCCCTCGAATTGAATCAAATTGAATGCGTCCTTTTAGCCGCCGTTCCCAAGGCCCCGACCCGCTATAATCCTTCCGGGGACAAGGCCATGATTGATAAGAGGAAGAACCTTATCCTGAAGCGTATGGTGACTCTAAAAATGATCACCGCCCGCCAGGAAAAAAAGCTGCGGTCTCATCCCATCTCCGTTATAAAATCAGGAGAGGCGCCGTCTTATCTGGCCCATGTGCGCTACAAACTGATTGAACACTACGGTCCGGAGATTGTCGATCAGGGCGGACTGGACGTCATCACGGCCATGAATTTGCCGATGCAGCGACTGGCCGAGAAGGCCCTGCAGGAAGGGGTCCGGCGCATTTCACCTCAACTTCAAGGAGCCTTGTTGGCCCTCGATCCGAATACGGGTGACGTTCTCGCAGCCGTGGGGGGAGTCGATTTCGCTCAGAATCCCTATGATCGAGCCTTCTTCGCCAAGCGGCAGCCCGGATCGGCCATCAAACCCCTCATTTACGCGGCGGCCTTGGAAAAAGGGTATACGGCAGGCACGATCTTCAACGATGCTCCCGTGGCCTACAACCGCGGCAACAATGAAAAGTGGACACCCCACAACTATGATCGGAAACTTTACGGGGACCTGAGCCTCAGGCAGGCTCTGGCTTATTCGAACAATGTTATTTCCGTGAAACTCCTTGATGCCATCGGTGTTCCCTATTTTATCGATTTTGCGGCAAAACTTGGTCTGCCACTGCACTCCAACAATGATCTATCCCTGGCTCTCGGTTCCGGGGAAGTCACCCTGCACGATCTTGTCTCAGCTTATGCCCCCCTTGCAAATGGTGGCCTGCGGCCCCAATCCAGGACTATCCTCCGCATCTATGATCGCCAACGCCAGTCCTGGACGGAAACGCCCCCGGCCATCGCCCTGGTCCTCTCTCCGGCCACCGCCTTTGTGACGACCCAGATGCTGAAGGACGTCCTCACTTACGGCACCGCCAAAACACTGAAAAGTTTCATGCTTCAACAGCAGGCCGCCGGGAAGACCGGTACAACAGACGATTATCGGGATGCCTGGTTCATCGGCTACACCCCCCAGATCATCACGGGTGTCTGGGTTGGCTATGACAAGCCAAGACCGGGAGGACCGGGCTTTACGGGCGGGGCCGTCTGCGCCCCTATCTGGGGACGCTTCATGCGTGGGGCCCTGGCTGGGAAACCCGTCGTCGACTTCCCAAAGCCTGATACGGTTGTATCTGTTCTGATCGACCCGACAACGAACGAACTGGCAACACCTCTCTGCCCCGTTCAGCGGGAAGAATTTTATATTATGGATACCCAGCCAACAAAGCCCTGCGAGAAACACGGCGGCCCCAATCTCGAACCTGCCGAACTTGAACCCACCGCTCCGGCTCCGCCTCTGCCGTAGTCAGCAGTGCACATTTCAAACCGCATTCATTAAGTAAGCCTGAAACTCCGACCTGCACCTTTGTATTTGTAATCTTCGAAAAAATTTATAGATTCCCCAAAATCCCTTGACATTCTTGCGACTAAGCTTTAGTTATTATAACAAACTAAATGTTTTTAGTTACTTATTTAACCCTTCAAACCAACCAACTGGATAGCGCTGACCACAGCGGCGGCTCATCTTTCTGAAGCTCGAACGGCATAACTTTTAACAGAGGACATCGAAGATGCAATGTCCGAAATGCCAATATGAGAATCCTGATGGTTTAAAATTCTGCAATGAGTGTGGACAAAAACTTACTCTTGTCTGCCCATCATGCCAGTCAGGTAACCAACCGGGCAGTAAGTTCTGCGGCGAATGCGGTTACGACTTTACAAAGACATCTGCGATAACTCCCCAGCCTATTGAAACTCCATCTAAGACAACTATTACTGATCAAGAACGCAAATATGTAACCGTCCTTTTCTCCGATATGTCCGGATATACCGCCATGACGGAGAAGCTCGATCCTGAAGAAGTCAAAGAGATCATGGGTAAGGTCTTCGGGGAGATCTCCAAAATAGTTGCCAGGTATGAAGGCTTCATCGAGAAGTTTATCGGTGATGCCGTCATGGCATTGTTTGGAGCTCCTCAATCCCATGAAGATGATCCGGTAAGAGCCATCAAGGCCGCCAGAGAGATTCACGAAATCGTTTCCTCCATCAGCCCCCAATATGAAAAGAAAATCGGCAAGCCCCTGTCCATGCATACAGGCATCAGCACTGGCCTTGTCGTTACCGGGGAAGTCAATCTGGAAAAAGGAACCCACGGTGTATTGGGGGATACCATCAATGTTGCCTCCAGACTATCCGGATTGGCCAAGCCCGGAGAAATTGTCATCAGCCCCGATACCTATCATCCGGCAGAAGGATATTTTACCTTTGAGCCGATGGAGCCAACCACCGTCAAGGGCAAGGCTGAACCCATCCATCCTTACAAAGTATTATCTCCCAAAGAAGACCCTACCAAGACCCATCGGCTTTCCGGAATGAGGGCAGAGCTTATCGGCAGAAAGGTGGAGATGGCCCAGTTGCAGGAAGCTGTCACCAATCTCAGGCAGGGCAAGGGGTCTATCTTTTCCATTGTCGGTGACGCGGGGATGGGCAAGAGCCGTCTTATTGAAGATTTCAAGGCAACCATCAACCTGGAAGAAGTGCAATGGCGTGAAGGCCTTTGCTATGCCTACTCCCAGAACATCCCTTACTTCCCCCTCATGGATCTGCTCAGCAGGGCCTGGCAGATAACGGAAGGAGACCATCCGGAACAGGTCAGAAAGAAAGTCGAGACCGGCGCGGGATACCTTCTGGGAGAAAGAAATGATCTGATTCCCTATGTGGGCAGCCTCTATTCCATCAAGTATCCTGAGATTGAAAACGTCGGCCCCGAATACTGGAAAGCAAGGCTCCATGAGGCCATCCGGTTCATTCTTACGAACCTCTGCAAACAGGCACCCGCGATCATCTGCATTGAAGACCTCCATTGGGCAGACCCATCGTCTGTAGAGCTCCTGAGAAACATCCTCGCCGATTTCCGCTACCCGGCAATCTTTCTGTGCATCTACCGTCCAAGCTTCAGCCTCTTTACCAGCCATCAGATAAGCGCCATCAAGTCATACCATGAGATCCGGCTTCAGGATCTATCCCCCACCGATGCCCAGGGCATGGTGGAATCTCTGCTCAAGACGGATTCTGTTCCCCATGACCTGCAGCGGTTCATCCGGGACAAAGTGGAAGGTAATCCCTTCTACCTGGAAGAAGTGATCAACTCTCTTCTGGAGACAGCCATCCTGGTCAGCGACAACAACGTCTGGTCACTCACCAAACCCATTACAGAGGCGGAGATACCCCCGACGGTTCAGGGAGTCATCGCCGCACGATTGGACAGGCTGGAAAATGAAACTAAACGCATCCTTCAGGAAGCTTCCGTCATCGGCAGGGCCTTCTTCTATGAGATCCTCATCCGGGTTACGGCGCTCAAGGGCCAGATTGACAAGAGCCTCATCGGCCTGGAAAGACTTGACCTTATCCGCACCCGCTCATTTCAGCCTGACCTGGAATACATCTTCAAGCATGCCCTCACCCAGGAAGTCGTTTACAACGGTCTCCTCAAGAAAGAGCGCCAAGCCATCCATGAGAAAATAGGCATAGTCATGGAACAACTCTTCCAGGACCGGCTGCCGGAATTCTACGAAGCCCTCGGCTATCACTTCAAGCAGGGGCAGTCTGTTATTAAGGCTGCTAGTTATCTGATGAAGTCAGGGCAGAAAAGCTTGAGCCGCTATTCCCCTGATGAAGCACATCAATACTTTCAGGAAGCCTTTGACCTTCTTATCAGCAGGCAGGAAAGAACCGAAGAGGAAAACCAACTTCTCCTGGAGATCATTCTGGAGTGGGCCATAGTCTATAATCGTCGAGCCCGGTTTATACGAAATGTGCGATTTTCTGAAAGACAAGGAAGAGCTTGCCGTGTCCATCGGCAATAAAGCTCAACTCGGCATGTTTTATGTCCGGTTGGGGACGGCCATGATATTCAGGCTGCAACTGGTCGATGGTATCAGGTATTTGCGCCAGGCCCTGACAATCGGCGAAGAGATCGGGGATCAAAAGGTCATTGGTTATGCCTGCGCATACCTGGCTTTCGGGTGCGCGGATCATGGATTGATCGATGAAGGGATCGGGTTCGGGAACGTGTTCGGCAAATGGAAATATATACAAAAGATCTGGAATTATATCGGTGGTCGACCTGCGGATTGTCATTTGCCTATGCATGGAAAGGAGAAACATTAAAATCGAGCAAATTGGCGCAAACTCTTGTTGAATACGGGCAGAAACATTCAATCACGGGGTGCATTGCCGATGGCTACGGGACTATCGGAATTAATCATTTCATGTCCGGTGATTTGCCCTCTGCAATTGAGTTTTTAATAAAAAGTCTTCAATACGAGGTAGAACCTTTTACTTGTAATGGTGTAAAAATAGTTCTTGGAACTTGCTATGCTTTTAACGGCCAATATGAGGAAGCACAAATTATTTTTGATGAAGTGGCGAAGTTCGTGGAGGAGAGTGGCTTTTTATACGCTGTGATGAGAGCGCGTATAGGCTACAGCCTTTTGACGGTCATGAAAGGAAATCTAAGCCAGGGAGTCAGGATGTTTGAAGATATCATGTTTCAGTCAAAAAGCAATGAAGCTTGGATGATTTATTGTCAGACGAGTCACATACTGGGCAAAATATATCTCCAGATGATCCAGGGAGAAGGGGAAAAGAGTTTTTCCCTCTTGGCCAAAAACATCGGTTTTCTGATCAAGACCATCCCCTTTTTAAAACAGAAGGCTGAGGAGCATCTCCAAGAGGCCATCAGAGTGGCAAAAGAGATCGGGGCCAAAGGTTTTCTGGGACAGGCGTATCTGGATATGGGAGAATTGCGCAAAATCAAAGGCAGCAACAGACGAGGCCCGCAAATACATCACCGACGCCATCCAGCTTTTTGAGGAATGTGAAAATGATTTTCTCCTGAAACAAGCCCGGGAAGCGTTGGTAGCTTTAGGATGAAAATATGAATTGCCCGAAATGCCAATTTGAGAATCGGGAAGTCCGAAAGTTTTGTGCAGAATGCGGCGCAATGCTTGTCCTAACTTGCCCCAAATGCGGTTTTGAAAACCTTCCTACGGAAAAGTTCTGCGGCGAATGCGGTTACGACTTTACAAAGACATCTGCAATAACTCCCCAGCCCATTGAAACTCCTTCTAAGCCAACTATTACAGATCAAGAGCGCAAGCACGTCACGGTCATGTTCAGTGACCTCTCCGGATACACAGCCATGACTGAGAAACTTGATCCTGAAGAAGTGAAGGAGATCATGGACAGGATCTTCGGGAAGATTTCCCAGGTCGTGGTGAAGTATGAAGGTTTCATTGAAAAGTTTGTAGGGGATGCCGTCATGGCGATCTTCGGCGTTCCCAAGACTCACGAGGATGATCCCGTGAGGGCGATACGGGCAGCACGGGAGATTCACAACCTGGTAAAAGAAATAAGTCCGACTCTTGAGAAAACCATCGGCAGGCCACTCTATATGCACACGGGAATCAATACGGGTCTGGTGGTGGCGAAGGAGATAGATTTTGAGAAGGGCACCCATGGAGTCCTTGGAGATACCATTAACGTAACATCCCGTATTTCCGGCCTGGCTAAAAGCCGATGAGATCATTGTGGGACTCGAAACTTATCATCAGGCGGAAGGATATTTTAACTTCGAGAAACTCGATCCGACCAAAGTAAAAGGCAAGGAAGAACCCATTCAAATCTACAAAGTCTCATCACCCAAAGAAGCCATTTCCAAGACCCATCGTCTATCCGGACTTGAGATCAGAATTGATTGGTCGCAAGAGTGGAGATGGACCAACTCAAAGAAGCAGTGGACAATCTCAAGCAGGGTAAATCCTCCAGCTTCTCCATTATCGGAGATGCCGGTACCGGAAAGAGCCGTTTGGTGGAAGAGTTCAGGAAATCACTGGATACAAACACCATCCAGTGGAGAGAGGGCCATTCCTATGGCTACTCCCAGAACATCCCCTATTTTCCGCTAATGGATCTCCTTTCCCGTGCCTGGCAGATCAAGGAAGGAGATCCCCCGGATCAGATAAGGCAGAAGATGGAAACCGGTGCAAAAGCCCTCATTGCGGAGAAAGAAAGGACCTGATCCCCTACATAGGCAATCTTTATTCCCTTTCCTACCCGGAAATGGAACAGGTCCCTCCAGAGCAGTGGAAGGCAAAACTCCACGAGGCTATTAATCTGATTCTGGCCAACCTCTGCAAACGTGCTCCCACCATCATATGTATCGAAGATCTCCACTGGGCTGATCCCTCATCGGTGGAGCTTCTGCGGAATATCCTGACCGACCTCAAGTATCCCGTTATTTTTCTCTGTATCTATCGTCCCAGCTTCAGCCTGTTCACCAGCCATCAGGCAGGCAGCATGAAATCCTATCGTGAGATCAGACTCCTGCACCTGTCTCCTACCGATGCCCAGAGCATGGTGGAGTCCCTCCTGAAGACCAAGACCATCCCCAAACAGTTGCAGATGTTTGTCCGGGACAAGGCGGAAGGGAATCCCTTCTACCTGGAGGAAGTCATCAACTCCCTGATTGAAACAGACACCCTTATTAAAGACAAAGATTCCTGGAAACTCACCAGAACACTTACCGAAAAAGATATTCCTTCCACGGTGCAGGGGGTCATCTCGGCAAGACTGGACCGTCTGGAGCGGGAGACCAAGCGGATTCTCCAGGAAGCCTCCGTTATCGGCAGGGCATTTTTCTATGAGATACTGAAAAGGATCAGTGACCTGAAGGAGTACCTCGACAAAAGCCTGATAAACCTGGAAAGACTTGATCTCATCAAGACCATATCCCTTCAGCCGGAACTGGAATACATCTTCAAGCATGCCCTGACCCAGGAAGTAGTTTACAATGGTCTTTTGATAAAAGAACGCAAACTAATCCATGAGAAGATCGGTCTGGTCATGGAGGAACTCCTTCATGACCACCTTCCTGAGTTCTATGAGACACTGGCCTACCACTACTCACAGAGCGACAACTTCCAGAAGGCCTATGAGTACCTGAAGCTCTCCGGGGACAAGGCGGTAAAGAACTACGCCAACAACGAAGCCATCCGTTTCTACAAGGAAGCGATCCGGATGCTGGATGCCCAGCCGGAGAGCTTGGAGAATAAAAAGGAAAAGTTGGAAGTGTACCTCATGATGGCAACCCCTTTCATTTTTTGAGTTACCCGGAGGGTAGCCTTGAAATCCTTCAAAATGGGGAAAAACTCGCGCAGGAGTTGGGGGATGAAGAAAGCCTTATACAAATTCATGGTAGTTTGAGTATATATCATACAACTGTTGGCGGCAACCCATCCCTCGGCCTGGAATACGCCGAGAAGAGTTTCAATTCGGCGGAAAAGATCAAGGACTTTGGACTTATGGCACAAAGCGCACGTCAGATTTGTTCTGCATACTGGTTTACAGGTGATGTTGAGAAAGTTGTGGACATCGGAGGCAGAGCAATTCATCTCCTTGAGGAAAACCATCTGGAAAAGGACTCTTTGGAATGGGGTTTAGCCCGTACTCAATGGTCTGTGCGTATTACGGTATGCTTTAGGATGGATGGGAAGGTTCAAGGAAGGGACCGATGTTTTAGAGAAGGGATTCCGGAACGCCTGTGAAGTCAATGATAAATTGAGTATGGGGTTTACACAAATGTTTCACTCCTCAATACCGAACTGGGCAGGATACGGGGATAACCAATCGCACATGCACAGGAAGCCATTAAAATATTTGAGGAGGCAGAAATTTCTATGTCCCTCGAAGTTGCGTGGATTATGCTCGGGGGAGGTTATTATCTCCGTGGAGAATATGAAAAAGCGATAGACGCTGGAGAGAAGTCACTCAAGCTTGCGAAAGAGTTTGGCATTCCCTATTTGGTATCGTGGTGTTATTGGTTCCTTGCTATGACTCTCTGGGCTACAGGTGATCTGAGACGTGCCAAGGAGTGTGCGAAGAGGCTTTAAGAATTTCACAGGAGTGTAACGGGAAACCCTGTGAGGGCATGGCACGGGTACTCCTTTGGGGGCATGTTGGGAGAGGAAAAGACCCCGGCAATTATCGAAGAGGCGCAGCACCAGATCAGGCATGGTATTTCAATCTTAGAGGACTGCAAAATAAAACCATTGAGCGCTATCGGGTATCTTCTCCTTGGTGAGTTCCTCGCCAATGCTGGCCGGAAGGAAGAAGCTTTGGAGAGTCTGAGGAAAGCGGAAACTCTATATCAGGAAATGGAGATAACTTCCGAAAGCTATTGGCTCACCCGCACGAAGGATGCATTGAAGAAACTTGGATCAGCAGCAGGCATCTCATAGTAAAATAGTTCTTCGTTAATAAGGAAATGATACTTTATGTTGGTGAAATAATGAAATGTCCGAAATGCCAATTTGAGAATCCGTGATAAGTCCGAAAATTTTGTGCGGAATTGCGGGGCAAAGACTGGACAATTATCTTGCCCAAAATGCGTAATGACACCCAATCCTGCACAGTACAAATTCTGCGGCGAATGCGGTTACGACTTTACAAAGACATCTGCGATAACTCCCCAGCCCATTGAAGCTCCTTGTAAGCCAACTATTACAGATCAAGAGCGCAAGCATGTCACAGTCATGTTCAGTGACCTTTCCGGCTACACAGCCATGACTGAGAAACTTGATCCTGAAGAAGTGAAGGAGATCATGGGCCGGGTCTTCGGTGAGATCGCCCAGATCGTTGTCAGGTATGAGGGCTTCATTGAGAAGTTCATCGGCGATGCTGTCATGGCCATCTTTGGCGTTCCCAAATCGCATGAAGATGACACTATCAGGGCTATTAAAGCAGCCAGAGAAATCCATGATATCGTTTCCTCCATCAGTCCCCGGTATGAAAAAAGGGTTGGAAAGCCTCTCGCCATGCACACGGGCATCTGCACAGGTTTGGTCGTCACCGGGGAAGTCAATCTGGATAAGGGCACCCATGGTGTTCTTGGAGACACGATCAACACGGCATCACGGCTTTCAGGTTTGGCAAAGCCCGGTGAGATTGTCGTCGGACCCGACACCTATCATCAGGCAGAGGGGTATTTCACCTGTGAGCCCATGGAGCCTACCGCCGTCAAGGGTAAGGCTGAGCCGATAACGCCTTATAAAGTATTATCTCCCAAAGAAGATCCCACCACAACCCACAGATTATCTGGATTGAGAGCAGAGCTTATCGGAAGAAAGGTGGAGATGGCCCAGTTGCAGGAGGCCGTCACCAATCTCAAGCAGGGCAAGGGGTCAATCTTTTCCATCGTGGGGGATGCGGGTACGGGCAAGAGCAGGCTCATAGAAGATTTCAAGGCAACCATCAATCTAGAGGAGGTACAGTGGCGGGAGGGACACACCTACCCCTATACTCAGAACATCCCGTATTTTCCTCTTATCGACCTGCTCAGCAGGGCATGGCAGATACAGGAGGGGGATTCTCCGGAGCAGGTTAGAAAAAAAGTAGAGACTGGGGCGGGATTGCTTCTTAGTGACAGGAGCGATCTCATCCCCTATCTGGGAAGCCTTTACTCTCTCGGGTATCCGGAGATCGAAAACGTCAGCCCGGAATACTGGAAGACAAAGCTCCATGAAGCAGTCCAGATGATCCTCTCAGCCCTGACCAGGAGAAGCCCGGCAGTCATCTGCCTGGAGGATCTCCACTGGGCGGACCCCTCTTCCATAGAACTTATTCGTTTAATCCTGAATGACTTACGGCTTCCTGCGCTGTTCCTCTGTGCCTACAGACCCCCCTTCAATCTCTTCACCGCCCATCAGCTGGCCGGCCTGGGTCAGGGATACCGGGAAATTAGACTTCAGGATCTTTCTTGCTCCGATGCCCAGACCATGGTGGAATCACTTCTCAAGGCGGATCATATTCCATCAGATCTCCAGCGTTTCATTCAGACAAAGGTGGAAGGGAATCCCTTTTATCTGGAGGAGGTCATCAATGCTCTGATTGAATCAGAGACCCTCATCAAGGATAACGGCAACTGGAAGCTCACCAAATCTATCCATGAAGCGAACATCCCTTCCACAATCCAGGGGGTCATCGCTGCCCGGTTGGACGGTCTGGAACGGGATATGAAACGGGTCATTCAGGAGGCCTCTGTCATCGGCAGGGCATTCCTCTACGAGATTCTCAAAAGGGTGACGGCATTAAAAGACGTGATGGATAAATCCCTGAGCGGTCTGGAACGGCTGGAGTTCATTCGGACCAGAACCATTCAGCCTGATCTGGAGTATATTTTCAAACACGCCTTAACCCAGGAGGTAGTTTACAACGGGCTCCTCAAGAAGGAACGTCAGGCGCTGCACGAGCGCATCGGGCTCATCATGGAGCAGTTATTCCATGACCGTCTCCCGGAATTCTATGAGACGTTGGCTTTTCATTATAAACAGGGACAGTCCCTATCCAAAGCGGTGGACTACCTCATAAAGTGTGGTGAGAAGAGCCTTAACCGGTATTCCCTTGACGAGGCGAATGGGTATTACCAGGAAGCCTTTGACCTCCTCTCCAATAAGGAAAACAGATCCAAAGAAGATAACAAGCTGATCATCGATCTGCTCTGGAAATGGTTTCTGGTCTATTATTACTATGGAGATTTCAAGGGATTGACTGAACTGCTTTTTTCCCACAAGGACATGGCCGAGTCCCTCGAAGATAAGGCGACGCTCGGGAGGTTCTATGACTGCCTCGGTTTTACCCTTTTCATCCGGATGAGGTTGAGAGAATCTTATGACTATCTCCAAAAGGCTATTCTCCTGGGGGAAGAGGCCAATGACCGGCAGGTCATCGGTTATGCCGCTTGTTGGATATGCTGGACCTGTATCGGCATGAACATGTTTGATCAGGGTATTGCGTTTGGGCAAAAGGCACAGGAAATGGCCCGGTTTTTTCCGGATGATCATTATCTATATTTCAAGTCCCTTACAGGTATTGCATGGAATTATTGGGCAAAGGGTGAAGGAACGAAGGCGTATGCGATTGCAAACAACCTCCTGGAGTATGGGCGCCGGCACTCGAATGTCCGTTGTATGGCCATGGGCTATATAAGCATGGCGATGAGCGGTCTGGCAACGGGCAATTTTCAGCTGATGGTTCAATCCGGTCAGATGGGCGTGAAGGTTGCCTTGGATAACTATTATAAGTACGGTTCGTGCGCATGTGAGGCTATGGGTCACGCCCTGGCAGGACAGATTTCTGAAGCGCAAAAAATTTTGGAGGAATTATCTGCTTATTACCATGATCATGGTGTAAAATATTTTGAGGCAGTGCCAAACATGTTCTTGGGTGCCTGTTATGTTTCACAGGGGCAGATGAGTCGAGGTCTGACTATGATTGAGAAGGAAAGGGACCTCTGCGAGGAAGCTGGGGTAAAAATTTTTGCTTTATTCGGAAATTTTATTCTCGGGAGAATCTACAAGCAGATAGCGGAAGGGGCGGGTCCCATAAGCCCGGCCATAGTCGCAAAAAACATCGGGTTCTTATTGAAAAATGTGCCCTTCGCTGCAAAAAAGGCGGAAAGTCATTTTCAGAAGGCGATAAATCTGGCAAAGGAGATCGGAGCCAAAGGTGTTCTGGGACAAGTGACACTTGAGTTAGGCCTCCTGCATAATGTCAAAGGAAGAACCGATGAAGCCAGAAAATGCATCTCCGATGCTGTCCATCTTTTTGAGGAATGTGAGGCTGATGTCTTTCTCAAACAAGCCAAGGAAGCGTTAGCAGCTTTAGGATGAAAATATGAAATGTCCGAAATGCCAATTTGATAATCCAGAAGGAAAGAAATTTTGTGGTAGATGTGGGGCTAAGTTAGAGAGCATCTGCCCAAGTTGTCAATCAACCAATCCGCCAGACTATAAGTTCTGCGGCGAATGCGGTTATAACTTTACAAAGACATCTGCGATAACTCCCCAGCCTATTGAAACTCCCTCTAAGACAACCATTTCTGATAGCGCCCGCAAACAAGTAACGGTTTTATTCTCCGACATGTCCGGCTATACCGCCATGACCGAGAAGCTCGATCCCGAAGAAGTCAAAGAGATCATGGGAAAGGTCTTCGGGGAGATCTCCAAAGTAGTTGCCAGGTATGAAGGCTTCATCGAGAAGTTTATCGGGGATGCCGTCATGGCATTATTTGGAGCTACTCAATCCCATGAAGATGATCCGGTAAGAGCCATCAAGGCCGCCAGAGAGATTCACGAAATCGTTTCATCCATCAGCCCGCAATATGAAAAGAAAATCGGCAAGCCCCTCTCCATGCATACAGGCATAAGCACGGGCCTTGTCGTCACAGGGGAAGTCAATCTGGAGAAAGGAACCCATGGTGTATTGGGGGATACCATCAATGTTGCCTCCAGACTATCCGGATTAGCCAAGCCCGGAGAGATTGTCATCAGCCCCGATACCTATCATCCGGCAGAAGGATATTTCACTTTTGAGCCGATGGAGCCAACAACCGTCAAGGGCAAGGCTGAACCCATAAAGCCTTACAAAGTAATATCTGCCAAAGAAGACCCTACCAAGACCCATCGGCTTTCCGGCATGAGGGCAGAGCTTATCGGCAGAAAAGTGGAGATGGCCCAGTTGCAGGAAGCCGTCACCAATCTCCGGCAGGGCAAAGGGTCTATCTTTTCCATTGTCGGTGACGCGGGAATGGGCAAGAGCCGGCTTATCGAAGATTTCAAGGCAACCATCAACCTGGAAGAAGTGCAATGGCGTGAAGGCCTTTGCTATGCCTACTCCCAGAACATCCCTTACTTCCCCCTCATGGATCTGCTCAGCCGTGCCTGGCAGATAACAGAAGGAGACAAGCCGGAACAGGTCAGAAAGAAAGTCGAAACCGGCGCGGGATACCTTCTGGGAGAAAGAAATGATCTGATCCCCTATGTGGGCAGCCTCTATTCCATCAAGTATCCGGAGATTGAAAACGTCGGCCCCGAATACTGGAAGGCAAGGCTCCATGAGGCCATCCAATTCATCCTCACGAACCTCTGCAAACGGGCACCCGCTATCATCTGCATTGAAGATCTCCATTGGGCAGACCCATCGTCTGTAGAGCTCCTGAGAAACATCCTCGCCGATTTCCGCTACCCGGCAATTTTTCTGTGCATCTACCGTCCAAGCTTCAGCCTGTTTACCAGCCATCAGGTAAGCGCCATCAAGTCATACCATGAGATCCGGCTTCAGGATCTATCACCCACCGATGCCCAGGGCATGGTGGAATCTCTGCTGAAGACGGATTCTGTTCCCCATGACCTGCAGCGGTTCATCCGGGACAAAGTGGAAGGTAATCCCTTCTACCTGGAGGAAGTGATCAACTCCCTTCTGGAGACAGCCATCCTGGTCAGCGACAACAACGTCTGGTCACTCACCAAACCCATTACAGAGGCGGAGATTCCCCCGACGGTTCAGGGAGTCATCTCCGCACGATTGGACAGGCTGGAAAATGAAACTAAACGCATCCTTCAGGAGGCTTCCGTCATCGGCAGGGCATTTTTCTATGAGATCCTCATCCGGGTCACGGCGCTCAAGGATCAGATTGACAAGAGCCTCATCGGCCTGGAAAGACTTGACCTTATCCGCACCCGATCATTTCAGCCTGACCTGGAATACATCTTCAAGCATGCCCTCACCCAGGAAGTCGTTTACAATGGTCTCCTCAAGAAAGAGCGCCAAGCCATCCATGAGAAAATAGGCATAGTCATGGAACAACTCTTCCAGGACCGGCTGCCGGAATTCTACGAAGCCCTGGGCTATCACTTCAAGCAGGGACAGTCTGTCCTTAAGGCTGCCAGTTATCTGATGAAGTCAGGGCAGAAAAGCTTAAGCCGCTATTCCCCTGATGAAGCCCATCAATACTTTCAGGAAGCCTTTGACCTTCTTATCAGCAGGCAGGAAAGAACCAAAGAAGAAAACAATCTTCTCCTGGAGATCATTCTGGAGTGGTCTTTGGTCTATTCCCGTCGCGCCCGGTTTATCGAATTGTGCGATTTTCTGAAAGACAAGGAAGAGTTTGCCGTGTCCATTGGCAATAAGGCTCAACTCGGCATGTTTTATATCCGGTTGGGGACGGCCCTGGTATTCAGGCTGCAACTGGTCGATGGAATCAGGTATTTGCGCCAGGCCCTTAAAATCGGCGAAGAGATCGGAGATCAAAAGGTCATTGGTTATGCCTGCGCATACCTGATCTGGGGGTGTGCCGATCATGGTTTAATCGATGAAGCGATCGGGTTCGGGGAACGTGTTCGGCAAATGGAAATATATACAAAAGATCCGGAATTGTTTCGGTGGACCGGCGGATTATCAATTGCCTATGCAGTGAAAGGAGAAACACTAAAATCGACCAAAATGGCGCAAGCGCTTGTTGAATACGGGCAGAAACATTCAATCACGGGGTGCATTGCCGATGGCTACGTGTGTATCGCAAACAATCATTTCATTCCGGTGATTATCCCTCGGCAATTGAGTATGCTAAAAAAGGTCTTCAATATGAGGTAGAACCTTTTACTTATTATTGTTTAAAAGCATGTCTTGCCATGGGTTATACCATGAACGGTCAATATGAGGAGGCACAAATTGTTTTTGATGAGATAGTAAAGCTTCTGGAGGAGAATGGCTTTTTA
Source organism: uncultured delta proteobacterium (assembly GCA_963726395.1). GTDB lineage: Bacteria > Desulfobacterota > Syntrophia > Syntrophales > Smithellaceae > UBA8904. Next base: position 140,977 of record CAVSCG010000024.1, read on the forward strand.
TGGCTGGCGATGAGAGAGAGAATGTGCTCCAGCCTTTTGACGGTCATGAAAGGAAATCTAAGCCAGGGAGTCAGGATGTTTGAAGATCTGATGTCTCAGTTAAAAAGCAAGGAAGCTTGGACGCATGTATTGTCAGACGAGTTACATGCTGGGCAAAATATATCTCCAGATGATCCAGGGAGAAGGGGAAAAGAGTTTTTCCCTTTTGGCCAAAAACATCGGTTTTCTGATCAAGACCATCCCCTTTTTAAAACAGAAGGCTGAGGAGCATCTCCAAGAGGCCATCAGAGTGGCAAAAGAGATCGGGGCCAAAGGTATTCTGGGACAGGCGTATCTGGATATGGGAGAATTGCGCAAAATCAAAGGCAGCAAAAACGAGGCCCGTAAATACATCACCGACGCCATCGAGCTTTTTGAGGAATGCGAAAATGATTTTTTCCTGAAACAAGCCCGGGAAGCCTTGGCAGCTTTAGGATGAAAATATGAAATGTCCGAAATGCCAATTTGATAATCCGGAAAGTAAAATTTTGTGGTGAATGCGGGGCAAAGTTGGAAATCATCTGCCCAAAATGCAATGCAAACCAATTCTGCACAGAATACAAATTCTGCGGAAGTGTGGTTACAGTACAATAAAAGACATCTGCTCCAACACCCCGGCCCAATGAAACTACCTTCTAAGCCAATTATGACAGATCAAGAACGCAAGCACGTCACGGTTCTCTTCAGTGACCTCTCCGGATACACGGCAATGACCGAGAAAATGGATCCTGAAGAAGTCAAGGAGATCATCGGACAGGATCTTCGGGAAGATTTCCCAGGTCGTGGTGAAGTATGAAGGTTTCATAGAGAAGTTTGTTGGAGATGCCATCATGGCCATCATTTGGCGTTCCCAAATCGCATGAAGATGACCCTATCAGGGCAATTAAAGCAGCCAGAGAAATCCATGACATCGTTTCCTCGATCAGTCCCCAGTATGAAAAAAGGATTGGAAAGCCTCTCGCCATGCACACGGGCATCTGCACGGGTCTTGGTCGTCACCGGAGAAGTCAATCTGGATAAGGGCACCCATGGTGTTCTTGGAGACACGATCAACACGGCATCACGGCT
>CAVSCG010000025.1:0-162062 GCA_963726395.1 uncultured delta proteobacterium
TTCATGGCTTCGTCACTGATATCCGGGCGGATTAATGTTGGGTAATGCCTTCCGATAAGTTCTTTCTCTTGGTATCCCTAATGAAGGAGTGCCGCCGCATTAACAAACGTGAAGTGTCCGGTGTTGTCGTTTTGTAGACGATGTCGCTCGCATTTTCCACCAAGATTCGATAGCGATCCTCGTTTTCCTTCAGCGCCTCCTCTGCTCGCTTGCGCTCGGTGATATCGTGGTAAAGCACCTGAAAGTGTCCGGCGCGTCCCAAATGATTTCTTTACGGAAGACTTCGACATGCCGAACCTTCCCGTCTTTCGTTTCAATGCTGATTTCATAAATGAACGGTCCACTCTCGCCTCGTTTTCTTTGTTCCATTCTGAGATGGTTCTCAGCCAGACTCTCCGGGGTATAGTGATTCGTTACAGGAATTGTTTTCAGTTCATCCAAACAGGCGAATCCGAAGAGATCCAGCGTCGCCTGGTTGGCATAGAGAGTCACTCCGTCAGCAGACACAATCCGCACGCCTAAGATGAGCCATCCAAAGAATTGTGATAATTCTTTTCCGCCTGATTCAGCGCCTCTTCCGCCTTTTTACGTTCTGTAATGTCCCTGATGTTCACCATATAGCAATCAGAACCCTGGAAATGGACTTTTGTTCCCCTGGCTCCCACCCATTTCCCCGACTTTTTGCCGTGATAACCTTGCCTTCTTTTCTCACGACTTTATGGCCTGCCTTAGCCATGGCCAATGCGTCCATCATCATAGCATAGTGCCGAATCCATGAATCCAACGATATTTCTGCCAAGAACTTCTGTATGGGAATCACCTTCCACCAGTTTCAAGGCAGTCTCATTGGCAAAGCGGATTGTTCCATCCCAGTCGATAATGATCATACTGTCTGTCATCTGATCCACCAGTAAATGAAAGATCTCCTCACTTTCCCGATGTGTCGCATTAATCTGTTTAAGACTTGCTTCTGTTTTTTCCAGTTGGATTATTCGCTGGCGCACCTCTGCTAGCTCTTTTATAGTTGTTGTTGTGTCTTGCCTCATCATTCATTTTGAATACCTTGGTAAATATTGATTATTAATTGAAGAGTACACTATTTTTAAAATAATTGTTTCTAAAAATTACAGGAAGAACATCACGGGAAAAATCCATCATCGATGTTTTAATTTTCGAAATGGTCACTTCTTGCATCTCCACTTACAAGCCCGCAACTTTGGATCAGAATTAATGTAAATATTACCATCTGAAAGTCAGCATCGTAACCCTTATCAGAATAAAATGCACTTTATTGCCATCTCCAAGTTTTGGGTAGAGGTATAGTAACCGTGCATAGATTTGTTACTAATTGATTTTAAAACCCTTCTCCTTGAAAACGCAGGCAGGCATCCGCTGCTAAAAGATCATAGAGAACACCTTTGTTTTTCTCGATCTCCTCCAAGGCTTTTTCAATCCCCAATGCAGGACTATACGGACGGATGAAGCGATCGTTTCCCAGTCTCCGCGGCACGGCCAGGATGCGTGCCTCGATCAGAATCTCCTCGCCTTGTAACCCCCGGGGATAACCAGAGCCATTTATTCTCTCGTGGTGCTGATGGACGATTTCCGCCAGAGGCCAGGGGGATTCCACGTCCTTCAGGATTTCATAGCCCTGACGGGCATGCTCCTTGATCAGCGAATACTCGGCTGCGGCAAGCTTCGACGGTTTGCTGAGGATTTCTGCGGGGACGGAGAGCTTCCCAATATCATGGATCGCCCCGGCCACCCGGATGCCCTCGATCTGATCCGACGAGAGATGCATCTCCGTGGCTATGGCCCGGGCCAGATTGGTGGTCCGCTTCTGGTGTCCTGAGGTGTAAGGGTCTTTCGTCTCCACGATCTGCGATAGCGCCTGGATCGTCGCCTGCATGGCCCGTCGCAATTGCTCAAGGGATTTCTTGAGATCCTCCTCAGCACGCTTGTGGTTGGTGACGTCTTCGATAATTGCTACACCCCCAAGAATGCCTTTATCGCCAATTTTGATCGGTGCAAAAAAAGCCCTTACCGGTGTAGCTTTTCCCGCGGTTGTGGAATGGTAAACGTCTTCATAAAATGCGGTATCCCCATTCAGTGCTTTCTGAATAGATTCAACAAGTTTTTTATCAGGTAGTAGGAGCAGGTTGATGCCAACAATCGCCTCTTTTGAAGATCCGATAAGCTTGACGAAATTATCATTACACGTAACAATTACACCCTTTTCATCAAAGTAAAAATGGCCCAGGGGTGAGTACTCGAAAATCAGGCGATACTTCTCTTCGCTCTCCCGCAGTGCCTCCTCTGCATGTTTGCGCTCGGTTATGTCGCGGGCAACAGAAATCGTACCCGCAACTTGTCCATCACGCATTAAGGGGGATCCATGAATTTCTGCATGCTTTAAGGTTCCATCCTTGGCGACAAAGTCATAATTTGCTGCCGGAATATTTTTACCCTTTAGCATCATGCTTACATTGGATATCGCTCGCTTAAACGATTGCGGAGTCAAGATATGACTTAAATCGGAAACAGGTTGGCCGATGAAATCTTCAGCCTTGTAGCCCAGTAATTTCTCCACGCTAGGAGATATGCTAAGTATATTTAAATCGGTGCCAATCATAAAAACAACATCCAATATGTTTTCAAATTGCAAGCGATACTCTTCAACCAATAGCCGCAACTGCTGATTGGCTGTTTCCTTATCCAGTATTTTCTTTTCAAGTTGGTCGAAAAGGTTCATCTGTAAGTGGTCATCCGGTTGCTCAGGCGGATGGCATTCGCCGCTGCCGTGGTGGAAAGTGGGTGTAACGGGTATGGAGCGGAGTTGTGCAGCCTCGCTGAATGATTCACCTTCAGCAGCCCCATTCTTTGTCTCAACTATGGGGACTGCCTTGCTGATCTCATACCTCTTCGTCTTCGCCTCATATAATGCAGCGTCCGCCTGTCGTAGGATATCATCAAGGTTATTTTCCCCTTTCGACGCCATGGCCATACCGAAACTGACGCCTGTCTGCAATCCACTATTCCGAGCCCAGTTTCTGAACTCATTCTGAAGTCTCTGTATCGCCAACTCCGCGCCCCCAAGAGAAGCGTTCGTGAGAATCATCACAAACTCATCACCGCCATATCTCGCAATGACATCGGACTTCCTGAATATCGATCGCGCCATTTCGGAAAAACGCTTGAGAACTTTGTCACCCATTTCATGTCCAAACTGATCGTTGACGGTCTTGAAATTATCAAGATCGGCGAATACAAATACGAGAGGAATGGTTGACCGCCCACTGAGAGACAACAAATATTCCGCAGCATTCAAAAACGCCCGCCTATTCCGTATCCCTGTGAGACTGTCATAATCACTGATTTTTATTGCTTCCATCTTCATCAGCTCAATACGCCGCACAAGAAGATATGAATAGTACACACCGACAACAATAAGGAATACGTAAAAGTACATATTATAGGGAGGCCACTTCCCGAGAAGACTGCAATGTATGACTAGCACAGCTAACCCGAGGATGAGTGCCCCGATCATCGATTCGGCGATGACATAAAGCCCATGCTGGATGCCATTGCCGAGGGCAGCAACCAGGAGTAGCAATATCATGGGGGGCATGGTAAATGGATCGCAGAGAATAGCGACGACTGCTGCCAAGATGTCTATCCATGAACCCAGGCGAAGCATGATAATTTTTGTGCCATACCTCTTATAATACCACCACCAGAAGACATGAAACGCATAATAGGAAACAATAATGAGATTAATCTGGGTTACAGTGAAAATAAGCGGTGGAATTGGAATAAAATTAAAGTATGTTAACGCCATAGTTCCCAGAAGCATGCGGATGAAGAACTGAAGGCGCGGCATGTATATTTCAGGAACGAATGCCTCAACGGCTGTGGAAATCTGATTTTCTTTTTTCTCCTGCATGGTGATAGTCTCCAAAAACACTTCAGGAGGGCTTAAATAAAAAAGCTGCTGCTTCCATCCCTCCTTTGTCGAGTCGTCGAAAATAAAATATTATATTTTTAATCGTTTTATTTGCGAAGCACAACTTTCCCTGTGTGGCAACATTTAGCAAGTAGCATGCCCGACACGAATCCATAATAAGTTTCAGATCCAATTCGATCGCTTTGTCTTTAATTATTAAACATTTAACCTTTTAGGGACGCAGATCAGGTGATGCCTCTCCCTCTTCTCATTGTCCGTGATTTTCACCATCCACCCATAAATTAAACCATTTGGCTTTCTACATGAACCGGATAAACCAGTACGTTATAATTTCCCTCTTTAATCACGTAGATTCTGTCAACACAGGTAGGAGTCAATTTAAATCAATAAGGATTACTGCTTGAAAGGGAGTATGCTCGTCAAAATTATTGGATGCTTTGTTTCAGGAAGAAAACAATAACTTTCAGTAAAATCCGATGTGGGCACTAAAGTCGGAAAGTTAAAGAAAGTTAAAGCTAGGTTAAAGAATTTTATTCGATAAAAATCGAAATTTGCAGAAAAAACTGGCGGAGAGAGCGGGATTCGAACCCGCGGTACACCTTTAAAGGGCGTACAATCGCTTAGCAGGCGATCGCTTTCGGCCACTCAGCCATCTCTCCGCTGATTATTTCAGGCCTGTATTTTAAAACATGGCGGCAAGTGTAAATTTGCCGCTTGTTATTATTTCTGGCGGAGGGAGCAGGATTCGAACCCGCGAACCTTTCGGTCAACGGTTTTCAAGACCGCCGCCATCGACCACTCGGCCATCCCTCCATCAAATAATGTATTCTTCGGTTATTCCTCAGATTACCTTAAAGAGTAATTCGTTCCAGACCTCTCATATAAGGACGCAGGGCTTCCGGGATAATAACGCTGCCGTCGGCCTGCTGATAATTTTCCAGTATGGCCACGACGGTTCTGCCAACAGCCAGACCAGAGCCGTTTAAGGTATGGACAAATTCCACTTTGCCACTGTCTTTCCTTCGGAACCGGATCGCCGCCCGGCGCGCCTGAAAATCGTCAAAGTTGCTGCAGGAAGAAATTTCCCGATAGGTGTTTTGTCCGGGCATCCAGGCCTCTACGTCGTAAGTTTTGGCTGAAGAAAAACCAAGGTCGGCCGTGCACAGACATACCGTCCTGTAAGGAATGCCGAGCTTTTCGAGAACTTCTTCCGCGTTGGCGGTCAGTTTTTCCAGTTCATCATATGATGTTTCCGGTTTGGAAAACTTGACCATTTCTACTTTATTAAATTGATGCTGACGAATCAATCCCCGCGTGTCTTTGCCGTAGGAGCCTGCCTCCGCGCGGAAACAGGGAGAATAAGCCACTAGATAAATCGGCAGTTTCTCTTCCTCGAGGATTTCATCCCGGTAAATATTCGTGACCGGAACTTCCGCTGTCGGAATCAGGTAATATTCCATCCCTTCAATTTTAAAAAGGTCTTCCTTGAATTTGGGCAACTGGCCGGTTCCGGTCATGCTTTCGGCGTTCACCATGAAAGGTGTTAAAACTTCCGTGTAACCATGCTTTTCAGTATGCAAATCGAGCATAAAACTGACTAGCGCCCGCTCCAGTTGGGCGCCTGCCCCACGATAAAGCGTAAAGCGCGCTCCGGTTATTTTTGCGCCGCGCGCGAAATCCAGAATGTTCAGGTTTTCGCCCAGGTCGAAATGCTGTTTGGGTTCAAAGCTGAAAACCGGTTTTTCACCCCAGGTGCGAACAACGGCATTATCTTCGGAACCGCTGCCTTGCGGCACGGATTCATGCTGGATATTCGGTACAATCATGACAAAGGCGTTCAACTCTTCTTCCGTGACGCGCAGACTTTCGTCATATTCTTTTATCTTGGCCGATACGTCCCCCATCTTTTCAATGAGCGCTGAGGCGTCCTCTTTCTTCTTTTTGAGTTCGCCCACTTGCTTGGACACGCTGTTACGTTCGTTACGCAGGGTCTCTACGGCCCCTAGAATGTCTCTTCTTTTTGCGTCCAAACGTATAAAACGGTCAAAATCAATTTTTTGGCCCCGTGCGTCCATTTTCTGGCGGACGAAGTCAATATTCTGTCTTAAGTATTTAATATCTAACATAATTTACCTCTTATACCTTTTTCTGGCTCCTGCCAGCCTTAGGACAGGAGCTCCTATCACTTTGAGATATTGAAGTCAATGATTTTATCGGCTGAATGAACGCTATGGGCGGTTTAACCGCTTTTTGACCATATTGATGAGAGCGTAAATTTCCTGACTTTTCAGAAGGTAGGCAGAGATAAAGAATACGCAGGCGCCTGCAACAACAGAGCTGGTCAGGAAAATCAATCTTGATTGAAGGCCGGCGTGGGTGTTCCATGGCATAAAATATTCAATCATTCCGATGGCTCCGAGCATAACAACAGAGGATAGAATAATTTTAAAAAAAGAGATGTAAAAGGCGCGATCAAGGAACGATCCGATTTTGTTTCTCAGAACAAAAGCCAGAATCAATACGTTGACGGCGGCTGAGATGGAACCGGCCAGGGCAATGCCATTGTGCTTTAAAGGATACATTAATGCCAGACTAAAAAGCACATTGACTATCAGGGTAATGATGGCTGCTTTCAGCGGCCATTTGGAATCCTGAAGTGAATAAAAAGAGGAAATAAACACGCGGAGAACCGAAAAAGCCCAAAGTCCCAGCGCGTAACAGAACAAGGCCTGACCGGTATAAATGGCGGCCTGAGCGTCAAAAGCGCCGCGTTGAAACAAAACGGAGATGATCGGTAAGTGGAGCGCCATTAAGGCAACCATTGACGGAATGGTTAGAAAAAGCATCAGCCGCAATGAAAAGGAAATGCTGGATTTTAACTCATCCATCTGACCTGCGGCAACATGCTTGGAAAAGCTGGGCAACGCTGCAGTTCCGATGGCGATGGCAAAAATGCCCAGCGGGAATTCCATGATCCGATCGGCATAAAAAAGATACGTCACAGAGCCACCCGGAAGCAGGGAAGCCAGAATCGTTCCAACAAAAACATTAATCGTGCCCACGCCCGCGCCGAAAATTGCCGGAAGCATGAGCAGGCCGATTTGCTTAATGCCCGGATGGCGCAAGTTGAAGCGAAATTTAAATTTTACGCCAAATTTAAACAAAGCCGGCCATTGCATAGCCAGCTGCAATACGCCGCCTATCAGTACGCCCACGGCCAGCGCGGTGATCGGCTGGGCAAAGCAGTCGTGCAAAGTCAGCGCAGCAGTAATCATGGCGATATTCAGCATCACAGGTGATAAGGCCGGCGAGGTAAAATGTCGGAAGGAATTTAAAATACCCATACATAAAGCGACTAGAGCGATAAAAAAGATGTAGGGAAACATCAGGCGGTTGAGAAAAACAGCCAGCGCAAACTGCTCGGGTTTTGCAATAAAGCCGGGCGCAATCAGTCCGACAATCAAAGGCGACAGGAGAATGCCCAGCACCGATACGAAAGCGAGAATGACGGATAGAATAGTAAAGGCGTTGGAAGCCAGCTCGAGGGCTTCTTCTCTCGTTTTCTTCTGCAGATATTCGGTAAAAACAGGAACAAAGGAAACGGTAAGCGAACCTTCGCCCAGCAGGCGCCTGAGCATATTGGGAATGCGAAAAGCCACCCAGAACGCGTCGGTCATCCAACTCGCGCCGAATAAGGCGGCAATCACCATGTCCCGAATCACCCCGAAAACACGGCTAACCATCGTTGCTGCGCCCACGATTCCGGCAGCTTTAGCTACTTTGGCATTTTCTGATTTTTCTGCTGGGCTTTCCATTCTCTTACTTCAGTTCCCTTGTGTTTTAACTGATGATGAATTGCGCGTTATGAATGATCAATATCCAGTTTATGGATCTTCTGTTCCAAATCCGCCTTGCTGATTTCACTGACCAGAATCGTTTTTTTACGTCCTCTGGCGCCTGCGGATATTTTCATCTGGCTTTTTCTCAGTCCCAGTTTTTTGGACAAGCAGTCCAATGCAGGCCTCATTGGCTGCCCCTTCCACCGGCGGAGCGGTGACTTTCACTTTCAGCATCCCCTCCGATATGCCCGCGATGTCGGCTCTTGAGGCATGCGGATTGACATGGATGTCAAAGGATAAGCCGTTTTTCGTTTCACGAATCAGAATCGTATGGGTCAAGTCGCCTGCCTTTCTATAAACCGCTTGCCATTTGAATCATGGTTTGAACCAGGAAATACTGTAAGAAAATGATGATCAGCAAAACAACCAGCGGTGCAAAATCAATGGGTAGGCTATGCCGGGGAATAATTTTGCGTATTGGTCGCAACACCGGTTCGGTCACGCGATACAAAAAGATCACAATTTTATTATACGGGTCGGGATTCACCCAGGAGATCAGGGCACGGGCGACGATGATCCACATATAGACCGTCAGGATGATATCAATGACTTTCGCCAGTGCGATAATTAAATTACTGGTGCCGATGGTGAGCATAAAATCCACATCCTTTATGATTTTTTTGTGTGAACGGCCTGCGGCAGTGCCGCGGCGAAATCTCGCAAGGCATCATTGAACGCCGATGGTTTTTCCATCATGACCATGTGTCCCGCGCCTTCGATCAGGACAAGTTTTGTTCCAGCGATGCCGGCGGCGATCTGCTCCGACGAAGCAGGCGGCGTCATTTTATCCTCCGTGCCGCAAATAACCAGCACCGGCACATTGATTTTTTTGAGTTCCCCCGTCAGATCGAACTTGCTGCAAGCCAGCATGTCGCCGGACACAACATCAACATTGGCCTGACCGAGGCTTGCGCGCAAGGCATCAAAAAATTTAGGGCGGTTTTCTTTGGCCAGAGAAAATTTGCAGATCATGTCCAGGACAAATTCCGGTTGTTTACGAAATCCGTCCAACATGTCGGGGTTTACCGGCATGGTTAATCCACCGCCTGTGGCCACGACACCGCTTATGTCCTGTGGATATTTTGAGGCAAAACTAAGGGCGATTGCCGCGCCCAGCGAATGCCCGATCAATATCGGACGTTCCAGTTTTAAAACGCCGAGAATTTCTTTCAAGTTAAGGACATATTTGGGAATATCCTGTTTTGCCGTGCCCGCCGGATTTTCCATGGCCAGGAAGGTTGATTGCAGCGATATTAAACACCTTGTGCAATTTTGAATATTGATGAGACCAGACGCTGGAATTGCCGCCGGAACCATGGATAAAAACGAGACTTTGTGCCTGCGTGCCGAAATCATGCGGATTAACCCAGCAGGCCACTTTATTTTCTTTTACCTTGAAATACTTCAACATCAATCATAGTCCTCCCGACGAAGTGACTATCACAAAAGCAAATTTTTATGCAACGGAAGAATAACCTAAAGGTCACTCAAGGTCAGAAAAGGTGGCACGAGGTCACCCGCAAAATGATGAGGAATTGTATTGACAGGATGCGGGGAAAAAGTGCATGTATTTACCATTATTCCGGAGGTCTGAAATACTATGTTTAAAGGCAAGAAAGTCGCCATTATCGGAGGCGGAAAGATGGGCAGTATTCTTGCCCGTGGGATGATTACCCACAAAATTCTTTCCGCGCAGAATATCACCGTGACGGATATTGATCCCGCAAGGCTCGACGACCTGCGTTCTTCCCTCAAATTGCAGGCTACCGCCGACAACAAGAAAGCGGTGAAGGATGCCGACATTGTCATCCTAGCCGTCAAACCTCAAAACTTTCCGGAAACCCTTAAAGAGATTCGCCCGGTCGCGAATAAATCAAAACTGTTTATTTCGATCGCAGCGGGAGTGACAACAGATTTTATTGAAAAGGCGTTATCCAAAACCCCGCGTGTCTTAAGGGTGATGCCCAATGTCGCCGCGATGGTGGGCGAAGGTGCCGCCGCTGTAGCCCGGGGGCATTTTGCTAAAAAAGACGACGTGCAATACGCACTGGCGATTTTAAATGCCGTGGGTCTTGCTGTGGAAGTGGATGAAAAACTCATGAATGCCGTGACCGGCTTGAGCGGCAGCGGTCCTGCATACTGTTTTTTAATCATCGAAGCGCTGACCGACGCCGGCGTCCAGTTAGGCCTGACGCGGGATCTGGCCGAGAAACTTGCCGCGCAGACGATGCTGGGTTCGGCACGTCTGTGCCTTACGGGCAAGCAGCATCCCGCACAATTGAAAAACATGGTGACCTCACCTGGCGGCACCACTGCTGCCGGATTAAAAGTGCTGGAGGAAGGAAAGATTCGATCAACGCTGATGGCTGCAGTGGAGGCGGCGGCCAAAAAATCAAAAGAACTCGCCGGTTGATTAATAGTTTATCAACTGAGTAAAAAGAATTTTATAAAAAGAAATTAATGGAAAGGTGAGAAGAAAAATGGAAGTAGCGGGGAAAGTCATCATTGTTACAGGTGCGGCTTCCGGCATCGGCCGGGGATTGTGTCAGCGGTTTGCAAAAGAAGGCGCGAAGGCCATCATTGCGGCCGATGTCAATGAAACGGGCGCCAAAGCCGTTGCCGCTGAAGTCAAAGGCGAAGCTGTGGTTTGCGACGTGCGCAGAGAAGAAGATATCATCCACATGGTCAAGTACACGGAAGACAAGTACGGCAGAGTTGATCTATTCTGCTCCAACGCGGGCATTATCGCTATCGGCGGCTATGAAGTGGATAATGAAACCTGGCAGCGCATCTGGGAAATTAATGTGCTGGCGCATGTGTTCGCGGCGCGCGCGGTGATTCCCGGAATGATCAAACGCGGAGGCGGCGCGTTAATGATTACCGCTTCTGCGGCGGGGCTTTTAAGCCAGATCGGTTCCCTGCCTTATTCTGTCACCAAGCACGCGGCGGTGGGCCTGGCGGAAAATCTTTCCATCACGTATGGCGATCAGGGTATCCAGGTCTTTGCCCTTTGTCCGCAGGCCGTTGAAACGGAAATGACGCGTCAGCATGAGGGCGGCGGCGTGGCGGGAGTGGACGGCTTGATGAAGCCCGAACAACTGGCGGACGCCGTTATGGAAGCCCTTGCCGCCGACCAGTTTTTAATCCTGCCTCATCCGGAAGTCAAAACCTACATGCAGAGAAAGGCGGCTGATTATTCCCGGTGGCTTCAGGGGATGCGCAGACTGCAGGAGAGATTTATGACGGGAGCACCATTAAAGAAATAGCTTTGGCAAATACGGGGGAATTTTTGATCCGACACGCGTGACCTTTAGGCGAGCAAAGTTTATTCGCCGGACTAAAGAACCGTTTCCGTTAGCGAGAAGGGGTAATCTATGGGCACAAACGAGTCATGCGCATCAGTGGACAACCTTCGTGATCTGGAGCAGGCTCTTCAGCAAACAGATAGAGTCATTACAATGGTTTATGCGTCATGGTGTCCTTACTGCCGAAGAGTTTTGCCCGTGTTTGAAAAAAAGGCGCGCGAAGAACCGCGCCATCTGCTTTTGGTGGCCGATGATGAGGAACATATTGCCGATTTATATGGTATCGATGTTTTTCCAACGTTGATCCTTTTTGAAAAAGGTCTGGTGGTCAAACGCCTGGACGGCAAACCCGGCATCGGTCTGACGGATAAGCAGATTACTGATTTCATTCAATCCTGCCCTTTGGCGTAACCTTGTCAAGATTCGGAGTTCAATACGTTTGGATATTGTAGTTAAATACTGCGGTGGCTGTAATTGTCAAATCGACAGATCTAAAATCATCAAGGATATTGACAGCTCACTTGGTTCTGGTTATCAACTCATAACGGATATCTCCTTCGCGCCTTTTGGGGCCGGCATTCTGGTTTGTGGCTGTTCGTCTGCATGCGCCCGGAAAAAGGAGCTTGATGAATTAACCGGGCATTGGACGGTTATTGCCGGCAAAACAATCGATTTCCGGGAACTACCGGAAGACCGGTTGGCGTCGGCCGTTATAGAAAAAATAAAAGGAATGAAAAGAGAAGGAGAATAGGTGTGCTTGTTTGAGTAAAAACAAATATTTACGTTCATAAATTGACTATAGACTATAAATATTCAACAAAAATAATAGTCTAACTATGAAAAAAAATAATACTTGACAGTGAGACTATGATGATATAGGTTTAAGTCAACCAAAAAAAGGGATGGCTTTATGGTAGACCATGTTCGAGCAAAAACCAGAAAGGATCGCATTATGGATGCGGCACTGCGCATTTTTGCCGAAAAGAGTTTTCAGGAGGCGACCATTTCTGAAATCAGCAAAGAAGCGGGCGTTTCCGAGGCCACCATTTACGAATACTTCGGCACCAAGGAAGACCTCCTGTTTGCTATTCCCGAGAAAATCTCCAACGACACGGCTAAAGAATCCCATACAGTGTTGCCGTTTATCAAAGACGTCGAAGGACGAATGCGCGCCATCCTCTATAGTTACGTTCAACTTTATCAGAATAACCCTCATTATTCGGCGCTTGTTTTGCTGCAACTCATGTCCAACAAACGATTTCGGCAAACAGCTGCTCATGAGGCTATTCGCCGTTCAGCGCACCGTTTGCTGGATATCATTCGTGATGGTATTGCCGACGGCACGTTTCGCCCCGATTCCGACGCTTACCTGATTCGCTCCATCCTGATGGGCACTATCGAACATCTCTTCATTCATTGGCATATGCAAGGAATGCCCCATCGTGAAAAAAGCATAATGGATATGCTCGATCCGTTTCTGGAAATTGTCTTTAACGGTATCCGGGCAAAAAAGGAACAGCAGGGCCTCACTCTGCATTTGAATCTGGAAGACGCCCGCGCTCTGGGGCAGCTTCTGCAAACTAATCCGACGTTGAAATTGCCGGGAAGCGAAACGCAAGCTCCCCGGATGACAAAAAACAAAAAATAAACAAGACGCATAAAAGAAAGGAGTATCACCCATGAGAACAAAGCAGGATTACATTAAAGGTCTTTCCAAAATGAAAAGGAACATTTATTTTGACGGGCAATTAATCGACCGGACGGATGAAATACAGGTGCCTTGTCTCAATACCATCGGTACGACGTATGATGAAGCGGCCAAGCCGGAGAATGCAGGATCTGATGATCGCTACCTCTCATCTTACAGGACAGAAGATCAATCGTTTTACCCACGTTCACCAGAACAAGGAAGATCTGCACAAGAAACAGGACATGACCCGCATGCTCTGCCAGAAAGTCGGTGGTTGTATCCAGCGTTGCATGGGCATTGACGGCACCAACGCCATTTATAATGTTTCCTATGAAGCGGACAAGGTCAACAAAGGCGCCACCCAGTATCATGAAAATTTCAAGAAATGGCTGACTCGTTTCCAGACGGAAGACCTCGTTGGTTGCTGTGCGCAGACGGATGTAAAGGGCGACCGCCTGTTGCGTCCGGCCGAACAGCCCAATCCCGGCTCTTATGTTCACATTAAGGAGCGGACCAAGGACGGTATCATTGTTGAAGGCTGTAAGGTTCATATTTCCGAAGCGTCCGTGGCTGATGAAGTTCTGGTGCTTCCCACCCGTGCCCTGCGCGCGGAAGACAAAGACTACGCGGTGGCTTTCGCGGTGCCAGGTGACTGGGACGGCTTAACGCAGGTGATGACACTTCATAATCTGCGGGAAAGAGAACATTACAAACGCGGATTTATGCCGGGTGCGACGGATTCCTACATGATCTTCGACAACTGCTTTGTTCCGTGGGAAAGGGTGTTTCTCGCCGGCGAGCATCAGCACGGCGGCGTTCTGGCGCTTCTGTTTGCCTTGTTCCACCGCCATTCCTACTCCGGTTGCAAACCCGCCATTGGCGATGTGATCCTGGGCACGGCAGCATTGGCTGCCGAAGTGAACAACATCCACAAAGAATCCCATGTCCGCGAGAAACTGGCCGAGATCATCATGACCAGCGAGCTGGGTTATGCCGCCGGTTATACGGCATCCGATCTGGGCAAGCCCGAAGTTTACATTCCCGGCATTGGTTTTGTGCCTTACGGCCCCGGCTCTTATATTCCGCATTCCATTTACTGCAATGTAGGCCGTTGCCTGTCCGGCGAAGCGGTCTTTCGTGAGGCCGAAATTCTCTGCGACATCTCCGGCGGCGTCACGGCAACCTTCCCCCACGAGAAGGACTTTGCCAATCCGGAAACTGGACAAGCGCTGCTGAAATACACCAAGCGCAATCCGAAAATGACTCCCGAGGATCAGGCGCAGTTCTGGCGCTATCTGGGCGACCATCTGTGTTCCGCAACAGGCGGCATCGTCAATGTGGGCAATTATCACGGCGGCGGCTCGCCCATCATGGAGCAGATTGCTATCACGACACAGTACGACATCGAGGCCCGCAAGAAGCTGGTGAAATATATTGCCGGCATGAGCGGCGGCGACCGTGAAGCGCTCGCGCCGAAAGCGGCGAAGAAATAACGGATCGGCATTATGTAGGGAACGGTCGCGATAACCTGAAAGTCACGCGCCGTTCCCGACAGCCGGAATCCGGCTCCCCTGTAAAAAAGGTTGCAAATTCCTGCTAAATTATTTTTCTATAGAATGAAAAACATAAAGGAGTGGTTGCTATGTTTGATCTTTCGCAGTATTCATTAAAAGGTAAAGTAGCAATTGTGACCGGCGGCAGCCGCGGCATCGGTCAGGCTATTGCCTATGGTTTTGCCAAAGCCGGAGCCAAAGTTGTCATTACCAGCCGTAAGGCACAGGACCTGGAAGCGACCGCCGGCGAAATGACGGCCATCGGCTGCGAAGTACTGGTTGTGCCGGCGCATCTGGGCAAATTCGAAGAAATCCAGCGGGTGGTGGACACGGTCATCCAGAAGTTCGGCCGGATCGATATTCTGGTCAACAACGCCGGCGCCAGCCCCGCCATGGCCTCCGTGCTCGACACGGACGAGCGTCTCTGGGACACCATCATGAACTTGAACCTGAAAGGTGTTTACTTCATGAGCCAGGCTGCGGCCGGGTCATGAAAAAACAGGGCGGCGGCAAAATCATCAATGTGGCATCCATCGACGGATTTAATCCGGAACCCTTTGTCAGTGTGTATTCCATCTCTAAAGCCGGTGTCCGTCATATTACACGTGCGTTTGCCATGGAACTGGCGCGCGACAACATCCAGGTTAATGCCATCTGTCCTGGACCCATCAGCACCAAGATGATGAATTCCCACTGGGCACATTTACCGCCGGAAGAGGCTAAAAAACAGAAAGATGAGCTGTGCAAGCATCTGCCTACCTGCCGCATCGGCGAACCGGATGAAATTGCCGGCGCAGCAGTTTACCTGGCTTCCGAAGCTTCCAACTATACGACAGGAGCGGAAATCGTTATTGACGGAGGTTTGCTGTTGGGCACACATTTCTCCTAGTCGGAAAAGCTGCCGATCCTGCAAGGAAGGCCTCTGCCCTCACACGCATGCACGTGAGGACAGAGGCCTTAAGCGACTAATATTTTCCCTACGCCTCTTTTTCAGCAAAGGAGATCATTTATGAAAACCCTTGAGCATTTGTTGTCCCCGATCACCATCCGTTCGCTTGACGATTCCCAACCGGCTGGTGATGCCCCCCATGGGAACAGCCCTCGGCAATCACGACAGCACCGTCAGTGAAGCGAACCTGGCCTATATCAAACGCAGGGCACAGGGCGGCGCCGGGCTCATCATCACGGAGATCACGGAGGTGCACCCTTTGGGTTCTGCTTCACCGCGATGCATCGGCGTCTGGGATGACAAATTCATTCCCGGCTTGAGCAGGCTTGCCGATGTGGTGCACGCGCAGGGAAGCAAAATAGCCATGCAGCTTCACCATACAGGTCGTGAAAACTATCTGCTGCAAAAGAAAAATAAGGCGATCGGACCTTCAGCCATTCCGAGCTACATCTTCGGTTTTCTGGGAACGCCGCGCGAGATGACGCTTGCCGATATCGAGGAAACCATTGCTGCATTCGGCAGCGCAGCCGTTCGGGCGCAGAAGGCGGGATTTGATGCCCTCGAGCTTCACGGAGCGCATGGTTATCTGCTCATGCAGTTTCTTTCGGCAAACAGCAATCAGCGCAAGGATCAATACGGAGGCGATTTCCGCGGACGATCCCGCTTTATGATCGAATGCCTGAAAGAAGCCCGCAAACAGGTCGGTCCGGATTTCCCCATGTCCATCCGGATCTCCGGCGAGGAGTGCATCAAAAACGGTTATACCATCTCCGACATGCAGACCATTATCCCCGATCTGGTGAGTGCCGGTGCGGACATCATCAATGTGTCCTTTGGCACTCATGGCAGCCCCGCAGTAAATATCGATACACCGAACCCGAGCGCGCCGGTTGAATATGAACCCGGCTTCAAGGCGTTTTTAGCCAGGAAAATTAAAGAAGTCACGAAAGTCCCCGTTATTTCCGTCGGACGCTACGTCGATCCCTATGAAATGGATGAAGTGATTGCCCGGGGAGACGCGGACTTCATCGCCGTGGCCAGACAGCACCTGGCCGATCCCGATTTTCTGAAAAATGCCAGAGAGGGACACCCGGAAGATACCCTGGAATGCCTGGCCTGCAATCAGGGCTGCATTGAGCGCCTTTCACTAGAGGCGCTGCCGATTCGTTGCGCCATTAATCCACAAACTGGTCAGGAACTGATTTACCCGGCAGGTCCGGCGGCAGTCAGCCGCAAGGTCTGGGTGATCGGCGGCGGGCCGGCGGGACTGACCGCCGCTTTCGAGGCCGCACGCCTCGGGCATAAGGTGACCCTCTTCGAACAGGAAAGCCAGACGGGAGGAAATGTCCTCTATGCTGCCAAAGCGCCCCACAAGGAGGTGTACGGCAGATACATTAAGACCCTCACGGCAAAATGCAAAAAGAAAGGCGTGGATATCAAAACAGGCACCGAAGTCACCGAGGCTATGATTGAAGCGGGCAAACCCGATGCCGTCATTCTGGCAATCGGTGCCGGCAAATCCACTTGCCCGGCCGAGGGCATTAACGCATCCGTGGTCTGCGACGCCTGGCAGATTCTGGATGGCGAAGTCAAGCCCAAGGATCACGTTGTCATTATCGGCGGCGGGCTTGTGGGTATGGAAACAGCCGATTTTCTGCGGGAGAAGGGCGTCAAGAATATCACCATCGTGGAGATGCTGGCTACTTCACCCGTTCTGGCATTGGCTGCGCATGGCTACATGCTGCACAAGCGCCTTCGGGCCGCCGGGATTAAACTGCTGTTCGGAACAACGGTAAAAATGATCACAGAAGGATCGGTTATTGTTACCAAAAACGGCGAAGATCGCAAGTTTGAACCCGTCAGCCAGGTGATTGTCGCCATCGGCGTGACGCCGCGCACCGCGCTCAAAGACATGCTGGCGAAAAAAGGAATACGTCATTTTGTTGTGGGTGACGCCGCCGCACCCAGAAG
Organism: uncultured delta proteobacterium; assembly: GCA_963726395.1. Classification (GTDB taxonomy): domain Bacteria; phylum Desulfobacterota; class Syntrophia; order Syntrophales; family Smithellaceae; genus UBA8904. The sequence goes on from CAVSCG010000025.1 coordinate 17,332, forward strand.
AATTATTGAAGCGACGACGGACGGGGCAAAAGCAGCGTGGGAGCTTTAAGAAAGGTTTAAGATGTGGGGAGCGGTCGTGACAGTTCCCTACAGGGTTGAATGGTCTGGTGAGCCTTCACCCAAGACAAACTCAACAGAAATGTTGCATGCAACGGCTCTAAATTACCGCAATCAACCGATTGCCCATTACCTATGACCCAAATATTAATTGTTTACCATTCCCGAACCGGACATACAAAGCAGATGGCTGATGCAGTTTTTGAAGGTGCGAAGGCGATTGACGACGTCGAAGTCAGTCTGAAGAAAGCTTACGAGGCGACTCTTGATGACCTGCTGAATTGTGACGGTCTGGCCGTTGGGACGCCGGAGAACTTCGGATACATGTCCGGCATGATCAAAGATTTTTTTGACCGCACCTATGTTGAGGCACAGGACAAAGTCTTCCGTAAGCCTTATGTCGTCTTCATCAGTGCGGGCAATGACGGATCGGGTGCATTGAGGGCTATTGAACGTATCGCCCTAGGCTACAAACTCAAAAATGTTTTCACCCCGGTTATCGCCAAGGGAAAAATCACCGAAGAAATCCTGGAACAATGCCGCGAACTGGGCGGAACGCTTGCCGGCGGCTGCGCGACGGGAATATACTAAAAAGGCTGAAGGCTTTTAATGAGATATTAATCATTGGAGCATTATGAAAGAAAAACCATCACTACCGGTAAAAGCAAAATCAAAAATTCGAGAATTTTTTGAAGCGATTCTGACCGCTTTTCTGATTGCTGCGTTTATCATCTCATTTGTTGTCCAGGCATTTAAAATACCGTCCGGCTCCATGATTCCGACCCTGCTGGTCGGCGATCATCTTTTCGTCAATAAATTCATCTATGGCGTAAAAATTCCATATTTCAGAAAAACAATCATTCCAGTCACCGATCCGAAAAGAGGTGACGTAGTCGTTTTTATTTACCCGCAGGACCGCTCCAAGGATTTCATTAAACGCGTCATCGGCACAGCCGGCGACAAAATTGAAATGAAAAACAAGAAACTCTTCATCAACGAACAGGCTTATGCGGATCCTTACGGTGTTTATGATGATCAGACAATTTATCCAGCCGAAGCGCAGCCACGAGATAATTTCGGCTCGGTAATCGTGCCGGATAATTCTCTTTTTGTGATGGGGGACAATCGCGACCACAGCCTGGACAGCCGCTTCTGGGGATTTGTCGATTTGAAGGATGTTCAGGGCAAAGCCTTTATTCTTTACTGGTCGTGGAATGCGGAAGAAAAGAATATCCGCTGGGAACGCCTGGCCAAACTGATCAAATGACGACATGATATGCAACTAAAAAGCCGGATGGTAAACGAAATTTCCATCCGGCTTTTTACTATTATTTCCTATAACCTATTAGCCAATGGCCTCGCACCCCCTGTGAGGGGTTTTTATTTCTTCCCATAACCAATCGTTCTGGCCGATTCCGCGATGGCCGGCAGAACCGCCGGATCGTCGATGGTGGATGGAACAACGTATTCCTTGCCGTCCACGATTTTGCGCATCGTACTCCGCAGAATCTTCCCTGAACGTGTTTTGGGCAGTGCCTTGACCACGGCGGCTTCTTTGAAGCAGGCCAGCGCGCCTAGTTCATTGCGCACCATCTGCACCAGCTCTGCGATGATTTCTTCGGGCTTACGATCCACGCCGGCTTTTAAAACTACAAAACCCACTGGCACCTGGCCTTTGAGCTGGTCGTCCGCGCCCAGAACGGCGCATTCCGCAACATCTTTATGTTTGGAAACGATTTCTTCCATCGCTCCTGTGGAAAGCCTGTGGCCGGCTACGTTGATCACATCGTCAATTCGGCCCATGATATAAACATATCCGTCCAGATCAAAGCGGCCGCCGTCGCCGGTAACATAATAGCCGGGTCTTTCGGTGACATATTCCAGATAGCGTTTGTCGTCTTTCCAGAGCGTGGGCAGGCAACCGGGGGGCAGCGGCAGTTTAATCACCACCGCACCTTCCTCTCCATTGGGCAGCGTTTTACCATCAAGGTCCTGTATCTGGACATTATAGCCCGGCACCGGTTTGGTGGGCGATCCGGCCTTGATCGGGAATGGTTCGATACCCATGCAGTTTGCGGCGATCGGCCAGCCCGTTTCCGTCTGCCACCAGTGATCGACCACGGGAATCTTCAGCATATCGCTGGCCCAGTGATAGGTGTCGGGATCAAGCCGTTCGCCCGCCAGGAACAGATATCTCAGACAGGAAATGTTGTATTTTTTCAGGTAATCGCCATTGGGGTCTTCTTTCTTGATAGCGCGAAACGCCGTCGGTGCCGTAAACAGAATGGATACGCCGTGCTGGGAAATGACGCGCCAAAACGCACCGGGATCAGGCGTTCCCACGGGTTTACCTTCATACAGAATAGTCGTGCAACCATAAAGCAACGGCGCATACACAATGTAGGAATGTCCCACAACCCAGCCAACATCGGAGGCCGCCCAGAAGACTTCACCCGGTTGGATGTCGTAGATATACTTCATCGACCATTTCAGAGCGACGGCGTGGCCGCCGTTATCGCGCATGACGCCTTTGGGTTTGCCGGTTGTTCCTGATGTATAAAGAATATAGAGCGGATCGGTTGCAGCCACCGGCACGCAGGGGGTAGCCTTAGCGCCTTTGACCAATTCTTCCCAGTCCAGATCGCGGCCTGCCGTCAACACGGCTTTCACTTGCGGGCGTTGATAGATGACACATTTTTCCGGCTTGTGTGCAGCGATTGTGATAGCCTCGTCCAGAAGCGGTTTGTAAGGCAGTGTCTTTTTTCCTTCGATGCCGCAGGAGGCGGAAATCATGACTTTGGGTTTGGCGTCGTCAATGCGGATGGCCAGTTCATTGGGTGCAAATCCGCCGAAGACAACGGAATGCACGGCGCCGATGCGCGCGCAGGCCAGTATCGCCACCAACGCTTCCGGAATCATCGGCATATAGATGATCACCGTGTCGCCTTTCGTGACGCCTAAACCGGCCAGCGCCCCGGCGAATTTGGCTACTTTATCGAGGAGTTCTCCGTAGGTAATCTTTTTGATGGTATCGGTAACGGGACTGTCGTAAATAACAGCGACCTGGTCTTTTCTGCCTGATTCCACCTGATAGTCAAGTGCGTTGTAACAGGTATTAAGTTCGCCGCCGGCGAACCAGCGGTAAAAAGGCTTGTTGCTGTCGTCAAGCACTTTATCCCATTTCTTCGTCCACTGGATTGCTTCGGCTGCTTTGCCCCAGAAGACATCGGGCTGTTTGATAGACTGCCCGTAAACATCTTGGTACCTCAACGAATCAGACATACCGCCTCCTTTTATCATAGTATGGTTTTTGATGTTACCGTTTGCTGAATCAGCCGAGTGATCGTTCAAACAGGTCTTGGATCGCTTTTTTGCCGTTTTCTTCCAGAAAGCGCGTGCCACCGCCGGCAAAATGCATATGGGTGATGACCGGTTCATCACCTTTTTTACGTTCGACCCAGTCGAGCTTATTCCAGGTAAACCACGCGCCTTTTTTCTGATCAAATACGTGCAGCGGCTTATTGCAGATTTTGCTGAACTCCGCGCCCCAGCCGGTGCCACCCTTGACGGTTTTGTCCGCAAGAATTTCGCCGACAATAAAGACTTCCTGCCCGCTGTTGATCTGGTACCAAATGGTTTGCAAAATTTTACGAAAGGTCGCGTTGTCCGTGTAGCGTCGATTCATCAGACGGGAAATATATTCCAGCGAGACGTCGCCGTTTTTCAGCTCTTCATGGGTAAGCACGCGAAGACCTCTGTGGCGGACAATGGTGTGTCCTTCAAAAGTAAAGTTTACTTCCTCTATGCCCGAATTTTCGGCGTTGGCCCCGAATTCCGCTTCTGCACCCTGCGCGCCGCCGCTAAATAAAATACAATCCTCTTTCTTCATTTTTTTGTTCCTCTCCTCTATTTCTACTGTTGATGAGTTAACCAGAAAATCTAACGATGTGAAAAAACAACGATTAGTCTATCCTTGAGTGCATTCAGATTGTCCTATAAACGAATATCTGTCAAGAGAAAAAACAGGGGGAAAATGGGCTGTAAACAGTGATATTGTCATGTTCCTGGGGATAGGATATACAGTCGTCCATGATCAAAGGCGCTGTTAAAATTAGAAATCTACTGGGCCGCCAACTGCTTGCCTGGTACAAACGCCATCAACGCTCGCTACCCTGGCGGGAAACAAGCGATCCTTACCGAATCTGGATTTCGGAGATCATGCTCCAGCAAACCCAGGTGGATACGGTGATTCCTTACTATCGTCGATTTTTGAAAACTTTCCCGAGCGTTTATGCGTTGGCGCGCGCTCCCCTGCAGCAGGTGCTCAAAGCATGGGAAAATCTGGGCTATTATTCCCGCGCCAGAAACATTCACTCAGCCAGCCGAATCATTGTCGATAAATTTGGCGGCCGGATCCCCAACACGCCTGAAGAGATCAAAACGCTTCCCGGCATCGGTCAATACTCCGCCGGCGCTATTTTGAGCATTGCTTACGGGCAGGCCCTTCCCGCCGTTGACGGTAATGTGCGCCGAATTCTGAGCCGCGTTTTCGCCATCCGTAAACCGGTAGATGCTCCCCGGGAACAAAAAATATTGTTTGATCTGGCTGCGACGCTGGTTCCCACCAAACGTCCCGGTGACTTTAATCAGGCGCTGATGGATCTGGGGGCAACGATTTGCCAGGCGAAGAATCCCAACTGTTCGATTTGTCCCCTGGCTTCAATTTGTCGTGCGTGGCTTACTGATTTGCAAAACTCCCTCCCTGTAACGCGGAAAGCTCCGGCCATTCCCCGCAGGCAGGCGTTAGCCGCCGTCATCCGCAACCCAGAAGGCTTGCTGCTGGTTGTGCAGCGGCCTGCCACCGGATTGCTGGCTTCTTTATGGAAATTACCGGGAGGCTTTATGAAAGACGGCGAAAATATGGAAAGCAGTTTGAAGCGCAGTGTAAAAAAAGAGCTGGGCGTTTTCATCCGTGTGGTAAAAAAGCTCGCGTCAGTCGATCATGCATACACACACTTCCGCATAAAACTTCACACATACGAAAGTATTTTATTGAAAGGCGAACCTAAAGCGCTTGGCTGTCAGGAATGGCGATGGGCAACATCTTCGGATTTGAATAAGCTGCCTTTATCAAAGATTGACCGGATGGTTATTGCAGTTCTTTCATCTCTTTCACGATGATTTGAAATTCGTCACATCATGCCGAGATATAGTGCATGAAGAAATCAAGTGTGAATTACGTTTTTGATATGTAATACCCAACCTATAATTCAACAAACCCTGTCTTTCCCGTTCTGGCATCTTCTAGCGTAGAACTTCTGCTTAGAGCCCATATTCTTCAATAAACTCAACTAGCTGTTTCTTGGCGAAAAGGCTCTTGAACTCAAATTTAACTCCACGCCTACGATAAGTTGATCCTTCTGATCGCTCAACATCTGATACTGTCTTAAATCCTATTGTTGCAGGCATACCTTTAGATAAACTAATACGTCCAGAATTGGCAAGATCACAAGGTGATCCTTCGTAAATGAAGGCGAATCCACCAAAACTAATATCTATAACGTCAACCTTCCGTTTAATTGTAGTTCCCTCCTTTGTGGGAACTACAAGATCAAAACTACAATTTACCAGATGCCGGGGATAATATCTCCTATCCTTGAAGAATAACCTCTTAAGAAATTGCAGCATAAAACTCCCTCCTAATTTTGCAAGTTGGGTATGCCACAGATCGGCTGTCAACTTCAGTGTGTCCGTTGCCTTGAAAATAACACCGATTGAGGATTGAAATCAAGCATATTCCTCGATGGCGACGTTTTGCTGCAAACAGGACGTTATCGGTTAGCGCACAAGTCAAGGATGCAGGCCTGGTTGCATGATCTCCTGGATTCGGACCCTGTGGCGTTCAAAATCTTCTTCGCTTTCCCCAGAGGTCAGATCCAGCATCTCGCCAAAGCGCAGGGTTACACGCGCAAAGGGTTTCGGGAGCATGAAGCGATCCCAGCTGTTAAAATACCAAGCCCGATCCGCAGAAGTGTAGAATGGGACAACAAGGGCTCCGGAAGCTCGAGCCAGGCGAACCACGCCCGCTTTGACGACTCCGGCCGGTCCTCTCGGTCCGTCCAAGATATGACCGCCAAAACCAAATTGTAGCAGGTGATCGATCATTTCTTTTAGGGCTCGACTCCCGTCTCGTGACGAGGATCCTCGCACTGTATGCCAGCCGGTTTTCTCGGCAATTCTGGCGATGATGTCGCCATCTTTGCTCTGGCTGATCATCAGGGCCGGCTGATAGGCGGCATAGGTCCTGTAGTGGCGAATGGCCGAGAAAAATTGCTGATGCCAGCAGCACAGTATAACCTTGCCACCGTTCTGCAGGTACTCGAGCCAGATCTTTTCGTTTTCCACGTGGAAACGGAATGTCCAACTGTAGATGCGGATGAGATGATACAGAGAACCTTGAAGCATGTCCGCTAGTAAATATCGATATTTTTTAAGCATCAGGGCCTTCTTTCAGCACGGATATGAAACAGTCGCGCGGGATGTCACTTACGCTTGAAATGTCTGCCATGATCATTTTCGGGTAGCTGTCAGAATTGAGGATCACGGATGAAAAGAGAGTAAATATCTCTGACGGAAGACATGCCTAAAAACATCCCGATCATAGTGAATTGTAAGTTTCTTATCGGACTCGTGTCGTTTAATTAAAATCTGAATTTTAATCCTAAAGTAACCATGAATGTCCTATAATCAAGGGTTGGACCATCATAATGATCATAATCATAGTCATCATAATAATCGTCATCATAGTCATCATAGCTATCATTTAGAGATTCTGTATCAAAATAGCGGCAGCCAATATCCAGCGACAAGTTATTTGTTAATTCAATGTCAACTCCGGCCAATACTTGCCATGCAAAAACAGTATCATCATGGGAATGTCTTGCATTATAACTAACACCATTTAATCGTGAAGTTGATGTTACCGAAAAATCAAAATACGAAAATCCCAAACCTAAGCCAAGGTAAGGGTGAATTTTTCCCTCTGGATATTTAAATATTGTATTAAACATGAAATTATGAATTTTTACATCCCCTTCAATAGCATAATAATCACTGCCAGCTGTGGTGAACACAGTCCTATCCACATCAGGATTTAAATAGCTGTATTCAAGTTCAATAGAGAAAAATTTTACTGTAGGATGGGTTCCACCAAATTTAACTCCAAAGATCCCTGTTTCCTGAACGTCTAAATCATAATTGAAAACATGATCCTCCCATGACGCATCAGGACTAAATGTATAACCTCCAAATACACCAACGTACACGCCAATCTGAGCCGACGCTGTATTAAACGGAAATACAGAGACTGCAATAACGAATACAAAAACAACCAGAGAGCGAGCTACCTTTTGCATAATAAATCCTCATTTACCTGACCTGCTTGTGATACTTATACCACATGTTAAGTTTGAGTTCAGCCATTTTTTGATTATTCCCAATTGAAATCTTGTATGAATTGGAAAAAAAAGAAAATAACATGGCAAGAAGTAACGAACAGAAATTCAATATTATCCCTTATGCTATATGTGGCTAAAAACAGGATAGAGGCGATGTGGTCAAGCCGCACACTTCACCCTGAACATTACTCTCTTTCAATCGGTAATAAACACTATTCGCGTCCGACGACAAAGACTGGCGCCGCCCTCTCCCTTTCATGGCCAACATTCAATTGACACACAAGATTATTCTTCATATACTCCCGCCGCGAAAAGGTAATGCCTTATCAATATCAATGGAGTTTTTTCTATGAGTAATGCCTTGATTGGCCCGATGCGGCCGAATTTTTTAACTTTAACCCCGGCCTGTGTGCTGTTGGGAGTCGCGACAGCCTTTTGGTCGGGAGCCTCTCTGAACCCTATATATATTGCCCTCATATTAATAGGATCTCTCCTGGCGCATATCAGCGTGAACGCGCTCAATGAATACCATGACTTCAAAAGCGGACTCGATTTTATCACCGAGGCAACGCCCTTTTCAGGCGGGACCAAGAGCCTGCCTGAAAACCCTAAAAAGGCCCACGTGGCCTTAATTACGGGTTTAGTTAGTTTGAGTTTAACGGCCTGTATCGGTTTTTACTTCCTGATAGAACGAGGGCCATGGCTACTACCCGTCGGCATCCTGGGGCTTATCATCATCTATACCTATACACCATTGATTACGCGCAGTCCTTTTCTGTGTCTGATTGCCCCCGGTCTTGGATTTGGGCCGTTGATGGTGATGGGTACCGATTTTATACTGACCGGCCATTATTCCTGGACCGCAGCGATGGCTTCCCTGGTGCCGTTTTTCTTGGTCAACGATCTGTTACTCCTCAATCAATTCCCGGATGTTGACGCGGACAGGCAATTTGGCCGGAATCATCTACCCATACGAATCGGGCGCAAGTACAGCGCCATCGTATATGCCGTTTTTCTGTGTTTGACTTATGTGGCGATCATTGCCGGATGTTTTTTGAGGGTGCTTCCCCCGGGAGCCCTGATCGGGCTGTTCACGTTGATTCTGGCTGTGCCTGTGATGCGCGGCGTCATGCGCCATGCCGATGATATTCCGGGTCTCATCCCATTCATGACTAAAAATGTGATCATCAATATCAGCACGCCGGTGCTGATAGCCTTGGGATTATTCTTCAATCGATATTTTTTATAGAAAATATGGTAAACTTCAATTGATATTATGATATTAAGCAACAGAATAATGGAGTTCTTTTTAAACCGATTTTAGCATAATAGGCAGGTGTACAATTGTTTCTTAATTTCCCAACCAATCATATTATTTTAACCAATTTGAAGCAAAAGGAGGGGTTATGAAGATTGTGAAAAAAGTTTTAATTGCCATAGTAGTTATTATCGTCGCGTTAATTGCCTTTTATTATGCTTTTCCGGAAAAAGTAGCCGGTTATATGATGGATGCAGCCAGAAGCAAGGCTGGCCTGACTAAAAAAGAAATCAAGATCGATGATCATAACATTGTTTATCTGGAGGGAGGCAAGGGACCGACAATATTACTTTTGCATGGCTATACAGGAAACAAAGACAACTGGTTAATGTTCGCCCCTTATTTAACTAAGGATTACCATGTGGTGATCCCCGATATCCCCGGCTACGGAGAAAGTTCCATGATCGAGAAAGACTCTTACGATCTATCAAATCAGATGTCGCGTTTGCATAAATTCGTCCAGGCAATTGAGTTGAAAAAATTTCATATCGTGGGTAATTCCATGGGCGGTCAATTTGCGGGAACTTATGCCGTGCGCTATCCTGATGAAATTATCAGCGTGGGACTTTTTGACGCCACAGGGGTCAGGTATTCGGGAAATAGTGTGGTAAAAAAAATGATGGAAGGAGGAGAAAATCCATTTGCAATAAAAGACAGCAACGATATGCAACGCATGAGTGGCATTCTTTTTTGTTAACCCGCCTAGTTTACCTTACCCTATCAAGAAATTAATGTTCAAAACTTATTTAGCAAATCGCCAATTTTATGAAAAGGAGCCAAAGAAATCTTTCCTGATTTTTACTCTCTCGAAAAAGACCTGCCGAATATAAAAGCGCCAACTTTAATTCTTTGGGGCGATCAGGATAAAATCGTTGATATCTCCAGTGTACCGGTTTTCGAAAAGGGATTAAAAAATCACAAGACTGTAATCATCAAGGATTGCGGCCATGTTCCCATGATGGAAAAACCGCAGGAAACAGCAACACATTACATTGATTTCATTAAGGGCATCAAAAATTAATCGGTTTAGTCAGGTCATTGTAAAGTTATATTTCTGTTTGACATGAATGCCTTTTTCATAAGCTGTGAAATGACAAGGAATGGTTGCCTTATAGGGACACCAGCTGCTGTTGCCGGTGATCCGAAGAAGCGTTTAGGCTCAAACTTCAAAAGCGAAGCGCAATGAAGTTTATTAGCAGAATTATCCCGCATACGCAGGGGTATAATACACTGTGATTAATGATTAATAGGAGGAACACCATGAATTTTAAACTATCATCAACTGAAAAAGATGCCCTGATCATTCACGGGTTTTTCGCCATTCTCTGCATTATAATCCTTATTCTTCCCATTAAAATCGGGGCCGGTGTGAAACTTTTCACCCTTGTTATTGTATATAATATTGTTATGGCCGGTTATGGAATTTTAAAAAAAGATAACCAATGGTATGGCATCTGGCTCTTCAGCTTGATACTTAGTATCTTTCAGGTATTCCCCGACTGGATAATCGCCGACATTCTCAAAGCAATCGTCTTCCCGGAAGACGGCCTCTTTAAGATAGGTTCGGTCTCAGGATACATGGCCGGACTCTGGGCTATACCGATGTTCCTGATTATATTCATTGCCGAAAAAATAAGCTCCAGGATTTCAAGGCCAGCCGCTTATATTGCGGCGGCAATAATCGCGTTTCTGATTTTCTTTGTGTCCGAGCAGACCGTGTGGCTCATCCCTGTCATGGTACGCGGTAAACGTGAAGATGATAGGGTTCAGCGCGGTCTATATTCTAGTCCCTGAGATAATTCTCGGATTGGGGGCATACAGGTGTTATGAAGAGATAAGAGACCGGCCGCATTGGATAAAGGTTCCCACCGCTTTTCTCGTAATGCTGTTATACACGGGGAGTGTAGTTTTCTTCTACTTTCTGGTCGAGAGAATCTTTTAACTGAAATTGTGAATTCGCAAAAGCACAGGTATGAACCCCAAAGCAAGCTTCAAGGTCATTCCCGCGAAGGTATGAACTCGAGGCTGACAACAGCGATTACGGCGGTTGGGCAATCTTGCAAAATAGTAATCGGATTTTTGTTTAGTCCTTCCTCTAATGTTGTTTTCTAATTTTCCAAAGTGGTACAACCTTTCAATCCATAGTAAATGATGCTCCCTGATTCTCTTTTTGAAAAAAAGGAGATGTGATATATTGATGCTCAATACATCGGGAAATGTGAAGTTCACATATTAATCTTTACGCTTCATACAACAAAACATCAGAAGTGAATAAATGACAAAGAACTGGGCAGTAAGATCAGGTATTCCTTTCTTTGTAGTCTTCATCCTTTTTGGATGTGCCAGCTTGATCTTTAACCCTTGGTACGATCATCAATCAATCAAATGCAAATACTGTAACAACACAAGCACGACTGGAAAAAGGTGCCACAGCTATTTTCTTTGTAAGGTCCGATTCTAAAATTGTTGACGCTAGCGGGAAACAGATTAATTATCTTGAAGCTAAGCGGAGCAAAGGTAAAAAAGTAGAGATAGAATATTGTGCTATAACAGATGGTACAGGTGGCGACCCAACTCGTAACGACTTTGCTTTTGAAATCGGTCAAAAAGGAGTACGTCTGATGCGGTTTATTGATTGAAAGGCAACAAATTAGGGACAAATACTAATCCCACATAAAGAACCCCATAAACTTGCTTTTTGAATGGATGGTGAACTTAACGAGCACTTATTCCTTAATCGTTAAAATTGAATTTACGCAATGAACGCATGATTACAAGGTAACAAATAAATAGCCAGCCTTTTATTGATTTGACATTCGCCGCACTTCTCCTTATTCTTACTTAGGTTATGAGGGTGGGGTGAGGGCGGGAAAATGGATGAACAAAAAATATCGGAAGATGCCGTGGCGACCATGAGCCGCTACGTGCAGTTTGATACAACCAATCCGCCGGGCAATGAAATGCAGGCTGCTCTGTGGTTGCGCGATCAGTTGGTCAGCCGCAAGATCACCTCCGACATCAAAATCCATGAACCGGTAGCCGGGCGCGGTCTGGTTGTCGCGCGCATTGCCGGGACGGGAAATCTCAAACCGCTGATGATCAACCACCATATCGATGTGGTTGCCGCCGATTCTTCACAGTGGACGCATCCTCCTTTCAGCGGCGCGGTGGCCGATGGTTTTGTCTGGGGACGCGGCACGCTCGACACCAAGGGCCTGGGGATTATGTTCCTACTGGCCCTGGAATCGCTTCTTCAGGAAGGCGTGAGATTCCGCCGACCCCTTGTTTTTACGGCCGTGCCCGATGAAGAACCGGGCGGGGACAAAGGCATGCGCTGGCTTGTGGAGAATCATTTAAAAGAAATCGATCCCGAATGGGTTTGGGATGAAGGCAGTGGCGGCGTGAAAGATGTTTTCGGGAAAGGGATTATGTTTGCCATTGCGGTTGCTGAAAAACAAATTTATCGTTTCCGTCTCATTGCCACAGGCGACCCCGGACACGGTTCCATGCCGCACCGAAATAGCGCCAATGTAACGCTACTCCATGCCCTGGGAAGGATTATCGATACCCCACGTCCTTTGCGCGTCGATGACGCCGCCGTGATGATGTTCCGGGAACTTGCGCCGACGCAGAAATTTCCCACATCATGGATGTTGCGCCATCTTGCCAATCCGTTGGTTTTGATGCTGGCAGGCAAAGCGCTGGCTGCGGATAAATTTACCAACGCGGTGCTGCGAGATACGATCAGCCCCAATGTGATCAAAGCCGGCTACCAGATTAATGTTATCCCGGAACAAGCCGTGGCCCAACTGGATTGCCGTTTGCTTCCTTCAACAAATGCTGAAGAATTTCATCACTGGCTTGTCAGACGTATTGCCGATGACCGTATTTCGATTGAGATGATTCAGACATCACCTCCTTCGGGCATTGCTTCCATGAACACGCCTTTTTATCAGGCTGTTTCACAAACCGTCAAAAAGCATTTTCCCGATGCAGGTGTTTTTCCCCTGTTGATGGCGGGTGCGACGGACGGCCGTTACTGGCGTGAACGCGACTATCCGGCTTACGGTTTTACACCGATGATTCTAGAGCGTACGGATCTGAACCGAGTCCACGGTATTGATGAACGCATCTCTATCGAAAATCTGCTTCTGGGAATCCGAATGACCAGGGACATCCTTAAAACCCTGTGCGCTTAAGAGAAGCGAATGCCATCTAAATCAAAATAATATCGCAGCGGATAGGAAAAGGCCGGCAAGGAAAAGTTTCAGTAATCTAAACACCTGGCCACCTGAAGGTGGCGCGAGTTGGCGCGAGGTACCAGGCCGTTCTCTTTTTTAAGATGTCCTGAGCGCGTCGACAATCTTCATTCTTGACGCGCGCAGCGCTGGCAGGACGCCGCCGATCAATCCCATCGATAGAGAGAAGATCATGGATTCGACGACAATGCCAGGGGTCAGCGTGAATTTAAAAGCAAGCTCGGAAAAGGTCTGAAAGTTCACCGTGGAAATCGTCATGAACTGCATGAATGATGCAAAGAAGAGTCCCACGCTGCCGCCGATAAAACCCAGAAATAGCGACTCGGTGAGGAAGGCCAGGAGGATGTTGCGCCGGCGGAATCCCAGGGCGCGTAGCGTTCCGATTTCCGGCGTACGATTGGCAACGGCGGAATACATGGTGATCATCGCACCGATAATCGCGCCGATAGAAAAAATGATCGTCAGCGTCGTGCCAAGAATACGCAGAAACTTGGCCATCATTTCCGACTGATCAGCATAATACTTCGTTTCGCGTCTGGCCTCGAGCGTGAAACGAGGATCGTTCTCAATGGATTTTTTAGCTGTGTCAAATGCGTCGGACGTCTTCAATTTAAAAATCAGCGAGGAAAATACGGGCCGCCGGAAGGCCTGCATGACCTGATCCACATCGCCCCAGATTTCCGAGCTGAACCCCGTATTGCCCGCGTCGAAGATACCCACCACCGTCCAGGTGCGCATTCCCCAGCTTAAAGCTTGCTGCAATCCCGCGCCCTGAAAACGTTTGGCAATGCTGTTGCCCACAATTACTTCCAGAGAATCCGGGCGCGGCAATCGACCGGTCACAAGCTTCACCTGAGGTCGAAGCGGAATCGACTCGGATTGGATTCCGCGCACGACGACGTTAGAGTGGCTGGAGGCCTGTTCTTCTCCTCGCTTTTTGAGCGCGATCAGGACGACCACCTCTTTTGCCATCATCGGCTGTCCCGAAACGCCGGTAGCCACCTGCGGCAGCATTTCCACAATCGATGCCGCCCGGCGTTCAATGGAACTCATGACTTCCGACGCGGAGCCTTTGCGCACGACCACGACATTATTTTGCGATCCGGTCTCTACCAGCGTTTTCTGCAGGCCTGCCGCCATCATCAGCACCGTGGCGAACACAAAGACAACGAGGGCCATACCGGCCACCGTTAGGGTCGTCGTGAGCCTGCGCCGCCAGAGATTACGGATACTGTAGGAAAGAGGCAACGCCATCAGCCGATCCTCCTCAGGCCATCGGCAATACGGATGCGAATGGCGTGGCGAGTCGGAATGATCGCCGCCAGGAATGCGATGAGGAAGGCGGCGGCGATGTCCATATATATCGTTTGAGAGGAAACCAGAAAAACCGGAAAATACGTCGAGAGCTGTTGGCCGAAGAGCCGGGCAGCGGGAAAGGTCAGGGCGATGCCAATGAGACCCCAGTAAGCGTGATCACAAGTGCTTCGCCGAAAATCAGGATGGTAATATCTTTCGCGCCGAAACCCAGCGTTTTCATAATCGCGTAATCACCCGTGCGCTCGCGCGTCGTCATCGCCATTGTGTTGGCGACCACGGCCATAATAATGAGAATAATGATGAACGACACCATCTGAATCGCCGTGACAATGGCTTCGCTCATCGCGATGAAGCCCAGATTGAAGGCCTTTTCCGTTTCCGTGAGCGTCTCGGCCAGCGAGTTTTTAAATGCTTTATCAATAGCCATCGCCGTGTCGGCGGCAATGTCGGCATTGGTCACGCCAACCATGTAAAAACCGGCCTTGTCGGCAAAGGCAGGCGCAAATTTCTTGACGGCCTCGTTCAGATACACCCAGTGAAAGAAAAATTGCGTTTCATCAACCGTTCGATCCCTGCCCTGATAAATTGCCCGCAGCACAAAATCCCAGTTACCCGGATAGATCGTTCCTTTCAGCGTGATCGTATCGCCGATCTTCCAGCCATATTTGGCCGCAAGCTTCCGGCCCGCCACCGCGCCTTTGCGGTCAAACAGAAAAGCTTTCTTCTGCTTTTCGTCAAGAACTAACTCCGGGTACAAGGCAAAATAGGTATGAGGTTCGATGCAGAAATTCGGAAAAAAATTCTTTTCATCGATATAGACGCCACCGAACCAGTTGCCCCAGGAAACCGTTTTAACGCCTTGAATCTGACGGATTTTTTCGGCGTAGGAAATGGGCAATGGAAAGATTATGGAAATGGCGTTGCGCGTGACCAGGCGCGAGGTGGAAGCTGCTTCCACACCCGCGTAAAAAGAACTGATCACCGTGCGTAAAAGGCCGAAGGCCAGAATGGCCACGGCAATACCCAGAATGGTAAGCGAACTGCGCAGCTTGTTATGAAAGGCGTTTCTAAAGAGGATTTTGAGTAGCATCATGGTTGAGATACCCTTTATCCAAATGGCGCAGCACGGAGGCGCGCCCAGCCGCGCGTGGATCGTGCGTAACCATGATGATCGTTTTCCCCATATCGTGGTTGAGCCTCTCCATCATGGAGAGAATTTCCTCGGCGGAAACACGATCCAGATCACCTGTCGGTTCGTCGGCCACCAGAATGGTCGGATCGGTAACAATGGCACGGGCAATGGCTACCCGTTGTTGCTCGCCGCCGGACATTTCACCGGGATAGTGATCCATCCGATGTTCCAGACCCACCATTGAAAGCGCCATTTCGGCATGTTCGCGCCGTTTGCTTTTTGAAAGGTTTGTCAGATGCAGCGGCAGCTCGACATTTTCTATAGCCTTGAGCACGGGAATCAGATTATAAAACTGAAAAATAAAACCGACGGAATTGGCTCGCCAGGTGGCCAGTTCCGTCTCCGTCAGGGTGGTGATATCGACATCACCGACATGGATTTTACCTTCGTCCGCTTTGTCGATGCCCGCGATCAGATTCAGAAGGGTGGTCTTGCCGGAGCCTGACGGTCCCATCAGCGCCAGAAATTCCCCTTCGGCAATATCGAAAGTAATATCATACAACACAGGCACCACCAGGTTTTCCCGATGATAGCACTTGTAAATATTTTTTATTTCAACAATAGATTTTTTTTGTTCGGTCATAATTCATCGCTTTTCATTGCGTGCCCTTCAGGGCAATAGGCGACCAGGTTGTCGGGAATCCAACATTTGTCTTTCTCCTCACGTAGGGAACGGCCGCGACCATCCCCTTCAATTTGTTGGATATGTTGGGTGATTAATTAATTGCCCCTTACATTTATTATATTTTTATTCATCCTTGAGCCTTTTACCTTTATCCTTTCTTACCTCTCCGCCACCTTAATCTTTGCGCCATCCTTCAGGCCTTTGGGTTTTAGCACGACACGGTCACCCGGTTTCAAGCCTGCCGTGACTTCCTGAAAGTCTCCCAATTTGCCGCCGGTGGTAACATCCGTTTCACGCACTTTGTTATCCGAAAGCAGATAGACGATGTTTTTTTCATTGACACGGACCAGCGCCGATTGACTAACAGCAAGCCTGGCTTGAAGTTCTTCGGATTTGAGCTCGCGGGAAAGAAAAGACACCTTCGCGCTCATATCCGGTAGCATCCGCGCATCTTTGTCAAGAAACCGCACTTTGACCAGAACCGTTGCTTTGGCGCGGTCCACGGTCGGTACGATGGCATGCACTGCGCCGCGGAAGCGTTTGTCGGACAAAGCGTCGAGTTGAATATCGCAGGGCTGTCCGACTTTAATCAAAGTGATGCTGGTTTCGGAAACATCAACTTCGACCTGCAGCGAATCCATATCCGCCAGCGTGACGACGGCCGCTTTGGACGTGGATGACGCTCCCAGCGGGGTAACTATATCGCCCACATCCGCGTTTTTGGTCAGCACCACGCCGTCAAACGGCGCCCGGATTAAGGTGTAATCGAGATTTGCCTCGGCGCCCGAAAGAGCGGCGGTTGCAGATTCCACCGCCGCCTGCGCTGCTTTCACGGCTTCCTGAGAGCGTAGATAACGAGTATGGATCATGTCGTAATCCGATTGTGAAACATAGCCACCCGCGATTAACCTTTGATAGCGGTCATGCTCCTGCGCAAGATTATCCCGCTCCACCGCGGCCTGCTTGAGCATCGCTCTGGCATTGGCCAGATTAGCTGTAACCTGCCCCTTCACGGCAGCAACATCGGCGTTTTCCATCCGTGCGAGAATTTGTCCTTTTTGCACTCGGTTGCCTTCTTCGACCAGTAACGCCGTCAAGCGGCCTGTCATCTTCGAAGCCACTGCCGCCTTGCGCTGTGCGACGATATAGCCGCTGGCGTTCAATACGGATAAAGACTGCGCCGGATAAACCATCGAAACGGTTGTCACATCCACCGTGTTCGTCGGAGCAATCACACCGAGCCGATACAGGAAGGCGCCAAGGATCAGCAGAATAACCAGTGCTGCAAAGATGAAAGGTTTTTTTCTGCGGCTTTTTGTGGCGCTTTTTTTAGCCGATTTATCAATTTTCAGCTTACTCAAGTCTTCTTGTGGCATGTTATTTTCTCGCTTTATGATTTTTGATGAAGATTCCTATTTTTAATAACAGAACTTTACTTAATTTGCTATATGGATAAAAAATCTGTTCTTTTTTACGTCATCTTTAACGGCTTGACAACGGCGGAACGCGTCGTTAAAATATCTGAAATAATTATGGATAATTAATAGGGAATAAGGAGCATTGTGATGGATACACAGACAGGAACCAAGCAGGCTGCGGAATGGTCCGACTGGCAAAAACATTTGAGCGAATATATCGTGGACTCCATGCAGCGGTCGATCATTTTTACGGATATTCTCCGCAAAAGAGGCAATAACTACATCAAACATATCCGTAGCGGCCAGCCGCCGGTGCTGGCATATAATTATGAAATGATCCTGAATGCCAAAAATTTTGAGCGGCCAGCCAACTACGCACTGGTCAGAATTTCCGAACGCCGCAGCAACAGATATACACCCGATCATATCAATCGCCATCAAAAAATCAAGGAGCGTCCGACCAAACCCAAAAGGCCCATTGTGATCATTGATCCGCGCGCCGGTCACGGCCCCGGTATTGGCGGGTCCAAGCGCGATTCGGAAATCGGCATGGCTCTGGAGCACGGCCATCCGGTTTATTTTATCTTGTTTTACACCGATCCCATCCCCGGTCAGACTATGGCGGATGTTATTGAAGCCATGGAGATATTCATTGAGAAGGTTGTCGAGATTCAATCCCTCCGCCGATGCGCCGGCCATCATGGGCAACTGCCAGGCGGGCTGGGCAGCGGCGCTGGTTGTGCGGACCGGCCGGACATTGCGGGACCACTGGTGCTCAACGGCGCGCCTCTGTCTTACTGGAGCGGCGTCGAGGGTGTCAATCCCATGCGCTATAAGGGAGGGCTCTTAGGCGGCGTGTGGGTCAATTCATTTTTCAGCGATCTGGGCAATGGCGTTTTTGACGGCGCGAATCTGGTTCTGAACATGGAGCTGCTCAATCCGGCCAATACATTCTGGACTAAGCAGTATAATGTATATTCGCAGGTGGACACGGAAGAGGAACGCTATCTTTACTTTGAGCGATGGTGGGGCGGATTCTTCATGCTCAACACCGACGAAATCCACTATATCGTCCGCAATCTCTTTGTCGGCAACAGACTTGAACGCGGCGAACTCGAACTACGCGAAGGGCAGAAGATCAGCCTGAAAAATATCGAAAGCCCGATTCTCGTCTTCGCGTCGATGGGCGACAATATTACCCCGGCCCAGCAGGCGCTCAACTGGATTCCCTGCGTTTATAGCTCCGTGGAAGATATCAAAAGACACGGTCAGGTCATTATTTACATCGTTCACAAGGACATCGGCCATCTGGGGATATTTGTCGCAGGCTCTGTCGCCAAGAAAGAACACAACGAGATTATCGGCAATTTTGACATGATTGATTTTCTACCGCCCGGCCTCTATGAAATGGTCATCGAAGGCGATGTCAAGGGCGGAAAATTCACCAGTCATTTTGCACCGCGCACATTTGCAGACATTGCCGCCTATGATGACGGAACGGAAGATGAAACGGATTTCAGCGTGGTATCCAAAATATCCGAAGCCAACGACAACATGTATCAGTTGTTGATGCGACCCTGGGTAAAATTCTGTACCACGGAACTGTCCGCGGAAATGATCCGTTATCTGCACCCACTGCGTACCCAGAGATATATGTTTGCCGACATCAATCCCCTGATGCGTCCGCTTAAAAACATCGCCTCCATCACGCGTCAGAATCGAAAACCCGCGGCGGCGGATAATCCATTTACGGCCATGGAAAAAGTCTTTTCCGAATATGTGGAAAATGTTCTCGATATTTATCGCGACTATCGGGATCTCAATCAGGAAGAATTATTTCAACAAATTTACGCCAGTGATTGGCTTAGACGCTTATTCCCGCCCGTGCAGAAGGAACCGCTCAAAGATTTACCGGAACATGAACATGCCGATTATGACAAGCGGCTTCAGGCGATGACACAAGGAGGCGTGGCCGAAGGTTTAATTCGAATATATATGGCAACTGCCAGAATCAACCAGGGAGTTAAAAGACAGCATTTTGAAGTTGGCGAGGAAATTGCCAAAACGCAAAAAATATTGAGCAAACTGCGTCCGTCTCGCTTTAAAAAGATCATGCATGAACAAGCCGCAATCCTTCAGGCTGATGAGGATAAAGCCATCAAAGCCTTATCGGTTCTGATCAAAGACAAGGATGACCGCATGGAGGCCATCAGTATCGCCCGCAGGCTCTTCCTGGCAGATGGTGTGTACAACGACGATGAAAAAATTATGCTTGAAAAGATCAAAAAAGGACTGAAGCTGTAGCTTGTATAAAGATTAAAGAAGGTAATGATGACAAAGCATAAATCCGTCATTCGGGGTATCGATTTACTACACGATCCAAGCTTGAACAAGGGAACAGCCTTTACCGCGACTGAGCGAGACATGCTCGGGCTACACGGGCTGCTGCCGCCACGTATATCATCTCAGCAACAACAAGTTCAACACATCATCAATAACGTTCGCCGCAAGCCCAATAACCTGGAAAGATATCTTTATCTAATCGGTTTGCAGGATCGCAATGAGCGACTGTTCTATAAAGTGCTCGTTGACAACCTAGAGGAGCTGAGTCCAATCATCTATACGCCAACCGTCGGGCTGGCTTGTCAGGAATACAGCAGGGTTTTCCGTCGCCCCCGCGGGTTGTTCATTACGAAGCATGATCGCGGCCACATCAAAGATGTTTTACGAAACTGGCCAGGCAAGGATGTTCGGGTGATCGTGGTGACCGATGGCGAACGCATCCTGGGTTTGGGTGATCTCGGTTCAAACGGCATCGGTATCCCCGTGGGTAAGTTGTCGCTCTATACGGCCTGCGCGGGCATTGACCCGAAAATATGCCTGCCGATCATGATTGATGTCGGAACCAACAACAAAGAGCTTTTAAATGATCCGGAATACATCGGCTTGCCGGAGCCGCGCCTGCAAAGCGAAGAATATGATGTGCTCCTCGATGAGTTCATGGCGGCGGCAAGCGATTTATTCCCCAACGTCATGATTCAACTTGAAGATTTCGGAAACCAGAATGCATTCCGTCTGCTGACAAGGTATCGCAATCAATATTGTATGTTCGACGATGACATACAGGGAACCGCCAGTGTCGCGCTGGCCGGGCTGTATTCGGCGCTGCGTATGACCGGCGGCAAACTGACTGAGCAGCGGCTTGTGTTTTTGGGTGCGGGTGAGGCGGCTTTGGGCATCGGTGGTTTGGTGGTTTCCGCAATGGTCGAGCAAGGTCTTGCCGAAGAAGAGGCCCTCAGCCACTGCTGGTTTGTCGATTCCAAGGGGCTGGTTGTTACCAGTCGAACTGATTTAGTGGAACACAAACGCCGCTTTGCCCATGATTTTCCTTTTCATCAAAATCTTCACTCGGTCGTTGAAGCCGTCAAACCGACAGCGATCATCGGCGCGTCGGGACAGCCAGGCACCTTTACTCCGGAAATTTTAGCGATGATGGCACGAGTGAACAAGCGTCCGATTATCTTTGCGCTTTCCAATCCGACCTCGCAATCGGAATGCACAGCGGAAGAAGCCTATCGCTTCACAAATAAACGTGCTGTCTTCGCCAGCGGTAGCCCATTCTCACCAGTAGTGTTGGACGATCAAACCTTAGTATCGGGGCAGGCGAACAATGTCTACATCTTTCCCGGCGTCGGGTTGGGTGTGCTGGCCACGAAGTCAGTCCGCGTGACGGATGAAATGTTTGCTGCGGCTGCCAAATGTTTGGATCAGCAGGTGTCGAAGGATGATTTTGAACAAGGGCGGATTTATCCGTCGTTGACGCGCATCCGCGAAGTGTCGGTCACGATCGCGTTGGCCGTTGCAAAAGTCGTGTTCGCCAGAAAGCTCACCCCGATGACGGAACCGTCCGATTTACTCGGTCACATCGAGTCAAAGATGTACGACCCAGTCTATCCAAGGTTTCCAGCGTAAATCCCCGGTTTTCAGAGTGGGTAAGCCCGGAGGATCATGAAAATTGGTAAACGGTGACTTAAAAAAGTGTAGTCAAAAAAACGTGTGAGGCATATAACAAAACATCGTTTTCTCACACGCGATGTTCATATATCGTAACAGCTTTAAATGTTTCACGCTACGGACATCATAAGTCGCTGAGACGGTCTGACAATATTAAAACATGGTCTAACAAAAAATTTTATAAGGGGTGCGGATATATGGAAAATGTAGTTTTTATTAGTTGCGCGCGCACACCGATCGGTGCTTATGGCGGAGCATTCAGAGATGTTACGATTTATCGCCTGGCCAGTCTGGTATTGCAGGAAGCAGTCAAAAAGGCCAAAATTGATCCGGTAATGATTGATGATGTCGTCATGGGATCAGCCTACCAGAACGGCGAATGCGCCAATGGCGCGCGCATGGCCGTGCTTGACGCAGGCTGGCCGGATACCGTACCGGGTATCATGCTGGATAGGCGCTGCTGCTCGGGGCTGGATACCATCTTTTACGGGGCCATGAAAATCCAGACCGGCAATGCCGACCTGGTCATCGCGGGCGGCATGGAATCGATGAGCCAGGGCGAACTCTATATTCCCGGCGACATCAAGTGGGGTCTCGGCGGCAAGAGCCATGAAAAATACGGCTTCATGCCCCGCGGACACGGCGCGCTGGCCATGTGGGGAATTCCTTTTTATGACAGAATTCAGCGGGGCCGGGTGATGTCTCAGCCTATCGCGCGTTACGGGGAATTGAGTTCCATGATGAGCTGGGCGGAAACCGCAGCCAAACGCGAGAAGATCACCCGAGAGGAAGCCGACCGCTGGGCACTGCGCTCCCATCAGCGGGCGATTGCGGCGCAGGACGCGGGAAAGTTTGTTGATGAAATTGTTTCTATTCCCACAGGCAAAGATAAAAACGGCGAAACCGTTTATTTAAAAACCGATGAAGGGCCGCGCCGGGACAGCACATTGGAACGTCTGGCAAAACTTAAACCCGTTTATAAAGATGGCGTCTGCACGGCGGGAAATTCGTCATCGGAAAACGATGGTGCAGCGGTGGTTATCCTGGCCTCCGAAAAGAAAGCCAGAGAACTGGGCATAAAACCGCTGGCGTATTTCCGTTCCTGCGCGGTGGCGGCCACGGACCCGACCCTCACATATCCTGCCGTTCCTGCAGCGGTAGAAAAAGCTCTGAAAAAAATTAATGCAACAATTGATCAGATCGATCTGATCGAAGTGCAGGAAGCATTTGCCGTCCAGT
Source organism: uncultured delta proteobacterium (assembly GCA_963726395.1). Lineage (GTDB taxonomy): Bacteria > Desulfobacterota > Syntrophia > Syntrophales > Smithellaceae > UBA8904. Next base: position 40,228 of record CAVSCG010000025.1, read on the forward strand.
GCCTGGCGGATTCAAGGCTTTCTGGCCTTTCCGACGAACAGATGGACGCGAAAGTCAACGTCAACGGGTCGGGTATTTCGCTGGGGCATCCTATTGGCGCAACCGGCGCGATGCGCCTCACCACGCTGATTAACGAAATGGTGCGCAGCGACAAACGTTTCGGTCTGGAGACCATCTGCGGCGGCGGCGGTCAGGGGATATGTATGGTCATCGAGCGCAAGTGAAGTCATTTGTAGGGAATGGTTTTATCCGGCATGCGCCGGACTAAAGAGCTGTTCCCTGCCTTTACATTAATTAAAAGCCGGGAGGATAAAGATATGGATTTTGCATTAACGGAAGAACAAAAGATGATTCAGGACACGGCCAGAAGTTTTGCCGAAAAAGAAATCGCGCCGCATGTCGAAGAAGACGAGAAAAATCATTTCTGGCGCAAAGAAATATTTCTTAAAATGGCCGAGCTGGGTTTTTTCGGTTTCTCCCTCGACGAGAAATACGGCGGCAACGGCATGGGCTTTCTGGAAGGCGCGCTGGCCATTGAACAGGTCGCCAAAGTCCATACCTCCTGGCGGATGGCCTTCAACATGCAATGTTGGGGTCCTGCGCTTACCATTCAGAAATTCGGCACGGAAGAACAAAAGCAACACTACATCCCCAAGTTTGTCAGTGGCGAGTATATCGGCAGTTTTGCAATGACCGAACCGGATATTGGATCGGATGTCGCCTCGATGAAATGCCACGCCGACGATAAAGGCGATCACTATCTGATCAACGGCAACAAAATGTGGATCACCAACGGCACCGTCACCAATCACGGCCTGCTGTATGTCAAAACCGATAAAGACGCGGGCGCCAACGGCGTGAGCTGCTTTATTATGGACTATAGCCTGCCCGGTATCACCCGTAAAAAAATTAACGAGAAAGTCGGCCTGTGGGCTTCCGACACGGCGGAACTGACCTTTGAAGATGTAAAAGTCCCCAAAAGTCTTTTGCTGGGAAAGCTCAATAAAGGATTCCAGATGTGCATGACGCAGCTCAACTCCACGCGTCTGGGCTGTTCAGCGGGCGCCTTGGGTCTCTCCGGCGCCATCCTGGATGCCTCGGCAAAATACGCGACGGAACGCTGCCAGTTCGGGAAACAAATCGGAAAATATCAACTGATTCAGCAGCAGGTTGCGGACATGAAAGTCGGACATGAGACACTGGCGGCGCTGGTTTACAAAGCTGCGTGGCTCAAGGATCAGGGGCTTCCCAATGTAATGGAAACCTCCATGTCCAAACTCTACGGCGCAAAAGTAGTTGTACATGACGCCAATGAATGCATGAAGCTTTACGGCTCCTTCGGCTATTCCGATGAATATCCCTGCGGCCGCTTCCTGCGCGACTCCAAGCAGTTTGAGACGCTGGAAGGCACTTCCAACATGCATACGATGATCGTCGCCAACGCGGCGATGGGTTTCGCGCCGAACCGTGCCTAGAGTGACCACAGGAGCAGGACATGAGACAGTACTTTGAAAAAATGGATCCGCTGGGAAGATCGCTTTCAGCCAAACAAATCGAAAGCATGAAAGAAAACAGTGCGCAGATTGAAGCAATCATGAAATCGATTGATGCGGAAATCGAGCGCATCAAGAACGTCGGCGTGTCGCTGCAAACGCTTCATGAACGCGGCGAAATGAGCGTCTGGGAGCGCATCGAGTATCTGGTCGATCCCGGAACCTTCTGCCCCCTGCACAGCATTTTTGATCCGGAAAATGAAGAATCGGGAAGCACCGGCGTCGTGGACGGTCTGGCGAGAATCAACGGAAAATGGTGTGTCCTCATCGGCTTCAACAACAAGTGGATGGCGGGTGCGTGGATCGCGGGCCAGCCGGATAATAATCTGCGCGTCACAGACATCGCCAAGATTCTCAATATTCCCCTGGTGTGGATCGTGAACTGTTCCGGCGTGAAGCTGCCGGAGCAGGAAAAAATGTACGCCAACCGCCGTGGTCAGGGGACTTGTTTCTTCCGACACGCGGAGCTCGAACAGATGGGCATCCCCGTCATCGCCGGCATTTACGGTACCAATCCCGCGGGTGGCGGCTATCAGTCCATCAGCCCCACCATATTACTGGCACACAAGAAAGCCAATATGGCCGTGGGCGGCAGCGGCATCGTGAGCGGCATGTCGCCCAAAGGATCATTTGACGAAGTGGGAGCTGAAGAAATCATCAACGCTACAAGGCATTTCAAATCCGTCCCGCCCGGCAGCGTGAAAGTTCATTACGATGTCACAGGCTTTTTCCGCGCCGTTTTTGATGAAGAAAAACAGGTACTCGACGCGATCAAGGATTATATGGACGATCTGCCTGCTTACAATCCGCGCTTTTTCCGCGTGGCCCAGCCTGCCGAGCCGGCGTACGCCCCATCGGAAATCGCCTCGATTATTCCAACGAACAAAAAACGTGTTTATGATTTTGAACAGGTTCTGGCTAGGTTGATTGACGGCTCCGAGCATCTGGAGTTCCGTCCGGGGTTCGGGCCGGAAATGTATTGTGGTCTGGTCAAAGTCGATGGTTATCTGATGGGCGTGATCGGCAACCGCCAGGGTATTTTGCCCAACTATCCCGAATACACCAACGAATATGTGGGCGTGGGTGGCAAACTTTACCGTCAGGGCCTCATCAAGATGAACGAGTTTGTTACCTTGTGCTCCCGCGATAAAGTGCCGATAATCTGGTTTCAAGACACCAGCGGCATTGACGTGGGCGATACGGCGGAAAAGGCGGAACTGCTCGGACTGGGTCAGTCTCTGATCTACTCCATTGAAAATTCAAAGCTGCCGATGATGCTGGTGGTCCTGCGCAAAGGCACGGCGGCGGCGCATTACGTGTTAGGTGGGCCAACGGCCAATAACAATAATGTTTTTTCATTAGGAACGGCCACTACCGAAATCAATGTCATGCACGGTGAAACCGCAGCGGCAGCAAGCTACGCGCGCCGCCTAGTCAAAGAGAAAGACGCCGGCAAACCGCTCGGACCCATCATCGACAAAATGAACGAGATGGTCAAGCACTACGACGACACGTCGGGACCCATATTTTGCGCGAAGAAGGGCTTCGTCGATGAGATCGTCCGCTACCATGAATTAAGAAATTATCTGGTGGGCTTTGCCAACTGCGCCTATCAGAACCCGCGCGCGATCTGCCCGCAGCATCAGCTGATACTGCCCAGAATCATCCGCTCACAAATTGTCAAGGGGCTGGAAAGACCGAAGGAATAGAGGCGCAAGGCTGAAAACAGGTAAAAAATAAGACGGTTTATAAACCGCCCTCCTATTGCCTCATTAATAAATGTTACCGAGAGAAGATCAAAGATAGTAAACGTTGGCTCATAAAAGATGTTACCGAAGTCGAGTAATCTTTTTGAGTTTCATTTGCCTGATATTGTTTAGCTCAAAAGGGTTTAAGTTTTCAAGCTGTTTAGTAAGGGGGAGTTTGACCGACTTGTCGATGTCTTTGGATTCCATGATTCTTTGATAAGGTGTTTTTGGGCTGTCGTGCTTCTTGATGGTTTTGGATCCGATGCGCTCCTTTTCGATAAGTTTGACCGAGGGGAGAAAGAAGTTGTGGAAGAAACGCCATTCATTGCGGTAGAGGTTGTTCATGAGTGGGACCACCTTGGGATTGTCTAATCTTTGATAACCAAGCCATTGACGGACATGGGTCCAGTTTTTTTGTTCGATATGGGCGTTGTCGTCTTTGTGATAAGCCCTGCTGCGGGTAAAGTTGACAGGCTGTTTGCGATCGGCAAAATGACGCAGGAGGTGATAATTGAGAAACTCGCCGCCATTATCGGAATCAAAACCCAGGATAGAAAAAGGAAGCATTGTTTCGACGTCTTTGATTTGATCCAGGACGCCTTTTTCACCTTTTCCCCAGACAGCCCTTTGTTCGGTCCAGCCCGTAGCGATATCAACGAAGTCAACGGTGTAGGCGAACATTCCCAGAAGAGATTCGCCACAATGGGCCACCGTGTCGGCTTCCAGGAACCCTGGGCGGGATATGTCCCATTGGTTGGTGTTTATGGGGATTTTTTTTCGGAGCAGCGTTCCCGGTTTGGTCGTTGATTTCCCTCTTTTTTGATACCGGATACGGACCGGTTTTAGAATCCTGTCGATGGTTGCTGGAGATATGGCCGAAAGAGCCTTGAGGATATCTTCTGCCAGTTGGCCGAAATGCTCGCCATATTTCGGCAGCCAGATAGGCAAAATGGCTTTGAGTCTTTTGGAGCAGGGCAGATTGGCTGTCAGCCAGATCTGCTTTAATGGCCGAATGATGGCATCTTTATTGTAAACGGCAGGTTTTCCTCTCTTCTTCGTTTTCGGTTTTGTAAACCGCTTATACCCTCTCAACCGCCGGATCGCATGTTTCCGGTGGTAACCACAAACGGCGCAACATTCATTGATGATCACCGTTTTTTCTTTGCGGGATGCTTCTTTATATCGCGTATAAAGAACCTCAAAATACTCTTCCTTGCTCTGTGGACTCATGTCTCCATCCCTCCGTTTCCGAATCTATCTTCGGTAACATCGGTTCATGAGTCAACGTACCTCTTTTATCACCCCCTTCGGTAACATTTTATTTGAAGCAATTCGCCCTTTCAGTTATTCATTGACATACCATTGCGATTTACCTATGCTCCCTTGCCATGAAAGCAAGTTCTTATCCAGCCTGGATCTTTTCCAACCCCATCTTCGCGAGAGAGTGAAATTTATATGCCACGCCTGCCTGAAGAATATGATGAGGTTTGCGGAGGATTGTACCGATGAAGATCAATCAGCTCCCCGCACCGGTCCTGACACATGGCCTTGTACCCTTGGCCCACCGCCTGATCCTACTCCATCTGTTTTTCACCCGGATGGAGGTCATCAATGAGACCGGAATAACCTCTCGTCTCGATCAAGGAGAAAAAGGGATTGCCGCCCTCTGGCATCAGCGGATGTATGGGGCCATCAGCTATGCCAAGAATGCGATTCAATACCAGCCGTCGGCCATCATCAGCCGCAGCCACGATGGGGACCTTATCTCTGCACTCGTCCACCGTTTCCATTTCCGTCCCATCAGGGGTTCCAGCTCTCAGGGGGGTAAGGAGGCCCTGTCCGCTATCGTGGATGATCTGAAAGTAAATCCTCTGGCTATCCATGCCGTAGATGGGCCTAGAGGGCCAAGCGGTATGGTCAAGGCCGGGCTGATCCGGATGGCGCAACTCTCCGGGGCGAAGATCTTTCCTGTTTATATTTCTTTCAGCCGCGCCTGGAGTCTCCGAAGCTGGGACCGATTCCTGATCCCCAAGCCTCTGAGCAAGATCAGGATCCGGTGGGATCAACCCTTTTCTGTTCCGAAAAATTTGACGGAAGAGGAATTCGAGTCGATCCGACGGCAGTTGGAAATCCACATGCAACAAAGCCAGATTGTCGACGACCAGTCTTTCGGGTGGGATAATCTGCTTCTGGGGAAACGGCCTGATCCCGGCGACGAGACGAGACCTTAAACGCTTCGCGATAGCTGATCTATTGGGTCGTGTGCCTTATTATATTTTTCGAGAAAGGATATACTCGGCGACGGCGAGTAGATGATCTTTTCCCAGGCAGGGGGCAAACACGTCAAGTCCTTCCTTTGCTTCCCGGATGAAGCACTCGGCTCGATCGAGCGAATAGTCAATGCCGCCGGATTTTTGGATTAAAGCGAAAATGCCCTTTGTTGCCTCCGGCGAAAACGCCTTTTGTCCTATGATGTTTTTAATACTCTGCCGTTCAGCCTCCGAGCTTTGGGTCAGTGTGTAAATCAGTGGCAGTGTCATCTTGCCTTCTTCCAGATCCTTGCCGATGGACTTGCCGAAATCTTCTTCCCTAGCCATGTAATCGAGCGTGTCGTCGGTGATCTGAAACGCCATGCCGATTTTGTAACCGTATTGTTCAAGCGCAGTAATCTGATCCTGAGACGCTCCGCCCAGGACCGCGCCGCTGGCGCAGGCGGCAGAAATCAGTAAAGCTGTTTTCTTTTCGACAATGCTCAAATACTCCGCTTCCGTAAGGCTTGTGTCACCGCATTTCATCAGTTGAAACACTTCGCCTTCCGACATGATATGGGTCGTCTTCGACATGAGTTGAATGATCGCAATGTTCCCGATTTCGGACAGCAGCTTGAGTGCTTTGGAATAGAGAAAATCGCCAACCAGGACACTGGCTGCGTTGCCCCATACATTATTGGCGGATGTTTTGCCGCGGCGGATAACCGCTTCGTCAATAACGTCGTCGTGCAGTAGGCTCGCGGTATGAATAAATTCAATGGAGGCCGCAAGAGGGAAACGATGATCTCCCGAATAGCCGCACAGCCGTGAGCAGATCATGTGCAACAAAGGCCGGAGCCGTTTGCCGCCGCTGTCAATAAGGTGATGGGCGACCTCGGGAATCAGCTTGACGTCGGACGAGATGTAGCGGTCCAGGTGAATTTCGATCTGACTCATTTCGCTCCGATACGCTGAGAAAACATCCGCAATTTGCATGAATAGACTGACCTCAAACAGATTTGATGGGAACTATATTGGAAATGAATGAGAATTGTCAAATAAGATTTAGATAATTTTTCCGAACAGATCATAATGATCGGCGCCGGTGATCGTACAATGGATGAAATCGCCGATTTTGGCGTTGCTACCCTTCATATAGGTGACGCCGTCAATTTCCGGGACCTGTCTTCGACAACGCCCGACAAACGCGTAGCCCTCGCGGTCGCTTTTTTCTTCGATCAGCACTTCCTGAATAGACCCGATTAGTTTCTGGTTGATGGCATGCGAAATATCAGCCTGCTCGCTCATGATTGATTCGCGCCTACGTTCCTTTTCTGTTTCCGAAATTCGGGAAGGCATTTTTGCTGCGGCCGTGCCTTCTTCGCGCGAATACGTGAAAACACCCAGATGATCAAATTGTGTTTTGCGCACGAAGTCGAGCAGGCGTTCAAACCGCTTTGAGGTTTCTCCTGGAAAACCAACGATAATGGACGTTCGGAGTGCTACATTGGACAGAATGCTTCGTGCCTGACTGATGATTTCGCATATTCTGGTAGCGGAAACTTTGCGGTTCATGGCGGTAAGGAGTGTGTCGTCAATATGCTGAATAGGCAAGTCGATGTAGCGGCAGATTTTCTCGTGGTCAGCCATGGCTTCCAACATGTCCGTTGTGATGTGCGCAGGGTGTGTGTAAAGCAGACGCAGCCAGCGAACGCCGGAAACAGACGCCAGATCGGACAAAAGATCGGAAAGCTTAGGGCGATTTTTCAAATCCCGGCCGTAAACGGTTGTGTCCTGACCGATCAGAATAATCTCTTTGATGCCTCTGGCCGCAAGCTTTTGCGCTTCCCATAGAATGTCGTCTGGCTGGCGGCTGCGGGCGGAGCCTCGGATGGAAGGAATGGCGCAGTATGCGCAGCAGTTGGAGCAGCCGTCCGAAATTTTTAAATAGGCGGTGGCGGACGTTGAAGATAGCAGGCGCTCATGCTGTGCGGTCATCAGAAAATCAGGTTTAGACACCACGGCTGCGCGGCGCGGTTTTGTCGTGTTCAGACTCTGCAGATGTTTGACGATGCGGCCGACTTCACCCGTGCCGACATATAAATCGACTTCCGGAATTTCAGCCAGCAGTTCTTTGCCATAACGCTGGGCGAGGCATCCGGCCACGACCAGCTTCAAGTCGCGTCCGGGTTTCTTTTTTTCTTCGACAAGCGCCAGGATAACCTCCAGCGCCTCTTCCTTGGCCGGTTGGATAAAGCCGCAGGTATTGACGATCACGACATCGGCATCATGGGGACTGTCCGCAATGGTCATGCCGGAGGCACAAGCCTGTCCGCCCATGACTTCTGAATCAATCAGGTTCTTGGAGCAGCCCAGAGAAATGATGTGCAGCCTAGATGAAAGGGACTTTTTCACTTCGGGAGTTTCCTGATGAGGACTTTGCGGGGTTTCGCGCCGTCGGAGGGGCCCACGATGCCTTCTCGTTCCATCTGTTCGATCATGCGCGCGGCACGGTTATAACCGATCTTCATGTAGCGCTGAACCAGTGAGATGGAGGCCTGCCCCAGTTCGCCCACCAGCGCGACCGCCTCGTCGTACTTTTCGTCATAGCCGTCCTCTTCGTGCTGGACCTGGGCAGACTCAAATTCAAATTTTTCAATAGAGGTATCATAGGTCGGCTGGGCCTGCCTTTTGAGAAATTCGACGATGCGTGATATTTCCGAATCAGACAGATACGCGCCATGGATGCGTGTGAGTTTTGAGGTTCCCGGCGGGATGAACAGCATATCGCCTGCGCCGAGGAGTTGTTCCGCGCCCGGTTGATCAATAATGGTGCGCGAATCAATCTTCGAAGATACCTTGAAAGAAATGCGCGTGGGGAAGTTAGCTTTGATGAGTCCCGTAATGACGTCCACGGAGGGCCGTTGTGTTGCGAGGATCAGGTGAATACCCGCCGCGCGCGCCATCTGCGCCAGCCTCGTCAGGGATTCCTGCACATCGTTGGAGGCGACCATCATCAGATCGGCCAGTTCATCGATAACGACGACGATATAAGGGAGCTTGACGTGTGTAAACGGCGGAATATTTTTGGTGGAACTATCCATAGCATCGGCGTCCGGTTGGGTTTCATTTTTGAGGTCCTTAAGCGCTGCGTTGGCCCTGCCCTTGGGGCCGGTGAGAATCATTTCATTATAGGCATCAATGCTTTTGACGCCGAGCGTCACTGATGATCTTATAGCGCCTTTCCATTTCTTCCACCGTCCAGCGCAGCACCTGCGAGGCCTTCTTGGGATCGACGACGACCGGATGCATCAGATGCGGTATGCCTTCGTAAGAGGACAGTTCCAGCCGCTTGGGATCAACCATCAGGAATTTGACGTCGTCCGGCTGCGCCTTGAACAGGATGCTGCAAATCATGGCGTTGAGGGCGACGCTCTTGCCGGAGCCGGTGGTTCCGGCAATCAGCAAATGTGGCATTTTCGCAAGATCGGCGATCACCGGAGAACCTACGAAATCCACTCCCAGAGCGATGGGCAAACGGTGGGAGGACTTTAAGAATGCGTCGTTGTCCAGCACATCCTTCAAAAAGACGGGCTCTCTTTTGAGATTGGGGATTTCTATGCCGATGACGGATTTGCCGGGAATCGGCGCGAGAATGCGGATGCTGGGCGCCATGAGCGCCAGGGCCAGATCGTCGGCCAGATTGGTGATGCGGTTGATCTTGACACCTGCGGCCGGCTCCAGTTCATACATGGTGATCACCGGGCCGGGCATGACTTCTACCACGCGCGCCTCCACGCCGAAATCCGCGAGCTTCTTTTCCAGGATGCGCGAGTTGGTGATCAGATGATCACGCTTGACGCGCGTGTCCTTCTGGGGAGCTTCTTCCAGCAGCGTAAACGGCGGCAGTTGAAATTTGCCGTCGGATTTAAGCTTGTTGAAATCAAAATGTGTCTGTTCGACCTTTTTCGGCTTTACTTTTTTCGGCGTCGGCCCGACTTCTTCGATGACAGGTGGCGGATTATTTTCAATTTTGAGCCGGGTAAAAAAAAGGGAAAAAACAGAAAAAATCCGGTCTTTGATTGCTTTTAAAAATCCGCCGGCTGATTGCGAGAATTTTTCCGTAACCGATACGAGAGAAAACTCCATGATAAAGAAAAGCGAGACAACAAATATAAAAATCAGGATAATATAGGTGCCTGCCGGATTGAAATAGCCAAGCAGGAATCGGACAATACCCGCGCCGATCAATCCCCCCGCTTCAAGTGTTTCTCCGTAAAAGGTAACGCCTCCTTTGACCAAAGACCCAAGCAGTCCGGCGCACGCCAGCGTAAAAAAGGAAAAGCCGAAGACGCGTGGGGCGCTGACCATAAAGGCCGGACGCAGAAAGTATTGAAACGCGCAAGCCAGGAGGGCCAAAGGCAGAAGAAAAGAGGCGATGCCGATCAGGCGGATAATGGCATCGGCCGTATAGGAGCCAAACTTGCCCGTAAGGTTATGCGTCGATGGTCCGTCCGCCATAAAGCGCGTAAAAGAAGGGTCCTGCGGTGAATAGGAAAAAAGGCAAAGCAAAAGAAAAACGGCCAGGGCCAGGCAGACGACACCCCTGATCTCTCTGGTCCTATTGCGATGATCCGTGGGGTTTTCTTTCATTAGAACGCCGTCTTCATTTCTGGCTGGACGTCTCTGATGCTTGCTGCACCGGCGTCCCGATAAGCGTCATAATTTTCAATAATAATCTGCCGGACTCTATCAATCAGTTCCTGCCGATTTTCCAATGTGTAGCCCTTCACGTCAATCGGTTTATCAATGACCAGCTTTATTTTCCCCGGTTTGATCTTCAGCGATCCCTTCGGCATGATGTCACCGCTGCCGATGATGCTGATCGGGACAATGGGTACGCCGGATTGAATGGCCAGGTAAAAGGTCCCCTGCTTGAAGGCTTTGATTTCGCCGTCGCGACTGCGAGTGCCTTCCGGAAAGGTCATCACGGACTTTCCTTCACGGATGCGCAGCGCTGCCTGATCCAAACTCAGCAAGGCTTTTTCGTGATTCTGCCGGTCGATTTCAATATAACCCGCGCCTTTCATCGCCCGTCCGAAGACGGGAATCGCAAATAATTCTTTCTTTGCAATCCAGCGAAACTGTCCAGGGACATAAGCCAGCGTAATCAGAATGTCAAAATCGCTTTGATGATTGGCCATAAACACTTGCGGCTTGCCCCGCAGGATATTTTCCTTGCCGATGACCTGTACTTTTGTGTTACTGATCATCAAAAGAATCTTGCCCCAGATATTGGCTACTTTATGGACATTATTTTCCGCGTTGGCAAAAAAAGAAAAGACGATAGACCAGAACGAGAAAAAGGCCGTGACCGCTACGCCTAATGTGACTAAGAGTGCCGAACGAAACATCTACATTCTTTCCTTGATCAGGTTACTTATGACTGAGGTTGTATTTTCTACTTGATAACGTAGTTGAAGTCAACAGTGAATTATGCTCGTTTCCGCTCTATTTTAGAGCATCAAAATAGGGTGGTAAGGCCCATTTTTAGTGACCATCGGTCATGGTGTGTTCTAGGCAGGATCAGGGATTGGTGCTGGTTGATGATTTGTAAAAAATAGCAAAAAATAAAGCTATTTTATCTTGACAAAAGATTCTTACTCATTTATGAACCGGCCAACACTGATTAAATTAAGTCTGAACCGAAAATTGAACGTCGCCTCACCCTAAATGAATTCACAGACAAGGTGAGAGGATGCGTCATTCGGGCGATGGAGTCTAAATGGAACTATTTTTACAACAAGTATTTAATGGGGTCATGTTGGGCAGCACGTATGCTATCGTTGCGCTGGGATTGACGATGGTTTCGGCATTCTTCATGTGCCGAATTTTGCGCACGGGCAAATGTACATGCTCGGTGCCTATGTTTGTTTCTTTTTGATTACGATATTCGGATTTGCCTATTGGCCGGCGCTTGCGATTGTCGGCCATTGTCCTGGCGCTGGCCGGTGTCGTCCTGGAAATTCTGGTTTTTAAGCCGGTGCGGAATGCTGCAGGCATTACCCCTTTTATCGCTGCGTTGGGCGCGCTGATCATATTGGAAAATGCGGTCGTTGTTTTATGGGGACCGGAAGGTCACCGTATTCCGAATCCGTATCCCGGCATTATCGATGCTTTCGGCATCACCATGTCCACGCAGCGTTTGCTGGTGATCGGGGTCGCGTTTGTTCTGATTATTCTACTTGCAACTCTTTCATTAAAAAAACAACACTGGGCAGTTCGATCGAAGCGGTTGCCCAGAATAAAGAAGGCGCGACGCTTGTCGGTATTAACGTGAACCGTGTATCCGCTTTGACTTTTGCCATTTCCAGCGGGTTGGCCGCAGTTGCCGCCTGCCTGGTGGCACCCATCTTCATGATATCACCCAGCATGGGAACTCTGGTCGGTATGAAAGCATTTGTCATCGTTATCCTCGGCGGATGGGCAGTATTCCCGGGAGCGATTGTCGGTGGACTGATTTTAGGTTTAATTGAAGCCATCGGTGGCGGATATTTTTCGGCGGCTTATAAAGATGTATTCGGTTTCGGCGCGCTCGTGCTGATCCTCACTATAAAACCAACCGGATTGTTCGGGAAGGAGATTAAGGGCAGATGATGAAGTGGTTGAAGGCAAATTGGTTTTATCTGGTTGTTCTCGTTATAGCCCTGGTTCTTCCTCTTATTATAACGAACCGGTATTATGCTCAGGTTATCACCATGAGCCTGCTTTTTGCGATCGGCGCTTTGAGCTTGAACCTGATCATGGGCTATACGGGTCAGGCGTCGCTTGCTCACGGCGGTTTTTTCGCGATTGGCGCATACGGCGTCGCAATTCTTACCTATACACTGGGCTGGAATTTCTGGCTGGCATTGCCGGCATCGGCACTTCTGGCGGCTTTTATAGGTTTTCTGGTCGGTATGCCGGCTTTGCGCACACGGGGAGTCTTACTTTGCCATTACGTCACGATGTGTCTCGGGAGAAATCATTTATCTGATCGCGGGCAACTGGATGGAGCTGACAGGAGGACACAACGGTATTGTGGGAATTCCCGTACCAAGTCCGATTTCTATTCCCGGCTTGGGTCAGCTCACTTTTCAATCTCAGATTCCGCAGTACTATCTTGTGTTATTTTTCCTGACTGTTGACCTTGTTTGTCATGTATCGCCTGGTCAATTCATTGCGGGGGATGACTTTTCTGGCAACAGCCATCAATGAAGATCTGGCGGAAGCAGTGGGCATTAACATCTTCCGCACGAAATTGCTTTCTTTTGTAGTGTCCAATTTCTTTGCCGGGCTGGCAGGAGGTATCTATGCCAGTCTGATCGGCAGCATCTCTCCGTCGGTTGCTTCATCGCCATGACATTCAACTTCCTGATGTATGCGCTTCTGGGAGGTATTACTACATTGGCCGGGCCGATTATCGGCGCTTTTATCATTCCAATTCTCTTGGAATATTTGCAGTTCTTGCAGGATTATCAGATGATTTTGTTCGGTTTCCTGCTGATTATCGTGATTATCTACTTCCCGACGGGTTTTATGGGATTGTATGCAAAAGTACGTGACAAGATAAAGAAATCAAAGGTGGGGGCGTAACGTGCTGCTTAAAGGTGAAAATCTGGTAAAAAGTTTTGGCGGCACAATTGCTGTCAATGATGTAAACATAGAAGTACATGAAGGAGAAATTCTAGCCATAATCGGTCCCAACGGCGCCGGCAAATCCGTTCTTTTCAGTTTGATCAGCGGATCGGGCAAGCCGACATCCGGCAGTATTAAATTTGCCGGCGAAGAAATTGCTGGTTTGAGTGCCAATCGGATATCCCGTAAGGGAATTGCACGGACATTCCAGTTGACGGCACTTTTTGAAAAATTGCCGGTTGTGGCCAATCTGGCGCTGGGATATTACAAATGCACGACGAGCGGATTCTGGGGAGCGCTTTTACATACGCCGCAGTGGAAAAAAGATAAAAAGAAAGTGGAAGAAAAAGTACTCGAAATGCTCGGATTTGTCGGGTTGGGCAACAAAGCATTCGATATCGCATCTACTCTTTCCCAGGGCGAACAGAGGCTGTTGTCCATTGCCATTGCCTTGATCAGTGAACCCAAGCTGATTCTATTTGATGAACCGACAGGCGGCCTGATTCAGGAAGATACGGAAACGATTACCCAACTCATTCGTAAGATCAATAAAAAGGGTGTTACGGTTTGTCTGATCGAACATAAGATGCGGATGATCATGGATTTGGCTGACAAAATTGTTGTTTTAAATTACGGTAAAAAAATTGCTGAGGGAAAGCCGGCGAATGTTGCCGCGGATTCGCAGGTCATTGAAGCCTACTTAGGAAGAAAAAAGGATGCTTAAATTAGCGAATGTAACCACGATGATTGGCGAACATCAGGTGATCCATGATGTTTCGTTGGAGATTGCCCAGGGGGATTTTGTCGCACTGCTGGGTGGAAACGGAGCTGGAAAGACAAGCTTATTTCGGACGATTGTCGGTGTATTGCCGCCGTCAAAAGGAAAAATAGAATTCAAAGGTGAAGAAATCAGCCACTTGCCCGCGCACAAGATTGTCGGTAAAGGCATAGCGCTTTGTCCGGAAGGACGGCAGCTGTTTCCTCAACTTCCAGTTTATAAAAATCTGATGCTGGGCGCTTATCATCGCAAGGATAAAAAGGGCATCGAGGAAACCCTGGAACAGGTTTATAATCTTTTCCCACGATTGAAAGAGAGATATAAACAAATGGCCGGCACGTTCAGTGGCGGCGAACAGCAGATGCTGGCAGTCGGACGGGCAATTATGTCCAAACCGGAGTTGCTGCTTCTGGATGAGCCCTCCATGGGATTGGCGCCGCTGGTTGTAGAAGGTATTGCCGATGCGATAACGCAACTGAACAAAATGGGTATCACAATATTCTTGTCCGAGCAAAACGCTCAGATCGCGCTTATGATTACGCGACACGGTTATGTTTTGGAAAACGGCCATATGGTTTTGGAAGGATTAAGTAAAGATCTGATTTCCAATGATAAGGTGAAAAAAGCCTACCTGGGAACCTAAAATATTTTTCAGTAGTTTAATCGACTACCAATGTTGACCAGCGAGATTTGCAGGGCGATTTGCCGTTGACATGAAATGTTGTACGGGTGTAGGATGCAACAGCAAGTGCGATGATCTGAATTTTGATTGAAGTGTTTAAATCTCATCATTTCTAAAGTAAAAGTCAGTTTTTTTGTTATGTTGTTCGGGATAAACCCTTTTTAAACTTTACTTTATAAAGATCACCATAAAGGAGGATGCATATGAACAAAGATGACATTACAGAAAAGATGCTTAGTCGACGAAATTTCTTAAAGACGGCCGGAGGAGCGGCGGCAGTGGCCGGACTGGCTACAACCGGCATACCGCTGATGACCAGCCAGGCGCAGGCAGCATGCGACGCGTTGCCGAAAAAATGGGATGAAACATATGATGTAGTTGTAATCGGCAGCGGTTTTGCGGGACTAGCTGCGGCTATTGAAGCAAAAAATGGCGGTGCCAAAGACGTTGCGGTGCTCGAAAAAATGCCGGTTCATGGCGGCAACTCTATTATTAATGGCGGAGATTTCTGTGCTCCGGGAACAAAGCTGCAGAAGGAAAACGGCGTGGAAGATTCTGCGGAATTGCTGTTAAAGGATATGCTGAGAGCCGGCTTGTATCTGAATCATCCGGAATTGGCTAAAACGGTCGCTTATGGGGCCAAAGATGCCCTGGAGTGGACCGAGTCCTATTTGGGCATGCAAGTACGCAAAGCTTAACTTTCACGGCGGACACTCTGTCAAAAGAGCTCATGGGACGATCAATCAGTCCGGATCGGAAGTGGTCAATAAGGAACTGGCAAAGGCCAAAGAGATTGGCGTGAAAATTCAGATGCGCACCAAGCTGGTGAAATTTCTGTCCAATAAAGAGGGCCGGATTGTCGGCATGGAAGTCCTCAAGGGATATAAATTCCCCGATGAAAAATCAGGGAAAACCGCTTTTATCAAGGCACGGAAGGCCGTCGTTCTGAGTTCCGGCGGTTTTTCCTACGATGTCGCGCTTCGTCAGATCCATGATCCTCGTCTTACGGATAAGTTCGGATCCACCAATCACCCCGGCGCCACCGGCGAAGCCTTTCTGGCCGCGTGCCAGAGCGGCGCCATGGATGTGCAGATGGACTGGATTCAGCTTGGCCCCTGGACAAGCCCGGATGAAAAAGGTTTCGGCTATACCCCCTTGTTCTGCGAACCACTGGTCGGCTATGGTCTCATGGTCAATCCCAAAACGGGCAAGCGATTCTTCAAGGAAACCGGAAACCGTAAGGAACGCGCCGATGCCATTCTTCTGCTGGGAGATCCCGCCCTCATCATGGGCGATTCCTATGCTGTGCAATAAACAGGTCGTTCCTCACGCGCTGAAAGGAGGCATGGAAATCGGGGCCATCAAGAAGTTTGATACCCTGGAGGATCTGGCCAAAGACTACAATATGCCGGTGGACGTATTCAAAGAACAGGTTGCCCGCTGGAATTCCTTTGTGGAAAAGAAGAAGGATGACGATTTAGGCTGCATGATCTTCCAAGACGCCAAACCGACCGTTGACGGCGCCTTTTTATGCCGCGAGACTCTGGCCCAAGGTTCATCATACCATGGGCGGATTGGTGATCGATAAAAACGCACAGGTCATGGGTTTTGATTTCAAGCCTGTTAAAGGACTTTACGCCGCTGGCGAGATAACCGGCGGTGTCCACGGAGCTGTGCGTCTGGGTAGTGTCGCCATGGCCGACTGTATTGTTTTCGGCCGTATTGCCGGCAAAAATGCTGCGGGCGAAAAGGCCTGGGGTTAATCATTTTATCGGATAATCGAGAGGAGCAATTCCGCGTCTCTCGATTATCCGGCTTTTTCAATAGGATAATTTTGGAGGAATATGAAAAAGCATCCACATCAAAAAGTAACGAAAGCAGTTGCCGTTTTATTCAGCGTCATGATGGCTGTTGTCTTCAGTCAGGCTCTCTGGGCCGCGCCCAAACTGGAGCAGTCCAAGGCCAAGGGCGGAGATTGCGCCGCCTGCCATGTTCAGAAGAAAGATGCTGCCGGATAAGCATGCCGATACCAAAACCATGAATTGGGAAGCATGCAAGGCCTGCCACAACAAAGATAATCTCAGTCTTACGGGCAAGCTGCCGGGCAGTCACCATCATCAACTGGCGGATGTCAATTGCGTTAAATGTCATGGAAAGACCAAAACACCGGAGGCTCTGACGATGGAGCAGTGTGTGGCCTGCCATGGCAGTACGGCAAAGCTTGCTGAAAAAACAAAAGACGTGAAACCGACTAATCCGCATACGTCACCCCACTATGGCACGGATCTGGACTGTAATCTTTGCCACCATCAACACGCCAAGTCGGAAAACTATTGCGCTCAGTGCCATAAGTTTGATTTTAAGACGCCATAAAATCTTTAATAGTTTATCGAAATGTATCAACAAGCGGGGGATCATCCATCTCCTGCTTGTTGAACTGTTTTCCGAACTAGCTAATGTCAGAATTGTTTAACTCCGTTTACGTCACGTCTGAAGATATATTTGTCGTCCATCAATTACGGATAACGAAACATTGTTAAATGAGTTTGACACGTTTACGCTTATTTGTTAGTTTAACGTAAATTCAACTTTGGGAGGTTTTGTGAGAAGCCAACGAAAGTTCATTCCCTTCCTAATCCTTCTGGTCATTCTGCTTTTTAGCTGCGTAAGCTTTGCTGCCGTCACGAATAGTTGTGTTATGTGCCATACAAATGATTCCCTGATGAAATCGATGCACAAACCGCCTCCATTGCCTGCGGGCGAGGGGGAAGGGTGAGCGGGTGCTCCTCCGCCGGTCCGGGCGGAAGAAATGTATAAAGGATATGTGGTTGATAAAGAGCTTCTGAATAAAGATCCGCATTTCAAGATGGGATGCGTCCTGTGCCATAAAGGAAATGCCAAGGAAATAAAAAGGGAAGCGGCTCATAAGGGATTGGTAAAAGACCATCGGATAATCTGCGCTCCTGCATGATTTGTCATAAACAGATCACCGACAATTACGCCAAGTCTCTGCATTATACGACGGCCGGGCAGCGCAACGGCGTCATGCCCCGCTTCTCCAAAGAGGAATTAAAAACATTCGATGAAAAGGTCTTTGAAAAATCTTGCCGGAGCTGCCACGCGTCCTGCGGCGACTGCCATGTGAAAGGCGCCGCCGTGGGAGGCATCAGCATCGGGCTTGATTGCGAAGCATAAGTTTGTGAAAAAAGACGAGGGCAAAACCTGCGCGTTTTGCCACGGCGGGCGTGTTTATCCGGAATATACAGGGGAATACGGCGGCTCGCCGGATGTTCATTATCAGAAGGGCATGCTGTGCATGGATTGCCACAAGAAAGCGGAGTTTCATGGCGACGGGACGGCTTACTTAATCAAGAATGAAGTTAAGCAGCGTCCTGCCTGCAAGAACTGCCATAAACTCGGGCAGTGAGGCCAAGATGACGGCGCAAGTTGCTCACCGCGAACACCAAGGAAAGGTGACCTGCTATGGCTGCCATGCCGGAGCGGCATACCGCCAGTGTCAGCAATGCCATCTGGGCGCAGGCGCCGCGTCCAATCCCCAGATGCTTCTGGGCCTGAACCCGCGTGATAAAAAAACGCTTACCACGCTGCGGTTGATTCCCACCGTCCGCGATACCTTTGCCCAGGCCGGAATCAAAATGGAAAATTTCGACGCGCTGCCCAATTACTGGGACACGCCCGCGCATAATATCCGCAAACGGACTGACCGCACCCGCAACTGTGATGTCTGCCACGTGGATCGCAAGAATTTTTTAACCAAAGAAATGCTCATTAAAGACGGCTCCAAGGCTAATGAAGGTTTAATTGTTATCCCTAAACCAATTAACCGATAGGAGGAATAAAAATGAAAAGATTGAAATTGTGGAAGACGTTGTTGGCATTCCTGTTTATTTTATTGCCAATCAGCGTGATGGCCCAGGGGCTCAGTCCGATTCTTTCAACCGATGATCTGGCAAAAAGTTTGAAAGATCCCAATGTCATTGTCGTCGATATCCGCAAAGTAGAAGATTATAAGGCCGGACATATTCCCGGCGCCGTAGGGATTTTTTATGGCAACTGGGCGCCGGGCAAGGGGGGGATGCAAAATGAAATGCCGGCGGATGATGATTTGATTGACCTGCTTTCCGCAAACGGCATTCAGCCGGATTCAACGGTCGTGGTTTACAGCACGACAGCCACAGGGGCTGACCGGGTGAATGTCACCCGCGTGGCCTGGACGTTGAAATACGCCGGTGTCCAGAAAGTTTCAGTATTGAGCGGCGGCACGGAGAAATGGGCGGTTCGTGAAAAAAGAGAACTATCCACGGAAATCGCAAAACCTAAAGCCAAAGCTTATAAGGGTAAGTTCAACCGGGATGTGCTGGCCAAGAAAGACTATATCAAAGGCCAGATCGGTAAGGCAACCATCGTTGATGTGCGCGAAGCGCCTTTCTTCAGCGGTCAGCAGAAACTGCCGTTTGTAGCCAAGGCGGGACGAATCAAAGGCGCAGTCAACCTGCCGACCGTTCAGGTTTTTGATAAATATCCTCCCGGCGAGCATATGGAACAATGCTGCTGGACGTATAAGGATGTCGCAACGTTGAAGAATATGGCCACCGGTGTGGTCGGCAATGATCTTTCCAAAGAAATCATTGTTTATTGCGACTCCGGACGCGTGGCCAGTGCCTGGTGGTTTATTTTAAGTGAAGTGTTAGGTTACAAAAATGTGAAGAATTATGATGGCTCCATGGAAGAGTGGACGAAGGATGAAACGGCTCCGACCGAGCCATAGGCAATAACGCCGTCAGGGTTTCCCGTTCTGCCGGGGCACCCTGACGGCCTCATTTATGTTGAGAACTTGCATGCTAA
The DNA here is from genome assembly GCA_963726395.1 of uncultured delta proteobacterium. Classification (GTDB taxonomy): domain Bacteria; phylum Desulfobacterota; class Syntrophia; order Syntrophales; family Smithellaceae; genus UBA8904. Next base: position 59,781 of record CAVSCG010000025.1, read on the forward strand.
GAACTCGCGTCATTATTATAATGTTTATAATCGCTTTATTGTCCCTGCCGGTTTTGGCCTGGTCGCATCAGGATGTCTGGCTGAGAAACGAGCAGGGTGACAGAATCACGCCGATCCTTAGTAGTGTTGATCCTTACAGCCCGAAGAAAACCTGCGGCGCCTGCCATCCCTACACTACCATTACGTCCGGCTATCATTTTCAGCAGGGCTTCGACGTTATCAAAGACGGATACGATGCGGCCAAGCCCTGGATTCTGTCGCCGGGGATGTTCGGCGCATGGCTGCCGACGGCTGCGGCGGGAAGGCTTGCAGCCAAAAACAACACGAATGCCCGGCAGATGGATTTGTCAACATATGACTGGATCGGTGCGGGTAAATACAGCGCTAAACACAAGGTCAAATCGCCCTCCTGCGGTTCGTGTCATCCGGGTGGTGGGCCCATGGAATATGGGCGCAATTCCCAGGGGAGGGCCGATTTAAGGGAAACACTGATTGCAGGAGAGGCCGCTAACCAAGGTCAACTCGATGGCGATTACAGCTCACGTTTTACGGCAGATTCAAAAAGTCACTTCCGCGCAAGTGGCGTCGTCGAGGCGGATTGCCTCATCTGCCATCGATCCGCTTACCGCATGAAAGAAAGAAGCGAGCAACTTTACCGGCGTAATTACCGCTGGGCGGCAACCGCAGGAGCGGGACTGGGCGCGGTGAAAGGAGCTGTTTTTACCTATAGTAATCCCGTTGCCGGTCCCGATCATTCCGATTTTACTAAGGGATCCTGGGATCTTTCCAAGCGTCCGGTCGTGTCGTACAACTGGTTGGACCGTAATTTGTTTGGACCCGACGGCCGAATGAAGGGCAGTCTGATTAAAAAATCCGTTTCATCGAAAAGCTGTTTGCAGTGTCACGCTGAAGGTGAGGCGAAAAATACAGGTACGTCGTTTTCGCCTGCCGATGATGTTCACGTCAAGGCGGGTATGGCCTGCACGGATTGCCATCCGCTTGTCGGAAAAGCAAAAACACAGCGTCTGGCTCATCAAATCGCGAAAGGGGAATCCCTGACCAGCCATATCCGGGATGATCTTGATGGCGTCGGTATGCGGACCTGTATTAGTTGTCATTCCGACGTACAATATTCGTTGACCCGTCAGGGTGCAACCAAACATGCCAGGAATCCGCAGGTGACGCACGCGAAGCTCCTTTCCGGTGCTGTATTTCATACCTATCTGATTTCGTGCCAAAGCTGCCACGTCACGGCACAGCCGCTTGGCGCGATGACGCTTCTGGATATGAGCACGGGGCAGGAAACCGGATACACGGCCGACCAATTCGACGGCGTTTCCTGGCCCGAGGATTATCTCAAGGCTGCGCCCAAACCCTGGCTTCCCTGGCAGACGCGCGGGAAGAAATATATGCCGGTCGTGCCCAAACACATGCAGTGGTTCGGCGAAAAAATGAAGAACGGCGAGATTCGCCCCATCCCGCTTTCTTATGTGGCGAAGGCGGCGCACAAGGTTTCCAATCTGACAACGATCAACGCTAATCTGTCCGATGGGAAAAAAGACAAACGGCAAACGGTTGTCTCCGACCACGGCATTATGGAGATGATCAAGGCGCTTTCCAAATCCGGTTTTGACAACGTCGTTTACGTGTCGGATCAGCTCTATGAATTGAAAAAAGAGAAGCTTACTGCATCGCCTCTGAAACAAAAGACGCTTTACTATGCCGTGGAGCACGGTGTGACAGAGCTTTCCAAAAAGCGGACTTACGGCCACAAAGGCCGGACGGACGGCTGCATGCAGTGCCATGATGACAGCTCGCCGTTTTTTGCGAAGATGGATCTGAAAAATGTCCGCGAATTCCTGAAAAAAGATTATCCGGCACTGAAAAACCCGAACGCTGTCCCGCAATATGAAATCTGGGGCCTGCGATCCGTGCCCGCGTTTGAATAGGTGATCCGATGAAAAACATAGCTCTCTTTTTAGTGGCTGCCATAACAATTTCCCTTGGGATAGCGGGATTTGCCGGGGCTGAACAAAATAAAATTCAATCCATGAACGTTCAGACGCTTAAATCCGGTATGGATAAATCAGAAAAAATAACGTTGATTGATGGTGGCAGTATTCTTGCCTGCATGGATGCAAAAATTCCCGGTGCCTTGTGCCTGCCCTGCGACAGTGAAAAAGACGCATCATTTTTCGCATCCGTGCCGAAAGAAAGCAAGATTGTTTTTTACGCGTCATATCAGTCGTTGGATCACGATTGCGGCTTGATTCGTCAGATGTCTGTCTGCTGGCTTTAAAGGCGTTTACGTTCTGGATGGCGGTTTTGCCACCTGGCGAAAGGCGGGTTTTTCGGTTGTCTCGGAAAAAAGAATACCTCGCGTGGTCGCGCCGGCCGTGAAACCTGAAAAGCTGGCTCAATGGCAAAAAGAGGTCACGAAACCCCTCCTGATCGACATCCGGTCCGCCAAAAACTTTGCGGTAGGCCATCTGGACGGGGCAGTGAATTTTCCGCTGACCCGCCTGCATCTTCAATATGCGGAGATCCCGCTGGATCGTACCTTGCTCGTTGTCGATGACGACGGACAAGCCGGCTTTCTGGCTGCAAGCTACTTGATCCGCAAAGGTTTTCTTAACGTGCAAAGACTTCAAGGCGGCATGGCCGCTGTCAAGCGAGGAGCGAAATGAGCCGAAACTGTTTGCGAATCTTGTTGATGATAGCCGCTTTATGGATGGCCTGTATGCCGGTTCAAGCAGGCGCTCAGGCGCAGACGGCAGCATGTCAAAGCTGTCATTCAGATGCCGCTTTTATGGATCGTTTTGCGGCATCCGCTCACGGCAACAATGCCTGCACCAGCTGCCATACGGGAATTAACAACATTGCCCGGCACAGCTTGGGCGAAAAGAAATCTAATCCTGTCCGCTGCGCAAGCTGTCATCGCGAGATCGCGTCGTCTTATAAGACGGATGTGCACGCCCTGAAACAAAACATGGCCTGCTGCGGATTGTCATCAGAAAATTCACACGATAACGAAATCCGATAAGCCCCCAAAGATTGCTGTTCAGGAACAGTGCGTCCGCTGTCATCAGCCTGAAGACTACGCCCTTTCGGGACACGGCAAAGCCTTAACGGCGGGCAATGCCGATTCAGCAACCTGCTCGGATTGTCACAGCCTGCACGCTATGACCTCCTATGATGCCGCGTCCGGCAAAGAGAAGGCAATGCAAAGAGAGGCCTACACACTGCGCTGCAAATCCTGTCACGCCAATCAAGGGATTGCCGGCAGAAATGATTTATCCACGGCGGTGGCCGACACCTATGACCAAACGTATCACGGCAAAGTTCTGCAAGTTGGAGATTCTGAGCGTGTTGCCGGCTGTGCCGATTGTCATACCGGACACAACACGCTGAAAGCAGACGATCCACGCTCCGCGCTGAATCCGGCTCAACCTCTACACATCCTGTAAAACCTGCCATAAAACTATGCATCAACGTTTCGTCTCTTTTGAGGCGCATCCTAATGCGGTGAAGGGAAGGTCATATCGGTCTTTGCATGTGGCGGAAGTGTTCATGATCATCCTGCTGGCGGGTGTCTTTGCGTTTTTCTGGCTGCATACGTTTTTGTGGTGGCGACGCGCCTATCTTGATAAGTGCTGCAAACGCAAAGCCGGATTTATCGAGGATACGCTTGCACCCGAGTGCCGCGAAGAAAAACAGATTCAGCGTTTCACTGTGACCGAGCGGGTTATGCATGTGTTGCTGATCCTGTCTTTCTTTACGCTGGTTGGGACCGGTTTCCCGATTAAGTATTCCGAGACCGCCTGGGCAAAGGTTCTGGTCAATATGTGGGGCGGCCCGCAGATGTCGGGCATTTTCCACCGGATCGCAGCGGGCGTTCTCTGCGCGTTGTTTTTATACACACTGTGGCTGTCGATTCGTTTCTTGTTCCCGAAGTGGCAGTGGCGTGGCTGGATCGGACGGCTTTTCGGGCCGGATTCGCTTTTCCCCAACATGAAGGACTTGCGCGATATTAAAGGAATGTTTTTGTGGTTTTTCGGCAAGGGTCCGATGCCGAAGTTTGACCGCTGGACCTACTGGGAGAAGTTTGACTTTCTGGCGGTCTTCTGGGGCATGCTGGCGATTGGTCTTTCCGGGTTCATGCTGTGGTTCCCGGGGCAGTTCTCGTATGTCGTGCCCGGCTGGGTCATTAATATTGCGACCATTGTGCACTCCGAAGAAGCATTTTTGGCGGCCGTCTTTATTTTCACGGTTCATTTTTTTAATAATCATATTGTGCCCAACAAGTTCCCTCTCGAACCGAATATCTTCACCGGCCGTTATCGTGTGGAAGCGATGCGCGAGGAGCGGCAGCTGGAATATGAAAGAATGGTAGCTGAAGGGAAACTGGAATCCCTCAAGCGCGAGGGTCCCGGACTGTGGGCGCAGTTTTTTGCCTCTGTATTTCGGCCTTGCCAGTTTGGTCCTGGGGCTCTTTTTACTGGGATTAATTTTCTGGGCCGTGATTTTTTACTAAATCAACACAAATTTCAGAAGCGAAGCACACTGAAATTTGTTGGTTGATCTTGTCCCACTGAACGAAGTGAAGTGGGGCAAGAGATAGCGTTTGATTGTAGGGAACGGTCACGGCTGTTCCCTACCCTAACGCTCAGTTTCGTTGCATAAGTTCTTTGATCATGTTAGCAATGCCGTCATAAAAAAATCAGGAGAAAATTCTTTTGACCAAAAACAAATCCGGTATCTGGTCTTTCTTTTCATCCGTTCAACTGGCTATTGTTCTTCTTTCGCTCATTGCTTTTTTTGCCCTGATCGGAACGCTGGTTCCCCAGCGGGAAGCAGCCGTGGAGCTTGCGGGACGCATATCGCCGGGTCTTTATTCCATCCTTCAGAAAATGCAGATTTTTGATCTGTATCACTCCATCTGGTTTTTCCTGCTATCAGGGCTTTTGGCGGTGAACTTGATCATTTGTTCACTGGATCGGTTCCCTATGACCTGGCGTCGTTTCCGCATGCGGTCTGCACCTCAAAATGACGATGCCTTCAAAGACCTTCCCGCAGCAAATACTTTTCAAGTCAGGTCGGATGTGCAGAGAGCGGCAGAGGCAGCCGCCCTGCTATTGAAGAAGAAATATCGAAAATTTGCACGGACAGATGGACCAGGCAGCGCCTACCTTTGTGCGCAGAAAGGGCGCTTTTCGCTTTTCGGCGTTTATATTGTTCATCTGAGTTTTCTCGTCTTAATTGCCGGTGTGATTATCGGTTCTGTTTTTGGCGTTGAGGGATACGTTAATATTACGGAAGGCGAGATGGTAAGCGCCATCAGTCTTCGCAACGGCAGCCAGACCCTGCCCCTGCCTTTCTCCGTGCGTTGCGATAAGTTCGCTGTGGAATTCTACGAAAGTGGCGCACCCAAAACCTTCCAATCGGATTTGACTTTTCTGAAGAACAACAAAGCCATTCAGTCGGTAAAGCTTCGCGTCAATCATCCCGTTGTTTTTGAAGAGTTTCGTTTTTATCAAGCCAGCTATGGCGCGGTGCCGGGAGGACAGGCAACACTGGCTTTGCTGAGGGCCGGCGGCCGCCGCGATGTGATGAATGTCAGCGCCGGATACACGTTTGAACTGCCGGGAAAAGAAGGGACGTTTCAGGTCTTGAGAGTGGAAGAAAATCTGATGAAAATGGGTCCCGCGGTTAAAGTTGCCGTCCGGTCCCCAAAAGGAGAAACCACCTTCTGGGTATTCCAGCAGATTGAAAAGATCAGGTCGCTCAGTCCGGATATTCTCGATCAGGTTCCGATGTTTAATCCCGGTCTTTTTCGCCCTTATACATTCACTCTCATGGGGATGGAGGAAAAATATTATACTGGCCTGCAGGTAAACCGCGATCCCGGAACGCCGGTCGTGGCAGCGGCAGCGCTGCTTCTGATTTGCGGACTGATGCTCGTTTTGTTTTCGTATACGCGTTCGGTTTGGATTCGGGTTGATCAGAAAAAAGATAAAGTTCTCGTTCGCGTTGCGGGACGGAGCTATAAAAATCAGGCGGGCCTGGAAAAAGAAATACAATATCTGCTCTCGGAGCTGAAGGATAATCTGGAGAAGTCCAAATGATCAATACAACTATCTTAAGCTGGGTAACCTTTATCTTTTTTGCCGCGTTTGTGTTTTACCTGTTCCGGATGATTCTGGGACGGGAATTCTGGGGAAAGCTTGCAACCTGGACGGCGCTTGTAGGGCTTGTCGCCCAGAGTATCGCGTTGATCATTCGCTGGAAAACATCCTACGACCTGGGCATGGGGCATGCGCCTTTGTCTAATTTTTACGAGTCGCTGATTTTTTTCGCCTGGACGATTGTATTTCTGTATCTGCTCATGGAGTGGCGCCTGAAGAACCGCAGCATCGGCGCCTTTGTGCTGCCCATTGCCTTTCTGATCATGGCATACGCCTCCATCGCTCCCGGCATCAGCAATCGCATTGAGCCTCTAATCCCCGCGCTGCAAAGCAACTGGCTCACATCGCATGTATTGACTTGCTTTCTGGGCTATGCCGCGTTTACCGTGGCCTTTGCGCTGGGCATGATGTTTTTTATCAAGAAAGCGGCAGGTGCGGATTCGTCTCGATCCAGTATTTTTATCCGCCTGCTTCCCTACGAATATCAAATGGACGACCTGATGTATTCCAGCACTACCTTGGGATTTATTTTTCTGACTTTAGGGATTGTGACCGGCTCGGTCTGGGCGCACTATGCCTGGGGATCATATTGGAGCTGGGACCCGAAGGAAACCTGGTCGCTGATTACCTGGCTGGTTTATGCCGTTATGTTGCACACGCGTTTGGTGCGCGGCTGGCGTGGTAAGCGCATGGCGATCATGGCGATAGTTGGTTTTGCCTGTGTCTTGTTCACCTATCTGGGCGTAAATTTACTGCCGTCTCTGCACAGCTACATGACGTAATTATTTCTGTAGAAAATTCAGAAGCTCGTTGATATCCGGCAGTTCCTTGATCGGATAAACTTTCACGAAAATCGCTTTTCGCTCAGCGTCGAGGATCACGTTGGCGCGTTCCGAAAAACCGAGCTTGTCGATAAAAAGGCCGAGCTTTGAGGCGACGCCTCCGTGCGGCCAGAAGTCGGCAAGCAGATCGACTTTTTCGATCCCGAGACTTTTGGCCCAGGCTTTTTTGCAGGGCACCGAATCCACCGAAAAGCCCAGCGGTACCGTGTTCATCGATTGGAAGATTTCAAAGTTCGCCTCCAGCGACTGCATCTGTTTGGCACAGACTTCCGTCCAGGCCAGAGGATGAAAAGACAAGAGGATTTTTTTGCCTGCCATCGCCGCGGTATCCACCACCGCTTCCGTGTGACTCTTTAATGAAAAGTCTCCAAACGCATCCCCGACTTGAATTCTGGTCATTATCTGCACTCCTTTTTTTAATACTAATTCACTTTTATCCTTCCTTGAGCCTTTATCTCGCCTCTTCAGCGTCGGATAATCCGTATACCCTTTTGATCCAGTTGTGTAAAAGGTGGCGTCGTCCCAGCGGTTCCATTTTGCGCCGGCGGCGATTCGCTCCACCAGGTCGGGATTGGCGATAAACGGTTTTCCGAACGCCACGGCGTCGGCATGCCCTTCTTCAATGACTTGTTTACCACTCTCCGCACGGAATCCACAGTTGATAATCAGCGTGCCTCTGTAACGCGGGCGGAAATGTTTGGCGATCTCTTTCACCGCATAAGGGACATTGTCCACCGGCATCATTGGTTCTACGAAATGGACATATGCCAGATTGGAATAATCATTGAGCCGTTCAACAATATGTTCAAATGTTGGGATCGTGTCTTTGTCGATCGTGATGCCGAAAAAGCCATTCGCGGATGGATTGAGCCGAACGCCGACGCGGTTGAAACCAACGGTTTGACCGATTTCATGCAAGGTTTCAAAAAAGAAACGTGCCTTGTTTTCATGCGATCCGCCGTACTCATCCTTACGGGTGTTGGCGCAATTGACGAAGAACTGATGGAAAAGATAGCCGTTGGCGGCGTGGATTTCCACACCATCAAAACCGGCCGCAATCGCGTTTTGGGCGGCCCGGCGAAAATCTTGTGTCGTGTTATGAATCTCCGCCACCGTCAGCGCGCGGGGCGTCGGCGTTTCTTGAAAACCTTCCATCGTATAGACCCGGTCATTAGGATTGATGGCTGAAGGCGCGACGGGAGGATTTCCCCCATGAAAAGCAGAATGGGATATCCGGCCGACATGCCACAGCTGACAAAAGATGTGGCCATCTTTTTCGTGGACGGCCTTCGTCACAAGCTGCCAGCCTTCAACTTGCTCAGGACTATAGATTCCCGGCGTGTTAATATAGCCGACAGCTTCTTTGGAAACCTGCGAACCTTCTGTGATGATCAGGCCGGCGGAGGCCCGTTGTGCATAGTATTCGGCAATCAGCGGTGTGGCTTTGTTCTCGGGATTATCCGCGCGGCTGCGGGTCATGGGGGGCATAAAAATCCGGTTGGGAAGATCCATGCGGCCGACTTTGATCGGTTTTAAAAGCGTGTTTTTCATGGCGCCCTCCTATTTTAAAATAGATATATTTTTAAAGACCGTTTAATTATTTCCCAATGCCAGCAGGATCAAACTTTTGACAGCAAGGAGCGGTTGAGATGATTTTGACTGCAATATAATGACGGTTGATGATTGATGTCAAGGCTTTAAATAGGGATTCAATGATACTCTCAGTTTTCCATTATCTGCACAGACGCTCTTCGCGTAACGCTTCACTTCAGTCTTTAGCCTTGAACCGTGAACTTTGCGCCTTGTTTATTCAATCGCCATCAACGATTGCCAGCGTTCCCATTCGGTTGTGTGCGGCAGGCCGCAGTCTTTAATCAGCTTTAAAATGGGTTCTTCGTTGAAACGCAAATATGGATTGATTTTGCGTTCCTCGGCCATTGTGGAATAGAGAAAGTCCGGATCATAGTTTTGTCGGAAACGTTCGATGTCATGATTTTGCGGTTCCAGATGTTGGGCGAAAGCCAGCGAATCGCGGACGTAGTCATGTCCGGCAAAAACTCGTGTGTCATCGGGCAGTTCCATCAGGCGTTTGATGGATTCAAAAAAGCCCTTCAGGTCGCCGGAAAAACAATTACCGACCGTCGCGTTAAACAGTGTGTCGCCGGTAATGAGGTTATTGCCTGTGTGAAAACAAATCGAGTCTTTGGAATGCCCCGGTGTCCGGTAAACTACAACCGGCTCGCCGTCGATCATGATTTTTTCACTATCGGTCAGTGTTGTGCAATCCAGAAACCGGGCTTTTGTTTTTTTGAGCAGATGATCGTCGCCCGGTGTATGATCGTAATGCCGGTGTGTGTTGGTCACATACCGCAGCGTCAGGTTATATTGTTCCAGAAACGACAGGATTTCCTGCCAGGCGCCGCCGTCAACAGCCATCGCCTCCGTGTTGCCGTAAAGAAGATAAGCCAGATTGTCACCGTATCGAAACTGTTCAATGTTGAGCATGCAAATTCCTTTACTTCACGATTTTAAAGATATCTTTGGCCTTCGGGTCTGCCGCTGTGCGCAACAGTTCAAACAAAACCATTTCTGCAGAGGTAATCTGCGCGCCGGCGCTTTTAATGGCCTGAATGCCCACTTCGCGGTTTTCGGGTGTGCGCGACGAGACGGCATCCGTGACCAAGTGAACGGTGTAGCCGTTGGACATCAAATCCAGTGCGGTCTGGTAAACGCAGATGTGGCACTCGATACCGGTCAAAACCACATGCCGGCGGGTGAGCGATTCGAGGTGATCGTGGAAAGAGGCATCCGCCCAGCAACTGAAGGTTTCCTTGGCAATCGGTTTCACGCCGCCCAGTTCCTGCAACAGTTGGGGAATTGTTGGCCCCAGCTTTTCCGGCATCTGCTCCGTTACCATAATCGGTAGGTTGAGCGCCCTGAATCCCTGGATCAGCTTGATGTTGTTGGCAAAAAGATTTTCTTTGTCAACCATGGCCTGGGCCAGTTTACCCTGAAAGTCGATCAGTATTAATACAGCGGCGGTGCGGCTTAACACTTGCCCTCCATGATTCTCTTTTTTAGCATAGGTAAAATACGATAGTTAATTTGCTTAATTCTTGTCAATCATTATTATTGCTGGTAAAAGGATGAAAAAAATCGGGGAAGAAAAATGACTTTGCCTACCTGTGAAAATGTTCTTTTGCATGAATGCCGTGACGGCAGGCTGATCGAAGTGTCGTTGCCGTTTTCCACGGAATATGCCGTGCTGCTGAAAATCAACGACAGCCCTTATGTTACAATGGCCTGTTCCGGTAATTACCTGCGGGAACATATTACCGGTTATTTAATCACCGAGGGTATCATCAGCGGCGCGGATCAAATTGAAAAGATGGACATTGACGAAACCAATTTAATAGTCAATGCTGTTTTGGCCAAGGATAAGATCATCGCGGAAAAGCTCGAACGTATTAAAATTATTACCGCCGCCGGGGGTCGGACTAAAAAAAGCCTACCGTCTGATGATTTGATTCGCAAGAACCTGCCGGATGTTCGCGCGGAAGTCATTCTCAGATCCATGATCGAATTTCTGACCTATTCACGGGAGCATGAGGCTACACACGGTGTTCACAGTGCCGCCCTGTATTCGCTCGCAGGAGAGCGCTTGGTATTTTTCGATGAGATTGGAAGGCACAACGCCATCGACAAGGTCATCGGCTACACGGCGGTAAATGGCATAAGTCTGAAAGATAAGATGATCTGTTCTACCGGCCGTATCTCTAGCGAGATTGCTTTTAAATTCATTAACGCCCGTGCGCCGGTGCTGGTCACGCGCGCGTCACCCACAACTCTAAGCATCAGGCTTCTTCGGCAATACAATATCCTGAGTATCATCCGCGCCTTCAATAATAGGTTCTATGTGGTGCATGGAAAGGATAGAATTAGGCTATAGGTGGGGCTAAACATAATCAGGTGGGAACGAAGTTGATCGGTCGGCAGATTTAAAGCTGGACTATAAATATTACTGCCTGCCTTTCCAGAGCTTATTTTGAATCATCTCGAATCTAATCAACGCTTTAAATCGAAGATTTGTTTCTCATTAAGTTTTTCGGATATTTTTATTCTAGCTCTTTTAAGAGAATTGAGCCAGGGTAATGAAGCCAATGCTAATGAATTTTCAATATTTCTTGACAGATTATCAGATGCTGCTATATAATCCCAGTTAACGTTAAGTGGATTCAGTTATTGTGCTCGATGATGATATTCTTTTTTTAAGAATATTCGATGAGTTATAAATGAAAACATTTAATAATAAATACAAGAAAGTAAATTTTTTTTCTTGACAAGTAAGAGCTGGGCAGAGTATTCGCTTAGCCATTGGTTGATTGTCCAATCAAAATTTGGATTGCGTATCCAATTATAATGCTTTTGGATGATCAACTCCCCAATGCACTGTTGATGTTTTTTTAATTGAACCGTTATTAGTATCTTTAAATATGATTATATTTAAAAAATACAATTAGTTGGAGGACTACAATGGATTTCTGGTTGAATGACGAGCAGCGGATGCTCCGCTACAATATCCGCGAATTCGCCGAAAAAGAGATCTCTCCGGTGGCAATGGAGTTAGATGAGAATGAAGAATTTTCCTATGACCTGACCAAAAAGATGGCCGCCCTGGGTCTTTTCGGCATCTATGTGCCCAATGAATACGGTGGCGCCGGCATGGATTATCTTTCATACATTATCGCCGTTGAGGAAATATGCAGAATCGACGGTTCTCATGGCGCGACGGTGGCAGCCGGAAATTCTCTGGGCATCGGGCCGATTTATTATTACGGAAGTAAAAAGCAGAAAGCTGAATGGCTGCCGCGCCTCTGCTCCGGTGAAATATTAGCGTCTTTCGGGCTTACCGAACCCAATGCCGGTTCGGATGCCGGCGCGAGCAAAACAAACGCCAAATTGGAGAATGGACAATGGGTGGTTAACGGAAGCAAGATTTTCATCACCAATTCAACGAATAAAATGGCAGGCATTTGCACCGTGCAGGCCATTACCGGAACGAAGGGCGAGAAGGTCGGTCCATATGGCAGTGTCGAAACCAAGGAAGTGTCTTGTATCTTGGTCCCCAACGGAACACCAGGGTTCACGACCAAGAAGATGACCAAGAAAATGATGTGGCGGTCATCCGATACGGGCGAACTTTATTTTGACGACTGCAGGGTGCCCGAGGAAAATCTGCTGGGAAAACGCGGTGAAGGTTTTCACCAGATGCTCGAGACACTGGACAACGGCCGACTGGCCATTGCTGCCATGGGTCTCGGCGGTGCGCAGGGCGCCTATGAACTGGCCATGAAGTATGCCAAGGCAAGGAAACAGTTCGGGAAACCAATATCCACTTTCCAGATCAACGCCTTCAAACTGGCCGATATGGCCACCGAGATTGAAGCGGCGCGCAATTTACTATACAAAGCATGCTACCTGAAAGATCAAAAAAAACCTTTCGGCAAGGAAGCAGCTATGGCAAAGCTCTATTGCTCGGAGGTGATGGGACGCGTCACCAATGAAGCGTTGCAGATTCACGGCGGTTACGGCCTGATGAAGGAATACAACATCGAACGGTTTTACCGGGACTACAAGCTCCTGACCATTGGTGAGGGGACTTCTGAAGTGCAGCGCATCGTTATTTCACGAAGAATCGGCTGCTACGACACGGATTAAGAACAAAGCTCTATATTCCGAATATATTAACGTTTATATTTTTTTGGGGAGGGAGGCATTATGGCTGAAGAAACAAAAAGAATGACTAAATCAGAGCGGCAGGAAAAAGAGCGAGAGACTAATTTGAAATATTGGGAAGAGCAGGACGTTCTTTTGATGAAGCATCGCCAGGAAGCTTATAACATCGGCGGGGAAGACCAGGTTGCCAGGCTGGCAAAGCAGGGTAAAAAGCCGATGCGTGACCTGATTAAATTGCTGATTGATCCGGGCACGGATTTTTTTGAGCTGGGTCTGGATGCGGGATACAATATCGGAGAGAAAAAACTCTACGGCGGTTCTATTTATGAGGAGGAGAAACGGGGTCATATACCGGGTGGCGGCGTTGTGACAGGCGTCGGAACCATTCACGGAAAAGACTGCATGATTTTTTCCAATGAAAACAGATATGCCGCAGGAACATACTTCCCGATCACTTTGAAGAAACACATGCGCGCGCAGGCTATTGCCGAGCAATGTGGGCTTCCCTGTATCTATATCGCCGATTCCGGCGGAATCAATCTGCCTTTGCAGCTGGGCTGTTTCGCTGATGACGGTCATTTCGGGACCATGTTTTATAATATGTGCCGTATGTCGGCAAAGGGGATTAAGCAATATACCCTTTCAACGGGAGGGAACACGGCCGGCGGCGCCTACATGGTTTATCTTGCCACCGAATCGATCATGATTGAAAAGCTGGCATTTGCTTTCCTGGCCGGTCCACCCATGGTTAAATCGGCGATCGGTGAAACGGTGTCCCAGGAAGATTTAGGGGGCGCTTACGTTCATACGCAGCATTCCGGGGGTTGCGACCATTTTGTGCAATCGCAGGAAGAAGGAATCCAGAAGCTGCGCGCCATGATGGAATTCGAACCCGGCCAGAAAATTTATATAGACAGGCGAGAATCCCGCGAACCCAAATTTGATTTCAAGGAAATGATGCGCTGCAGTCCCGCTGATACGTACCATCTGATCAATATCAAGGATACGATAAAATGTCTGGCTGATGACAGCTATTTTCATGAATATAAAGCAACGTATGGTCCGGGGCGCGGCAGCTCCATCATCTGCGGTAAAATGTGGCTAAAAGGAATACCAATCGGTGTAATTGGCTCCAATGCCAATGGTGTTATCTATATTGAGGCGGCTCGAAAAGCGACGGAGTGGATGATCCGCTGCGGTAATTCCAAACTCCCTGTCTTATTCCTGCAAGGGTCGCCGGGTTATATGGTCGGCAAGGCTGAAGAATGGGGCGGTATCGGAAAATACGGTTCCGATATGGTCAGGGCATGCTCCTGTCTCGAAGCACCCAAAATCACTTATGTGATCGGGCCGGATCATGGCGCTGCCAACTATGGTATGTGCGGCCGGGCTTTCAAGCCGCGGTTTGCCTTCACCAACATGAGAGGAAGAACATCTGTTATGTCCGGCAATACGGCGGGGTTTATTCTGGAAACCGTTCGACGGAAAAACATTGAAGCCAAGGGCGGCGCCGTAAACGAGGAAGATATGGAGAAATTCCGCCAGATGATGCGGGACCGCTATGGTAGTGAAGGTCATCCCTTTTATACAGGTTCTCTGATGTTTCATGATGGCGTCATCGCATTCAGTGAAGCGCGCGATAAACTGGCCCGTGCTTTTGAAATTGCCCTGCGCATCCCTGTAAGAGAGTCCGATTGGGGAGATCTGAAATTTTAACCGTTTATTGTAAGGAGAAATAATATGGCCGATGTTTTATTACAGGAGAAAAAAGGCGAAGGGATTACCCTGTTAACATTGAACCGTCCTGAAGCCATGAACTGCTTCAGCTTTGAATTGCTCGCCGCACTCGGTGATGCAATTCGTGAAGCCAATTTCGATTCTGGCTTGCGCTGTTTGATTATTACGGGTGCCGGCGGTGATGACCCCAGAAAAGCATCATTTTCTACGGGTGCCGATTTAAAAGAGCGCAGGACAATGTCACCGGATCAGGTTCGGCGTTTCATCTTTACGATCCGCAATCTCTTTACTGCTGTGGAGCAGTTGCGTGTGCCGGTCATTGCGGCCATCAACGGCTTTGCTTTTGGCGGCGGAACGGAATTGGCTCTGGCCTGCGATTTGCGTATTGCCTCAAGTAATGTTGTGATGGGATTAACGGAAACCTCTCTGGCGATTATTCCCGGAGCGGGTGGCACACAGCGCCTGCCGCGAATCATCGGCATGGCTAAAGCCAAAGAGTTGATCTATACCGCCCGCCGCATTAATGCCCAGACAGCACTGGAAATCGGGTTGGTCAATAAGGTTGTCGAGCCGGGGAAATTAATTGATGCCGCCTGCGAGCTGGCTTCGGAAATTGCCGCGAACGGTCCCATTGCCGTGGCTCAAGCAAAATTTGCAATAAATTATGGAATGGATGCGCCCTTGTCGGTTGCCCTGCCGCTGGAATCGAAAGCTTATGAAATAACAATTCCGAGCAAAGACAGACTGGAAGCCTTGGCCGCGTTTGCTGAAAAGAGGAAACCCAATTTTAAAGGCGAGTAAGCCATAATATGATCAACAAATGGAGAATAAATTATGACCGAATATGATTATTGGAAAATATTTCCCCGGATGCCGAAGAAAGTGACCATCGGAGATATCACCATTCGAGATGGTTTCCAGCATTGCGAAAAGTTCATATCCACGCAGGCGAAAATATTTTACGGGCAGGAAATGATCCTGGCCGGTTGCCGGGATCTGGAAGTGACCAATCTGGGCAATCCGAAAGCCATGCCACAGTTCAAAGATGCGGATGAGGTCATGAAGGCCATGCGCAACGACGAATTTAAAAAACGTTGCACAAAGGCCGGCATCGATGCAGACAAAGACATCACATTAACCTGTGTGACCATCCGGGAAGCTGCCGTGGACCGAGCCATTGAGATGAGAAAAAACGGTTATGGCCCCGACCGGATCCTGATGATGGTTTCCACCGACCCGGAACATCATTTTGCCAATTCCGGAACGACGTTGAGCCAGTACTGGCGGGAAGCTGAAAGATGCATCAAAAAGGCTCGTGATGCAGGTATGAAAATGTGTGGAACGGTCAGCACGATCTGGGGCAGTCCGATCAGCGGCGCCACAAAAATGGAGGATGCGGTTGAATTCACCAAACGATGGTTCCAGATCGGAGCTCACGACATCGAACATGCCGATCATGACGGTTCTGCCAATGCCGCCGATGTCTATCGCTATTTTTCCATGGTCATGGATGCAATGCCCAACCCGGAAGGCGCATCTGTGTCATTTCATGAAACGAAACGAATTGCTTCTTCTTCTATCTCTGGCTGCCATGCAGGCCGGTATTTGCCGCTTCGAGGCAACGCTTGGAGGTTTGGGCGGGCAGCCGTCCAATTTCCTTGATGACTGCCCGATTAAAGGCACGGGTGAATATTACTATGATCCTCGTTATGTCGGTCTTGTCTGCATGGAGGATCTGCTGGTGCAGATTGACGAGTTAGGCATCAAACACGGGTACGATGTAAACCGCGTCCTGTTGCTTGGTCGAAAAATGGAAAAGACCATCGGGGCGAGGCTGCGTTCCGAAGCCATCATTAACGGCCGTACTATTAAGGAAGGACATATGGAACATGCGCGTCCTGGGTTGAAAAAACTGATTGAAAAAGAGGGGGAAAAACTAGGGCAGCAATTCCGCCGGAATGGTCTGCTGAAGTTGATTCTGCCCGACAAGTGGGGTCCTGCAGATCCTATTTGGAAAAAATGAATTCGCATATTAAATAAGGAAGTTCCTCTGATTGCCAAAGCAGGGAGCTTCCTTAATTTGTGAAGCTCCAATTTCCGTAGCGAAGTTTATTGAATCACCTAAAGTATTTCGGATAACCGCTGTTTGACATTTTTATTTTTCCCCCTTATACTCGGAATGGAAATTGGGGAATTCATTATGGGAAAAGTGAAAATCATCGAAGTCGGGCCACGTGACGGCCTGCAAAATATCAAAACATTTGTCCCCGCGGACAAAAAAATCTTATTCATTAAAAAGCTGGCTGCCTGCGGCATTAAAGAAATCCAGATCGGCTCTTTTGTCGCGCCGCGCGCCATTGTGCAATTTAAGGATATAAAAGAAGTTGCGAAAGGTGTCCGTTCGGTGCGGGGAATTGTTCTTTCGGCACTGATTCCTAATGAGCGCGGCGCAGAAGAAGCAAATACTTGCGGTATCAAAAAACTCATCTTTTTCTTTTCCGTCAGCCGTGAGCACAATTACTGCAATGTGAGGCAATCACCGCAAGAATCATTGAAGGAATTGCAACGCATTTGCCGATCATACCTGCCAGATCCATCCATAACATTACGCGTGGATTTAGCCACGGCTTTCGGCTGCCCGTTTTCCGGCAATATTACAACCCGTGCTGTTTTGCGTATGGTTGATAAAGTTGCCGCCTGCGGCATCAGAGAAATAACTCTTTGTGATACAGTAGGTTTCGGCAATCCCCGGATGGTTGAAGAAGAATTCAATGCGTGCCGCAGGCTTTTCCCCCAGATAAAATTTGGGGCGCACTTTCACAACACACGCGGACTGGCGTTGGCCAATACGCTGCGCGCCTATGAGATCGGCATTCGCTCCTTCGATTCCGCGGCGGGGGGATTGGGCGGCTGCCCTTATGCACCGGGTTCTTCCGGCAATGTCGCCACGGAAGACATGGTTTTTATGTTTGAAGAAATGGGCATCAAAACCGGGGTTGATTTAAAAAAGCTTCTCAATGTGTGTTCCTTTTTAAACAAAACATTGCCACAAGTAAAATTGGCCAGCTCACTTTACTCGGCTGGTTTGCCCAGTATGAACAATAAGGTAGAAATCTGATAAGATGCATCTTTGTAAGGGTGAGACATTGGTCTCATGCCTCCGCAAATAGATAGAACTTCAATTATTATGAAACCCTTTCGAAAGGAGGGACGTTATGGAGCTCGGACTGAAGAACAAGGTGGCCCTCGTCGCTGGGGGAAGCATGGGCTTGGGATTGGCGGTTGCTAAAATGCTCGCAGCCGAAGGAGCCCGGATTGCCATTTGTGCCCTTGATGATTCCAATCTGATGGCAGCGGAAAAGGAGATCCGGTCTAAAACGGGTGGTGAGATTGTCGCCATCCCCACCGATCTGAGCGATGCCGGTCAAGCAAAGGCTTTTGTGACGCGTGCCTGCGCCCACTTCGGAACCGTGGACATTCTCGTGAACAATGCAGGGGGGCCACCCTCTGTGCCTTTCATCGATATTGACGATGACCTGTGGAACTTCGGCTTCCGCCTCAATCTCATGAGCACGATCGCCATGAGCCGCGAAGTGATCCCGGTCATGAAGGAGAAGCGCTGGGGGCGTATCATCAACATGACGTCCATCTCAGTCAAGCAGCCCATCGACGGCCTGATCCTTTCCAATACGATTCGAGCGGGCGTTATCGGTCTGGCCAAGACCCTGTCGACGGAACTCGCACCCTACAATATCACAGTCAACAGCGTCTGCCCCGGCTACACTCTCACGGACCGGGTGCGGAATCTGGCAAAAACTGCAGCGGAAAAGATGCAGACCACACCGGAAGAGATCATCATGAAATGGGAAAAGGACATTCCCATGGGTCGCCTCGGCACGCCGGAGGAATTTGCCGGCCTAGTGACCTTTCTTGCCTCCGAACGGGCCTCCTACATCACGGGAGCGGCTATACAGATTGACGGCGGTTGGTACCGGGGCATCATGTAAGAGGCAGTCGGAGAGTTGGGGATGGTTTTCCTTATTCGATCTCCTGAAGGGGGTGCAACGCTAACCCGTGAACCCCTGAACCGTTGAACCTTGAGCCTTCTTTCCTACGTGCAGCCAGGTGATGCCGAACGTCAGCGGATATTTTTCCACGTTAACCATGCCAGCTTCTTGCATAATCTTTGCGAATTCATCAGGGTTGGGGAAGTTCATGATCGAGTCGGCCAGATAATAGTATGCGGCGGGATTCTTTGAAAATATTTTCGCAAACGCGGGCAGTAGATAATTCAAATAGACATAGTAAATTAATTTAAAGAACCGATTCTGCACAAACGTCATCTCCAAAACCATCACCTGTCCGCCGGGAACGATTACGCGCATCATTTCGGAAAGCGCGCGCTTTCGGTTGGGGATGTTACGGATGCCGAAGGCAATGCCGGCGACGTCAAAACTGTTATCCTCAAAAGGCAACTGTAAGGCGTCGCCCTGCATGAGTTTGATTCGATCAGCGAGATTCTTCTTTTGAACTTTGCCTTTTGCCGCTTCGACCATTTCCGGAACAAAGTCAATGCCAGTCACAGAAATTCGCGGATGTTTCTGGGCTGCTGCAACCGACAGATCACCCGTGCCGCAGGCGACATCGAGATAGCGGTTGGTTTGAAAAAAGCGCATTTTTCTTGCGGCAAAGCTGCGCCAGGCCACATCGCGTCTCAGACTTAAGAGACGATTTAAAAAATCATATTTGCCGGTGATGGTGGAAAATATTTCTTTCACCATGCTGATACGTTCGGCATCCGTAATCGTTCTCACCTGAGGATACTTTTCGGGGGCTGAATTTCGCATAAGAATTTTTCCTGCCTGAGTTTGTAGCTGCGGCTTTACCAGGCAAAGCGGGCAAATGCAATAGAATAAAAGGGGCGACGGATTATCGCGGTGCATGAGTGGTTATACCGTTTCGGTTTCAAAGAATAAGATGACCGCTGGAAGCGTTAACCTGATAACCTGAAGGTTAAGCGAGTTTACACGTTATACTACGCTGTAGAAGCCAACGCCGACACCAACAAAGTTAGCCAAAGAGAACGAATTGGTATCAGCACATTCCTGCGAAAAGGCGAGATATGTTAAGCCTTCACTACGTTGATCAAGAGGCTTTCGGTACACGCCCCGGCTATCGATAATCAGCTTAGCGTGTTTAGCGATCAGTTCATAATCGACCGATGTGTGATCGGTAATGATCAGCACTGCGTCCCAGGAAGCGATGGCCTTACTCGTCAGAGGCTGAGACATCAGCGCGAGAGGTTTTGGCCAGTTTCTGCTGGGTAAGATGGCCGGGACGAAGGGATCGTGATAGGCGATCTCTGCACCCATGTCTATAAGCCGGGGAATGATCTGGTAGGCGGGACTTTCCCGGACATCGCCGATGTCCTTTTTATAGGCTAATCCAAGAATCAGCAGCTTGCTGCCTTTAATCGATTTGCCTCTTTCATTGAGGGCTTGCTGTAATCGCTGCACAACATATTCCGGCATGCGGCGGTTGATCTCCCCGGCTAGTTCGATGAACTTGGTATCGACGCCGCAGGCGCGCGCCTTCCACGAAAGATAGAAGGGGTCCAGCGGAATACAATGACCACCCCAACCCGGACCGGGATTAAAGCGCATAAAACCAAATGGTTTGGTCGAGGCCGCATCCAAAACCTCCCAAATATCAATACCCATGCGCTCATAGACAACCTTGAGTTCGTTGACCAGCGCGATATTTACGGCGCGAAAGATATTCTCGGTAAGTTTTGCTGCTTCTGCCGTGCGTGCGTTTGAAGCCCGGATTGTCTGATGAATCACCTGGTCGTATATGGCTTGCGCCAGATCGCCGCTGTCTTGATCGACCCCGCCAACAATTTTAGGAATATTGGTGGTGAAAAACTGAGCGTTCCCGGGATCCTCGCGCTCTGGAGAAAAAGCGAGGTAAAAATCACGGCCGCATATCAAGCCCGTTTCCTCGAGCATTCCCCTGACAAGTTCCTCAGTCGTACCCGGATAAGTTGTTGACTCCAATACGATGAGCTGGCCTGCGCGTAAACTCGCCTGGATCTGTTTTGTAGTGTTGACAATATAAGACATATCCGGATCGCGTTGTGGTGTAAGCGGGGTGGGAACACAGATAATGAGTGTATCTGCTTCGCCCAGTCTAGAAAAGTCCGTTGTTGCCACTAGCCGTTTGGACTGCATGGCCTGCCCTACCCGTGCCGCATCCAAATGGGAAATGTAACATTCGCCCCGATCAAGCGCCTCGATCTTTTTAGGATCAATATCGAAACCGAGCACACGAAAGCCCTTCTCGGCATAAGCGAGCGCAAGCGGCAGCCCTACATATCCAAGTCCTACGATACCGATAACAACTTGGCCGTTTTTTATTTTTGACAGGATAATTTGTTTTTGACTAGATTTCGGCATGTCTAATGTTTCCTTTCGAGATCTTTTAAAAATGCGATGATTCTACCCTTGCTCTGATTAGAAAAGAATCTGTTCATAGTGTGAATGCGGCACTTAATAATGAAATTAAAACACACTGTCAAGAAATAAAATAAGTACAAAGCCTTCAGGCCACAGGGTTCTTTAAACTATCGTCTTCCATCACTGGAAGCGTACCTGAATTGAGAATTACACTCAAGATTAATGTTTGACAATAACCAGCAAGATGTTTATGGTTCATAAGTTGAAAAATGGTATTATATGCTGATAAATAAAAAAGATACAGGAGACAACTTTGGAAAACCCGATTGATACTTACATCATGGAGAATGAAGAGGAAGCTTATCGCCTTGAAAAGAAAACAGATCCTAAAGATTTACGCCGACAGGCCCGATGGTGTGGGATCAAACCGGGTCAGCGTCTCCTCGATTTAGGTTGCGGTCCGGGAAAAACGACCGCGATACTTCACGAGATGATTCAGCCAGGCGGGTCGATCGTCGGACTTGACGCTTCGCCGGAACGGATCGCTCATGCGCAGAAGCATTACGGAGGCAAAGCGGGGATCGAATTCGTCGTCCACGATCTGACGAAGCCTTTAAGCCGCTTCGGTAAATTTGATGCCGTCTGGGTCCGATTCGTTCTGGAATATTTCCGTCAGGAAAGTCGGGATATCGTCCGGAATGTTGCGGATAGTCTGCATTCGGGTGGCTTTTTATGCTTGGTTGACCTGGATCACAATGCCCTCAATCACTATGAACTGCCTGCGTCGATGGTAAAGATCCTTCCCGAACTTTCTCGTCATATGGAAGAAACCTACAATTTCGATGCATACGCCGGGCGTAAACTCTACGCCCATCTCTTCGATCTGGGTTTTGAAGACATCGAGGTCAAAGTGATGGGCCATCACGTGATTTATGGAAAGAGCCGGAAGGTAGATAGTTACAACTGGACAAGAAAAATTGAAGTGACGGCGCCGCGTCTGGCGGACCTTTTCGAGACATACCCCGGTGGATACCAGCGGTTTCTTTTGGATTTCCAGGAATTCTTCCAGAGTCCTCGACGGTTTACCTATAGCCCCCTGATCCTGTGCAAGGGGAGAAAGCCCTGAAGCTGGGGCGTTCATCCATTTGTGGCGGAAGTTTCGAAGTGGAATCGATTGTTCGCAAACAGAGCGATACAGGCATCTGCCACGTCCGGATCGTACGTCACGCCCCGGTTGGCGCGAATTTCGTCCAAGGCCTTTTCAATGCCCAGCGCCGGGCGGTAGGGACGGTGGTTGGCCATCGCCTCGACCACATCCGCGACAGTGATGATACGCGCTTCGAGGATGATTTCATCCCCGGAGAGCATCCTGGGATAACCGGAACCATCTATTTTTTCATGGTGCTGGTAAACGATCTGGGAAATGATAGGCGTAAAATCGACCTGGCTGAGGATATTGTATCCCGTTTCCGGGTGGTTTTTAATCAGGGATAACTCAACGGGATTCAACTTTCCCGGTTTGCTCAAAATCTCTGCGGGGACATTGATTTTTCCGATGTCATGGATGAGTCCGGCCATGTTGATCATCTTCACGCGCTCGTCAGACAACCCCATTTCGCGGGCAATGGCTGCCGCCAGGTCGGCTACCCCCCTTTGATGACCGGCAGTGTAAGGGTCGCGGGATTCGGAAATGAGCGAAATGACGCTGATTGTGCCGGACATGGCCATCTCGAGTTTTTCAAGGCTTTTTTTCAATTCGATTTCGGAACGCCTCAGGTCGGTCATGTCCTTGAAAATGCCTACCAAACTGTCCACATGACCCCCCTCATCGATATTTGGGGCACAATTGAAGGAAAAGTTGTGTTCAATTCCGTGTGCGGCTCTTGATCGTCAATAAAACATCCATCAGGGGCAATTTGTTTTTTCTGACCTCTTTTAATAACTGTGCAAGGCGGTGAATATCTTCCTCTTCAATAAATGAAGACAGATTGCGACCCACGACCGCTTCCTGTTTATGATCCAAGATTCTCTCCCAGGCCGGATTGACGTAAGTCAAGATCCCTTCCAGATCCAGGATGAAAATGATATCCGGCGCACTTTCCGCCAGTATCCGGAAGCGTTTCTCACGCTCCTGGAGCCGCTCGTACATTCGGGCATTGTTGATGCTGATCCCGATCTGGGGAGCGATCCCCATGAGCAGGCTGATGTCCGTTTGATTCAACTCGCGGTTGGTCTTCAGATTGTCCACAGCTAAAATGCCTTCGGACCGGCCCTCGTAGATGATGGGAACGCAGATAAAAGATCGGCTTCCCAGCTCGCTTGCAAAGGCCAGACTTTTCGGAGAGAGGTCCTGATTCGATTTCACTGACGTTGTTGATCAAAAAAGGGGTCTGTTTCCGGAAGCAGACGACGAACATCCCCCGTGAGTTCGGGTTCTCCAGAGAAAACTCCAGTTTTTTCAGGAATTCTCCATGCTCCGGAGAATATCCGTAACCTTCTGTCCACACCAGGCGGGTTCGATCGCTGTTGGCCAGCAGCACCATTCCCCGGCTGAATTCGAGATTCTTTTCCAGCGTGGACATGAAATATTTCAACAGTAGTTCGGTGTCGAGAATGCTGGAGGCATATTGTCCTATATCCTTAATCAGTACGGCGTGATTGTAAAGGACATTGATCTGATTCAGAAGATTCTCCGCTGTGTCTCCACTGCTTTCAAGGGTATTTTTCAATTCCTTTTTTTCCAGTATCAAGGACCGTATGAAGGAGACTGAAGATCAGCAACAGCGCCACGAAAGAAAAAATGAAAGCGTAATGGGCCGAGAAGGTGAAGATCAGGACAAGCAATACTAGCAAACGACACCATTGCGGTATAGACGCTTAATGCGTTTCCAGATAGAGGACTTAGTCGATTCCCAGGTAATGATATACTGGCAGCAGTCTCCTCCTTGATGTATGCAGACCGGGTGGTCGATCTGGGGATATTTACCGGTCAGAAGTTTTGAGACGCCCTCAAACATCCCCTACCGGTTTGCACACTGGTAGGGTTTCTCTTCCACGCCGGGTTTCAGCCTGACCGTAATTTCCGCTTGGTTGTTCTTCAATGAGCGTGTTTCGATCAAACAGGCCCGGCTGACCTGGGGATACAGTTTGCCCATGAACGAGTATGCGACGGCCGGTGTAATGAAACCAGTCACAAAGTTGGTCATGGCCCCCGAGGCTTTGGAAAATGGAGCAAAACGTCCCACTTCCAGGGCGATATCAGGATTCTCCGTCAACTTCATCACACATTCGTGAAAGCGATCCACCTGATTTTGATTAAACCAGTGGCCGCCATCGTTAACTTGGTAGATCGTTATGCCTGAATAGTCGAGAATGGTCTTGACATCCAGATCCGGGTAGTGTGTTGCGATATATTCCATGAATGTCTTTATGATCCGGCTGTTATAAAGGGCTTGGTCGTTCATTTAGGCACCAATTTTCTGAAAAGATACTTGAGTAGGAAGCGCAGGGTAAGTCTTGGTTTTTTGCTCCATGTATTCTCCGTACTCCTTACCATATTGCGTGTCAAGGATCCAGAGGAGATACTGTTTTTCAACCTTTACGGAGGGATACGTTGCAGGGTAGATCAGGAGCGGCACACTGGCCGTATCATATGCCGTCGCCAGTCTATCGAGGGCGGCGGTCAGGACCGTCCAGGGAAGATTAGCCGGATCGGTCACGATGACCTTGATGCTGTTGAGGAGTTCGGATAGATTCAATCCGGGGGAGGAACGGTTGACGATCAACACAGCTTTCAGTGCCTGTCCATGGACCAGTGCATAGGCGCGCCATTGCCGGTATAACCCTTGGCGCCGATAGGCCTCTTCCACGGTTTCGCACCCCTCGTCCGTTTGGCCCAGGCGAAGGGCGTCCAGAAGCAGGCCACCGGAGGTATTCCTGTAGAAACGTTCCAGCTCCGGTAGGTGACGGGGCTCAAAGGCCTCAAGCTGCCAGCCCGGGGGCAAGGGGGTCCCTAGTCTGTCTGTAGGGTGACTCATGTAGGCAAAAAGATCCATGGAGCAGGCCCGGGGGTTTCCGAGATCTCTGGCGAAGCCGCCAAAGAAAAGATTGGGGAAATAGTTTTCCGGCCTGAAATAGAACATCATGTGATCAATCCGGATCGAGGGATAGCGATACAAGCCGTCAAAAAATTTGATGATGTTCTTCAGAACGAAAAGCCCAGTATGCTTCCCACGCAAAGGCCTTGCGGCAAGGTGATGGACCATCCAGGTCCGCTGATAGGCGCGCAAGATGGATACATGGCCATAAACCCGGTCATTTTCCTGCAAGGTCAAGTGGGCCTCGATTTCCTGCTCCTCACGGTAGAGTCTGCTGTAGGTGTCCTTGAACGCTTCACGCGAGGATTGAATGAGCTGGTATTTTTTAGGGTAGATGAAGCCCGAGTTAAAGAAGAATTCCCAGAGGGCATCCATCTCCATTGCACAAGGAATAACGGGTTTGGGGATTCCCTGCATGGACCATGATATGACTGAGGCGGCGGTAGGCGCGGAAATCCATGTCCAGGATGGCCAGACCGCAGCGGACCTTTCCTTTTGTCGACTCCTGCCGGTAGATCACCTGGGCAGTGCAGGCCACTCCTTCCATCCCGTCCTGACGGATCTCCAGATCGGTTATGACCATCCCCGGCATGAGAACGGCATCGTCAGCCTGTTCCTCGACGGAGAAACCTGTGAATGTCAGATCCAGGATATTCCGCTGGTTGAGTTTCCCGAAGCAGGGGTGCTCGAAATGGATGGAGGGAGTGGGAGTGAGACGCAGACGGGGCGTGCGGAATCTTTTGCTTCCTGTAGCGCTGGATTTTCTGATGCAGAGGTGCCAGCACCAGTTCCCTTCCCCGTAAATCGCCCGTCTGACGAAGACAGCGGCAAGGTCCGGAGAAGATGATTTTTTCACCTTTCTGGAGGCAGATTGTAAATGAATCATTCATGTTCATCCAGATGAAGGAAGTGCCCGGATTTGGCGTGAGGCGGATACGGAAGGCGAGGGGACTGAAGTCAATGAGGTCGCCCTGGGCCAGAAAACCGTTCTGTGATCAGAGTCGCGTTGATATCCCGGCAGGCGTTACGCCGGATGCGGCGTTTTCCGACGAGGTAGCCCGTTTCCGGCAATTGAGCGGAAAACCCCTGGTCATCGAAGCCCGTGACCCGAATCGGAATCAGGACCAGGGAGAGGCCGTCCTCCACGATCAAATGGAGTGGCCGCCTGTTTTCTTTCGACAGGGTGGCGCTTTCCGGCCAGCGGCAACGAATCTCTTCTGCCGTGCAGGAGTCTAAATAACACCGGATGAGAAAGTCTTCATGATACTTGAGATCGCTGACGTGAACGAGAATGGAATCGTTCGTGAAATGGAGGAGGTTGATCGTATTGCGCAGTTTTTTCTCACCGATGACCGGGGAGGAACGGATGTTATCCAAGAGATCCAGATGGCGGAAAGGCTGCATCGTATTGAGCAGTTTTTTCTCGCCGATGACTGGGGAGGAACGGACGGTGTCCAAGAGATCCAGGTGGCTGAAAAGCTGCGATGGCATTCGGGATACGTCTCCTTTGCCCCTCTATCGGGTTTCTTCATACTTGTCAGAACAGTGATCTTTTCTATCGTTGGTCATTAGTATAACTTGTTTGAGATCAGTCGTCAATAGTGGATACCAAACAAAAATAACCTTGACTCATCTATTCGCCTGTGTTTAAAAAATTACTTACCAAACGATACGTCTCTGCAAAAGCAACTGAAACAGGAGCCATAAAATGACAATTAAAGAAGAGTCGTCATTTCTTCAGAAAGTAGAAAGTCGTCTCGATAGTATTTTTGCTGAAGACACACAACTGATTAAAGAAAAAGACTTCGATGCTCCCCAAGCAGTTGTGGAAGAAGTTTCCACTCACGCAAAGCAGGAGAATATCCGGAAAACTTTCGACCTAAAAGAAATAAACCGTGCAACGGAAGTCTCTTTGGACGAAATCCAGACGCAAGATAAATCAGCCTTTATTTCTGAAATCGAAAAACGTTTTTCGGCGATATTCGGCGATGATGACAAAAACGTCAATGCTATTTCAGAGACTGAAAAGCCGGATGATATTAAAAATATTATTGCCGAGGCCGATGAGGAGGAAAACAAAAATTCTGCACAACCCTCGGGGGATATCCCCCTGCCCGCTTCGTCCGTACTTCATTCACCTTTCAAAAAATATGAAAAGCATTGTTCTTTCCCTTGAAGGCGAAATCAACGATCAGATTCTGAAACAATTGGAAGATGAGGTCAACAAATTAGATCTGTTATATACGGAACATCAAAGAGAGTTGTTCGATTTAAAACGAGAGAAAAAGGAACTGGAAGCTTTCTTGTCCACGTTTGCAGATGCAAGCGACGTCTCTTCCCGTAAAAGGCATCGTCCAAACGAAAGGAACCCGTCCTTCTTTAGACAGAAAAAAAATCCGTGCTTGAAGCCGCTTACGGGGAACTTGACGGTCTTGAGTTGAAAATGCCCGAAATAGCCGATGCTCAAGGCGCTAAACCGCTGGGAAGTTTTGACCCAATGACAGGGTTTGACAAAACAACGAAATCTGACGGACATGGGCTGGCAAATACGCACCTGCCGGAAGAGAAAAAAATATTAACGAAACCGGCGCCGGAAAATAAAACGGGTAGTGCTCACGCTTATGATTTTGCGCCTGAAAAGAAAAGCGCTGGAATAGGCAGGTGGATCTGGATTTTAATCATCCCGTTGATTGCTTTGTTAATCGGATATTTCTGGCTTTACCCGGAGAGAGGCGGCAAAACGATTGAGATCATCAAATCGTATATACCCGTTTCTAAGACCAATCAGGGTGCAACATTCTCATCCATCCAAGGGATAAATCTGATTCATGTCCGACAAAAGCTGGTTTACAATATGCAGTTGGGGAGAAGTATCAGAGTGATTGAAGGCATTGCCGAAAATTCAACGCCTCGTCCTGTTTCAAAAATAAAGATTGTGGCGAATCTTTATGACACTGAAGGTGCTGTGCTGGCGTCAACGGAATCTTTCGGCGGTAATATTATTATTGATGAAAAACTGGAAAGTCTCGATGCGAAAGAAATTCTGGAGGCTCTAAAAGACGTGAAAACGATGGAAGACAGAGTTCAGCCCAAGGGACAAATACCTTTTATGATTGTCTTCGTCAGCGAACCGGCAGGGGTTTTTAGACTATCTGTATTGCCTGTTGATTTTAAGAAACATTAAGGGTGGCGTTGCATCTGTCTTGATCAGGGACGGGGTATCCAGATTAAGTCAAAATGGTCTTCCGAGGGAGTTGCTCTTTATTAGCGCTCCAGTATCCTTCCATTGCCAAATTAAAAAAGATATTACTTGCTATTTATCAGCATTGCCTGTAGGAACTCAACAGGAATAGCGATACATATTGACCTTCCCACCTTTCTTCATCAGAAATTTGCTAAGGATAATCCCGCTAATCATAATAGAAACCAGATGAAACGCCGTGTTTGAGACGTGTCTTTCAGACGCCGGACAAGCGTATGCAGAGGCCTGCCTTTACCAGCCTTACCGCGGTTTGCATCGGGTTTAAATTTAAATAGATGCTGGTAACATACAATAAAGGATAAGAAATGAGTTTTGAGAAGTTTAAGTTAGATGAAAAAATACTGGCCGGCGTTGTTGCCGCCGGTTACAGGAAGCCGACGCCTATTCAGGCGCAGTCCATTCCTCCCATTATGGCAGGGAAGGATATTATGGGGTTGGCCCAAACAGGAACCGGGAAAACAGCCGCTTTTGTGTTGCCGATTTTACAACGGTTGATGCAGGGGCAGCGCGGGCCTATTCGCGCCCTGATTATTGCGCCGACGCGGGAATTAAGTGAACAGACCCATGAATCAATTTTGCAACTCGGTCGAAAAACAGGGCTTTGCAGCACAACCATCTATGGTGGTGTCAGCATATCGAACCAGATTAATCGACTGCGATCTCGTGTGGATATCATCTCGGCCTGTCCCGGTCGCTTGCTTGACCATATCGGTCGCGGCACGCTTGATTTGTCTCATGTGGAAGTTCTGGTACTGGATGAGGCAGACCACATGTTTGATATGGGGTTTCTGCCGGACGTCCGCAGAATTGTCAAACACCTGCCGGCAAAGCGCCAGACCCTACTTTTCTCCGCCACAATGCCCGGCGAGATTCGTAGCCTGGCCGATGACCTGCTGCGTGATCCTATCCATATTCAGATTGGAGATTCCGCTCCGGTCATGACGGTTTCTCACACGTTTTATCCGGTTCAAACGGAGCAGAAAACAGCCTTGCTGAAGGATATTCTCGAGAAGACTGACACCCAGTCGGTACTGGTCTTTACCCGAACCAAATCGCGCGCTAAAAGCCTGGCCGAGCAATTAAATAGAATTGGACATAAAGTAACCTCACTGCATGGCAATCTCACGCAGCAGAAACGCAAGCAGTCCCTGGATGGTTTCCGGGATGGCCGCTATGAAGTAATGATTGCCACCGACATTGCCGCGCGCGGCATTGATGTGACGCGTATTTCTCATGTGATTAACTATGATATGCCGGCCACGGCCGACGCTTATACCCATCGGATCGGCAGAACCGGTCGCGCCATGAAGACCGGTGATGCGTTTACCTTTATCACGGGGCAGGATGCCGAGCTATTGCGCTCCCTGAAAAAACTGCTGGGAGAAAAGTTACAATATCAGAATGTTGAGGGATTAACCGTCAGCCCGTCAGTCTATGACTCGATGGGAACTCGCTCAGCTCAGCTGATGAGACCCAATAACGGCAGAAAACTTTTTTCATCCCGGGCGCCGTTATCCAGACGGCCCAATCAACGATCGTTTAAAGATGCAGACCGCATGTCATGGTCGCCTCGCGCGCCACAAGCGGCCTAGGATAAGATTCAAACAATACGGGAGGCCAAAGCGCTATCATGCTTTGGTCTTCTGCAGCAATCCAGCAATCTGGGCATCTTTCTCCTTCCACAAGTCCTGCACCCACTGCTGAAATGCGGCTTGGAATTCCTTGTCCCCTTCGTAATCGCCATGCAGAAATTGTGGTGGTATGTCCAGGGAATTAATGCGCACAATGACTCTTCTTACTTTGCCGCATAAAAATCCCCAGAACGTCGGAATGCCATCCGGATAAACAATCGTAATATTCAGCAGAGAATGAAATTTGTCCCCCAGCACGCTCAGGGCCAACGCAATGCCGCCGGCTTTGGGCTTCAGAAGGTATTGATAAGGTTGATCCTGCTTGTCTTGCTTGGCTGCGGTGAAGCGCGTTCCTTCCAGAAAGTTCATTACGCTGGTTGGAATACGCGTAAACTTCTCGCATGCTTTCCGGGTGGTTTCAAAATCCTTTCCTTTTTGTTCGGGATGTTTTTTTAGATATTCCACACTATGGCGGCGCAGAAAGGGGAAATCCAGCGCCCACCAGGCCAGACCCATCAGCGGCACCCAGATCAATTCGCGTTTGAGAAAAAATTTCATGAGCGGTATGCGCCGGTTCAACAGTTTCTGCAAAACAAAAATATCCGCCCAGGACTGATGATTGCTGACCACCAGATACCAGCCCCGATAATTCAGGTTGTCCAATCCCTGCACATCCCAGATGGTTTTTTGGGTCAGCTTCATCCAAAAGACATTTCCTGCAATCCAGTGTTCCGCGATCCACAGTAGGATTTTATCGAACATACGGGTAAGCGGTGCAAGAGGCAGCAAGAATTTTAGAAAGGAAAAAATAAACAAAATCGATACCCAGAAGACTACATTCAAAGCCAGCAAGGACATGGATATGACAGCCCACCAACCAGTCGGGCAGAAAATTCAACATTTTTAAACTCCTTTAGATAATTATTATGTGAATTTTAGCATGAGATGACCAATTGGTCAAAGTATTACGATGAATGATTCTTTCCGTAGCAATATATTTTCCTGTGTTGTATAAGTTTATCCTAATGAAATTAAAAGATAAACAAAGACATCAAGGATGGATGGTATATATCCTGCGCTGCTCGGACGGCAGTTTTTATACCGGCGTAACCAATGGTCTCGAAAAGAGACTGATGGGTCACGACCGGGGGACGGCTTCCAAATACACCCGGTCCAGAAGACCGGTGACTCTGCTGGCGACAAGTGTCGAAATGAATAAAGGCGAAGCCTTGCGTCTGGAAATAAAAATCAAAAAAATACCTAAAGCAAAAAAGGTTGCCTGTTTGAAAAGCAGCCGGTCGGGAAACGAAGACTCACCATAACCGTCCCTTCATAGGATACAGCCATCTGATAAATATTGACACGATAGTGAATTCTGTTAAATTGTCACCAATTATTCGGCAGTTCTACCGATATCGTTAAATGCAACAAAATTACAAAATAAATCATTAAATATAGGTAGGGGAGGTGTGATGATGGATGGACAGAAAATACCGGGGAAAGCAATATTAATGGGCGTTACGGGGCTTGTAATTCTATTGTTGCTTATATCGACTTATTTTGGAGTGGATGCGGGAGAACGGGGCGTTGTGCTGCGTTTCGGAGAGGTCAACCGCGTGGTTGAACCGGGCCCCAATTTTAAAATACCTCTGGCGGAACAAGTGGTGCACATGTCCGTGCGAGTTCAGAAAACCACAACCAAGACGGAAGCGGCCAGCCGCGATCTTCAGGTGGTTCAGACCACGATGGTTCTTAACTATAATATCGAACCGGGCAAAGCCGGCGACTTGTATTCCAATATCGGGCTGAATTACAATGAGCGCATTATTGATCCGGCGGTGAAGGAAAGCTTCAAGGCGGCAGCGGCCCGCTATACGGCGGAAGAGTTAATCTCCAAGCGGGAGGCGCTCAAAACGGAAGTGCGTAATTATCTACGCGACAGATTGAAGGTTTTTGGCATCATCGTTGTTGAACTCTCCATCACGGATTTTGAATTTTCCCAGGAGTTCAATAAAGCCATCGAATCGAAGCAAACTGCCGAGCAAAACGCGCTCAGGGCAAAGCGTGATCTGGACAGGATTCGAGTGGAAGCGGAGCAAAAAATAGCCTCAGCCAGAGCCGAGGCCGAATCGTTGCGCCTGCAGCGCCAGGTCATATCACCGGAACTCATCCAGCTGCGTCAGATAGAAGCGCAAATCAAAGCCATCGAAAAGTGGGACGGCAAGATGCCTAATGTTACCGGTGGCGCAGTGCCTTTCATTCAGGTGGAAAAGCAAAAGTAGGTCCAGCGTGGCCGAAAAGCAATGAGCCGGCGATTCCGGAATTCATCGGGAGAACCCCTGGAACTTTAGGGTTGTTTCGGGTGCGAACGATATGTTTTCTGCAATGAAAAGATATTCATCGTATTTAAAATATGCTAAAAGATAAAATAACTTATTCATGAATTCAACGGAGCAAACGGCTTGAAAAAGAAAATAATCATCATGGTGTTTGTGGCGCTTTTGATAGGCGTGGGATTGCTGGTTTATCTCGGTCAGAAAAATAATCGCGAAAAAGGACTTTTTTATTCCGGCATAATAGAAGCAACACAGGCGAATTTGTCTTTCCAGGTTCCCGGGCGTGTTGCCCAAGTCAATGTTCAGGAAGGGCAGTCTGTCACTAAAGACCAGATTATCGCTGAACTGGATCGAGCTGAATTTGAATCCCGCTACGCTCAGGCCAAAGCAAATCTGGATCGGGCGCAAAAAACAAAACAGCAACTGGAAACAGTGCTGGATATCAGCCGGAAAACGCTGCCCTCGGAAGTGGCCAGAGCAACGGCAAATGTAAAAAGCGTTAAGGACACATTAAAAGATGCGGAAAAGAACGACAAACGCTTTGAAGATCTATTCCGTAATGGTGTGATCACAGAAAAAGAACGCGACACCATGAAACTAAATTATGACGTGGCTAAATCGCGGCTGGCCGAAAGTGAATCCGTCCTGAAATTGGCGCAGGGTAATTTAACCAGAATAGATGCCGCCAAACAAGATATCGAAGTCGCCACTGCGCAAATTAATTCGATTAGCGCGTCATTAAATCAAGCATCCATTCAGTTGGCTTACACACAATTAAAATCGCCCATCGATGGTATCATAACCAGCCGCAATATTGAACCAGGTGAAACTGTAAATTCCGGCAGAGAAGTCCTAACTGTCTCCGACCTTTCCCGCGTTGATTTAAAAATATTTGTCGATGAAACGGAGATCGGCAAAGTCAAGCCGGGCCAGAAGGTAGATGTAAAAGTGGACACTTTCCCCGGTAAAACTTACACCGGAACAGTTTCTTTTATCTCTCCGGAAGGAGAATTTACTCCGAAAATCATTCAGACGAAAAAGGAAAGAGTAAAACTGGTATATCTGGTTAAAGTATCCATAGCTAATCCCAACTTTGAACTCAAGTCGGGAATGCCGGCTGATGCCTGGTTGCGGTAGGGGACTCCCGGATGATAGTGTCCGCAGAAAATTCCTCACCCATGTTGGAAGTCAAAAACGTTACCCTGCGCTTTGATCTTGTTGAGGCGGTCAGAAACGTTTCTTTTCAGGTGAATAGCGGAAATATTTTCGGTTTAGTCGGTTCCGACGGCGCCGGCAAATCAACGCTCCTGCGGCTGATTGCCACCATGATCAAACCCACGCAAGGCGAAATTTTTGTGGGCGGCCTTAATGTTGTAACCCAGAGGCAAAAAATCAAAAACATTATCGGTTATATGCCGCAGCGGTTCGGCCTTTATCAGGATCTGACTGTGGAAGAGAATATAAATTTCTTCATGGATATTTTTGATATCCCGCGCAAAGAGAGAAAAACACGCAAGGAGAAATATCTGGGATTTTCCAATCTTCAGCCTTTTGTGGATAGGCTGGCTGGAAATCTTTCCGGAGGTATGAAGCAAAAACTGGGGCTGGCCTGTGTGCTTGTACACGAACCGCAACTGCTCATTCTGGACGAGCCGACCAACGGTGTTGATCCGGTATCCCGACATGAATTCTGGGAAATACTGGGCAGTATGAAAGAAGAAGGCATGACCATTCTCGTTTCGACCGCTTATCTGGATGAGGGCGAGCGCTGCGATAGTCTGGGATTGATGCATCATGCTATTCTTATGGATACAGCAACCCCCGCTGTTATTCGCGGCAGTTTTAAAACTCTGGAAGAAGCAATTATTGAACGCATTAAAGAAGTGGATAAGGAGCTGGCCCATGACTCATTCCAGATCTGATTCCATTTCCGTGACGAATCTGGAAAAAAAATTCGGCGCATTCGTCGCGGTCAACAAAATAACCTTTTCGGTAAAGAAGGGCGAGATATTCGGATTTCTTGGCGCCAACGGCTCCGGTAAGTCCACTACAATTCGCATGCTTTGCGGCATAATCACCCCCACGTCCGGCGGCGGATTCGTTTCCGGGCACGATATTATGACGGATGCGGAAGAAATCAAGCATTCCATCGGCTATATGTCGCAGAAATTTTCTCTCTATGAAGATTTAACGCCCTTTGAAAATTTGCGCTTTTATCTGGGCGTATATAATGTTCCGGAAGCACAATGGCCGGAGCGCATTAATTGGGTTTTGGATATGACGCGCCTGCAAGATGTTCGCAACCGTAAAACGAAGGAATTACCGTCAGGCTGGCGCCAGCGACTCGCACTGGGCTGTTCGCTTTTGCATAAACCAGATATCCTCTTTCTTGACGAGCCTACCTCCGGTGTTGATCCCGTTAACAGACAGCATTTCTGGAATTTCATCAAACAACTCGCTAAAGGCGGAATGACGATATTTGTGACGACTCATTATATGGATGAAGCACGTTTTTGCGAAAGGATTGTTATGATTAATGCCGGAAATATCGTGGCTTCAGGCAGTCCCGCGGAAATTATCGCCGGCGCCTGCCCGGAAAAGCCGGACGCCGACTTGAATGATGCTTTCATAACATTAATGAAGAGGGATGAGACTTGAGATTTATAAGACTCCAAGCCATTGTCCGCAAAGAATTTTATCATTTGATACGGGATTACCGCAGCCTTTATCTGGCTTTTGCGATTCCGCTAATCCTTATTATTCTTTTCGGTTACGCGTTGAGTCTTGATGTGGATAACGTGGAAACGGTATTTGTTGATTACGATAGATCCGAACTCAGCCGTGATTTTATCCGCAAGCTGGACGCCTCTTCTTATTTTCATGTTTTACAGAGGCTGTCCCAGACAAAAGATGCCATTGATTATCTCGATCATGACCGGGCAAAAGTAATAATTGTCATCCCGCCCAATTTCATGAAAAGTATCCATGCCGATAGGGCCACTCAACTGCAAATTATTATTGACGGTAGCGACCCGACTTTCGGGAACATTATCCGCGGCTACCTTACCGCCTTTACCGAACAATACAATCAAAAGCTGTTGCTTAGTTTCATTAACCGGCAGGGACAGGAACAAATAAAACCTCCCGTGGACGGACGCATCCGTATCTGGTTCAATGAAGATCTGGAAAGCCGTAATTTTATTATTCCGGGAATAATCGCCGTCATCATTATGATCGTCGGCGCGCTTCTGACCTCGCTTATCATTGCCAGGGAATATGAAAACGGCACCATGGAAACCATAAAATCAATGCCGGTTAGAGCCGGGGAATTACTCCTGGGCAAAGCTATTCCCTATTTTTTTATCGGACTGACGAATGTGTTCATAGCGATTCTCCTGGGCCAGTTGCTGTTCGGCATAGTTATGAAAGGAAATTTCTGGCTGATGCTCGCGTCCACTTCTCTTTATTTAAGCGTCGCTTTATCTCTGGGACTGCTGATTTCCATCGTGACCAAATCGCAATTAATGGCAAACCAGATAGCCATTTTAACAACTTATCTGCCGTCACTGCTTCTTTCTAACTTTGTATTTCCGGTAATCAATATGCCGACGTTTCTGCAATTACTCACCTTACTCGTCCCGGCAACTTATTTTATAGACATTTTATCGGGAATTTATTTGCGGAATATGGGATTCGCCTATTTATGGCCCAGCATGCTGGTTCTGGCTTTGATGTTTACAGTACTGACGGCTCTTAACTTCATATTATTAAAAAAGGAAGGCCTATGAGCTGGCTTCGAATCAGAGAACTGGTGAGAAAGGAATTCATTCAGCTGTTCAGCGACAGACGAAATCGCGCGATGATGTTTGTTTTTCCTTTTATTCAAATGTTCATTTTCGGCTATGTCGTAAATTACGATATTACCAATATTCGCGTGGCTATGCTGGACTATTCCAAGACCCACGAGAGCCATAGACTTGCCGATAGCTTTACCGGCAGCAAAATCTTTCATATAACAAATAACGTGGCCGATGAACGTCAGATGGCCGAATTGCTGCTGCGGGGAAAGGTTGATATGGGCATTAAGATCAACCATGATTTCGCGTCTATTATCAGGAAAGGACAAACAGCTCCCATCCAGATTCTTGTTGACGGCTCCATGAGCAACATGGCTTCCGTGAGGGTGGCATATACTGCGTCGGTTTTGGATAAGTTCAACCGCGAAGAGCTGCGCGAACTTTATCCAATGAATATGAGCTATGGCAAAGTAGATGCGCGCATCAGAACATGGTATAATCCCAACCTCAACAGCCAATACTTTTTTGTTCCCGGAATTGTCGCTGTCCTGGTAATGATTACTTCTTTCATTCTGACCTCTATCGCCATCATCAGGGAAAAAGAAGACGGCACAATGGAACAATTAATTGTCACTCCATTAAAATCATATGAGTTCATCATCGGCAAAACTATTCCCTATATTATTCTTTCTCTGGGCCAGATGGGTGCTGTCATTCTTCTGGCCATTTACTGGTTTGAGATACCTTTGGCGGGAAGTATTCTACTACTGTTTTTTGCCACTTGCTTATTTTTGCTCAGCACGCTGGGGATCGGGCTCTTTATATCGACAATATCCGCAACTAAACAGCAGGCCATGATGACTTCCTTCTTTTTCATTCTGCCGTTTTTTATGCTCAGTGGTTTCGTTTTCCCCATCGCCAATATGCCTGAGGTTGTACAATGGCTTACTTATATTAACCCGCTGAGATTCTTTTTGGTCATTCTCCGGGGAATTTTTCTCAAGGGAGTCGGTCTTAATGTGCTCTGGCCTCAATATCTCGCCCTGGCTATTTTGGGAACGATCGTCTTTTCCGGCGCAATCAACCGCTTTAAAAAACGGCTGGATTAGTGTAGAGATAAGTTCAAGGATCACTCCCTGGCGGGGGCCAGAAGGCTCAAAGTTGAAGGCTGAAGGGTTTTAAGCGTATGCTCAAGGTTGTTGAAGAAGAAAAACTGATTGCTAAATATGTGCGGCAGTTTGCCAAGAGTTTCAAGCCCTTTATGGATGAAAAGATTAAGGTGAAACTGGGGCACCAGGGGGCTAGTTTTGGGGCGAAGGTTTCCTGGTCGAAGAAACTGGGGATCTGGATATTTTCTCAGGCGACAAAAGATGTCCGCTATTGGAACGTTTTGGGCATTGGCAAACCGCCGAGCGGCCGGCCATCTGCCGATAACGGCAGAAATCAATTTCCCCTGGGAGGGAATCGACCGCAAAACCGGCGCGGCTTTTGCCCAAGACGCGTGGAACCGTATCTATGCGATTCACCGTGGGAAAATCGGCGGCGGGAAAAAGGGAATCGGCAAATCCCTGTTTGAAGAGAACTATCGCGGCCTCTGGGCTTGGATGGAAGATGGCGGATCACTTACGCAGGTCGCGGTAATCGGCGCGCTCCACAGCAGCCGTTTTGCCCTACAAACCGCTCAGTTTGTCAGAAAAATTGAAAAGCTGAAATCAAAAGCCTCTTTATCTTCCCAAACATCGCTCAATTTTTCAGAAGTATCGTTTCATGAGGAGCTTGTCGGGAGTCCACCTGCTCCACATCTTGATGATGATGAAGTCTATGCCTGCGATCATGACTTGATTGTCAGCCATCTGGCGGCGCTTCTGCATCGCTGGAAATTCAAAGTCGGCAATGGTACGAATTCCGAGTTATTCCTGATGAGCCCTGCTTCCGACAGAATATCTCATGTTTTAGCTGTTTCAGCCGATAGCGATGAAGAAAGCGTGCTGTCTGTGGCGGCAAAATTGCTTTTGCTGCAATCCGCCGAGGCAGATCATCCGTCCGCCATTTTAGTAATGCCGGAAGATAAAATAAACAGATATGTTGAACAAATGGAACGGATACACATTGAAGTGCTCGGTTACCGCCTGGAAGGTGAACGAATAATTTTCCCTGATTTGGGCAAAATCAGACTTGACCAAAATACACAATTGTAAAAATATAACAGACAGAAGTAAGTGCTGATTTTTTATGGGCAGTTGTTTTAACTGTGTATCAAAGACCAACCAGTTTGTCGCCGCAATAAATCGACCCATACAGGGCACTTCATGAATAAAAGCAGTCATTGTTTCTTGCAGAGAAATAAACAGCGCAAAACGGTTGTTTATTTATGGGAGGTAAATGATACTTATGGACGAAATGCTTGACATGGGCCAACAGGTTCTGGCGGCCCAACCATTCAGCGTGCTGATCGGAGCGGAGCTGATTGGTTTTGCCGTGGGCAGCGCCGAATTGAAAGTGCCTATCAAACATGACCTTAAACAGCAGCATGGTTTCCTGCATGGCGGAGTCGTCAGTTACGCTGCGGACAACGCCCTGACCTATGTGGGCGGCAGTGTGTTGGGGCCGGCTGTGGTGACATCGGAATTCAAAATCAACTATGTGAGGCCGGCGATGGGTGATTACATTGTCGCGCGTGCGACGGCGATTTACATCGGAAAAACTCAGGCCGTCTGCCGCTGCGATGTTTTCGCGGTCAAAGACGCAAAAGAGAGTCTGTGCGCTACAGCCCAGGGTACCATTACCAAACTTGGACAATCCAAATAGACTGAGCCAGATGAAGCCTCCAAAGACAAACGATCTTGACTATTGTTCAGGCACTTGTTTAAGCGACAGGTGCTTAGGCAAAACACCTCCAGTTTGTTCTGAATGGATTGACAATAAACAAGGTTTCGGCCGGTCTCAGATCTGCCGCTACTCATCTTGCTTATAATAACCAGCCCACTTCACATCGATTTGATTTTGAATGTCGGCGATCAGTTCATCCGTCAGAATCTTGAAGCGGGACTGCGCGCGGAAGTATTCGCGCACCGGCACCAGCTTACGTTTCTCCACCAGCTTTTCGGAAGCTGCCGTTAATTTGAATTCGCCGTTGACGATTTCGTAAAGATCATAATATCCGGTTTCGACGGCGAGCCTACCGATCTTGATTCCGTAGCGCGGGTCATATCCCCAGCCTGGCGGGCAGGGAATGTGGATATGGAAGTATTTGGTGCCCGGCATGTCCTTGCACTTGATTATTTTATCGTGAAGATCCAGCGGATAGGCAGCGGAACAGGCCGCAACATAACTTAAGTTGTGCGCCGCCATGATGGCCGGAACGTCCTTCTTTTGCTGCAGCTTTCCCTTAAAGGGTGTGTTGGCCGTGATCGCACCGATCGGGGTTGTGCCTGAGCGCTGAACACCGGTGTTCATGTAGCCTTCGTTGTCGTAACAGAAATAGATGAAGTTGTCGCCGCGTTCCGCAGCGCCCGATAAGGCCTGCAAGCCGATGTCGCTGGTCCCGCCGTCGCCTGCCCAGGCGGCTACGGTGGTGTGTTGATTCCCTTGAGTTTTGAGAGTGGCCAGAATTCCCGTGGCGGCGGCAGCCGTTGAGGCAAACGTCACGTTCAGGCATGGGAGTTTGGTTGAGGCAACCGGGAAAAGCCCCTGCAATACGGTCAGACAACTGGGGGGGACAATGAGCATGGTGTCTTTGCCCAGAGCCTTGAGACCTACCCTGTAGGCGATAGCCAGTCCACAGCCGGTGCACGCCCTTGTTCCCGGATGAACAAATTCTTCCGTTGATAAACTTAAAATTGTAGTCTTGGCCTGCATTGAATTCTCCTATAGCTTAAGCCCGATCCAAACCGGCTCTTTGGCAATCCTGCTCCGGGTCGCAGCCCGGAAGGTTTGTGTCAAATCGTCCGTCCGGATTTCGCGGCCGCCGATTCCTGCTATAAAATTCTGAACCAGCGGCAAATGGCCTGTGCCGGCTAAGTGTTCATAAAGCGCGGACTTTAAATCCGAAACCAGCGCGCCTTCATAACCGTAACTGAGCGCTTTTTCAAAAACGATAACGCCTTTTTTCCCTTTGAGCGCCTTGGCAATCGCTACATCCGGGAATGGCCTGTAAAAGCGAACGCCCATCACGCCCACGTTGATGCCTTCTTTTCTTAAGGCATCAACGGATACGCGCAATTGGTAAGTGATTGATCCGAGGCCGACAGCGACATAGTCCGCGTCATCGCAACGATAGGGTTCGAGATACGGATCACCACCCCGGCCGAATATTTCGGCAAATCTTTTTTCCGCATCCGCCGCGACAGCAAGCGTTTTTCGCAGCTCTTCATGAAGCAGATAGCGAATCTCCATATATCCATGGGCCAGTTCACCATTTACATCCATCCGCACGTCGGGAAGGGTCACGGTATTCAGATTGGCGGGTTCTTCAGGATTCAAGGCATAGTCCGGTTGAAAAGGCGGCAGAAACGTATCGACCCGTTCCTGATCCGGCACATCAAACGGCATGTATGTGTGAGAAAGGAT
The DNA here is from genome assembly GCA_963726395.1 of uncultured delta proteobacterium. Lineage (GTDB taxonomy): Bacteria > Desulfobacterota > Syntrophia > Syntrophales > Smithellaceae > UBA8904. The sequence continues at coordinate 100,428 of CAVSCG010000025.1, forward strand.
ATATCCGTCATAGCAAACCATAATCGGGATGCTTACCTTTTCCGCCAACCAGTAAGCCTTGATCACCGAATCAATGATCTGCTGGTGGTCGGCGCAATACATCTGTATCCAGCCGGTATCGCGCTGTGAAATCGAGTCCTGCTGGTCATTCCAGACATTCCAGGGGGCGCTTATCGCCCGGTTGACAACGCACATTACAATGGGAAGCCTGGCACCGGCCGCCCACTGGACCTGTTCATGCATGTAGAGAAGTCCATTGGAGCTTGTCGCCGTAAAAGTTCTGGCACCGGTCGATGATGCGGCAATACAGACAGCCATGGCGGAATGTTCGCTCTCCACATGAATATATTCAGCCTTCATCTCACCTGCTTCCACATACTCGGAAAGTCTTTCTGTAACAGGGGTCTGCGGTGTGATGGGATAGGCGGCGATGACGGCGGCGCGACAAAGTTTGACGCCCAGCGCGGCGGCAACGTTTCCGTTTTCGATAATATGCATGGCGTCTACTCCTTGTCCTTTTCTTCATCCGAGAATTTTGCTTCGTCCACCATGGTAATGGCCTTGGTGGGGCATTCTTCAGCGCAGATGCCGCAGCCCTTGCAGTATTCCAGGTCGATCTTTGGCGGTATTGTTCGTGAGATGACAATATCCGGACAGAACAGCCAGCAGATAAAGCAGGCTTCTTTATTTCTTTTGCAAGGGATGCAGAGACTTTGATCGATGACCGGCCGTTCCACTCGCCATGAACCGGTTCTGCCGCCGTCTCCCGGCCCGTGTTGACTGTGCGATGTTTTTCTCCTGTAATTTCTGGTACCCATTTTCAACCTCCCGTCACAGTTCGTTCATAGGCAATCCTGGCAGCCATTGAGTTCTTTTCAGGCTTTCGTGTGCGAAATTCCTCTTCAATGCCTTTGATCAGTATATCAATGCCCAAGAGGCTAGTCGCTTTTTCCAGCGACCCGATGATCCCGGTATTGACCATGCCGTGCGGAAGGCCTGCTTCAACGGAGATGGCTGTAATGTCCGCGGTGGCCAGCTGATAATCTTTAAAAGAATAGGACTCAAAAGCCATGGGTGTGTTCAAAACGATGATCCCGCCTGGTTTAAGGCCGTGTGTTACGTCCGCTTCTTTGAGCAGCAGGTGGTCGAGGACAACGACGATGTCCGGGGTTTCGATGGGCGATAGATCATATATCTTTTCCCTGGATATCTTCAGTGAGGTCATAACCGGCGCGCCCCGGCGTTCCGTGCCAAAGGTTGGCGCCATGACAACACCCGCATAACCGGAGATGAAGGCTGCCTCGGCCACAATCTTGGCCGCCGTGATGGCGCCCTGGCCGCCGCGTCCGTGCCAGCGGATTTCAACAAATTCCTTGTTCATAAATAACTCCTAGCTTGCTAGGCTATGGGCCGAAGGCAAGACTACCTTTACCTTGAACCTTTATCTTTTGCGCCTTTCTTCTGTTTTTTATTACTATAAAAATCAAAACAATGAACAACACAATAATGCCAAAAACCGCCAGCAAGACAAGCGTTGGTGTTGTTCCTCTGGAAACAAGATTTCCGGGATTTAAGCTGGGTTTTTCCACAATGCGCCCGAGTTTTCCTTTATATTTTTCAGGAATATCGGGAAGGCCGTTGCCGTTGGCATCCGGGAAAGACCGGACGTACTTAATGACGCCCTGCCATTCTTTGAGCTCCTGAATGCCCGGCTGAAACTTGTCTCCGTCAATCAGAGCTGCTGACAGCTTTTCGATGGGCGCGCCGTTTTTATCCTTGGGTATAATGTCCAGCATGGAATAAGTGAAACGGCCCACCAGTTTTAAAAAGGTAGCGTTGTAAATATTAGCGGCCACCCGGTATAGCTGCTTATTGGATGCACTATAATCAAGTGGCTGGTATCCATCTTCTTCGCTGCCCATCTCAATGTCGGTCACGCGGTCAAAAATCATCCGGCGGGGATTGTAAGTAAAACGCAGACCGGAGATTTGCAGAAAATAATCATCGCCTTTGAGCGGCCTGACACTGGTTAGGATTTCCAGCGCCCTTTTCAATTCATATCCATATAAATAAAAAGAGATGAGTGGATAGGCCATGGTGTCGTCCACACCGATGCCCAGCGGAATGGTGCGGAATAAATCGCCCACAGTGACCTTTCCGGTTTGGCCGACAATCAAATCATCGCGAATGACGCCGTTGGATTCGACGGCAACCATCACACGGCTTGATGGATCGCTTTTATCGGAATCGACTTCATTGACATACCAGCGGATTGAATCAGCAATCATATTACCCAGTGGTGATTCCTCCGCGGTATTGGTTAAATCCCACTTGGTTTCGGCGATTACCTGATCATAGGACAAATTGCCGGGGCCGAGCAATTGCGAGTTTATGGTTTGTTTGAAGGAATCAATCATCTTCTGGATGGATTCGTCGACCTTGATCGCGCTGTTGACAGACACGGTGGCATAGTTTTTCAACGTTACTTTGCCTTTCTCATAGGCGATATCCAGAACGCCCACCTGCTTTCCATAGCACCAGGCCTGAACAATGATGGTGCCGTCCACTTGGATGGGTTTATCGAGTTTGGTGTGCGTGTGTCCGCTAATAATGACGTCGATACCTTTGACTTTTTTCGCCAACAGTTGATCTTCTGATTTGTCGGGATTATCATTGAGGCCGCTGTGCGATAGGCAAACAACAATATCCACTTTTTCTTTATTCCGCAGAAGATTGACCATGTCCTGTGCCGTCTCGATGGGGTCGCGAAAGGTCAGGGGTTTGGCAAAGGGAGATACTTCGATGGCGACCTTGCCCAGAAGTCCGAAGATGCCTATTTTAAGACCGCTGCGTTCCAGAACAATATAATTTTTTACGCCGGTTTCTGAAAAAGCGTCCTGCAGTGAAGCCAGCACCGGATTCTTGCGATCAAATATGGCGCCGGCAAAAACGATCTGCGGCAGGCCGTCTTTGGCTTTGGCTGTTCTTAAGATGGAGGCCAGTCCCGCCGGTTTAAGATCAAATTCGTGGTTGCCCAGCGTGACAGCATCATAGCCCATTGCGGAAAGAAGCCGCAGTTCAAATGCTTCTTCGCGGATCAGCATGTGGTAAAGAGACCCCATAGTGTAATCGCCGGCATCGAAAGTCAGTACGGGGTTGGCTCTATCTTTTTCTGTGTTTTTAATGATAGTCGCAATGCGCGCCCAGCCACCGAGGGTTTTATCGATATTGACATGAAAGGGTTGATAGTCGATTTCCGGCGAAAATCCCTGAAAATGCGAGTGCATATCGTTCGTATGCACGATCGTAATCAGTTTTTCGGCGGCCAACAAATTGGTTGAAAAAAATACCGCAGTCAGAACAATCACTGCGCGAAAAAAATTTATGATCTTTCTTGAAGCCTTAGTCTTCATTCCTCTCCTCTTGTTTCACGTCTTCCCTAACACAAAATGCACGCCCTGAAAAGTTTGTATTGGGTAGCACCGCTTCAATTTTTTCTAAAAGCCCGAAAAGAGATGTTTTGTCCAGCGCAGAGATGGCCACGGCATCGAAACGCCGGCTCAAGGTTGCCAGCAGTTCTTTGTCTTCAAAGCGATCCGCTTTGTTAAAAACACGAATACTTGGTTTATTGGAGATTTCCAATTCTTCAAGAATGGTTTCAACGGCCGTAATCTGTTCTTCAAACTGATCGTTGCTGACGTCAATGATATGTAAAAGCAAATCCGCTTCTTGAAGCTCATCGAGCGTTGCCCGGAAAGCACTGAATAGTTCGTGAGGCAGGTTGCGGATAAAGCCCACCGTATCAGTGATGACGGCTTGGGTGTCACGGGGGAATCGCAGTCTCGCGCTTTTGGTATCCAGCGTGGCGAAGAGTTTATCCTCCACCAGAACGGCGCTTTGAGTCAGGGTATTGAGCAGCGTCGATTTGCCCGCGTTCGTATAGCCGACAATAGAAATCACCGGCAGGCCTGATTTCTCACGCCGTCCACGTCTTTGGCCGCGCGATTTGGTTATGGCTTTCAAATCCTTTTCCAGACGATGGATACGGTCACGAATCCGGCGACGGTCGATTTCCAGTTTCGTTTCGCCGGGTCCGACGCCGCCGATGCCGCCGGCCAGTCTGGAGAGCGATGTGTCTTTGTGCATCAGGCGCGGCAGCAAATATTTGAGTTGGGCCAGTTCCACCTGAATTTTTCCTTCGCGGCTGTGGGCGCGATGGGCGAAAATATCCAGGATCACTTGTGTGCGGTCGATGATTTTCAGTCCGGTGAAATCACTGATGGACCGCACCTGTGCGGGGGTCAGTTCATGATCGAAGATCAGCAGATTCGCACCGATTTGCGTTGCCCGTAAATCAATGGCTGAAAGCCTGCCCCGTCCGACCAGATATTTCGGATCAATTTGCGGACGGTATTGAATCTGCGCGTCAAAAACTTCTACACCGCAAGTCTCGGTCAGTTGCCTAAGCTCTTCAAGGGAGGCCTCCGCGCCGGCGAGCGGATTTTTTTCCACCCGCACAAGAATGGCTTTTTCCGCCGCGTCGATTTTGCGCGTCTTTTGCTGTCTGGCGAACTCATCTTCCAGCGCGGCTATGAAAGACAAAAAATTCAGATCCAGCCGGTGCGGTTCCTGCGGTTCATGGATCAGCCAGTAATCGCCTTGTGGATTTTCCGGGATCAGATGCGCCCAGAACAGTTTGCCCGGGGAGCCGTCTTCGCGAACCTGGAGCGCGCCGATCATATCCAGGCGCAGATGGGATAAGTCTGTCAGGTCTTCGGGAGAAAGTTCCTCGCCGGCCAGATGAGTATGAATCAGCCTCAAGCCTTTAAATCGTGTGGATGCCGCGCGGAAAGCGTCAAGGTCGGGAATAAAAATACCTTTGTGGTCCCCGAGGATGATCATGCTGATCTCACCCTTGCGGTTGATAAGCAAGCCGAGTTGCCTGTTGAGCGTGCTGGAAAGAAAGGATATTTCCCGTGACAGGTCGTTGCTGATTATATTTTCCGGCGGGATGCCCCGGCGGTAGAGGCGTTCCAATGATTTGATCTGCTGGGCGCCAAGCCCTGATGTATTGCCGGATATCTTATTGATAGCGCGAATTTCCTATTTTCTTTAATTCTTATGAATCAAGTATCATATTTTGCCCGGATTAGTCAAAAGGCAAAACTCCATTTAGTTGTCATGTGAAGTGGTTAGATTGAATTCCGAAAATGGGGATTCATGGACTAATCGTTGCGCATTAAAGTTACAGCCATGTGATATACGGAGGCGAAGGTCTCACTCGACTGGATCAGGCCGGTCAGGGGGAGCATTTCTGTCACCGTAGCGTAAAGTTTCTGATCGTAGAAGATGCTCCCCAAATCCGTTGACTGGATCATAAGGTATTTTTCGGCAACCCTCTGGATCACCCGTCCAGCCCCTCTATCATGGTTGGCACGCACCATGTTGGTGATAACGAAAGGCTGGATACTTTGGATTTCTTTCTGTAGTGTTTTCATGGCCTCTGTCCCGTTCAGGTCCTCAACAATTTGCAGGAGCTCGTTGACAGTGCGTACCTTGAGTTCGTTGTTGGTATCCATGGCTGTTTTAATGAGACTTTGAAGAGATGGATCCTGGCTGACCAGCTGGCTCAGTCGCCGATAGACAGTGTTGCGGATGAAGGCATAGGCATTCTGAATCGATATCGGCTGTGGAATCAAAACCACGACTTTCTTATCGGCAACCAGAAAAAAATCCAGCACATTATACGAGGTCCCTGCACCAAGATCGACAATGACATAATCGGCTTCCAGCCTGGTAAGGTTTTGGATGAGCTTTGCCTTCTGCGCAAGATGGATGTTGGCTAGGGAAAGAATGTCGCTGGCGCCGCTGATGAGGCGCAGATTCTCCAGCTCCGTATCAAGGCAAATCTCCTCCAGCGAGTCGTATCGCCTCGTCACAAAATCGTTCAGCGTTCTCGGTGGATTCTTGATTCCCATGAAGGTATGGAGGTTTGCCCCCCCCAGATCAGCATCCACGAGGATGGTTTTTTTGCCCTTTCGGGCAAACCAGAAGGCCAGGAGCAGACTGACGGTGCTCTTACCAACCCCGCCCTTTCCTCCGCCGACAGCCACAATCTTTGGATGATCTGCCACCATTCACTCCCGTGCGTCTAAGTGGTATGTTTTAACCATATGATGCCCCCATCAGTTCTTCGGCTGGGATTCCCACAGGTAGGAAATAAAATCCTGTGCTTCTTCAACCATATAACAATTCTTCTTCAAAAAAGTGAGGTCGGCATGCGTCAAATTCTTGAACTGGATGCCAGCGGTCACCATCGTTTTCCCCTCACGTAAAACGTCCCGGCACCAAACAATGGTGCCGAAAAGGTTCAGACCCACCTCCACTTTGGAGGCATTAACCAGGACGTTGACCCTCTTGCCGATAAGCAACGCAGGCGGTCCGGTTAAATATTTTCCCCCCAGGCTGATGCAGGCACCGCCAAGTGAAATGTCCTCGATGTCGCCCTTCAGGACAAGCTGGCTCCCGTTCGGTTCGTTGTTTAATATCTTTATATAAGCCTGTGTCTGGAGTTGCAAGCGAACGGTCTCACGCAATTTCCTTGCCCCCCCCTGCTCAGTGCACAGACGGTAGGCCTTTGTCAGCCTCATCAGCAGGATCCTCAGGTTAGGATACCCTTCACAAAGATCCATCAGTTGCAATCTGGTAATCATCAGCAGTTCACAGGCGCCGACGGTTTCGAACCGTGACGAAGAAACCCGCTGTTCGTCAAAGGGATAAACATCTCCGAAATAATTGGCCTCCCCTCTTTGCGACGTATATTCCCTGAGGATTGGCCCCTTTTCTCCTGCTTGCGGAAAATTCGCTTCGGCCACTGTTCCTGAGACAATAAAACAGAGGACATCCTCCTCTCCCCCTGAATTCTCGATCACGACACCCGCCGGCATGCGGACGGGGTCTAGCCGGGACATGACAGCAACCAGTTCGGTATAGGTCATGTGGCAGAAAAAATTATCCATTGGTTTTTCAGAGCGTACTTCCCGAAAGGCAGCATACAGAGAGCGGCATTCCCGGCGGGTCGGCTTAGCAACTTTCCATTCCATAACTTTGGAGGCAATGGCGTAAAGTACCATCCCTTCCGCTCCAAAAAGTTCAGCCGCCTTCCGATAATATTGGGAGGCCTCTGCAAAGGACTCTTTCTCCACCAGAAAATCAGCGTAAGCTTTTATGAGATGGCGATCACTAGGGACCTTGTCCAGTAAGGCTTCAAACGCTTCTGCGGAATCAAGGGTCAGAGACCCCTCCATGATGCGCTTCCCATAATCCTGATTTTCGAATGCCTCGTCCATTCATATGCCTCTTTATTGCTTTTCCCTAATATTTGCCAGCTTTACAACGTCGCTGATCCGTTGGTTCATCACTTCCGTTTTTTTGTGAAAAAGACGGAGGACTTCATACAGCGAGCGTGTCTTCTTATCGAGATCCAACAGCATCGTCGACATGAGGGTCATCTTTTCCCTCATGGCAGTTATCTGTTTCTGCAGCTCTTCCGGCTTCTCATGGGGCGAAGTAGGAGAGCGGTCCGCCTGGAAAGCATCGATGAGAGTCTCCAGATCCTTCCTTTCCTCGTCCGCCAAACCGACATTCCAGCTCATTTCGGGTTCATTTCCCATATTTGTCCAGTTCGTCCCTAATTTTCGAATCCAAGGCATGGATATTGTCCTGATCCAGCCGATCATCAACTCCCTGCTCGGCACGCTCAGGAGTTACCCTGTTTTTCGACAAAAAAGTGTGTCGGTTTTTTTTCAAAAAGGTAAAATAAATAAACAATGCGATTATGATAGCAACAAGGAAAAGACCGATCAGCCTAATGAGTATAGAGGGTCGCCATTGGCTGGAGTCCACAGCTGGTTGCAGGGCCGGCCTGTCAATCTCTTTCCCGGGAGTGAGAGTTTTCGGAGGTTGCACGGTTGCCGGTTCGGACGGGGCCTGCGGAACGTTTTCAGGAACAGCCAGAGTGGGAACTTCTTCCGGTGCTTTTTCAGGATGAGGCGGCTTAGCCGTCACGGATGCAACTGGCGCATCTGTCCAGTAGAGATCTAACACAAGACGATCCGGTGCGAACAAATAAAAAGATTTAAGGTTGAAAGACGATGACGCTAGTCCAATATTGGCTCTCAAAAAGGATTTGTTCTGGACAAATTCGATTTTTTCAATGCGTCTCGACCGGTCCCGCATTTTCTGCAGAGCCGGATTGACTGACATCGTCTCAATAAAATCCACCTCGACCTGCCTGGGGCCCCTTATCTGCGGCCCTTTGAACTTGACCCTGCCATCGAATTCAAAAACGAGGCGTGTCATGGACTCATATTCACCCATCCGTATATACATCAACTGAGCCGCATCCGCTGGCAGGACGGTCTGACACAACAAAATTAAAACAGTCATTAGAGCTGGCCCTAATCTCGCCTTATTCATGCATCACATCAACCTTTTCAGATGGTTTGCCCTTTTGAAGCGATGCAATAATAATGCATGTTTTATACCGTAAAACAAAATGATTAATTAGCTATTATATTATAACCTTACAAATAAAAGGAGCCAGTGGCTTGCTCAAAATATGGTCATTTACCCATTTCTTAGGTTAAATTCACCCGAATAAGACGGGATAAGGAGCAAGAATCGGAGCGGATGGGTTTTAGAAAAAAGATGACATTAAAAAGCCCTGCATCAAAAGACGCGGGGCTTTTTTAACTTATAATAGACTGAAGCCTAACGGCATTCCGTACAAACCGCCAGCTCATTGTAGGGCACGCCGGTTTTCTTGCTGATGAATTTCAACTGATCTATGGGGGCGAAATACTTACCGCACTTCTCGCAAGTCTGCATCTTAAACGTGCGTTTCCAGATTTTTCTCTTATCTCCCGTGCTCTGCATAACAATGTGTCCAGTAGGGCAAACGTAAACACAGGCACCGCAGCCGATGCAAACCGACGACGTTTCCTTAAAAGGTGTCCCGACGGTTTTATGCGAACCGCGCGCCGACATGCCGATAGCGCTTACGCCGACGACTTCTTCACAAACCCGAACGCAGGAGCGGCACAAAATACACTTGCCTTTATCCGTATCAGGCAAAAACCGTGGCTGAGGATCTACGCCCAGTTCCTTGGCCAGATTCTGCAGAACTTCCGATCTTGGGCAACGCGCCAGGAGCAGTTCCAGCACTAAACGGCGCACATTCAATACCCGCTCGGTTTTTGTACTGATAATTAATCCTTCTTCGACGGGATACAGGCAGGAGGTGACAATCCGTGTCCGATTTCCCTTTTTAATTTCCACCACGCAAAGCCTGCACGAGCCGGCACGAGACACAGCCTCATGGGCGCAAAGGGTGGGAATGTCCACGCCCACGCTGCGGGCCGCTTCGAGCACCATCGTGTCTTTTTTTACTGTTACATTCTTGCCGTCAATAATCAAATTTACCATCGTCTATCCTACCTTTTATTCAACGGTTATCGCATCAAATTTGCAGCTCTCGATACATGCGCCGCATCTGGTGCAAAGGTCATTATTAATTGTATGGGGCTTCTTCTTTTCGCCGCTGGTCGCCTGCGTGGGGCAGACCTTGATGCACAGGCCGCAGCCGGTGCACTTGTCGGGATTGATGCTGTAAGTGATCAGCGCCTTGCAGACGCCCGCCGGGCATCGGTGATCCTTGATATGGGCTTCATATTCCTCGCGGAAGTATTTAATTGTACTGAGTACGGGGTTGGGAGCGCTGCCGCCCAGGGCACAAAGCGAGCCGTCGGCGACGCCGGTCGAGATATGTTCAAGGAGCTCCACATCGCCTTTCTTACCTTTGCCTGCGCAGATATCTTCGAGAATTTCGTGCATGCGGCGGACGCCTTCGCGGCAGGGAACGCACTTGCCGCAGGATTCCTCCTGCAAAAAGCCCAGGAAATATTTGGCGACATCCACCATACAGGAGCGGTCGTCCATGACGATCATGCCGCCGGAGCCCATCATCGAACCAACTTCATAGAGTTTGTCAAAATCTACCTGCAGATCCAAGAGGCTTTCCGGAATGCAACCGCCGGACGGTCCGCCGGTCTGCACGGCTTTGAACTTGCGGCCATTAGGAATGCCGCCACCCATATCGTAGACGATTTCCCTCAGCGTGATGCCCATCGGTACTTCGATAAGACCCGTGTTGTTGATTTTACCGACGAGCGAGAATATCTTGGTACCTTTGGAGCCTTCCGTTCCAACGGAGGCGTAAGCATCCGCGCCCTGATTGATAATGATAGGCACATTGGCCCAGGTTTCGACGTTATTGAGGCATGTGGGCTTGTCCCACAGACCTTTTTCCACGGCGTGAATGTATTTGGCGCGGGGTTCACCGGCACGACCTTCAATCGAGGCGAACAGGGCCGAAGATTCACCGCAGACGAATGCGCCGCCTCCCTTGTTGATGTGAATATCAAACGAAAAATCCGTGCCGAGAATGTTTTTACCCAGAAGTCCCGCTTCTTTGGCGGAAGCGATAGCCAGGGTCAGGTGCAGCACGGCCAGGGGATATTCGTTTCTCACATAAATATAACCTTCGGATGCGCCGATTGCGTAGGCGCCGATAATCATGCCTTCGATGACGCTGTGCGGATTGCCTTCCATGAGGCTGCGGTCCATATATGCGCCGGGATCGCCCTCATCGCCGTTGCCGATGACGTATTTTGGCGAGCCATGGGCTCTGCGGCAGCTTTCCCATTTAAGACCGGCTGCAAATCCGCCGCCGCCCCGTCCCCGGAGGCCGGCTTTTTTCACTTCGCTGATCACGCCTTCGGGAGTCATATCAGAGAGTACCTTGGCGAGCGCGGAGTAGCCGCCGAGAATCAGGTAATCTTCAATTCGTGTGGGGTCAATCATGCCGTTTTGACCAAAAACCAGACGGTGCTGTTTTTTGTAGAAAGGAACATCTTCTTCTCTCATCACGGTTTCATTGCTCTGGGGATCCCTGTAGAGCAGTTTTTCCAAAACTTCGCCTGTGGCTACGGTTTTGGAAATAATATCCGGCACGTCTTTAATTTTGACCTGCTGATAGAATATTTTTTCCGGATGAATCACGACCAGCGGACCTTTTTCGCAGAAACCGAAACAGCCGGTGGCGCGGACGTCCACGTCCATTTTCTGCTTTGCTATTTCCGCTTCGAGTTCTTCTTTGACTTTAATACAGCCGTAGCCGCGGCAGCCGGTGCCGGCGCAGATCGTAACCAGTTTTTTATTCGGGTCGTAGTTTTGCTTCAGATCGTCCTGAACCCGGCGCAAGGCCTGTGCGTTGGATATTTTTTTCATGATTGCTGCGCCCCCTCTTTGAGCTTTCCGATAATCTTATCCACTTTGGCCATCGTGACCTGGCCGTGATATTCCGTATCAATGACAACGACGGGTCCCAGCGCGCATGCGCCCACGCAGTTGACGGTTTCCAGTGAAAACTTCTTATCCGCCGTGGTTTCACCCGGTTTGATGCAAAGCGTCCGCTCCATTTTATCCTGGATGGCCGATGCACCGCGAACATGGCAGGCAGTCCCCATGCAAATTTTCACAATGTGTTCGCCGCGCGGTTTCAGACTGAAGGCATTGTAAAACGTCGCCACCTCGTAAACGCGGCTTATGGGAATGCCCAGTGCCTTGCCTGCTGCGGTTAGGGCGTCTTTGGGAAGATAATTGAAAGCTTCCTGAATATCCTGCAACACGGCAATCAGCGCGCTTTTATCGCCCCTGCGCTTCTTGACGATTTGTTTTGTCTTTAGCTTGGTATCACTGACTTTTGACATGCTTTTTTCACCTCAGTATTCTTTAGGGGGTTCTCCTTTTTATTCAGTTCCTGTTTTCAAAAATTTCGCTTTTTCCGTGAGTTTTCTGAATTCGGTGGTCACTTTTTCCTGGATCATGTCGATTTCGGCTGGCGTCAGATGTCGGAAACGCCCCTGTCCCTTGAAGTAATCTTTGATCGGTTTGAGTTTCTTCGGCGTATCCGGGGATAGGTGATAATGACCGTGTTCGACTTCAAATAATGGAAATACGCCCGTTTCCACAGCCAGCCGTCCCATGGAAATCGCCTGATGCGAAGGACAGCGCCAGCCGGTCGGACATACGGAGAAGCAATGGATGTAAGAAGGGCCTTTGATGCTTTTGGCCTTTTCAATCTTGCGGATGAAATCCAGCGGATAGCTGGGGCACGCAGTGGCCACATAGGGTATGTTGTGCGCGACCATGATTTCCGGCATGTTCTTTTTCCAGGTTTTCTGTCCGGAGCTGACTTTACCCGCCGGAGCAGTGGTGGTAGAAGCGCCCATCGGCGTACCGCTGGAGCGCTGAATACCCGTGTTCATGTAGGCTTCGTTATCAAAGCAAACGTAAATCATGTCATGGCCGCGTTCCATCGCGCCGGAAAGCGCTTGAAATCCGATGTCCATCGTGCCGCCGTCGCCGGCCATGCCGACCACTTTGACGTAACGGTCGTCGATTTTGCCTTTTCTGCGCAGCGCCTTGAGACCGGCTTCGATGCCGGATGCCACGGCCGCTGCGTTTTCAAACGCGACATGAACCCAGGGCACTTCCCACGCCGTGGTGGGAAACATGCTGGAGACGATTTCCATGCAACCGGTCGCAGAGGCAATCACGGTGTTTTCCCCCAGCGCCTTGCACATCAAGCGCACGGCCAGCACCTCGGCGCAGCCGGAGCAGGCACGGTGGCCGGCGGAAAGCAGTTCTTTTTTATTAATCAGCCGCGGGGCATATAAATCAAAGTTTTCTACAATATTCATTATTCTCTCACTCCCCAAAATTCATAGGTGTCTGCTGCCACATTTCCGGTATCCGCCAGAACTTTTTCAAACATGCCGGTAAACTCTTTTACCGCCACATCGCGTCCGCCCAGACCGATAATGTAGTTGTAGATCGCGAGGCGCTGGGTGTCGGCATACAGAGCTGACTTAATTTCTGAAAACACGGGGCCGCCGGGTCCGCCGAACGAAACGGCGCGGTCTGTGACAATCAGTTTCTTCGCTTTCTTTACGGCCGCCTTGATTTCCGCAAATGGGAAGGGACGCCAAAGTCTCAGTTTGACGAGACCCACTTTGACACCGCGGTCGCGCAATTCATCAACCGCCATTTGCGCAGTTTCGCCCATCGAGCCCATCGTCAGCATCAGAATATCCGCGTCATCGGCTTTGTAGGTTTCCACCGGTTTATAGCTGCGGCCGAACAACTTACCCCATTCATTCCAGACGTCCAGGATGACTTTTTTGGAATTTTTGACGGCTTCGTCTTTGGCCTTCATGATCTCCGTAAAGTAATCTGACATGGCAAAAGCACCCATGGTGACGGGCTTTGCGGGATGCAATGTCGCATGCGGCACAAAGGGCGGAAGGAATTGATTCACTTCTTCCTGCGTGGGCATTTCCAAAGGTTCAACCATGTGAGTGAGCTGAAAACCGTCGATGTTGATGCAAACCGGCAACATGACGTCTTTGTGTTCAGCGATCTTGAAGGCCTGAATGGACAGGTCAATCGCTTCCTGTCCGTTTTCGGCAAAGACCGCAATCCAGCCCGCATCCCGCTGCGGCATGATATCGGAGTGATCGTTTAAAATATTCAGAGGTCCAGAAACCGCCCGGTTGGCAATTGCCATGGTAATCGGCAATCGCATCGCAGACGCGATGGGCAGCAGTTCATGCATCAGCATCAAACCCTGCGAACTGGTTGCCGTGTAAGAACGGGCGCCGGTGCCGGACGCACCGATAACGGCACTCATGGCTGAATGTTCGGATTCCACCGTCACAAATTCCGCATCAATCTTACCATCAGCGACCAGGTCAGAGAGATGTTCGGCGATATGAGACTGGGGAGTGATAGGATAAACGGCCGCCATGTCGATATTGCACAGCCCCACGGCTTCCGCTACGGCAACTGCCACTTCCATACCTATGCGCTTGCCCATTTTATCCCTCCTCCACAATCGTTATCGCGCGGGGCCAGCATTCGTGCGCACAAATACCACATCCCTTACAATAATCCATGTTCGCTTTGAAAAAGCCGTCTTCGCTTTGCTGCACGCATCCTTCCGGACAGAACACGTAACAGATTCCGCATTTGATGCATTTGTCGTTGTTCCAGATAGGCCGTTGCGCCCGCCAACTTCCCGTATGATACTCGCTGGCGCTGCCCGGCTCGGAAACAACGCAGCCAATGGGAAGTTCCCTCCAAGATTTCAATGTCATAACTACCTCTTATTTGATTATTTTGATTTCGTCGTAAGCCCTTTTCATCGCGTTGAGATTCTTCTGGGCGATTCTTCCGAACCGGTGTTCCACCGCATCTTTCATCGCGTCGAGTTCCATGACGCCGATGATTTTCAATAACGCGCCGATCATGGTCGTATTGGCAATGGGCACTCCCATTTCCTTGCGTGCGATGCCGGTGCCGTCCACCGTGGCGACCGTGCCGTTAAAGTTCAGTTCCTTGCGAATTTCTTCGGGTGTTTTAGGTGTATTGACGATTAATTTTCCATTGGGTTTCAGTCCATCCGTGACGTTGACCAGACCGATCAGACTGGAATCCAGAACCAGCACCACGTCAGGTTCATAAATGCCCGAGCGGACATTAATTTTTTTATCATCAATGCGGGTAAACGCGGCGACGGGCGCCCCTCTTCTTTCCGGACCGAAACTAGGGAATCCCTGTGCGTATTTTCCTGCGGCAATCGCTGCCACTGCCAACAACTCCACCGACGTTACCGCTCCCTGGCCGCCCCGGCCGTGCCATCTGACTTCTATCATTTACATAGGTCTCCTTATAATGTTACAAAATGACCGTCATCCATAATATAGTTGGTATTTTGAGTCAATATCTTTGTGCTGTTTCTTGAAATAGATAATTATATTGATTTGATATGCCATTTATTCTGCTCAGAAATATACAGATCGTTACCCTGGAAGTCATTGATGACTACAAGTGGCAGATCCACGACGGTCAGTTTTCGAATTGCTTCCGGTCCCAGGTCTTCATAGGCGACTAGTTCCATTCTTTTAACGCATTGAGCCGTCAGAGCGGCGATGCCGCCGATCGCGCCGAAGTAAACCGCTCCGTAATGCTTGATAGCTTCCACCACTTCCGGTGACCGGTTGCCCTTGCCGATCATTCCCCGAAGACCATTTTCAATTAATTTCGGAGTGAACGCATCCATCCGGTAGCTGGTTGTGGGGCCTATCGAACCGATTACTTTGCCCGGCGGTGTTGGCGATGGAGCTGCATAAAAAATTGTTGTAGTCGACAAGTCAATCGGCAGTGGAAGACCTTTAATCAGCGCCTCATTCAAACGACGGTGAGCGGCGTCCCGGGCTGTGTAAACATCGCCGCTCATGAGCACCATGTCACCCGCCCGCAATAAAGCGCAAACATCGGCTGAAAGGGGGGTTTGGATGCAAATGGAGCCGTTTTCGCAAGCTGTGCTTATGTCGTTCATAGTGTTTCTTCCTGGTGCCTCGCCACGTGGCACTGGATATTAACGGCCACCGGAAGCGAGGCAATGTGACAAGGCATCATTTCCGCGTGAACGGCCAGGGTTGTAACCTTGCCGCCAAGGCCAGCAGGGCCTATCCCCAATTCATTAATGCGAGTATAGAGTTCCTTCTCCATTTGCGCCAGGCGGTCATCAGATGGATTCGTTTTGCCGACTGGTCTTAAAAGGGCTTTTTTTGCGAGAATGCAAGCTTGTTCAAGCGATCCTCCGATGCCGACACCCACGATAATCGGCGGGCAGGGATTGGCGCCGGCTTTTTCAACGGTTTCCATTACAAATTTTTTAATGCCGTTGATTCCCGCCGCAGGCGTTAGCATTTTTGCGGCGCTGCAATTTTCACTGCCGCCGCCTTTGGGCATGGCGATGATTCTTAATTTATCGCCGGGCACAATGTCCATATGGATGACGGTGGGTGTGTTGTCTCCCGTATTGGTTCGAGTGAGCGGATCACACAGGGACTTGCGAAGATATCCGTCCTCATAAGCCTGTCTCACACCTTCTTCAATGGCTGCTCTTAAATCACCCCCGACAATCCGCACATCCTGACCCATCTCGACAAACAAAACGGCCAGGCCGGTGTCCTGACAAATCGGCAGTTCTTCGCGGCAGGCAATATCGGCATTCTGGAGAATTTTCTCCAGCACCTGCTTGCCAATGCGCGATTCCTCCTGCTGCAACGCGCAGTGCAGGGCGGAAACCATATCCTCGCCCAAAGTTGTATTGGCCTTGATGAATAGCTTCTTTACGGATGCAGTAACGTGCTTTGCGTTAATCCGCCGCATTCTTTTTCTATTTTCCATATTCATAATAACTTTTTACCTACGCACATGACGTCTCAAAACAGCCAGAGGCAAGGTAAGCGAATCTTGAGGAAGAAGGCCTTCTTTTGTGTAGGTCGCAGCGCCGAAAGATGAAGCGCAACGCCACATGAAGGGGGGACCCAGCATATAACTGTTTTCAGACGTCATGCTACATGCCTCGTCTGAACTCCAATGACTTCGACAGGGTCATCTTATCCACATACTTTAAATCGCCACCCATCGGCACGCCCATGGCAATGCGCGTGATCCGAATGTTTGTATCTTTGAACATCCGAGTAATCAGAAGCGCCGTGGCTTCGCCGTGTACATTGGGGTTGGTGGCCAGAATCAATTCCTGAAAATGGCCTTCGCTGACGCGTTTTTGAAGTTCGCCCAGACGCAGATTTTCCGGTCCGATGCCGTCGAGGGGCGCCAGCGCGCCATGCAAAACATGGTATGTTCCGTGAAAAACGCCGCTTTCTTCTATGGCGGCCAGAGCGTCCGGCTCTTCGACTACGCAGATCACGTGCTGATCGCGTGCCGAATTACTACAGATATGGCAGATATCCTCTTCGGTCGGATTGAGACAGATCCGGCACAGGCGGATTTTTCGTTTAACTTCGACCA
This sequence comes from uncultured delta proteobacterium, assembly GCA_963726395.1. Classification (GTDB taxonomy): domain Bacteria; phylum Desulfobacterota; class Syntrophia; order Syntrophales; family Smithellaceae; genus UBA8904. The sequence continues at coordinate 117,435 of CAVSCG010000025.1, forward strand.
GGCTTTCCGCCAGTTTCTCCACATCATCAGGAGTGGCGCGCAAAATATAATTAGCCAGCCGTGCCGCCGTTTTTTCACCGATTCCCGGAAGCTTGGCCAGTTCAGCAATCAAGCGTTTAATGGGTTGTGCGTAGGATTTCATGGGCTGCCTTACATGCCCATGCCGGGAATTCCCAGCCCACCCGTGATCTTCGCCATTTCAGAGGAAGCCATTTCCTGTGATTTGCGGATGCCCTCATTCACTGCGGCCGTAATCAAATCCTGCAGCATTTCGATATCTTCGGGATTCACCACGTCCTTTTCAATCTTTAATGAAACGACTTCGAACTTTCCGTTGACGATCACGCGAACCATGCCACCGCCGGACTGCGCTTCGATGGTTTTTGTTTCCAGCTCCGCCTGGAGCCGGCCGATTTTTTCCTGCATTTTTTTGGCCTGTTTCATGATATTGCCGATGTTATGCACGTAATTAGCCTCCCTGTTTTTTATCAGTAATTGGTTTAATGTCGATCAGTTCCGCGCCTTCAAACTCAGCGATTACTTTCTGGAGAAGCGGAGAGTTCATGGCTTCGCGCTTGATATCATTTAAGTTGTTTGCTTTGGCGCTGCGCCCGCTGTTGTTCATTTTTGTCGCTTCAATGGTTTTAATTGCCAGGGAAACTTTTTGAGAATAATAAATGCCCGCGATTCTTTCCAGTTCTTCTTTTTGCTGTTTTTCCATAATGTTGTCCAGGAAAAGATAACCACTCGGAATGCCCAGTGTCAAACAGCCGTTTTCCAATCCGAGAACTTCAGCCGCGTCGATTTTTGCCCCCAGAGGAGCGTTTTCCCTTTTGATAAATTTTTTCAGATCTTCACCCGGCGAGGGCTTTGCGGCATGACGGAGCTCCGTTGCGCCGGGATTTTGTTTTTGCTGTGGCGGATCGGCTGATTTTTGCACACTGCCCGCCTGCGGCTTTTCGAGGGGCTGTTTTGCTGCAACCGGTTCAGCATCAAATCTGCCGCGGGAAGGCGACAGGCCGCTCTGAATCCTTTGTTCCAGTGATTCGAGCGTTGCCAATTATTTCACCCACTGGTAGAACCGATTCCAGATAGGCCATCCTGACGAGGACGGTTTCGATTTTCATCCGCACTTCCTGGCTGCGGCGCAGGCTGTCGGCTTCATTGAGCAGGATATCCAGATAACGCTGCAACGTCTCGCGGGAAACATTTTGCGTCTGGTTTTTAAGCTTTTCCGCCTGTTCCGGTGCGATGTCAAAAGACGAAATACCGTCCGCGGCGATTTTGACCAGAAGCAGATTGCGGAAATGCTTCAAAAGCATGGAGTAGAAGTGCTTCATATCGATGCCCGCCAGATAGGCTTCCTCCAGAATCATCAGGCAGACACCGGCATTGCGCGCCATAATTGCTTCGGAGAGGCGATATAGATATTTGCGGTCGGCAAGCCCCAAGATGTCTTCCACGTCGTCGTCCGAAATAGTTAAGCCGGCGTAGGAAATGACCTGATCGAATATACTCTGGGCGTCGCGCATGCTGCCGTCGCCTGCTTCGGCAATCCAGGAAAGCGCCGTGGGGCTTACGGTAATGCCTTCGGCGGCCGCCAGGCGGCCTAAATTGGCTGCGATTTCACTAAGCGAAATACGACGGAAATCATAGCACTGGCAGCGTGACAGAATCGTGGCCGGCACCTTGTGATTTTCCGTTGTGGCAAAAATAAAGATAACATGGCCGGGTGGCTCTTCCAGCGTTTTTAAAAGCGCGTTGAACGCTTCGCGGGTCAGCATGTGAACTTCATCGATGATATAGATTTTATATTTGGAGGCGGCCGGGGCAAATTTGACATTTTCCCGCAGTTCCCGGATTTCGTCGATACCGCGGTTGGACGCGCCGTCAATCTCGCGGACATCCATCGAGTTTCCATCCGTAATTTCTTTGCAGTTTGCACATTTGTTGCAAGGCGTAGCCGTCGGCCCCTGTTCGCAATTAAGGGATTTAGCCAGAATGCGGGCTACGGATGTTTTTCCGACGCCGCGGGGACCGGAAAAGAGAAAGGCATGTCCGATGCGTCCCTGGCCTATGGCATTTACCAGCGTTCGAACTACAGGCTCCTGGCCTGCGACATCGTCAAATGCTTGCGGGCGAAATTTTCGGGCTAAAACCAGGTATTCCAAATGAGCCTCATAAACCCCATTCTATGGTTTTTACATGGGAGATAAATATAACTGGTGACCGGGTTTACCGCAACACACGATGGGATTTGCTGCCGCTGCTTCCTTCCGGACCTGACGGGGTTCACAAGCCTTCGTTGTACGGGACCCGGCCATATTTTTTAATAAATACCGACAGAGACTCTTAATGGATAAATCGGCAGGAATCAACCCAAATTTTGCGATCGCCTGAGCGAGCGATTCGAGCTTATAATAATGTAGAGACGTTGCAGGCAACGTCTCTACATTATTTATCTGGCGGAGAGAGCGGGATTCGAACCCGCGGTACACCTTTGTGGGCATACACACGATTTCCAGTCGTGCTCCTTCGGCCACTCAGACATCTCTCCGTTTATTTCAACATTTCTTCACCGCAGGTGATTGGTGCATGAAATGTTTCTGCATTATTTATCTGGCGGAGAGAGGGGGATTCGAACCCCCGTGGGAGCTTGTGACCCCCAAATCGATTTCGAGTCGATCCCGTTACGACCACTTCGGTACCTCTCCGCGACTTATTTATCCGCCGAATCGGCTCTTATCCTCTTTTCCTTAAAAAATCTACTCAAAATTTCCCCGCACTCTTCCTGCAAAACTCCTTCCGTCACATCCACCTGATGATTAAAACGGTTATCATTTAATATATGATAGAGGGAAAACACGGCGCCGGCTTTCGGATCGCGTGCGCCGAAAATGACCCGCGCCAGTCTTGCCTGGAGAATCGCACCGGCGCACATCACACAGGGCTCCAGTGTCACATAAAGCGCCGCGCCGGTCAGGCGGTAATTGCCTGTTTTCTCGCAGGCCTTGCGGAGCGCCAGCATTTCCGCGTGCGCAGAGGGATCATTGCAGGCAATGGGAGCATTATGCGCTTGCGCCAGTATTTGCCCGTCTTGCACCAGTACGGCGCCAATCGGCACCTCGTCCTGCTTGAACGCGATGAATGCCTCTTGAAGCGCGATATTCATAAAATCAATGTCCGTCAGCATCGATTGGCCTCTATTTTATTCAATGTTAACTTTTAGTTATCATATTGTTGATTTTGAGGCAAATGCCGTATATGATTCGATTCGGGTGAGATAACATGGATTCAAAAAAAATATTCCTCTGGCCTGTCATCATCTCAATCATCGGACATGCTGCGCTGATCACCGTCAGCAGTATGGTTGACTTGCGTGACAGCGTTAAAGCCGCCGACCTTTTCACGGTACAAATTACGCAGCCCCAACCGGCTGTTGAACCTAAAAAAGAGGAAAATAAGGTGGTGGAAAAAATGCCGCAGCAGGCTGAAAAAGTGAAGCCGGAAGCCTGCGGTTGAACGGGAGGACACTGTGGATATCGGCTCCTCCGACGTCAAATATGCGACTTATTTGGCGGGAGTTAAAAAGAAGATTATGCGTATCTGGAATTATCCAGCCGGCGCGTATGCAAAGAACGAAGAAGGGGATGTGGTGATCAAAATATCGATTGATGCGAACGGCTCTCTTCTTCATGCCGCGCTGATAACTTCTTCCGGTTTTGATAATCTTGATTCCGGCACACTGGGTGTTGTTGAGGCCGCCGCGCCTTTTCCACCGTTGCCTCCACAATACGAACTGTCACGTCTGCACATCATTGCTTCTTTCCGCTATCGTATGAAGGATTAAGAGGATCCTCATCAACTCTTTAAAATGATATGAATGTGATGAAAAAAATTACTCAAACCGTCATCGTTAGTTTAGCGGTTGTTCTGTCGGTTTTTGTTGGCGAAGCCGCTCATTTCGCAGTTGTTACCGATGAAGTGGGCCGCCGGGTCGGCATCTCGGGGACACCTCAGCGCATTGTGTCTCTGGCGCCGGGCATCACGGAAATTCTTTTCGCGTTAAATCTGGATGGCCAAATTGTCGGTGTAACCAGCTTCTGCGACTGGCCCCGGGAAGCCGGACAAAAAACAAGTGTCGGAGGATTCACCAACCCGTCATTGGAGAAAATCGTTTCTCTGAAACCGGATCTGATTCTGGCGACAGCCGACGGTAACAGGCCGGAGACGGTTCGGCAACTGGAAAAAATCGGCATGACGGTTTATGTGATTAATCCGGTTGACACGGCTGGTATTCTTCAAAGCATTCGAAATATCGGTGAAGTGACCGGGCAGCGCCAGGCCGCCCGGTCACTTAATGCGCAACTGCAAAGACGGCTGGACGCAGTCACAGCGCAAATTTCAAATAAGAAGAAACCGCGGGTTTTTTTCCAGATCGGCATGGATCCTGTTATTACCGTAGGCAGGCGCACCATGATTTCCGACGTCATTGAACGGGCCGGTGGTACGAATATCGCGGGGAAAGACACGGCGCGGTATCCGCGTTACAGTGCGGAAGGCGTCATGGCTCATGCGCCTGATATCTTACTTTTCGCGCCGATGGCCACGGACAGGGAATTTAAAAAAGTCAAAAGATACTGGGAACAATTTCCCGGCATTCCGGCGGTTAAAAACAAACAAATCTATCCGATGAATACGGACCTGATCGGCCGCGCCTCCCCGCGTATTGTTGATGCGATTGAACAAGTGGCAAAAATATTACATCCGGAAATTACAATAAAGGCAACCAGACAAAAACAGAAGGGAACATGATAGGATGCCCCTCTTTTGCCCCCCTGGAAAAATCGTTTTTGGGTAACAGCTAGAATTTTTTACCACGGATGAATTTGACGGCGTTTTGGAAAATCGCCAGCCCCTGGCCTTCTTCAGGGAGGTTTTCCCTGGTCCAGCGAGGATGGTTGGTGCAGTGCAGAAACGCCTCGGGATGCGGCATCAGGCCGAAGAGTCTGCCTGTTTCACTGCAAAGTGCGGCGATGGCATGGGTTGAGCCGTTGGGGTTAGACGGATAATCAAGAGTCGTAGTTCCATCAACCGTGCAGTATTGAAACGCGACAAGATTTTTCTTTTCGATTTCTTCCAGGATAGCATCGCTTTCCGGAACAAATTTGCCTTCGCCATGGCGAACAGGGTAATAGACAACGTCAATACCTTCGGTGAACACGCAGGGGCTTTGCACGTTGGCTTTGAGATACACCCAGCGGTCTTCAAAACGTCCGGAGTCATTAAACGTCAAAGTCGTGCTCTGCTTGATGAAGTTGCCGCCGAGCGCCGGCAGCAATCCCAGTTTCACCATCAACTGAAAACCGTTGCACACGCCTAGAATCAAACCTCCCGCGTTGATGAATTTGAGCAGTTCTTCGATGAGCATTTCACTTTCGCCGGAAATGGGCGCGTGCAGGAACCGGTTGGCGCCGGCTTTGGCCGAACCCAGATCGTCGCCATCGAGAAATCCACCCGGCAAATTCAGAAAATTATAATCCGACAGTCGCTTTTCTCCGAAAAGTAATTCACTGATATGGACAATATCGACTTTTTCGGCGCCGGCGAGTTTGCAGGCGTGCGCCATTTCCATTTCGCAGTTGGTGCCGTTGCCGGTCAATACAATTGCTTTTACTTTGCGGGTCATTTTTTCAATCCTGTCTAAAAATTAAGCGGCTTTTGCCAGGCTTCTTTGAGTTTGCTGATTTTTTCTTTTATAATCAGTTTGCCATTAAGACCGGTGACCTGAAAGAGTTGATTTCCTGCGACAAAGCCGATTTCATTCAGTACGTTTCCGGCCATGATCTTTTCAAACCTGCTTTGATCTTTCGGATGGATGGTCACGACAAAGCGGCTGGCCGTTTCTGAAAATAAAATATAATCGTTGCGCTTCTTGCCGCGGTAGGGAACATCTTTTAAGGCGATATTCATGCCGAAGCCTCCGGCAAACGCGGTTTCAATCAGTGCGATCCCTAATCCTCCATCCGAGCAATCATGACAGGAAGCGACAAGGCCTGCCTGGATGGCCTTATGCAGGGCGCGGTATTTTTTGATAGCTTTTTTCACATCCACTTGCGGGACTTTGTTGCCGATGGCATTGTTTTGCGCGAACCATTCGGAGCCGCCCAGTTCATCTAACGTTTCGCCGATAATGTAAACCAGATCCTGGGGACGTTTGGCGTCCATGGTTACGGCCTTGCGGACATCCTTGATCTTGCCGATGACCGAATAAAGCAGCGTCGGCGGCACGGATATTTTCGTTTTGCCGATGGAATAGTCGTTTTTCATACTGTCTTTGCCGGAAATGCAAGGCACGCCATAGGCGGTGGTGTAATCATAAATGGCCATATTCGAGCGCACCAGTTGGGCAAGCTTATACTCGCCGTCGGGTGTCTTGGCGGATTTAACCGGGTCACACCAGCAGAAGTTGTCGAGTCCCGCCAGATGATCCAGATCTGCGCCGACGGCCACGGCGTTTCGCACCGCTTCGTCAATGGCGCAGGCTGTCATATGGTAAGTGTCAATATCACTGTAACGTGGGCAGATGCCATGAGCCACAACGACGCCTTCCATCGAATCCAAAACCGGCCGGACGATACCCGCGTCCGACGGGCCGTCGTTTTGCACGCCAACCAAGGGTTTTACGACACTGCCACCCTGGACTTCATGATCATACTGACGCACGACCGCTTCTTTGGAGCAGATATTCAGACGTGAAAGCATCTGGACGAAAGCTTTCCCAAAATTGGTGGGTTCGGCAAAAGTCGGCTCGGCGTTTTTCGGTGCTTTCCACCTGGCTGTCAGCTTCATCTGCGGCACGCCGCCATGCAGAAAATTCATATCCAGATACGCCACGGTTTTTTCGCCATAGCGGACATGGAATATTCCCGACTGGGTGAACTTACCCATGGCCGTGGCTTCCACATCCATCTTGCGGGCCAGTTCCATAAACTGATCTACTTTTTTCGGATCGACAGCCAGCGACATGCGTTCCTGTGCTTCCGAGACCAAAATCTCCCAGGGCTGAAGGCCCGCATATTTCAGAGGCGCCAACGACAAATCGATTTCGCAGCCGCCGGAATAAGTCGCCATTTCGCCGATTGACGAGGACAGACCGCCCGCGCCATTATCGGTAATCGCGCGGTAGAGGCCGCGATTACGGGCGACCAGCAGGAAGTCCGTCATTTTCTTTTGCGTGATGGGATCTCCGATCTGCACGGCGGTAACCGGCGAGCCTTCATGCAGTTCTTCTGAAGAAAACGTCGCGCCGTGAATGCCGTCCTTGCCGATTCTTCCGCCGGTCATGATGATCACATCGCCGGGTTTGATTTCCTTGGTGTGTGTGGGCTTGCCGTTTAGGCGCGCGGGCATAATGCCGGCGGTGCCGCAGTAAACCAGAGGTTTTCCTAAAAACCGTTCGTCAAAAACAAGGCTTCCATTGATGGTGGGGATGCCGCTTTTGTTGCCGCCGTGTTCCACGCCTTCGCGCACGCCTTCGTAAATGCGCCTGCGGATGCAGAATGCGGGGCGGCAGTTTCTTTGTGTAAAAGGGCGAGGCAAAACAAAACACATCGGTGTTCAAGATCAGTTTCGACCCCAAGCCCGTGCCGAACGGATCGCGGTTGACGCCGACAATGCCGGTCAATGCGCCGCCGTAAGGATCAAGCGCGGAAGGCGAATTGTGCGTCTCCACTTTAAAAACCAGATTGAGATCATCATTGAATTTAATGATCCCCGCATTATCCACAAAAACGGAAAGGCAGAAATCCTTTTTGCCTTTGGCTTTACGGATTTTGGCCGTCGAGCCTTTAATGTATTTTTTAAAAAGCGAATCAATTTTTAATTTTTTACGCCCGTCCGTATAATCAATTTTGCTGTTGAAAATTTTATGCTTGCAATGTTCCGACCAGGTTTGCGCCAGGCATTCCAATTCCACATCGGTTGTGTTTTCATCCAGTCCAAATTTTTTACGGGTTTTGAGCACGGTGGGATTTTGGTAGTAGCGCTGAATCACCTGCATCTCTTCCAGATTAAGGGCCAGCAATTTATCCTGGCTGATCTTCAAAAGACCCAGTGCATCAACTTTTGCCAGGTTGATTTGGGCTATTTGCGGTTCGTCTTTGCCCATCACTTGCGGAACAAATGCGGGCAGGCCGACGTTAAAATCAAAATCACTCGCGGCGATGACTTGATGGCGTTCGATCAAATCGTTAGCCAGGAGTCCTGCGGCAATTTTTCCCGCGTCGGTTTTAGATATTTTCCCGCTGATTAAGTATTGACGGGAGGTATAAACGGCTATTTTCCGCTCGCCGGTATTTTCGCCAAGTAAAAGCGTGATCGCTTCGCGGGCTGTTTTGCCGACGTTGTCGGTGACGCCCGGACGAAAGCCGACTTCAATGAGCCAATCAAAATTTTTCGCCAGCGGTCGGTTAATGGAAAACTTCTGAATGACCGGATCGGAGAGGGGCCCTTCGGCAGCTTCTTGCAATTCCATGGCGCTTAGCCCTCCGGCGATGGTATATACTTCGACAGTGGCAATTTTTTCGACCGGCAGTGCCAGATTATCGATGATGCGCTTTTTGGTCTTTTCGCCCAAAGCGTCGCGAATGCCTTCTTTAAATCCAACTTCAATTCTATCCGCCATGATTTACCTTAAAATTTTCCGATATTTTTGATCTGTCTGGTATGAATCAGACGGTGCGTTTATACCCAAAAGACGTGAATTATGCAACTTACAAATATGTATCGAAAATGACGTGATCATATAGATTGGTAGGGAGAAAATTATTTCCGTCTGATCGTGCTTGATGCAAATAAAGGGAGTTTGAAACCGTTTCCTTCAATAACATTCTTTGACAGGAGTTCCGTTTAAAATAAAAAACAATTGACAGAGGGGCCGTGAGTGTTTATATATACCCCATGGGGTATAATGATGGACGAAAATCGGAAGAAAGTTTTAAACCGCTTACGGCGAATTGAGGGGCAAATCCGAGGGCTTGAGCGGATGGTGGAACAGGAAGCGCCCTGTGCCGACGTGCTTACCCAGCTGTATGCTGCGACTGCGGCCATGAAGAAAACGGGGGTTGCCATCATCCAGGCCAATATGAGGCGCTGTATTAAAGAAGCTGCCGGTGATCCGGACAAAACCATTGATGATTTTCAGAATGCCTTCACTCGGTTTATTGGCATGTCCTAGAGGAGATGTTATGGAGTCGCCCAAAATTTCTAAAATCAGCCGCCGGTCTTTCTTACAAATAACGGCAGGCGTTGCCGCTCTGACCGGAATGAGTATGCCGACGACCGCGCAGGCCGGATCGGATAAACAATTATCGACGCTCATCGATTTGAGCCTTTGTGACGGATGCGTTGATCGGGAAACACCTGCCTGTGTCGGTGCTTGCAGGAGGATTAACAAAGATAAAATCCCCAAGGTTGTTGATAGTATTCCCGAGCCCTGGCCAAGAAAAACCATCGAAGACTGGTCCAAAAAGCAGGATGTAACAAATCGGCTGACTCCTTATAATTTCATCTATGTGCATAAAGCAGAAATTGCAGCGGCTGGCCGCCAACAGACCATCTTCGTCCCGAGGCGCTGCATGCACTGCGACAATCCCGCCTGCGCGACCATCTGCCCGTTTTCCGCCAACCATAAAAACGAAAATGGCGCGGTCGTCATCAATCCAAATCAGTGTTTCGGCGGCGCAAAATGTAAAGACGTATGCCCGTGGGAAATTCCACAGCGGCAGTCCGGCGTCGGCATATATCTTCATGTGCTGCCAGGCTTAATGGGAAACGGCGTCATGTATAAATGCGACCTCTGTAATGACAGACTGGCGGAAGGAAAGCTGCCGGGATGTGTTGAGGCCTGTCCCCGTCAGGCCATGATCATTGGTCCCAAGAAAGATATTGAGGCCCAAGCACAGACGCGCGCCCAGCAGATGAAAGGTTATATTTACGGTAAAAAGGAAAATGGCGGCACGTCAACTCTCTATGTGTCGCCGGTGTCATTCGAACTGATTAACAAAACGATGACCAAAAAACCGGGGCAACCGGATATGAAACCCGATGTTAAGCGCCGAATGGTCGGCACGGATCCTCTGGGGAAAACAGTGTTGGCTGCCCCCGTTCTGGGACTGGCTGCCGCCGGAGCGATCGGCTGGTTTTCACGGCGCAAAGAGCAGGTAAAGACGGAGGAGAAAGACAATGGCTGAAAAGATTCTTTCTGAAAAAAATCTTGTTGTCCGTCACAGCTTGCTTGAGTTGATCGAGCATTGGGCGATCGCCATTTCCGGTCTTCTTCTGCTTTTCACGGGGATATTTGAACTTCCCGTCGCTAAACGATATTACATTATTACGGTTCCGGGATTAGGCTGGTCGGCTGATTTTATTACTTCCTTGTATATTCACTACGCGGCGGCACTTGTTTTTACGGCTGTGGGAATCTTTCATTTGGCTTATCATGGTTTTCGTGGCGAGAACGGGATGATTCCACAGAAAGGTGATCTGGCTGCATCCGTCAAGGTCATGAAGAGTCTGTTTGGTTTTGGCCAGGAGCCGCCGATGCATAAATATTTGCCGGAACAGCGCTGGGCTTATGTGGGAATGGCCTTCATCATATTGATGCTGATTATCTCAGGTCTAATTAAAACCTACAAGAATATTTATGCGCCGGATATGTCCCTGGCGGTTGTCCTTACGGCGACTTGGATTCATAACATCTTTTTTGTCTTGTTTTTCCTGGCATTCCTGGCACACATGGCCGCGATTGCGCTCCGTCCGAACTGGCCGATGGTGCGTGGCATCTTTACCGGCAAAGTTCGCTTGGACTATGCCCGGCACCGCCATCCGCTGTGGCTAAACGATATGGAAAAAGTTGAGGTGTTTCCCGTGCCCGTTCAACCGGTGCCTCTTCCTGAAGAGTTTCCCATTATAGAAAAAGCAGAAAATAGCCCGGTCATCGAGATATCAAAAGGAGTGGACAAGTAAAAATGAATGATTTGTTGATTTTACTTTTGGTACTTGCCGTATGGATTTTTGTGCAAGCCTGGTTATTGCCGCAGCATGGGTGTCTCTACATGAGTAAGGCAGGCTTATCCGGTCAAGGATAAGAAGAAAAAATGTGAAGTGGATGGCGATCAGATCCTCTAACCGTTGAAAGAAAGGAGTTAGGATTATGAAATGTAATGTGGGTGGGACCGATAGAATAATCCGGATCATATTGGGTGTCGTCATCATCCTGGCGGGCTTTTATTTCAAAAGCTGGTGGGGTGTTGTCGGTATTTTGCTGATTGTGACCGGTTTGATCAGACTTTGTCCTGCGTATATCCCCTTTGGATTTTCCACTTGCAAACCGGACAAGAAATGAGCAGAGAAAAATTCTGAAGAGTGCGTCGTTGATTCAGGAAGGTTTGATGGCCGGTAAAGGCTTCAATATATAGACAGAAACCAATTAAAATTGAGGAGGTAGTGTTTTATGAAGAAAATGGTATGGTTAAAAGCGGTTGCATTGGCAGTCATGTTGTTGTTACCGCTCGCGGTCACAGTTCCCGTACAGGCGGCGGCAAGAGGCATTGATCCCATTGTCTCTACGGATTGGCTTGAGAAAAACCTTAACAATCCGAATCTGGTCATTGTTGATTTACGGAAAGTTGAAGAATACAAGACAGGCCATGTTCCGGGTGCCGTCAATGTTTTTTACGGATCCTGGGCCATCAAGAAGGGTGAACTGCTCAACGAATTGCCGTCTATGGATGATCTGGCAGAGGTAATTGGTGGCGCCGGCATTGGGACAAATTCCCTGGTCGTTCTTGTTGACAAGGTAGAAAAAGTTCCCGATCAATTCGGCATGACCCGTGTAGCCTGGACATTGAAGTATGCCGGTGTCAACAACGTAGCCATCCTGAACGGCGGGCAGAACCAGTGGGTCATAGAAAAAAGAGCATTGTCGCAGGATATGGTGATACCCAAAACAAAGCCTTACAAAGCGGCATGGAACAAGAATCTTTTTGTGGACAAATCTACTGTTGTTGCCAAACTGGGCAAAGCCACAATTATTGATAACACGCGCGCCTGGCTTCTATGAGGGAAAAGAAAAACTCGCCTTCGTGCCGAAACTCGGCCGGATCAAAGGAGCGGTTAATCTGCCGGTTGGCCAGCTCTATACGGTGGAAGGTCTGTATAAAGATAAGGCAACACTCGCCTCATTAGCGGCAAAGGCAACGGGAGGAGATCTGGATAAAGAGTATATTCTTTATTGTGACACGGGAAAAACTTGCACGTCCTGGGCCTTCGTCATGACGGAGCTGCTTGGATATAAGGATGTAAAGGTTTATGACGGGTCCTCCATGGAATGGCTTGCAGATCCGAATGCGCCGATGGAACCCTAACTGTATAAAAAGGTAAAGCCTCAGTATTACAGGCAAGCTGAAGCCCGGCGGTGAACCCGCCGGGCTTTTCTTTTTTCAGCAAGTTAGCCATCGTCAGAAACACAAAGAAAAAAATGTCATTGTAAAAAATCGCTGAACCACCGCTTAGAGCTATTCGGATCTACTGTTTTGCACTATCTCAATAGAATGTGCTAAAGGGTTAGATGAATTCCTCACCCATCGTGAGTTGGGGAAGTAAGCGATGTGCAAACTGGAAAAGAGTTTATGGCGTTACTTTGGATTAATAATATTTCACTGGGTTTTGGCGGGCCGCTTTTGCTCGACAGCGCGTCACTGCAGATTGAAGCGGGTGAACGCATCGGGCTTCTGGGACGAAACGGATCGGGCAAGTCCACCCTCATGAAACTGCTGCACGGCGACATTGTGCCGGACAAGGGTGAGATCATTCGCGATAAAAATTTGCGGCTTGCCGTTATGCCGCAGGATATTGAAGATTTGCCGGGTACAATCTATGATGCAGTTGCTTCCGGCGGTCAGGGGCATCTGGATTTGTTGCGGGAATATCACGATCTGACCGTGCAGTTAACCAACGGCAGCGATCAAAGCATGGTGAATAAAATAGAACAGCTGCATCGTAAACTGGAGACAGCGGACGCCTGGCAATATCACCAGAAAGTGGAGATGGTGATTTCCCGCACATCGCTGGATGAAAACGCGGAGTTTCGGCTGCTGTCCGCAGGATTGAAGCGCCGGGTTTTACTTGCGCGGGCGCTGGTTACTGATCCGGACATATTGCTTCTGGATGAACCCACCAACCATCTGGATATTGCATCCATCCTCTGGCTGGAAGAGTTTTTGCAAAATTACAACAAGACCATCATGTTCGTCACGCACGACCGGACGTTTCTGCAAAAAATCGCCACACGCATTGTGGAAATCGACAGGGGAAAACTATTCTCCTTTTCCTGCGACTACAAGACTTATCTCGAAAGACGGCAGGCCATGCATGAGGCTGAAGAAAAAGAGTGGCAAACCTTCGATAAAAAACTGGCTAAGGAAGAAGTCTGGGTTCGGCAGGGCATCAAGGCAAGACGCACGCGCAACGAGGGACGTGTGCGAGCGCTTCTGGCCATGCGCGAGGAGCGATCACGCAGGCGTGAGCGGGACGGGAACGTTAAGCTTGCCGTTTCGGAGGCCGAGCGCAGCGGCAGGTTGGTGGCCGACGCCGAAAAAATCAGTTTTGCCTATGAGAATAAAAAGATCATCGATTCGTTTTCCACACGCATATTGCGCGGCGATCGGGTCGGCATTATCGGCCCCAACGGTTCCGGTAAGACCACACTGCTCAAAGTCTTGCTGGCAGAGTTGCCCACATCAGGCGGAAAGATCAAACTTGGCACAGGGATTGAGCTTGCCTATTTCGATCAACTGCGCGCGCAGTTTGAAGAGAGCAAATCCCTGAGAGACAACATTGCTGACGGTAATGATACCGTCTTTATCAATGGCGCCCCCCGCCACATCGTTGGCTACCTGCAGGATTTTCTATTTCCGCCCGAACAGATCCTTGCGCCGGTTGCTTCTCTTTCCGGCGGCGAACGGAACAGACTTCTCTTGGCTAAACTTTTTTGCACGCCGTCCAATGTTCTGGTGCTTGATGAACCGACTAATGACCTGGACACGGAAACGCTGGAACTTCTGGAAGATCGTCTTCTGGAATACGGTGGCACGATTTTGCTTGTCAGCCACGACCGGACGTTTCTCAACAACGTCGTCACTTCCACGATTGTGCTGGAAGGGGAAGGGCACCTGCAGGAATATGTGGGCGGTTATGATGACTGGCTCAGGCAACGCTCGGCAATAGCGGATTCGTCCAAGGCAGCACCCAAAAAGGCAAAGGCCAAAAAGGAAAAACAACTCAGAGAAAAAAGTAAATTGTCTTTCAAAGAAACGCAGGAACTCGAAGAGTTGCCGCCAAGAATCGAGAAGATGGAAAAAGTGAAAGCGGAGTTTATGAAATTGTTGAATTCTCAGGATTTATATAAAACCAACAATCCTGCCCGTGTGCTGGATGTAAACAATCAGCTGGCAGTTCTAGAGGTGGAGTTGACGGCAGCCTACGACCGCTGGGATGAGTTGGAGGAAATGGCGGCCAGATTTGCGAATACGTGAAAAAAGAGGAACACCTTATGAACCTATTCAATATGAACTTTCCCCGTCAGCTGGAAGTGGATGGCAGTGCGGAAAAAATCCGTGAAGCTCTGACAGTTCGGAAAACCAGGCTTTGGCCGGAAGGTAAAATGGAAGTGCCTGTGCTGAACATAAGCGAAACGCTCACCGGCGCAATTAAGAAGGCTAGGTTGCAAAGACGCGTCCGCTTCGGGTTTGATGATATTTTTGACAAGCTTGCCGCTGAAAAAAAAGGCATCAATGAATTGCTGCAAAAGACGAAATCGCAGCAAAAAAATCGAATCTCCCGTCTGCTTTTGTTTTCCAATGACGGTGCGGAGCGCCTCTATCGCCACATCGAGCAGGCCCTCATCGAACACCATCTCCGTATCCTGGGCTGCCAATTAGACGTTGACAGTAAAAAATTGGGACAATTGATCACTGGCAGCAGCGCCGGCGTTAAAGTCATCCTGGTTGAGCACAAGGACGCGGTATCCGACGTTTTGCGTTCGCTTGTTGTTAACAGGGAATAGTTGGTGATCAGCTAATAGCCTGCCGTTAAATAGTTAAATCTAACTATACTTTTCATCGGAAGTGGATACTATTTATCCAGTTGGATATTCAAGACGGATATTTCTGAACCATTATTCTCCGCAAAAGCTTGGAAGGTTATAAGCGTCTAATCCAAACATTATTAAATAATCGAATAATATTAATATCATTTTACGTCATCGTTTGTCTGGCACGGTATATGCGATATATGCAATCAACAGCGACACGCATGAAAGGAGAATATAAAGATGAAAAAATTAACGATGATATTTGTTACAGTGCTGATGGTTGCAGGACTATCGGCTTCTGCATTGGCTGATCCAGGCTGGTCAAACGGAAACAGATACGGAAATCGTGACAGGTATGAGCGCCCCCAATATCAATACGACCATCGTGATTATCGTGACCATCGGGTGGCTTATCGACAACGCGTTGTTGAACGCAGGGTGCCTGTGCGACCGCCTGAACCATTTGTGCGTGTTGTTCGACCGCATGTGCCGATCTTCACCTTTTTATTTCCGCACATGAGCATTCAGATTCGTTAGGAAAGTTGGCCAGGTTTTCGAGAAGATCAGGGGGGCAGCGTTTATTTGACGCTGCCTCCCTTAAAGATCCTATTAGTGCATAAACATAATGAATAGAAGATAATCTCAGCCGTCTGCGGCACGACGCCGGACATAAAAAAATAGGGATAGGAACGGTTGTGGATTATGGATTTGGATTCCAGCAGCCGAACTGAATCAGCCTTTGGCTTTTCTTGTAAGTATAAAATCTGCAAACATTTTAGGAAGCGGTGCGCGGATGACCATTTCTTTTTTGGTCTGTGGGTGCAAAAAGACCAGCCTGGCGGCATGCAATGCTGATCGCGGCAGCACAAGGCGCTCTTCCAGTTCGGGTGTAAGTCCTTGCCTGATAAAGGTGAGAAAAACGGTTTCGTCCCGGCCGTAGAGTTTATCGCCGACGATCGGATAACCCGCAGCCAGCAGATGGGCGCGTATCTGATGAAGTCTCCCCGTTTCGGGGAAGCACCGGACAAGGGAAATGTCATGGGACGTAAGGACTTTCCGAAATCGCGTCAAAGCCTTTTGCGTTCCACCCGCCCACGCCTTTTGTTTTTTGCTCACAGCGGATTCACGATCACGTCCCAAAGGCAAATCGACAACCATTTCCTTGTCGGGAAAATTTCCGTGCACCAGGGCCAGATATTCTTTTGACCCTTTCGCCAGCGATTCAGACAGAGCGCCCGCGCTTTTCCCATCAAAGGCCAGGAGCATGACGCCCGATGTTTCACGGTCAATGCGGTGCACCGGGTAAACCTTACGCCCGCAGCGGTCTTCAAGGAGAGTCACCAGAGTGTTGTTGAAATACCGTCCCGAAGGATGGACCGGCAAATTTCCCGTTTTATTGACGGCAATAAACCATTCGTCCGTATAGAGGATGGTAATCCTGTCATCAACTTCCGGTTCAACGATTCCGCTACCGTCCCAGGCCAGTATTTCGCCGCCTCGCAGCATCATCGTGGGGTCAGTAACGACGACGTCGGCCAGCGATAGCTTGCCCGCAAGAATCTCTTGGCGCCATTGATCATTTGTCAAATAGGTAAACCGCCCGGCACAATAGCTGTCTAGACGTTGGGCCGATTGTAGAGGCGGAATTTTTGATATGATGATTCGTGTTTGAGTCATGGTGTAGAGACAGGTTTTTGTTGCACCATGTTTTCGATTTTAATTTGACGAATTAAAAAACTGTCGAGCTGATTGGCAAAGGCCTGACGGTCTTTTTTACTGAAGGCGGCCGGGCCGCTGGTGATCATACCGTTATCTCGCAACTCACCCAGCAAATCACGCATGGCCAGCCGGTCTTTGATATTGTGCTCGGTATAGAGCGTTCCCCTGGGATTCATGGCAAACGCTTTCTTAGCCACCACGCGGTCGGCAAGCGGGATGTCGGCTGTGATGACCAGATCACCCGGATGGACTGATTCTGCTATGCGGTCGTCGGCCACATCAGGTCCTTCCGGAACCAGGATCAAAGACAGGTTGGACAGTTTCTCCAGGCGCAAAGGTTTATTGGCTACAAAAATCAGCGGCAGATTCAGACGTAAAGAAGCCTTGATCAGGATATCTCTGATTCCATTCGGAAACGCGTCCGCATCAACAAATATCTGCATAAAACCTCTGTTTACCGTCACGTTTTCAGGACGATGCGGACGTCAACAACCGTCGGTTTGCCTCCAATTATGAACAGGGAACGGATGTCGATTTCGGTGCTCTCGTCGTGTTTTGTCCCCCTATGACCTCTGCATGGGTGCGTTTACCTCTTTCGGCCAAGTTGACATGGGAGGCGCTATTGCAAATAAATTTTCTTTTCAGCAGAGATTCATAATATTTTTGTGAAACAGATAAGGCCCGCACCGCCTGCTCCGTTGTTTCGAAGATGGGGATACGGTGTTTGGCGCGGATGGCAATGGATTTGGCGACAGCGTTCGGTGTATAGATGGCCGCGGGCTTATCGTAATGCTTGCACATCTTCAACAGCTCCAGCAGCGTGTCGATCACAAACGGCTGCCAAACGCTCAGCAGGGGGAGAAGGCCGTCCACTTCCTCCGCGGAAAGAAGAATATCGTAGATGTCCAGGTAGGTCTGTGGCGGAGCGGGGCCGATATCCACGGGATTCTTGATATTGAAGACTTGTCCCGCTTTTTTCAGCCGTTCCTGTGTGTGCGGAGCAAGATGCGCCATCCGCAATCCCGCTGCCACCAACAGATCCGCGGAAATACCGCCGAAGGCGCCGGAGTTGGTGAACACCGCAATCCGCTTTCCCGCGAGGAGTGGCATTTCAGTAAATATCTTGGGGAGCGAGTGGAGTTCATCAATCGATTGCAGACGGATAATCCCTGCCTGCCTGCAGACGCTTTCAAAGATCCGGTCGTTATTGGCCATTCCCGCCGTATGAGACATGGCGGCCACGGCGCCCTCTTTGGTTTTCCCTACTTTGTAGATCAGGACGGGCTTGCGGGATTTTTTAGCGGCTTGCATGAGTTTGCGGCCGTCGGCTATATTCTCCAGATAGATGCCGATGACTTCGGTCTCGTCGTTTTGAAAATAATCGATCAGGTCCGCTTCGTCCACATCACATTTGTTGCCGATGCTGACCATCTTGTTGACGCCGGCCAAATCGTAATAAAGTGATTCCATAACCAGAACAGCAATGCCGCCGCTCTGGATAATGTAGGATACAGTGCCCGGCTCCTCAAAGACTTGATTCGCCTCCACGAGGCTCGGGTTGGCGCCGTAAAAACAGCAGAATTTATCGCGAGTGCTCAATGTTCCCAGACAATTCGGCCCCATCATGCGGATACCGTTAGCTTTGGCAACATCGTCGATCTCACGCTGCATCGCCTCGCCGGGCTCTCCGCCCTCGGAAAAACCGGCGCTTTCAATGACGATGCGCTTGATTCCCTTACGGGCGCAGTCCCGGATAATGCCCGGCACATGGCGCGCCGCCACAATGATTACGGCCAGATCGGGTGCTTCCGGAATGTCCCGCACCGATGAATAGCCCGGGTAGCCATTCACCGTCTCTCCTTTGGAATTTACAGCGTAGACCGCTCCGGTATACTGGAGATAATCCTTCAACATGTTACAGATGGTGGCTCCCAGATTGAAAGGGGCATTGGATGCGCCAATGACAACAACAGATTTTGGATCGAAAAAGCATTTCATGAAATACCTGCCTGAAATTGAATTTTGCGCCGCATAAGAGCGCAAAACTTTCCGTATTTGTCAAGAAAGAAAACTGAATTTTTAAAGAGAGGGCAATCCTTGCCCCATGAAAATTACCATAGGTTTGACGTGAAAGACAAAAGAAAAAAGGTGATGATTATAGTGCATAAATTATCTCTTTGAATAAGCCAGACGCCTAAACGCTTCTTCTGATTCAAAAACAAAGTTTCGATCAGATTATCCTGGCGCGGATTTACAACGTTCCATCCAGCGCCTCGGCGACCTCCGCCTTACAGGCCCGGCAGCGCTTTGCTCCTCTGAAAAGCGGCTTTCCGCAGGCAGGACAGTGATACCGCTCCAACTCCTCCCGTGCCCATTCCACGCTGCCCTTCTCATCCCCCAGTTCGGCTACCTTGGCACGCCATAAAGGGATAGCCCTTTTCATTACCCGAAGACCTGTGGCCAGACCGAAATTTTCTATCATGCTGCATGGCCACTGGCTGCATTGATGGCAGGAGTAATAACCTTTCCCCCGGACACAATTCCTGATCGCGCACATGGTGCAATAGCCGTAGAGCTTTTTCGGCGGTTCGCTTTGCATGCAGCCGTAACATTCTGTATCTTCCGTTTTTGTCTGATAGAGGTTGCCCATGACCTCCTTGAATTTTTCGTTCTTATCCCTTGTTGCAATGTAAACACCGCAGGCGCCGCAATACAGGCCGCATGGTGCCATTAAGTTCTTGTCTTTTATTTCCTCTTCCGTCCAACCTTCCATCGCTATTGTAACTCCCTTCCCAGATTTGACTTTGCAAACACCGGCAAATTAGGCCTCGTTAATGTTGGCGCTTGCATCTACAAACAAAGGACTTTGAAAAAGCTCTGAGTTTTGAATTTCAGGTTATCAGGCAACTAGTTATACTTGGCTCGCAGGTCTTTCTTCAGTATCTTACCGGTAGGAGTACGCGGCAGAGCATCGGTGAACACCACCGACTTTGGCATCTTGAACTTGCCGATTTTTCCCTTGGTCCACTCGATTACCTCTTCCACAGTCAGTGTCTCGCCTGGTGCGACCACTACTACCGCCTTGACCGCCTCTCCCCATATCTTATCTGGGTACCCTATAACCCCGACATCCTGGATCTTGGGATGGCGCAAAAGTAGGTCTTCGATCTCGGCGGGGTAGATGTTCTCACCGCCGGAAATTATCATGTCCTTCTTTCGGTCCATGATATACAAGAAGCCGTCTTTGTCACACTTGGCGATGTCACCGGTATAGAGCCAGCCATCTTTGATGGACTCGGCAGTTGCCTCCGGGTTGTTCCAGTAACCTTTCATGACAAAATCAGCCTTTATTATGACCTCCCCGCGCTCCTCCGGTTTGACTTGATTGCCTTTTTCGTTAACCACTTTGACCTCCGCGAGGAACTCCGGCAGACCACAGGAGCCAGCCTTTAACATTGCATGCTCACCGTCAATGACCGTTCCGGAACCACATGTCTCGGTCATACCATACAGATTGCGGACCTCGATGCCAGCCTCCGCGTATTCCTCAAGAAGAGATACCGGAAGAGGCGCGGCGTAAACGAATACCTTCTGGACTGAACTCCAATCATACTTCTCGAAATCCGGGAGCATCTTCAGTATCTGCAGGAGAGCCGGTACAGAACCGAACACGTTAACTTTCTCCTCTTGAATGAGCTCGAGCATCCGCTTTGGATCGAGGCTCTTCAGCATGATGGTCCGGAGGCCCAACTGCGGAGCGAGCGGGACGTTGCCAAGGCCGCCGATGTGAAAGAGGGGCAGGACGAGCAGGGCTGTCTTGCCGAGGTCGCCCAGTGTCGCGATGAGGTTGGTAGCGCTGACAAAAAAGTTGCGATGCGTCAGCATGGAGCCCTTGGGACGGCCTGTGGTACCCGACGTATACAGGATCGTCAGGACGTCGTCATCCCCTCCCACATGCTCAGGCTCTTCTGTTGACTCGCTCCCGGTAAGTGCTTTGTATGATGATGCCCACTTAGGGGGGGTATCCATAAGCGCCACAAAATGCTGGGCCACGATATTGCCTCGGATCGTATCGACGATGTCCACGTATTCAGGCCCGAAAACGAACACCTTGCATCCAGAGTTGTTAAGGATGTACTCCATCTCCGGTCCGGCGATCCGGTAGTTGATCGGGACTAGGATCGCGCCTATCTTGCCGAGCCCGTAGAACATGGCCAGATACTCCGGTTCGTTCAAGGCAAGCAGGCCTACCCTGTCGCCATACCCGACACCCAACTTCTTCATCGCGTAGCCGAGCTGGTTTGAAAGGCCGTTGAGTTCTGTCCAGTTAAGACGGACTTCCTCGCATACTAACGCTTCTTTATCAGAATTCAACATAGCACGGTTGGACAGGTAAGACCCTAAGTTGATAGGCATGGCAGATAGCTCCTTCCTGACGTATTACAGATTTTATATATTGTACTTCATGAAAAAGAAGTTGAGAGGAATAGAATAATGTTTCGCTAATTCAAGGGCATTATTAATTTGAGTGTTTCTTAAATAAATTAGATAACATAGAATGTCAAGCAGATAAATATTGGCTATTTGTCATCGGGGGTGAATGGTATTCATTACGACTATGTTCATTTTATTTTCAAACATCCCTTCTGAGTGATTTGTCCATGAGGCGGGTAATAGACAGCATGACCTGATGATCACCAACATCAAAGGCGCGAACCTGACATACCTTGCCGCCGGAGTCGGAAATTACATTAACCGTCTTTTTAAAGCCATCATCGTCAATGTCGGTTAAAAACAAACGGCATCCCAACTTGCCCATGGCTATAGCGGTACAACGGCCTATTCCACTTGCGGCTCCGGTGATAAAAACTTTCTTCTCCGATAATATTTTCATTTTACCGACCTGCCCCAAATGCCTGGATGATTTCGTTCTGCAACAAACTGAATCAAGGAGGATGACAGAATATTCTCCCTGCCGAAGATCATCTGCGGATCGCTCCGCGGAACCTCGCGTAATCTACCATGCGGCCAAACGCGAACATGGCGCGTTCCGGTGTGGGGTAGCAGGGGACGCCAAGCGCCGCAAATCCTTCATGGATGTGGGCAATCTCTCTGGCTGTGCCACCGTAGTAGCTGGCAAAGATCGGTTTGTCCGGGTGACGGCTGAAAATTTCGGCAAAGGCTTCGGGAATGTCGAACATGCTTTCCGGCATCAGCACGAAAGTGATCAGCAGGGCATCCACATCCTTTTGG
Source organism: uncultured delta proteobacterium (assembly GCA_963726395.1). Taxonomy (GTDB): domain Bacteria; phylum Desulfobacterota; class Syntrophia; order Syntrophales; family Smithellaceae; genus UBA8904. The sequence continues at coordinate 139,561 of CAVSCG010000025.1, forward strand.
CCCATCAGGCTTTGGGCGATGTGGCTCGTGGCCTTCTTCGAGCCATGCCGTTCAATGGCGGACCAGGTGTCGATGGGATTGCGCACCGGCGCCCAGGAAGGCATCACTTCGCCCAGTCGTTTCAGTGTGCCAGGTTGGAGCGCGGGCAGAACGATGCCGTATTCCTCTGCTGCATCCGTGGCGGCAACACAGCCCATGCCCGTGATGGAAAGTACGCCCATGCGGTTTCCCCTTGGCAGAGGGAGCTTTTCAAATGCCGACAGGGTATCGAAGAAGGCTTCGGAGTCGTGTACCCGCATAAGGCCTGTTCTGCGGCAGACCGCATCGAACACGGCATCCGATCCGGCAAGTGAGCCGGTATGCGAAGCAACAGCAATCGCTCCGGCCTCGCTGCGTCCGGCTTTCATCACTACCACGGGTTTACTTTTACAGGCCATGCCGGCAGCTCTGACGAAACGATTTCCCTCAACCACACCTTCCAGGTACATGCCGATGGTGGTGGTTTGTGTATCCTCGGTCAGATATTCCAGAAGGTCGCTTTCGTTGATATCGCCCTTGTTGCCGATGCAGGAGACCTTGGCCAGACCGAAGGGTTTGGTTTCCGCAATCCAACGCGCCCAGCCTGACGAGAAAACACCGGACTGGCCGATGATGGAAACGCCTCCCTGCTTGATCGGATCGAGGCCTACGATGGAAGTGGACATACCGACGGAAGGGTTGAGCGTTCCGATGCTGTTGGGCCCCATGATCCGGATGCCCGCCCGTCGCGCCTGATCGATAATGACTTTTTGCTCCTTGGCGCCTTCTTCCCCCATGTCCGAGTAACCGCCCGTGCTTAGGATGATGTTGGTGACTCCCTTTGCGGCGCAATCCTCCAAGGCCTCGGACACCGCGGTTTTGGGAATCACGATCATGGCCAGTTCCACCGGTGTCGGCACATCACGGACTCTGGCATAGGAGGGCATGCCGAGAATCTCCTTGACCGTGGGATTGATGGGATAAATGGCGCCCTTGAAGCCTGCTTTCTGCAGATTACGCAGGATAATGTTGCCTCCTTTGCCCGGACTTCGTGAGGCGCCGATTACAGCCATGGAGGATGGATTGAAAAATGGCGCTACGGTTGCCGGGTCAGGGCGCTTTCGGGAAGACGGGGAACGGCTGCCGTCCAACCGCACCAGGGCGTCAACGGCCACAGCCCCGTCCGGATAAGCGATGAAGGGATTGACATCGATTTCGAGGATATCCGTCCGGTTGGATATGAGACGGGAGAGCGCTGAGACGGCCCTGGCGATAGCGACGATATCCAAGGGCTCCCGGGAGCGATAGCCGTCAAGAAGGGCGACGCCTTTGAGACGCCGGAGCATTGCCAGGGCGGCTTTTTCTTCCACGGGGGCAAGGTCGATTACCGTATCACGGAAGATTTCGGTGAAGATACCGCCGATCCCCACAAGGACCACGGGGCCGAAGACGGGATCGCGCCTGACACCCAGGATAAGTTCGGTGCCCGGTCGGGCCATCTTCTGCACCAGAAGCGCATGGGGAAAATCGAGAAATCTTTTTTCCATCTCCCGGACGGCTCTGCCCAGAGCGGCATTATCCTTGATATTCAGAACCACACCGCCCTGTTCGGTTTTGTGCAGGATAGCCTCGGAACAAACCTTCAGCGCTACCGGAAAGCCCATCCGATTAGCCACTGCTTCAGCCTCCGGATAATTATTGGCCAGGGCACCGTCGATGACAGGAATTTTCCACTGCTTAAGCAGAGCTGACCCTTCAAATTCATTGAGTGTGGTGATGTTGTTTTTCAAAATGAAAAGACCTCCTGACTCCATAAGTATGATTGCAGCTCATAGTCGCGACCTCATCGGTATCAAAGGATTTCTTTGACCCGGCCCACTACCCCGCTTTCCAGGCGCACTTTGATACCGTGTGGATGGGTGCCGGATTTGGTCAGAATAGCCTGTACAATGCCTTCGGTGAGCTTGCCCGTGCACTGATCCTGCTTCTGTACAACTTTTACGCTTGCTCCCACGTTGATATCGGCGCGGTTCTTGCCAGTCATTCAGTATATCCTTAAAAATTAATCTGGAGGACACTATCATGAGTTATTTAAATAATTCAACTTGCTTGTTTTAAGTCAAAAAACTTTTTTAATATTTTAATTGATCTTGTGTTAAAATCCCTTTTGTAATTTATCTCTTCATAAAGGAGCTGCAAGATGCGCAAAGATATTCAGGAACTGATTCAAGCAAACAAGATATGTGTTCTGGCTACTGTGTCGGAAGGAGAACCGCACTGCTCATTAATGTCGTATGCGACGGATGACGACTGTTGCGAAATTTATATGGCAACTCATAAGGAAACAAAAAAATACCGGAATCTCGCAACCAATCCTACCGTCAGCCTTCTGGTTGATTCCCGGCAGGACGCCGGCGAAAGTCCTTCGGCGCAAACAAAAGCTCTGACGATTTCCGGGACATTTCAAAGAAACATCGATGAAAAGAAGATGGCGGCTGCGCGGACCCGATTGTTTGAGAAACACACCGAATTAAAAAATATATTCAATGATCTCGATACCGAAATCATTGTCGTGAAAATTCGAGCGGTTCAACTTCTGGATGGAATAACCGATGCGTATTTTGAGGAAATATCATAAATCCTATATTTCATTGACAATGAAACCCATTGTCTCTATACTCCTGCACACGGTGACCATTAAAAGCAATATCTTATTAAAATATTAGGAGGGAATGTATGTATCAGTTGATGAAGCCGGATAATGTAGTGGAAATACTTGAAAAAACAGTTGCCAAATTTCCACAGAGACCTTTTCTCGGGACAAAAAATAAGGCATTGAAGCAATATGAATGGATCACTTATGCTGATTTCGGAAAACGTGTGGATAATTTGAGAAGTGGTTTGAGTCAGCTGGGTATTAAAAAAGATGATGCGGTCGGTATTATCTGCAACAACAGCACAGAATGGGCGATATGCTTTTTCGCCACCAGCGGCCTGGATGCGCGGTTTGTTCCCATGTACGAAGCCGAGCTGGCGCAGGTTTGGAAATACATTATCAATGACGCTCAAATTAAAGTGCTTTTTATCAGTAAAAAAGAAATATACGCCAAAATAAAAGATGTCCTTTCGGGAATACCCACGTTACAAAAAGTCATCGTCATGGAAGGCGATGGGCCGGATACGATGGCGGATCTGGAAAAGAAAGGCGCAGCCAAGAAAGTTAAAAGCATCTATCCGGATCAGTCTTCGATCTGTATCTTGATTTATACATCAGGAACGACCGGCGATCCGAAAGGCGTGCTCCTTTCCCAGGCCAACATTTCGAGCAATGCTCACGCCGTGACGGTTTGCTTCCCTGAACTCAATGAAAATGAATCATCACTATCCATCCTACCCTGGGCACATGTTTTCGGGCTCGGTGAACTTGTTGTATACTGCCTGCTGGGCGGGGCCAGCGGTCTTGCGGAAAGCGCAGCGACCATCGGCGCTGATTTAGCCCTGGTTAAACCGACATTCATGACTGCCGTTCCCAGAGTCTTTAACAAAGTATATGACGGATTATGGACGAAGATGAACGAAGAAGGCGGGCTGGCCAAGACATTATTTGTCATGGGAGTGGAAAGCGGCAAGAAAAAGCGGGAACTGGCGGCACAGGGTAAATCATGCTTTAAGACTAACCTGAAATTTAAGATTGCCGATGCGATAGTTTTCAAGAAAATCCGTGAAAAACTTGGCGGCAGATTGAAGGGAGTCATGACAGGAAGTGCCATGATGAATCCGGAAATTTCTCATTTTTTCTGGGATATGGGTATCCCGCTTTATGACGCTTACGGGTTGACTGAGACATCGCCCGGTGCAACCATGAACCGTCCGACAAAATACAAGATCGGCAGCGTGGGTCCCGCCATGGGTCTGGGCAAAATCGTGATCGACAAGTCGGTTGTCGGGCCTGATGCAAAGGATGGGGAGATCATCATTTATGGACCTAACGTGATGCAGGGGTATCATAACAAACCTGAAGCCACAAAGGCCGTTATGACGCCGGACGGTGGATTCCGGACCGGAGACCGGGGACGTCTGGACGCAGAGGGCTTTCTGTTTATTACCGGAAGACTCAAAGAGCAGTTTAAACTCGAAAATGGTAAATATGTATTCCCGGTATCCATTGAAGAAGATATCAAACTGAATCATTATATTGAAAACGCCATGATCTACGGGGAGGGCCATGAATTTAATATCGCCATCATCATCCCGGACTTTTTGGCCCTTGATAAATGGGCCGAAAAAAATAATTTGCCCAAGGACCATGCAGAGCTGTTGAAAAGGGAGGAGACAAAGAAATTCCTCGAAAATGAAATAGTTAATCAATTAAAGGCCACTTACGGAAGCTATGAAATCCCGAGAAAATTCATATTCATTGATGAAACTTTTTCCCTGGAAAATGGCATGCTGACTCAGACGATGAAGCTTAAGCGGCGCGTTGTGTTTGACAAATACAAGGACCAGATTGACAAGCTATACGCGAAATAGGATTCTTTGCCGGTTCAATCAGAATGATTGAGCCGGCGGGACAATCTTTTGTGACGGGGTCTGGCGGTGGCGTCGCGTAATACCGATCCTGAAACAGAGAGATAATTCTTTAAAGGCCGGCAATAAGCCGGCCTTTTTTTGATCGCATTGAATGTCAGACCGGCTTATTGAATTACTGTCCTCCAGCACCTAGCATCGAAGTTGAAAACCCTAGACTAGCTTCAGATAATTTTTGACCAGATACTCTGCGGTTTGCAAAGCGCCTTTGGCCGCACCCAGCTTGGTGTTATGCGCCAGGCAGACATATTTGATGCCGTTTTCGATAATCGGGTCTTTACGAATACGGCCGACACTCACCGTCATGCCGCCGCCTTTATCGCGATCCACGCGTGGCTGTGGGCGGAACGGATCATCGGTGACGTCAATCAGATGCGCGGGTGAACTGGGCAGATGCAGTTCGGCAAAATCCTTGCCATAGTCCACCATGACCCTTTTCACATCCTCCGGCGAACAGGGTTTTTCGGTTTGCACAAACGCGCAAACCATGTGACCATCGATCACCGGCACACGGGTGCAGGTGGCGGTAATGCCGAACTGCGCGTCTTGAATGCTGTTGCCGATAAATTTCCCCAAAATCTTCTGCGGTTCGGTTTCCACTTTCGGCTCTTCTCCCGGTATATAGGGAACAATATTTTCCATCATATCCATGGCGGAAAGACCGGGGTACGGCCTGCGCCGGACATGGCCTGCAAGGAGGTCATCATCACCTGCTTGACGCCGAAGGCATCCAGGATCGGTTTTAATGAAACGACCAGACCGGCAATGGTGCAGTTGGATTTGGGCGAAATAAATCCCTTCCAGCCGCGGTTCTTTTGTTGAACCGCCAGAAGTGCCGCGTGATCCATATTGACGCCGCCCACCAGAATCGGGGTGTCTTCTTCATAACGAAACGCCGAGGCGGTACTGATGACCGGAGTTGTTTTGGCGTATTTGGGCTCCAATTCCTTGGCGGGGCCTGCATCCATGGTTGAGAAAATAATATCGACGGATGTCGGATCGAAGCTCGCCGCTTCTTCCACAACCATATTGGCGATGTCCGCGGGCAATTCCTCGGTGCACCACCAGCGGATGGAGCCGTTAGCGTCCCGAAGCGCGTCGATGTATTTCTTTTCAGCCGAGCGCTCCGAAGCAACCAGCTTGGTGATTTTAAACCAGGGATGTCCGAGCAAACTGACGATTGCCTGCTGTCCAACAATACCGGTTGCGCCCACAATGGCAATTTTTAACATAAAAAATTTCCTCCAAAATTATTTGTTTTTTAATATTTCTTTCGTTTTTTTCACGTCCGCCGCGATCTGGCGCTTCAAACTTTCGGGACCGTCGAATTTAACGATGTCCCGCAGCTTCTCCACAAAAAGTACATTTATTTTTTTCCCGCGCAGGTCACCCGCATAGTCCAGCAGGAAAACCTCAAACGTGGATGTGTAATCTTCAAAAGTCGGTTTTGCTCCGATGTTGAGAGCTCCCATATATCGATGACCATCAACCGTGACAAATGCCGCGTAAATACCCGGCGGCGGCAACAGTTCCTTTTCCGGTTCGATGTTGGCAGTAGGATATCCCAGGCCCGCACCGCGTCCCGCACCGCTACCGACGGCGCCTGCAACATTATAGTAACGCCCCAACAATCGGGTTGCGGCCTGAACATCGCCGGCCAGAATGTCATTACGGATCAGCGTGCTGCTGACAATCTCATCATCTATTTTAAACGCCGAAATCACTTCCACTGAAAAACCGAGTTTTCGTCCCTGGGCTCTTCAGGTAGGCGTCGTTGCCCTGTCTGGCTTGCCCGAAGGTGTAATCATGACCGATAATAATTTTAGTAATAGCCAGTTTTTTCCACAGAAAATCCTGCACAAACTGCTCGGCGGTTATTTTGGAGTAATTCAGGTCAAAAGTAATAATCACCGTCGCATCGACACCGCATTGTTCGAGCAAATTCAACTTTTCGGGCCGTGTGGTAATCAGGTAAAAGGGTCTAATATTCGGGTGAAGTATCATTTTGGGATGGGGATCAAAGGTAATCACCAGCGACTTCTGTCCGGCGATTTTTGCCTCGGAAGCAAGCATGCGGCAGATATGCTGATGGCTCAGATGCACGCCGTCAAAATTACCGATGGTGACAAATGCCCCCCGGTAATCTTTTGTTATCGTTTCAATTCCCTCAAAAATAATCATTATTTTTTTTCACCACTTCATTCGATTAGCGTCGCAACATAGCATTTTGGGTATTAAATTCAAGCTCATTTTAACTTGACAAGATGCCACCGTTCAGTATAGTCACTTTTCGCGTGCCGAAGTGGCGGAATTGGTAGACGCGCTAGGTTCAGGGTCTAGTGGGTGTACGCCTGTGATGGTTCAAGTCCATTCTTCGGCACCATTTGAAAAAACGGGGGGTTAGCTGATTTCATCGGTTAGCCCTCTTTTACTTTTGAGGGTACTTGGTCACCGTTTTGGTCAGCACTTTTCAAGAAGACTTCCATTTGGTCAACAGCTTTCCTCATATCCGATTCATCAACTGGTTTATAAAGGATGGGCAATGTGAGGATTGAATCCGAGGAAGTCATCGAAAGTCTGCGTGGCAATGACCGCGCCGGGATCCTGTTTGGAGGGTGATTTGCTTTTCGTTGGTGTTCCGCTCGAGAAATTGGACATTCACTTTAGTTTCGGGGCTGCACCGAAAAGGGGCAGCAGATTTCTCTCCCTGAGGATGGAGATCACTTTCAAAGCCTCGTCCGTGCTGTTGAATTTCCCGACAACAATTCGATACCATGTCTCGTTCGGGGCCGCTTTTCTGGCGACAACATCGATTTTTTTTCCTTTCAGTGACGGTTCGGCTCTGTAGAGCCTGGCGAATTCAGGACTGCTGAACGTTCCGACATTGATTTTATAGGTGCGATCGGAGGATGGGATGATCAGACTTCTTTCCGTAATTTTCGGTATCCGGATTTTCTGGTTTATGGAAACGAGATGGGCATTGGTGATCTCGGGGTTGGAATCCAAGATGAGGTCGGCACGGGTTGTATTTGAAATTCCGTAGTGATCTGCCGCCAAGCGGGAAATACTCTGTCCTTTTCTCACGATGACGGTTTCCGTCGATCCGCTCATGCGCAGCGAAGCTGCGGACGGCGCTACAGCGGGCTGGGGGGATTCAACGGGTAGCATCCTTGTTTCAACAGGTGGAGCCTGCACGTCAACTTTAGAAGTCTTGGTGGTTGCAGTTTGTGGAGCTGTGACAAGAGGTTGTTCGGTATGGAAAAGAGAAGTCCACAGAGATGCGATACCCTGTCGTTCTGAAGGCCCGTATCGAAGGAATCCATTCGCCACAAAAACTATTCCTCCCATAACAAGCAGGAACAGGAGGATAGCGGCAATCTGCCTGGAAGTAAGAATTCTTTCACGACGGATTGGCGGGATTCTTTTCATGAAACTGAAGGCTCTCATGGGCTCGAATTGCCTGCGTGACGGGCCTTCCAGATTTTTTATAACGTCGAGAATAATCTTTGCGTCTATTTTTTTCTTGGATTCGCTGAAACCGCCGAGGAAGGCGTTGTCGCACACAATATTGATGACACGCGGAATGCCCTTCGCATACTTGGTGATTTCGGAGATCGCCTGGGGGGTGAATGTGTCCGAAGTGCTGCTCCCAACGAGTTTAAGGCGATGCTCAATATAGTCTCGCGACTCTTCAACGGTCAGGGCCTTGATTTCACGCCTGATCCCTATCCTCTGGTTGAGGATTTTCAGACTCGGTGAATCGAGGATATTTTTAAACTCCGGTTGTCCCACGAAAACTATCTGAAGCCGCTCGGATACCAGGGGTCCCAGATCGGGTAATTTCCCCAGTTCTTGTAGTGTTTCTGTTGCAAGAAGCTGTGCCTCATCGATGATCACCGCCACCATCTCATCGTTGCCGAGATGCGACAGATATTCAACAAGCTGATGCAAAAGGGTTTTTTTATCCTTTCCGGTAACCTCAAGATATAGCTCCCGGAGAACGCTTCCCAGTAATTCTTCAAAGGTGGTTAATGTATGAAAAATGAAGGCTGTTTTCACTCTCTCATCCAGGTTCGTTAAGACAGAGTGAATAAGGGTCGTCTTGCCTGTCCCCACTTCCCCCGTAATGCTAATGAAGCCCTGCCGCGTTTTTATACCCTTCATCATCGCATCGAGAGCATCCCAGTGACTTGATGTAAAATAGAGAAATTTGGGATCCGGTGCAACTTCAAAGGGTTTTTGAGAAAATCCGTAAAATTCATTATACATGTATTGCCTCGTTAACTTCATGTCACGGTGTCAGTGAGTTTGCACCATGCACGCAGGATCCAGTTTCTGCCGATGGGTTTTGGGCCGGATGGGATAATCTCATTTTCCATACATGGTAGTCAAGGACTACTCTTCTTCTAAGCAAAATTGGCACTAGAATAATGCGATTACATCCAAAACACCATCTGCAGATTTGATTTCGATCTTATCGGAAACCTGTTTAATCAACGAAATCATCTTGTCGTTTTCCGTTAATATCTGAGCGGTGAATCCCCGCAGTCCTTTTGAACGGGCATATTCAGCCAAGCGGCCCTGCAACGCCCGCCCCAAACCGACGCTTTGCCATTCCGGCCGGATCATGAAAGCCACTTCCGCCAGATTGGTGGCATGATCCATCACATACATGGAACTGCCTACAATTTGTTCGTTTTCCCGCACGCCTGTAACGGCGATAAAGGCCATCTCCGTTTCAAAATCTACATTGCAGAAGTGCTGAGCCTTGGAAACAGGCAGCGATTGCATGCGTGTGAAAAAATCTCGTATAGATGTCCTGTTGGCTCATATGATAAAAAAGATTCTGCAGCATTTCCACATCACTGGCCTTTGATGGACGGATCATGATTCTGGAACCGTTTTTCATGGTCATTTCCCGTTCCTCTGCAATAGGGTAGGCTACCTTGCTTTTGAGGGACTGGTCGGTGCGGACATACCCCAGTTTCTTGGCTTCTTCCAACAGCCACGGGCGAAAATCCGGATGCGCAATTTCAATGAGCGCCAGCGCCCTTTCCCTGATAGATTTACCAAAGAGATAGGCAATGCCGAACTCGGTGATGACATAATGAACATCGGACCGGGAGATGGTGACACCTTCGCCGGACATAAGCAGCGGGCGGATACGGGAATATTTTCCGTCTTCCGTGGTGGAAGGCAGGCAGATGATGGGCTTCCCGCCTGGGGAGGCCGCCGCGCCCCGGAGAAAATCCGGCTGGGTGGAAACCCCGCCGTAAAACTCGCCTGCGAATTGATCGGCGCATATCTGGCCGGTCAGATCGACGGCAAAGGCCTGGCTGACGGAGACCATCTTATTGTTTCGGGAAATATTAAACTGATTGCAGACATACTCTAAAGGATAGAAGGCAAACAGCGGATTGCGATGCACCATGTCATAGAGGCGGCGCGTTCCCATGCAATAGCTTGTGACGATTTGGCCTTGGTGCATGGACTTTCGCCTTCCGGTGATGATACCTTTTTCTATCAATTCAATTAACAGAGTCCGTGATGACATCCGAATGAATCCCAATATCCCGCCGGTTCTCCAGGAACTTGAGCATGTGATTCGGAATCCGGCCGAGTCCGACCTGAAGCGTGGAACCGTCATCGATGATGCCGGCAACATAGCGGGCAATCTGCTCGACAATCGCACTTTCCACCACCGGATGTTCGTATTCGATAAGCGGGCTATCGACCAGCACAAAGTAATCAATCTGATCGATGGGGATGAACGTGTCGCCATAAGTAAGGGGCATATTGGGGTTTAATTCCGCGATAACCTTTTTCGCGTTCCTCACCGCGCACTTGGTGATATCGACGGATATGCCCAGGCTCACGTAGCCATCCGCTTCCGGAGGGGAAACCTGCACCAGGGCCGTATCCACTGCGATTCGTCCGTTTTCAATCAGGGATGGCACTTGCGCGATGGAGATGGGAATGTAGTCCGACTGCCCCTGTTTGGTTGCCTCGCGCATGTCGTTGCCCACAAAAAATGTCCGATGTTTGAATCGAGTCATCGGCTCCCCATCTTTCATAGATGATGGCGCCGTCTGTCAGAAAATGAAAAAATTGCAGATCGGAAAGGTTTTTACTTGGAATTTTCCATGGCCGCAATCAGAACCCGTGGTGTGGCGCAGGCCGTCCCGACAAAAACGCTTTCTCCTGGCGCGATAATCGATACAGCCTCTTCGGCTGACACCAATTTCCTTTTGATGCTTTCCGGCAGATCCATTTTTGAACTCCTTATATAAAGAAAAATTCAAAACTCAAATCAGCGCCAACTCCTTCTCATACTTCTCCACCCATCCATCGGCCCCGCATTCCCGGAAGATGTCGATGGCCTTGGTCAGTTGTTCCTTTGCCCCTTGAATGTCGCCCTTCTTCTTGAACCAGTCGGCATAACAGGCATGATCCATCGCCAACTGCCACCTATAACCATTTTTCGTATCTTCTTCGATGGCCTTTTGAAACCAGACCTCTGCATCCGCAAGGTGATTATCGTCAATATGTAACAGGACATCTCCTATATTTCTGGCTGTCCAGCCTTTACTCCACGTGAGTTTATAGTTTTCATAGCATGCAAATAACTCACTTAATTCGATATCCTGATCATGCCTTAACACTTTAGCTCTCATCAGGCATGATTGAAAAAATCTAATTATGGAAGGCATATAACTGAAGTTTTCCCAGATTGAAATTATTTTTTTATAACAATTCACCGCATCATCATATTCTCTCAAATCAATATAAATAGATCCCAAGTATGCATAAGCCCATCCAATCCAAGATATGGGAGACGATTTTTCATATGAAGAAGCAAATTCTAAAAAATGGGTTTTTGCCTCATCAAATAATCCTTTGTAATAACAAGATGCACCATAAACAGAGTAAGCCATCCCTTTGATAAAGGCATCACCTGTTTCTTTGGCCAGTTTCAATGTCTCCTGGGCAAATTCATGAGCAGGATTTATCTTTCCCTCACATTGATAGCATAGCAGAAATAGCGCCTTTTGAATATGCTATCCCCATTGGATTCTTTGCCATCAGACTGAAATCAAGACATTGTTGAAGACGTTTGTGAGCCTTCATTAAATTCGGAAATGAAGGACAGGAAACCACCTGATTGATAGAGTGCAAACCACCATGAAAGATAGTCAGCAACCTCTTCTGCCATTTTCATTGCCTGATCAATCAATGCAAGTCCTTTGTGGCTGTCCTCTTCAACCATAGAGATAATAGAGCCCTATTGCTGTGTATATTGCAGGAAGCCTTTTTCGATAATTTAACGCCAAAGCCAGATCAAGAATCGGTTCCACGGCCTCTTTTGCATGAGAATGGAGATTCAAATTCAAATAATAATTTGCAAGCGTTGTCCGGGCATCAATTATCTTTTTCTGATTGGCCTCCGTCTGGGGAAGTTGTTCCAGACACGTTATGCTTTTCTTTGCATACTCAATGGCATCCCTAAAGGAAGCAGCCTTTTGGAGTCTCTTTGCTTCGAGCCTCGCATACTCCGCCCCTTTCTCGTAATTCTCAGCGGCAAGGCAGTGGTTGGCCAGAACACCATAGTGATAACAAATGTCGTCTTTGTAGATGTCTTCCATAGTGGTGGCGATCTTTTCATGGATCTGTTTTTTCTTCTTGGTCAGGATGGAATCATAGACCACCTCTCTGGTAAGGGCATGTTTGAAGATGTAGGTTGAGTCGGGATAGATGCCTCTTTCATAGAGCAGCTCTGAATCCTTGAGAATGGAAAGGTTGGAAAGGAGCTCCTGCTCGGACAGGTCGGTTACTTTCTTAAGCAGCTCATGACTGAACTCCCTTTCGATGACAGAGCCGGTGCGAATGATCTCCTTGGCCCCTTCCGGCAAAGCATCCACCCGGGCCATGATGACATCCTGGATGGTGGAGGGGATCGTGATGGTTTTGATGTCCTTGGTGAGCTTATAGGTGCCGTTTTGTCTTTCTATGATCTTCAGGTCTTTCAGAGATTTGATATGCTCCTCGATGAAGAACGGTATCCCTTCCGTTCTGGACAGGATCAGCTCCTCTATTTCCCTGTCGACTTGAGCGTTCCCCAGCAGGTTGCCAGCCATCGCCAGACTTTCCCGATTGGACAGCCGGTTCAAAGTCAACTGGTTATGGTAGGATTTCCTGCCCCAGGTGTGCACAAACTCCGGCCGGTAGGTAAAGATCAGTAATATTTTTACGCCGGGGATGCTCTCCAAAAAGTATTTCAGGGCATCTTCCGTGCTCTTATCCACCCAGTGCAAGTCCTCGATCGCCATCACCAGAGGGCGTATCTCCGAACCTTTGAGGATGATCTGTTTCATGATTTCAATAATCCGGTCCTTCTTCCCTTCCGGGCTCATTGGAATCTTTTCCATGCCGCTGTCTTTGACCGATAAAAGTTCCAAAAGATAGGGAAGGCTGGAAGCCACATCTATTTTAAACGTTTTCAATCCATTGGTAACCTTTTCCCTGAATCTTGGGATCTGCATCCGCTTCATTGATGTTAAAGGTCGATTTCAGAATATCGATGATCGGATGATAGGCTGCACCCCGTCCGTAAGAAAGACACTTTCCTTCCAGAAAGGTGATGTCTTCGTTGGTTACTGCCTTGTGGAATTCATAAAGGAGTCTCGATTTACCGACTCCGGCCTCACCGATCAGAGAAAAAGCCTGTCCTCTTCCTGCTTTTGCCCGATCCAGACCATCCAGAAGATTTTCCAGTTCCCGGGTTCGCCCGACAAAGGTCGTAAGCCCTCTTTCGGCGTTGACATCAAACCGTGTCCGACTTGAACTGGGTGCAATGACCTGATAGATGTGGACGGGCTTGCTCTTTCCCTTTGATCTCTTTTGGACCTAATGACTCAAAACGGAAAAGTCCTTCGGTAAGTTTAAACGTATCATCTGAAACATATGTTGTTCCTGCTGCGGCAAGGTTCTGAATCCGGGAGGCAAGGTTGACCGTATCTCCGACTGCCTTGAACTCTACTCTTAAATCATTGCCCAGTGTGCCTACGACCACAGGACCTGTATGGATGCCGATCCGCATTTTGATCTGCGGGATGCCCTTTTCCTGTTTCATCCGGTCACTGAACCGGGCGATTTCCTGATGGATGGCCAGGGCGGAACGGATTGCTCTTTGAGGAGCGTCTTCCAGGGCAATGGGAGCACCAAATAGGGCCATGACGCCATCGCCGGTCATCTCATTGACTGTTCCTTCAAAGTCATGAACCTTGTGAATCAGAATCTCATAGACCTGATCCATGATGGCATAAGCTTCTTCCGGTCCGAGCTTCTCCACCAGAGGCGTAAAGTTTTCCATGTCGGCAAACAGGACGGTTACTTGTTTCCGTTCGCCTTCGATCTTTCCTCTCTGGGCAAGGATCTTTTCCGTCAGGCCGCCGGGAAGGTATTTCTGGATCTTCTGAAGCTTCTCATCAAAGGTGAGTTCTTTGGGGGTGGGTTTGGCGTGGGATGCCTAAGGTTGGCCGCAATCGCCACAGAACTTATCTCCGTAGGAAGTATTTTCATAATGACAATTAGGACAAACCAGGCATTAGCTTTACCCCACATTCTTACAGAACTTTCTTGTCTTCACGATTTTCTGTCTGGCACTTCGGACACTTCATATCTACACCCCCAACCAGCTTGAAGGCTAGGAAATCAATGCCAACTCCTTCTCATACTTCTCCACCCAGCCGTCGGCGCCGCATTCCCGGAAGATGTCGATGGCCTTGGTCAGTTGTTCCTTGGCCCCTTGAATGTCTCCCTTCTTCTTGAACCAGTCGGCATAGAGGGCATAATCTTTTCCAAGTGCAAACATCATTCGGTTTCTCTTATCGGCTTCGATGGCCTTCTGAATCCAATGTTCTGCATCGGCATATGTATTGATCATCAATATTGAGTAAAATCTCGCCAATATATCTCTGAATCCAGCCTTCAAGCATTGTTATCTTCATATTTCTTGCATGGACATACAAGGACTCCAAATCGACATCCTTCTCTTTATTCAACACCTTTGACCTTGTGAAACCGACTTTACCAACATTCAACTCAGGAAGGAAATAATTGGATCTTCTCTAAAATCGAAATCCTTTTTCATAATGTTCTTTCGATCTTAGAAAATTCTCCCATTTCAAAATAAATTTCTCCAAGGTGAAATTGTGCACATGCCATCCAAGGAAGGGAGATTGATCTTTTCACATAAATTCGAACCCCTTAAGCAAAATGTTTTTCCGCCTCATCCAATAATCCTTTTCCCAAAGCACGAAACTCCGTGACATAATGTAAGCAATTGCTTTGGAATAAATATCCCCGCTTTCTTCGGCAATGCGGATGCCTCCATGGGAGTTTGAAACTGAAGATTTATTTTCCCGGCGAAGTAATAAGCAAAATAGAGCCAGAGTGCTTTTTAGTTGCTGATATCCCCAAAGATTATTTGCTGCCAAACTAAAATCAAGAGCCATTTGAAGATAGTTTGCTGATCTCTCAAATTCACAGTTCAAGACCAAAAGCGACTCCAAACCAATAGTTCGCAAACCACGATGAAAGCATAGTCTTCTATTTCCTCTGATATCTTTAATGCCTTCTCAAAATATTCAAATGCCTTTCGGATAATTTTCTTCAACACAAAGATAATACATGCCCAAGACGGTGTATATCTGACAAAGCCTCTTTATAATTGTATTTTATTGCCAAATCAATAATCGGGTCGATTGCCTCTTTGGCTTCGGCAAAAATAGTTCATCTGAGTCAATAGTAGAGCCCAAGAGCTGTTCTGGCATCAATAATCTGTTTTCTGATATCCTCCGTCTGGGGTAATCTGTTCAAGAGATGTTATTCTTTTCTTAGCATAGGCAATCGCATCATTGATTGAATCCGCTTTTAAGCCTTCTTGCTTGCCAGCCTTGAATATTCAGCTCGCTTTTCATAATTCTCACTTAAGAAATAGTGCTCAGCCAAAACTTCATAATATTCACTTAAAGTATGTCTTTGTAGATTCCTCTATAGCGTTGCCGATCTCTTCATGAAGTCTTTTTCTTTCTATTGGTCAGGATGGAATCATAGACTACTTCCCGGGTCAGGGCATGTTTGAAGATATAGGTGGATTGAGGATAGATGCCTCTTTCATAGAGAAGCTCCGAGTCCTTGAGAATGGAAAGATGGGAAAGAGTTCTTGCTCCGGAAGGTCCGTTACTTTTTGTATCAGTTCATGACTGAACTCCCGTCTCGATGACAGATCCTGTCCTGAAGAACTTCCTTGGCTCGTTCGGGAAGGTGATCCACCCGGGCCATGATCACATCCTGAATGGTGGAGGGAATGGAGATGGTTTTGAATGTCCTTGGTGAGTTTGATATGTGCCATTCTTCTTTTCGATGATCTTCAGGTCTTTAAGGGACTTGATAAACTCCTCGATGAAGAATGGAACGCCTTCGGTCTTTCTGAGGATCAGATCTTCTAATGTCTTTGTCGATGCTCGTTGGTGCCGAGCATATGGCTCACCATGGCCAGAGATTCCCGGTTAGAGAGCCGATTCAGGGTGACCTGGCTGTGGTAGGAACGGCTGCCCCAGGTGTGAACAAACTCAGGCCGGTAGGTGAAGATCAAAAAGACCTTTGACTCCCGAGATGCTCTCCAGGAGTTCCTTAAAAGCATCCTCTGAACTTCTATCCATCCAGTGAAGATCCTCAATGGCCATGATCAGAGGCCGCACCTCTGAACCCTTCAGAACAATCCTTTTGATGGCCTCCAATGGTTCTATCCTTTCTGGCCTCAGGGCTCATGGGAATCTTTTCGATACCACTGTCTTTGACGGAAAGAAGTTCCAGGAGATAGGGCAGAGTGGAGGCTTCATCGACTTTCATGATCTTCAGCCATTTTGACCTTTTTCTCTGATCTCTGATCCGTGTCACCGTCCTGGATATCGAAGTTGGCCTTCAAGACATCTACTACTGGATGATAGGCTACATTACTGCTGTAAGAGAGACACTTCCCTTCCAAGAAAGTTGACATCCTCGTTGGTCACAGCCTTGCGGAACTCATACAGAAGGCTGATTTACCAATACCAGCCTCAGAAATAATGGAGAAGGCCTGGCCTCTGCCTTCCTTGGCGCGTTCAAAGCCATCCAGGAGAAGCTCCAGCTCCCGTTGTCTCCCCACAAAGGGTGTAAGACCTCTTTCGGCACTGACATCAAACCTTGTTCTCCTGGTACTGGGGGCGATGACCTGATAGATCTTTACGGGCTTCTCCTTGCCCTTGATCTCCTTCTCACCCAAAGCCTCAAAACGGAACAGTCCTTCGGTGAGTTTGAAGGTATCCTCAGAAACATAGGTGGTCCCTGGCTCTGCAAGGGATTCCATTCGGGAGGCCAGATTGACTGTATCCCCTACTGCCTTGAACTCCACCCTTAGATCATTGCCCAAAGTTCCTACGACCACAGGACCTGTATGAATGCCGATCCGCATCTTGATCGGTGGGAATTCTCCTTTTCCTGTTGATCTGGTCGTTAAACCTTGTAATTTCCCGATGGATGGCCAAGGCGGATCGGATAGCTCTCTGAGGAGCATCCTCCAGGGCAATAGGTGCCCCAAAAAGGGCCATAACGCCATCGCCAGTCATCTCATTGACTGTCCCTTCATAATCATGAACCTTGTGAATCAGAATTTCATAGACCTGGTCCATGATGGCATAAGCTTCTTCCGAGCCGAGTTTTTCCACCAGAGGCAGGGTATCCTTCCATGTCGCGAACAGGACGGTGACCTGTTTCCGCTCGCCTTCGATCTTTCCCTTTGGGCCAGGATCTTTTGGGTGAGGCCGTTGGGAAGGTATTTTTGAATCTTGTGAAGCTTCTCATCAAAGGAAAGTTCTTTGGGATGGTGTCACAGGGAATGCTTATGGTATGACCGCAGTCGCCGCAAAATTTACTACCCGGTTGTTAACTGACTGACAATTATGGACAGACGAAAAAAAGTTTTGGTCCACATCCTTTACAGAAATTTCTCCCATCCGGATTCTCAATCTGACACTTGGGACATTTCATCTTATGGCACCCCCATGAATGAATTAAAACACAAAACCCCGCTCTCTTTTGAGAATCGGGGTTTCGATATTCAATCCATAGCACACTCCCGGTGTGTAGGGTTATAAATATGTCAACAAGTTAGCGTACGTCTTCAAATGGTTTTGGACAAATTGGATCAAATACTAAGAAATAGTTTCATCACTCCTATAAACCTTTCCTGCAATTTCGGCAAGGCTTAATGAACGTTTTTTTCCTTCAGTAAAAGCTTGGCGCTATAACATCCATCAGAATTGATAATACCTTGACAGGCAGACCATATCTCCATATAATTATTCAAGATCATTCTTGCCGGCTGGAGAACAAACCGATACAGGTAGAGACATGACTTCAGACGATCAGATTACTGCCGATAATGTTTATGAACGATCCCGCAAAAATTCTCTCTTTGAGGGTCTCAACGAAGAGCAGATCAAAACACTATTTTCAATCAGTAAAGAAATTACTTTGGAAAAAGATTGTTACCTGATGCACGAGGGAGACCCTGCTCAGGAAATATTTCTGATTATCGACGGCCAAACTGGAAGTCAGCCGGTACGACGCCAAGCACCAACAAAACCACACCATCAATACTTTAGGAGCCGGTGATACGGTGGGAGAAGTATCCCTTCTGGACAACGGGCTTCGCTCCGCTTCCGTCTGCGCTAAATCTTCATGCCGCCTGCTCAGCATATCATTTGACGATTTGCGGGCTATTGCCAGCAAGGACAAAGCCATCTACAGCATTTTTTATCACTTAACCAAAAACATCGGCCAGCGATTGCGCCACTCCAGCGATGTTGCTTTGCAGGCCATGGAACAGCAGCTTGATGAATTTAAAACCCGAGTCACACTGGGCAACTTTTTTGTTTTTGTCGTCAGTCATGTTGTCACTGTTTACCTTCAGCCTGGACGGCCTGAAATATGTGATGAATGTTGGCAAAAACAGCAGTTACGTCACGTTGCCGCTGACCCTTGCCTTTTTTATCTTTTTTATCATTTTCATGAAAACATCCGGTTTCCCGCTTTCGACATTCGGACTGACCCTGAACAACTGGAAGAAAGCCATCTTTGAAGGCATTTTCTTCACGATTCCTACTGCTATCGTCATTCTGGCCTTGAAATGGACGTTCATTTCCTACGTGCCCGGTTATATGGGAAAGCCATTGATTGAAGGATTTACAGCCATGAATGCCGATCCGAGTAAATGGTGGACATTCTTGTTCATATACATTCTCATTGTGGTGCCGCTTCAGGAATTCGTCGCCAGAGGCGGTCTGCAGGGGCCGCTGGAAGAATTTATATCATCAAAGTATAAAGTTCTTCTGGCCATTCTGGTTTCCAATTTGCTTTTCAGCACGATGCACCTGTTTATGTCACTGGAAATCGCCTTGCTGACTTTCATCCCCGGGGTTTATTTCGGATGGCTCTATTCCCGAACCCATAATTTACTGGGCGTCTGGATTGCCCACGCCATAGTCGGCACTATCAGCCTTTCCATCATCGGATTTTAATGCCATTTCTAACCAACAGTGAATTAATAGATTTGATAGCCGGCCAGCTCCTTCATGATGTCCCGGAACGCCGTATCGCTTTTTAACTGTTGTTGGACAACAGACATGGAAATTCCAAGCACCACGGCCTTTCCTGTAACAGTCGCGCTGGCCGCTTTCCCGCTGAGGGCAGACAATTCACCGACGATACCACCCGCCTGGACAATGATAGCTGTTCCATGGTCGTCACACAAAGGCTTACCACTACGACAGGCCTTCAACTGACCACTCAGCACCAGGTAGACATTGTTGTTCTCTGTCGCTTCTCTGATCAGAGGTTCTCGGTCATCGGTCTCCTGCATGTGCACATGTTCCGATTGGCTTCGTGCCAGATCCATGATCATCCGTGCTATCCGTCGCTCGATCGTCTTGCGATCAAGTGCGTCCGAATCGCGCCGGCCTACCTGCCAGTCTTGGATTTTTTCCAGAAGCATGGTTATAGCTGATGTGCCTACCTCGTAATTGGTAGCGCATCCGTGCGGGGATTTCATTTTGGACGATGTTTTGGAAGCCTTCGTAAAATTCAAGCTCCAGGCAAAGCATGGCCTTGGCGATGAGTCTTTTCACTTCCCTCTCTTGCCAACACGTAAAAAGCGATCCGTTAAGATACATGGTTTCCCTGCAGTCGCCATTCTGCATCAGCGGCATCGCCGTAAGGTCCGTACCCCTTTGCGCATGCTTGCGCATGCCGTAATCTACTCCGGACAGGGGGATGAGGTAAGCAGATGATGTGGTGTGATAATTTACAAAACATTATTAGCAATACAGTTCATGCGGCATTCTATTTCCTTCTTCCGGTAGTCCTCAAAACATTAACCTCAACTAATATACAACCTTCAATTCGTAATCATCAAAAAATTGAACTCTAACTTAACATATGGTACAAGCATCATGTGCATATGATAACGTTGTTGGACTATAATTATTTCGCTGTCGTAAAAGCCATATTACGCTGGAGCGCCAGCAGCATTTAGTCATGGCTGAAGAACAAATATATTCTATTTCCATTTTGGAGCAAGGGGAGAGGAAAACCATAAAATAGGAACATTTTGAAGGGAGGTAATATCACGTGGAGTCTTTTGAGAAACGAGACGAACCCACTGATGAGATTAAGCTCTTGCGAGCCTTCAATTTACTTGCTTCAACTATCGACGATCAACGCGCTGTAGTTGGACCTATTTCGCGAGAATGGATAAAGAGTGAAATTGAGAAGAATATTCGGATAAGCGAGATTCCATTACAAACTCTGAAGACTACTCCTGGCCTTGAAATCTTAAAGTACGATATATTTTCCGACAAGGACATAGATCCCCACGATATTGATATTGAGAATATTGATCTTGAAAAGATTGGTGGTCGTATCACCATAAATACCAATAGATTGCCGAAGCTGGAACCTCTTATTAATGCCGCAGTGTTCACAGGGATTCTCCTTTTCGGAGCGCAAAAGTACGGACGAAAAGATTTATGCCACATCGACAGTGACCTCATCATCGCGGCCATGATCAATGACACACCAGGACGCAAAGACAGGTTTTCTGCTTTGCTGCCAAGTGAATATGCCACTGTGGACGATCAATATATCAGCGATCGTTTTGGGGATAGTGTCTTGAGCCATGTGAACGCGCTGAGATTGTATATTGACAAATTCGAAAGTGCATTCACTCAGGGGACCACTTCTCTTCTGGATATACCCTGTCAATATGTAAATGCGATCGCCGCCCTGACGGCGGCTCGACTGCGTCTCACTGCACGCGTCGCCGGAGACCAGGTGTTCAGTACATTGGACGAGCCGAAAAAGCAGGAAATTCGAATGGCCGGAATCGAACCGGAGGGGGAATTTCCAGAACGGCCGCACCTGGAACAGGACTTCCGGAGAACTAAAGCTGCCCTCGCCTTGAAGGGTGTAGATTACAGAACGATACGAGAACCCCTGACGAGCACCCTGATGACAGCTGTGGAAGACGTGCTCGAAGACGCCACGAAACTAAAGCGTTTGTGTGGAAGACGAGGCAAAGCGATACATGATGTTCATATGAATCTTCCGATGATGGAACTCTACAACGCTGCGGAGGCACCGAATTCAATCGACACGCTGTATGTAGCCGCCCTGGAAACCATGCGTTATCTGGACAGGGGACGGCGGAAAGGCAATGGCACGATGCTCGGGCACTCCTTTCGCATTGCCGGTATTGCAGAACAGGTTCTGGCAGGGCTACATCGCCCATTATGGCAACGGTCGCCATCCTCCATGACATTGTCGAAGACGGTTGCAGGACTGCCATCGGATATGATGAAAATATCGATAAGCTTAAGTTGCGCTTTGGCGGTCCTGTAGCGGCAATGGTTTCCGAAGTCACAGACTCAAACTCTCGACTCGACGGACCGAAGAAAGCTCAGACCACTTTCAATCAACAATCGCTTGTTTTCCCTGAAAAAAGAGTACAACGTCAGCCGCTTCGTGGAAATGCACATAAAACCGACAGATGCCGACAGACCCTATACTTTGCCTGGAATACTGACGAAACTCATCGATACCGTGGTAACGCAGGAAGAAGGCATTCGTGATCCGGACATCATGTTGGGTTGGTGGAAGCACAGCGGCATCAGAATCTTCTGGGATCAGTGTACGAAAGGCAACATCACCCGGCCGCTCATGGAACGTCTCGCCCTGGAAGTCAAATTGAGCCGCATCGATGTCAATTATCACCGGAAGGATGATGCCGTGTCGCAGGAGTTGCTTGATCATATATGTCAACTGTTGGCCAGGTTCCTGGACGCGTCGGACATGTATATGACCCAGAATCTAGTAATCCTGGCCGATGAATACGGTCTGAGGAAGGAAGAAAGGAAGCAGTTGCAGACTGCTTTTGTTGATCCGCACATGAGCCGTCAGCAATTCGATGACATCATCCTTGATAATCTGCTCGATGACAAGAGGTTGGAAGCAAGAATCGAGTCTGGTTTCGTTCCCGGTAAGGCGTATGTGACCTTGTTCAAAAAGGCAGATACATCGCCATTGCCAGAGACTGCACCACTTTCTTGGGTATCGTGAAAGTGCTCTTCGGCGCCGTGAAATCCGTGCCGAGTTGGGTCGGAACACGCCAACACAGGTGCTTGCGCTGACGAAAAAAACTGGTAGACGTAACGCAATTGTATGATTTGCTCAATAGTGGCGGAAAATAAGAAAAACAAGGGGGCGGGTGTTTAAATTAACAGTGCATCATGCTAAGGTGT
>CAVSCG010000026.1:0-193048 GCA_963726395.1 uncultured delta proteobacterium
AGCGCACGGAGTATATGCTGGACTCGATCCGCCAGGTGGAAATGAGCTTCTCGAGTGGCGACAGCGATTCCGCCGCAACATGGCCGGTGAAACTTTCCGGCGAGGGGATCACAAAGCCCATTTCCATATTGCAGCCCACTAACTTCAATGAGGCAAGGCAGTTGGCCGAGGAGATTCCAGATTCCTGCGGAAACCACTAGTCGATTCTTCCGCCGGCGAAAGTGTGACGCGCGATCCTGAACATCTTGACGAAACCTACAGGGACCGAGTGCGGCGAACTGGTAAGGCAATCAGCGTCTTGCCGCCAGAACCTTCCACAATGCGCTCGCGAGTGGAACGAACAGGAAACGGGTTCATCGTTCACATTTCCGGACAGGCTAAAAGCGGGATCCATTATATTCCCGTTTTCTTTTCTCTTGTCTTCGCCGGAATCGTGGTCTGGTTTTTTCTGCTGCCGATTCTCACGCGTCCCATGCCTGACTTCATCCGCTATGTTTTCCTGAGCTTCATCGGCTTTTTCTTTATAGCTGCACCCGTTATATCGGCGCTGGTGAGAGAGTTTCGCCTGAAAAAGCAGTTCGAGCGGATCGCCATTACAAAAGACATTCTCCGTGTGGAAGCTCTGAAGCAGGGGAAGCGCACAACTAAGGAGATTCCCGTCTCCGAACTGGAAGATCTTGTGGCGCCTACAATGCAAGGGGTAATGAACACTACCGAGGTGCCCGGGATGAAGAAAGCATCCCTTGGGGATCCTGGCACTCCCCGGATGCCTGACGGGCGTCCCATGCCTCACTTCATATTGTCGTTAATTAAGATCGTTGGCTCTAAGGGTATCATTGCCCGAAGCGATAAGGCCGTGGTTGAGTTCGCCAGCGGTCTGGACGAGGCGGAGATTGCCTGGATCTTTGCGCTCATCAGGAAAACGATCGCGGAATGATTCATCGCACGGTTCATCTGGAATAGGTCATTTTGTTATAGTGTGCTTTCGGTAGTCACTACTTCCTGCCATTATCATGAGTACACTTTCTAATAATATTCAACCTTTCTTCTGGGAATCAAAAGATAAAGTTGTAAAAAAATAAAAAGGTAGGAACTTTTTCCCTCTTGTTTTGTCTAAACAATAAAAGACAAAAATACACCCATAGAGGAGGAAAAAGTCATGAAAAAGTTATTAGCTATATGCACGGTTTTATTAATATGGGTCGGCTGTGCCATTGCCGCACCAATCGGCGATACGATAGAAGTCAGTATTGCTTCGGATAATGGCCAGTTTCTGCCATTCTACCCCATGAAAAGTCATCCAACGTTGAAAAAGGTATACGCCGAAGCTATAAAGGGCGACCGTTATCGGATTATAGTTCGCAATAAACTCAATCGAAGAGTTGGTGTTGTTGTTGCCGTTGACGGTAGAAATATTATTTCAGGGCAAAAGTCATGGCTCAAGAATAACGAAAGAATGTATATTCTTGAGCCGTATGCGACTAACGAATATTCGGGCTGGCGGACGGCGCAAGACAAAATCAACCGCTTTTACTTCACCGATGTCCCCGATTCTTATGCGGCTGCATTCGGTGATGAATCAGCCATGGGTGTGATTGCTGTTGTAGCTTACCCGGAGATTCAACGTTGCGAGACGCCAATTGGTCACCCTTACTTAGCACCTGAAAAGCTTGGGCATGACGAAGCTAAAGATAAAGTAGCTTCGCCATCGGCTCAATCTAGGGCTTCTGAAAGTGCTGGCACTGGCTATGGACGGGAAGAATATTCACCTTCTTATCGCGTTTCGTTCGATCCCGAAAAAAGAGCGGCAGAATCTATATTAATTAAATACGAATGGCGTAAAACGCTCTGCGACCTGAAGATCATTAACTGCTGCCGGTTGAATAAATATTCACATAACCGAATTTGGGACAATGATGGTTATGCCCCTCCACCACCCTGCCGACGTTAAATACCTCAACAGAGAATCATAAAAGGCAGAGTCAGGAATGGCTCTGCCTTTTTCCGCGATGTTCTTTCTGTAAGCAAGCATCTAGCAATTCTGGCGGAGATCCACTCTTAAGAACGGTAATCAATAAAACATTTTCTTGAAGGGAAAACCACGAAGGAGATCTCAAAATTTCTGGGTTCCTCTGATAGTGCAATCAATATTCACCGGTTTCATATCAGGCGCAAATTGGGCTTAATCGGCAAGAATATCAACCTTCAATCCCACCTTTCTTCAATTTCCTAATGCTAATATTCTATTAGCATTAGGCTATCAATAATTTAATAATCAAATTTCACCAGCTTTTCCTAACTTGTGGTACAAAGAAAATCAAAAGATCAAGTCATTGTTATCGTGATGTAAACCCCTCAACCTGACCCTCAACCTTCTGGAGTCCTTTATGAGCAGAAGTTATCGGAAGATACCGATATTTCGGCTTCCATGGAGATTATCATACCTCTGTGGGAGCCTATATTTTCTCCTAAATAATATTCCCTGGTTTATTTTTTCTAACAAATTGTTTCACTCAAATGAAGGGAGGTAAGCTATGCTTTTCATGAATATTTATACATGGGAACCCGGACAGAGAGATGCGCTGATTAAAAGACGTATGGAGAAAGGAATCTCTCTCAGCGAGGGAGTAAAAAAAGTTAGCGAATGGTTTGATGTTAGCGGAGGTAGAGGTTTCATGATCTGTGAGTCAAATGATCCCAAAGCCATCATGACATCCGTCATGGTATGGAGCGATCTCATGAAGGAGGAAATTGTTCCATTAGTTGAAACGAAAGTAGTATTCCCGGATGAAAAAGGCTAAGGATCAAAAAAGTAATTGGTCGGGTTTTACGATTCTTTTTCAGGGTAGGCGTGGAGTTGAGATTCCGTCAATGAAGTCTGATACTAAGTACCTCATTTATTTTTCCCAGCAAATTGTTTCACTCAAATGAAAGGAGGAGTATATGAAAGTAGCCATGTTTGTTATGTGGGATATGAGCAAAACGGCGGAGGTCGCAAAGGCGGCAGATAGCGTAGCAAGCCTGCCGGGGAGAAAGTTACTCGTCAACTATATGTTTCAAGGGAAGCCATTTGACGGTCTTCAGCCAACCACAGTAGTAAGCATGACCGTCTCGGAAGTCGAAAGCAACGAGGCATTGACTGCTATCGAATACACATTGGGACTTGCAGGGGCAACAACCTGGGCCGTACCTGTATATGAGATACCAGTAGGGAAGAATGTAGAAACCGAGAAAAAAGTCAGAAAGTAACTAATGGCAGGCCGTTATTTTTACCACGGGTAGGGCACCCAGGAGCCAAAGACGGAAATTTATAATATTTGACCACATCGGTTAATATTCGATTCAGCGAGGCAGGGTCAGCAATGGCTCTGCCTTTTTATGAATATTTCAAATAGTAAGTGCGCCACGAGGCTGCACAAGAGATGAGGGGAGGTCCCTCGAAGTCGGCTTGCAGGAGCAGGCTTCAAACCACCTTAAGCTGCGTTGGTAAAGAGCCAATGTGGTGAGCGTTAAGGAAAAGGCATGGCAAGACCATGTCAGGTGAGGATCAGGGAGGCGAGCGCAAGCGAACTACTTCTGAGGTGTCGAAATGAATTGGATGATGTCAAAACTGGGGGGCTTACTGAACTCCAGGATAAGCTCAAGGGGAACCTGTTTACTGCTTGGGCGGCATCCGGCATAAAGGTAGCGCGAACCTGATCCAGGCTCTTGTGTGGAACGTGGGAACCTGTCGTCCCGATGATAAGGGAGAAATTCAAGTGGAGGAAACCATAAGAATGAGAGTACCGATGCGGGGCACAGGGGCGGAGCAGTCCGTAGTAGGGAGGAAGGTTCTGTAATGGAACTGGACCGAAGGGGCTGCGTTGTCTCGGCTTTATTTTCAGGTCAACCAGAAATGGGAGGAGCCTGGTGGATAAAGCAAAGCCGTTTTGTATTTCAAAATGGGAGGTATGGGAGGCATACAAACGGGTAAAGGCGAACCAAGGAGCGGCCGGAGTAGATGGGCAATCCATTGCAGAGTTTGAAGAGGATTTGAAAGACAACCTTTTTAAGATCTGGAATCGGATGTCTTCAGGCAGCTATTTTCCACCACCTGTACGTCGGGTCGAGATACCAAAGGACAATGGGGGAACGCGGCCGTTGGGGATTCCAACGGTGGCAGACCGCATTGCCCAGACGGTAGTCAAGCGATACCTGGAGCCGATTTTGGAAGAGCATTTCCATCCGGACTCTTATGGGTATCGGCCAAAGAAGTCTGCGATCGAGGCCATAGGGGTTGCACGTCAGCGGTGCTGGCGATACGACTGGGTTCTTGACCTCGACATCAAAGGCTTCTTTGACAATATCGACCATGATCTTTTGATGCGGGCGGTAAGGAAACATACCGATTGCAAATGGGTGCTTCTGTACATCGAAAGATGGCTGAAGGCCCCGGCGCAATTGGAGGATGGCAGCCTGATTCATCGGGATAAAGGGACTCCGCAAGGAGGGGTGATCAGCCCCTTGCTTGCGAATCTCTTTTTGCATTATGCGTTCGATACGTGGATGCAGAGACAGTATCCTCAAATTCCATTTGAGCGATATGCCGATGATGGGATTTGTCACTGTCGGAGCAAAGCCGAAGCAGAAGGACTTCGGGTGGCGATTGAACGGCGATTTGCTGAATGTGGGTTGGAGCTTAACTTGCAGAAGACGAAGATTGTTTACTGTAAGGATGACGATCGGCGAGGGGATTATCCTGAACAGAAATTCGATTTCTTGGGCTATACGTTTCGGCCCCGGAGAAGCGAAGAACCGCCAGGGTAGATTCTTCGTCGGATTTAATCCTGCAATCAGCAACAAAGCCACAAAATCGATATGCGATACCATGAGGCAATGGAAATTGCACCGGCGCACGGACAAATCTCTGGACGAACTGGCCCAGATGATCAACCCAGTATTAAGGGGATGGATCAACTACTACGGACGCTTCCGCAAGTCAGCCCTTTACCGGACCTTTCAACACCTGAACAATATTCTTGCTCGGTGGGCATCCCGGAAATACAAAAGATTGAGAGGGCATAAGCGACGGGCGTTTCTTATGGTTGCAATGCATAGTGCATAGGCAACCGAGGTCTTTTTGCCCATTGGCAGCTCTCTCAGGTTAAGGCTGGACAATAGGAGCTGGATGACGGGAGACTGTCACGTCCAGTTCTGGGAGAGCGCGAGGGTGAGATTCCCTCGCGCCACTCGACTACTCACTCCAATTCAGAACTAAAAACTATGGACTTGTAGGTGCAATATTCGTCATGGCCATTGCCTGTCACGTCAAAATCCAGGTCATGACAGAAAAGATCCTCAAATAAGGGCCAGGCTGTCCGCCACGGCCATGCCGCCCAATGTCGGTTTCAGGCTGCCGTCTTTCAGCTCCAGAAGGCCGTTTTTCATCAGTTCATCGATGACTTGCTTCTTGTCAACGAGGATGTCCACGCCAAAGCGATTTTTGTATTGTTGGAGATGGATGCCGTCCTTTGTGCGCATACTCAGGAAGAGCGATTCCAGTGCAAGTTGATCCATTGAAAGCGATTCCGATTTGTCCACCGGTTTTTTCCCTTCGCCGACAGCGTTCAGATACGTTTTAATGTCTGCCTTGTTCCACCAGCGCCTGGAATCCAGAAAGGAGTGCGCGGCCGGCCCCAAACCCAGATAAGGTGCGTGCCGCCAGTATTTAATGTTGTGCCTGGATTTAAAAGAATCGGTGCGGGCAAAGTTGGATACCTCGTAATGAATATAACCGGCATCAGTCAGGATCTTCGATGTGGTCATAAAGAAATCCAGTGCTTCGTTTTCCGCGGGCAGTTGCAGGCTTTCTTTTCTATATTGTTTATACAGAGGCGTTTTTCCGTCCAGCGAGAGCTGATAGCAGGAGAGATGCTCAGGAAAAAAAGACAGTGCTTTGTTTAATGTTTCTCTCCATGTCTTCATGTCTTGACCATAAACGCCGTAAATTAAATCGATGCCTATGTTATCAAATCCGGCCTGCCACGCTCCTTCCACTGCCGCTATGGATTCCTCTGCTGAATGCCTGCGTCCCAGGAATTTCAAAATTGAATCATTAAAGGATTGGATGCCGATGTTCAGACGGTTAATGCCCTGTTTGCGCAACTGCTGAAAATATTCGAGAGACACATCACCGGGATTGACTTCCATCGTTATCTCCGTCTGTTGGTCGATATTAAAAATGCCATTTGCCGATTTCAAAATATCATCAATTTGCTGAATGGAGAGCAGGGAAGGGGTTCCGCCGCCGATATAGATTGTATCAAAAGATTGAAATGATTTTTTATAAAAGGCCATTTCCCGCGAAACGGTCTTTACGAATTCAGGGATAAGATGGATGGATGAGATGGAATAAAAGCTGCAATATCCGCATTTGCTCAAGCAAAACGGAAAATGAATATAGAGACCTGCTTGATTATTTTCCATGACGTTTAGCAGAAGCATGCAAACAATGTTTAATCTGTGTCGGACTTCAAGACCGCCAAAAACGCGCTTTGCGGAATGCTGACAGAACCGATCATCTTCATACGCTTCTTCCCGGCCTTTTGCTTTTCCAGGAGCTTTCTTTTGCGGGTAATATCACCTCCGTAGCATTTAGCCGTGACGTCTTTGCGGAAGGCACTGATCGTGCTGCGGGCAATGATTTCTCCGCCAATGGCGCCTTGAATGGCAATCTTATACATCTGTCGCGGTATTTCGTCTTTGAGGCGATCACAGGCCAAAAGGCCGCGGGCGCGGGCGCGGTCACGATGAACAATCTGCGAAAGCGCATCGACCTTTTCGCTGTTCACCAGAATATCCAGCAGAACCAGATTGCTTTCCCGGTAATCGATAATATCGTAATCAAAAGAGCCGTAGCCCTGTGTGACGGATTTAAAGCGGTCGTAAAAATCAAAAATGACTTCCGCCAGCGGCATTTCGTAGGATAATTCGACGCGTCCGGGGCCGGTGTAAGTCATATTGGAATTCACACCGCGTTTCTCCATGCAAAGCTTCATGACCGTGCCCAGATAACGTTCCGGAAGCATCATCGTGGCACGGATGTAAGGCTCTTCCCCTTTGGCGATTTCCGCCGGATCGGGATAGTGTGTGGGGTTATCCACATAAATAACTTTGTTGTCTCTAAGCGTGAAACGGTATCTCACACTGGGGACGGAAAGGATGATTGAGAGATCGAATTCTCTTTCCAGTCTTTCCTGTACGATATCCAGATGAAGCAGGCCTAAAAAGCCGCAGCGGAAACCTTGACCAAGAGCGGCGGATGAATCTTTCTCATAAATAAAAGATGCGTCGTTGAGCTTGTACTTTTCCAGTGAATCAGCCAGGTCCTGGTAATCATCGGACGCGATGGGATAAATCGATGCAAAAACGACCGGCTTGACTTCTTTAAATCCGGGCAAGGGTTGGCTGCAAGGGTTATCCTGCAGAGTGATCGTGTCGCCCGTGCGCACATCAGCAACGGTTTTAACGCCGGCAATGATATAGCCGACATCGCCTGCGGAAAGTTTTTCACGTTTGGTGCGTGTTAAAAGAAAGTGGCCCACTTCTTCCACTTTATACGTGGTACCGTTGTACATGAATTTGATAATATCGCCCGCTTTAACGCTTCCTTCAAAAACGCGGCAATGAATGATCGTGCCCCGGAATGAGTCATACTTGGCGTCAAAGATCAAAGCGGCTAGAGGATTGGTGGCATCACCGATTGGCGGTGGAATGCGTTCAATAATTGCTTCTAGAATTTCTTCAATGCCGATGCCTTCCTTGGCGGAGCATTTGATATGCTTGTCCGGATCGAGTCCCAATTCCGAATCAATTTCTTCGAGAACACGGTCAATATCCGCGGACGGCAGATCAATTTTATTGATAATCGGAATGATCGCGAGATTGTGTTCCATAGCAAGATAAAGATTGGCTAGGGTTTGCGCCTGTACGCCCTGGGCGGCATCGATCAGCAAAAGAACGCCTTCGCAAGAGGCCAGTGACCGGGAGACTTCATAAGAAAAGTCCACATGTCCCGGTGTGTCAATCAGATTCAGGATGTATTCTTTCCCATCTTTGGCACGATAGGGCAGGGATATGGCGTTGCTTTTGATGGTGATGCCGCGTTCCCGCTCAATGTCCATATTATCCAGTATCTGATCCTGAAAATTTCTTTCATTACAAACGCCGGTAAATTGGATCAGCCGGTCGGCCAGCGTGGACTTACCGTGATCGATATGGGCAATAATACTGAAATTTCTAATATTTTCCATAAGGGTGTTAAAAAAAGCCCTCCAAAGGTTCGGCGGGCTTTTATTTTCAATCTTTCTTGTTTACTTAAATCAGCTTCTTCATAAGGTCTTCAGATACTTCTTTGACACCGGCGCTTCCGTTGACAATAATCACTTTGGTTCTTTCCTTGAAATAGTTTACGCCGGCCAAGGTTCCGGTTTTCGTGTCATAATAAATACCATGACGTTTATCGATGGCGGAGGTATCTTGATCGTCGGCACGAGCAGATAAATCCTCGCAACCGCAAACTCGGCAGGTGGTCTTGCCATCATGTGAATGGGGCTTAATAGCGTCGATGTAGATGTTATTGGGATGGTTGTTATCCATTTTGCACAATCTCCGTCCCATGATACGCTTTTTGGCTGTTTCGCGATCCAGATCGATTTCAATCACGAAATCAAGTTTAATGTTTTCTTTCTGCAAAGCTGCCCAGAGCGCTTCAGCCTGAGCCAAGTTGCGGGGGAAACCATCCAGAAGCCAGCCATTTTTGCAATCATCTTCTTTGAGGCGATTGAGAATCATGGGAATTGTAATATCGTCCGGAACGAGCTCGCCGCGGTCAATAAACGCTTTTGCTTTTTCGCCCAGCGGGGTTTTCTTCGAAATATTCTGACGGAAGATGACGCCGGTTTCGATGTGGGGAACTCCGTATTTCTTCTGTACAATCGCGCCTTGCGTACCTTTACCGCTGCCGTTGGGGCCAAATATTAAAATGTTCACTTGTTGAGACTCCTTTCATAAAAATATTAAAGTGGGCTTCTTATAGTGTATTGTCCCATTTTTCGCAACGAGAAAGATTGACCGGTAGTTTCCTGTTAAAAATTTGTTTTCATAATTGGTTTTATTGAGGAATATTTTGTTGACCATCTGATTTCTTGTCCGGCTTTTTAGGTTTATCGGCGCTCAATTCATTGATGGCGTCAGAAATGGAAACTGCTCTTGGTGATCCTTTGGGGTAGTAATTAAGCGCTTTGCGAAAATGAAAGAGGGCGCTTTCTTTCTTTTTCTCTTTTTTAAAATATAAACCGAAATAATAATGCGATTCGCCTGGTTGATTCAGCCTGCCGTAGGACATGGCAATATGGTAGTTGATGTCGATATCATCAAATGTCTTGTTCTGTAGCTTCAGAAAACAATTCAGTGAGTTTTGAAAGTCGCCCGTGGCAAAATGCGCTTTGCCTAGAGCCAATGTAATCTGCTCGTTTTCGGGATTGATCTTTGCCGCCTGTAGTAGATGAAATCGGGCTTGACCGGCATTACCCGTTTTTAAATAGATCAAACCAATGCTTTTCAGAATATCTTCATCGCGTGGCGCAATCGTCAAGGCTTTGTTCAGATTTTCCAATGCGGCATTTGTATGACCGATCTGATCTTCCGTGAGAGCCAGGGCATAAAGCAGATCAACATTGCGGGGATCTTTTTGTAGAGATTCCATCAGCTGTTTACGGTGTTGATTAAGATCATACGTATCCTGCGCAATCAATGCCTGCATCCGGAGAAAATTACCTACAATATTTCCGGTGCCACCGACTCCGCGATATTGTGTTTGAAGCAGATTGTCGAGATAAAAAATGCGGTCGTCTGTGCCTGGATGTGTCCGCAGATAGGAAGGTACCGTTTTAGATAAAAACTCATACTGTTTGATGATCTTGAGAAATTCAACAATGGCCGCTGGATAGTAACCGGCATTTACCAGATATATTATGCCCAGACGGTCCGCTTCTTCTTCGTGTTCCCGCTGATATTTGAGGCTCATTGATGTGGCGCCCGCCATGGAAAAAGCGGCAATGGCCGCCGTAGCTTCTCCACCACCGCCGAGGAACGCTCCCGCGATAATTGCGGCCAGCATGGCGATATTGAGCTTTTGGGACTTTTCAATAATGCTGGCGACATGCCGGGCATTGGCATGCGCGATTTCATGCGCAATGACGCCGGCCAGTTGCGCTTCGTTTTCCACGGAGGAGATTAATCCTTTGTTTATGTAAATATAGCCGCCGGGCGTGGCAAAAGCATTAATTCCTGGGCTGTCGAAAATGGAGAAGGTAAAATCAAAAGGCGCTTTATTGCTTTGAGCCAGAATCCGATTGCCGATTCCCGTGACGTAGGCATGGAGTCTTGTATCCGGCAGCAAAAAGTTATTCTTTTCGAGTTTTTCATAAATTTCTTTGCCTAGTTTTTTTTCATCATCAATCGTAAATGCGGCCCAAACGTTTTGTGTTACGAAAAAGATAAGGAATAAAATCACGGCTAAAGAAAAATATTGCTTTTGAATAATTTTGCACATAGTCAATCATGCAGTCCATTTGTTATGATGATTGATACTATCTGCTTTGTAAAGATTAGGCAAGTTTTCCTTAACGGGAGATAATGAACTACGCGAAAGGGAAGATAATAAAATGATGGGAAAAGTGATTACCATTGACGGACCGGCAGGCGCGGGAAAAAGCACGGTGAGTAAGGCTGTAGCCGCCAAACTCCAATATATTTATCTGGACACGGGAGCGCTTTATCGTGCGTTGGCTTATAAAGCGCTAAAAAATAATATTAATGTGAGGGACGCTGACGAGCTGGCTAAATTATGTTCTACAACGGATGTAGTCCTGAAAAATCTTGATGGTAAGTTGACCGTTTATGTCGATGGAGAGAATATTGACAACAAAATCCGCACGGAAGAGGTTGGATTAGGAGCTTCGACCATATCCGCTTTTCCTGTTGTCCGTGAGAAATTGCTTTCTTTACAAAGAGAAGCGGGCGCCCGAGGAGGCATTGTGGCAGAAGGAAGAGATATGGGCTCTGTTGTTTTCCCCGAAGCGGAATTCAAGTTCTTTTTAGATGCGGATGTCGAAGAGAGAATTCAAAGACGCCATGCAGAAATCGTTCAAAAGAATGGACCGGCAAAGCGAGATGCGGTAACCAGGGCTATGCAAGCCAGAGATCAACAGGATTCACAGAGGGAAATCGCACCCTTAACTGCAGCGTCGGATGCCATCATCATTGACTCGACTTTTTTAGATGTTTCACAAGTCGTCGAAATAATTCTTAAACGAGTATCAGGCGGGCATGATCGGGTGTAAAATGCATGTAATGCAGTGGGTATTTGATTTGTCTTGCTATTTAATTTTCAGTATGTTAGGCAACCAAAACTAAAATGTCTTATAAAAATTAGGGGGTATCAGGTTAATGGTTAACAATAACAACACAAACTTAACAAGTGAAAAGGAGGTTAAGACTGACTCTTCAATTCCCAGCGCACAAAATTCGTCAACTCAGCCCAAAGAAGAAGACATGGGCTTTAAGGAACTCTACGAGCAGAGTCTTAATCAATTGCAATATGGTGATATTGCCCGGGGCAAAGTCGTTCAGGTAACAGCGGACATTGTCATGGTGGATGTGGGTTGGAAAACGGAAGGTTTTATTCCGATCAGAGAACTCAAAGACGCCCAGGGAAATGTGAATATTTCCGTAGGTGACAATATAGAAGTTTTTATTGATAAGCGCGATTCTGAAGGGAATCTGGTCTTATCCCGTGAAAAAGCAGCCAAGCTTAAAATTTGGGATGATATTAAAAACATCAGCGACAATAATCTGATGATTAAAGGGACCGTTGTGGAAAAAGTAAAAGGAGGTCTCTCTGTTGATATCGGTATTATCGCTTTTCTGCCTGGGTCACAAATAGATATCCGTCCGATTAAAGATTTGGACCAGTTTATCGGTCAGACGTTGGATTTTCATATCTTAAAATATGACCGCAAGCGTAATAACGTTGTTTTATCCAGACGGTCCATCGTAGCGTCCGAAAGAGAAAGTGAAAAGAAAGACACACTGAACAATATCGTAGAAGGTAGCATCATTGAGGGCGTCATCAAAAATATTACTGATTATGGAATTTTTATTGATCTGGGTGGTATCGATGGATTGCTCCATGTAACCGATATATCCTGGGGAAGAATAGCTAAGCCTTCTGATATCTTCCATAAGGGCGAAAATATTACCGTTAAGATTCTTTCATTTGATCGTGAAAAAGAAAGAGTTTCGCTGGGTTTAAAGCAGCTTCATGAAAATCCCTGGGAGCATATTTCGGAGAAGTATCCGGTCGGCGCGCTGGTTCAGGGAAAAGTGGTCAACTTGACCGATTACGGCGTATTTATCGAATTGGAACCAGGTGTAGAAGGCCTTGTTCATATATCGGAGATGTACTGGACACGCGAAATCAAACATCCGTCCAAAGTATTGAATGTTGGGGATACGGTCAACGTGGTTGTTTTGGAAGTCAACCCGGAAGCCAAGAGAGTTTCATTAAGTCTGAAACAGACAACATCCAATCCATGGGAAAAGCTCAAAGAGAAGTATCCGGTTGGCACAGTTGTGAAAGGTCTCGTTAGAAATATTACTAATTTTGGTGTGTTTATTGGAATTGAAGACGGCATCGACGGGCTGGTTCATGTATCCGATATTTCCTGGAAGCATCGGGTTACCCATCCTTCCGAATATTTCAAGAAAGGACAGGAAGTCGAAGCGGTCGTTTTAAATATTGACGTGGAGAATGAGAAATTCTCTCTGGGCATTAAACAGATTGAAAAGAATCCGTGGGAAGAATTGCCGCAAAAATATGCGCCCGGCAGCGTGGTGACCGGCAAGATTACAAACTTTACTGACTTTGGGATTTTTGTGGAAATTGAAGAAGGTATCGAAGGCCTGGTTCATATATCTGAAATTAGCCAGAAACGGGTCAAGTCGTCCGCCGAGCTTTATTCAGCTGGAGATACCGTGTCTGCCGTGGTCAAAAGCATTGATGTCAAAACAAAGAAAATCCGATTGAGTATTAAGGAAATGGAAGCGCCGACGCCGGCTCCAGCGACAACTTCATCAAGCCAGTATATTAATAACCGTGAAAATATTGGCTCGAATCTTGCGCAAGCACTGGCCGATGTAAAGATTGGCGGCCAGCCTAAGGAATAAAAAAATATGAGAAAACATCCGGTATTTTTGGGATTAGTTTTACTAATCGTGCTAGGTGCCTTTCTCTATTTTTTCTTTTATAGAGCAGGTATTCAATCCGGTAGCGTCGCCGCAAAAGGTTTTTCTTTAAATGACAAGGTTGGCGTAGTGCCGGTTGAGGGCGTGATTACTGATTCCATTGAAATTACTGAAAATATTGACGAGTTCCGAGAAGACAGTTCCATTGTGGCTGTCGTCCTGCGTATTGATTCACCTGGCGGCGGTGTTGCCGCGTCGCAGGAAATATATGATGCAGTAGTCAAACTCAAGACAAAGAAAAAAGTGGTTGTGTCCATGGGCTCGGTTGCCGCATCGGGGGGGCTGTTGATTGCGTGTGCGGGTGATAAAATTGTAGCCAATCCCGGAACCATTACCGGCAGCATATCGGCGATAATGCAATTTGCCAATGTGGAAGAGCTCTTAAAAAAAGTTGGTGTGAAATCATCCGTTGTCAAAAGTGGGCGGTATAAGGATATCGGTTCGCCCATGCGGGAAATGACACCGGAAGAAAGGATCATTATCCAGGAACTGGTTGACGATATTTATAACCAATTTATTGATGTCATTGTCCGGGATCGGAAAATGACACGAGCGCAGGTTGTTGCGATAGGGGACGGACGTGTTTTTACGGGACGAAGAGCCAAAGAATTAGGATTGGTTGATCAATTGGGCGATATGGCCGCCGCAGCGAAACTAGCCAGCGAATTGGCCGGCAAAAACGGAGAATACGATTTGGTGTATCCTAAAAAAAAGCATCCATCCGTTTTTGATTACATGTTTGAGAGTGCGGCAAATCAACTCAGTCGGTCTGTAAAAGAAAAAGCAGAAAATTGGGGAGGGGTCAGTTATTTGTATCATCCATGACCTGCCGACAGCATAGCAATATGACCAAAAATAAATTAATCAAAAAAATACAGGCAAAATTTAAAATATATTCGCAAAAGGATATCGCTTTGGCTGTGCAGACGATCTTGAATTCAATGGTCGGCGCACTGAAAAAAAATGAACGAATCGAGATAAGAGGTTTCGGCTCGTTTACGATACGTGAAAGGAAGCCCAGAGTCGGTCGCAATCCGAAGTCAGGGGCTGAAGTGTCTCTTGGCGAAAGAAGAGTTCCTTTTTTTAAATCGGGTAAAGATCTCCGATTAAAGGTAGACAATAAAAGATGACTTATAAAAACATCATCGTTGAAAAGAAAAACGGTTACGCCATCATTCAATTTAATCGTGCCCATGAAATGAATGCCCTGTCGAAGGAAATGAGGCTGGAATTTAACGATGCGCTTCTTGATGTCGAAATGGATCAGCAGATGAAAGCTTTGGTGATTACCGGCGGTGAATATGTTTTTTCTGCCGGCATGGACATCAAAGAAATGTCGTCTCTATCTAACGTGGAAATCGATGACTATTTCGAATCGATGAAACGATATCTGAAGAAAATTTATTCATATCCTAAGCCGGTTATTGCTGCGGTTGGTGGCATTGCTTTGGGAGGCGGCTTCAATATCGTGACCGTGTGCGACCTGATTGTCGCATCTGAAAGCGCCATTTTTTGTCACCCGGAGCTGAAGTTCGGATTAAGTCCTCTTTTTTATCCGTTAAGTCAGATTGTGGGTGTGACCAAAGCAAAAGAAATCGTGATGCTGGGAGAACCCATCGGAGCCAATGAAGCGGAAAGAATCGGTCTGGTCAATAAAGTGGCGCCTCCTGAAAAATTTATGCAGGAAGCAGAGAAAATAGCGGAGACCTTATCGACAAGATCAGTTAAAGCATTTGAAGAACTGAAGAATATCTGTTCCGTCGTGCCGAGAATGGATAAGATTGCCGCTCTGGATATGGAAATGTCTATAGGGGGAATGTTGTTTGCCCGTGATGAACGCAAAATTTATATGAACGAAGTGCTGTTTCTGGAAAAGTTGCGCAAAAAAAAACAGACATAACATCTTACAGATTGTCCCAGTCGTTGCCCGGCGAGGCAAAATCCTTGAGTTGATCTCTTCTTTTTTTGTGCTGGAGCTTTTTGAGAGCCTTGGCTTCAATCTGACGAATTCGTTCCCGGGTTACCCCCATCATATCGCCTACTTCTTCCAGGGTAAAAGGTCCATAATTACAGGCGACCCAGGTGCAGTTTAAAAACGCTTCATTTTTCAGACGCCACTCACAGGTTGTGTCCGTGCAGATTTCAGCAATTAAAACCCCCTTTTTCTTACAAATATATATGTTAATCATTAACATGATCCCTTCGCTTAAATTAAATATAAGGTAACTTATTGTTACTTGAGTCGTTTGTCAACATTTTAGATAAAAATATTTCCCGTCAGATGCTGGAGGTATAGTAAAATGGTTCCATATTCAATTGTCTGAGCAAGGGAAAAGGAACTTTATAAAAATACCTTATCCGGTGGCCTTCTTTCCGGGACGTACCGGTGAGGAATCTTATCGTCGTTCCATTCTTGGGTAACATATAAATTGCAGTAGCAGCTTCCGTACTCTTTCACATCCTCGGTTCTGTATACGCAGGGGCACATGATGTCACGATCATTTTCGCGATTGCCTGATGACAGGCGGCAGGGGCAGGATGTATAGCCGTAACGGTCCTTGTTGACCAGGAGATCCTGCAGAATGGATAATACCCAGACCTTATTTTTGTTGAACAAATAACCTTTGGGTTCCTGAGCTTTTTTTAACAGATCATAAAGTTCAGCAGGCGTCATTAAAGTCCTAGTGCCTCCTTGATGTCACTTTCTTTAAAACCGATAATAATTTTGTCACCAATGATGATGGTCGGGAAAGAACGCTGCGGGTTGTATTGAACGACTTCATTTAATACAGTCTCTCTATCCACGCCTTGCAGCAAATCGACGTCGGTTGCGTCAAAAATGACATTGTTTTCATTTAAAAATTTTTTAGCTGCCTTGCAATGACTGCATGTGCTCAAAGTATAGATTTTTACTTTCGTTGCCATCTTCAGTCCTCCTGAATTTTTTTGGTTTATATATGTTATTTGACTATTATGTCAAGTTGATAGTCGTGAATCCATCAGGCAAAGATCTATTGACAAGAACACTCAATTCATATATCAACAAAACCTCATTTGAGGAAAGATAAAATACTATATGAAACATAATGGTATTATTGCTCACGAAGGTTTTCCCTTTATCATCTTTTCCCTGGTCCTAACTGTCCTTGCAGCTTTTTTCGGCGTCATCTGGCTAACAGCTGTTTTAGCCGCGATTAGTGTTTTCATTATCTGTTTTTTCCGCAATCCGGAAAGATATTTTCAAGACGAGGATAAATTGGTCATCTGCCCTGCCGACGGCAAAATTATTAAAATAGAAGAAGTCGATATTCAGGGCAGCATTACAGGACGGTTTAAGAAAATAAGTATTTTTATGAATGTCTTTAATGTTCATGTGAATCGTGCCCCGTATGATGGGACGATTGCGAAGATTGCTTACCGCAAGGGCAAGTTTCTGTCGGCCAATCTGGATAAGGCCTCAAAGGAAAATGAACGAAACGAAATAATGATTCGCACCATAGATGGACGTGCGATTTGGGTGGTGCAGATTGCCGGACTTATCGCCAGGAGAATTGTTTGCTGGACCCATGAGGAAGCGATTATCAAAAAAGGTGAGAGATTCGGTCTGATCCGCTTCGGTTCTCGCGTTGAAGTTTTCTTACCTTCTGATTCCCGAATTGTTGTTAAATTAGACGACAAAGTCCGGGCGGGACAATCAACTTTAGGATTCCTCTCATGAATCAAGAACCGAACATTAGACATACGCGCCTTAAAAAAGGCATTTATATTCTGCCGAATCTTTTTACGACAGCCAGTTTGTTTATGGGGTTTTATTCAATTGTTGCGTCTATTCAGGAAAAGTATTTTCTGGCTGCAATCGCCATATTAGTCTCTCTTGTTTTTGACGGCCTCGATGGCAGAATTGCGCGGATAACAAATACCACCAGTAAATTCGGCGCGGAATATGATTCTCTGGCCGATCTGATTGCTTTCGGTGTTGCGCCATCACTGCTGGCATATACTTGGGCCATGTCTTTTGACGGTAAACTGGGTTGGATGGCCGGTTTTCTGTTCCTAGCCTGTGGTGCACTTCGTTTGGCGCGCTATAATATTCAAATCGGTGTGATCGACAGCAAATATTTCAACGGCCTGCCCATTCCTGCAGCTGCTTGTGTAATAGCCACGACGGTGATTTTTTTTGATCACATTAGTTTTGAAGGGATACTTCATGACCCTTTTTATATCATCCTGATTCTGGTTGTGATTTTGTCTCTTTTGATGGTCAGTAGTATTAAATATTATAGTTTTAAAGACATGAATCTCCATGCACGGATGCCCTTTAAGATATTGCTTATTGCCATAGGCATTTTTTTAATCTTTTATTACAAACCGGAAATTATGGCTTTTCTCATTATCTTGACCTACGCCATTTCTGGACCTCTGTGGTGGGCCCTTAAATTCATTCAGAAATTACGTAAAAAAGACATAAATATTGATGCTCCTAAACAGGCATTGTAAATTAGGATGACGTTCTAATTCCAAAGTAAAATTATGAGAATTTCAGGAGGTGAAGCAAAAGGAAGGACGCTGAATTTTCCTTCCCGGTCAAATCAAAGACCAACAACCGATTTTTTAAGGGAAGCTCTTTTCAATTTATTGGGATTACCGACGGATCAATCATTTCTTGATTTATTCGCCGGCTCCGGCTCTGTAGGATTGGAGGCCTTAAGCCGTAAAGCGAAAAATGTAACTTTTGTTGAAAAAAGCAAATCTCTTATCGGCGTTATCCACGAAAATATTTTATTATGTGGTTATTCGGAGAAATGCCAGATCATCCACGCCGATATTCAATCGGCCTTACGTGATCTTTACCGAAGAAAATGCAGGTTTAATGTGGTATTTGCCGATCCTCCCTACAACCAGGGATTGATCGGAGAAACGCTTAAGGGATTAAATGAATATCCTGTCTTACAAGAAGAGGGTACCATTATTCTTCAACATTCCGTCAGGGAACAACTGACACCGTTAACGAATCAATGGTTTATGGTGGACCAGAGAAAGTATGGAGACAATTTGTTGACTTTTATAAGGATGGGAAATGCATGATGCAAGAGAAATTCGAAAACAAAATTGCGATTTACCCGGGTTCGTTTGATCCCATTACCAACGGTCATGTTGATATTATTAAAAGAGGCAGCAGAATCTTCGATGAAATCATTGTTCTTGTCGCCTATAATCCGAATAAGTCATTTTTATTTTCAGTAGAGGAGCGGTGCCAGTTCATCCGCGAAATATTTCAAGATTCCAAGGGCATTCGAGTGGATTTTCATGATGGTCTGCTGATTGATTATCTCAAGCATTCAGGTGCCAGCACGATCTTAAGGGGTATGCGCGCTCTCTCTGATTTTGAATATGAATTCCAGATGGCGCTCATTAACCGTCGCCAGACAAAAAATGTTGAAACGGTCTTTCTGATGAGTGGCTTTCGATGGTTTTACACCAGTTCCAAACTCATCAAGGAAGTAGCCAGCCTGGGAGGATCGGTCAGGGGCCTTGTGCCGGAAAATGTCCATCAAAAACTAATGGAAAAATTTAATTTTAAAAATAACGGGAAGTAGGTCACAGGAAGGTAAAAAATGGGAGGTCTTTTCGGAGTTGTAACACAAGATAGTTGTGTTCAGGCACTCTTTTACGGAACGGACTATCATTCTCATCTGGGAACAGAACACGGCGGTATGGCCGTATACGGAGCTAAGGGGTTTTATAATACGATTCACGGCATATCCCAGGCGCAATTTAAATCACGATTTGTTGATGATTACAAAAAGATGGAGGGGCACTTCGGGATTGGCTCTATTGATGATGAATCTCCGCAACCGCTGATTTTTCGCTCCAAGTTTGGTATTTATGCGGTGGTGGCCACAGGTCTGATTACCAATAAAAATGAACTGGTCGGCGAGCTTCTCAATGAAGGAGCCTCTTTTACGGAGATGGCCGGAGGCGGGGTTAATAACGCGGAAATTGTTGCTTCCCTGATCAACCGCGGAGATAATATTATCGAAGGCATCGCGTCTATGCGCGGCATTATTGAAGGGTCTATTTGTGTTTTAGTCCTCACGCCGGAAGGTATTTACGCGGCCCGGGACAAGGTTGGCCGCTTTCCTTTGGCGCTGGGTCAAAGCAAAGACAAAAGCAGAAATTCATATGTCGTAGCCACTGAAGCAAGCTCTTTTGAGAATCTTGGTTATGAATTGTACAGGTTCCTGGGACCGGGGGAAATTGTCTTGCTTTCTTCCGACGGAATTAAGCAGCTTAAACCGGAAGGAAACCAGAAAAAAATCTGTTCCTTTTTGTGGATCTATACGGGTTCCCCTTCATCCATATACGATGGCATCAGCGTGGAAAGAACCAGAGAACGCTGCGGCAGCTATTTAGCCAAGCGGGACAATGTTCAGGCTGACTTTGTCGCTGGAGTTCCTGATTCCGGGGTCGGCCATGCCATCGGCTACGCAATGGAATCCGGCATTCCTTACCGGAGACCTCTAGTGAAATACACGCCCGGTTATGGACGAAGTTATACCCCGCCCACTCAGGAAATTCGGGATTTGGTTGCGACCATGAAACTCAGTGCGGTACGGGAAGTCATCAACGGCAACCGAATGATTATCTGCGATGACTCCATCGTTCGCGGCACCCAGTTGAAAAATTTAACAGTCAAAAAATTGTGGGATAACGGCGCAAAGGAAATTCACATTCGCCCCGCCTGTCCGCCTCTAATGTTTCCCTGTATTTATGCGTCTTCAACCAGAACAACTGCAGAACTGGCATGCCACAAAGCGATGCGCTCACTGGAAGGGAAAGGCATTGAAGATCCGTCCGATTATCTCGACACGACATCGGTCAAGCACGCAAAAATGATTGACTGGATTCGGCGTGATTTAAACGTGACGTCTCTGAAATATATGGCCATCGAAGACATGATCGCGGCGATCAGTCTGCCTGCGGATCAGCTTTGTCTGCATTGCTGGCTTGGAAAATAAATTAAGAAAACTCTGATGACTTAAATTTAAAAGGCGGCAGTTGACGGTGACGTTCATCAAAGACTCATCTGCAACTACCGTTTTTTTAGTTTCCTGGAAGCATAAGATGTGTATTTCCGCAAATTAGCCATTGCCCAGTATGCATACACATGTTATAAATTCTCAAAACAAAAAAAAGAGCTTAACCCCGTGGAAAACGACTTCAGGAAGAGAAGAAAATCAAGAGGCATTTATATCGGATCCGTTAAAATAGGGGGGGATGCGCCCATCGTTGTCCAATCCATGACCAACACGGATACACGGAATGTTGCGGCAACGATCAATCAGATCAACTTATTACAGGAAACCGGCTGTGAAGTTGTACGCATAGCCGTCCCGGACGAGGAAGCTGCGCTGGCGATACCGGCAATTAAAAAGGACATTAAAATTCCTCTGATTGCCGATATTCACTTTCACTATCAATTGGCCATTGACGCCATCAAAAACGGCGCGGACGGCATCAGGATCAATCCCGGCAATATAGCTAAAGACAAAATAGCCGAGATTGTCCGAGCGGCCAAAGAACGTCAAACCGTTATCCGCATCGGCGTCAATGCCGGTTCGTTGCAGAAGGATCTGCTTTTGGAATGTGGTGGTGTGAACGCGAAAGCCCTTTGTGTCAGCGCTTTGCGTAATATCGAAATGTTTGAGGACCTGGGATTTGATTTAATTAAACTTTCGCTCAAATCATCCGATGTGCCGATGATGATTGAGGCCTACCGGATGATCGCCGACAAAACGGATTATCCTCTGCACCTGGGTGTCACGGAAGCGGGAACGCTGCTTGACGCGGCCATCAAATCAGCTCTGGGTATTGGTACGCTGCTTTATGACGGAATTGGCGACACTATACGTGTTTCGGTCACAGGTGATCCTTTACAGGAAATTCCCATTGCTTATGGGATTCTGCGGGCTTTGAAAATTCGTAAAGTCGGGCCGGAAATCATTGCCTGTCCCACTTGCGGGAGATGTCAGATTGATCTTTTAGGATTAACGGAAAAGATCGATAAAGCGCTGACCGGCAGAAAAAAATATATCAAAGTGGCTCTGATGGGCTGTGTAGTGAATGGTCCCGGTGAAGCCGCAGAAGCGGACATCGGCATCGCGGGCGGACACGGATTTGGTATGATGTTTAAAAAAGGCGTGGCTTATAAAAAAGTTGAAGAAAAAGATTTTGTCCCGGTTTTACTCGAAGAAATAAAATCCCTGGACAATGAAAAATAAGGAGGGTCAATGCGTTACTCGGAAATGCACCTGCCTACAGGAAGGGAGATTCCTTCCGACGCGGAGATTGTCAGCAATCAGCTCATGATTCGGGCGGGAATGATTCGAAAATTAACCAGCGGCATCTATTCTTATCTGCCGTTGGGTTATCGTGTAATTCGAAAAGTGGAACAGATTATCCGTGAGGAAATGAATAAGGCTGGCGCCCAGGAGGTTCATCTTCCGATGGTGCAGCCCGCGGAACTTTGGCAGGAGTCAGGTCGTTGGACTTACTACGGCAAGGAACTTTTAAGATTTCGCGACCGCAATGAACGAGACTATTGCCTGGGGCCGACCCATGAAGAGGTCATCACGGATCTTGTGCGCCATGATATTAAAACCTACCGGCAACTGCCGCGCAATCTTTATCAAATTCAGACAAAATTCCGTGATGAGGTGCGTCCGCGTTTCGGTGTCATGCGATGCCGCGAATTCGGCATGAAAGACGCCTACAGTTTTGACGCGGACGAAGCGGGTGCGGAAAAAAGCTATGAGAAGATGTTTGCCGCCTACAATAACATTTTCCGACGCTGCGGCTTGAAGTACCGTCCGGTGGAGGCGGATTCCGGCAGCATTGGTGGAAGTTTTTCTCATGAATTCATGGTGATGGCTGAATCGGGCGAGGACGCCATTGTTTTCTGTGAAAAATGCAACTACGCAGCCAATC
Source organism: uncultured delta proteobacterium (assembly GCA_963726395.1). Lineage (GTDB taxonomy): Bacteria > Desulfobacterota > Syntrophia > Syntrophales > Smithellaceae > UBA8904. The sequence continues at coordinate 22,336 of CAVSCG010000026.1, forward strand.
TGGAAAAGGCCGAAATCTCCAGGCCGGAGAAAATGGCTGTATCGGAAAAAGAATGGCTCCCCATGGAGAGCATTGAAACGCCGAATGTGCGCACCATTGAGGAAGTCAGTTCTTTCCTGAATGTCTCGCCTAAACAGATTGTCAAAACGCTGATTTTCAATGCGGATGGCGAGCCCTGCGCTATCCTGATCCGCGGCGATCAGGAGGTCAATGAAATCAAGGTGAAGAATTATCTGGGTGCAGCCGAAGTAGAATTGGCCGATGACGAAATGATCATAAAAGCGACCGGTGCGCCGCGCGGGTTCGCCGGAGTAGTTGGAATTAAATCCAAAGTGATCGCCGATTATTCCATTATGAATCTGGTCAATATGGTTACCGGCGCCAACAAAGAAGATTATCATCTGAAAAATGTGAATATCGGGCGTGATTTTCAAGTGGAGTCTTTCGCTGATTTACGCGTTTCCGAACCCGGTGATGCCTGTCCCCGTTGTGCGGGCGCCATTAAGTTTGTCCGCGGCATCGAAGTCGGTCATATTTTCAAACTGGGAACCAAGTACAGCAAAGCCATGAAAGCCGTTTATCTGGATAAAGACGGTAAGGAAAAAACCATGATTATGGGCTGCTACGGCATCGGTATTGGCAGGACCGTGGCCGCCTGTATTGAACAGAATTTTGATGACAACGGCATTATCTGGCCGATGGCGCTAGCGCCCTATACGATTATCATCACGCCTGTCAATATCAACGAGAAGGACGTAATGAAAGCGTCTGAAGATATTTATTCCGAATTGGTAGCCTGTGGCATGGAAGTGATCCTGGATGATCGCGATGAAAGAGCGGGTGTGAAGTTCAAGGACGCCGATCTGATCGGCATTCCGTTGCGGATCGTCGTAGGACCCAAGAATTTGGCGCAGGGTCATGTCGAGTTGAAAATCCGTAGGACCGGCGAGAGCAGACTTTATGCGACCGGGGATGTTGTTACGGAAGTCCGAAACATAATTGTTTCAGAATTGAAAGAGGCTAGTTGATAGCCGCGCTTTGGACCGGGAATCTTCATGTTAAGAATAAATGATATTCTTGATAAAGCTCAAGCCTATCTGTCAGCCGACGAGCTGGAGATGATTCAAAAGGCCTATATCTATTCAGCCACGGTACATCAGGGGCAGGTACGTTTATCAGGTGAACCCTATCTCACGCATCCTATGGAAGTAGCCGGCATCCTAGCCGATATGAAGATGGATTCGGCAACAATCATCAGCGGACTTCTGCACGACACAATTGAAGATACTCTTACCACCAAAGAACAAATCGATCAGGAATTCGGTAATGATGTCAGTTTTCTGGTGAGTGGCCTGACCAAACTCAGCCGCATTTCGTTTGGTTCACAGGAAGAAAGACAGGCTGAAAATTTTCGTAAAATGATTCTGGCGATGTCTGCCGATATCCGTATCCTCCTGGTTCGGCTGGCTGACCGCATTCACAACATGAGAACCCTTCAGCATCAGACGCCCGACAGAAGGATTTACATTGCACGCGAGACGATGGACGTCTATGCGCCGCTGGCGAATCGTCTGGGAATTAACTGGATGAAAATGGAACTGGAAGACCTGGCTTTTCAGTATGTCTCACCTGACGCCTTCAAGGAAATAGCCACCCGCGTTGCCAAATCCCAGGAGTCGCGAAACCGATACACGGAAGAAGTGAAAGCCATCATTTTTAAAGAGCTGGAAAAAGTATCCATTCAAGGTGAAGTGGAGGGTAGGGCGAAGCATTTATACGGTATTTATAAAAAAATGCATGAGCAGCATATCAATTTTGATGAAGTGTATGACGTTATTGCTTTTCGTATTATCTTAGATTCGGACATGGATAAAACCTGTTACGAAGCGCTTAGCATCGTGCATGCCTTATGGAAGCCGGTCCCAGGCCGGTTCAAAGACTATATCGCCATGCCCAAAGCTAATAACTATCAATCCCTGCATACGGCGGTGATCGGTCCCTATGGTGAAAGAGTTGAAATCCAGATTCGGACGAGGGCCATGCATGAATGGGCGGAAAAAGGCATTGCCGCTCACTGGCGCTATAAAGAAGGACGGGCTTTCCAGAATAACGAAGACAATCAGATCAAAAAGCTGCGGGAAGCCCTGGAAGTTCAGCAGGAAATCAAGAATCCGAAGGAATTCATGTCCAATCTAAAGTTGGCGCTGTTTCCGGAAGAAGTTTATGTTTTCACGCCGCATGGCGATGTAAAATCGTTTCCCAAAGGAGCGACACCCATTGATTTCGCCTATAGCATCCACACCGATGTCGGGAATAAGTGTACTGGGGCCAAGGTGAACCGTAATATTGTACCGCTGCGTTACCAGTTGCAAAATGGCGACCAGATAGAAATCATTACGCAAACCGGTCACCACCCCAGTAAAGACTGGTTAAAATACGTGGTGACCTCGCGAGCGATTTCCAAAATCCGTAACTGGATCAATCTTGAGGAAAAAAACAGTTCACTGCTGCTGGGCAAGGATTTACTGGAAAAAGAATTCAAGAGAAACAACTTGAAATTTTCAACCTATATTAAATCAGACGAGATTAAGAAAATCCTGACGGAGTATTCGTTATTAACCCTGGACGATCTGATTTCACAAGTGGGTTACGGGCGCATTTCATCCAGGCAGGTGGTCAATCATTTTCTGGTTCAGGAAGCGCCGAAAGAAACTGAAAAGCTTTCGGAGAAAGAAAAGAGCAAGTCCACGACATCTCCTTCTCTGGGTATCAGCCTTACGGGTATCGACGATGTCATGGTGAAGTTTGCCAAATGCTGTAATCCGATACCTGGAGATGAAATCTCCGGGTATATTTCCCGCGGGCGCGGCATTACGGTTCACACACAAAATTGCCCGCATCTGAAAAGACTCGATGCCGAAAGGATTGTGGAGGTCAATTGGGATGTCCGGCAGAAACATGCCTATCCCGTGCACATTAAGGTTGTCTGTAACGACCGTAAAGGGGTTTTAACGGACGTGAGTTCGGTTATTACTTCATTTGATATCAACATCAGTTATGCCCAGATCGAGACGACGGATATGATCGCCAACTGCATATTCATCATTGATGTCTATGATACACAGCAGCTCAATTCTATCTTTTCTGCCATTCGGCAATTAAAAATCGTCCGTTCCATTGAAAGGATACGCAAAGCTTGATAATCATGTGAAATTCCATTTGTTTGTTGACAAAAAATCCACTCTGCTATAAGCAGGCGCAACCTGAATTTGGTAGAAGATAACATTTTCAATAGGTGAAATAATGTTTGATAAATGGCAAAAATATACTGTCGTCTTTTTTTCCGTTCTGATGCTGTGCCTTCCTGGATTTTCGATCTATGCCCAGACGGCAAAACACATTGTGGTCATTGATCCGGCGCATGGCGGCGAAGATACCGGCGTTCTGAGTGTTGACAAGGTTGCCGAGAAGGATTTAACACTCGCAATTGCTTTCGCCCTGCAGAAGGAACTGGCTAAAGAAAGTAATATAGAAGTGGTGCTAACCAGGAATTCGGATAAGACCCTTTATGGCGATGAAAGAAAAAAAAATATCGTAAAACAAAACCCTGCACTGGTTTTAAGCCTGCATGTCAATGGCGGGTTCGGCAGAAACTCATCGGGATTTGAACTCTACTACTCGGGTTTTAAAGATGTTGATGTATCGAAGAAAGCTGCTAAAGGATCCGTTATTACTCCTAGCAACAAGCATCTGAATGATACCGTAAAACTAGCACATTTGGTTCAAAGAAATCTCGACAGCTTATTTCCGCGCAAGGGCAGGGGACTCCGGGAAGCCGGTGTGCCGCTAGCGGAAGGATTGTCCATCCCGGTGCTGGTTGTCGAACTTGGTTTTGCCACAAATCCCGACGACAAGAAAAAGCTCGCATCCGGCAAAACACAAACATTGATAGCCAGAGCCCTGGCCAAGAGTATCAAATCCTTCTTTTAGGAGTCCCGTGTTCAAGAGAAACAAGAACAGAAAATATGACGAACTTCGTGCCATCCGTATTACCAACCAGTATTTGCGGAATGTCCCGGGTTCCGTGATGGTTGAATTCGGTAACACGAAAGTACTGTGCGCGGCATCGCTGGAAGAAAAAACAGCGCCCTTTTTAAAGAATACCGGCAAGGGCTGGCTGACTGCGGAGTATTCCATGCTGCCCATGGCTACGCAGACCCGTTCGGCGCGCGAATCCGCGCGCGGCAAACTGGGAGGCAGGACGCATGAAATACAAAGGCTAATCGGCAGATCACTTCGAGCCGTGACGGATTTAACGGCTTTCGGCGAAAGAACCATTTATATCGATTGCGATGTTATTCAGGCGGATGGTGGAACCAGAACTGCATCGATTACCGGCGCTTTTGTGGCCTTGGTTGATCTGTTTAAAAACATGAAACAGCAGGGGCTGATCCAGGAAATTCCCGTCGCGGATTTTGTTTCAGCGGTCAGCGTCGGCATCGTGCAAAATCAGGTATTGCTGGATCTGGAATATGAGGAAGACTCCCGGGCGGATGTGGATATGAATTTTGTGATAACCGGTGCCGGCTTATTTATCGAAGTACAGGGTACTGCCGAACATGTTCCATTCGGCCAGGATCAGCTCGAGGCGATGACTTCCCTGGCCCGAAGCGGTATCGCCAGAATTATTGCCTGCCAGAAGGAAATTGTAGGAGACTGGCGAAAATGAGAATCGTTTTTGCGACAAAAAATGAAGGCAAGATCAAAGAACTGACTGAAATGTTTGCCCCAATGGATATAGAATTAGTGTCCCTGAATCATTTTGAATTCTTGCCGGAAATTGTAGAGGATGGTAAAAACTACTTGGAGAATGCTTTGAAAAAAGCAAAAATTATTTCCGAATTCACGGGTGAAACGGTCTTAGCCGATGATTCCGGCCTGCAGGTGGATTTTCTCGGAGGGGAGCCTGGTGTCTATTCGGCCCGATATGCGGGTGAGGGAGCGACGGACGAAGAAAATAACGTCAAACTCCTGGCTAAATTAAAAGATGTCCCGCAGGAGAAAAGAACAGCATCTTTCTTTTGCGCTTTAGTACTGTATGATCGAAACGGCCGGTATCACTCTTTTGAGGCTGGGTGGCAGGGTCGAATCATTGACAAGGGGCGAGGAACAAACGGTTTTGGTTATGATCCGATTTTTCTTTCGCCACTGTTGAATAAAACTGCCGCGGAATTGCCGCAGGAAATAAAAAATAAGATCAGCCATCGCGGCCAGGCATTTGCGAAGCTGAAAAGTCATCTGTGTAAAAACATAAAATTAAAATAAATCGGGGCGTAGCGCAGCTTGGTAGCGCGCTTGCTTTGGGAGCAAGATGTCGAGTGTTCAAATCACTCCGCCCCGACCAAATAAAAAAGAGGGGTAACGGCATTGCTGGTAACCCCTTTTTCTTTCCGGCTAGCGGTATGTCTTAGCATCTTGTCCATACCGACCGGCAGGTTATATTCGTATGGTCGATTAGCCCCAGTTTCCGTGGACGAGGGGGTATCATTAAGGACAGCCAATAATATTACTGAGAGTATGAACGCGGCGTTTTGAATCATTTGACCCATGGAAGATATTGACCTTACCAAAAATCTATTGACTAACACTTGGCGAAATATTAATGCTTTTCATAGGCTGCCAATAGGATAAGCATGAAAAACAAGTATTTATACATTGAAACCTTCGGATGTCAGATGAATGTGCATGACTCCGAACAAATGGCTGTTCTGCTTGCCGATATCGGATATAAAGTCACAGAGGATTCACAAAAAGCGGATTTAATTCTGATCAACACCTGCTCGATTCGGGAAAAAGCGGAGCAGAAGGCTTTCAGTGAACTGGGGCGTCTGATGAAGTTAAAAGAGGAAAATCCAAATCTGATTATTGGCTTTGCAGGTTGTCTGGCGCAGCATCTAGGAGTGAAAGTCCATAACCGGGTGAAGAACGTTGATCTGGTTTTTGGAACGCACAATATCCGCCGGCTACCGGAGATGATTACAGACATTCAAAAAGAGAGAAAAAAGATTACCCGAATCGATTTTTCCTCAAAAATTTATTCGCTAAACGTTTTTGCACCGCCTTCAGAAGGATCGTTGTGCGCCTTCGTGTCAATTATGCAGGGGTGTGATAATTATTGCGCATACTGTGTCGTACCGTATCTGCGAGGGCCGGAAATGAGCCGGACGCCGGAGGATATTCTTGATGAAATTCAGAAACTGACACGGTGTGGCGTGAAAGAAGTGACGCTTTTGGGTCAAAATGTTAATTCTTATGGGAAAAATTTAAAACACGGAAGCAATTTTGTTTCTTTGATAAAAAAAATTAGTGACATCGATGGTATTGACAGAATCCGCTTTACCACCTCCCATCCCAAAGATTTATCCGATGAGCTGATTGACTGTTTTGCTGGCGTGCCTAAATTATGTGAGCATATCCATCTGCCCGTGCAGTCGGGTTCCAACCGTGTTTTAAAGTTGATGAATCGCGGGTACTCGGCCGAAGAATATCTTCGCAAAATTAATCGTTTACGTAGTACCTGTCCAAAAATCAGCATAACGTCAGACATCATTGTTGGTTTTCCGGGAGAAACACAAAAAGACTATCAAGAAACCATTGACATGATGGAAAAAATCAGGTTTGATTCATTGTTTTCGTTTATGTATTCTGAACGTAAAGGAACCGTCGCCCAGAAGTTGCAAGGCAAAGTGCAGGAAACTGAAAAAAGACAGAGACTTAAAGAATTGCAGGCACTGCAGGACAGACACACGCAGGAGAAAAACACGGAGCTGGAAGAAAGTGTCCAGGAATTGCTGGTGGAAGGCCGAAGCAGGAACTCTGAACAGGATATGATGGGACGAGCGCGTTCCTGGAAAATAGTAAATTTTAAAGGCGAGCCGGAATTAATCGGCAAACTGGTCAATGTAGAAATCACTCGCGGGTATTTGCATTCACTGCGGGGGAAAATGATTGATCACTGAAGGAGGTTTGGGATGCTGCTGGAGATGAAGGTATCCGGATTGACCATCGATCCGATCACCAATACACCCATTGTCATCTTAAAGGACATGCAGGATAATAAGGCCATTCCGATCTGGATTGGTTTATTTGAAGCCAGCGCCATTGCCATGGAACTGGAGCATGTTGTCTTTTCCCGGCCGATGACCCATGACTTGTTATACGACTGTATCAAAGCGCTGGACGCCACAATCAATCGGATCGAAATTATCGATATCCGCAACAATACTTTTTTTGCCAGCGTGTATTTAACTAGGGGAGGGCAAACCTACGCAATTGATGCGCGACCTAGTGACGCCATTGCGCTTGCTCTGCGCGCTCAGACGTCTATCTTTGTGGAAGAGAACGTGCTGGAGAAATCCCGCAATATTGATTTCGGGATGAAGCTCACCGACATTGATAAATTTAAGGAAGACAAAATAAAAGAGTTTCTGGAAAATTTGTCCGCCGAAGATTTCGGGAAATACAAGATGTGAAAAAATGATAAACCTCCTCGCGGATTTTCGAACATTTCTCGATGTGCAGCGTAATGTATCGGAACATACCCGAATGGCCTATCTGAGGGATGTAGAGGAGTTTGGTGAATTCCTGACAAGCCGGGAAAACATATCAGCGCATAAAAAGATATTGGATGTGCAGACAGAAACCATGCGGACATATCTGGCTTACTTGCATGGCCGGAAACTGAAAAAAGTATCCATCAATCGTAAGGTATCTTCCCTGCGGGCGTTTTATAAGTATTTGTTGCGCGAAGGAATGATTAAGAGTAATCCGGCTCAGGGTGTCCAGACACCGAAAATGGAAAAATACATGCCGGTTTTTCTGTCCGTTGATGAAGTTTTTGAGCTTTTAAACGCCTCTCAGGGAAATAACTCCGCATCTGGTCTGCGCGACCAGGCCATGCTGGAGTTATTCTATTCTTCTGGGCTGCGTTTGGCTGAACTGGCCGGGCTGGATACGGAAGATATTAATTTTAAAGCAGCGCTCGTCAAACTGCGCGGCAAAGGAAAGAAAGAGAGAATTGTTCCGGTGGGAGCACCGGCGCTGGAAGCGATCCGAGGATATCTGTCCGCGACGGAAGATTTGAGGAAAGAGCATTCCGCGGATTTATTCAGCGGAGCACTTTTTTTGAACACGCGCGGTAAAAGGATTACGACCAGAAGCATTGCCCGTATTGTGGATACGGCCACTGTTAAAAGCGGCATCGGACGCAAAATCAGTCCGCACGCGCTCCGGCACAGTTTCGCCACGCATTTGCTCTCAGCAGGAGCGGATTTGCGATCGATCCAGGAAATGCTGGGGCATGAGAGTCTTTCTACGACACAGAAGTACACCGCGGTCAATATCAACCGACTGATGGAAGTTTACGATAAAGCCCACCCAAGGGCAAAGCGGTAAAGGAGAAAAAATGCATATTAGAGGCACCACGATACTAGCCATTAAGAAAGACGATAAAATTACCGTAGCTGGGGACGGTCAGGTGACGCTGGATACGACGATCCTGAAACATGGTGCGCGCAAGGTACGCCGACTTTATAATAATGAAGTGATTGTCGGGTTCGCTGGAGCAACCGCCGACGCCTTCACACTGTTTGACCGCTTTGATCAGAAGCTGGAGCAATACAACGGCAACCTGTTACGTGCGGCAGTAGAATTGACCAAGGACTGGCGCACCGATCGGGTATTACGGCATCTAGAAGCCCTGATGATAGCGGTCAGCCGTGATTATTCTCTGATTATTTCCGGAAACGGCGACGTCATAGAATCCGACGATGAAGTGATGGCCATCGGATCAGGAGGCGCTTTTGCTCAGGCGGCGGCACGCGCGCTGGTGAAGCATAGCAATCTATCAGCCACGGAAATCGCCAAGGAATCGATGAAAATCGCCTCGGATATTTGTATTTATACTAATGATCACATTACGCTTGAAGAAATTGATCTCAGCGAAGAGAAACCCAAAGAAGTCAAAAAGAGCAAAAAATAGGGAGTATATTGAAAAGATGAATAATTCAGGGTTAACACCCCGTGAGATAGTGGAAAAATTAGATAGGCATATCATCGGCCAGGGTGACGCAAAAAGAGCCGTGGCTATTGCGTTACGCAACCGTTGGCGCAGGCAGAATGTACCGGAAGAACTGGCGGATGAAATATCGCCGAAAAATATTATTATGATAGGACCCACAGGCGTCGGTAAAACGGAAATTGCCCGAAGGCTCGCTAAGCTGGACAATTCTCCATTTCTGAAAGTGGAAGCGTCGAAATTTACGGAAGTTGGTTATGTGGGACGCGATGTAGAATCGATGGTGCGCGATCTGGTCGAGTTATCCATTAACATGCTTAAGGCCGAAGAACAGGAAAATGTCCAGGCTAAGGCTGCTGAAATCGCCGAAGAGCGTCTTCTCGATTTATTACTGCCGCCGCGTCCTGTAGAAAAGAATGTAGGTGACATGCTAACGGATTCCGATCAGGAACAAATCAATCTTCCACTGACCGATGATCAAATCAAAAAGCAGGATGCGACAAGGGAAAAATTGCGCAAATTGCTTCGCGACGGGAAACTTGATGAGCGAATGGTGGAACTGGAGGTTGCCGAACCGAAAAGTGGTCCCATGATTGAAATATTTTCTGCCGCTGGCATGGAGGATATGGGGCTCAACCTTAAAGATATGCTGGGTAATATGATGCCGCAGAAGAAGAAACGAAGAAACGTGAAAGTGCCGGAAGCCCTGGAGATCATGGCCGCAGAAGAGGCTCAGAAATTGATTGATATGGACAAGGTCACCAAAACGGCATTGGATCGTGTGGAACAGTCGGGCATCATTTTTCTGGATGAAATCGATAAGATTGTCGGTGGGGATTCGCAGCATGGCCCGGATGTGTCGCGCGAAGGCGTCCAGAGGGATTTGCTACCGATTGTCGAAGGATCGAATGTCAACACACGCTATGGTATGGTGAAGACCGATCATATCCTGTTTATCGCGGCAGGCGCGTTCTCCGGCACCAAACCGTCCGATCTGATTCCGGAGTTGCAGGGGCGTTTCCCGATCCGCGTGGAGTTGGATTCACTGGGCAAGGAAGAGTTTGTCAGGATTTTAACTGAGCCGAATAACGCGTTGATCAAGCAATATACGGAAATGATGGCTACGGAAGATATTAAACTTTCGTTTACGGATGATGCAGTGGAACAGATTGCTGAAGTGGCCACGATTGTCAACGAGCGGACGGAAAATATCGGAGCTCGCAGGCTTTACACCATCATGGAGACGCTCCTGGAAGATATCTCCTTTGACGCGCCGGATATGATGGAAAAGAAAATTGTCATTGACGCCAAATATGTGGAAGAGAAACTCGACAACATTGTCGAAGACGAAGATTTGAGCAGATATATTTTATAGACGGAGAAAAAGATGGAGCATTTACAAAGTTCGATGGAACGGGCGGATATCCTGCTGGAAGCTCTGCCCTACATCCGGCGGTTTTACAACAAAACCATTGTCATCAAGTACGGTGGGCATGCGATGGTCGATGAAGACCTGAAAGACAAGTTTGCTCAGGATGTCGTCATGATGAAATACATAGGCATCAATCCGGTGGTCGTGCATGGCGGTGGTCCGCAAATCGGCAGCTTTCTGAAAAAACTGGGCAAGGAATCCAAGTTTATTCAAGGCATGAGGGTGACCGATCAGGAAACCATGGACATTGTGGAAATGGTGCTGGTGGGCATGGTCAATAAGGAAATTGTCGGCCTGATCAACCGGCACGGCGGCAAAGCTGTCGGCCTGAGCGGCAAAGACGGCAATCTGATTGAGGCGGAAAAATATTATTTAAATGATGAAAAAGCCAGGAATACTCCCTCGGAAATCATTGATATCGGTCTGGTCGGCAAAGTCAAAACGGTCAACGCCGAATTGATTGTGTCGCTGGGACAGAACAATTTCATTCCCGTCATCGCGCCAACCGGAATGGGTGAAAACGGTGAAACGTATAACATCAATGCCGATATTGTGGCAGGCGAAGTGGCTGCCGCTCTGAAAGCGGAAAAGCTGCTCTTACTGACGGATGTTGCAGGTGTGCTCGATGCCGATAAAAAGCTGATTCAAACCATGACGAATCAGGATGCCCTGAATTTGATTGACGACGGAACGGTGGAAGGCGGTATGTTTCCCAAAGTGAAATGCTGTCTCAAGGCACTGCGCGGCGGCGTGAAAAAGGCCCATATTATTGATGGAAGACTGAAACATGCGATTCTGCTGGAAGTTTTTACGGATAAGGGAATCGGTACGGAAATCGTTTTATAAACAGAAAGAAGAATGGCTCGTGAACGAAAAAAAGATCATGGCTTTGGCGGATAAAAATATCATGAATACTTACAAGCGGGTTCCCATTGCGCTTACGAAAGGCGAAGGCGCAAGGCTTTGGGACGCCAATGGTAAAGAATATCTCGATTTTGTTGCGGGCATAGCTGTGTGCAATCTGGGGCATTCCCATCCAAATGTGGTGAAAGCGATCAGAAAGCAGGTAAAAAACCTGACGCATGTTTCTAACTTGTATTACACCCAACCGCAGGCGGAAGTAGCTGCGCTGCTCACGAAGCATTCGTTTGCCGATAAAGCCTTTTTCTGCAACAGCGGCGCGGAGGCCAACGAAGCAGCCATCAAGCTGGTGCGAAAATACGCTCATGAAAATTTGGGCGCGGATAAATTTGAACTCATTACGATGAAAGATTCTTTTCACGGCCGAACCATGGCGACCATTACGGCCACGGGACAGGAAAAATTTCAGTTCGGTTTTACGCCGCTGCTGGAGGGCTTCACGTATGTGCCTTTTAACGATCTGGTGGCGCTGGAAGCGGCCATTACACCCAAGACCTGCGGTATTATGCTGGAGCCGATTCAGGGCGAGGGCGGGGTGATTATTCCCGATGAGAGGTATCTGGCCCGGGTCAGGGATATTTGCAACAGGCATAAGATTTTAATGATTATCGATGAGGTGCAAACCGGCATCGGACGGACAGGCAAATTATTTGCTTATGAATATTCCGGGATCCAGCCCGATATTATGACACTGGCTAAAGCTCTGGGTAACGGCTTCCCCGTGGGCGCGATGCTGGCGACCCATGAGATCGCGAAAGCTTTCAGTCCTGGCAATCACGCATCTACGTTCGGAGGCAATCTGCTGGCCATGGCGGCGGCCAAAGCCACATTGAAAACGATGCTGGATGAGGGAATTTTAGAAAATTGTCGAAAAATGGGAGACTATTTCTTAACAAAACTTCAAGCCTTGAAGGCGAAGCATTCAATTATTTCCGGCGTTAGGGGAAGAGGGCTGATGCTGGCCTGTGCGCTGACCATTGAAGGTGCGGATATTGTGAAGTCCTGTCAGGAAAGGGGATTGCTCATTAACTGCACCGGAGGCAAAACGCTCCGTTTTGTTCCGCCGTTGATTATTACGCAAAATGATATCGATGCGGCGATTGCAATCCTGGATGACGTCATGGAGGGGAAATGAAAAAAGACTTGCTGAGTTTTGCCGGAATGGCACCTAGCGGATTTTGAAGAAATCTGGCGTCGGGCCGCACGGCTCAAAAAAATGCTGCAAAGAAGGCAAGGAACATGCGTCTCTTAAAGGCAAGACGCTGGGCATGATCTTTGACAAGTCTTCCACGCGGACGAGGATTTCATTTGAAGTCGGCATGTACCAGTTGGGCGGCATCGCGCTTTTTTTAAATTCGCGTGACACGCAAATTGGTCGTGGTGAAACGCTTGCGGATTCCGCCAGGATGATGTCCTGCTACCTTAATGGGATTATGATTCGGACCTTTGCCCAGGAAAGCGTTGAAGAACTGGCCAGATATGCGTCCATTCCGGTCATCAACGGTCTGACGGATCTGCTGCATCCCTGTCAGATTCTGGCGGACTTGTTTACAATCCAGGAAAAGAAAGGCTCTTATGAAGACGTTAAAGTTGCCTATATCGGAGATGGTAACAATGTCGCCAACAGCTGGATCGAAGCGGCGGCGCGCCTTCCTTTAGAACTGACGCTGGCCTGTCCCGAAGGCTACGATCCCGATACTCGGATGTTAGAGGAAAGTAAGAAAGACGGGAAAGGGCATGTGCATCTGTATCGCGATCCTTTTGATGCGGCAAAAAACGCCGATGTGCTCTATACGGATGTTTGGACAAGTATGGGACAGGAGGCCGAGTCTCAGGAGCGCAAAAGGATATTTAAAAATTATCAGATTAACGAAAAGCTTTTAGGGGTGGCGAAACAGGACGCCATCGTTATGCATTGCCTGCCCGCGCACCGCGGCGAAGAAATTACTGCAGGTGTCATTGACGGACCGCAATCCGTCGTCATTGATGAAGCGGAAAACCGCCTGCATGTGCAAAAGGCCGTTTTGGAAATATTGATTTAGGAGGAAAGAATCGTGGCAAATAAAATTAAAAAGGTAGTGTTGGCGTATTCCGGCGGATTGGATACATCCGTGATTGTGCGCTGGCTGATTGAAACGTATAAGTGCGAAGTGATCTGTTTTGCCGCCGATGTGGGGCAGAAAGAAGAATTAACAGGCTTGGAGGAAAAAGCCATCAATACCGGCGCCAGCAAAATATATATTGAAAACTTACAGGAAGAATTTGCCCGTGATTTTGTTTTCCCGGCGCTGCGCGCCAACGCCATTTACGAAGGGACGTATCTGCTGGGCACGTCGCTCGCCCGACCGCTGATTGCCAAAAGGCAAATTGAAATTGCCGGGATGGAGGGAGCGGATTCCGTTTCCCACGGCGCCACCGGCAAAGGCAACGACCAGGTGCGTTTTGAACTGACTTACATTGCCTTAAATCCGTCCATCAACATTATTGCCACGTGGCGGGACGATCACTGGAAATTCAATTCCCGGGAATCCATGATGGATTATGCGAAAAAATATAAAATTCCCATTACACTGACCAAAGCCAAACCCTACAGTTCCGACCGCAATCTGCTGCATATCTCGCATGAAGGCGGTATTCTGGAAGACACTTGGGCGGAACCGCCGGAAGATATTTTTGTGCTGACCAAGTCTCCCGAAGATGCGCCGGATAAGCCCACCTATGTGGAAATTGATTTTAAAAAAGGAAATCCCGTTGCCATCAACGGCAAAAAGATGTCACCAGCAAAATTAATGGATTACATGAATACGATTGCCGGCGGTAACGGCATCGGACGTGTGGACATGGTGGAAAACCGTTTTGTAGGTATGAAATCCCGTGGCGTTTATGAAACCCCCGGTGGTACCGTCTTATGGGCGGCGCATCGCGCGGTGGAGTCCATTACGATGGATCGCGAAGTGATGATGATGCGGGATTCACTCATCCCGAAATACGCGCAGCTGGTCTATAATGGTTTCTGGTATTCGCCGGAGATGAAAACGCTTCAGACTTACATTGACTCCACGCAGGAAAACGTGACCGGTACAGCCAGGATGAAACTTTATAAGGGCAATTGCATCGTCGTCGGGCGCAAATCTCCGAACTCGCTTTATAGCGAGGCCTTTGCCACGTTTGAAAAGGATCAAGTCTATAACCAGAAAGACGCGACCGGATTTATCCGTCTCAATGGTCTGCGTCTCCGGATTCAGAATGTTTTGAAAAACAAACCCTAGTTTTGTGGAGAGCAACTTCATGGCAGAAAGCAAGAAACCATGGGCGGGACGTTTTAAAGAAGCCACGGCTAAAAGTGTGGAGAAATTTACCTGTTCTCTGCATTACGATTCAAGGCTTTATCATTGCGATATTGAAGGATCCATCGCTCACGCGACGATGCTGGCCGATTCGGGAATTATTTCCCGGAAAGCGGCGGCGGCCATTGTTCGCGGGCTGAAAAGTATTCTGAGCGATATAGAAAAAGGTAGGTTCGTCTTTGATTCAGTCGATGAAGATATTCATATGGCTATTGAAAAAGAACTGATTCAGCGTATTGGCGAGGCGGGTGGGAAGCTTCATACCGCGCGCAGCCGTAACGATCAGATTGCCCTGGATGTCCGGCTATTTCTGCGTGCGGAAATTGACGGCATCTGCCATCTACTCACACGTCTGCAAAAGCAGTTGGTGAAACAGGCCAAAAGCGAGATTTCAACGATTATGCCCGGTTACACCCATATGCAAAAAGCGCAGCCAGTGTTGCTTTCGCACTATTTCCTGGCGTTTGCGGAAATGTTTTCCCGAGATAAGCAACGACTGGACGACTGCAAAAAACGACTCAACGTAATGCCTTTAGGCGCCGCAGCACTGGCTGGAACAGGACTGCCGATCAATCGTCATCGCACGGCTGAACTTTTAAATTTTCCGAAAGTCAGCAAAAACAGCATGGATACGGTGGCAGACCGCGATTATATTGCGGAGTTTATCTTTACGGCGTCGCTGGCCATGGTGCATCTGAGCCGCTTTTGCGAGGATTTGGTTTTATGGTCGTCCGATGAATTCGGTTTCGCGGAAATTTCGGATGCCTATACCACCGGAAGTAGCATCATGCCCCAGAAGAAAAATCCGGATATCGCGGAATTGATTCGGGGCAAAACGGCGCGTGTCTATGGTGATTTATTTGCGATTCTGACACTGATCAAGGGACTGCCCATGACTTACAATCGCGATCTGCAGGAGGACAAGGAGCCGCTGTTTGATGCAGTTGATACAGTGAAAGACTGTCTGGCTATTTTTACCGAGATGCTGGCTCATACAAAATTTAA
Organism: uncultured delta proteobacterium; assembly: GCA_963726395.1. Lineage (GTDB taxonomy): Bacteria > Desulfobacterota > Syntrophia > Syntrophales > Smithellaceae > UBA8904. The sequence continues at coordinate 38,117 of CAVSCG010000026.1, forward strand.
CGCCGCCAAAATGTATCAGGCGGCAAGTGGCGGTTTTTCCACAGCGACGGACGTGGCTGAGTATCTGGTGGAAAAAGGCGTTCCTTTCCGTCAGGCGCATGAAATTGTCGGCAACATCGTTGCCCATTTGGTCAAAAACAAAAAGACGCTCGAAGATCTCGCGCTCAGTGATTATCAAACATTTTACGCGGGATTTAAAGCGGATCTCGCCTCCAGAATAAAACTGGAGAATTCCGTCAACGCACGTAGGCATCTGGGCGGCACGGCGCAAACGGCTGTGAAAGAAAGGATTCGAGAATTTGAAAAAAGGTTTGGTAAAAAATAAAATATTATTCGGGATCGTTTTGATTCTGCTTATGGCCGGTTGCGGACTGAAGGCCAATCCCGTTCCTCCGGCGTCTGCTGTTTCACAAAATCAAGGTGGGCAGAAATTAACGGTGTCGTGCCGATGGAAAAGCCATTATGTTGACGTGGCAGTTGCAAAATCAAGCGGGGATGCTTAGCCATATTAACGTCGAGAAAAGTCAACTGGGGAGCGCGGGGAATATTTGCAGGGATTGTCCACGTACATTCGAAAAAATCGGTCAGCTGCAGGCATTGAATGCCAAAAATGAAAAAAATGAGTACAGCTTTGTTGATTTGCTGGTCGAAAAGGGGAAAATTTACAGTTATCGTTTAAAGTTATGCGATGAGGCTGGTGTCTGCCGGGAATCGCAAACAGTGGAAATAGATTTTAAATAAACAAAAATCCAGGAGGCATTTTTTATGTTTAAAGGAGCCATTACCGCTCTGGTAACACCTTTTAAAAATGGTCAGGTGGATGAAAAAGCTCTGCGGGAACTCATTGAGTTTCAGATCGTGGGAGGAATCGATGGACTGGTGCCCTGCGGGACAACAGGCGAATCACCGACGCTGACCCATGATGAGCATGACCGGGTGATTGAAATTACGATTGACGCGGCCCGGAAAAGAGTGCCGGTAATTGCCGGAACGGGATCAAACAGTACAGCGGAAGCGTTGCGTTTAACCAAACATGCCTATGAGGCGGGTGCGGACGGCGCGCTGGTTGCCTGTCCTTACTATAACAAGCCGACACAAGAAGGTCTCTATCAGCATTTTCAAATGATCGCGCAAAATGTGCCTATTCCGATCATTCCCTATAATATTCCCGGAAGAACCGGCGTAAATATGTCGCCGGAATTGATTGCCCGTCTGGCGAAGATAAACAATATTGTTGGTATAAAAGAAGCGTCCGGTTCTCTCAAACAGATGAACGACGTCCTTGATTTATGCGGTCCGGATTTTGATGTTTTATCCGGCGATGACGGATTGACGCTTCCGCTAATGGCTATGGGCGGGAAGGGCATCATTTCCGTTGCGTCCAATATTGTTCCCGCCGATATGGCTGCCCTGGTCGATACAGTCGAAGAAGGCGGCTTGGCCAATGCGCGGGCACTGCATCAAAAGATGAGTCCTTTATTTGATGTTCTTTTTGTAGAGACGAACCCGATTCCGGTTAAAGCAGCTTTGTCGCTAATGGGGAAAATTGAATATGAATACCGGCTGCCGTTGTGCAAGATGGCTCCGGCAAATTATGATAAGCTCAAAAAGGTTATGGGTAATTACGGTTTGATCTCATGATTAGGCCAAAAATAATTATAAGCTAAGGAGTGGGTGTTATGGTTAAGGCAATCGTCACTGGTGCTGGTGGAAAAATGGGAGGTAGAATTATCAGCCTTATTTCAGCCATGGAAGATATCCGGGTTGTCGGGGCCATTGAGGTGACGGGCCATCCGATTATTGGAAGAGACGTTGGCCATTCTCTGGGATTAGGCAGAACCGGTGCGCTGGTCAGTGATAAATTGGCCGATTGCATTGATCAGGCGGATGTGGTGATAGACTTTACCAATCATGAAGCCTCTCTAAATTATCTGAAAATTGCCAGTGAGAAAAATCGCAGCATTGTGATCGGTTCCACAGGATTTACGTCTGAGGAGATGAAAATCGTCAGCCTGCTTTCAGAAAAAACACGCTGTATGTTGTCGCCAAACATGAGCGTCGGAGTCAATGTGATGTTGAAAGTGCTGGACTATTGTTCCGGTATTCTTAATGACGATTATGATGTTGAAATCATTGAAGCCCATCACCATTTAAAAAAGGACGCACCGAGCGGTACAGCATTGCAGATGGCACAGGTGATTGCCGACAAACTGGGACGAGACCTTAAAAAGGACGCGGTTTATACGCGCCGGGGGTTGATTGGTGAACGTACTAAAAAGGAAATCGGCATCCAGACCATTCGTGCCGGAGATATCGTAGGTGAGCACACGGTCATATTTGGTGGCATTGGAGAGAGACTCGAATTTACTCATCGTGCGCAGAGCCGGGATAATTTCGCCAAAGGGGCGATTCGTGCGGCGCAGTGGATCGTGAATCAGAAAAACGGCCTGTATGACATGCAGGATGTTTTAGGATTAAAAAAAATTAAGTAAGCAGGATTTATGTTGGAAGGCATTCTTGCTTATATAGGCATTGGTTCCAATCTGAGTGATCCTTTGCATCAATGCAGGCAATCCGTTTGTAAACTGTCCTGTACTTCGGGTATTACGTTAGAAAGGATTTCTTCTTTTTATAAAACGGAACCAGTAATTTCTGATCCAGGCAGCAGGGATCATCGTGAAGCACTTAAAAGCCAGTGCTGGTTTGTCAACGCAGTGGTGGAAATTCGAACAACGCTTTTGCCCGGAGACCTTTTACAGGTATTGCAGGATATTGAGAAGATGATGGGGCGGGTTCGAACATTTGCAGGCGCTCCTCGCATCATTGACCTTGATCTGCTTTTGTACGGCCATGAGATCATTCACGAAGTTGATGTGATTGTTCCGCATCCCGAGATGCATCAAAGGCGATTTGTGCTGGAACCTTTGTGTGAAATTGCTTCATATTTGATTCATCCGGTCTTTGGCATTTCGATGCGAGGATTGAAAGACAGGTTAGATAGTCAAAAGATTGTCGAACTTTACGATCATTAAAAAAAGAAGGTAATTATGAGCCAAATTATTAAAGTATTAGTCATTTTAGTATTGTTTTACGTTGGTTATAAAATTGTAAAAATGTTCCAGCGGGTAAAATATCAGGAAGTCAAAGATACCCGTGTGGATGCCACGCCGTCGAAAGGAGAAGATCTGGTGCAGGATCCGTTTTGCAGAACATACGTTCCCAAGAGTCAGGCGTACCTCAAAGAAATTAACGGTCGGCAGCAATATTTTTGCAGTTCGGAGTGCTGTGAGAAATACCTGTCAGAAAAAAAATAGCTTATGAGATATATAGAGGGGGAATTATGAAATTTTTCATCGATACCGCAAATATTTCGGAAATAAAGGAAGGACTGGCGCTGGGCATGGTGGACGGCGTCACGACGAATCCGTCACTAATTGCCAAAGAAAAAAGAGGCTTTGATTCTGTCGTCAAAGAAATTTTGGAAATTGTGGAAGGTCCTGTCAGTCTGGAAGTTTTGAACTTGGAAGCAAAAGGTATGTTTGTCGAAGGGAAAAAACTGGCTCGGCTGGGAGATCAGGTTGTAATTAAAGTCCCGATGACCACCGAAGGTCTAAAGGCTACCAAGATGTTTGCGGCCGAAGGCATCGATGTAAATCAGACTCTGATTTTTTCGCCGCTTCAGGCCTTGATGGCCGCCAAGGCAGGCGCGGCCTATGTCAGCCCGTTTGTCGGACGACTGGATGACATCGCTCACGATGGAATGGAACTGACGCAGCAAATTTTGGATATTTACGATAACTATGAGTATGACACTGAAGTAATTGTAGCCAGCATCCGTCATCCTAAACACGTTCTGGATGCCGCCTTAATGGGTGCCGATATTGCCACGATTCCTTTTAAAGTCATCGCGCAACTGGCGCAGCATCCTCTGACGGATAAAGGCATTGCTTTGTTTTTGGAAGACTGGAAAAAAGTGCCGAAAAAATAAAGGTAACTTCATTATTTTTGAAGTATTATTGACAGACCGGCTGATACAAAAATGAATGAAAGACGTGAGATATTTAACCTGCCCAACAGCATAACCCTGGCGCGCATCAGTGTGGTGCCTTTTTTGTTTTTTCTGCTGGCATCGCCCGGTCCTTTCTGGTCTCTGGTGCTGGCCGCTTTGTTTGTCCTGGCCGCCATTACGGATTTTGCGGACGGGTTTATCGCGCGTAAATACAACATGATCACAACGATGGGTAAGTTTCTGGATCCGCTGGCCGATAAATTGATCGTTAATTCGGCCATGATCCTGATGATCCCCATCGGCCGGATTGATGCCTGGATTGTTGTTATTATTATCATGCGGGATTTGATCGTAGACGGCATCCGCAGCATCGCATCCTCGGAAGGAATTTATATTCAGGCCAGTATTATCGGAAAGCAAAAAACACTGGCGCAAATCTTTGCCGTGACCGCTCTGATGATTCATTATCCTTTTCTGGGTTTGGATGCGCATTTCGTGGGCACGATCGTTCTTTATGTAGCTTTTTTGCTGACGATTTATTCGGGCATGGATTACTTTATCAAGTTTTATCGGGGGACGGGAAAGAAATGACATTTTCGGGGCTTAGTGACTTCATCCTTCATGAGTGCGATGGTGATATAAAAAAATGAATCATCAACGTTTATTCATTTTTCTATTGACAAGATGAGTCTATTTGTTATATTCACCCGCGTTCTTAAGTGAGCGGGCGTAACTCAGTGGTAGAGTGCTACCTTGCCAAGGTAGACGTCGACGGTTCAAATCCGTTCGCCCGCTCCATTTTTTTATGGCGGCATAGCCAAGTGGCTAAGGCAGCGGTCTGCAAAACCGTTATTCATCGGTTCGAATCCGATTGCCGCCTCCAAAAAATCAATCGGTTGCAATTGTCATTCATTCGCAACATCTTCCCTTTTGTATAATTTTTGTATAGTTAGCGTTTCGTTGATTGTTGCCTCCAGGATGTTAACGACCGTAACCTTTTGGGATCGTGCAATGTGGTCATTTGTATGTTCTTATCAATTAAATTATATTTCAATCTCGGATAGCTCTAAGAGCTCGCATTGTTTGAAAATAGAAATCATCATGTGCTCCATTTCGATTAGTAGCCTTTTTTCTTCAGTAGGAGCTGATGGGACTTTTTACGAAACCATCATAATTAACTTTTCTTATTGATATGTTATTAAAGTTTTCATATAAAGTAAAACTAGCATAGGTTAAAGTTTGATGGTGCCAAATCAGATTGTTTTTCATTAAACCCTGACGGGGTTTCAAGTTTACGGATATTTTAAATTCTACCATGGAGGCTAAAGTGCATATTACGGTTAAAAAAGGAAATCTTGTCGATACGAAAACTCAAGCAATTATTTTGGCCCTTTGTGAAGATGAAAAGACGTTTTCGGAGTTGGTTTCAAGCGTTGATCAGAAAACCGGTGGACTGCTGGGCGATATCATGAAAAGCGGTGATTTTAAGGCTAGGCCATCGCAAGTATCCGTGATTTATACTAGGGGCTTACTGCCGGCAAACAGAATTGCGCTGGTAGGTCTGGGCAGGAAAAGCGAACTGAATCTGGAAAAAATTCGCAACGCTTTTGCTAAAGTCATGCAACATCTGCGAGACTTGGATATTAAAGACGCGGCGACAGCCATTGACTGGAATCCAATGCCGGATCAAAAAGAAAAAATTATTGCCGCGATTGCGGAAGGGGCAATCCTGGGTCTATATCAATACACGCCTTATAAAACCGTCGGCCGCGACGAGATCCATGAAATGCGACTGTTGGAAATTGTGGCTGAGCCTAAAGATTATTCCGTGCTACTAGATGAAATCAAAAAGACGAAAATCATCACAGACGCCGTTTATTTTGCCCGCAATCTCATTTCGGCCCCGGCCAATGAAATGACACCGTCGATTATGGCCGCCCATGCTGAGAAAATCGCAAAAAGAAAAAATGTCTCCTGCCGCTTGCTGGATAAGGGAAAGCTGAAAGCGTTGGGCATGAATGCTCTGCTGGGTGTCGCTTCCGGCAGCAATCAACCGCCGAAATTCATTATCCTGGAATACACTGGCGGTAAAAAAGGGGTTGCGCCGATTGCCCTGGTTGGTAAAGGTTTGACCTTCGACAGCGGCGGCATTTCCATAAAACCTGCGGAAAAAATGGACGAGATGAAAACGGATATGTCCGGCGGCGCGGCGGTTATGGCAGTCGTTATGGCAGCGGCGGATCTGAAGTTGCCGATCAATATCGTCGGTCTAGTGCCGGCCACTGAAAACATGTCCGGCGGCAGCGCCTTAAAACCGGGTGATATTTTGAAATCCTATTCCGGCAAAACAATTGAAGTGCTGAACACGGATGCCGAAGGAAGGCTGATTCTGGCCGATGCTCTGTCCTATGCATCCAAATATAAACCGGCGGTCATCATTGATATCGCCACCCTGACCGGTGCGTGCATTGTGGCGTTGGGCGAAGATGTAATCGGCATGCTGGGAACGGATGATCAGCTCAAAAAAGAGATTAATCAAGCTGCTCAGACAACCGGCGAACTGGTCTGGGAACTGCCGTTATGGGAAAGTTATTCCGAATTGATTAAAAGCGATATTGCCGATTATAAAAATAGCAGCGGGCGATCGGGGGGCACGATCACGGCTGCTGCATTCCTGAGTAAGTTTGTGGGCAATTATCCCTGGGTCCACCTGGACATCGCAGGTCCTGCCTGGACAAAAAAAGATAAGGCCTATATTCCAAAGGGCGCGTCAGGCATAACGGTACGTTTGCTTGTCGAATATTTGCAACAGTATCTAAAAAAGTAACCATGCAAACGCTTTTGGAGATTAAAAACTTAAAGACGGTATTTTCAACGGCTAGGGGTGTCATCAAGGCGGTTGACGGCGTTTCTCTGATATTGCACACCGGTGAAACTCTTGGCATTGTTGGGGAATCCGGATGCGGCAAAACAATGCTGGCACTTTCCGTGATGAGACTGATTCCAGCCAATGGTCAAATTGCCGAAGGAGAGGTACTGTTTAATGGTCAGGATTTGTTATCCTTACCCGAAGACGAGATGCGGGAAAAACGTGGCAGAGATATCGCCATGATCTTTCAGGAACCGATGACGTCGCTCAATCCCGTTTTGCGAATAGGCGAACAGATTGCGGAGGCAATCCGACTGCACCAACATGTTCCAGCCAAAGAGGCGCTGTCCCTCAGCGTGAGGCTTTTGGGAGAAGTCGGCATTCCCGAGCCCGACAGAAGGGTGAAAGATTATCCCCATCAGCTGAGCGGCGGTATGCGTCAACGCGTCATGATTGCTATGGCCATGTCCTGTCGCCCCCAGTTGCTGCTGGCGGATGAACCGACCACAGCACTGGATGTGACGATCCAAGCGCAGATTCTGAATTTAATTTCTGATCTGAAAGAAAAAAACAATATGGCGGTCATCCTGATCACGCATGATCTGGGGATTGTCGCCGAAGCGGCGCAAAAGGTGGCGGTGATGTATGCGGGCAAGGTTGTCGAAACATCTGATGTGGAAAAATTATTTGCACGACCACTGCATCCTTATACCCGTGGTCTGATCGAATCCCGCCCTTCCGGGTGCACCGACGCTGAAGGCTGACGGCGAAGCCTATTTAAAGACGATTCCCGGTACAGTTCCCAGTCTCTATGATCTTCCGCCCGGCTGCCGTTTTTCCGAGCGCTGTACACTGGCCGAGGACGAATGTCGTGTCCGGGAGCCGGAGTTAATGGAAATTGAAAACGGTCATTTTGTTTCCTGCTTTATTTCTCAAAGAATATTAAAATGAAAGAGTAATGTATCTTTATGGCGTCTGTCTTGATTGATATTCAAAAGCTGGAAAAAAAATATGTTCTCGGCGGCGGATTCCTGCAAAACCGGCCCAGGATTGTCCGGGCGGTGGATGGTGTTGATCTGCAAATATTTGAGGGGGAAACGCTGGGGCTGGTCGGCGAATCAGGCTGCGGTAAATCAACGCTGGCGCGGCTGCTGATGAGACTGGAGGAACCGGACGCGGGCAAGGCCTATTTTAAAGATCAAAATATCTTTGCGTTTTCTTCCGATGATTTAAAAACTTACCGTCGTCGTGTGCAGATGATTTTTCAGGATCCATATTCGTCTCTTAATCCTCGAAAATCAGCGATCAGCATCATTCAGGAGCCGCTCAATATTCATCGGATTGCCGGACGTGAGCAAAACAGGGGAAAATCGATCCAACTGATGACCAGAGTCGGCTTGAGTCACGAACAGGCCAAGCGGTATCCGCATGAATTCAGCGGCGGGCAGAGGCAGCGCATCGGCATCGCGCGCGCGCTGGCGCTTCAGCCTGCGCTGGTCATTGCCGATGAACCGGTTTCCGCACTCGATGCATCAATTCAGTCGCAAATTTTAAATCTGCTCAAAGATTTAAAAAAAGATTTTGGATTGACCTATTTGTTTATCTCTCACGACCTCAATGTCATCCGACATGTGTCCGATCGAATTGCGGTGATGTATTTAGGACGTATTGTTGAACTTGCGGATAAAAATAATCTATATCAGGCCCCGCTTCATCCCTACACGCGAATGTTGCTGGCGGCCATGCCGAACTGCTATCCACATAAGCCAAAGCGCGAAATTACGATTCGCGGAGAAGCCATGGATGCGGGTGATCAGGGGTGCAATTTTAAAAATCGTTGCGTCTATAAGATAGCAATTTGTGACGAGAGGCAGCCGAAGCTTAAGTCATGTCAGGGAAGGGGATTGTGCGCCTGTCATCGTGCGGGCGACATATAAATGCAATGCAGCAGGAAGAAAAAGTATTCTGGAAAAACGGTTCGCTTGCGGGTGAAGGGTTATGGTGTCAGGGGGCAGGAGATGCGGGCGTTGTAATTTGCCATCCGCACCCGCTGATGGGCGGGTCCATGTACAACAATGTTGTGGAAACCGTACAGGATGTATTTTCGTCTTACAGCTATTCCACATTACGTTTTAATTTTCGCGGTGTCGGGGAAAGCACCGGCCGCTATGATGAGGGCAGGGGAGAAAAACAGGATATTTTATCGGCCCGTGAATTTATCAGAAGTCAAGGCGTCAAAAATATTTCTCTGGCAGGTTATTCATTTGGCGCCTGGATTTGCTGCCGTCTGCTCAAGGATAAACTTTCTCAGATCAGTTCCACAATCTTAATTTCTCCACCGCAAAAATATTTTGATTTTGATTGGAGAGGGCTGGAAGACGCTGTAGAAATAATGATCTGCGGAGATCGCGACCCGTTTTGTGATGTAGATGATTTAAGGGAAAAAGCCGAATATATTCATTCAAAGTTGACAATACTTCAGGCAACGGATCATTTCTATACAGGACAGGAAGCTCAGTTAGCCGAGCATTTGAGAAAATATATTCATGAAAAAAAGCTTGATTTTAATGAAAATGGTGTTATGGTCGGAGCCAATGTTATAAGGTAGAGACTGGTTGCATAAGAGATAAATGGTTTTTGCTAGGAAATTGTTAGTGTTGAGATTGTTTTACAGAAAAAAATTAACCGCAGGGAATTCTTAAATCAAGAAAAGAATTCGTGCGGTTTTTTTTAGTTTCTGATGGTCTTTAACCGGAAGAAACAAATATTTGAAAGGGGGACTTTTAGCATTGGCAGAAGGAAAAGTAAAATGGTTTAACGAGAAGAAGGGGTTTGGTTTTATTGAAAACGATGAGGGCGGAGATGTGTTTGTTCATTATAGTGCCATTTCCGGGACCGGATTTAAAACTCTTTATGAGGGTCAGAGAATTCGTTTCGATGTTGAACAGGGTAACAAAGGACCCAGCGCAACAAATGTTCAACCACTATAATCATTCCAATTAATTAACTTTAAGCAAAATGCCCCGTCTTCCGGGGCATTTTTTTTGGGTATACAAGATTCGGCACACTCCATATGAGAAAGATAATTTCAGAACTATCGTCATGAAAAAAAATCTAATCGTCATACTCGGGCCAACCGCATCCGGCAAAACAACTTTTGCGACCAGATTGGCCGCGGATCTTCAGGGAGAAATTATCTCGGCGGATTCGCGTCAGGTTTATCGGGGGATGGATATCGGCACAGGCAAGGATTTGTCTGAGTTTCGGATAAACGGCGGAATTATTCCCCATCATCTGATTGACATCCTTGAGCCTGAGCAGGAGTTTAATGTTTTTAAATTCCAGCAACAATTTTATGAAATATTCAATGACCTACAGGGAAAACAAATCGTACCCATACTGGTTGGCGGCACCGGTCTTTATCTGGATGCCGTGTTGACCAATTATGTCCTACCGCAGGCAAAAAACGACGAATGTTTGAGAGAAGCGCTTGCTGGGAAATCGCAGACGGAACTTCAGGACATTCTCCTGGCTATGAAACCTGTTTTACACAATAAAACAGATCTTGAGGACAGAAACCGACTCCTCAGAAAAATAGAAATTGAAAAGGTCAGACAAAATCCATCAGACGAAGAAATGCAAAGACCTTTCATCCATGCCGGAATATTCGGCATCCATTGGGAGATGGCCGAGTTGCGGCAGAGAATTGCGGCCAGGCTTCAGGAGAGGATGGAAAATGGAATGATTGAAGAGGTGTCAAGATTACAGTCGCTGGGTTTATCATGGAAGCGTCTGGACAGTTTTGGCTTGGAATATCGCTATATCGCTAGTTATTTGCAAAACTTGATAACGAAGGATGAGATGACTGCAAAACTTCAGATCGCCATCGGCCAGTTTGCCAAGAGGCAGATGACGTGGTTTCGGCGTATGGAAAAAAAAGGCGTACCAATTGAGTGGATTTCGGGGAAAGATTATTCTGCCTTACATCGCCGTGTACTAAGAGTCTTGTCATGAAAAAAGCTTCCTTAGTGAATGATTATCTGAATAGATATGCGGCGGGGCCTCCGTGGAAACTGCAGGCGGGGAATCTTGAAAATATCGAACAGGTCGTCGTTATTCCGGCATACGCGGAAAAAGAGCTGCTCTTTGCCACCCTGGCATCTGTCGCTGCCAACAATGATGCGTTATTGGAAAAAGCCCTGATTCTCTGTGTAATCAACAATAAGGCTGCCGCATCATTTGCAGATAAAGAAAATAATGCTCAAACCCTTGCGGTGCTGAGCGCCTTGATCAATAAACACCCGTTCAGTAAATTGGCGCTTGCCGATGATCTGTATGTTTCATTGCAAAAAATAGCCGACAGACCGCTGAGACTTGGCTATATTGACGCCTCCTCAAATGGTATGGAAATCCCTTGCCGTCTTGGCGGTGTAGGGATGGCCCGCAAAATCGGTATGGACATGGCCCTCCGGCTGCTTACGAATCCCGGCAGCCTGCAACGCCTCATCTTAAGCCTGGATGCTGATACCCTTGTTCAACCTGACTATTTATCGGCCATCCAAAATTTTTTTTACTCTAGTAAAACTCAGACGGGTATTATTGAGTATGAGCATCAAATGCCTTTGAACGCAATCGAGAGGTCTGCGATTTGTTACTATGAAATCTTTCTGCGCTATTGGGTATTAGGTCTGCAATACGCCCAATCACCCTATGCTTTTCATTCGATCGGTTCAACTATTGTTACAACGGCTGATAGTTATCTTGCCGTACGTGGAATGAATCGCCGCGGGGCGGGAGAGGATTTTTATTTTCTGAACAAACTGGCAAAAACAGGTCCAATCCGCCAAATCAGCGAAACGGTAGTCTATCCGTCCGCGCGCATTTCCAGACGGGTTCCCTTTGGCACGGGTGCTGCGATTGAAAAGATTGTTTCCGGCGCAAGTCTTGAGATAAGTCTATACGATCCCCGGATATTCAATATTCTGAAGGAATGGATCGCCGTGATGAAACAATCTTTTAACTGCTCCGAAAATCAGATTATCACCAAAGCATGGGAGATTGACCCGGCTTTAAGGACTTTTTTAGTTGCACGCGGTTTTTTATCCGTCTGGCCAAAAATCCGCCGAAACTTAAAGGATCATAGGACATATGAAAGGCAGTTTCACAATTGGTTTGATGGATTTGAAACGTTAAAGTTGGTCAACTATCTGACAAAAGAATTTTATCCGCGAATCAGTCTAATTTCCGCGTTGAAGAAAATTCTGGAGATGCAAAATAAGGAATTTCCCGGCGGGATGCCAGATGAATACTTTCCGGAAGCGGAAGACGAAATGAGAATTCTACGTTATCTCCGAAGCCGGTTCAAATGATGAACAGGCCTACCGCAGAGGATAATCTTCTTGACTTGCCGGGATAATTTCGCATATAGCTCAAATAATATTTTATGGTCGCTAACTATTTTCGGGAGGAAATTCATGAATAAAATCTTAATTAAATGTGTTCTGACGGTCGTATTGGTCAGTCTGATAGCCACGACGTTCGGTTGTGGTAAGAAAGAAGATGCCACTAAAGAATCTCCACAGCAAACGCAACAAAACGCGCAAACCGAGTCGCCCCTCGGCTTGGATAAAGCCGTGATCACGCCACCGATTATAGAGCCCAAACAAGTTGAACCCAAGGACGTGGCGGTCAGTGTTGACGGTATCGCGTTAAAAAAGGACGACCTGTCCAAAGGTATCAAAGAAAAAATGAAGCTCTATAAAGATAAGATTCCAGCCGACAAGAAGAAAGAAGCTCAGGACGGGTTAAAAAAGCAGTTGATGGAAGAGTTCGTTTTGCGTACAATATTAACCAACGAAACTAACAATAAAAAGATTGTGGTCACGGATAAAGAAATACAGGCGGCAATCAATCAAATTAAAGCAAATATTCCCCCGGAAAAGAAAATCGATGATTTTCTCAGAGAAAACAACATTCGCAGGGAAGACATTGCTCTGGGAATAAAAATTAGAAAACTGGTCGAAATGGAAACCGGTAAAAAATCTAAACCGACAGAGAAAGAAATCAGTAAATTTTTTACGGATAATAAAGAGAAGTTTACCACGCAGGATAGCGTTCATGTTCGTCATATCCTGGTTACAATAGATGCCAAAGATGATGAAAAAACGAAAGCTGAAAAGAAGGCCAGGATAGAAAATCTGCGCAAGCAGGTTTTGGAAGGTGCGGATTTTGCCGAAATAGCCAAAAACAATTCTGATTGCCCCAGCAAGGAAAATGGCGGCGATCTGGGAGAAATCAAAAAAGGTCAGACAGTCAAACCTTTTGAAGATGCTGCTTTTTCACAGGAGATCAATCAGATCGGGCCGGTGGTGACAACGGAATTCGGGCATCATGTCATTCAGGTTTTGGGACGCAGTCCTGCGAAAACCGTCAAACTAGAGGAAGTAAAAGATAAAATAGCTATTTATCTTGAACAGCAAAAGCAGGCGGAAGCTTTTTCCAAGATGACGGCTAGATTAAGGAAAAACGCGGTTATTATTTATTACGAGAATTAATGAGAATTAAGAAAGCTGGTCGAATAGATGAAGGGCTCTGGCTTTTAGGCACGGAAGAATCCTGTGTCTATTTACTGGAGGGAAGCAGATCATCCGTTCTGATCAGCGCCGGTTTGAGTTATATACTACCGGATTTTTTCCGGCAGATCGCAGATTGGGGCATCTCCGAAAAAAAAATTGATCATATTATTATTCTGCATGCTCATTTTGATCATCTCGGCGTTATCCCTTTTTTAAAAAGAAAGTGGCCGCATTTAGTGGTTTACGCATCATCTCGAGGCTGGGAAGTCCTGTCGAATCCTAAAGCTATTGCGCTGATCAATGAATACACTATCAAAGTCTGTCGTAGAGTGCGGGGCAATGCCAACGTTCTTTCCTCATTGGACTGGCAGTGGCGCAACGACGTGCATGGCGAAAATTTAAAACAAAATAGCCTGATTGACCTGGGCGACAGACACGTTGAAATTCATGAGACACCGGGACACTCTTCTTGCTCGATTTCCGCCTATGTGCCGCAGTTAAAAGCTTTATTTCCGTCAGATGCGGTGGCGATTCCCTATCAGAACGAGTATGTCATTGCGGCTGGGTCAAGTTTCGAAGCCTATCAGCAAAGCTTGGAGAAACTGGCCATGCTGGATGTTAAAATGCTATGCGCGGATCATTATGGATATATAACCGGAGAAGAAGCGGAGCAGTATATCATTAGAAGCAAAAAGGCGACGGGTCAAATGATAGATACATTACATCTGGCGTTACAGAATGAGACTGGACTCGAGAGTGCGGCGGCCCAGCTGGTTAAGCATAATTTTGAGCAAAGACCGGATTACTTCGTGCATCCGGATATTCTGCTCAGTACTTATCGGAATATGTTAAAACAGTTTGCCTATTCCCAATCTATTTAAAACTGTGTTCGTCGTCCGGAAAAGCGCTTGTCTTCACATCCTTGATATAGAGCTTGACGGCATTTTTGATATCCACATTCAGTTGGGCGTATTTCTTGACAAACTTCGGCGTCATTCTGTCGTTCATTCCCAGCATGTCGTTGACTACCAGAACCTGTCCATCACAGTGAACACCGGCGCCGATGCCGATCGAGGGAATAGACAGCGCAGCGGTAATCTCCGCCGCCAGTTTTTCGGGAACACACTCCAATACCAATGAAAAAGCACCTGCTTCTTCAAGGCATTTAGCATCCTGCATAATTATTTCCGCAGCGTCTTCCTGTTTACCCTGTACCTTATAACCGCCTAACTGGTTGACAGATTGCGGAGTTAATCCCAAATGCGCCATGACGGGAATTCCGGCATAGGTCATTTTATGGACGATGTCAGCGTGTTCCCTGCCGCCTTCCAGTTTAACCGCCTGAGCATTGCCTTCTTTTAATAAACGTCCGGCATTGGCCAGTGCAGACTCCGGAGAGACCTGATAAGATAAAAACGGCATATCCGCGACAAGCATTGCTTTTTGAGAGCCGCGGGCAACCGCCTGTGTATGACGCACCATATCGTCCATGGTGACAGGGAGGGTTGATTCATAACCCAACACCACATTGCCCAGAGAATCACCCACCAGGAGGATGTCAATGTCGCTTTCGTCCAGGATGGACGCCATTCCGTAATCGTAGGCCGTCAGCATGGTTATTTTTTCTCCCAGAGTTTTCATTTTTTTAATGTCGAGGATTGTTTTCCTTGTGATCTTAGTTTGTGTGCTCATTTTTTACCCCTTTCAAAAGCTCCATAATGATTTTTGCCTGGCCGTAACTTAAGGTTCCTTTTTGACGGGCAAGTTTTACTGCGATCATTCCCAGTTCTTTGTATAAAGATGAGTAAGCAGGGAGATTGCAGGCCATGGCTTCAATATGTTTTTGAACAGTTCCCGAATCGCCGCGGGCAATTGGCCCTGTGAGCGCCTTGGCGCAACCCTGCTTTTCAATATTTTTCAGACTGCCGTAAACCAGCGGCAGATAGGCCTTGCGTGCATCTTTTTCTGAAAAGCCGATGGATAAATAAATCGATTCGACGATGCTCATTAATGAAACCAGATAATTCGATGCAATGCAGGCCGCCGCATGATAAAGAGGCTTTTGTGCAGGTGTTATATCAATGGGGATCCCTTGGAGGTCACGGACAATATCTGCTGAGATTTTTTTTGATCCGGCAGAGGCTGTCACGCCGAAATAGCTGCCGGGGATGTTTGTAATCGCGCTGTCGATGGAAGAAAAACTTTGGAGCGGGTGAATGCTGGCGACAGAGGCCCCGGCCAAAGCGGAAGATTGAAGAAGGTCAAGTCCTCCCGCGCCGCTCATATGAAATACCTTTTTGCCCTTGACGGAAGAACCGCCGACGATTGCTTCGCAAACAGACCCGATGCGGTCATCAGGCGTTGTGATCAGCAGGTAATCGGCAAGATCCGCCGCTTGTGAAGGGTATCGGAAACCCACCGCCCCTGTATAAGATCGTGCTCTTTTTAAATGAGCGGCAGAGAGATCGGCCATGGCCGTAATATTATGGCCGGCTTTTTTTAACAGAAAACCGATGGCCGTGCCGACCATTCCGGCGCCGATAATGGCAAACTTCAATGATTGTTTTTTTCTCGTCATCCCCATTATCCATAAAAAAGGGTCTTCCACAGCGTAAGGAAGACCCGCATTAGACAGTTTTACTGCTACCGTCTCAGTCTGTTCCAAGTGATCCAAGCGGTGGTTTATTTTTTAACATACACCCGCGTTGCCGTCAAATGTTATTTCCGAATACCTTCCCAACAAAGAACCTTGTTTTTGCACAATCTCTCGGCTATACAGGGATTAGGAGAACAAAATGAAAAAAGTGGATTTAATGATATTTGATTTTGACGGCACGATCGCCGATACGGGCGCGGATCTTGTGTCTTCCATCAATCACACCCTGACGGCGATGCGGCTTGATCCGCGATCATCTGAAGAAATTCTCAGCTTTGTGGGCGACGGCGTTAAGAAATTGATAGAAAAATCGCTCGGAGAAAATTACAAAGAGCGTTTGGAAGAGGCCATGAGCATTTTCAGTGGCCATTACGAAAAGCATCTGATGGATCAGACCGTTCTTTGCCCGCATATCGAAGATGTGTTGAAATATTTTAATCATAAAATGAAGGTGATTCTGACCAATAAACATTATCACTTAACCCTGGCCATTGCCCATGCCCTTCGAATTGATCGGTATTTCATGGAAATTGTCGGCGCGGATTCAACACCATTTCAGAAACCGGATCAGCGCGTGGTCGAATATCTGTTAACTAAATACAATGCCGATCCTCAGAAAACAGTCATTATCGGCGACGGCGTCAATGATATCGCCGTGGCTAAAAATGCGGGAATTTTGTCCTGTGCTTATTTAAATGGACTAGGCAACCAGCGGACATTGCTTAGAATGGAAGCCGATTTCTATTGTGAAAATCTCATGGAGATCAATTCACTGTTTCAATGATGATTAAAAAAATTGAACAAACTATAAAAAAATAT
This sequence comes from uncultured delta proteobacterium, assembly GCA_963726395.1. Taxonomy (GTDB): domain Bacteria; phylum Desulfobacterota; class Syntrophia; order Syntrophales; family Smithellaceae; genus UBA8904. The sequence continues at coordinate 55,045 of CAVSCG010000026.1, forward strand.
TCTCTACTGGCGAATGGTGACCACGTCGTTGTCGCCTTATCCGGAGGAGCGGATTCCTGCGCACTGTTATTGAGCCTGATTGGTCTTACTAATACGGATGGTCTGAAAATGGTTGTTGCTCATTTCAATCATGGTTTACGTGACGCTGAATCCGATGGAGACGAGGTATTCTGTCGGCAACTGGCGCAAAAATTCGGTCTATCTTTTGCCACGGAAAGAATGCGCCATCTATTCATTCCCAAAGGCGTATCACCGGAAGATTATTTCCGGCGGGAAAGGTATCGGTTTTTAGATAAAGTTGCCGTGGATCATGGGGCGAATAAAATTGCGCTCGGTCATCATCTCCACGACCAGGCGGAGACGGTCTTGCTCAACATTTTGCGCGGCAGCGGTTTGGATGGACTGAAAGGTTTTCTGCCGATGAGGGAAAACAAATATATTCGCCCTTTGATGGAGGTATCGCGCCAGGAAATTAACGACTTCCTCAAAGAAGCCGGTGTCGAATATCGTCAGGACAGTTCCAATAACAACAAAGTTTATTTGCGCAATCATATCCGTAATGAGCTGATTCCCTACCTGAAAGAAAAATATAATCCCCGGATTGAACAAAACCTGGCGCGGATGGCTGATATTATTCGACGCGATGATGAATTTATCGGCGAATGTGTAAGCGCGATCCTGACATCGCCTCATATTCAAAAAAAGAAGAATGAAGTATCCTTTTCCGCTGAATATTTTAAGATGCTCCACATCTCCTTGGGCTACAGACTTCTTAAGGCGGTTCTCGAAGGTCTGGCACCGGACGACAAAGGTTTTTCGTCTTCCCATATTCAATCGCTTGTTGATCTGGTTAACAAGAGCTCGTCAGGGAAAAGTATTTCATTGCCTTATCGTCTTAGAGCACAAAAAGAATATAACCATCTTATCATAAAGTCCGACAGGATAGAAAAAACACAGGATTACGAATATCCGATGACGATTCCCGGGACTGTGGATTTAAGAGAAAGGCATGTTATCTTATCCACAAGACGTGCGACGGTGGATGAGGTTGATTTTAAGTGTCTCTGTAAAACGTATTTTGATGGAGATAAAATTAAAGAACCCTTAATCATCCGGAATCGCAGAAGCGGCGATTGGTTTAAGCCTCTGGGAATGCGCGGATCTCAAAAAATAAGTAAGCTGTTCATTGACCGAAAGATACCGAGGCCGAAACGTAATTGCATTGCTCTTATTGCCGATCAGGAATCCGTGATCTGGATCGAGAACATGCACCTAAGCGATAGGGTTAAAGTGTCGCCTGAAACAAAAAATGTTCTAATTCTCGAAATTCAGACCTTGTAATGAGAAACCAAGCCAGTATAAAAAAATATTTGAGTTAAATTGGATATTATTATAAAGATCAACAAACACATTTAATTTCAAGGAGAAAGATATTGAATCAGTTTCAAAAAAATATAGCACTTGTCCTGACGGTGCTTCTAGTCTTTTTGCTTGTTTGGCAGTTATTTAATCAGCAGAAGCCCAACTCAAAAGACATTAACTACACGGAAATGTTATCCCACCTTAATAACGGCGAGATTACGGAAGTTACCATACAGGGGGATGCCGTGACCGGCAAGCTGGCTAATGGAAATACCTTTAAAGCATACGCCCCCAAAGATGATGAGCTGATTGGAATGTTCAGGGAGAAAAACGTAAAAATTACAGCTAAGCCGCTGGAAGAAAATCCGTGGTATATGATTTTCATTTCGTGGTTTCCCATGCTTTTACTCATTGGTGTGTGGATTTTCTTCATGCGTCAAATGCAGTCGGGGGGCGGTAAAGCAATGTCTTTTGGTAAGAGCAGAGCGCGCCTGATTACCGACAAATCGAAAAAAGTAACCTTTGCCGACGTGGCAGGCGTCAATGAAGCTAAGGCTGAACTTGAAGAAGTGATCGACTTTTTAAAAGATCCCAAAAAATACACCAAACTGGGTGGCCGCATTCCCAAGGGTTTGTTGCTGGTGGGACCTCCCGGAACAGGCAAAACGCTTTTAGCGCGTGCGATAGCCGGGGAAGCTGATGTACCCTTCCTGAGTATCAGCGGTTCTGATTTTGTGGAAATGTTCGTCGGTGTGGGTGCCTCTCGTGTACGGGATTTGTTCAGTCAGGCCAAAAAAAACGCACCCTGCATCATCTTTATCGATGAAATTGACGCCGTGGGACGTCACCGCGGTGCGGGCTTAGGCGGCGGTCATGATGAACGGGAGCAAACACTCAACCAATTACTGGTGGAAATGGATGGTTTTGAATCCAATGAAGGCGTTATTCTGGTTTCGGCAACTAACCGTCCCGATGTTCTGGATCCGGCGCTTTTGCGCCCGGGGCGTTTTGACCGACAGGTGGTTGTTCCTCTGCCGGATGTGAAAGGTCGGGAGCAAATATTTGAAGTGCATGCCCGCAAGATACCTGCCGCGGATGATGTCGATTATGCTGTTCTGGCCAGGGGTACGCCCGGTACATCAGGCGCGGATATCGAAAATCTTGTTAACGAAGCGGTTTTAAACGCCGCCAGGTTAAATAAAGAAAAAGTCAACATGGTGGACTTTGAATTCGCCAAAGACAAAGTTCTAATGGGCACTGAAAGAAGAAGCATGGTGATCAGCGACATGGAAAAACGCAATACGGCCTACCATGAAGCCGGTCACACACTAGTTGCCCGTCTGATTCCCGGAACCGATCCGATCCACAAGGTGACGATTATTCCGCGTGGTAGAGCGTTGGGCTTAACCCAGCAGTTGCCGATTGATGAGAAGCACACCTATCCCAGTCAATATCTCGAAAATAATATCGCCATATTGCTGGGTGGACGCGCAGCCGAAGAAATTGTGCTGAAAGATTATACCACCGGCGCCGGCAATGATATTGAAAGAGCCACCAATCTTGCCCGGAAAATGGTGTGTGAATGGGGCATGAGCCAGACAATGGGTCCATTGAGTTATGGCAAGAAAGAAGAGCAAATATTTTTAGGGCGGGAATTTGCCACGCACAAGGATTATAGCGAGGATACGGCAAAACACATCGATGCGGAAGTGGTATCTATTGTCAAGCGAAACTACGACAAATCTTTGTCGCTTCTAAACGAACATATTGATATTCTGCATAAAATTTCCAGTGAACTTCTGGAAAAAGAAGTTCTCAATAGTGCGGAGATCGATGAGATTATCGGCAGCGCCTTGCCTGCCGAACATGCGGGGCAGAAGCAATAAATAATAGTGTGCCATTCCGTTTCTGATCTAAACCTGGATGACTGTCAAAGAACACCGGTACAAGGCGCGCTATTTGCCATTCATCTGGAATGTAATTAGATTTCCCTTTTTTTATTATCGATATATTTCAGATCCCCCTGTTGAAAATATGGTGCCAAATTTGAAAATAGTTAAAATCAATAATTTTAACGAAGCGATTGAAATATTCCAGAAAATTGGTGTGGATCCTTATGGAATCGATGCGATGGCGCCTAAAACTCAACATGTTAATATTCTTCTGTCAGCGCAATCCTGTAAAGTAGCTAATATTATCAAGCAAGAAATGCTGTCGCTAGGCGCTGATGCAGCGGTTGCGCGTGGCAGTGTTGCCTGTTCAATTGACACAACGGATGTTTTGCTCATGGGGACCATCAAGCAGATCGGGACCCTGGCTAAAAAAATTGAAAAACAACCTTTCGGATTAAATCTAATTGCCCGGGATATTATGAATCTGCTCGGCAACATCGCTCAAAATCGCTATGTTCTTAAAACATCGCGACGCGAGATAGCTTTGGGCGAAAGAACCTTGATCATGGGTATTTTAAATGTCACACCGGATTCTTTTTCCGACGGCAATCGTTACTTTAATCAGCAAAAGGCCATTGAGCGCGCTTTGAAAATGGCGGATGAAGGCGCTGACATCATTGATATCGGTGGAGAATCAACAAGACCCGGATCGAAACAAGTCACAGCGCGCCAGGAAATCGACAGGGTTGTTCCCATTGTTGAGAGTTTGTCCCGAAAGTTGAATATACCCATATCCGTGGATACGGCAAAATCGCAAGTAGCGCTAAAATCACTGGAAGTTGGAGCTGAAATAATAAATGATATAAGCTCGATGGGCGACAGAAAAATGGCCACTGTTGTCCAAAAAGCCTCTGCCGCTTTAATCTTGATGCATATGAGAGGTAAACCTGCAAATATGCAGACCGGTAATCTGGCCTACGAAGATGTAGTGGAAGAAATCATTACTTATCTGAAAAATGGATATCGTAAAGCCATTGTGTCAGGGATAGGCAAGGACCAAATCGTCGCCGATCCGGGAATCGGATTTGGCAAAACGTATGAAGACAATTGTAAAATAATAAATAAATTAGATGAGTTCAAAGCGCTGGGTTTGCCGGTGCTGATTGGAACCTCACGCAAAGCTTTTATCGGCAACATAACCGGTGGGTCACCTGTGGAAAGAATTGAGGGGACAGCCGCAACCATTACCGCAGCTATTCTGAAAGGCTGCCATATTGTCCGTGTCCATGATGTATCTTTTATGAAAAAAGTCGCCGCGATGACGGACGCGATTGTTCATGCCTAGAGGGAACCTATGATATACGGAATCGGCATTGATCTCGTGGAGAACGACCGGATTGAGAAAATTATTCAAAAATGGGGTGAAAAATTTTTATCCCGGGTCTTTTCCGACAGGGAAATCTGTTATTGCGGCCGGCATGCCCAGTCATTTATTCATTACGGGGCCCGGTTTGCTGTGAAGGAGTCGTTCCTGAAGGCCATTGGTATGGGCCTCGGCAGAGGCGTAAAATTGCTGGAAATTGAAGTCGTCAATAATAAGAGCGGAAAACCTGAAATAAATTTGTCCGGCGGGGCTAGGGAATTCCTTGTGAAAGCCGGGATTGAAAAAATTCATTTGAGTATTACTCATACAAAAAATTACTCATCCGCGATGGTTTTGCTGGAAAAATAATTTTTTAATGATACATTTACAATTAATCTCATGAAAGAAAAAAAAGCTCTTGTTGAAATAGAATCCGAAAGCGCCGAGCAAACATTCGCAATCGGTTTTGCGATCGGGGAAAAGGCCGGGGAAGGGGACGTTTTTGCACTATCAGGCGAACTGGGCGCCGGAAAGACCTGCTTTACAGGCGGGTTGGCGCGCGGTCTTGGCGTCGGGGATCATTATACGATTACCAGTCCGACCTTTACCTTGATTAATGAGTATCCGGGGCGATGCCGGCTTTACCATTTTGATGTTTATCGATTGAATCAAATAGGCGAACTGGATGATTTGGGTTACGATGAATATCTGTCAGGAACGGGCGTGGTCGCCATTGAGTGGGCGGAGAAAATTACTAATGCCCTACCGCCTGATACGGTAACGATCAATTTTAAGTATAAAGATGAAAACAGAAGGATAATCACTGTCAGCGGACCACAAAAAAGAATTCGGGACTTAGTAAAGGATATCAAGGGGGAGGTTTAGCATATGGGGTTGGTTGTTCAGAAGTTTGGCGGAACATCGGTGGCAAATATCGAAAAGATAAAAAATGTGGCAAACAAGGCGATTCGCGAGAAGAATGCCGGACATGACGTCATTGTGGTGCTCTCCGCGATGGCGGGAGAAACAAACAGATTGATTGATCTGGCGCATAGCGCTGCTGATTCCCCCGATGAAAGAGAATACGATTCATTGATTTCAACAGGGGAACAGGTGACGATTACTTTGCTATCCATTGTGCTGAATTCGATGGGGTATCGCTCTCGCTCCTTTTTGGGGTTTCAAGTCAGGATATTAACAGACAATGCCTATAAAAAAGCAAGGATATCCCTGATCGACACGGATGCCATCCAGAAAGAACTCAAGAAAGGCACGATTGTTGTTGTTGCCGGATTTCAGGGAGTGGATGAGGATAATAACATTACCACCCTGGGTCGCGGCGGTTCTGACACCAGCGCGGTTGCTTTGGCCGCAGCGCTGAACGCCGAACGATGCGATATTTACACGGATGTCGATGGCGTTTATACAACCGATCCCAACATCTGCGCCAAAGCCAGAAGACTGGATAAAATTTCATACGACGAAATGCTGGAAATGGCCATGACCGGCGCCAAAGTATTGCAACCCCGTTCAGTAGAAATGGCTAAGAAATATGATGTGCCTGTTTATGTCAAATCAACCTTTTCCGATGAAGGTGGAACACTTGTAACGAAGGAGGATCAAGAGATGGAGAGAGAAGTATTGTCAGGAATCACTTATGACCGTGATCAGGCGAAAATTACGGTTGTTCATATACCGGATAAACCGGGAATCGCGGCAAATTTATTTACGCCTTTATCGGAACGTAATATCAGTGTCGATATGATCATCCAAAACGCCAGTTTGCAGGGATTTACCGATCTGACCTTTACTGTATCGAAAAAAGATATGAAAGAAGCACAGAAAATTGTTGAAGCAACGGCCAAAGAAATTGGCGCCAAAAAAGTGGAAGTGGATGATGAAGTCGCAAAGATATCAATCATCGGCGTAGGCATGGTCAGTCATTCGGGTGTCGCGGCAAAAATGTTTAAAACCATGGCGGATGAAAGTATTAATATTTTGATGATCAGCACTTCGGAAATCAAAATATCCTGTGTAATCCAGAGAAAATATACGGAATTGGCTGTCATGGCGCTTCATGACGCATTTCACCTGGAAAAGAAAAATAAAAAATGATGGTGTTTGAACGTCAGATAAGGGGGGTCATCGCAGTATCTGTTATCTTAGCGTTGATTCCCTTTATCCGTTTTTTAACATCACCTCAGATCAATACAAAAAGTCCGGTTCTATCCACCTCAGGTTCTGAAACCCTCATCATTGAAGTTGTTGACGAAAACGGAGCGTCTGGTGTCTTTTTTGTTGAACCGGGGACCTCGGTCAATCAAATGTTTTCACGTCTTGAAATCAAGAAAAGACAAACAGAAGATTTTAAACTGAAAAATGGAACAAGAATAAGCCTTGGTCCTGCAGAAGATCATCGGGACATGGTCATTGAGAAGATGGGAGCCGCGAAGAGATTGGCGCTGGGATTGCCCCTGGACATTAATCTGGCAGGCCTTGATGAATTAACATTAATTCCCGGAGTGGGAGACGTCCTGGCTGCCAATATTGTGGAATGGCGGGCTCGAATCGGACGGTTTGAAAAATTAGAACAGTTGATGGTTATCAATGGAATAAAGGAAAAAAAATTGTCGAAATTAAGACAATATCTCTATGTCGAGAAGTTGTAGGGTTTACGACTTACTGTATGACTCATATAATGCAAGAACGCGCCTGACGTAATTCTGTGTTTCACGGTAAGGTGGTACACCATAATTGTATTTTGCCACTGCTCCTTCGCCCGCATTATAGGCAGCCAGTGCAAGCGTCAGGTTTCCTCTGTAAAGATTGAGCAGATAACGCAGGTAACGGGCTCCTCCTTCAATATTATCAACGGGGTGAAAAACGTCATCAACCTTCAGGGCTGAAGCGGTTTGAGGCATCAGTTGCATAAGCCCCTTTGCGCCAGCACACGAAACAGCCTTATGATTAAAATTTGATTCTGCCTTGATGACGGCTTTAATCAAGGCGACATCAAGATTAAATTTGCTGGCGGCCTTGGAAATAATCTTGTCATATTGGCGGATATCGATGCCTTTCGGGAAAAACACTCTTTTTTCCTTTAGGATCATTACATATCTTGCTTTAGGGTTGGAAGGCACGTTTGTCAGATGGATCACACCTTCTTCATCTTCATACTTGTAAATATCCGCATAAGATGGAACAGCATAAGCAAGGAGTAAAAAAGTTGAAACAAAGAAGATGGCCTGTAACGTTCCAATTAATTTACAACAATTTCTGTTTGTCTTGTGAATCATGACTTTATCATACTTTAATGATTATTTTAGTTCAAGAAGAAAATAGCTCTGCATGTCCATGCGAAATTTCTGGTTCATTCATTACCAAGCTTTAGTATATCGAATATTATGGCCGATTGATTTTTGTTTGCTCTTGACATGATTTCTCGATGGTGGTAATGACCTCAACACTTTACAGCACAATATGTCGGGGCGTGGCGCAGTCTGGTAGCGTATCTGAATGGGGTTCAGAGGGCCGGTGGTTCAAATCCACTCGCCCCGACCATTTCCAATTTCTGATCTTTTATTTCATTTCTGACCCTTTCTACGGAGACCATCGCATCTTTGAACAACAGAAATTTTGATGTTTAATAACGATTCACTTCCTTTGGCTAACTATATTGGCCGCTTTGTCGGCTTTTTCGAGATATCATTAAATAAGCCTGCGGAACCTTCTCATTTATCGACAAGTTATCCTTTGAAAGCGAAATAGCATAAGAAAATGAGCTTAAAAAAATAGTTTCCAAGCAAGGGCCATCTTTTTCTTGCAATAAAGGGAATTATCATTTACAGGAATCAAGACGAAAAGCGCAATTTAACTGGTTTTGTTGCAGTGCGCCCATGATAATCCGCGTTGACATTTTGAGTAATGAATATATAATCCCAAAATCATCAAAAGGCGAGAGTGGCGGAATTGGCAGACGCACTGGACTTAGGATCCAGCCCGCCCAAGCGGTTAGGGGTTCAAGTCCCCTCTCTCGCACCAGAATGAAAGAGTATACTAATTTAATATAAGGAGAAAAAAGTAGTGAGTGATCTTTGCGTAAAATTAGAAGATATCAGCCAGGTTAAGAAAAAAATATCATTTGAGATACCCTGGGCTTTTGTTAAAGAAGAATTGGAGAATGTTTATCGTGATATTGGCAAAAAAGCCAAGATAAAAGGTTTCCGTCCGGGCAAAATCCCCCGCAAGATACTGGAGAATAATTTTAAAGCCGATGCCGAAGGCGAAGCGATTACTAATATTGTCAATAAATACTATTGGCAGGAGCTTGATGACCGGAGGATTGTAACACTTTCCCGTCCGGAAATCGATCAGCATGGATTAAAGGAAAACACAGACTTTTCTTTCAGTGCTTCTTTTGAAACAGAACCAGTATTTGAACCGCAAGGTTATCAGAAAATGGAATTGGAAAAGATAAATATTTCCGTTTCGGAAGAAGACATGGAGAAACGGCTTCAGGAAATCCGGAAGATGTTTGCCACGATGCAGGATGTTACAGAGGATCGGCAAGCAGTGACGGGTGATTTTGTAACAATTGATTTTACAGGAACGCTTGATGGCGAAGCGCTTGCAGAACTTAAATCGGAAAATTTTCTATTGGAACTGGGATCAAAAAGGTTTATTCCCGGCTTTGAAGAACAACTTGCGGGAATGAGAAGCGGCGAGACAAAAGAGATTAACCTCACATTTCCAGCCGATTATTCTGAAAAAAAGATGGCCGGAAAGGATGTAATTTTTACTGTGACCATCAAAGGTCTCAAGGAGCAAAAACTGCCTGAAATCGACGATAATTTTATTAAAAATTTTGATAAGTATAACACCCTAGACGATTTAAAGAACGATGTGCGCAAATCTATGGAAGAACAATGCAAACGCCAGAGTGATTCGGAGTTTCAGAATAAAATAATGGAAGCCGTTCTTAAGGCCAACGAATTTGAAGCACCACTGTCACTAGTGGAACGACAGATTTTCTATATGATATCGGATACACAAAAGAGGATGAAATCAGCAGGTATGGATGAGAAGAATGCAATGGATCTGAGTTTTCGCATGCATGATCAGTTCAAGCAGGATGCGGAAAAGACAGTCAGATCCTTTCTTCTGCTCAAAAAGATAGCGGAAAAAGAAGCTATTATGGTCTCTGACGATGATATCGATAATTATATCAAAGAATTAGCCGAAATTCATCATGCAGATTATGAGGTTGTTAAAAGTGCCTATGACAATGAAGAGAGAATGAACTCTCTGAAATCGGAAATTATCCAGAAAAAGGTATTTGACTTTATTGAGCATCAGGCCAATATTAAAGCCATTGAAAAAGTTGGGATGGAACAGGGGGTGGCTAATTGAATTTAATACCAATGGTGGTGGAACAAGATGGGCGAGGTGAAAGAGCGTTCGACATCTATTCCCGTCTTTTAAAAGACAGAATCATATTTCTGGGAACGGCTATTGACGATAATGTTGCGAATGTCGTTGTCGCGCAAATGCTTTATCTGGAAGCTGAAGACCCGGATAAAGAAATATTTTTCTATCTGAATTCTCCTGGCGGGCATGTCAGTTCGGGAATGGCTATTTATGATACGATGCAGTATATTAAACCTCAAATTTCCACGGTATGCATGGGGCAGGCGGCCAGTATGGCGGCAATTCTTCTGGCGGCCGGTGAGAAGGGGAAAAGATTTGCTCTGCCTCATTCACGCATTTTAATTCATCAGCCATTGGGTGGTTTTCAGGGTCAAGCGACAGATATTGACATTCAAGCCAGAGAAATCTTAAGACTGAAAGACGAATTAAACAAAATATTAGCAGAATTAACCGGTCAACAACTGTCAAAAATCATGAATGATACAGAGCGGGACTACTTTATGACCAGCCAGCAAGCTAAAGAGTATGGTTTAATTGACGAAATAGTCGTAAGAAAGCCTGTGTTATCTGGCGTTAAATAAAGGAGAATTTAAGTGATTAAAAGAAGTAAAGATAATCGAGGTCAGGGTATGCTTTTTTGTTCGTTTTGTGGGAAAATGCAAAGCGAAGTTCGTAAATTGGTAGCTGGTCCGACTGCTTATATTTGCGATGAGTGCATTGAATTGTGCCGTTGTATTGTTGAAGAAGAAGAAAAGACGGTAGAAAAAGGTCCTAAAAATGTTTTGCCTGAACCGAAGGAAATTAAGAAATTTCTTGATTCCTATGTCATCAGTCAGGAAAAAACAAAGAAAATACTATCCGTTGCAGTTTATAATCATTATAAAAGACTATTTTCCAATGTCAGTTCTACGGATGGTATTGAAATCCAGAAAAGTAACGTCCTCTTGGTCGGCCCAACAGGGTCTGGGAAGACATTGCTGGCGAAGACACTGGCAAAATTACTCAATGTACCCTTTACGATAGCGGATGCCACTACTTTGACTGAGGCGGGCTATGTGGGTGAGGATGTAGAAAATATCATTTTGAGTCTGCTGCAAAATGCTGATTACGATGTTGCACGTGCATCAAAAGGAATTGTCTATATTGATGAAATAGATAAAATAGCGAAAAAATCGGGTAACCCATCAATTACAAGGGATGTTTCTGGAGAAGGTGTTCAGCAGGCCTTGTTGAAAATCATGGAAGGAACAATGGCTAATATACCGCCGAAGGGCGGCCGCAAGCATCCGCAACAGGAATTCATCCAGATTGATACCACGAATATTCTGTTTATCTGCGGTGGCGCTTTTAATGATTTGGAAAACATCATTTCCAAACGAATTGGCACGAATACCATGGGTTTCGGTGCGGAAATTAAAAGCAAGAAAGAAAAGAGAATTGGTGAGTTGCTGACAGAAGTTCGATCTGAAGATCTGCTCAAATTCGGTCTTATTCCCGAATTTATTGGCCGCCTGCCTGTTATTTCCACGCTTGATGATCTAGATGAAGCCTCATTGGTTCGTATTTTGACGGAACCAAAAGACGCGATTATCAAACAATATAAGAAATTATTCGAATTGGAAAATGTAACTTTGAAGTTCACGGATGGCGCATTGCGCTGTGTGGCAAAACTTTCTATGGAAAGAAAATCCGGCGCGCGTGGTTTACGGTCCATTTTAGAAAACACGATGCTTGAAGTGATGTACGATATTCCATCGCAGCGGGATATCAAAGAATGTGTGATCAGCGAGGAAGTTGTTGTCAATAAAGAAAAACCTATTTTGATATACGATACAAAATCTGAATCCGCATAAAAAATACTTAGGAAAAATGAATGACTGAAGAACAAAATTATAATAATCAAAATAAAATGAACATTATTCCGCTTTTACCACTCCGGGATGTGGTTGTTTTTCCGCACATGATTGTTCCATTATTTGTCGGCCGGGAAAAGTCTATTGCCGCTCTGGAATCCGCCATGAAATATGAAAAAGGAATTTTCATGGTAGCACAGAAAAGTGCAAAAAAAGATGATCCTGCGGAAGAAGATATTTATCGGGTTGGAACAATTGGCATTATTATCCAGTTGCTGCGTTTGCCGGATGGAACAGTAAAGGTGCTGGTAGAAGGTAAGACCCGTGGTGCTATCCAGGAATATCTTAAGAATGACGATTTCTTTCTCGTAAAAGTTGCCGATGTTGAAGATGTCGATGATGATCCGAATGATGTTAAAAAACAGGCGCTGATGCGTAGTATCAAAGAATCTTTCGAGCTTTATCTGAGACTCAGCAAGAAAGTTCATGTGGAAATGATGGGAACGATCTCTGCCATTGACGATCCCTCCAAACTCGCCGATGTGGTGGTTACCCATCTGAATGTAAAACTGGAAGATAAACAAAAGATCATGGAAATCTTCAACATCAGTGAACGGCTGGAAGCCATTTATTCGCTGATGCTCTCTGAGATTGAGATTCTGCAGGTTGAAGAAAAGATCAAACGTCGAGTCAAAAAACAGATGGAGAAAACGCAGAAGGATTACTACCTGAATGAACAAATGCGCGCCATCCAGAAGGAAATGGGCGAAAAAGATGATTTTAAGAATGAAATAGCGGATCTGGAAAAGCGTCTCAAACAAAAGAAGCTCTCTGAAGAAGCAACGAAGAAAGTTCGCCAGGAAATTAAAAAACTACAAATGATGTCGCCCATGTCGGCGGAGGCGACCGTTGTGCGCAATTACATCGATTGGCTATTGGATATGCCCTGGTCGGAAGTCACGGAGAATAAATACACCTTAAAGGAATCAGAAAATATTCTCGATGAAGATCATTATGGATTGAAAAAGGTAAAGGAAAGGATCATCGAATATCTGGCTGTTCAATTCCTGGTTAAGAAAAATAAAGGACCGATACTTTGTCTGGTAGGGCCTCCCGGCGTTGGAAAAACGTCGATTGCCAAATCAGTAGCCCGCGCAACGAATCGAAAATTTGTTCGAATTTCTTTGGGTGGTGTCCGCGATGAAGCGGAAATTCGTGGTCATCGCAGAACCTATATCGGCGCAATGCCTGGAAAAATCATTCAGTCCCTAAAAAAAGCGGGGTCGAACAATCCCGTCTTCTGTCTGGACGAAGTGGATAAACTAAGCTCCGATTTTCGCGGCGATCCCTCTTCGGCCTTACTCGAAGTCCTTGATCCAGAGCAGAATTTTGCGTTCAATGATAATTATCTGGATGTTGATTATGATTTATCCGACATTTTGTTTATCACAACGGCCAATGTTTTACAGACAATACCGGCACCCTTGCAGGATAGAATGGAAGTAATCCGCATTGCCGGTTACACGGAACAGGAAAAACTTCAAATAGCCAAAAAATTCCTTTTGACAAAGGAAATGGAAGCCAATGGTTTGGTTGCCGACAATATTGAATTTACCAAGGGCGCTGTGTTGCGTATTATCCGGCAATATACAAGGGAAGCGGGTGTGCGCAATCTGGAGCGAGAAATTGCATCCGTGTGCCGCAAGGTTGCTAAAGAAATTGTCAGCAACGGCGCCAAGAAAAAAATTGTGATCAGTTCGAAAAATATACCGAAATATTTAGGGGTTCCGAAATTCCGTCACGGTGAAACGGAAGAGAAAAATCAGATTGGGTTGACGACCGGGCTGGCCTGGACGGAAGTTGGCGGCGAATTGTTGGCCATTGAAGCGTCCATTATGGAAGGAACCGGCCGAATGGTGATGACCGGAAAACTGGGTGACGTCATGCAGGAATCTGTGCAGGCTGCTCTGACGTATATCCGGGCGCGCGCTGAAAAGTTTGGCTTACCGAAAAACTTCTATAAGAAAATAGATATACACGTCCATGTGCCTGAAGGAGCGATTCCCAAGGATGGCCCATCCGCCGGTATTGCAATGGCCACATCCATTGCCTCCGCTCTCATGAAAAAGAAAGTCCGCGCCGATCTGGCAATGACAGGCGAAATAACATTAAGGGGAAGGGTGCTGCCTATCGGTGGTCTAAAAGAAAAAATTCTTGCGGCTCATCGCGGAAATATTAAAATGGTTATTATTCCGAAAGATAACGAAAAGGATCTGGCGGAAGTACCTCACAACGTACAAAATGCCCTAAAAATCGTTTTTGTCGATCACATTGATGAGGTGCTGGATATTGCTTTTGTAAAAGATGAGGATATTTTCAGCAACGCTGAGAAAAACGATATGCAGGTTATCGCCCAGCCCGTGAATTAACAGAGATCTCTTATTTTTTTATAGCTTGACAAGAAATCTCAATATTGCTAGAAGCCTTGCAGCTTTTTTGGGGCATTTGGGCGGGTAGCTCAGCTGGAAGAGCGCCACGCTTACACCGTGGATGTCACAGGTTCGAGCCCTGTCCCGCCTACCAGAATAAGAAAAAGGAAGTTAAGAAACTTTAATAAATGATTTTTGGGGGTCATAGTTAAGTTGGTTATAACGCCGGCCTGTCACGCCGGAGGGCAGGGGTTCAAGTCCCCTTGGCCCCGCCAGAAACTCGAAGGGAGTCAGCTTATTGCGGCTCCCTTTTTTTGTCTGATACTTGATCGATAAGGGTGATTGACATAATCTATTGAGCATGTTTAATTAGTAACAACAATGTCATTGAAAAAGAGGTAGTAGAAAAAGTGGATTATGAAGGAATGATCATACGCCCACCCAGTGAAGCGTATAGTTTACTTTTGCAGGTTACTGTCGGTTGTTCACACAACCGATGCACTTTCTGCGGGACATACCGTCAAAAGAAATTTAAAATAAAACCGGTGGAACGCATTGAGAAGGATTTAAAAGAAGCCAGAACTTACGGCCATATTGAAAAGCTCTTCCTGTGCGACGGCGACGCGTTAATTATCCCGCAACCCCGGCTGGAAGAAATCCTGCTCATAATTAAGCGTTATCTCCCGATGCTGGAGCGGATTGGTAGCTACGCCAATACCAAAAGTATTTTGAGAAAGTCTGTTGATGATCTCAAAAAACTTAAAGAACTGGGTTTAAAAATTATTTATTTAGGCGTGGAAACAGGCAATGCCGAACTGCTTAAAAAGATCGATAAAGGTGCTACCCGTGAGCAGATGATCGAAGCGGCGAAGCGTATTAAAGCGGCTGGCATTGAGCTATCGGTAACGGTGATTCTGGGGATCGGTGGCATTGAAAAAAGTGTTGAACACGCCATGGACACGGCAAGCCTTCTGGCGGATATGGATCCGGATTATGTGGGCGCACTAACGCTGATGCTCGTGCCGCAAACAGAGCTGTACGAAGATTATATAGCCGGACGATTCGTCCTGCCCGATAAGATCGGATTTATCCGGGAATTGTATTTGATGATTGCCAACTCCAATTTTACAGACTGTTATTTTACCTCCAATCATGCTTCCAACTATCTACCGATCAAAGCGCGTCTGCCGGGGCAGAAAGAAATAATTATGAAAATAATCGGGTCGGTCATTGAAGAAAAAGATGTAAGCAGAATGCGGCCTGAGTATTCACGCGGCCTGTAATTTTTGGGAGAAATTGAAACGGACATGAAAAAAATTTCTGATCTGTTTTTCTGGCGTAAGCCCGAATATATTCGTCGAGAAATATTTTCAATATTGTGCAAAGGGCGGAAGAGCGGCGTTTTAGATGATGCTTCCCGGAAGATGATCGAAAACATCCTGGATTTCACATCCATTCTGGTCCGTGAAATTATGATTCCGCGTACGGATATTGTCTCGATCAATGCGGATGACACACCGGAAGAAATCATTCGCGAGCTTACCGACTCTCGTTACACGCGCATTCCTGTTCATCGAGGGTCGGTTGACAATATCATCGGTATTTTGAATATTAAGGACCTGCTTAAAACTTGGTCGCAGAAAATGACAAACGCCGATATATTGTCTCATCTGACCAAGCCTTATTACATTCCCGAAACGAAAAACGCTCATTTATTGTTTTACGAGTTTAAAAACAACAAAAAACATATTGCCATTGTTATCGATGAATATGGGGGAACGTCGGGGCTTATTACCCTTGAGGATTTACTGGAAGAGATCGTCGGTGATATTCGGGATGAACATGAAGAAAATGCTGATTCCGAAGATATTGTCCAGACTGTTGAAGGGGCCATTATCGTCGACGGACGCACCGAAATTGGAAAAATAGAAGAGTGCCTGAATATTAACCTGGAAAGAGGCCGGTATGAAACGGTTAGCGGTCTAATTTTAAATACAATTCGAAGAATTCCTCACCAGGGAGAAAATTTTCAAATAAAAGGAATGGAAATTACCATCGAAAATGCAGACGAACGCAGTATTAAAAAAGTGGAAATTAGAAAAATGGAAGATGATGTTTTAAATGAAGAATAATGACTCAAAGGTGATGCCGGATCCGTCGGAGAAGAAGCTCAGCGGCACCAGTATTTTTTTTGCATTGCTCAGCGGGATTTTACTTTTTTTATCTTTTCCTAAATTTGGTCTGGGATTCATCGCCTGGATTGCCTTCGTGCCTTTGTTTATTGCTTTACGGGATGTTTCTTTTCGGAGGGCGCTGTTTTTAGGATGGATTGCAGGACTGACGGCTTGTATTGGAATCCTCTACTGGATTACGTATGTCGTTGTATATTACGGCCATCTGCCCTTATACTTGGGCGTGACGGTCATGCTGCTCTTGGCTTGTTATTTGAGTCTTTATACCACTTTATTTGCAGCAGGACTGGTTTATTTACGAAGATGGGTTCCTCTGTATCTTGTCGTACCGGTATTATGGGTATGTCTTGAATATCTCAAGTCAAAGTTGTTTACCGGTTTTCCCTGGGAAAATGTGGGTTATTCCCAATTTAATAATCTTTTTTTCATTCAGATTGCAGATATTGTGGGTGTCTTTGGATTGTCTTTCCTGATCCTTCTTTTAAACGTCGCTTTTTTTGAAATTGTTACTGAAAGATCAAAAAAGTCATTCGCACTGGCCGCAAGTGTGTTGCTTCTGTGGTTGGGTGTTTACTGGTATGGTGTATTGCGAATCAATCAAATCGATAAAGCCTTGAAAGACGCTCCAGGCATGGAGGTGTCCCTGATTCAGGGAAACATCGATCAGTCTATTAAATGGAATGAAAATTTTCAAAATGAAACCATCAAGATTTATGAGGAATTGTCTTTGCGTACTCCAATGGCCGATGAAGGTTTGATTGTCTGGCCGGAAACTGCCGTGCCTTTTAGCTTCCAGGATGAAAATGATTTACAGCGTCAAGTGAGAGACCTCTCGGTGAAAACAAAAAGCTGGTTTATCTTCGGCTCCATGAGCTATACGGCAAGAAGTGAAAAGACAGATTTATTTAACAGCGCATATCTGCTCTCACCCCAAGGAGACGTTCGCGGGAAATATGATAAAGTTCACCTTGTTCCCTATGGAGAATATGTGCCGTTAAGAACATTATTTCCTTTCATCAGCAGTCTGGCTGCGGGAATTGGCGATTTTGCCACAGGGAAAGGGTTCTATCCCTTGACCATGGGCGACAGAAAAATTGGCGTGATGATCTGTTACGAAGGCATTTTGCCTGAAGCAGCCAGAATGTATAAAAATGCCGCAGCCGAATTATTGGTCAACATTACAAACGACGCCTGGTTCGGAACAACATCGGCGCCTTACCAACACCTATCCATGTCTATTTTCAGAGCTGTGGAGACACGGCTCTACCTCGTGCGAGCCGCAAATACAGGTATTTCCGCGATCGTTGACCCGACTGGAAAGATTCTTGCGCAAACCGAAATATTTAAGAAAGATGAAATTCATGGTAACATTAAATTTATCGCATTGTCGTCTTTTTACGCGAGATATGGCGATTTGCTGGTATGGGCATGTTTTATATGCCTGGTTATTTTTTTCTTATGGAGTTTAAAAGGGAGGAAAAGAAATGTCCGTTGAAAACATACAGGAAGCCATTAATGATCTGAAAAAAAGAATTCAATATATCGGAGAATGTCTTTGACGTCGGCGAACTGGAATTAAAAGTTAAGGATCTGGAAATATTATCCACTAAAAAAGATTTCTGGGATGATCAGGAGAACGCCCGCGACATTCTGCAGAAGAAAACAAAATTATCTAACTCGCTCGATCAGTGGAAACGATTTCAAGGCCAGATCCAGGATACTGAAAACCTCTTGTCCATTGCTTCTGAAGAAAAAGACGAACAGGTTCTTGCCGATCTTGCATCTGAACTGGAACAGTTGTCTTCAGACGTTAAACTGGAAGAGCTCAAAATGATGCTTTCCAGCGAGCAGGATCCGATGAATGCGATTATGTCCATTCATGCCGGCGCGGGAGGGACGGAAGCGCAGGACTGGGCGGAAATGATTTTACGCATGTATCTGCGCTGGGCTGAAAAAAGAAATTTTAAAACAAATATTATCGATTATCTGCCCGGAGATGAAGCAGGCGTCAAAAGCGTATCGTTTACCGTGGAAGGCGAATATGCCTATGGCTATGCCAAGGCCGAAATCGGGATTCACCGTCTTGTTCGTATTTCTCCATTTGACGCGGGAGCTAGGCGTCATACCTCCTTTGCTTCCGTATTTGTTTATCCCGAAGTCGATGATGAAATAAAAATAGAAATCAATGACGATGATTTAAGAATCGACACCTTTCGATCGGGAGGCAAAGGCGGACAACATGTCAATAAGACGGATTCCGCGGTTCGAATCACACATTTGCCAACAGGCATTGTCGTGCAGTGTCAGAATGAAAGATCGCAGCACAAAAATAAAGCGATGGCCATGAAATACCTTAAATCAAGGCTCTATGAAAGAGAAATCCAGCAGAAAAATGAAAAGCTGGATGAAGAAAATAAACTAAAAAAAGATATCGCCTGGGGCAGCCAGATTCGCTCCTATGTTTTGCACCCTTACAAAATGGTAAAAGATCATCGAACGGATCTGGAAATCGGCAACGCTCAAAAAGTGCTGGATGGCAATATTGATGATTTTATCCAGGCCTATCTGATGATGGTCGGAGATTGGGGATCAAATGCATCCGGTACCGGCAAGGTAATACAATGATAATATTTATGATTGTCGATATTGTTTTGGTATATAAATGAAATGTGTTATAAAGCGTTGCAAAAGTTGCCATGACGTCGTTGACCTCGGAATAAAAAAGCGTGGCGATCAGTGATCCGAAACACGATGTACTTTTTGTCTGCAACCGAAAAAGAATTCAGGAGACGCTATCTATGTCGAAATACAAAAAATATGTTTCATCAATATGCTCTATGTTTAGTTTGAGTATCATAATCTTGTTGGCTACCAGTTTTCAGGTACACGCTGAAAATACATATAAAAATGACACGCTCCCAAGTCCGATGGTAGAGAATAAGAAACAAGATCAAACCATGCCGGAGAAAGCAGTCAAGTCCGCAAAGAACATCCTATTTGGTGAGCAAAAACAAAATTCATCGGATGATGATGAAAGTATAGAAGTTGAAGAAGAGCAGGACCTGATGGAAAATGCCCTTGAAATTCTAGAAGTAGCCGACAATTACTGGAATAATGGTGATATCGAAAACACCTTAAATGAACTTGATAAAGCCTATGCGTTGCTTCTGGACACGAATGGCAATGTGGAGATTGCCAGACAGAAGGATGATTTACGTCTTTTAATTTCCCGGCGCATCCTGACAGTTTACTCATCCCAACAGACCCGCACCAACGGCAAGGGCAGCGAAATTCCACTTTTATTGAATGCGGATGTGGAAAAAGAAATTCGTTCATTTCAAGGTCCGGAAAGAGAATTCTTTACATCCTCCTATCAGCGTTCCGGAATGTACAAGGAAATCATTGTTGGTGAATTAAGAAAAGCAGGGGTGCCCGAGGAACTCTTCTGGCTTCCCCTGGTGGAAAGCGGCTTCAAGGCTAGCGCTTTGTCGCGCGCAAGAGCTCTTGGACTGTGGCAGTTTATTCCATCAACAGGTTATAAATTCGGTCTGACCCGCGATGAATGGACTGACGAACGTATGGATGTTTTGAAATCCACTCAGGCGGCCATCGCTTATTTAAAAGAACTGCACTCCATGTTTGGCGACTGGCTCACGGTGCTTGCGGCTTATAATTGTGGTGAAGGTAGAGTGCTTCGCGTGATATCCAGACAACACATTAATTACTTTGATCGTTTCTGGGATCTCTACTCTCAATTACCCAATGAAACAGCCCGTTATGTTCCCCGTTTTCTCGCGACATTACATATCATTAAAAATCCAGGTAAGTATGGTTTTGATCTACAGACCACAACAGACTCATCCCTTAGATATGAAACAGTTAAAGTCAACAAGGTGATGAAATTGGCGGATGTGGCGTCTAAAATTGAAGTATCTGAGGATGTTATCAATGCACTCAACGCAGAACTCAGATACAAGATAACACCTAATCGCGAATACGAGCTCAAAATTCCCAAGGATTCACTCCAGAAATTCAATCTGGTTTACAATGATATCCCGGATGCGGAAAAACCAACTATCACCCGTTACACCCCTTCCTCTTCTCGCTATATCAAACATCGCATTCGGCCGGGTGAAACAGTGGCATCTATTGCAAAAAGGTATCGAGTATCCAGACAAGCAATTTTTAGCTCAAATCGTATTAATAAAAAAAAGAGATTGATGAAAGGTCAAATCATTCGAATTCCAGTTGATAGCTTAGAAACTGCAAACATGAAACAAAAACCTTCCGGCAGTAAAGATGCTCGTAAAACGGCTAGTTCAGTTAAAATTTATAGAGTAAAACAAGGCGATTCTTTGCTTAGCATCGCCCAACGCTTCAATGTTCCTGTAGCCAAAATCAAAGAAATAAATAATTTGAAAACAAATTCTATTCAAGCCGGACGGAAATTGAAGGTTCCCTGTGACGAAGTAGGAAACAATGAGAATGGGAAACAGGATAAAGGAACCAATTTGTCGAAATCTGTAGGCTAACCGAATGTTGTTAGCCAAACATTGACTGCGGAGGATTTTGAACAGTTGGGAGCGGATAAACACATTGTTAACAATTGAACTGTCCGAATAAATGAAAGAAAATACTCCATGACCTTTTGCACTAGGACAGGTTTTTGTAGTTAAATATAAATAAGCAATATTGCCAATAATCCTGATTCAATTGAATTGCGCAAGCAACCGAAAAAGTTCTCTTTCTTTTTGTTTCATTTTCAAGGTATTCGCTTTAGACGTGTTTACATGGTTATAGCCTAAAAGATGTAACAGTCCATGGATGATTAAGAAAAAGATTTCCTCATCGAAACTAAGATTGCCCTTATCCGCGTCTCTGATGGCTGTATCCACGGATATTACAACATCACCCAGCATTTCGGGATTAATGTCTCCGAATTCACCTTCTTGAAGAGAAAAAGAAATAACATTGGTGGGCCGGTCTTTGGACAGATATTGTTTATTAATGCGCTGAATGGCTTCATCATCGACTAACGTGATACTGATTTCCTTATTCGCGCAACCTGTCAGTTTTAGAAGTTGGGTCACTTTGACGCGGATCTTGCGTTTGTCGATTTTAATTCGCTTCTGCTGATTTTCGATTTGCACTTTCATTGGACTCTTTTTTACCGTTTGTCTCTTTGGGGGATGTTTGCGGATATTCAACGCGATGATGGAAAATACCGGTCAAAATTCGGGTAAATGTTTCCGCAATGGTGTTAAGATTTTTCAGCGTTAACTCACAATCATCCAATTGACCGTCTGTGTATATACGCTGAATACGTTCCCGTACCAGTGAGCGTATTCTTGCTGGTGTTGGATTCGAAAGTGTTCGTGAGGAGGCTTCAATGACATCACCCAGCATAACGAGTCCGGCCTCTTTGGTTTGCGGTTTCGGCCCGGGATAACGAAAATCACTTTCCGCTAGAGAACGAATCGATTCGTCCTTGTTCTTTTTGGCCTTTTCGTAAAAATAGCTGACGAGACTGGTGCCGTGATGTTCACGGATAATATTGATGATCGGCTGACCGAGTTTTACCTTCAAGGCCAGCTCGTAACCTTCCTTGACATGGGAAATAATAATCAGAGAGCTCATTTTTGGTGAGAGCTTGTCGTGACGATTGTCGTTGCTGGGCTGATTTTCAATATAGTAATGGGGTTTGGCCAATTTACCGATGTCATGGTAATAGGCGCTGACCTTTGCTAATAGTGAATTCGCGCCGATGACTTCCGCCGCAGCTTCAACCAAAGAGGCAACGATAATACTGTGGTGATAGGTGCCTGGCGCTTCGATGATCATTCTCTGAAAAAGTGGTTGATTGAGATTGGCCAGTTCCAGCAACTTGATGTAGGTAATAAAACCGAATAGACTTTCAAAAATGGGTGTGATACCCGCAACTAGAATTCCGGTTATAATGCCGCCGAGAAAGCCCATAACCAGTCGTATAATTAAGTCATGAAGCAAATGGCCGGTTAAAAGATTCAAACAAACAATTGCGGCCATATTGATAACCCCAAGAAAAACACCGACCTTTAAAAAAGTAGAACGCTGACGGCTGTTGGCGATGTGATAGGAAGCGGCAACAGATCCCAAAAATGAAAAAAGCGGGAAAATAATATTTTCATCGAAAAGAAGACTGATGAGAAATGATGTCAGGACACTGATGATCAAAGCCACGTTGCGATTAACCAATACGGCGATAATCATGGCGCCGCAGGCAAAGGGTATCGCAAAATAGCAGGCGTCGGCCGGGATAGAAGGGAAAGCTCTGTTGATGGAAATAGAGATAAAGATTCCCGCTTTGACAAAAAATATCTGTAGAACGGCAACCATAGCAAAAACGAGAAAGTCCACATTGGAACGGGATGTTGTTTTCAGCCAGTTTCTGGTGCGCCAGAAGTACAGAAGCAATGTAAGAAACAGGGCGGTGCAAAATATCCCCAAAACGACCGTCAGACGGGATATTTTATTGTCCGCGGATGTTTTATAAAATGCATCAAGTTTGGCCAGTTCCAGATAACCGATCTTTTCTCCTTCTCGGACAATCATCTCATTTTTTTGAACTTGGAAATAAACAGGTTTGACCTCTTCAGTGATGGATAATATTTTCTTGTCTGTTGCCTCTTTATTGAAGGTGAGGTTGGGTTCAATAAGCTTTTTTAGAAGTAAAAAAGAAAGTCGCCGGGCATCAAGCTGATCGCTTTTGAAAACGGCGTTCACTTTTTTAGATAATATCGGGTCAATATCGTTAATATTCAGAACAAACGATACGTCCTTCAGATTTTCCTCTGCCCGCGTAATCATATTAACGATAGTAATGCCTTTTTCCCGTTCGTTTTTTTGCAAAACGCTCGAAGTAACTAAAGTATTGTCATAGAAAGAAGAAATGACTCTGGACAGTCTTTGTAAAAGATCATCCGAATAATTATTTGCTTTAAGAAAAGAAAATTCATGTTGTGTCAGAGAGACACCTAATGATTTTTCCAAAAGGGCTTTATGTGGTTGCGATGCTTGTTGCCCCGAAACCAGCATAAAAGAATTTTTGATTTTTTTTATGAGGGTAATGGCCATCTCAGCGTCATATTCATAGATCGGTCGCGTATTAACAGAAGCTTCATTTCTTTTTTGCTGTGTGGAGTTGACATCTTCGACCAGAAAATCACGATCCGCCTTGATGTTTTCCTGAGCGATCATACCATGGCGGTATTCCGGATTTGAATCATAGAGTTTAGGCGCTAGAATCAGCGTTAATCCGACACTTAAAACAATGGCGATCGCCCAGCGCTGAAAAATGATATTATTTAAAAAATTGAAAGAAATTTTACTCTTTTCTTTCAATTTCCGAAAAGTTGAAAATATTTTCTCCGATGTGGAATCTAGATAATTCATATATCTTATTTATTTTTACTCGATTTATTATCGATGTCCCATGAAGCGTAAGCCGAAATGACGTCGGCGACGAGGGGATGACGAACCACGTCCACCTGCGAAAAATGCACAATGCGCACTGCATCCACTCTTTTCAGAATTTTTTCGGCTTCAATCAAACCCGATGATTTTTCCGTTGGGAGATCAATCTGCGTGATGTCGCCCGTCACAACGGCTTTTGAATTAAAACCCAGTCGCGTTAAAAACATCTTCATCTGTTCAGATGTCGTATTCTGGGCTTCATCCAAGATGATGAATGAGTCGTTAAGCGTCCGTCCGCGCATGAATGCCAACGGTGCAACTTCAATAAATCCTTTGTTAATCAGAGCACTCGCTTTTTCCATATCCACCATGTCATAGAGCGCGTCATATAATGGACGTAAATAAGGGTTGACCTTTTCGGCCAGATCGCCCGGCAGAAAACCCAAACGCTCACCCGCTTCCACAGCAGGCCTGGTCAGAATAATCCGTTGTACTTTCTTTTCCAGTAATTGCGACACGGCCATCGCCATGGCTAGGTAGGTTTTGCCGGTGCCGGCAGGTCCGATGGCCAGGACCATGTCAGCATTTCTCATGGAATCGATGTAATGCCGCTGGGCGATGCTTTTGGGCGTGATCATGCGCTTTTTGGAGGATATAAAAACCGTATCCAGAAAAACACGGGCTAAATCAAAATGGATATCTTCGGTGAGAATTCGATGCGCATAGTCGATATCGGAGACGTGAATGTGCCAGCCTTTTTCCATAATCGCATAGAGTTGCTTGAGTAGAAGCGAGATCTTCAGAACGGCGGCCTCATCACCGGTGATGGAAAGATGATTGCCCCAGGGCTTAATCTTGACTTGCTCAATCTTTTCGAGGAGTTTTAGATGATTGTCATGCTCGCCGCATAGATTTTTCAGCAAATTCTGATCCGCGAAGGATATTTTTTCTACCCGGATACTTTTAGTTGCTTTAATCAAATATTTTCAGCCTCTAAAATATTAACCTAAAACCAACACTATTGCCGTTTATTTCCATGAGCAATAAGATATGGCTTCTCTTACCGCGACGGCGTTTCCTATCATTATGGGACATTGAAAGCAATACAATTTACGCCTGTAAAAACAGGTGGGCAAAGACCTTTGCATTGCCCAGCATATTGTCAATTGGACAGTTTTCATCAGGCTGATGCGCATTCATATTCGTTTTGGACCAGACCGCAACCGGATAGTCCTTTTTGCGCAGATAGGCGGCAACCGTTCCCGCGCCAACCCCACCCGCATAAGCTTTCAGATGATAGATCTTCTCAATCGCTTCCTGCAAGGCAGAAACGACAGGAGAATCCACAGACGTGGGATGTGCCGACTGAACGTATTGTTGCTGTGATTTCTCGATTTTTACTGAAAATTTTTTTTCCACTTTTTGGGTAATCTTTTTGATCTCGCCCAGGACATCCTGGAGATCGTATTGCGGCAGCACTCGGCAATCCATATAGAAGACGTCTTCGCCGGGAATGGTGTTGATGTTTCCTACGTTTGCTTCTTTCTTCGTCGGTTCAAATGTGCTGACAGGAGGATCAAAAAGCGGATCAACTGCATCGAAAATCTTGTGGAGTTTCGTTAATTGCGTTACCAGATAGGAAGCCGCCGAAAAAGCATTAATACCCAGTTGGGGCTTACTACCGTGGCATTGTTTGCCGGTTGTTTTGAAGCCCAGCCAAAGGATGCTTTTTTCCGCAATCTCGATAAGCGAGCCTTCGGGATTTCCCGAATCAGGAACCACGATTAAATCATCGTGGCTGAAAATCTTTTCCGGCAAGTCCAGTACATGGTACAATCCTTTACCGCCGGAGGTCTCCTCGTCTGCTACGAAGAAAAGACCAATGGAGGACGCAGGTATGATGCCCTCGTCCATAAAAGCTTTGGCGGCAAAAATCGAGGCCACCATATCCTGCTGATTGTCTTCCGTGCCGCGGCCATAGATATGGTTGTTTCTGACATAGGCGGCGTAGGGATCGGCGCTCCAGAGATTGGGTTCGCCCGGTGGAACAATATCCAAATGTGTAATTATCCATATATTGCGATATTTATTTTTCCCTTCAATGGATGTAAGGAAGTTAGGGCGTAAACCTGCAGAGACGCTTTCGTCCGGTGCGTCATAATGACGAAATGAGCTAAAGCCCATTTCGATAAGACACTTTTTCAGCAGTTGAGCTTTTAACATTTCGCCGTCACCGCCATTGATCGGACCGACAGCAGGCATGGCCGTCAGTGCTTTCTGCAGTTCAATCATATCATCTCGATAGGTGTCTATTCTGCGGCAGATTTTTTCAAAGGTATTCTCGTCTATCATGAATAAGCCTTAACCTATTGTTGTGGTGAGATAAAAACAGGTTGTTCCCATTTTTCAGGCAATTTGCCGAATTGATCCGTGTCGCCTACGATAATCGTCAGCCTTCTTTTTTCGTTAAGGTATTTACCGGCGACACGTTTTAAATCCTCGCGCGTCACAGCTTCAATTCTTTCCCGATAGCCGCTCAGATAATCGTCTGGTAATTTTTCATACGCAATAGTCATTTGTTGAGAAGCAATCTGGCTGGGCTGCTCAAAAGAGAAAATAAAACCGTTGAGCATGGATTTTTTTGCCCAGTCCAGTTCGGCTTGAGAGATGGAACCGGCAACGACATCATCCAGAATGGAATTAATCAAGTGAAGTGCCTGAAAGGTAGATGCTGTTTTAGTAAAAGCATATGTTCCGAAAACACCGTAATTGCTGCGAGCACGGTAAAAGCTGCCGGCGCTGTATGCCAGCCCTTCATTATTGCGGACAGCGCTGAATATTTTTGAAGGAAAGCCGCCGCTGCCGATGATAAAATCAAGAACAGAGAAAGCGTAGAAATCCGGATCATTTTTGCTGAGGGTGAATTCTCCGCTGACCACGGTTGATTGCGGAATCTGTTTCCGTAGGAAGAAAATACCATGGCCCGGTTCTTTCGGCGGCGGCTCAATGTTGATGGCCTGCCGGGAATCTTTCCAGTGGCCGAAGTATTGCCGGATTTTGTTAATAGCATCTTCCCTGGAAATATCGCCGGAGACGGCTAGGATGATGTTGGCCGGAAAAAAATATTCCCGGTGAAAACCGATTAAATCATCGCGGGTGATTTGCTTCAGAGAGGATGGCGTCGCGTAACGCCCGCGTGGATCGGAAGGATAAAGCAGGCGGTTGAATTCACGAAATGCAAATTTTTGGGGATTATCCGCCACCCGACGCAGTTCTTCTTTTTTCAACGATAGCGCCGTTTGCAATTTTTCTTCTTCAAATGCCGGTTGGATGAGTATCTGTGCAAGCAGATCCAGACAGACATCCAGATCGCTCTTCAAAAAAGAAAAATTAACAGAGGCGGAGTCAAGCGACATGGAAATGGAAGGCGAGGCAGCCAGAAAATCCAAACGCTGATCAATATCTGCGCTGCCCAATTGGGTTGTGCCGCCTGTTCGTATCATATAAGCGGTTAGTTCCGCCAAACCTTCTTTACCCTGGGGATCATGCAGCGATCCGGTGCGCACCAGCGCGGATAGGGAAACCAGAGGCAATTCATTATTCCGAAGATAAAACAAAACCATGCCGTTATCCAGCAGAACGCGCTCGGCCTCTTGTATGCGAAAATCCAGCCCGGGATATTTTAATTTGTCCGGTGCGATGAATTTTTGAGCCGCTGACGCACCGGACACAATCATTCCGCAAAACAATAATAGCAGTCCGGCTAGACAATAGACATTAAATTTATTTTTCATTTTTATCCGTGCTTGCATCTTCGTTTGTTTTTTTGTTTAAGATCGCGATTGTCCGGTTTTCAGTTGCCAGATACTTTACGGCCGCTGTCTGAATATCCATTGCCGTCACTTTGTCAATGTGAGAAATGTAGTTGGAAAAGTATCGGTAATCACCCAGCAGTAATTCGTAATAAGAAAGAATGGAAGCCAGTTCAGAATTGGAATCCAGGCTTTTAACGTAATCCATCTTCAGTTGATTTTTGGCTTTGGCCAGCTCCAAGTCCGTCACGGGATGAGTCTTTAATATTTCCAATTCCCGAAAAATGGCCGCCTGGAGTTCATCGTTTGTATGCGGATGGCGAGGGCGGGCCAAGATCGCAAACAGGTTAGCATACCTTGTAGCAGGCATACCGTTATGAACACTAATGCTGTCCGCGATTTGCATTTGCAACACCAGCTTGGAATACAGACGGCTGGTTCTACCTTTGCTTAAAATCGTTTCCAACACATCAAAGACATAGTCTTCAACGGCAGGTGCGGTCGGCTTGTGATAACCGATGATCATCGATGGATTGGCGTCAAACAAAACCTCCACTTTGCGTTCCCCGGTTTGCGGCGGTTCGGCGGGAATGGCGGTAGGTCGAAAATTGCCTTTGGGAATCCGTCCGAAATATTGATTAATCAGCTTTAGCGTTTTTGAGGGATTAATGTCTCCAACGACGGCAATGATCATATTTTCCGGCGACAGATATTTCCGGTGCATATGCCGAATGGCCGCTTGGCTGATATAGGTCAAATCCTGAGGGTAGCCTATAATAGGGACGCCATAAGGATGTACCTTATAGGCCGAACTCATGAAGGATTCATAAAGTTTACCGTCAGGGTTGGTTTCTATGCTCTGCCTTCTTTCTTCCAGGATGACATCGCGTTCCGTGTAGAACTCACGAAAGACTGGGTTAATCAGGCGGTCAGCTTCAATACGAGCCCAGAGCTCAATCTTATTGGCAGGTAGATTGACGTAGTAAGTTGTTACATCCTGACCGGTAGATGCGTTCATTTCCAGGCCGCCATTTTCCGTGTAGAGCCGGTCAATCTCGTTTGGGATATAATACCCGCGGTGCTCATTCTGCAATTTTTTCAAACGCGAGGCAAGATTTTTGATGCGTTTCTGATCGGCTTTATTTTGCTTCATCCGCTCATTATCCAGCGTCTGGCCGATCTGCTCGATTTGCATAAGCAGTTTTTTTTCCGCTGCGTAATTTTTCGTACCGATGGTCGTTGTGCCTTTAAACATCATATGTTCCAGAACGTGCGCGGCACCGCTTTGTCCCTTGATTTCATCGACTGCTCCGACGCGGTAGCGGATATAGAGCGAAACGGTCGGGCTGAATTTGCGCTCGAGCATCAAAACGGTTAGACCATTATCCAGCTTGGCTTTAGCGACCTTCTTTTCCAGGTCAATCGCCCATAACGGGGTCGCCCAGTAAACAATGATCAACCCGATCAGCAGCAAACAAAACCTATTTCGTGTCAACATGATCCATCTCATTGCTAGGTTTATTTGGGAAAAAGCGGAAAAACACATAAAGGACGCCTACAATACAAAACAAAATGATGAAAGAGGCCGAAAATAAAGTCATAACGAATTCCAGAGGGTTCGCCAATTTAAATGAACCCACCAGGATATCGATGCCGAACACTAAAAAAAACAGCGACAACAAAAGAACTACTATATTTTTAATCAGGATCAGAACCGTCATTTCATAACCTTTTATTCTTGGGCAACGTTTTGAGCATCGCTTTGGTCTTGCTGTAAACCTCGTAACTGAAATCATCATTGCGGCAGCTCAAAAGCGAATTATTATGATATAGAGGTTCATGCTGAATGTCAAATGGTGAAGCCATAAGAGCGTCGATCCACATTCTTGTACCGGGAATCGGAGAATATTCGGCAAGCACCGGTTTGGCGCCGCACTTTAAAACAAAATCAATACTGTGCGTGACATCCGCGGTTTTCTGCCCCGGAATCCCACACAGAAGATAAACACCGATATCGTCTGTTTTGTACCCAGCATTCTTTAGATGGATGACCGCCTTACGCAGTTCTTCGTTTTTAACTTTTCCGCCCGTTTCTTTCTGAAGCTGAAAATCAGCAGTTTCAAAACCAAATCGGATGGTCTTAAAACCTGAATCGTAGAGAATCTTACTTAATTTAGAGTCGATTTCTCTTAAATGTAGGCCATTAGGACAGTGAAAACGGCAGGATAACTTCCGTCTTTTAACTTCAAGAAGGAGAGGAATGATCATTTTTTTGGAAGAGACCAGAAGCGCATCATCGTAAAAACTGAAATCGATTACACCAAAATTCTTTTGCCAGTGTTCGATTTCATCCACCACTTTGATTGGATCACGTCTGATAAAGTTCTTTTGCAGGATATGCGATGAGCAGTAACTACAACGATTCGGACAACCGAGCGATGTGATAATCGGAACTTGATCGATTCTATGGAGCAAATCAAACGCCGGGTAGGGCAGGGCGTCCAGATCGTCTTCATCAGGTTTGAAGATAATGTCTTCATTGAAAAGCTTTTGAAATATTTCCAGAATCTGCTTTCCACCGCGGCCGCAAATCACATAATCAGCGCCGGAATTAGTCACGGCGTGATCGTAGCATAAAGAGGCATATTTACCGCCCAGCACAACGGGAACTCCCGGCAGCATCTCCTTGACAATTTTAATGGCTTCAAAAACACCCGGATACCAATACGTCATCATCGAGGTAATCAAAACCATATCCGTCTCTGGATAACGACCCAGTTCCACGCGGAATACATCCGTGTCAATACCATAGCGGCAATAACTGCGTGGCAGCACTTTGAGGCAGTCCGGTTTGTCGATGACCTGACGGAAAAACCGGCCGTGGCCATAAACATGGCGCTTGGGCACTTGGCCGCTTTTTTGCAACATGAGCGAAGAATAGGGATCAAGGCAATCAATATAGGAAATTCGATGGTTGTTGGCACGCAACAAACCGCCAATGTATAAAAGTCCCAATGGTTTTAGCCAGAAATCGTAAGCCGCAAAATCATAAATCCAGGGATTGATTAACAGAATATTTTTACTCATCGATGCGCATTTTATCATAAAAGTCGGCCGATTACCAAATGTATCACAATACATACCCATATCCATGATCTTTAAGTCATATATTTTATTCCAGAAAGAACTTGAAGACTAAAGCAATTGTTGCTAGCATGTCCAAACTTTTGGACGGGATTCTTCATGCGTGCAGTTATTCAGAGAGTTGACCGGGCTTGCGTCAGAGTAAGATCTCAGTTATTTTCCTCAATAGATCAAGGGGTTTTGGTATTGCTGGGAGTGGAAAAAGACGATGTTGAGAAAGACGCGGATTATATTCTGGAAAAAACAATTAACTTACGCGTTTTTGAAGATGAACAGGGCAAAATGAATCTTTCGCTCCTCGATATTGGAGGTCAGATGTTAGTGGTGTCGCAGTTCACGCTGCTGAGTGACTGTATTAAGGGACGCAGGCCATCATTTGGCCGGGCAGAAGAACCGGCCAAAGCCAATCAGCTATATGAATATTTTGTTCATCAGGCCGCACCCAAAGTGAAAAAACTGGCCACCGGCAAGTTTCAGGAAATGATGCAAATTGAATTGACCAACAATGGTCCCGTAACGATATTACTGGACAGCAGGAAAGTTTTTTAAGTGAAATATGGAATCAAGTGACATTAAAATAGACAAAGAAGGCATCTGGTATTATCGCGGTGCACACATGTTCCGCAAAGACATTTTGTGCATTTTCTTTGAAAATTTAAAAGTGAACGACTGCGGTCAATACTTCATAGAGCTCAACGAAGAAATTTGCTATCTGGACGTTGAAGATACTGCATTTGTCATTACAGCTGTTTACAAGACGAAAGCTCCTTCCAACGGTCATGAGCAAATTGAGGTTCTTGTAAGCGATGATGGCAGGGAAAAATTGGATTTGAGCACATTGGCCGTGGGCCCAGAGAATATACTATATTGCCGAATTAAAGATGGAAAATTTGCCGCCCGCTTTACGCGGAAAAGCTACTACCAGTTAGCGGAATTTATCGAACAGGACGATGTAGACAATGCTTTTTATATAGTTTTGAATGAACAAAAATATTTGATTGAAAATTCTTAGTTTAAACAAGCACAACGGAGGATATCATGCTAGACGATGTAGTAAAAGAATCCTTAACTTTTGACGATCTTCTTTTAGTCCCTGCGGCTTCCAACGTACTGCCCCGTGACGTTGATACAGCTACATTGCTGACTCAAAAAATCGCTCTGAACATTCCGATTGTATCAGCAGCGATGGATACAGTTACAGAATCTCGCACGGCCATCTGCATAGCGCAGGAAGGCGGCATCGGCATCATTCACCGCAACATGAGTATTGAACGCCAGTCAATCGAGGTGGATCGGGTCAAGAAATCGGAAAGCGGCATGATTGTCGATCCGATCACCATTGAACCGGAACGCAAAGTCAGTGACGCTCTGGCTTTGATGCATCAGTATTCCATATCCGGTGTGCCGGTCGTAAAAAATGAGAAGCTCGTCGGGATTCTAACTAACCGCGATTTGCGTTTTGAAGAAAACCTGGAACAGCCTGTGTCCAATGTGATGACTAAAGACAAACTTGTTACCGTCAAAGCAAATATTTCACTTGAAGATTCCAAAAAACTTCTCCACAAACACCGCATTGAAAAACTGCTCGTTGTGGATGATGAATATCGCCTCAAAGGACTTATCACCATAAAGGATATCGAAAAAATAAGACGTTATCCCAATGCCTGCAAGGACTCTCTTGGAAGACTGCGCGTGGGCGCAGCCGTAGGCATTCTGGATCGTGAGCCTCGCATAGAAGCGCTTCTGGCGGCCGGAGCGGATGTCATTATCATTGATACGTCGCACGGACATTCCCAGAGCGTACTCGACGCCATCAAATCCACCAAGGCCAATTTCCCCAAGTGCGAACTGATCGCGGGAAATGTAGCAACAGCCGAAGGCGCCAAGGCGTTAATTGAAGCAGGTGTCGATGCGGTTAAAGTTGGCGTCGGTCCCGGTTCCATTTGCACAACACGCATCATTGCCGGTGTGGGCGTAGCCCAGATGTCAGCAATTCGCGATGCTTGCAAAATTGCTGCAAAAAAGGGCATTTCGGTAATTGCCGACGGTGGCATCAAATTTTCCGGTGATATTGTCAAGGCTATCGGCTGCGGCGCTCATTGTGTGATGATCGGGGGCCTGTTTGCCGGAACCGAGGAGAGTCCCGGTGAAACAATTTTATTCCAGGGGCGCAGCTACAAAGTCTATCGCGGTATGGGATCGCTCGAAGCCATGAAAATGGGCAGCCGCGACCGCTATTATCAGGATGATATCGAAGGCGCTTTGAAAACCGTGCCGGAAGGTATAGAGGGCAGGGTGCCCTTCCGTGGATCACTCTCCGCCAGTCTTCTCCAGCTTATCGGCGGTTTGAAGGCCGGCATGGGTTATGTCGGTTGCAAAACGATCCCGGAACTGATTGAAAATTCCCGCTTTGTGCGCATTACCTCAGCAGGTTTAAGGGAAAGCCACGTCCATGACGTGATTATTACCAAAGAAGCGCCCAATTACTGGATCGATTAGTTAAAAATGAAGCACTCAAATTTCGTTCATCTCCATGTTCATACGCAATACAGTCTTCTCGACGGTATGATCCGCCTAGATGACCTCTTCAAAAAGGCCAAAGAATTCGCAATGCCAGCTATGGCCATCACCGATCATGGCAATATGTTTGGCGCAATTGATTTTTATAAACAGGCCTATGCCAATGGCATCAAGCCGATCATCGGATGCGAACTCTACGTAGCACCCAGAAGCCGTTTTGATAAGACGACATCCTCCATCGGTGAAGCGACGCGCCATTTAGTTGTACTCGTCAAAAACATGCAGGGATATAAAAACCTGATGAAACTGACTTCGTCCGCGCACCTTGAAGGTTTTTACTACCGCCCACGTGTGGATAAAGAATTGCTTAAGCAATGTTCCGAAGGCCTGATCGCATCGAGTGCCTGTCTACACGGCGAAATCGCTTCCCATGTTGTCCGCGGCAATATGGACGAAGCAAGAAAATCCGCCCGCGAATATCTGGAAATTTTCGGCGAGAACAACTTTTATCTGGAAATCATGGAAAACGGCATTCCCGAGCAGACGATTGCCAACCAGGGTTTAATTGAACTGAGCAAAGAACTGTCCATTCCACTCATTGCCACCAATGACTGTCATTATCTCAATGCCAGCCATGCCGAGGCACATAATGTCCTTTTGTGTATCCAGACAGGTAAAACCATTGAAGATAAAGATCGGATGTCGATGACATCAGATCAGTTTTATGTAAAATCCCCGGAGGAAATGCAAACGCTTTTTGCTGCAACGCCGGAGGCGATTTCCAACACGGTGAGCATTGCCGAGCGATGCAATCTGACATTTGAATTCGGCAAATTCTATCTGCCGAAATTTGAAGTCAAAAATCCGGAGGAATCTCTTGTAGATTATCTGGATCGTAAAGCAGTGGAGGGTTTGGAAAAGCTTCTGCCGACTATTATGAAATACCAGAAAGAGAATGAGGTTGCTGTTCGGGAGAAATATACCAAGCGCCTTCGTACTGAACTTGAAATTATTAAAAAAATGGGATTTGCCGGTTACTTTCTTATCGTTTCTGATTTTATAAAGTACGCCAAACACAATGATGTTCCTGTTGGACCCGGACGTGGTTCTGCTGCGGGTTCTCTGGTGGCCTACGCCATCCGCATTACCGATATTGATCCCCTTCGTTACGGGCTGTTTTTTGAAAGATTTCTAAATCCGGATCGTATCAGCATGCCGGATATTGATATCGATTTCTGTCAGGAACGTCGCGGTGAAATCATCAAATACGTGACGGATAAATACGGCAAGGATAAAGTCACGCAAATCTGCACCTTTGGAAAGATGATGGCCAAAGGCGTGATCCGCGACGTTGGGCGCGCCCTCAATATTCCATACGGCGACGCGGATCGCATCGCCAAACTGGTACCCAATGTTTTAAATATTACGCTAACCGAGGCATTTAAAATGGAGCCCCGGTTTGACGAGGAACGCAGAAAGAATTCGCAGATTGATAAACTGCTCTCGCTTTCTCTGATTTTGGAAGGTCTCAACCGCCACTCTTCCGTTCATGCCGCAGGCGTTGTGATTTCGGATGCACCGCTGGTGGAACGAGTGCCGCTGTTTGCTCCGAAAGACGATATCGTCTCCCAATATTCCATGAAGGATATTGAGGCAGTCGGGTTGACCAAGTTTGATTTCCTGGGGCTAAAGACCCTGACAGTGATTAAAAATGCGCTGAATTTTATCAAGGAATCAAATCACATTGATATCGACATCAATAATTTACCGCTTGATGATCAGGAAACATATAAACTGTTAATGAAAGGCGAAACCGACGGTGTCTTCCAGTTGGAAAGTTCAGGTATGAAGGACCTTCTGGTCAATTTTAAGCCTGATCACATAGAAGATGTTATTGCTTTAATTGCGGCTTATCGTCCCGGCCCGATGAAGATGATTCCCGATTTCATAGCCCGTAAGCATGGAAAACAGCAAATCACTTATGAACTGTCTCAGCTTGAACCGATCCTGAAAGAAACTTACGGTATCATACTGTATCAGGAGCAGGTCATGCAAATTGCCAATGTGATCGGCGGTTACACGATGGCCCAGGCCGATACGTTGCGCAAAGTGATGGGCAAAAAACAAGTTGCGGCAATGGAAAAGGAGAAACCAAAATTTCTCGAAGGCGCGAAAAAGCAAAAAATTAATGAGAACAAGGCAAAAATCATCTGGGACCAGATGGAGACCTTTGCCGAATATGGCTTTAATAAATCTCACAGCGCCGCCTATGCGATGATCACCTATCAGACGGCATATCTTAAGGCTCATTATCCGGTCGCTTTTATGGCTGCGCTTTTGACTAGCGAGAAAGACAATCGCGATAAGATTATCAAGCATATGTCCAACTGCAAGGAAATGGTTATCAGTATTTTGCCTCCGGATATTAATGAATCGCAAAAAGATTTCAGCATCTCCGGCGAGAATATCCGTTTTGGTTTGGCCGCTGTGAAAAATGTTGGCGAGGCAGCTATAGAATCCATCATTGCCATGCGGCAGGAAGCAAATTTTACCTCCTTTATGGATTTTTTGAGCCGTGTCGATCTGCGCAAAGTCAATAGAAGGGTGATCGAAAGTTTGATTAAATGTGGTTCTTTTGATGCGCTGGGTAACACCCGCAGGCAGCTCATGGAATGCCTGGATCAGGCCATGGAAGAAGCGCAGCGCAAGCAAAAGGAATTGTTAAGCAATCAAGCAAGTATCTTTGATCAGTTGGACGCGGTGGAAGCTTCTGAAGTAAATGGCGGATCATCTTTCCAGATTCCCAATCTTCCTGAATGGGATCGTAAAGAGCTTCTCTCTATCGAGAAAGAAACCCTTGGTTTTTATATTACGGGGCATCCTTTACATGGTTATGCCGACAAATTAAAACTGGTCACCAATGCCAATTCTACTACTCTGAGCACAAAACGGGATAAAGAGACTATTACCATTGCCGGAGTCATCAGTTCACTTACCGAAAGATTGACCAGGAAAAAAGATGTGATGTGCAATGTCGTTCTGGAGGATTTGCAAGGATCAGTCAGTATTATCTTCTGGGCGGATGTTTATAAGAAGTTTTATGAATTGCTCCACGCAGACGAACCGGTTGTTATTCAAGGTAACATTGATGTCGGCGACGAGTCGCTCAAGATCATTGCTCAGGATGTGTTTACTCTGACCAAAGCCCTGGAAAATCCATATAAACAAGTTCGTTTCATGATTGATACGGATAAAGTATCCCCGGAAGATATTAAAACTCTCTACGATACGATAAAGAAATACAACGGTAAATACGAAGGTTATATTCACATTCTTAATGGAAAAAGTGAAACCATCGTCAGGCTCGGAGACGAGACTAAACTTGATATCTGTGAGAGGTTACAACGGGAAGCGGACGGG
Organism: uncultured delta proteobacterium; assembly: GCA_963726395.1. Lineage (GTDB taxonomy): Bacteria > Desulfobacterota > Syntrophia > Syntrophales > Smithellaceae > UBA8904. The sequence goes on from CAVSCG010000026.1 coordinate 91,911, forward strand.
ATCCTAGGGGAGGGAAGTACCATATACTGCTAAGAAAAAAAGTTTGGGGGTCAGGGCTTAAGGATCGAGGAACACTCTTTTTTTGATTCCTTCTCCCTTGCGTACCCTTCCGGGTGAAACAGGAGAAGGGTAGATTAGCTGTGGCGGCTAATGAATAACTGCTGCCATCTATGCTTATCCACAGTCTATATAAATTCTAAAAGAAAAAGTTATCAACAATAAATTATTTGTAATATGAATTATGAGGAAAGAACATATAGATCATTAATTAATAAAGATAATCTTATTTCATATAATATTAAAAATGCCGAAAGCGACCTGTTTATAAGTTCTGATACCAACCTGGCTGTCTTAGCCGAAAAATCCTTAATTCAACATCGTTACTCTTTAGAAAATTACATTAGAAATCATCCAGAATTTCGAACATCACTTCTGCCACTTCCAGAAGATCATTTAGCCCAGCCGATTGTCCGGAGCATGATTAGCAAATCAAAAATATGCGGGGTAGGGCCGATGGCCTCGGTCGCCGGAGCCATATCTGAATTCGTTGGATATGACCTCCTCGATGCGACGGAAAACCTCATTATAGAAAACGGTGGCGATATATTTCTTCGTTCAAAAAACAAACTAAACGTTGCCATTTATGCCGGAGAATCTACTTTAAGTTATAAAGTCAATCTTGTTGTAAAATCAGAAGATACTCCTTTAGGAATTTGTACATCATCAGCCACGGTCGGCCCGTCCTTTAGTTTTGGAAAAGCCGACGCCGTTTGTGTAATTTCCACATCCGCCACCCTGGCCGATGCAGCAGCCTCTGCCATTGCTAATCGTGTAAAGAGCAAAAAAAACATAAAATTTGCCTTGGATTACGGAATAAAAATCCCCGGCATAAAGGGAATTGTTATCATCTGCGGCAACGATATGGGAGCGATAGGGGAGGTGGAGTTTGTTTGAAATAAAGATTCAAGGCTCAAATTCCAAAATTAAAGGATAAAGCTAAAGTGGTAAATCAATGCTAATGGAGTGCATCTAAAATGCTAGACTACACAGAAGAAATAAGAAAACGAAGTCCTTTTATAAGGTTGCTGGGATTGTCCATCGAAAAATTGGAACATGACCATTGCCAGAGCCGATTAGAAATTAAAGATAGTTTTTTAAACAAGCATAAGGTTGTTCACGGGGGCGTTATTTATTCCATTGCCGATATCAGCATGGGCGTAACCGTTTATTCTGCAATTAACAAAGATGAAGAAACCGCCACTATTGAAATAAAAATAAACTATTTAAAACCTGCAAATGCAAAGATTTTAATTTGTGATGCGCAAATAATCCAGAAAGGGAAAAATGTCGCCGTTCTAGAGGCAGAAATAAAGGCGGATGATATTTTAGTTGCAAAAGCCCTTGGTACTTTTTCAATATTCAAAACGAAGGATGGTATTGTGCCTTTAAGTGACGGAATGATGCAGAAAAAGAAGAAATCATATTTAAGATTTCAGCATTACCCTTTATATGTTTACATAACATATCTTATAAGACGTAATATATTAATCAACGACGGGTAGTGGGGTTATAAATGAAAAGAAAAAAAAGGTCTTATTTTATATTCCATCTTCCGCAAGCTGTTCAATCATCTTTATTTGCTTGTCCGTCAATTTCCTGGGAACCTCGATGTTGATTTTGACGTACTGATCGCCCTTCACTGCGCCTTTAAGCCCAGGAACGCCGAAACCTTTCATTCGGATCTTGGTGTTGTTTTGCGTACCGGGAGAAATCTTCAACCTTTTTGTGGTTCCGTCGAGCGTCGGAATATCGATACTTGTTCCTAAAACGGCTTGTGTGAATTTGATTGTTTTTTCAATATACAGATCATTGCCGTCCCGGGCAAAAATAGGATGAGGCATAACATTAATATTTAAATATAAATCGCCATTCGGGCCAGCGTTGTGGCCGGCCAGTCCTTTTCCGGGTAGTCTCAGTTTCTTTCCGGTGCTGATACCGGATGGAATTTTTACACTGATGTCCTCAATGCGATTTTCCATTTGCAGCGAAATCTTTTTATCAGCGCCCAGCACTGATTCTTCTAATGATATTGATAAATTATACTCTGCATCCTGGCCTTTTTGCGGCATATTTGCATACTGACGGCCACCGCCGCCTCCGAATATTCCGGAAAAGGGGTCGTCATAATCTTGCTGCCCGCCGCCTCTTCTGCCGCCGGTACGAAAAGTTGTTCTGCCTGCCCCTCTTCCGCCGCCAAAACCAAAGCCTCGCAATATTTCATCCAGATCAAAATCACGGAAAATATCTTCCTGAGAATATTGCTGACGAAACTGATCTGCAGAGCCGAATTGGTCGTATTGTTCGCGCTTTTTCTCGTCACTTAAAACAGCGTACGCTTCGCTGATCTTTTTGAACTTTTCTTCGGAGGCTGCTTTGTTATTGGGGTTTTTATCCGGATGCCATTTTACGGCCAGTTTACGATATGCTTTTTTTATTTCATCAGCTGATGCTTTTTTATCGACGCCCAAAACCTGATAGTAATCTTCTGCCATAATCTTTTCAAAGTCCCCTCATTAAAAAGTATTGCCGATAATTTAAGCAGTAATTCCCATTTGAAAAGCGTCTAAATTCAATTTTACCAATTTTTGCGGGAAGGATGTCTTGATGACACTTTCCCAAACGGATTTTTCAATGTTCATTAGATTGGATACAGCACCAAGTAGGACGACATTGGCTGCTCTAATATTACCGGCTTTTTGCGCAAGATTTGCCGCATTTAACGCGATCACCTTAGGGTAATTATTCCTCAAAAAATCAATGACATCATTAGGATATTCAGATTCACCCCTATTGACAGCAGGCGGATAGATTTCTTCCGTATTGAGAATAATAGATGCGTCTTTGCTTAAGAATTTAAGATAGCGCAGCGCTTCCATTTTTTCAAAGGAAACAAGTGTTTCGATTTTTCCGGTTTCGGCCAGTGGTGAATAGACTTTTGTCCCATAACGGACGTGACTGGTCACACAGCCGCCGCGCTGCGCCATGCCGTGCACTTCACTTTTTTTAACGTCAAATCCTGCTTCCATCATGGCCATGCACATAATGTCGCTGGCTCTTAAAATTCCCTGACCGCCTACTCCAGCGAATAATATACTTCTTACTTTAGAATCAATCATTCTATCTTTCCTTTTGTTTAACTGATCGCATCGAATTTACAGACTTGAGCGCATAAACCGCAACCATTGCAAAGTGTTGCATCAATAAACGAAATGCCTTTGCGCTTGGAACCTTCCTTGGTCACACCCTTTTTCCAGGAAATCGGCGGACAATTGAGCCCGAGACAAGATTTGCATCCTTCGCATTTATCCGGGTCAACTTTGAGAGGCGGCTGCGATTTGACATTCGCCCTTTTAAACAAAGCACAGGGTCTCTGGGCAATGATGACGGATGGACCGGAATTGGCCAGTTCTTCATTAATGGCGCTTTGGGTTTCTTTTATATTGTTAGGATCGATAACCTTTATATTTTGAATTCCTAAAGCAGAAACTAAAACCTTTAGATTAACTTTTTTAGCTTCTTTTCCCATCAGGGTGTAGCCGGTACCCGGATGTTCCTGCATGCCGGTCATGGCTGTTGTGCTGTTATCCAGAATAATGATCAAAGCATCGCTATTATTGTAGGCCATATTCATGAGCGAGGTAATACCGGAATGCAGGAAGGTCGAATCGCCGATTACGCCCACAACCCTGCCCTTCCCTTTTTCCTTCAAGGCTTTGCTCATCCCATGGGCCATGCCGATGCTTGCGCCCATGCAGATGCAGGAATGTAATCCTTCCAATGGTTTTAAATAAGACAGAGTATAACAGCCGATGTCGCCGTGGACATAAGCCTTGGATTTCTTCAGCGCGTAAAACAAGCCCCGATGCGGACAGCCGGGACAAAGATTCGGCGGACGCTGAGCAAGATTTTCTTTATAAGGTGAAACTGCACTTTGTAAATTAGAATTAATCGCGTTTTTAATGATACCGGGATCAAATTCATTGGTGTAGGGAAAAATCTCTTTACCGATTACTTTGATTCCCATGGCCTTGATCTGTTCTTCCAGATAAGGATCAAGTTCTTCCACCACATAGATCTTTTTTACTTTAGAGGCGAAATCGCGGATCAATTTCTCCGGTAGAGGATAGACCATGCCCAGTTTCAGATAAGAAAAATTGGGAAAAACATCCTTGGAATAGTTATAAGGCATGCCGGCGGTGATGATGCCGACTTCCGGATCGTTGATCTCCATTTTATTTTCGGGAAAAGTCTCTACGAAGTCCCTGAGCGCCAACTGGCGCTTTTCCACCTCTACTCGCCTTGTGCGCGCGTTGATGGGGACCATAACGTACTTTTCCGCATTATGGGCGAGTGTCGTTTTGTCTTCGGATATTTGCGGTTCACTGAGCGTGACAACGGATTTGGAATGAGAAACTCTTGTTGTCGTTCGTAAAAAAACCGGGGTGTCGAATTGCTCGCTGATTTTAAATGCCAGACTTACATAATCTTTAGCTTCCTGAGGATCTGCCGGTTCCAGCATAGGAATTTTGGCGAACTTTGCGTAATTGCGGTTGTCCTGCTCGTTTTGTGAACTATGCATGGACGGATCATCGGCGCTGATGATCACCAATGCTCCTTCAATGCCCGTGTAGCTGACGGTAAATATCGGGTCGGCAGCGACATTCACACCAACGTGTTTCATCACGGCCAACGCCTTCGCTCCGCCTAGGGCCGCGCCAATAGCCACTTCCACAGCGACTTTTTCATTGGGCGCCCATTCAGCGTAAACACCGTCATATTTTGCAAACTCTTCCATGATTTCCGTGCTAGGCGTGCCGGGATAGGCTGCCGCAAACCTCACGCCCGCTTCATAGACACCGCGGGCGATGGCTTCATTTCCTGACATTAATTCCTTTTTCAAATGTGTGCGCCTCCGTGTAAATCAGCTCAGAGCGGATATTTTTCGTTTGAGAAAAATGGTTGCCCCGGGCTCTGTTGTTTTTTCCAAAGCCTTTTTATAATACTCGAGAGCCTTTTCTTTGTTATTTAATTCTTCATAAGCACGTGCAATATTGCGTAACCCGATCGTTTCAAAGCCGGTATTATAAGCGCTTTGCGCCTGTTCAAAATATTTCAGGGCTTCCTTAAACTCCTTTTTGGCTTCATATGCATATCCCATAGAAGTTAAAGCGAGAAATTTAACACCTGTTTTATCAGATCCTGCCTTGCCGACGAATTTTTCATAAGAACTGATCGCCTTATCCATCTCGCTGTTATTGTAATAAATGTTACCCAAATGATAATACGCCATCCGGCCGCTCCAGCTGTGAGGATATTTATCAATCAATTCTTTGAATATCTTAATATTTTCGTTGACGGTCTCTTTATTGTCACCGCTTTTAAAAATATTCCCCTGAGCCTGGGCATATAGTTTTAAGGCGGAATTTGAGTAATAGCTCCCGTAAAAATAAATTCCCATAACGATTACAACAGCGCATACCAGTGCCGTGCCGATAACCATTACGCGGGTCTTGTTTTCAGAAACATAATCGCCCACTCTTTCGAATGTGGTCTGAAATGCATCAGGACTTTTCAGCTCTTTTTTAGATAATTTTGCAGCCATATTATTCCCCTTTATTGATATTGTATTTATCGGTCAATTCTCGAAGCAATTGCGGTATCCGGCGGATCTTGCCTTCATTGTTGGTACAGGCATGTATGGTGTATCCTTCCACGAGAAGCTTTTGTTGATTTTCATCCCATATTTTGGAATTAAACTTAATGCTTGCTCTTTTAATGTAATCGAACTTCGTTTCAATGGTCACCAGATGGTCGTACTTTGCCGGCGCGAGATAATGGCAGGACACTTTGGTCAAAGGAAGATTAAGCCCCAGCTTTTCCAACTCCATATAGGTTACACCCAATTGCCGCAGCAATTCGTTTCGACCTAACTCGAACCATCGGATATAATTAGTATGATAGACAATGCCCATCGCATCTGTATCGGCATAAATCACGCGAACTTTTGTATAATTACTGGGCAAAGAATGCGCTCCCCCTAATAAATTTGTCCATCAGCAGATGGCCGGGAGATACTAAAATGCCACTTTCTCTGGCGGCGGCTTCCGTAAAGGGGCGTCCTGCAGCCAGATTTTCTTCTTTGCGCGACGATAGAACAGCAAAAGGACTCGGATCGCCGACATGAGTTTTCAGATCAATTGGGGTTGGATGATCGCTTAAAACCAGAATGCGATAATCACCCAATTTGCCGATGTTATTCAGTATCGTTCCTACTATTTTTTCATCGAAAAATTCGATAGCTTTTATCTTGCCCTCGGCATTGCCTTCATGCCCCATTTCATCCGGGGCTTCCAGATGGAGAAAGACAAAGTCCATAAAATTCAGGGCGTCCAGCGCCATGTTTGCTTTGCCTTCATAATTGGTGTCGATGTAGCCGGTGGCCCCTTCCACTCGTAATGGCTTTAATCCGGCATTGATGCCCAAACCATTCAGTAAATCAACGGCTGAAATCATGCCGCCTTTTAAATCATATTTCTGGGTTAGCGGAACAATCTGTGGTTTTCTCCCCTGCCCCCAAAGCCAGATGGAATTCGCTTGCTTCTTATTATCTGCCAGACGGCGGGTGTTGACCGGGTGGTCTTTTAAAACTTCGGCCACTCTTCGCATCAGATCATTCACTTCCGCAGCGAAATCACCTGAGGGAAGATTTGGGGCGATGGCCTTGCCGGGAATATCATGCGGCGGCGTGGTTTGCGGAGATCCTGCAGCATTGCGCCAAACCAGTAAATGGCGATAACCCACACCCGGATAAAATTGATATTGAGACGAGTTGATTCTTTTGTTTATATCCAGAATAATCTCTCGGGCCTCAGCCGAAGAAATATGTCCCGCGGTAAAGTCATCCATGAAGGCCTGATCAGTATTTTTTTCGCCGATACTCACCAGATTACAGCGATAAGCGATGTCATTAGGGCCCAGATTGATACCCATGCTGGCAGCCTCCAGCGGACCTCGGCCTGTGTAGGTCTCTTTCGGATTATACCCCAACACGCTCAGGTTAGCTACGTCAGATCCCGGGGGCAATCCTTGGGGAATCGTGTCAACTAGCCCCAGAGTGCCTTGCGCGGCTATCTGATCGAGAAAAGGAGTCAGGGCGCACTCCAGCGGGGTTTTTCCACCGAGTTTCTGACATGGATAGTCCGCCATGCCATCACCCAGCAATACAACATACTTCATGAGTTTCCCTTCGGTGTCACTTACAATTCATCCTCAATGCGAATAAGAACAGTTTTGTCCCGCACAACCTCAAGTTTATCTATCTTTTTCAGCGCCTGGCGCACATCTTTTTCTTTCGCTTTATAGGTCGTCATGACGATCGGAACAGGCCCCGCCTCTTCTTGGGCTTTCTGAATAACCGTCGCCAGACTGATGTTATGTTCTCCGAGAATGCCGGATATTTTAGATAAAACACCCGGACGATCCAGAACAGAGAATCGGAAATAATATTTGGTTTCAATATTATCCATCGGGATCAGTTTGATATCCTTCATACCCGTTTCATTAATTGATCGCAGTGGAACCCGGCCGGAAATACCTTTCATAACATTGCGCGCGCTGTCGAGGATGTCGCTGAATACCGCGCTGGCCGTGGGCATCATTCCCGCACCCTGGCCGAACAAGAAGACCGGACCGGAAGCGTCTCCCACCAGATGAAAAGCATTGTAGTTCCGGTTGACATTGGCCAACAGATGTCCTGAAGCAATCATCGTCGGGTGGATTCTTGCCTCTACTGCATCTCCCTTGAGCCTTCCAATCGCCAGCAATTTGATCCGGTATCCCAATTCTTTGGCAAAAGCGATATCTTCACCGCTGATTTTCGTAATGCCTTCGAGATAAATATCCTTGAGATTGACCTTCCTCCCGTAAGCCAGAGAAAGAACGATGGCCATCTTGTGAGAGGTATCAATGCCTTCAATATCAAAGGTCGGGTCAGCTTCAGCAAAACCCAGTTGCTGGGCTTCTTTTAATACCACATCGAAGGATTTCGCCTCATCGGTCATTTTGGTCAGAATGAAATTACACGTTCCATTCATGATGCCGACAATGGAATTAATCTTGTTGGCAACCAGAGATTCTTTAAGCGTTTTAATGATCGGGATTGTTCCGCCGACGCTGGCTTCAAAACCGATGTCCACACCCTTTTTCTGTGCGGCCGGAAAAATTTCATTGCCGTAAGTGGCGAGCATGGCCTTGTTGGCGGTAACGACATGTTTGCCGTTTTTGATGGCCTCCAAGACAAAGGTTCGCGCCGGTTCATAACCACCCATCAGTTCAATCACAATAGAGATTTCCGGATCGTTGAGGATTTCCCGGGCGTTGGTTGTCAGCATGCTTTTGGAAATCTTGATGCCGCGCGGCGACGTGATATTAATGTCGGCGATTTTCTTTAAAACCAGCTTCGCACCGAGCTTCTGTTCAATGAGCTTTTCGTTTTGCTGTAGTAATTTGACAACACCGGTACCGATGTTGCCTAAACCAATCAAACCGATAGAAATTTTTTTCATTTTTTCACCTTCAATATCTACACTAAAACAGTATAATGCCGCTTGCGGCCCAATTTTTAAGAGATGATACCTATAACAAATCCCGTTGTTTTGTCAAACAGATATGATTACTTTCATCAGATTTGTCAGCAGAGTTGTTTTAATGAGATGTGGAACGGCTGTCAGTTGATTAATTGCCTTAATACTTCGTCGTGCAAGGGGGTGGGAATCCCCGATTCCCGGCCGGCCCGGCAAAGGAAAGGTGGTCAGCGTATCTATTTCAGTCTGATTGCCTTTTTCCCGGTCGAGTTGCATGGATGTTTTTGAATTGTGGCCAAAACGCGCAACCATCTCCATCGTTTTGTCGACGGCATTTTCCGGCAGATCGATATGGCGTGCTTTGGCAACTGCGGCGACTTCCTGCATCATACCCCGAACCTTCTTCTTAAGCGTGGAATCCTCCAAAATAGCGCCATATGTCTTGCCGGTGGCGGATGTTAGAGACGCCAATGGGCACATGAGTAAATATTTTGACCATAAGACCTCGGATATTTTATTCGTTAACTTGGCATCGATTTTTGCTTTTAGTAAAATATCCAGAATACTTGAATATTGTTTAGCCGATTCCGTGTCATCCGTACCGAACGTCAGTTTACAGGCGCCGTCCTTCTGATGGACAACACCCGGCTTTTCAATGTGGGTGATGATATAGACACTGCCGGCAACAATAGTCGCCTCGGGAAGTTCGGCCCGCAGCCTTTCGGCGCTGTCCACACCGTTGAGCAGCGGAATAACGACCGTATTTTTGCTGATGTTGGTTTTTAAAGACCTGGCCGAACTCTCCAGTGAATAACTTTTGACACAAAAGAAAACCAGATCGAATATGCCGGCTACAGCCGGATTATCCGTGGCAATGTTCGGCCAGGCGACGTAATTGCCTTCCCGCGTGAATAGTTGTAATCCGTTTTGCTGGATGGCCCGGAGATGCTCGCCCCGGGCAATGAAAATGATTTCATGCTGTTCGGAGCCTGCATACGCTCTAGCCAGTTTACCGCCAAAATATCCCCCTACCCCGCCGATACCAACTATTGCGATTCTCATTTGTTTACACTCTCATTTGCGATGATGTATTCATATCCTAATGACCTGATCACATGATCACCTAAAGGTGACACGAGGTCACACAGATGGCGCGAGGTTACGCATTGAGGGGGATTTTTAACCGTCTGCGTCTACCCATTTTCCATAACTGACCAGCGCCGCCATGACCTCGGCAGCCTCATAGGGCATTTCGTAGCACATGCTGCCCGCCTGTCCGATGGCGTGCAATGTGCGCGCTTCCTGCTCGGCGGATGCAATCAGATGTTCGGAAGCAACGACAACGGGCTTTTCGTATTTTCGGGCGAGACCGCTCAGATGTTGTACAAGCTCGACCGAGGCCCGAACAAGCGCATCTCCCCAGGCTTCTCCCGCACTTCCTCTCAGCTTCAGCTCCTGCTGCGTGAACTTCAGGGCCGGCATCAGGCCGATGTAGATTACGCCGTCCACGTCCGGGCTTGCCAGCACCGTCTCGACAACACGCAGGACATCATCGGGATCACTTCCCGCCACCAGATCAACCGGATTGCCCCGATTCCACCAGGCCGGAAGAAAAGCATCAAGCCGCTTGATTGTTTCATCAGGAAGCTTTGCCATCTCCAGGCCCAGAGACACGCATTCGTCAGCGGCCATGACCCCCCATCCGCCGCCTGCCGTGACAATGCCTATTCTTTGCCCTTTGGGGAGCGGCTGGTTCATAAACGCGGTGCCTACATTGAACAGATGATGCAGATTCTTCGCCCGCAGAATTCCCGCCTGTTTGCAGATACCGTCAAAAATCTCATCGCTGCCCGCAATCGATGCCGTGTGGGACATTGCCGCTTTCGCGCCGGCCTGCGTTTTGCCCGCTTTGTAGGCCACAACCGGTTTTTTCTTCGTTACCTCACGGACAATGCGATAGAACCTATCGGCATCCTTGAAACCTTCAATGTAACAGAGGATGACGCTGGTGCGGGGATCCTCCGCAAGATAAGCCAGATAATCTTCCATATGCAGGTCCGCCTCGTTGCCGCTGGCCACACAAAGGCTGCATCCCATGCCTTTGATCATGATCTGCCGCGCCAGGCCGTCAACGACGCCCCCGCTCTGGCAAACAACGGCAATGCTGCCGGGCGGAACATGAAAACTGGGAAAATCAACGTAGAGTTTCTCCCAAGGACTCATGACGCCGTTGCAGTTGGGCCCCACCATCACCATGCCCTTCGCGCGGGCCGTTTTGACCATCTCGTCCTGAAGCCGCCTGCCCTCTTCGCCCAGTTCCGCAAAACCCGCCGTAATACAGACTGCCGCCTTTATGCCCTTGTCCGTGCAAGCCTGCACGGCGGCCAGCACCGTCTTCGGTGAAACAGCGATGATGGCCAGGTCGGGCGTTTCCGGAATACCTTCCAGAGTTTTATAGACTTTTTTCCCCAAGAGTTCAGTCTGAATCGGGATTGATGGGATAGATGTTTCCCTCAAAGCCGCCGTTGATAAGGTTTTTCAACATGATATGACCCCATTTTCCGGGGTTGCTTGAAGCGCCGATGAGGGCAACAGAGCGGGCCGAGAACAGGGGATCAAAACGTTTAATATCCATGGGAGAGGAGAGCCTTGCGTGATTTTGTATTACCGAAAACATTGCGCTTTTCGATTGGGATCCAGCATAATCTTTGAAGGTCGATTTGTCAAAAGAAACCAAGGCACTATTCTGACTATCGAGCTATTCCCTATCAACTATCCACCATTCACCATCCACTATTCCCTAAAGCCCTCTCATATATTCCGGCCGCAGCATGTGGGGATCTTTCCGGGACAATAAGGCATTTAACTGCTTGAGAATTTTATCCCTGTCTTTTGGCATCGAACCCCGGATCGCAAAATAATTTGACGCATGCATGGAGCTGAAAAAACAGTTGGTGAAAGTTGAATTCTCGACAAGCCCTTTCAGCTCACGCAAAGAATCAAACGGCGTGATCAGCTCAAACTCGCCGCGCTCCCATTCCTTATAAAGCGCCGTTCCGGGAATTAACGTCAAGGTCAGTGCTCCTGCATAGTCCGGGTCCATTTCCGTCAGAATTCTGGCCGTCTCCGATACATGCTTTGCACTGCCTTTGACTCCGCCAAGCCCGAGGATAACCGTAGCAGAGAGCAGGATGCCGGCCTCCTTCACTTTTCCGGCGGCTTCCACCATCTGATCGTGGGTAGCGTTTTTCTGAATCCTCCGCAACACTTCGTCATCGCCGCTTTCCACGCCCATGTACAGAATTCCGAGCTTCTGCTCTTTCAGCGCCTTCAATTCCGCAACCGTGCGCCGGAGAATGTCCTGCGGCGTGGCGTAGCTGGCAATGCGCTGGATGTTGGGGAACTTTTGGTTAAGATACTGCAAAGCCTCAAGCAGTTTGGGATACGGATAGACCAGGGCATCGCCATCCTGCAGAAAGACTTTCCTGCCGTCCCACTCCTGCAATATGTAGTAAACAATCCGGGGCTGCCCCGGCATCAACATGCGGGAATTCACATACACGGACATGGCATCGATTTCCTGCTTGACGTCCTCAAGATCGCGGATGCCGAGATTCGAAAATGAAAAGTTGCAGAAGGTACATGAATTGTTCGAGCATCCTGACGTCAGGGCGAGATAATAACTGTCATGCTCGCTGGGGGGCCTGATAATTTCCGGTCTGACAAATGACATGATTTCACCTTACCAATGATTATTTTTGCATTAGAGTATAGATGCAAGCCCTATATTGTCAAGACCCCATAGCGAACCTGAACCGGTTATGGATTTAATCATGCCCGGATCATTTACTTCTTCAGATTACTTCTGCGGCAGCGTACGGACAAAGGACACGGCTCTCTGCAACCAGTCATTTAGTTCATCGTCATCGTCCAGCGCTTCGGCTAAAACCATCACCCAGCCTTTGAGCGGTTTACCCGTGAGATCAAACTTTCTGGTATGAGGCATCTTGAGCATCTCTTCATACTTATCGGCGCCAACGCGCACAATCAGGTCTTCCATGATAATGCCGCAGACCATGTTGCCGAAAAGCAAAAAGCATAATCCGCCGAACATTTTCTTCTCATCAAACCCCGGCTCTTCCTCCAACACCTCACGAACTCTCTGAGCCAAGCCCTTATCGTAAGCCATCAGTCACCTCTACCGTAATCGATTGCATCCAACTGCTTCGCGCTTATAGAAAACACAATGATAATCTCTAATCGTTTTCCGATGCTGAAATGTCAAAGGTAAAGATCTGCCCCTCATTCATATTCTCGAACAGACAAGGCTTTTTATGGATCCGGCCATCATCTGCGTCAGAATGGCATATTGGCGCAGGTACGTTGTAAACTGTTTAACTTTCTCTTCAACCCGTCCTTGCCAGGTCAAGTTTCCCCTGCCATTTGTTGATTAGCGCTTCTTTGAGAATAGCGTGTTCCGGTTTCTCTAGAAGCGGATCGCGGGCCGCCAGCGCAAAAGCGTCTTCCTTGGCGTCATTTAAAATGCGGGCGTCGCGGATGATGCTGGCGATGCGGAAATCAGGCAGTCCCGATTGGCGCGTTCCCAGAAAATCTCCGGGGCCGCGAATAGCCAAATCTTCTTCCGCGAGCAGGAATCCGTCTGTAGTTTTTTCCATAACTTTAAGTCGTTTGCGGGCATCCGCCGACACTTTATAATCGGCAAGTAGGATACAACTTGATGGGATGTCACGCCGCCCCACACGGCCGCGAAGTTGATGCAGTTGAGACAAGCCGAAACGCTCCGCATGTTCAATCACCATCAGCGACGCGCGCGGCACGTCGATGCCGACTTCGATTACCGTGGTCGCAACCAGAATGGAAATCTGATTGTCCAGAAATTCCCGCATGACCGCGTCTTTTTCTTTATCCTTCATCTTACCATGGATCAGCCCTACCCTATCATCGGGGAAAATATCTTTCTGCAGATGCTCGGCCATTTTCGTCGCGTCTTTCAAATCCAGATTTTCCGATTGCTCCACCAGTGGATAAACGATGAAAGCCTGATGGCCTTTGACGATTTCCTTGCGAATGGCTTCATAAACTGTCTGTCTCTTACTTTCGCCCATCAAAACCGTGCGCACCGGTTTTTTGCCGGGCGGCATTTCATCGATCACGGAAACATCCAGATCGCCATAAACGGTCATGGCGAGTGTCCTCGGAATGGGTGTAGCCGTCATGACCAGAACGTCGGCATGGATACCTTTGTTGCGCAGGTTCGCCCGCTGCATAACACCGAAGCGGTGCTGCTCGTCGATGACAACAAAGCCCAACTTTTTAAAGTCAACATCCTCCTGAATCAGGGCATGCGTGCCGATGACGATGTTGGCGTCGCCTGATTTGATTAATTCCAGCGTCTCAGTGCGGACGGCAGTGGTCATGCCGCCTGTGAGCAAAACAACGCGAAGACCGATGGGTTCGGCCCACGCAGAGAGCGTTGCATAGTGCTGTTTGGCTAGAATTTCCGTGGGTGCCATCAATGCCGCCTGATAACCATTTTCGCAGATGGTAATCATGGCCGACATGGCCACCAGTGTTTTTCCGCTCCCCACATCGCCTTGCAAAAGTCGGTTCATTGGGCTTGCTGTTTTCAGATCCTGCTGAATTTCAGCGATCACCCGCAATTGAGCGCCGGTTAACGTAAACGGTAGTGAGCCATAAAATTTCTCGATTAGATTTCCATCAACTGAAAACGCAATGCCTTTATCCAGAACACGGCCGGATTTTTTGATGGCCATACCCAGTTGGAAAAAGAAAAACTCGTCATAGATCAGACGGCGGTGTGACTCGGAATGGGCGTCCATTAAAGGTTCCAGCATCGCGTCATTTCCGGGAAAGTGAACAGTCAGGAGCGCCTCGTGGATATTTTGCAGGTTTCGTTTACGGCAGATTTCCATCGGGATCGGCGATGCAACATAGCGCGAATAATTTTCCAGAGCGGCATACATGACTTTACGGATGTATTTCTGGTGCAGGCCTTCCGTTTCCGAATACACGGGCACAATGCGTTTGAAGTTCAGTAGATTTTCTTCGTCCTCTTCTTCCAGAATTTCATAGTCGGGATGAATCATGGATTTGCCGGCAGAGTTGGGGGTTACATTGCCGGTAAAAATTACCCGGGTTCCTTTTTTAAAGGCGCCCGTAAGATAAGACATCTGTCCTTTAAACCATTTGGCGGTCAGAGTGGCCGTATTGTCGCTAACGGTGACTTCCAGAATTCTTCTTTTGCCGTAGTAGCGAAATTCTGTCAGGATGACGGTTGCCATGATGGTCTGGATTTTCCCGGTTTCCAGCTTGTTAATTTTACGGATTTCCCGGCGGTCTTCATAGGTGCGGGGAAGAAAATAAAGCAAATCCTCAACGGTATTGATCTTCTTGGCGGAAAATCGCATGGCCATTTTAGGTCCCACACCTTTAAGAAACTGCACCGGCACGGCAAGTTTTTCGCGGGACGTTTTCAGATCGTTGATTCTTTCGGCGATTTGCTCTTCCTGATGCGGGGAGACAGGCTTGCGTGCGTCAAAAAAATCAACAGCGTTTATTAATCGTTCGAGAATTAGGGCTGCCTCTGAAATTTTTGATTTTTTAACGGTTATATCCTGTGCGTCGTAATCCGAAAAAATATGCAGCATATTTCCAAGCGGGGGTTCAAAAATATTTTTTGCGCCCGGTGGAATGGAAGAGATCTGCTGAGCAATCAAGGCAGCCAGGGATTTTCCCAAATCTTTAATGTGGGGTAGATTTTTGAAGTCATCTTTTGCAGCAAAGTTCAAAGGCTGTTCGATTTTCTGTAGATTCTTTTTAAACGACTCCATTCAAATCTCCGAAATATCTATGGTCAAAACAATTGATTTTGTGAAAATTGCTTCTTTTTTTAACAAATAATTTTTATTTACACAAGTCAATGATTGACACAAATGCTGATTTACGTTAGATGATTTCCGTTCAAAGTTACACTTGAATAATTTCTCTTAATTCATGGAGTGTTATGGCAACAAAATCCGTAAAGTCCACAGCATCCACTTATAAAGACGCAGGCGTTAATATTGATACCGCCAACGCATTTGTCGAGCGCATCAAACCCTTGATTAAAACGACGGCCCGCAAGGAAGTGATTTCCGGCATCGGCGGTTTTGGGGGATTATTCCGTTTTGATTCAGCCAAAATGAAAAATCCTATTCTGGTCTCTTCCACCGACGGGGTAGGAACAAAACTTAAAATCGCACATCTGATGGACAAACACGACACCATCGGCATCGATCTGGTCGCCATGTCGGTCAATGACGTGATTGTTCAGGGAGCGGAACCGTTATTCTTTCTGGATTACTTGGCCACAGGCAAAATCGAACTGGAAAAGAGTGTGCAAATTGTCGATGGAATTGTTCAGGGCTGCAAGCAGGCCGGTTGCACACTACTGGGCGGTGAAACGGCGGAAATGCCCGGATTCTATCAATCCGGTGACTATGATCTGGCTGGATTTTGTGTGGGTGTGGTGGAATCGGATAAAATGATCGACGGCTCCACCATCAGCATTAATGATCGTGTCATCGGCATAGCGTCGAGCGGTCTGCACAGTAATGGTTTTTCACTGGCCCGTAAGGTGCTCCTGGAAAAAGGTAAACTGTCTGTGAATGATTCCGTGCCGGGACTTTCCAGAACGATTGGACTGGAACTATTGGAGCCGACCCGCATTTACGTCAAATCTCTTTTAAATATTTTTAAAAACTTCAATATCAAAGGATTAGTTCATATTACCGGCGGCGGTTTTTACGACAATATTCCGCGCATTATTCCCGATGTCTGCCGCTGCGTCATTACCAGCAACAGTTGGGAGATTCCGCCGATTTTTTCCGTCATTCAGGATATCGGCCATGTGGAAGAAAAAGAAATGTTCCGGGTTTTCAACATGGGTATCGGCATGATGATGATCGTTTCGGAAAAAGAGTCTCAGGAAATTCTCGACCGTCTGAGGGTGCTGGGAGAAAAGGCTTACCTGATCGGCGTGGTTGAGAAAAAGGAAGTGAATCAGGCTTCTGTTTGTTTTACGGATATTTAACGGCAGGTCTATGGCTGAACTTCTAAAATTGGGCGTTTTGATTTCAGGCAGCGGCTCCAATCTTCAGTCCATCATCGATCATATTGAAAAGGGAACGCTACCTGCTCAGATTAAAATCGTCGTGAGCAACAATCCAGAAGCATATGGTCTGACGAGGGCAAAAAAGCACGGCATCCCCTGCGCGGTTTTAAACCATCAGAATTTTTTAAATCGGGAAGATTTTGATCGTGAACTGATCCGCATTCTGCAAGACGCCTGCGTCGATTTAATCGTTCTGGCTGGATTTATGCGGATTCTCACGGGGGCTTTCCTGCATACCTTTGAACAGAAAATTATCAACATTCACCCTGCCCTGCTTCCCGCTTTTCCCGGTACGCATGTGCAGCAAAAAGCATTAGACTACGGCGTCAAATTTTCCGGTTGCACCGTTCATTTTGTCGATGAAGGCGTAGATACTGGTCCTATTATTATTCAGGCGGTTGTGCCGGTGCTCCCTGACGATAATGCGGAGACGCTGGCGGACAGAATATTAAAAGAAGAACACAAAATTTATCCTCAGGCCATCCGTTATTTTGCGGAAGGCCGCATCATAAAAAACGGCCGTCATGTAGAAATTAAGAACATCAGAAATCCTGATCATGCGGCGATTCACAATCCGCCACTCGAGCGTTAGCAGACTTTTTTGATCAACCTGTTTTGGAGGCAAATAGTAGTTCATGTATGATCTGATTGTCATAGGTGATGATCTTTCCTCTCATGTTTCGGCTGCCTACGCCAGCCAAAATGGCCTCCATACCCTATTGATCGCCGAGAGCGGACTGGGCGGGTTGCAGTTGATCGGTGATTTTGTTTTCAATATCGATTCCACACCGCTTTCCGGTCTGGGATCCGATCAACCGGGTCTGTCCATACTGACTGAATTGGGCATTGCGATTCCTGAGACTCATTCGACATCCATCAATCCCGCGTTTCAGGTTATCCTTCCTGACCATCGCATTGATTTCTACAATGATCTAGGCGCACTTAAGTCCGAACTCGCCCGGGAATTTCCCCATTTGGAGACGGACATCAGTGCGTTTTATAATGCGGCGACTGATGCCTCGTCCATTTTTCAGGAATGGATAACCGAACATCCGCAGATTCAGCCGCAGAGTCTGAAAGAATATTTCTCATACCTGAAAATATTCCCCTACATTTTTCGATATAAATTTGGCGCCGCTAAATTTGATAAAATTCTGTCGCAGGATGAGTCTCTGGAAAAAGTGTGGGAAGCACAACAGGCGTTGCTTTCCCTCAATAATGATGATTTGTTTTCTTTTGCGTCAGCTTTTCAATATAGCGTGCCGTTGCGCGGCGTTTCTTATTTTCCGCAGGGGAAACAATTTTTATTCAACGCACTTGTCGAAAAACTGGAATCGAACAAAGGTTTATCTCTCAGCAACCATCAAATATTAGCCATCACCAGAAATAAAACGATCGATCTGGAGATTAAAGCGCCGGACAACGCAACATCCAAAGTATCCGGTCTTCATCTGATCGTCAGCACAAAATCGGATAAGCTATCCCTGCTTCGGGGCAGCCATAGACATATCAATTTTTCAGATTGGCTTCGTCCGGCAAAAATCGCTTATTACCCTTTTACGATTTTTCTGGGCATCGCCGAAAAGTGCCTGCCGGAGCAGATGTCTCGTCATATTGCCGTCGTCACGGATGTAACGAAAGATATCTACGACAATAATTTGATTATTCTGGAAACAAGTCTTCCGGATAAAGACAAAAGTCTCGCTCACGCAAAGACATCACTTACGGCCACGGTTTACCTTCCGGATATCGAAGCAAACTGGACGATAGCTGCTCTCAAACATGAGGCCACATCTATTCTGGAAAGACTCGAAGTAGTTCTTCCCTTTTTAAAGGAAAATATTGAGCTATGCAACATTGATAAATCAATTGATATTTCGCTGGACTACCGTAAAGTTCTCAGTCCAAAATACAAGGTGCGCAACGCCTTTTTCACCTCTTTTGCCGCTAAAAGCAATAAGACGCGGTTCGACAATGTTTTCCTGACGGGTGCATCTTTATTGTCGGATGCCGGTTTTGATGCGGAGATCATCTCCGGTAAAAACGCTGCGCTGCAAGTAATGAAGAAAAGGAAATGATTTCATGATACCTGATTTTACGATTGCGAATCTGGGCTGCTGCCAAATCGATTCTCCCCTGAACCTCAGCGGTTTCACATCGGATGATGACCGGATTTTGTTCAATACGCGTTTGAACAATTATTCTGAAATCCTCGATTCCATGGGTCGGCCTATCTCCGTGGAACCGGCAGGCCCACGGAAAAAGATCTTTTTTGATCCCGCACACGCAAAGGCGGCAATTGTCACGTGCGGCGGACTATGCCCCGGCATCAACGATGTAATCCGTTCGGTAACCATGACCTTGTTTTACCGTTACGGCGTAAAAAAAATTCTAGGAATTAAATACGGACTGCGCGGACTGAATCCGGCCTTTGGCGACAAACCCATCCATTTGACGCCGGAGTATGTCAAAGACATTACGCATATCGGCGGCAGTATCCTTTCATCTTCCCGCGGGCCGCAGGATGCTTCGGTTATGGTGGATTATCTCGAGAGTTTAAAAGTCAACATCCTCTTTTGTGTGGGCGGAGACGGCACCATGCGAGCAGCGGAAAAACTAACGGCGGAAATCACCGCCAGAAATGCCATCATTGCTGTCATCGGCATTCCTAAAACCATCGATAACGATCTCAACCTGATTGAAAAATCGTTTGGGTTTGACACGGCCATCGAAAAAACGGTGGAAGCTGTCCACAGCGCGCATGTGGAGGCCAAAGGTGCTTATAACGGCATCGGCCTGGTAAAAATCATGGGACGTTTGTCCGGCTATATCACAGCAACCGCGGCTCTAGCCCAGGGCGACGCCAACTTTGTCCTGATTCCCGAAGTGCCATTTGACCTGGATGGCGAAAAAGGATTTCTGAAAGCGCTGGAGAAGCGAATGAAGGCAAGGGGGCACGCGGTCGTTCTGGTGGCGGAAGGCGCGGGGCAGAATCTGATGATACAGGATTCCGCTGAACGAAAAACCGACGCATCGGGAAACATCCGTCTGCATGACATCGGCCTGTTTCTAAAAAATGCTGTTGAACAGCATTTCCGTGAGATTAATCTGGAAATCAATTTAAAATATATTGAGCCCAGTTATTTGATTCGCTCGGTTCCGGCCAACGCCTCAGACAGCATTTATTGCAGTTCTCTGGGGCAATACTCCGTTCACGCGGCAATGGCTGGGAAAACAGGCCTGCTGGTGGCGCTGCGGAAAGACGAATATGTTCACCTGCCCTTGTCCGCCGCTATTTCCGGCAGACACATTGATCCGCGGGGTAATGTCTGGCTCAGAGTGCTGGAAACAACGGGACAGCCGACGGAGATGAAGGCATAAGGATGAAGGCCCAAGGATAAAGGTGCAAGGATAAAGCAGAAATATTTAAAATTATGTAAAAAATGCTTGCAAAATAACCTATTATAGCTTAGTAACGACGCACATTTTCAGAAGGAGTTTTATTATGTCTCGTATTTGTGAAGTATGTGGAAAGAAGCCGGCAGTCGGCAATAATGTCAGTCACGCCAACAACAAGAGCAAAACCGTGTGGCGTCCGAATTTGCAAAAATTACGATGTGTTGATGAAAAAACGGGAGCGGTTAAGAGAGTGAAAGCCTGCACGCGTTGCATCCGTTCCGGTTTTGTTAAAAAAGCAAGCTAATCCGTTGGAAGCCAACCGCAATTCCTGATGGTCACGGCAGTCTGTTGAAGAAAATCTTCATTTTCAATGGAACTCAGAGCATCTTGAAACAGGGCTTGAATCGCTTCGGCAAACATTGAATTATTATTTCTCAGGCCGAATTTGTCCGTAAAAAGACGAATTCGGCCTTCGATATTCATAATCCGCTCCAATCTTTCTTTTGTAATATAAGACACAGCATTTTTCAGTACGTACCGGACATCGCTTTTTTCAATCCCGTAGAGCCAGGAAATGTCGGAGCAAAATTCTTTTTCTCTCCTGTCGAACGTAAAATGAATTGCATCTTCTAAAAGGTCAATCGACCCATCCTTATGAATGTGTGACAAAATCACCAGGTCATAAATCATCTCAATAATCAAATGGGAGCGGTATGCCGCTTCATTATAGGATATGTCCCTATCGATGATTTTATATAAATCAATAATAGAATCGATAAGATGACTCCCTTTAAGGTAAGTATAACCCGAGGAATGCGGATCAAACCCTTCCTGACATTGCATCGAGATGTTGCCGTAATGAGCCAGATCATCCACCAGCAGATGAAACATAATGTAAGCCGTACGTTTATGATCCGAAGGTGCCTCGATAAATCTTTTAATGGAATGCGTCTGGTTGGAATTGATATCGGGATGAATCGTCAGCAAATCGGGAGCGATATTGTAGATGTAAATGTCAGGATCGCTGTTTTTGATATTGGAGGCACTCATGATTTGCTGCAATAAATAGGTGTGGGTTAACATTAACATAAGAATACCCGATGATTATCGGACGGTATTTCTTTTATCATAAACCGGTCTTTTAAATAATCCAGAATGCCTTCCACGTCTTCAAGAAATTCCGGTATGATTAAAATTTGAATAATTGCATCTTTAGGGTCGATCGTGGAAACAGTAACCAACCCCTCATATCCTTCAAGAATAAACTGGACAAGCTGGATATCGCTTGTTTTTAATTTAAACCATTTCCTGATCATAGCTTTGTTGCGAATTACCATTTATTCTTTTAAAGATCAAGATTATCAATGAAGACTTGACATAAGATTTGTCACTGATATGATGCTTTTGAAAAATAAATTTAAAGAAGAACGCATGACTGAAGAAGGACATCTGCCGGTAACACAATGGAAGACCAAAGATTCCGGCCATCAAAATATAGAAGAATCGCTGGCGAAGGAATTCGGCGTCCACCGGATCATTTCACAATTAATATTGAACCGGAATGTTGCCAGCCTTGAAGATGCGCATCGCTATCTTAACCCTTCCCTCAATGATCTGCACAGCCCTTTTCTGATGCAGGACATGAAGAAGGGAGTCGGCAGGCTGATAAAAGCTATTTATGCCGGCGAAGAAATCGTTATCTACGGCGACTATGATGCGGACGGCATCACCTCTGTTGTCATTCTTTATAAATTTATTAAAGAACTGACCGGGCACGTGTCTTATTACATTCCTGACAGAGTTCAGGAAGGCTATGGACTGAAAATCCCGGTTATCGACCAGTTTAAAAACAAGAACATTAAACTGATCATAACGGTGGATTGCGGTATTTCCGATATCGAACAAATCGCCTATGCGCAGTCCATCGGCATCGACACGATTGTGCTCGATCATCATGAAATAGCCGATCAGCTTCCTGTTGCGGTCGCCTGCATTAATCCAAACCGGTCCGATTGTTCCTTTCCCTTTAAACATCTGGCCGGCGTGGGGATCGCCTTCAATTTTCTTATCGCGCTTAGGGGTTCTTTGCGCAAAGAAGGCTTCTGGAAGAATGGACAATATCCCAACCTGAAAGAATATCTCGATGTTGTAGCCTTGGGCACGATCGGTGATATTGCGCCACTCGTCGGTGAAAATCGGATATTAGCAAAAATCGGTCTGGAATTGATTACGGAAGGTAAACGGCCCGGAATCCGGGCACTCAAGGAAGTCAGCGGTATTGATGGACAACTTATTGACTCCTTCAAGGCCTCTTTTTGCCTGATTCCCCGCATTAATGCCGCAGGTAGAATCGCCTCTCCGCTGGACGCGGTTGAACTTCTGCTTTCTGAAGATATGGACGAGGCACGACAACTCGCGGAAAAACTCGATTTGTATAACCGGCGGCGTCAGGCCATGGAAAAAGATATCCTCAACGAAATACTCGGCCAGTTAGGGACAAATCCCGATCTGGAAAATATGAACGCGTTGGTCTTTTCTTCCGAAAAATGGCATCCCGGCGTGGTGGGCATTGTAGCTTCGCGTCTGGTGGATCTTTTCAGCCGTCCGACATTTGTCATCAGTCTTAAAAACGGTGTGGGTAAAGGTTCCGGTCGAAGTGTCTCTGATTTTAATATGCACAAAGGACTACAGCAGTGCGCGTCGCTGTTATTGTCTTACGGCGGCCACTACCGTGCAGCGGGAATTTCAATTAAAGAGGATGACATTGACGAATTTGCCTGCATGCTCGATGAAATTATCCGGAATTCGGTTCAATCTTCGGACATGGTTTCTCACACTTACATTGACGCGGAATGTCACCTTCAGGATATTAATCTTGACCTGATCAATCAGATAACAAGGCTTGCACCCTTCGGCTGTGAAAATCCCGAACCGATTCTTTGCGCACGTAATATTAAGGTATCTTCACCGGTGGTTGTCGGCCATAATCATCTCAAAATGCGTCTGACGTCAAATGGCGCATCAGTGAACGCCATCTGGTTTGGCATGGGTAAATACCTCGGCGCCATTAATGGAGCAAATCTGGATGTCGTTTTCTCTCCACAAATTAATTACTGGAACGGTTCATCCGATATTCAGCTGAAAATGAAAGACGCCGCCATTCTGGCATAAAGGATTGGCCATGGACAAAGCGACCAAAGCAGCCCTGTTTAGCGCTCTTCTTTTTCCCGGATGGGGACAGTTTTATCTAAAACGATACAAAAGAGGATTGGTCTTCATTATGCCCGTGCTCATCGGCACTCTGGCCCTGGTCTGGGCTATTGTTCAGGTGGGCATTACGATCATTAAAGCGGCGCCGTTTAAGAAAGAAACCGTTCAATTAGCCAATGTCATTCAGGTAACGGTTGATGCATTAAAGACGATCGATTTTTCTTATTTTTTATTTATACTGTGTTTGATCGCCGCCTTGTGGGTTTTATCGATTATCGACGCATATCTGCTGGGCAAAAAGATGATGACGGCGCCTACCACTGACGTTCGTCAAGAATCAACTTCCGATCAGCAGTAATCGTACCGGCTTCCACATACTGAATATCATCAATTTTGACCGTGCAGATTTCCTTAAACAATTTCTTGAAGTTATTCTCCCAAATAGTTGTTCCAATTTGCGTATTTGACTTCTCAAGACGCATCGTCAGAACATCTTCATGACCTTTGCGGCTGACAACGGCCTGAAGCGGGAGGCCTTCAAATTTGCCGGAAAGCAGCTTGAGTTGGCTGGGGGCGATAAAGAGACCCCGAACTTTCACCGCGTCGCCTACCCTGCCCGCAATGCCCGCCAGTCGATAAGACGTTCTGCCGCAGGAACATTTTTTGGTGATCAGCCGCGATAAATCACCTGTGCCGAAGCGCAGCAGGAAGAAAATATCGTTGAGACGGGTTACCACCACTTCGCCCAGTTCGCCCGGAGCGACATTTTTGCCCGTTGCCGGATCGACAATTTCCACAATCGTTTCCTCGCAGATAT
Source organism: uncultured delta proteobacterium (assembly GCA_963726395.1). Classification (GTDB taxonomy): domain Bacteria; phylum Desulfobacterota; class Syntrophia; order Syntrophales; family Smithellaceae; genus UBA8904. The sequence continues at coordinate 116,173 of CAVSCG010000026.1, forward strand.
GCCAGCCGGATTTCCTTGAGCATTCGTAGGCTACATCACCCACTTCGGTTGCGCCATACATTTGATACGTGGCGATGCCATGTTCTTTTTCAAACGTCTGTCTCAGCCATGGCAGCAGCGGTTCGGCGGCGAAGCAGGCTTTCTTTACCCGGAAATCTTTCTTGAAATTATATCCCAGCTCCTTGGATTTATCGATAATAGACATCAAAAAGCTCGGCGTGCCGACATATGCGGTCACTTTCAAGTCCTTGATTAGTTGAACCTGAATCTGCGACGATGACGTACCGGAGGGAACGACTGTCGCGCCAACTTTTCGCAAGCCGTTGTGAAACGTCAAACCCGCCGCAACCAGATGATAGGAAAAAGCGTTGAGAGCAATATCATTTGGACCGATGCCCGCCGCGAAAAAAGCGCGCGCCCAGAGATAATCCATTTCCGATAAATGCGGCTCGTAAACAGGTCCCGGCGAGGTAAAAATCCGGTCGATAGGTATTGAGGGATTTTCCAGCCCCGCATAGGGCAAATCCTTCATTTCCATTTCCACCAGTTTTTCCCGTGAGGTCACAGGTAGTTTTTCCAAGTCTTCGCGGGTCTTTATTTTTGCCGGATTGATTTTATGCGTATCAAACATTTTTTTGAGCCGGGCTGATTTTTGATACCCGAGTTTGACCATGCGCGACAAGCTTTGATCTTGCCTGGTTTTTCTTTCTTCCTGACTCCACGATTCTTTTTCATCAAATAAGCGATTCATAATATTTCCCTCATATAGCGTGCTTACGCTGCGGTTAGTGGCCGAGCGACCGCGAGGTCCGCTGCACCGACTTGTTGGCTGAATTTTTCTTTAGGATGTCCTTCCCTGCGCTGGAATTGGCAAGAGAAAGGCATAGTTGCCGCAGATCGTTGACAATCTGTAATCTTTTTGCGATGCCTCCGGACTCATATCAATCTTCATTTTCCAAACTCCTGATTACAGCCAGCGTTTGCGGCGGCGGTAGGATTTGACGTCTTTGTAGGATTTGGCGATGCCGGATGCGGCCATTCCCAGGTAAAATTCTTTGACATCCGGATTGTCGGACAACTCTTTGGATGTGCCTTCCATGACGATCTTTCCATTCTCCATGACGTAACCGTAATGCGCGACCTGCAGCGCCATGTTGGCGTTTTGCTCCACCAGCACAATGGTTGTGGCGTGTTCTTCGTTGATCTTCTTGATGATGCGGAAAATTTCCTGCACAACCAGCGGTGCCAGTCCCAATGATGGTTCGTCCAGCATCAGCAGTTGCGGATGCGCCATTAAGGCCCGGCCAATCACCAGCATCTGCAACTCTCCGCCGCTGCAATAACCAGCCAGCGCTTTTCTTCTTTGCACGAGCGCCGGGAAATAATGATAAACCAGTTCCAGATCCTGTTTGTAGGGCTTGCCGGGCCGCGTGGCTGTGCCGACACGCAGATTTTCTTCAATCGTCAGATACTTAAAAGGCTGACGTCCCTCCAGCACCTGGATGATGCCTTGACGGGTAATAAATTCCGGCGCCTGGTTTTGAATATTCACACCATTGCAAATGATATCGCCGTCCGTCACTTCGCCGTTTTCCGGTTTAAGCAGACCCGAAATCGCTTTGAGCGTGGTGGTTTTCCCCGCGCCGTTGCTGCCCAGGAGCGATACGATATGCCCTCGTTCCACTGTCAGCGATACGCCTTTGAGCACCTGGATGACGTTGGAATAGACAACGGAAATATTATTGAGTTGTAAAAGAATGTCTCCCATACTTTAAAATCCTAACCCCGCTGTGCGGGATAAGAAAATCTACGAAATATTTCTGTTAAAAAAGCAGAATATTTCTTGATTTTCTAATACGAAAACGGCCAGAGCCGGAAATTTGAACGCAAGATACGCCAGAGTTCCGCAATACCTTTCGGTTCCAATAGTATAAACAAGACGATGGCCAGGCCGAAAACGAACTCGCGCAGCGGCGCCATATTCAATCCCATATTGGTGATCGCGCTGACATTCATCAGAGCACCGGTCGCGTATCTCAAAACCTCATTGAGGATGGTAATAAACGTCGCACCGAAAATCGCGCCTGGAATATTACCCATGCCGCCGATAATGACCATAGCGATGAATTCGACCGAAAGGCCCAGGTTAAACGGTTCGGTCGTGATGCTGACCATATAGTAAGCCCAGAGGGCGCCGGCAAAACCTGCGTAAAAAGAGCTGATGGCAAATGACAACAGTTTATATTTAAAAATGGGGATGCCCATGCCTTCTGCTGCGCGGTCGTTATCGCGAATAGCGATAAACGCCCGTCCGTATTTGCTGCGCATGATATTGACGGCAAACCAGGTCATGAAAACCAGGCAAATGAAGATCAAAAAGAAAAATGCTTTATCCCCCGCAATATTCCAACCCAGAATGCTTGGGTTAGGCAATGTGATGCCCATGGTGCCTTTGGTCAGGCTTTCCCACTGAATGAGGACGTATTCGATGATGAACTGACCCGCCAGTGTTGCGATGGTCAGATAAAGTCCTTTGAGTCTGCCGGATGGAATGCCGAAGATCATACCAACCATGGCGGTAATGAGACCGGCAGCGGGGATAGAGAGATAAAACGGTACACCCAGACGTGTCGCCAGAATCGCCGCGGCATACGCGCCGACGCCGAAAAACGCACCATGCCCTAGGGAGATCTGCCCGGTATAGCCAATGAGAATATTGAGGCCGATGGCGGCAATGGCCAGAATGCCGATGGTGTTTAAAATGTAGAGAAGATAAGGACTCAAAAAGAATGGCGCCACACCAAAAAGTAAGATTAGAAAGACGCCCAGACAGACCCTTCCAAACCAGGTCTCAAAGATGGATAATTCCTGGGCGTAATTTTCATGATAATTGCCGCAGGGATGAAAAGATGATTTTTTCATAAATGTTTCTACTTTCTAAACTCTTTCAATCTCCACCAGCCCGAACAGTCCATAAGGTTTGACCATCAAAATAAAGACCAGTACAATATAAGGGACGACGTCACGCAGCGATGGCGAAAGGTAACCACCAGTAAAAGTCTCCAGAAGGCCGATGATAATGCCGCCGATGATCGCGCCTCCAATGCTGTCGAGCCCGCCTAAAATAACCACCGGAAACACTTTCAGCCCGATGGCGCTCAAATCATGGACATTCACGCCGTTGATGATGCCCAGCACAATTCCGCTCATGCAGGCCACCATTGCGGCAATCGCCCAGGAGAGGGCAAAGACGCGCCGCACATGAACGCCCAGCGACAATGCGGCTTTTTGATTATCGGCCACGGAGCGCATAAAAATCCCCTGTGATGATTTTTTGAAAAACAGGCCGAAGAGAACCAGGAAGATGACGCTGATGACCAGTGTGGCTGAATAAACCGGTGCAATGTAGATTGAACCTAAATGAATTTCCAGTGAAGGAGGCAGAAATTCCGGATAGGTGTGCAAATTGCCGCCCCAGATCAGCAGGATGAGCCCTTTAAACATGGCGGACAGACCCACGGTGAGCATGATGACAAAAATCAGTTTTTCACCGATGAGCGGCCTCAGGAAGAATTTTTCAATCAGGACTCCCAGCATAAAGCAGCCGGCCAGCGTCACTAAGAATGAAACCGCAATCGGGAGTCTTCCCCAGGTCACCAGCGAAAGGAAAAAGAAAGCACCCAACGCCAGAAGCTCGCCATGAGCAAAGTTAAGAACGCTCGATGCCTTGAAGATCATAACAAAACCCATGGCGGATATGCCATAGAGCAGTCCGACGCAAACGCCGTTGACCAATAATTGTAGAAAAAAATCCATCGCCTGATTCCTTAATCCACACTGATAATGTTGATGGTGGTTTCGATTTCGCCGATCCGTCCGTCACGATAACGGATTTTCCCCGTTACAGGAACATTCTTTAATCCGCCGTACATGGCTTCGATGATTTTGATATAAAGGCCATAAACAAAACGCCGTCGCACCTTCCCGGTACGCGTTAATTCATCATCATCCGCGTCCAGAAGTTTGTACAGCAGAACGAACTTTTTGATTTTCATAACGTCTGGAAGCTGTTCATTCACCTGGCGGACTTCCTTTAGAATCAATTCTTCCACGGCCTTTTGCTGGGATAAATCAATATAGGTCGTATAGGGTATCATTCTTTCTTCCGCCCAGTTGCCGACGTTGCCCAAATCGATATTAATCATGGCGCTAATATAGGGTCGCGCCTCCCCGAAGGTGACTGCCTCTTTGATATAGGGACTGAATTTGAGCCGGGTTTCAATAAAATCGGGTGAAAAAGCTTCGCCGCTTTTGTTGCGAATGATGTCTTCCTTACGTCCGATAATAAGCAAATGGCCGTCTTCATCAATGTAACCCGCATCCCCTGTTTTGAGCCAGCCGTTTTCAAATGCTGCTTCCGTGGATTTGTAATCGTTATAGTATCCGGAAAAATTAGCTTCGGATTTCACCAGCACTTCCTGATCATCGGCAAGCTTCACTTCCGTGAGCGGCAGGGGTTTACCAACGGTTTCCAGTTTGACTTCGTCATCGGGCTGAATCTGAAAAATGCCGCCGGATTCTGTGAGGCCATAGCACTGTTTTAAATTCAGGCCGATGGCCCGGAAAAATCCAATCACATCCGGGCTGATTGGATGGCCACCGGTGAACGCGCTGTGAAAATGGGAGCAGCCCAAACGGTCCAGCAAAGGATTGTAAACGGCCAGTGTCAGAAATTGATACAACACTTTTATTGGCCATGCGATGGTCTGCTTGTGCAATCGTTTCGCCACAACCGATCTGCCGACGCTCTCCCCCATGTAGAATAACTTTCTTTTGATCCAGCTTGCATCGGATATTTTCACGCGGATGCGCGACGCCATATCCTCCCAGAAACGCGAAGCCGTAATGAGCATGGAGGGGCCGATATCCCGGAAATCTTCCAGCACCGTTTCGGTGGTTTCCGGAAAGTTCATCGTCATCGCGCTGCCCAGCGCAACGCCCATGCCCCACATCTGATCGACGATCCAGGCGGGCGGAGACATGGAAATCCAGTTTTCTTCCGGTTGAATGTTTGCGGCTTCGGCCCACTGGGCGGCCATCGTTGCCAGATTGCGGTGTGACAGCATGGCCATTTTCGGCACGCCGGTGGTGCCGGAGGTCTGAATCATAACAGCGATATCCTGCGGCCGTCCTTTGTTGATTTCTTCTTCAATATAACCCGGATGATCCGCAATATATTTTTCGCCGATCTCGAGAAGCCCGGCATAGCTGATCAACCAGGAATCATTTTCATAGGAGGTCATGCCGGTAGGATCAATATAAACAACTTTTTGTGTGTTCGGCAGTTTATCTTTGACTTCGAGGAGCTTATCGACCTGTTCCTGATCCTGAACAACCACAAGGGGAGAAGAAATGCGACCAATGGAAAAAGCCAGCTCGTCGGCGATGGAGGACGTGAATAAATTAAGCGTGGTTGCGCCCAGAGCATGCGTGGCCAGTTCGGAAAAGAGCCACTCGGGAGAATTATTGACAATCATGCAAAGATTATCACCCCGTTTCATATTCAGGGCGGCAAAACCCGCCGCGGTTTTCTTCACATAACTGAAATAATCATTCCAGGTATATTTCTGCCAGATGCCGTAGGCTTTTTCACGTATCGCTGTCTTCGTGTCGCCATACGCCTCGGCGTTTTGAGCCAGCAGTTGCGGCAGGGTTACATTATGTCTTTTCGTTTTATGTGAGGATGCCTTGTCCAACGGTTCAACCCTTTTTCATTCTATTGCCTGTGCGTCGCCCAGATACGCTTTGATCACTTCGGGATTGGCGCTGATTTCCTCGGGGCTGCCCTCCCCCAGCTTTTCACCGAAATTCAGCACCATGATGCGCTGGGCAATACTCATGACTATGGACATGTCATGTTCGACCAGTACCATCGTGAGTCCCCATCGTCCGTTGAGTTCCAGCAGAAACCTTACCATATCTTCTTTTTCTTCAAGGTTCATGCCTGCAAACGGTTCGTCCAGAATCAGCAGCCTGGGCTCAAGGGCCAGTGCCCGGCCCAGCTCGACTCTTTTCATCATGCCGTAAGGCAGAGAACCGACGGTCTGTTTACGGATGGGTTGCATTTCCAGAAAATCAATAATCTCTTCGAGAATCCGACGGTGCCTTATTTCTTCTTTACGAACTTTAGGTGAAAAAAGACAGGAGCGCCAGAAGCTGTAATTGCAGTGGATATGACGTGCGAGCGTCATATTGGCCAGGACAGTCATGCCGGGAAACAACTCAATGTTCTGGAAAGTTCTGCCGATGCCGACGCCGACCAGCCGATGCGTATGCAAATGCGTGATATCCTGCCCGTTGAAGATGATCTGCCCCTGCTGGGGATGATAAAAACCGGTGATGCAATTCAGTAAACTGGTTTTGCCCGCGCCGTTTGGCCCGATTATCGCCATCAATTCGCCGGTATGAACGCTCAGGTCAACATCTTTGACCGCCATGACACCGCCGAAACTCAGACGTAAATTTCGAATTTCCAATTCGGCCTTTTTATCTTCTTGGGGCCGGTTGATCATTATCGAAGGCCGGCTGCGGAATGCTTTCATGAATACCTCGACGCCTGCTTTTACGCCGCTTGTTCGGGCGGGGATATTGGATTGTGATTGTCCGATATCCCCGCTCCTCAATCTTTATTTCTTAATTAGTTTAATCTTATCTTTTCCGGGAATATAAAAATTTGTCAAGGGAATATAGGTTCCATCTTCTTTCACGTTGACCATACGCGCGGTAAATGACCCTTCATGATTGTCTTTGGTGAATGTTACCGCCGGGACCAGTCCACCAAATTCTTCATTCTTCATAGATTCCAGCGCTGAGTTGATCGTTGCCGGATTAATGGCATTGGACTTTTCATTGGCGCGGATAAAGGCTCTCTCCATGATCATGCCGATTACGACGCCTTCCCAGTAGGCGGCATCAAATGAATCCACTGTTTTGTAACGCTTCCACAATTCTTTCATAACGTCCATTCCCTTGGATTTATCCGACGGCAACCCACCGGGGAACTGCATGACCAGACGGTCGCGAATTAAGCCCTTACCCATCTTGAAGAAGTCGGGGTCCGTGGATGTCCAGGTTCCCAGAAAGACCGGATTGTACTTAATGCGATCAGCACTCTTAAAGGCTGTAATGATTGCCGAAGGCAGCATCTGGATGAAAATATATTCAGCGCCTTTTTTCTGCAGCCGAAGCAGTTCTGTGTTGAGATCAACCGTTCGCGGCGGGAATTCTTCAATGGCGACCAGATTGATGCCTAACTTTGCCGCGTATTCTTTGCTGGGTGCGTGAATCGAACGTCCGTAGGCGTTGTTATAGGTCAGCAGGCCGACTTTCGGTATTTCTTTGCCCTTATGGATGGCTTTAATATATTCCAGAACGGCCTGACAATCCATTTTATAGCTGCCGAAAGGCAGATACATATAATCAACGGGCTTTTCCAGAATTTCCCAGCTGGTGGAATAATTTATCGTCGGCACTTTGTATTTCTGAACAATGGGTTTTGCAGCCAGACCTTCGCCGGCTCCCCAAGTGGCAATCATATCCACCTTATCTTGAAGAACAAATTTTTGAACGGCTGCCTGTGCTTCAGGCACTTTATAGGCGGTATCCACCGTGATCATGTCGATTTTGTGGCCGGCAACGCCGCCCTTAACTTCGTTTACATAGCGGAAATAATCCCGCTGGCCTTTTTCATGAAACTGCCCCCAGCTTGATGCGGGTCCCGTTAGGTTAATGGCCGCGCCGACTTTGATCGTCTTCGTCTCGGCGTTGGCCAGGCCAATGGTAAGAAACATAAAAGCTGATATTGCTAACAAAATACTGCTCCATCTTTTCATTTTTCCATCCCCCTTGTTTGTTATTTTAACAATCTTTTTCCGGCAAAAAAAAACCGTGGGCAAATTTTAATCTGCCCACGGTTCATTTCCCTTGTAACGGGTCATGATACTTTCAGGCAGACCTTGAAGCCGATAAAGCTAAAAAAGTAAAAGTTAACTGCCTGTGTAAATAAATATTGTTTTAACATCTCTGACATTACCTCGTTTGCGGCGTGTATAGGCAAATGGCTGAAAAAAGTCAAGAAAAAAGTTTTCCGCAAAATGGTAATCCTTTGCTAGCGCTCATCCAACGGAACATAGTGACGTAAACTACTGCCTGTGTAGATTTGTCTCGGTCGGCCGATCTTGAGCGGCACGGAATCATGCATTTCCTTCCACTGCGCGATCATGCCCGGTAAACGGCCTATGGCAAACATAACCGTGAACATGTTTGTCGGAATACCGATCATCCTGTACAAAATACCGCTGTAAAAATCGACATTGGGATAAAGCTTCCGCTCAATGAAAAATTCGTCCTTCAGGGCAGCCTCTTCCAATTCCATAGCAATGGAAAGCATCGGATCCTCGTAATAGTGTTTTTTAAAGATCGTCTCACAGTATTGTTTCAAAATCTTGGCGCGTGGATCATAATTTTTGTAAACACGATGACCGAATCCAAACAGACGAAACTTGCTGTTCTTATCTTTGGCCGAATCAATACAGTTCTTTATGGATAGATTGCTTTTATTGATTTCATCGAGCATTTCAATAACTTTCTGATTCGCGCCGCCGTGGAGCGGACCCCAGAGGGCACAAATGCCGGCGCAGATCGATGCGTAAAGATTGGCCATGCTGCTGCCGACCAGGCGAACGGTTGAAGTACTGCAATTCTGTTCATGATCGGCATGCAAAATCAACAGCGTGGAGAGCGCCTTTTCCATGTCCGGGTCCGGCACGTAGGGATTCACCGGAGAGTCAAACATCATATAAAGAAAATTCGACGCATATTTCAGATCGCGCTTGGGATAAACATGTGGGTGGCCAATGCTATGCTTATAGGAATAAGCGGCGATCGTACGTATTCGGGAAATAAGGGATGCGGCCATCAGATCAAAGGTATCCGCCTGAAAATCTTCCGTGAAATAATCCGTGTAATAAACGGACATGGAGTTGACCATGGTAGCCAGAATTGCCATCGGATGGGCGGTCGGCGGGAATCCGTCAAAGAATCGCAGCATCTCTTCGTGAATCATTGAATTCTGTGTCAGGCGCTGAGAAAACAACTGCTGCTCCGCCTTACTCGGAAGATTGCCGTAAATCAGCAGATAGGCTACTTCGGAAAAGCTGGCATTTTCGGCCAGCTCTTCTATGGGAATTCCCCTATATCGTAAAATACCCAGGTCACCGTCGATAAACGTGATTGAAGACATGCAGGATCCGGTATTCTGATAACCGACATCCAGGGTAATCAAATTCGTTTCCTGCCTCAATTTAGATATGTCAATTCCCTTTTCCCCTTCAGTACCCTCCAGGACCGGCATCTCATGAGTCATTCCGTTATACGTTAGTTTTGCTTTTTCCATTTGTCTCATTGTCTCCCGATATACTCATATATTAAAGAAGAAAATACTGTCAAGATTTTATAATGGATTTTCATGCGAATATGAGCTCTACACGATTCCGGTGATGTTCCCGGTGTCGTCAATATTGATATGATTGGCGGCGGGAACTTTAGAAAGGCCGGGCATGCGCAGGATTTCGCCGGTGATGGGGATCAGGAAACCCGCGCCGGAGGCGATTTTGATTTCGCGTACGGTAACGATGAAATCGCTGGGCAGTCCCAAAAGACTTGGGTTGTCGGAAAGCGACTGCTGGGTTTTGGCAATGCAGACGGGTAGCTTGTCATAGCCAATCTTTTTGATCATATCGAGATTGCGCCTCGCCTGCGGCTGGTAGTCGATGGAGACGGCGCCGTAAATCTCGCTGGCTACTTTAAAGATTTTATCTTCCACCGGCAGCTTCCAGTCATACAAAGGTTGAAATTTCCCCTTTGCTCCGGCAATAAGCTCAACTGTCTTTTCGGCCAGCTCAATACCGCCCTCGCCTCCCCTACTAAAGATTTCCACCGGGGCAATATTCATTCCCTCATCCTCTGCTGCTTTTACAACAGCTTCGATTTCTATGTTCGTATCGGAGGGGAAGCGGTTTAGAGCAATAATACACGGGACATTAAATTTATCGATATTTTCATAATGCTTACGGAGGTTCGCCATTCCCAATACAGCCGCGCGAGGATTTGGTTCGTTTAAGTCTTCGCGGTCGATGCCTGCATGATATTTCAGCGCCCGGACCGTAGCAACTAAAACAACAATCTTCGGATTTAAATCACCGTATGGCGCTACAATATCGAAAAACTTTTCCGCACCTAGATCAAAACCAAATCCGGCTTCAGTCACGACATAATCCGCCAGGCGCAAAGCCAGGTCAGTGCCTATGATGCTGTTGGTACCTTGGGCGATATTGGCAAATGGGCCGCCGTGAATAATCGCCGGTACACCTTCTGTGGTCTGCACCAGGTTGGGCAAAAGCGCGTATTTCAAGAGCGCCGTTACAGCACCTTCCACTTTCAGATCACCGGCAATCACTGGCTGGTCGTTATAGGTAAATCCTATCAGTGTTTTACGAATTTTGTCTTTTAACTCTTCATAGGAACGAGAAAGACAGAGGATCGCCATGATTTCGCTTGACGGCACAATGTCAAACCCGGTTTCCCTCGGAACACCGTTTGTGGAGCCTCCCAGACCGATAACAATATCCCTAAGCGATCGGTCGTTCATGTCCATGACACGACGCCAGGTGATCTTGCGTGGATCGATATTGAGAGGATTGCCGTGAAAGATGGAATTGTCCAGGATAGCGGAAAGCAGGTTATGGGCGCTCTCCACGGCCGGAAAGTCATTGGTGAAATGCAGATTGATGTCGTCCACCGGATGAACGCGCGACATTCCACCACCTGTTGCTCCACCTTTGATGCCGAACACCGGCCCCAATGATGGTTCCCGCAATGCGGCAATAGTGGATTTACCGATTCTGGCCAGCGCCTGAGCCAGCCCGATGGAGACCGTTGTTTTTCCTTCTCCGGCGGGGGTGGGCGTCATGGCCGATACCAGTATCAAAGCACTGGTTTTCCGGCGCTCAAATCGCTTTATTGCTTCCAGTCGAACTTTAGCCTTGTAACGGCCATATAATTCCAGATCATCTTCCGCCAGCCCGACAGACGAGGCAATCTCAAGAATCGGCTTTATGCTAATTTCCTGGGTGTGTTGTTTAAGTTTTCGCATAGCGTTACTTGTTGATGACCGCATCAAACCGGATGTCGATATTGTATTCGTCGCTAATGCGATTGAAATCATTCTTAAGGTCAATGATCTTGATGGCCGGAGGCAGAGAAAAATAGCAGACCATCTGAAAGGTGTTGGCGCCGGTAACGGGATTATTATCCACATTCGTGGAGATATCGTCTATGTTGACCTTTCTTGTCTGGAGTGATTTACAGATCTGATGAATTATCCCCGGATGATCAATGGACGTGGCGATGAGTTTGTAAGGAATGGATGGCAAAACATCGCGATGGCCGGGCGCTTTGGTCTTCCTGACATAGATGTCCAATTTTGTTTTTTCGCGCAGGCTGTCGAGGTCTTTGATCAGACGTTCAATGTCGTCTGTCTTTCCCGACGTCAGAATGATCATGCCGAACTCATTGCCCAGCACGCAGCCACGGGAACGTTCAATGTTGATGCCTCGCGCTGTAAAAAATTCCGCGATATCCTTAGCCAGACCGGGGCGATCCGGTCCCATCGAGGAAATAACAATATAAGATCTCATAGGGCGACTCCATCATTCTTTAATTATGCAGACATGACCTTAAAATGTACTTACCGGGTTAAGTATCTATCGGTAGCCTATTGAAATGTCAAGTAAAAGTAAAACAGCGAATGAAAAAATGTCTGAAGTAAAGCCCGAATTTGAGATTGACAAATAGGGTGCAGGGACATAAGAGACCTACTGAGGTTAAAGTTATGGTACAAACAGATCAAACGGCGCCATACAGTTTCCGCGAAGAATTATTTAACAGTATTACGCATGGTGCGGGTGTTTTGTTAAGCATCGTCGCATTGGTTTTGCTGATCGTTTTTTCCAGTATCTACGGTAACGCCAGCCATGTCGTGAGTTGTGCGATTTTCGGCGTCACGCTTATTTTGTTATATTCCGCATCCACTCTGTATCACAGTGCTCAAAAACCACAGATAAAAAGCGTATTTAAAATCCTGGATCATTCCTGTATTTATCTATTAATAGCAGGCACATACACGCCTTTCCTGCTGGTCACTCTGCGCGGCGTTCTGGGATGGACAATGTTCGCCGTAATCTGGTTTCTTGCACTCGCAGGCGTGCTGTTCAAAGTATTCTTTGTGAATCGATTCAAGATCATATCTACGATTGCCTATGTTCTCATGGGCTGGATTATCATTTTTGCCATCAAGCCTTTGATCGATTCTTTGCAATCAGGGGGCATTGTCTGGCTGGTAGCAGGCGGTCTTGCCTACACTCTGGGTGTTATTTTTTATGCCTGGGAAAAGCTGCCTTTCAATCATGCGATCTGGCATCTGTTTGTTCTGGCCGGCAGTATCTGCCATTTCTTCGCTGTAATCTTTTATGTGCTCCCTCTGAAATCGTAAAAGAATGAAAACAGCCTTGAATTATCATTTTTTAAATGCTAGAAACTGCTATCTTTCAGCAATGACATCCTAAAACTTGGAGATCCATATGAAAAAAACTATTTCGGTTATTCTCTTCCTGGTAACTATCCTGCTTGTTGCGGGAACCATCTGGGCTAAGGAAAAATACACGGTAACGGTTCTGCCTTTCTCGCTTCATAGCGCTGAAAATATTGAATATGTCCGTCAGGGAATCGGTGACATGCTCATCAGCCGTATCTCTGTTTCCGATAAAATTGAAGTCACGCGCAAAGATGTTGTTCAGGATGTCCTGAAAAAAACAGGAGCAAAGGAACTGAATCTGACAGATGTTCAAAGCATTGGCCAACAATTGAAATCGGATTATGTGGTGTGGGGAAGCATTACCAAAATCGGCAGCAGAATCAGCATTGACGGAAAACTGGTTGATATCGCAGGTGGCAAATCGGATGTCGATATTTTTTTCCAATCGCAAACGCTTGACGAAGTGATTCCTAAAATTAACGATTTTTCACAACGACTCGTCCACTATATTCTTGGAGCAACACCGCAAGCGACTTTGCCCGCAGCAGCTGTCACACCTGCGGTCGTTCCACCACCTGTTCCCGGAGCCTCACGCGAAGCACAAATCATTGCGGGCATGAAGACAGGCGGTAAAAAAGGGACTCTGACCTCCATGATCAATCCTGAGTTCATCAATGCGGCCGATCCTCTCAACCGCAAAGGTTTCTGGATGAGCCAGCAGGTCAAATCGGAATTTAACGGGATGGATGTCGGAGATGTCAACAAGGATGGCTTAAATGAAGTCGTTGTTATTGATAAACATAATGTGTATATCTACCAGAAAACAAAGGATAATTTAAAATTACTCAAGCAAATAAAAGGTAAATCATACAATAATTACATGTCCGTAGATGTCGCGGACATCAATAAGGACGGTACTCCGGAAATTATTGTCACATCGTTGAACGACAGAGTGCTCAATTCCTTTGTCCTTCAATACAAAGACGGTGACTATAAGACCATCGCTTCCGACATCCGTTATTTTTTACGTGTAATCTATCCGCCGTCAGGCATTCCATTGCTTCTGGGACAGCCTTATGGGATGGACAAAGTATTCGAGACACAGATTTATGAAATCATCTGGCGGAACGGAAAATATATTTCCGGTGATGCAATGAAAATCCCCAGGGGATTGTCTGTATATGGTTTGACAATTGATACACTGGGTTCGGGCACCAGTGAAAAAATTATCGCCCTTGATGAACTGGACTACATGTGTATTATTTCTCCAACAAATAAACCGTTGAGCCGGATATTATCTTTTGGCTTTTCACCCGATGAACTGATCTGGAGAAGTGATGAAGTTTACGGTGGCAGCAACAACTATATCGCAAATATTGACAAGCAAAAGCCCAGTGACAGCAATCTGGAAAGCAGTGCTTTTGCCAATTTGCGGATTCTGTCTTTTGATACCAACAAAGACGGCAAAAAGGAACTTATCATTGTTAAGAACCTGTCCTCTGTCGGCCGTATATTTAAAAACCTGAAACTTTTCTCATCCAGTGAAATTTATAATCTGGAATGGGACGGCCTCGGAATGGCTGAAAATTGGCGGACAAAAAAAATTAATGGTTATGTCGCTGACTACTGTTTTAAAGACATAGATAACGACGGCAAACCGGAAATTGTTCTGGCCCTGGTTCAATCCGTGGGAGCATCGACCAGTGAACGAAGTGTCATTGTTGTTTATGAGTTGGAGATGCCTCAATAGTTATTGACAAACGCTCCACTCTTAGATATAGCGTCCGGGCGACTTCGTAAACATACGCCTGTGAATGTCGCACGAAAACCAATTAAAGGTTTTGGAAATAAATAATCCCTCAGAGGCGGTGTAGCTCAGCTGGTTAGAGCATACGGCTCATATCCGTAGTGTCCCCTGTTCAAATCAGGGCACCGCCACCATAATTTACTGACCCCGCCCATTTCAGGCGGGGCATTTCACAAAGAATTCCATGATCGTAAGATCTAAAAACAGCAACTCAATTTTTCTGCCTCGGCATTTTCTAAAGAACCGGCACCTTCAGTCCATTCTGGCTTCCGCTCGCGTGTTAATCCCACCTCATCGCCCCCTTCTGGATCATTTGGAAGAATTAATTATCGACACAACGGAAGGATCGAAATTGCTGGCTTATATTTCGCGACATCCCCATTCCAGAGGATTGATGATTATTCTGCATGGCTGGGAAGGTTCTTCATCTTCAGCCTACGTCCTGGCCGCCGCTTCCTACTTTTATGACCGGGAATTCTCGATTTGCCGTCTAAATTTGAGAGATCATGGGAACTCGCATCATCTGAATGAAGGCCTTTTTCACGGTGCTCTGTTGCAAGAGACGTTCGATGCGGTCAATGCCCTTGCCCAATATTCTGAAGATTTACCGGTCTATCTGCTTGGTTTTTCTCTGGGCGCCAACTTTGCTTTGCGTATCGCAATAAAACATTCCCAAACACCGATTAAAAATTTGGAACAGGTGTTTGCCGTCAGTCCTCCCTTGGACCCTTATAAGACAACACTGGCTATTGATAACGGTTGGGCCTTCTATCGAAAATACTTCCTGAAAAAATGGAGGCGTTCTCTGAAAAAAAAGCAACGGCTTTTTCCTGAAACATACAACTTTACCGAAATGCTGCGCGCCCGGACCTGCATGGAGCTAACCTCGGATATAATGACTTATTTTCCGGATTTTTCTTCCTATCGGGATTATTTCAAGTTATATACATTGAATGAAAAATCATTTCAGAATCTGAATTTGCCGGTCAGTATATTTATAGCAGCGGATGATCCGGTTATTCCGTTGGAGGATTTCCAATCACTTAGTGATAACGATTTTTTAAAAATATTTCGGCTGCCTTTTGGCGGTCATTGTGGTTTTATTGACTTGTTTCCCTACCGCCGCTGGTACAATGAAAAAATATCAGAAACATTAAGGTAAGCATTTAAAGGATTAAGATGGACTTAAAACTGCTTCGACAAAAAGACGATTTCCCGCTTTACGTTTTGAGACAATTAGACAAGGCATCTATTGACTATCAAGAAAAACACCTCTCGATTGTTCACTCTAATTCTAATGGGGCCAATCATCTTGAAGCCGGCGTTGTGTTGCTGCTTCATTATAACAATTCAGAATTTTGTTTTCAGCTGATTAAACGTTCGGAGGCCGTCGCGCAGGCAGGCGACATCAGCTGTCCTGGAGGCATTCTGGAGGACTCAACTGATGAAATGTTAAATCACATTCTACTAAAAACGGGCATTATCCGCACCATCGATAACCGGACCCTGAATGATCTTCCGAATAAAAACGAACAGACGGTCAATTTAGTCAGGCTTTTTCTGATGAACGCGCTGCGCGAATCCTGGGAAGAAATAGGTCTGAGTCCGCTCAATGTTGGATTTCTGGGCGCCCTTCCCTCTTATTCGCTGACTTACTTTTCCCGGACCATCTTTCCCTTAGCTTGTCTGGTTAAGGCCCCTTACAAGTATCAACTGAATCCTGAAGTTGAAAGAGTACTGGAAATTCCTCTGAGCTATTTTTTCCAAAGTTCATCTTATGCCATGGTGGAAGTTGAATCTGGCCTGGAAAATTCGGATCCACGCTACAATATGAAACTCCCCTGTCTGGTCATCCCGGATGGCAGGGGTAATGAAGATATTCTCTGGGGTGCGACATTTCATATCGTCACCAATTTTTTACAGATCATTTCCGGCGATACATTGCCACCCTTATCCCCTTCGCGCAGGGTCAAAAAAACACTCTCTCCCCATTACGCCTCAGGACACCACTGATGCTATGAGTATTTTATCCATCAATCATGCAGTCGTCGATACGATCATCTTTGATTTTGACGGCACTCTAGCTAAATTAAACATTAATTTTGATCAAATGCGTCGTGCTATTACTGAACTTGTTTCCCGTAATGGTATTGATCATCAAAGTCTGCAGCACCGGTTTATTCTGGAAATCATCGGTGAGGCAAGCGCGATTTTGCGTAATCATTCACTTAAAAAGGCGCAATCCTTTACGGAGGAAGCATATCGGATTATTGAAGGCATTGAAGTGGAGGCTGCCCAGAGGGGAGAATTATTCAATGGAACAAAAGAACTGCTAACGGCTCTTGAAAATCATTCTATTCAGGCTGGAATTATTACCAGAAACTGCTCCAAAGCAGTTCATACAGTGTTTCCGGACATTTCATCCTATTGCCGGATCATCGTCTGCCGTGACGATGTAAATCATGTCAAACCACACCCCGAACAGCTCAATCTCGCACTGTCCAGGCTGGGCAGCAAAGCCAACCGATCCATCATGATCGGCGATCATCCCCTGGATATAGAAACCGGTCGAAATGCCGGCACACTGACTGCAGGCGTCCTGACCGGTCATTTTCAAGAAGACGATTTTATGACAGCAGGGGCAAATTTGGTTCTACCGCAAGCGTTGGACATTTTAAAACTGCTGGAATCAGCATAAGGTCACTGATCGTATTTGATTGACATGCTTTGTCAAATTATATACGAACCCGCAGGGCTTAGACCCTGCATGTCATACTGAGTATTTTTTTGATCTAAGGGAAAAAATGATGAATCCACATGTCTTTCGTGAATATGATGTTCGAGGTGTTGTTGATAAGGATTTAAACGAAGAATTTGTTGTGAACCTGGGACGATCTATCGGCACTTATGCGCTGCAGAATAAGGTTAAAACCATGACAGTGGGACGCGATTGCCGTTTGAGCTCAGATGCCTATCATCGATATTTAATCCAAGGCCTGAATGCCGCGGGGATTGATACTATTGATATTGGTCTTTGCGCGACACCCATACTTTATTTTTCTATTCGACATTGCCAGGCCGGTGGGGGTGTTATGATCACCGGCAGCCACAATCCACCGGAATTTAACGGCTTCAAAATCTGCATCGGGTATGACTCCATTCATGGCCAGCAGATCCAGGAATTAAAAAAAATAATGGAAGCAGGGAATTATTTGTCCGGCAAGGGATCTGCGCAGCTTAAAGACATAACTGAGGTTTATCAAAACTATCTTTTTGATCACGTTCAAATATCCAGAAAATTGAAAGTCATACTAGATGCCGGAAACGGTGTCGGAGGACAATTTGCTCTGCCCATTCTGGAGAGGATGGGGTGTGATGTCACCTGTCTCTATTGTGATCCGGACGGCCACTTTCCCAACCATTTTCCCGATCCCACAGTTGAAGATAATTTAAAAGACCTTATTAACCTTGTTGCCCAAAGGAAAGCTGATTTAGGAATAGCCTTTGACGGAGACGCCGACCGCATCGGTGTAATCAGTAATACCGGTGAAATTATTTGGGGAGACAAACTGCTGCTTTTGTTTGCACGCTATATTTTGAAAGAGCATCCCGGGGCTACCATCATCGGTGAGGTTAAATGTTCACAGGTTTTATACGACGGCATCAGGAAATATTCCGGTCGCCCGATTATGTGGAAGGCCGGTCATTCGCTCATTAAAGCCAAGATGAAAGAAGAAAAGGCTCTTCTCGGCGGAGAAATGAGCGGCCATTTATTTTTTGCCGACCGTTATTTTGGATATGATGACGCCATATACGCCGCCGTGAGATTACTGGAAATCCTTTCACAAACCAATCAAAAAATAAACGAGTTGCTATACGATATGCCGCAAACGTTTGCCACTCCCGAAATACGAGTGGATTGCGATGATGACAAAAAGAGAGCGGTTGTTGAGAAAATCAAGCAACACTACCGGAATAATCCTGACGTCATTGATATTGACGGCGTCCGCATTCCGTTTAAGGACGGATGGGCGCTCGTGCGCTGTTCCAACACTCAGCCGGTTATCGTCCTGCGTTTTGAAGCGTCATCTGCTGAGAGTTTACAAAAAATACGTAGCGAAGTGGAAAACCTTCTGATTGAATAACAACGGCCACTTAAAGATTATGGATGATCACATCGATTTGCCGCATTGCGTCATCGATTGCACCGGTGTTTAGAACATAGGCATTCGCCGGGGTTATTTTCTTATTGAATATTTTCTAATAGTATGCAAATTTTTCGCAGGTATTTAAAACGCAATGCATTATTTTGTTAAGTTCAAACTTGAAGATGGAGTGGATATTATGAAAATTGCGTATCGCTTTTCTTTTTTTCTTCTGATCTGCATGTTCTTATTCGGATGTGGTAATAAAACAGCCGGCATTGAAGGCAAAATTATTGATGGTCAAGAAAAGCCTGTGTCGGGTGTTTCTATTATTTTCAAGCAAGTTCAGCTTATGCAAGGGTATGAACAATTCGAGACCAAAACCGGTGCAGACGGTAAGTTTCAGATAACGGGTATCGCTCCCTCGTCCGACTACATTATTACTATCCTTTCCGATAAATGGAGCACAAATATAGCCAAGAAAATAAAGACGCTGGAGTCGGGAAAAAATCTTGTTTTAACCACCCCGATTAAAATTCGTTTTAATCAAATGAAAGACGGCACCATTGTTGATACCAGGACTGGTTTGCAATGGCTGATTTATCCTGTTGCTGATATAACAGCCACCAATGTTGAAAATACAGTAAAGGAACTTAGAGAGGCAGGCTTTGCCGACTGGCGTCTTCCGTCTCGGATGGAACTTGCAGGCATTCAAGAAAACCCCGAATTGAACGATAAAACATGTTGTGTCTGGGTTGCAGAAACCAATTCGAAATCTGTTGACTGGATTTTCTATGTGGAAGAAAATAATGAAATATGGACATCCAGAAAAGAATTACCTGAAAATAGAATTGTTGTCGTAAGAGATTTGATGCCGGCAACTGCTAAGGTTCCTGTTGCACCGGTCGCAAAGCCATAAAGCGGTATCGATATGGCGATAGCCTGTTTCCAGCGCCCAGCGAACGGCATCCTGTGTGACCTTTCCCACCGGAGAAAGAAATGTACCCAAGCCGAACCTTGGCATGGTCGTTTTGTTACGGAGGGTTACCGTTGATGTCAGGTTGAATTGCATCATTTTTCTCCTTTTACTTTATTTTTAAAAGCATAAAGGTTGCCGATACACGGCAGATTTTTTTCCCCTCGCCGTTTGTAACGATACAATCGCCAATCATCAGATTCCGGCCTTTTTTAAAAACGCTCGCTTCGGCAAATAGTTCACCATCGGCAACACCCGAAAGAAAACTACTTTTGAGCTCAATGGTTGTCAAGCCTTCATCCGGGCCAAGTTGCGTCATCATGGCGTGAGCAATGGCCTCATCGGCTAGTGCAACAATCAGTCCGCCCTGCATGGTTTTGGCGCCTTGCAGATATTCAGGGCGCACCGCCATTTTGAAACAGGCGTGGCCGGAAGCCAGATCCGTGAGGACAATGTTAAAATAATCAAGATACGGGTTTAACCCTTTTTCTCCGGCGCGAATTCTTTCAAGATAAAGATTGTAATTGATAATGACCGTCAACCTCCCTTCATTATTCTTTATAGTCTCTATGGTTGAATGATGTTGATTTATAAATCTAATCATTTAAAATATGCCAATAATTTTTATCTGCACATTGCCTAATCAGCCCATTTGATTGATAACAGGTCAAATGATAATCATTGAAAATGTTTTCATATGCATTGATCTTATGATGTATTTTCTCTTTTCATTTTTCATCAGATCAAGTAGTCTTGACCAAAACCGCCTCTTAAGAATATAGGATATGTATGCCATCTGGTCAGTTTGAATATTTAAAAAAAATTTTGTTCACGGATTTCCTGGGTTCTGCGGCATTAAAGTTCTCCATGCAGATTATTGCATGTTTGAAACCTGCCTCAAGGTTCTTGATAAACACCGTCAGCGAGATGGATTCGTTCATGCGGGTGTGATAGCAACAATGGCAGACCATACGTCCGGATTTGCATCTTATACAACCGTATCAGAGAAATTCCGTATCCTCACGGTAGAATTTAAAATCAATTATTTCAAACCCGCTATGGGTCCCCTCATCATCTGCCGATCAAAAGTGATAAACAACGGGAAAAAAATTAAAGTAGCTGAGTCTGAGATCTTTTCCGTATCAAATGGGATCGAACAGCTGGTCTCGAAAGGAATGTTTACCCAGATCGCCGTAGCATCAGAGGATTTGGCGCGACAGAAGTGAAGTTGACCCGAAAGTTGCTTCCTTAAGTGTTAAAATTGAAATGTTACTTTATCTTTCTCCTGATACCTGGCAATCTAATCAGACAAAGCCCCACCCCCAGCAGCATGTTTGGGAGTTCAGGGACGGAGGGTGGTGACATGAAAAAACATATGATACCGGCTTTCTTTCAGCTTATTTTCACAGGCTGTGCGGAGATGGGTCTGTATGAGCGACTGGTTATAGAGAAAACCGTTACGCCGCAGAAGAGTGTGCGCATGACCTGGCTGGGCACCGCAGGCATGTTTATAACGGACGGGAAAACGGGCATCCTGATCGATCCCTATGTGAGCAGATTCGGCATGAGCAAGATCGTGTTTGGATCGCCCTTGGAGCCCAACTGCGCCCTGATCCGAAAATGGGCCGAAAAACTCGGCAAGGAAAATATCACGGCGGTCATCGTAAGCCACAGCCATTTTGACCATGTCGCGGACGCCCCCTATTTCGCAATCGAGGCCGACGCACCACTCATCGGCACAGAAAGCACCATAAATGTGGGCAGGGGCGCCGGTATGGCGGAAAGCAAATTGATAGCGGTGAAACCGGGCCGGACCATGAGGTTCGGGGATTTTACCGTAAAGTTCATTGAAAGCGCCCACGGCCCCGCCTTCCTGGGCCGCGTACCCTATCCCGGAACCATCGACCAACCCCTTATCCCGCCGGCAGCAGCGGGAGATTACCGTTTGGGTGGCGTGTTTGCCCTGCTGATCACTCACCCTTCCGGGACGATTCTTCACCATGGAAGCGCAGGATTCAAGCCGGAAATGTATGACGGGATCGCTGTGGACACAATCCTTTTGGGTATCGGCGGCAGAGGGGATACCGATCAATATCTGGAAAATGTCGTATTGAAAACCCGGGCGCGACTTGTGGTTCCGGTCCACTTTGACAACTTCTTTAAACCGCTTGAGGACGGCATGTCATTTCTCCCGATGGTGAAATTTGATGAATTCTACCGGAAGGCTGACAAACACCGGTCTGCGTTCACGTTACGGACCATGCCCTTCTGCGAAGAAGTTGCAATTCTGCCCATGAATGCTGCCATAGAACCGCATGGTGCTATTCGATAGGAGTGTTGCCGATCGTCCTTGCGCCTTATTTTTCCCGCCGCATGACGTGCACGGCAGTGGCTTTGAAAGAGGCGGCGACCATTGAACCTTCACAGATGCCTAAATCATCACAGGAAGATACAGTGATATAAGCAACCAAAGGAAATCCGCAGTCTAAAATCATTTTATAGAAGAATGCCTGCCGGATTATTTTTTGAATTTTTGCTTCAAAAACATTACGGGCGCTGGTTTTTTCCGGTATGGCCGGCGACACGGTAATATTTTCCGGCCTTAGGCAGCAGTAAACATTTTGTCCCGGCAGTGAAATTACCCACCGCTTCAATAATTTTTCCGGCCACGGAAATCTCCATCAAGCCCGGCATTGCTGCTCTGGACAGTTCCTTCCAATATCGTTTCCGTGCCGACAAAATTAGCTACAAATTCGGAATCCGGTTGATTGAATATCTGGGCTGTCGTCCCCGATTGGACAATTTTGCCTTCCACCATCACAGTTACATCCTGCGCCAGACGCAATGTTTCTTCACGATCGTGCAGCGCCAGCACAGCAGTGATTTTTGTTTTCCCCAGAATATGCCGCAGGTCGTCAATGAGCGTTTCCCTCGTCGGAGGATCGAGAGAGTTAAAAGCCTCGTCCATCAATATCAGTTGCGGTTTTAAGGCAAAAGCGCGTGCCAGCGATACCCTTTTGGCCTCCCCGCCCGAAAGAGTTTTGGCCGCTCTTGTGGCCAGAGAACTGATGCCAAAATAATCCAGGGCTTCATCAACATTCTGTTTGATTTCATCATTGTTGAAATGGCGGAATTTCAAGCCCAGAGCGACATTTTTATAAACGGATGTATTGAGCAGCAGCGGCTCCTGGAAAACAACAGACATGCTGCGGCGCATAAGAGTGCGCCCGGCGTTTGTCTCACCGGCATTCCCTGATAATAAATCTTTCCCCGACTTGGTTTTAAGAACCCGGCCATCGTTAAGAGCAAGAGTTGACTTGCCTGCGCCGTTGGGCCCGATCAGCGCAAGGATTCTTCCCGCCTCAACATTCAGCTCGCTGATATCCAAGACAGTTGACGCCGCCGCGCCGGACGATTAAATTTTGAACGGTAAGAATATAATTCATCGCAGATGCTGCCTTTGCTGTATTTGCGTGAGCAGGAGATTAACCAGAAAGGCCAGGATCAAAAGAATAATACCCAAAGCAATGGCAATGTCAAAATTCCCTTTGCCGGTTTCCATGACGGTTGCTGTTGTGAGCACGCGCGAGTATCCTTTGATATTGCCGCCGACCATAATGGAGGCGCCGACTTCGGAAATCACTCCGCCAAAACCGGCCATAACAGCGGCCAGCAGCGGCAGTTTTGATTCCTTGATCAATACCCAGACCATCTGCAACCGGCTTGCGCCCAGCGAAAGAATCTGCAAGCCGCAAATTGGGCGGCAGGTTTTGAATGGCAGCCAGCGATATGCCCATGACAATCGGCGTGGCGATGATCGCCTGGGCAATAATCATGGCATAAGGGGTATAAAGAATTTCCAGAAATCCCAGAGGCCCGTTGCGCCAGATCAAAATCGTGACAAACAGACCCACAACAACCGGCGGCAAGCCCATGCCCGTGTTGATTAAACTGATGACCAGTCTCTTTCCGGCGAAAGTTGGTCAGAGCGACGATTGTTCCAATGGAAACACCGATAAAAAGGCTGATAAGCGTGGCTGTCCCCGATATTTTCAAAGACAGCCACGTTATTCCCATAACTTCCGGATCAAAACTGATGATCAATTCAAAAGCTTTGATGATCCCCTGAATAATTAATTCCACTCAATATACTCTAGTTGTTATTTTCCTAAATCTTCCACTTTTTTCCCGGCATCAGGGAAAAACAAGGGTGAACCGAATTTATCCACGCCGAATGTTTTAATGATTTCCTGTGTTTTTTTAGAAACCATGAAATCGGCAAATGCTTTTGCGCCTTCGGCATTAGCTTTCGGCCATTTGGCGACTGTTTACTTCAATCACATGATAAATATTAAGCAGCGCGGCATCACCTTCCGACTAAAATATCCAGATCCCAGATTTTTTTTCAGCGCCAGATAGGTGCCGCGGTCAGCCAGTGTATAGCCTTTTTCTCCGCCGCAACATTCAAGGTCTGCCCCATGCCCAATCCTGTCTGCTGATACCATTTCTGCCCTTCGGGATTGATTTCCGCTTTCTTCCATAATGTTTTTTCCTTGGCATGCGTTCCGGAATTATCTCCGCGCGATGCAAACAATGCGTTGGCATTGGCGATCAATTTCAATGCTTCAGCCGACGATTTCACGGCTTTGATTTTGGCTGGATCAGTGCCCGGCCCGACAATAATAAAATCATTATGCATCACCAAACGCCGGTTGATTCCGTAACCTTCAGCGATAAATTTCTTTTCCGCATCCGGTGAATGAACCAGCAGGACATCGGCCTCGCCTTTTTGTCCCATCGCCATGGCCTGCCCGGAACCTACAGCAATCGTTTTTACAAAATAGCCTGTTTCTTTTTCAAAGAGAGGAATCAAAACATCAAGCAATCCCGTATCCTGCGTACTGGTGGTTGTCGCCAGAATAATATTTTTTTGTTTAGGCGCGGCAAAAACATTCGCTGCCCCCAATACCACAAGCGATGCCACAATCATTAATGTGATAATCCATTTGCTGCTTCTGAATATTTTCATAACCTATCTCCTTTATATTGTTAATTCTTATTTCTTTTTTGATTTTTGCCATTCTACGGAATTCGGAAAGAACAGCGCTGCGCCGTATTTATCCTTGCCGAAATCACGGATGATCAATTGGCCTTTTTCAGGGGAGGTCAGCCATTTTACGAATGTCATCGTATCTTGGTTGTTTACTCTGGGGAATTTTGCCGGATTGACCGGTATCAATGATATGAAGTTTAATAGCGCGTCGTCTCCTTCCACCAAAATAACCAGTTTGATTTTATCTTTAAGCGACAGATAAGTGGCCCGGTCAATCACTGTATAGGCCGACTGCTGATCGGTATATTTCAATGTGGACACATTCCCTTCTGAACCTTTTGCATAAATGATGTACCATAGACCCTGAGGCTTAACGCCCGCTTTTTGCCAGAGTTCCATTTCCGCCACATGAGTGCCGGATTTATCGCCGCGGCTGATGAATTTCATCCCGCTATCCATAATTTTTTTTAAAGCTTCTGTCGCCGATTTCATCCCCTTGATTCTTGCCGGATCGGTCGCGGGACCGACAATAACAAAATCATTGTACATCAGGGGTATTCTCTCGGTGCCGAAGCCGTCGGCAATAAATTTTTCTTCGAGAGATTTTGCGTGAGCCATCACTAGATCGATTTGGCCCTTCTCGGCCATTTTCAGTGCTGCACCTGTTCCTGCACCAACATGGCGCACGCGGATACCTATCTCCTTTTCAAACTGATCCTCCAGGGCATCCACGATACCCGAATCAATCGGGCCGATCGTACTGGATAAAAAGATAAACTTGTCGCCGTCCGCGGCCAGTGCAAAACTCGACCACAGCAATAGAAGCAGCACCAAACATTTTCCAACAAATACTTTCATTATTAAAACTCCTTTCGTTTATCTATTGATTTGTTTGATTTCCTTAAGAATGGAGAATCCGTCCTGCATCCCTAAAACTGTAATTTCCTATTTTTTCGACACGGCTTTTAAATTGTTCGGACTGAAGCGTTTCTATAAAAGCCTGAATCGCCGGTTGAAAAAATGTGTTTTTATCGAGAACCATGTCAAAACGCTCACTGACCAGGGGCTGGAAATTTAGATCCAGTATTTTTGCGACGGCGGCCGACGCGATACCTACATCCGCTTCGCCCGAAATGAGAGCAAGTCCCACTTCAAAATGCGTATAGACTTCATGGTCGTAACCTGCAATGTCACCGGCCGCGATTCCTCTTTGTTTCAGCTCGTGATCCAACAGAATTCTTATTCCCGACCCGCTTTGCCTGTTGACAAAGCGCACATCTTTTTGGGTAATACTTTCCCATCCCTTGAAAATATTTGATTTGGATTTTGGAGTCAGAAAACCAATTTGACGATAAAACAGATTTACAACAACCGGTTGATGATCCGGGCAATACTTTTTCAAATATGGCATATTATATTCACCGGTTTCGGGATCATAGAGATGCGAAAACGCAATATCTGTCAGTCCCGTATTGAACGCCTCCAAACCGCTGACACTGCCGGTATTGGCTGAAAAAATATTGAAGACTGGATGCTTTTTTTTGATTGCAGTCAGCAGGATGTCCAGTACCGGATCATTACTGCCGGCCGCCAGAAGCGCACCTTCGATGGAATTGATTCTTTTCCTGGCCTGTTTGAGGCCATCGTGGGCACTGGTCTGTATCCAGTCATCAATAAGTTTAACCGGGAAAATCCACTTTCCCGTCACCCGCGTGCAGGGAATTTTCCCTGCTTTTATCAGTAAATATATCTGTTTTTCATGAATATCTAAATATTTGGCAACTTCTTTTGTATTCATCAATTCGCTGGACATAAACCCTCCATCTTTCAAGAATTGCTAGATAAAGCATATTCTACAATTTATCAAGAATATTATTCCAAATTCCGACTTACAATTACTTGAACTTTCCCAATATTTCCTTCATCGATATTTTTTATGAATGTGGGACTATTTTATCCACCTGAATACTGTTTATGGATAAATATTATCCAGTTTTAATATTCCAAGTCAATATGCGATCATGGCAAAGTTTGAATATTACTATTTAATAACATAGAGTTATATTTTTAGCGGCTTCTGGTATAAAATTTGATATACGATTGAAGTGAATTATTCAGAACCGATATGAAGTTTAGCAGATGAAATATATTCATAAATGTTTATATTTTAGCAATTTCAAACTTATGGTAAACAAATTTCGAAAGGTATCTTCCATCAGTGTCATACAATGAATAGAAAAATTTTGTTTCTCATTTTATTGATTTTATTATTCGGCAAAAGCCTCTGGGCTGCTGATGTGATTCAAAAAGGCGATGTGCTTACCCTACAACAATGCATTGACACCGCCCTAAAAAATCATCCCGCAATAAATGCCGCTGCCGGCGCAATCAGGCAATCCGAGAGTAAAATCGGCCAGGCCAGCGCCGGTTATTACCCCCAGATCATCTTTCAATCCGGCTATTCGCACGTCGGTTCGGCAACCACCTCCATGAGAAGTGACCCCTATAATTATTACTCCAACACGCTGAACCTCAACCAAACCCTGTTTGATTTCGGCAAAACATCCACATCGGTGGATATAGAGAAATTAAGCAAGCAATCGGCCGAAGCGGATTTTCAGGAAACAATCTCTTCAATCATTCTTACGGTGAAGGAGACTTATTATGCTTTCCTCAAAGCGAAAATGAGTGAGGCCGTCGCTGTGGAAACAGTCAATCAGTTTCAACAACACTATGACATTGCCAGAACGTTTTTTGAAACGGGTAAAAGTTCAAAAATTGATGTCACCAGTGCCGAAGTCAATCTCAGCAGCGCCGGCATTCAATTGATTTCCGCTCAAAACACCATGCACATCGCGCGGGTCAACCTGAACAAAGCTATGGGCGTCATATCCACTACCGAATACAATATTCAGGAGGCATTTCATCTTGAGCATGCGGATATTTCCTTTAATGCCGCCCTTGCACAGGCTTACGAAAACAGGCCGGATATCCTTTCCACCCGTTTGAAAAAAGACGTCCTGGAAAAGAGCATTAATCTCAACAAAAAAGGGTATCTTCCCGTAATTTCCGGTAACGCCGCTTATGGCTACGCGGGAGACGATACTTCCATGGATAAATCATGGAATGCCGGCGTTGCCTTGACCTTCCCTCTTTTCACTGGCTTTTCCACCAAGTATGCCGTTGAGGAAGCCAGAGCCAATCTGGACATTGCAAAGGCCAATGAAGAATCGCTCAGGCAGACAATTTATCTGGAAGTGCAATCAGCCTATCTGAACCGCAAGGAAGCTTTTGAACGCATTGAAGCGGGCAGGATCATCGTGCGCCAGTCCGAAGAAACCCTTGAACTTGCCCGCGGACGATACGCAACCGGTGTGGGCAGTTCCATCGAGATTACGGATGCCATGATCAAACTCAATAATGCCAGAATGATGTATATCACCGCTTTGTCCGATTTCAGCGTCGCACAGGCCCGTCTGGAAAAAGCCATTGGAGCCCAAAAATGAAAAAAAATATTATCTCGGTTGTCATCCTGATTTTAATTCTCATCGGTGTGCTTTTCTTTTTCAAAAAAAGTGACAAAGCACCCCAATACATAACGCAGACAGCTGAACGGGGCGATATTCGCGCGACTGTTTCCGCAACGGGAACGGTCAATGCCGTCACTACCGTTCTGGTCGGCACACAAGTATCCGGAACGATCAAGCAGCTTTATGTTGATTACAACTCAACCGTCAAGAAAGGACAGTTGCTGGCTCAAATTGATCCGGCCTCATTTGAAGCGCAAGTCGCGCAGGCTTCCGCCAATTTATTATTAGCCCGTGCCAATCTGGAAAAATCCAGAGTTGCTCTGCGCGACACACTCACAACTTTTGAAAGAAATAAAATTCTATACGGAAAGAACTTTATCTCCAAGAGTGATCTGGATACATCCGAAACCGTTTATCTTTCAGCCCTAGCGCAAATTAAGGCGTCCGAGGCGCAGGTTGAACAGACCCGGGCAGCGCTGAGTTTATCTCAGACAAACCTTCGCTACACACAGATCGTTTCCCCGGTCAACGGCACGGTCATTTCGCGCAGCATTGATGTGGGACAAACCGTAGCGGCCAGCTTTCAGACCCCAACGCTTTTCACCATCGCCCAAGATCTGACAAAAATGCAGATTGATGCCAGTATTGATGAAGCGGATATTGGCAGAATAAAGACAAATCAGCCGGTGACCTTTACAGTGGACGCTTATCCTGACCAGACATTTAAAGGAAATGTTTCGGAAATCCGCAACGCACCGACCACCGTCCAAAACGTGGTAACCTATGCTGTGATTGTCAAAGTGGATAACCCGGAGCTGAAACTTAAACCCGGCATGACAGCCAACGTATCGATTATTATCGACGACAAAAAGGGTATTTTACGCATTCCCAACGCCGCGCTAAGAGTAAAGATACAGGACAAGGAAATTACCGCCACTACGCCCAAAGGCACGGGCGTCTGGATTCTGGAGGATAAAAAACCAACGCGTGTCCCTCTTACCATCGGCATCAGCGATAACCGCTTCACGGAAGTCCTGTCCGGAAATATTTCTGAAAGCTCTAGGCTTATTGTTGAAGTAAAAAGTAATAATCAAAAAACGAGTGCACAGCAAGGTCCTCCTCCCGGCCCGAGGTTTTAAGTAAAATGGCATTGATTGAAACGGATCAGCTGGAGAAGAGATACGAAGTCGGCGACAGCGTCGTTCACGCGCTGGACAAAGTCTCTCTTCAGATTTCTGCGGGAGAATTTGTCGCAGTGATGGGGCCTTCCGGCTCCGGCAAATCCACTTTTATGAACGTCATTGGCTGCCTGGATGAGCCGACCGCTGGCCGATATCTGCTCGACGGCATTGACGTCAGTCAAATGGGCCACGACGCGCTTGCGGAGATTCGCAATGAAAAAATCGGGTTTGTTTTTCAGGGCTTCAATCTTCTTTCGCGCACGACAGCGCTGGAAAATGTCGAAGTGCCCTTGCTTTACAGCAAAAACATCCCCAAAGACCGAAGCAATAAAGCCCGAGAAGCACTTAAACTATTAGGATTGGAAGAAAGGCAGCATCATCATCCTAATCAGCTCTCCGGCGGACAGCAGCAGCGGGTGGCCATCGCCCGCGCCCTGGTCAACGACGCACCACTCATACTGGCCGACGAACCGACGGGCAATCTGGATACCAAAACCAGTATTGAAATTATGGAGCTCTTTGTCCGGCTTAATGAAGAAAAAAAAATCACGATCGTTCTGGTTACGCATGAACCGGACATCTCGGCATACAGCAAGCGAATTATTCGTTTCCTCGATGGAAAGATTGTCAGCGATAAGGAAAATAGACCATGATCAATCTTCCTTCCACCGTTAAAATTTCATTGCGTTCTCTGCGTGTCAACAAGATGCGCTCTGCTTTAACCATGCTGGGGATCATCATCGGCGTCGCCGCTGTCATCACCATGCTGGCAGTGGGCCGGGGCGCCAGCAATAAAATATCTGAACAGATTTCGGCTGTCGGCAGCAATCTGATCATCGTCATCCCAGGCTCGACAACATCCAGCGGGATTCGCCTGGGCAGCGGCTCATCCCAGAATCTGACCCGCGCCGACGCCGACGCCATTAAAAATGAGTGTTCCGCGGTATCGACCACCGCTCCGGTTTTAAACGGCAGCGCGCAAATTATTTACGGTAATTCAAACTGGGCGTCGATTGTTTACGGTACGGATGAAGGCATGCTGGAAGTAAGAGACTGGACGCTGGCTATCGGCAGAAATTTTTATGAACAGGAAATTCGCAGCGCCGCCAAGGTCTGTATATTGGGACAAACCGTGGTGGATAATCTTTTCGGCAATGATGATCCGATCAATCAAATCATCCGGATCAAAAAAGTGCCGTTCACCGTGATCGGCGTTCTGGAATCGAAAGGCCAGTCCATGATGGGCCAGGATCAGGACGATATTATTTATGTGCCCGTCACCACGGCACAAAGAAACCTTTTCGGGAGAACGTTTCCGGGGACCGTGCGATCGATCATGGTCAAAGCCAAAAGCACGGAAGAACTCGACAGAGCTGAAACGCAGATCAAGGAACTGCTGCGGCAAAGGCATCGTATCGGTCCGGGGCAGGAAAATGATTTTACCGTCCGCAACCTCACACAAATGATGCAGATGGCGGAGCAGGCCTCCAACGTCATGGCGCTCTTACTGGCGGCCATTGCCAGCGTATCGCTCTTGGTAGGCGGCATCGGCATTATGAACATCATGCTCGTTTCGGTCACGGAAAGAACCCGGGAGATCGGCATCCGCATGGCAGTGGGCGCCAAGTCATGGGACATCCGCACACAATTCATCATCGAGGCACTAATTCTGTCTCTCATCGGCGGTCTGATCGGCGTTTTACTGGGCATTCTCTCTGCGGAATTGCTCTCATTCTTTGCCGGGTGGACCATATTAATCTCGACCTATTCCATTGTGCTGTCTTTTGGTTTTTCCGGACTCGTCGGTATTTTTTTCGGATTCTACCCGGCATACAAAGCATCCCTGATGAACCCCATTGACGCTCTCCGACATGAATAAACCGATGGATCCATCGGGGAACCACACCTTTGAATAATTATATTGACCTATCCATTCATTTACGGTAAAAAGCCCCACTAATTTATCAGCCACAATTAATGAATCTGGCGGATAAATTTATTGAGGATCTTCATAAAATTTTATTGATAAAGGGAGGCACAGAAAAGGAATATGAGTATGGAAATTAAAGCCCCCATGCCGGGGAAAATTGCCAGCATTCCGGTGAATGTCGGCAGCCAAGTACAGGAAGAAGAGGAGGTCATCATCATGGACGCAATGAAAATGGAAATTCCCGTTTACGCCCCGGGCGCAGGAACCATCAAGGAAATTAAAGTCAAGGTCGGCGATTCCGTCAATGAAGGCCAGGTGCTAGCCATCCTCGAATAGGACGTATCTTCTTATCCTAAATTAACAAACCCGTTGAATTTACGCGTCAGGCATAAAACAACGGGTTTGTTTTTCTTTAGATCATTTGTCTTCATCGCTTTGTTTTCTTATACCTTTTCCAGGATATCAATGCCCAGAGAGGCTTCTTCCGCACCGACGACTCCGCCGCCGTTGATATGCATGCCAATTTTTGCGCCTTTTACCTGACGTTCACCTGCGCGTCCACGCAGTTGCGTGGCCAGTTCATAGACCTGGGCCAGACCGGTACAGCCGACGGGGTGTCCTCGGGAAATCAATCCGCCGCTCACATTTGTGGGAAGCTCACCCCCCAGGGATGTGGCTCCGGAAGAGCAGTATTCCCCGGCATGTTCCGGTTTGCAAAACCCGGCCTGAGAGGTCTGAAAGATTTCGCCGAAGGTGGTTGCATCATGAACTTCAAGAAGATGGATGTCTTTGGGTGTCAATCCGGACTGTCGAAAAGCGATTTCCGCTCCTCGCCCTGAAATGTCCTGATCATAAACACCCCGGTCTCTGCCCGAAATCAGGATTGAAGCCCGAATGTGAAGGGGATCCTTGATATCGGGATGTTCCTTCAGATATTTTTCCGAGCAGACGATAGCGGCTGCGCAGCCTTCTCCCGTGGGAGCGCACATGGGACGGGTCAAGGGGTAGGTGACGAGTTTGTCCGCCATGACTTCTTCCCAAGTCATATCTTTCCGATACTGGGCTTTGGGGTTCATCGTGCTGTGATGATGGGTTTTGGCGCAAATCTTGGCCAGCTGTTCCTGGGTATAGCCATATTTCTTCATACCATGCAGGGCCTTAACAGCATAATAATCCATAAAAGGACTTCGATCACCTCCAACCGTCGTCTCCTCAAAAGGTATGCCTAGCAGCTCCGATTTCTGATGACGCCAATGCTCGATGTACTGGTCTTTGCGGTCCTGTTCACATCCAGCCCAGAATGCGGCCAAACCCATGTAAGGAAGAGCCGCCTTGATCTCGGGAAATTTATCGAGAGTTGTCAGATCGGGTAACATCTTTTCGATGCCTACGGCCAAGCCCACATCCGATACGCCGGCCAGAATATGATTCACCGCCTGATTCAAAGCCGTTGTCGCCGTCGCGCAGGCGTTCTCCACATTGACGATAGGCATCTTCTCAAATTTGAGGCGGCGGAGTACGACCTGGCCGCGAACGCAGTGTTGACTGGTCAGCATGCCTTGAACGCAGTTTCCGTACCAGATGCCGCCGATGGCGTCTTTATCTCCCTCGAAGCTGAGTCCCGCATCCTCCATGGCTTCCCGGATGGCTCCCTCGCACATGGATTCATATGATCCCGCCATTTTAGTGATCGGAATCATGCCCACACCGATGATATACACTTTTTCTTTCATTTGTCTTCCCCCTATGATTTATAATAACCGGAGAGATTTCCCCGCCCTTTTGAAAAGCGAGGAGATCCTGCCACGTGGTGTCCTATTTGGGCGCCATGCGGAGCGCTCCATCCAGTCGGATCACCTCGCCGTTTAAATAAGGATTCAACAATATCTGCTCCACAAGCAGGGCAAATTCCTCCGGTTCACCAATTCTTTTTGGGAAAGGCACGGAATTGTTCAGCGCCTGTATAGCCTCCTGAGGCAGCATGGCTAAAAGCGGCGTATTGAAAAGTCCCGGAGCGATCGTAACCACACGAATTCCGAGACTGGAAAGATCCCGGGCCATGGGCAGCGTCATGCCCACCACAGCGCCTTTGGAAGCGGCATAGGCGGCCTGGCCAATCTGGCCGTCAAAGGCCGCCGTACTGGATACATTGACGATTACCCCTCTTTCACCTTTTTCATTCGGTTCGTTTATGCTCATGGCAAAGGCAGCTTTGCTGGCAACGTTGAAAGTGCCTAGAAGATTAAGGCGGAGGATCTTTTCAAAAATGGGCAAGGAATGGGGTCCGTTTTTGGAGACGGTTCGTTCGACCCATCCCGTTCCGGCGGCGTTGACACAAAAATGAATGCCACCGAATTGGTCTTTCGCTTTTGCGATGCTGTCATTCACGCTCTCTTCCTTGGTCACATCCGTTATGCAGAAGAGGACGCTTTTTCCCAACTCCGCAGCCAGTGCGTTTCCCTTTTCTTGCTGGACATCGAAAATGACGGCATTTCCTCCGTCATTGACAATTCGTCTTACCACCGCCGCCCCGAGACCGGAAGCGCCTCCTGTAAT
Organism: uncultured delta proteobacterium; assembly: GCA_963726395.1. Taxonomy (GTDB): domain Bacteria; phylum Desulfobacterota; class Syntrophia; order Syntrophales; family Smithellaceae; genus UBA8904. The sequence continues at coordinate 150,003 of CAVSCG010000026.1, forward strand.
CAACGCCGTACGATTCTTAATCTCCATAGCATCCTCCTTGAAATATCATTGTCCCCTCTGAATGAAGGGAAATGTGATCAAACATGTGCCTCAAGACGTCTTTTCTGCTTTTTCCCTATCCACAAAAGACCCGATAAGAACAAATTTCAACGTTTCCTTTTGAGAAGTGGTCCGTTTCCCTCATTCCCCCTCCCCTCTTTTTTTTCTACCGTTTTAGCCCCAAGGCTCATTGTCGGAATAGTCTTCCTCGTGGATAGGGGGACCGCTAAATGCCTTCCCGTTGCAACCAGTTATGGTAGGAAACCATCCGGGACAGCACCTTCACGGCCCGCTCCGGGGTCAGGAAAGCAATTCCGCTGTATGGGCTTCCAGGGATCTCAGTGATGGTCCGGCTGTGAACATCATCGAGGAACACACCCAAGATGGGTTTCCCATATTTTACCATCAGCTCTGCGCTGCGCTGGAATACCTCAGCCTCCGAATCCTTATACATCTTCATGCCCATATCGTAGTATTCTTGTTGGATTGCCTGTCCAGTGTCGCGAGCTGCCTTGACCATTGTATCGATCAGTCGGAGCCTTCCCACGACACCCAAATGGATGATGGCATCGCACTCGCCCCACTGGGCAAGGATTTCCAAGACCTTCACGGGTATTTCTGCACCCATCTCGCCGACGAGATCAACAGGATTCTCCTTGCTCCAGAAAGGTGGCAGGATTTGATCAATTTTGTCGATCACGTCGGACGTAAGATGCGGGATCTCCAGACCGGCCTCGATGCACAGGTCCGTCGTTACTACGCCCCAACCGCCGCCCAAGGTCATAATGGCGACACGCCTCCCCTTGGGTAGGGGTAAGGATGAAAAAGCGGCGGAAAGGTCGAGGAGATCTATGGGCTGGTCCGCTAAAACGACTCCGGCCTGACGGCATGCGGCATTGAGGATTTTGATGTTGGAAGCCAGAGCGCCTGTGTGGCTTGCCGCGGCGCGGCTCCCGGCCGCCGTCCGCCCGCCCTTGAGGAGGACGACGGGCTTCCTGCGGGAAACCTTTTGCGCCGTTCTGAAAAACCTCTTACCGTCTTTGATGCTTTCAACATAGAGGATGATGGATTTCGTTACATCATCGAGGGCTGCGGTTCGGAGATAATCCTCGAGGGTAATCATGGCTTCGTTGCCCGATCCGCAGAAAGAGCGGATGCCGATACCTTCGGCTTCGGCAAAGGCCATCAGCTGGGTTCCCAGATTGCCTGATTGGGACAGGAGTCCAATCGACCCGGCTTTGGGCCAGCAGGGTGTTCCGACACAGTAGAATTTAATATGAGGATTGCAAATGCCCATGGTGTTGGGCCCTAAAACGGAAACACCGGCCTCGGCTGCGGACCGGATCAGCTTCTTTTCCAGTTCGCGGCCTTCGGGACCAACCTCGCCGAATCCCGATGAGATGAGAAGCATGTACCGGATGCCCTTGGCCTTGAGTTCGGGAATCAGCTTCAAGGACTGGACTGCCGGTACGGTCACGATGGCCAGATCGACAGGGCCGGGAACATCACTGATTGTTTTATAGACTTTGCGTCCGGCAATCTCCTCGGCTTTGGGGTTGACCAGATAGACATCTCCTTCGTAGCCGCCAGCCAGAACATTGGTCATGAGCATGTTTCCCCATTTCCCTAGTTGGGCCGAGGCGCCAATAAAGGCTACTGATTTGGGATTGAACATCTGGCCGATCTCTCTCGGGTCCACAGGTGGCCGTGCGGCAACCTCCACCGGCCTCTCCCCAAGGATAATGAGGGCATCAACGGCTGTTACATGGCCGTCGGAACCGACGAGCAGCGGATTGATGTCCACTTCCGTGATGGTCTCCCAGTCCAGAGCCAGCCGAGACAGGGCGACGAGGGTCTTAACGATCTCATCCCGGCAAACGGCCGCATCACCGCGGAAGGGTCCGAGAAGCCGGGCGGTGCGGAGTTCATCGAGCATCGATTCCGCCTCATGTTCATCCAGGGGGGCCACGCGGAAGACGACGTCCCCAATGGCCTCCGTAAAGATACCACCAAGACCAAACATGACAATGGGGCCGAACTGGGGATCACAAAACATACCGGCAACAAATTCCCGTCGCCCCTTAATCATGGGTGATACAAGGTAACCCTCGAGATCGTTGTCCGCCGATTGGGCGATGGCCTGCGCCGCGGCTATCACCTCCTGGGGGTCTCTTGAGATTCAGATGGACGAGCCCTCGTTCCGTTTTATGAGTCAATTTTGTTCCCAAGCCTTTAAGGACGACGGGAAATCCAAATGTCTCCGCCTGTTTTCCTGCTTCCTCCGGTGTTACTGCCACAGACTCGCTCACGACGGGAACCCCATAGAGGTTTAAAACCCGCTTGGCTTCCGCCTCCGTCAAGGCCGTTCGTCCTTCTTTTTTCGCCTGTTCCAGTAGCTTTTTAATATCCACGTTTTGCCTCCTCATCGGCACTCATAATTGATTTCGTAATATGCACACACTTATTCACACGATGTCAAATACAAAATCATCGCCGGCTGAATGCAGCGAAATCGGATAACGACATGCGCAATGCTCTTATGCGAATGGAAAGTCAAGGTCAAAATTGCCTGTGGAATAGTCTCGCTTTTCAGTCCAAATTAAAGAAGTAACACATTGACGACTTACTTATAAAAATGTTATCAAATGGCTACGAAGGCCATTCGGTGGTTTGTGGTTTGTTGATATAAACAAAAGGTTTGCGTACATCACAATAACCAAGGAGGCGATTATGCCAGTAAAAAAAGTAACCACCCGAAAAAGCGCGGTAAAAAAAGATGCACCAGCCACAAAGAGAACAAAAAAGCCTGAACTGAAAGAATTTTTGAAAGAGGTTGAAAAAAAGGCTTATGAACGCTATCAGGAGAGAATGAAATCAGGCGTTTCCGGTGACGAGATCTCCGATTGGTTCCAGGCCGAAAAAGCAATTAAAGAGAAATATAAATTATAGTTTTTTACTTTTTCCTTAATCAGAATAACTTTAGCCAGGGTTGAAAGATCATGGGCAACTCAGAAGAAGAAGAGACGAATGCACAGAATTACTATGGTTATGTGAAAACCAAGATTGCAACCGAGGTTACGAGACAGACGCTGGTGCTAATACTGGCCGGTGGCGAGGGTTCCCGCCTGGGAGAACTGACCAAGTGGCGCGCCAAACCGGCGGTCCCTTTCGGCGGCAAATACCGCATGATCGATTTCCCTTTGTCGAACTGCGTCAACTCCGGTCTGCGCCGTATTGGCGTGCTGACACAGTATAAAGCACATTCGCTAATTCGCCATTTGCAGCACGCTTGGAATTTCATGCGCGCCGAGATCGGCGAGTTTGTAGAGATTATTCCTGCACAGCAGCGCATGAGCAAGGAATGGTACCGCGGAACGGCTGACGCGCTCTACCAGAATATCGACATCATTCACCGCCACGCGCCGGAATATGTATTGGTATTGGGCGGCGATCACATCTACACCATGGATTACTCGAAGATGCTGATGCAGCACGTCAATTCGAAGGCGGATATGACGGTGGCCTGCATCGAGGTGCCGCGCGAGGAGGCGCGTGAATTCGGCGTCATGTCAGTCGATGAAAACATGTGCATCTCCCGCTTCACCGAGAAGCCGGCCCATCCGGAGGCCATGCCCGGCAAACCGGATATCGCCCTGGCCTCCATGGGCATTTATGTCTTCTCAACCCGCTTCCTGTACGACTCTTTAATCGAAGACGCCAAGGATGAGAACTCCGCCCACGATTTCGGCAAAAGCATCATCCCCCGCGCCATTCATAACAGTTCGGCGATGGCCTATCCCTACCGCGACGAGCAGGGCAAGATGGCCTATTGGAGGGACGTGGGAACCGTTGGATGCCTACTGGAAGGCGAATATCGAGCTTTGTTCCATAGAACCGGAATTGAACCTGTATAATCAAAAGTGGCCGATCTGGACTTACCAGACGCAGCATCCGCCGGCGAAGTTTATCTTTGATGATGAAGGCCGGCGCGGCGAAGCCATCAATTCACTGGTCAGCGGCGGCTGCATCATTGCCGGCGCGCGCGTCAAACGCTCCGTCATCTTTTACGCCACCCATATTGAAACCGGAAGCCTGGTAAAGGACAGCGTCGTGCTACCCATGGTGTATATCGGGAAAAACTGCCGCATAACCAAAGCCATTATCGACAAGGGAACTCATATTCCCGATAACACTGTCATTGGTGAAGATCCTGCCGAGGACGCGAGACGTTTCCATATCAGTGAGGAGGGGGTCGTCCTGGTGACGCCGGAGATGATGGGACAGAATCTCATGTTTGGTGTCATCGCCATCTATTAATTTGCCGCCATGACACATCCGAATAATACCATCAACCCGGTATTAGGCATTATATCATCTGCTCAAAGCTGGTTGCGATTTGCTTAAGCCGGCCTTCCGCCGCCTCGCGCATGGATGCACACACCGCATAGTATATCTTGATCTTCGGTTCCGTTCCGGACGGGCGAATACAAATCCACGCCAACTGTTCCAGTATTAGCTTGACGGCATTGGCTGCAGGCAGTTCAATATCCGACACCCTGCCGTCCGCATCGGTGCGAATACGCGAAAGATAGTCCTCGTTATATTTCACGGCCTGACCGCCGACGACAGCAATGGGTTTTTCACGCAACCTGTTCATGATCTCCTTCATTTTATCCATACCGTCGAGACCTGTAAACGAAATATTCTTTACACCTTCAAGATAGTAACCGTGTGTCTCGAACAGAGTTTCCAGCACTTCGAGCAGGCTTTTACCCTGTTTCCTGTAGTACTGCGCCGCCTTGCACAGCAAGAGTGCGGCAAGCACACCATCCTTATCGCGAGCGAATGTGCCTGCAAGAAAACCGAAGCTTTCCTCAAAGCCAAAGATAAAATCAGCATCTGTCTGCTCATTTTTTGTTATGAGCTCGGAAATAAAACGAAACCCCGTCAATACGGTATAAGAAGTAATCCCATAATGACGCGCGATCACGTCCGCCATGTCGGTGGAGACAAACGACTTGATGATGTAATCGGACGAGCGGAGCATGCCGGATGACCGGCGCTTTTCAAGCATATAATTAATCAATAGGCATCCGATCTGATTGCCGGTCAGCATTGCGTATGTTCCATCTTGCCTGCGCACGGCTGCACCCATGCGGTCGGCATCGGGGTCCGTCCCAATCGCAAGTTCTGCTTCCAGCCGACCGGCCAGTGCGATAGCCATCTCCATCGCGTCCGGTTCCTCGGGATTCGGAGAATTCACGGTTGGAAAAAGGCCATCCGGTGTTTTCTGCTCCTCAACGATAGAAAGATTCTTTATCCCGGCTGCAGGAAATACATTTTCGACTGTGCGCAACCCGGTTCCGTGCAATGGTGTATAGACAACCTTTAAGTCATCGGCACTCTCCGCACCGCAGAGTGTAACCATCCGCTCATAATAAAGCCTGTCAATCTCTTCGCCGATCTCATGGATAAGGCCTTTCGCAACACCCTCCCCATAACCGATCCTTTTGACGTCTTTAAAGGGGTCCAGCTTTTGTATGCAGGCCATCACCTCAAGGCTCTCCTCCGGACCGAGTTGCCCGCCGTAAGCGGCATAGACTTTGTATCCATTGTATTCTCTGGGATTGTGGCTGGCCGTGATCACGATGCCGCCGTCCGCTTTTAAATGCCGCACAGCAAAAGACAGTTCGGGTACGCTCGTCAGCTGTTTGAATATACACGCCTTTATGCCGTTGCCCGCAAAAACGCATGCCGCTTCTTTGGCAAATTCCGTGGAAAACTGCCGGGAATCATACGCAATGACCATGCACTTTGCAGCCATTCCATCAGCTAACAGGTAATCTGCCAGACCCTGCGTTGCACGACCAACGACATATCGGTTCATTCGTGTTATACCCGCGCCAATGATGCCACGAAGGCCTGCCGTTCCGAATGGCAGGTCACTGATGAAACGTTCTTTGATCTGTACGTCATCCTCTTTGATGGATTCCAACTCGTCCAACAGATTCTCTTCTTTTACTGATGTTCTCCAGCGTGAATATGTCTCCCGGTAAGTCATAATGATCTCCTGCTTCTGTCCTGCTCTATTCTCCGCTTCTGCAAGCTCTTCCTTTTAGCTAAACGATCTTTAGCCACACAGCGCTCAAACCCTTCAGTGTTATTTCCAACAAGGCATCGATGAACGAGAACTGCTTCCGGGTCAGCTGGCAGGTGACCGTGCCGTTTAACACAGAGCGTAATGTCCTTTGGTGTGCCTGGACAAATAGCGGATTCCTGTTTAGAAAATCGAACACAACGAGCCGTGGCGTTTCCGAGCGATTGACCGCAACAAAATAGACGCCATTTTGTGCGGGCCGACCCAGTGCATCACGGCCTCCGATCACGTAGCGCAGCACACCGACACAGTCGCTATCGGGGGCAAAGAATACAACATGGCCCGTCTGCATTGCATCCGCCGAGTTGCGCAATTGCGCCAATTTCCTGTAATCCTGCGTTAGATCGTACGGCGCTTCCGTGAAAGGTTCTCTGTTGAAGGGATCGAGAAAACCGTTCATGCCTCTTTCATCTCCGTAATAGACACAGGGTACACCGGGAAGGCAATATTGCAATACCGCAGCCAGACGCTGGCGCTCTGAACCTTTTTTATTCTGCCTGTCGCTGATGATAAACGAGGCCTGCTGCTCCCGGGAAAGCTCATGTGGATCAATACGCGCGCTCAAGGCGGTACGCACCCGCTCCACATCATGAGACGAAAGCAGATTGGTCAACGCGTAGTACATTGGCTTAGGATAATTCGCTGCCTGATCCACCAAAAAGTATTTCAGGTCTTGAGCGTCGGACACACCCTTCAAAAAACCGATCACAGCGCTACGCAGCGGGTAATTCGTTAAGGAGTCGAGCATGCCTCCCAACACATAACGGCGCTTGGCACCGTAACTGTATTTCGTTGTGGCATCTTCCCAGACCTCGCCGATGATCACGCTTTCCGGTTCCGTCTGCCTTGCAACGGTATAAATCATCGCCAACACGTCGTCAGGCAACTCGTCGGCCACATCGAGACGGTAACCTTTCGTACCCGCTTTTAGCCAGTGCCGGATGACACTGTCCTCATCCCTAATCACAAAATGCTGCCAGCCCGGTTCGTACTCATTGATCTCGGGTAGCGACTTAAATCCCCACCAGCATCGGTATGTGTCGGGATAGTGTTCAAACGTGTACCATGGGTAATATGCCGACTCAGGACTATTGGCGGCGCCTTGAACTTGATAGGCCCCCTCTCGGTTAAAATAGATGCTGTCGGAGCCGGTGTGTGAAAAAACGCCGTCCAATATAATGCGTATACCCTTGTCAGTTGCCTTTCGGCATAGCGACTTATAATCCGCTTCAGAGCCCAGCACCGGATCGATGCTGAAGTAGTCGGCGGTGTTGTAGCGGTGGTTCGACGCCGCCTCAAATATCGGATTCAAATACACTACGCTCACACCAAGGCTCCGCAAATATTCGAGAGATGCTTCGATGCCCTTGAGTGTGCCTCCATAGTAATCACATGGGTTATAGACTGCATCACCCGGCAGGGGGTTGAAAAGCGGCTTTTCGTCCCACTTTTCGTGATAATAGACGTGCCGACCTTTGGAGCGGTGATATTCGATACCATTTTTTGCTGTTTGGTCATCGCTGCGCCGGAAACGATCGGGGAAGATCTGATACATCACACTCTTCTGGAACCACGCAGGCACCTCAAAACCGGCATCGTAGATGGTGAGTTGATACGCGGGTGGTGGTTCGCTGTACATACAGCCGATGCCTCCGGTGCGTCTCCCCTCGGCGCCGTAATAGCAAAGTTTACCGGAAACATTGACCGTAAAATAATACCAGTACACATCGGGAACGGATGGCGCTGTGATGTCGATTCGCCAATATTCGTCCGACCGCCGCATGAGATAGTCCTCGCGGAATCCCTCGCTAAACAGGCACAGATAAACGCTGCCCACGTTCTCCAGCCGTGTCCGGAAACGCAGCGTGACAGGCGCACCGGCGGTCAAAGCCCCAACAGGGTCACGGAATACATCCAGCGACGAATCGTGCAACATCTCATTTCCGTAGTTGATCAGCATCGACCCGGTCCTTTTCTTGTTTTAGATCGAATCCAGCCCCCATATGATTCGGTTATAATCGCCTATGGTTCGGTCAACGCTGAAATATCCCGCACTCGCCGTGTTGACTGCGGCCTTTCTCGTCCAGACAGGCTTATCAGTGTATGCGGCAAGCACGTTATTAAACGCCGCGCAATAAGCATCAAAGTCGTACAGCAGGAAGTATTTGTCCGCACGGTCGCAGTCACCAAAAAGCAGTGACTGGTAAATATCCTGAAATTGGTCTTTGCCGATACCCGGCAGCGTGCCATCCACCAAGTGCGATACTGCATTGCGGATATCGGTATTCTGGTCGAAGTAATGCTTCGGGTTGTACAGGTTGTCATTCTCCATCCGGGCAATCTCCTCTGCCCGAGCGCCAAATATGAAGATGTTGTCTGCTCCGACTTTATCGAATATCTCCACATTTGCACCGTCCATCGTACCAAGCGTCACGGCGCCATTGAGCATAAATTTCATATTGCCCGTTCCAGAGGCCTCACGTCCCGCTGTTGATATCTGTTCGCTGATATCCGCTGCGGGAATCAGCAGTTCAGCAAGGGACACATTGTAGTTCTCAAGAAAAGTAACCCGTATGTTGTCCTTCGTGCGTGGATGTGATGCGACGAGAGCGGAGACAGCGTGAATGAGCCGGATGATATTCTTGGCTCTTCGGTACGCGGGCGACGCTTTCGCGGCAAATAGGAATGTTACAGGCCGCGGCAAAGAATAACCCTCGTTGCTGATGAAGCAATTGTAAAGATATAAAATGTGCAACACTTTTAAAAGCTGGCGCTTGTATTCATGCAACCGCTTGGCCTGCACATCAAAGACCGAGTCGGCATCGAGCGTGATTCTTTGTTTTTGAAATACATGATCGGCGAGGCGCCGCTTGTTTTGCTCCTTGACGCGCGCAAAATCGGCCAGAAATCGCTTATCATCCACAAGCGGCTTTAATCTTTCAAGCTCGTGATAGTCGCGGATAAATTTATCGCCGATATGATCGCATATCAGCGCACGCAATGCCGGATTGGCCGCAGCAAGCCAGCGTCTCTGGGTAATGCCGTTGGTAATGGCAAAGAATTTCTTGGGAAACATCACATAAAAATCGCGGAAGGTGCGGGTCTTCAATATTCTGCCGTGAAGCTGCGATACACCGTTGACAGCATGGCACACTGCAATGCACATGTTGGCCATACGAATCTCATTGTAGGCGATAATGGACATATGAGCTATCTTGTCCCAGTCTCCCGGACATACTTTCCGGAGTTTTTGGCTGAAACGGTCGTTGATTTCTGAGATAATCGCGTAAACACGAGGCAGCATCGATTTGAATAACTGCTCGGGCCAGGCCTCCATCGCTTCGGGCATGACCGTGTGGTTTGTATAGTTAAACACGCGGCTCACAATGCCGTATGCCTCGTCCCACTCGAGGCCTTCTTCGTCGAGCAGTATACGCATCAGGTCCGGGATCGCCAGCGCCGGATGCGTATCGTTGATCTGAATCACGATTTTTTCCGGCAGGGTGCGCACATCGCCATAGCGTTTCTTGTGTTCACGGACCATGCACTGCATCGTCGCGGAAGCAAGGAAGTAGTACTGCCTTAGGCGCAGCATTCTCCCGGCAATATGGTCATTCTCCGGATACAGCACTTTGGATATCGACTCGGCGAGCTCTTTCTGCTGCAACATACAGACAAAGTCACCCTTGTTAAAAGAATGAAGATCAAACACAGCGGGACATTCCGCACGCCATAGACGGAGCGTCGCGGGCACACGACTGTCGTAGCCGATGACAGGCATGTCGTAAGGAACCGCGATTACCGTCTGATAGTTTTTATGCACGACAGCCAGGCCGTCATCCGTCCAGACTTCATCAGCCAGGCCATCAAAACGTACTTCAATCTGTTCTTCGCGCCGCTCGATTTCCCAGACATCACCTTTTGCCGTCCAGTCGTCGGGCACCTCTGTCTGCTCACCGTTCACAATACGCTGGCAAAACACACCATACTCGTAGCGGATGCCATAGCCCGTCACGGGCAGATTCAGCGTCGACAACGAATCAAGAAAGCACGCAGCCAGCCGGCCGAGACCGCCGTTGCCGAGAGCCGCTTCATTTTCTTGTTCTTCGAGCTTTTCAAAGGGGTAACCAATCTTGGCCATTACGGCCCGGTAGTCCTCCAGCAACCCAAGGTTGATCATGTTATTGACGAGCGCTCTGCCCATCAAAAACTCGGCTGAAAGGTAACAGAGCTTCTTAAGCCCTTTCTTCTCAATTTCTTTGTTTGCCTTAACCCACTGCTCGAGGATCATGCCTCTTATGCTCAGCGCTACCGCCTGGAACATCTCCTCATCCGAGGCGTTTTCGAGCGTGCGTCCATAATGCTGCTCTAATTTGTCCTCTATGGTTGTTTTAATTTTTTGGATCCTGTTTTCCACCCGTCTGCCTTCGATTGCCAAATTTGGGATATCCGAAGCTCCCGTTGCAAGAATTAACTCTTTATGTAACGACTGAACTCATGTCAACGAAAATCATAAGGGTTACCGTCCGGTCGTCACAACATATAGCTTCGCATATGCCAGCGCGCTCTTTTGAAAACTCAAATCCTGCTTCATGGCACGCTGCCTAAGCGAGTCCATGCGTGCCTTCTTTTGATAAATACTCAGTGCGTATCGCACGGTATGGAGCATATCGTGCGCGTTATAGTTTTCAAACGAAAAACCGTTGCCTTCGTCCGTGTGTTCGTTATAGGGAACAACGGTATCCTTCAGCCCACCCGTCGCGCGGGCAATGGGCAGCGACCCATAACGCAGCGCTATCATCTGCGAGAGGCCGCACGGTTCAAACATGGACGGCATCAGGAAAAAATCGCTTCCCGCGTATATCCGGTGTGCCAGCGGGTCGTCGAACCGTGTCAGGCCTTTCGCCCGGTTACCCGTACGGTGTGCAACACCTTGGAAAAAATGCTCATAATCCTTATCACCTGTTCCGATCAGAACAAAACCCGAATCCGCATGAATAATCTCATCAAATACGCGCAGCACGAGATCAATCCCTTTTTGCTTCGTCAAACGCGTCACCATACCGATGACCGGCGTTGACGGGCCGATCTTGAGCCCGAGTTCAGCAATCAGAGCCTCCTTGTTTTTCTGCTTTTCCCTCAGCGATGCCGCGTCAAACGGATAGGGAATCAGCGGGTCGGCTGCCGGATTAAAGGCGATGGTATCAATGCCGTTGAGTATACCGATCAGGTCATCCGCACGTGTTTCAAGCACACCATCCAGCCCTTCTCCGTAATACGGCGTCCGTATCTCCTGCGCATACGTCGGACTGACGGTAACCAGCTTATCAGCAAAAACGATGCCGCCCTTTAAATAATTGGCATCGCCATGAAACTCAATATAGTCCGGATGATAATATCGGCCCTCGATACCCAACAGAGACGCCGTATAACCAAAATCGAATCGCCCCTGATATCCCAAGTTATGGATTGAAAGAACGGACTTGCACTTCCCCTGTGGATGTAAATCGTATTGGGTCTTTAATAGCATGGGGATCATCGCCGTGTGCCAGTCGTTGACATGGATGATATCCGGCTCAAAGCCAATCACAGGCAGCGATTCGATAACCGCGCGTGAGAAGTAGGCATATTGTTCGCCTTCGAAATTACCGCCACAGTAGATAGCGTGACCGAAGTAATGTTCATTATCGATAAAGTAAACCGGGAGGCCATCCCAGTCGTATTGTTCAACACCCACATACTGAGAATGCCGGCCGATGTCCACACTGAAGCTCACAACGTGCCGTACATGTTCCCGATATTTATCCTTGATGACTCGATGAAACGGCAGCACCAGACGGATATCGAATCCTATGATTTTCAGCTCTCTCGCCAATGTTCCGATCACATCCGCCAGTCCTCCCGTTTTAGCGAATGGTGCGCATTCCGCTCCAGTCATCAGAATCCTGGGCAGGACTTTCACGTTTTTTGATTCCATGATTCTATGCAATTCCGTGTTCATGTGACACTCTTTTCATTATAATCAAAATATAGGGCCGTAAGAGGCGGCAAATCGATCGCCGCTCTGTATGGCTGTCCGGCAAATCCTTCGGGGGATGCAGTTATGGTTGCCGTGTGATGATGACCGTCTCCGCCAAACAATATATCATCACTCGTGAACGTCTCTTGCAGCGTACCATTGCCTGGCAACCCGATCATAAAATGTTCCACCGGTACCGGCGTGAAATTGAAGGCGCAAACGCAAGAGTTACCCTGCTTTATGCCACGGCGCAAAAAACTAAGAGCACTTCGCTGAGCATCGTCCGCATTGAGCCAGGTAAATCCACCCCAGTCGTCTTCGATCGAATAAAGGGCGGGACATCCGGTGTAAAAAGCATTTAGCGACTTCACATATTGCTGCATCTGGCTGTGCCTTTCATATTTCAAGAGAAACCAGTCAAGCGACATTTTATGGGACCATTCGATGAATTGCCCGAACTCGCTTCCCATAAACAGCAATTTCTTCCCCGGATGCGCGTACATAAAACCGAGTAATGCGCGGAGTGACGCGAATTTTTCGTCATAAGTGCCGTACATCTTATTGAGTAAAGATTTTTTGCCGTGAACAACCTCGTCGTGGGAATACGGTAGAATGAAGTTTTCGGTAAACGCATAGCACATCGAAAAAGTCAGTTTGCCATGATGATCATGACGGAAAAAGGGATCCATCGACATATACTTGAGCGTATCATGCATAAAGCCCATATTCCACTTGAACACAAAGCCAAGCCCCCCGTCATAGGGCGGTTTGGTCATCATCGGATACGATGTCGATTCTTCCGCGATGGTGAGGGTGCCGGGATACCTTGTCAATATCACGGAATTAAGTTTTTGCAGAAAAGCCACCGCGGAGTTGTCAATGTTGCCTCCGTCCTCGTTGGGTACATACTCGCCCGGATTACGGGCATAATCCAAATAGAGCATCGACGTGACCGCGTCGACGCGGATGCCGTCGATGTGGTAAACGTCAAAGAAATACATCGCGCTGGAAACCAGAAAACTGACAACCTCAGGACGGCCATAGTTGAATATCAACGTGCCCCATTGCGGGTGATTGGCCTGCATCGGGTTTTGATGTTCATAAAGACATGTACCGTCGAACCGGGCAAGGCCATGCGCATCCTTGGGAAAATGGGCGGGCACCCAGTCCATGATAACGCCGATACCATTCGCATGCATCGTATCTACAAAATACATAAAATCCTGCGGCGTGCCGTATCGACTTGTCACTGCGTAATAGCCGGTAACCTGATATCCCCATGAATCGTCGAACGGATACTCCGTAACGGGCATGATTTCCACGTGCGTAAAGCCCATCTCAACAAGATATTTGGAAAGTTCGTCGGCCACATCACACAAATTCGCAAAGCGATACCCCTCGCGCTTGCGCCACGATCCGATATGCATTTCGTATATGGCCATGGGCCGGGTCAGTGCATTTTGTTCCGAGCGTCGCCGCAGAAATTCCGCATCGTGCCAGGAGTACCCGCCAAGGCTCCAGACCTTCGAGGCCGTCGCCGGACGCACCTCGGCATGAAAGGCAAACGGGTCAGCCTTGAGCACTGTTTTGCCGTCGTAACCTTTGATCGCATACTTATAACAGTTTCCGTCGTGAAGGCCCGGCACAAACGCGGCAAATACGCCGGTATCGAGCCGTTCCATCCGGTTTTTCGAAGCATCCCAGCCGTTGAAATCCCCCACAACGCTGACATGCTGCGCATTGGGTGCCCACACCAAAAAGCGGTGCATGTCGAGTTTATCCACGCGGTGGCAGCCGAAGGTGGCGTAAGCCTGCTGTGCCTCTCCGATGTTGAACAGATAAATCTCGTCCGTGTTGACGTGTTGCTGATAGTTCTTCATTTTTGCCCCGAACGACCGAACAACTTTGTCAGGTCGGCCAGCTTCTGCACGGTTCCGTCGTCAAATTGGCCAGGCGAGCATCCGCCAACGCCAGTTTCCCTGCGACGTTTGCGGCCGGTTCATGCGTGCGGATGATGGCAGCCCGAGTACATCCTGCATCGGGATGATGCACACATCAGCAACGGAACCCATTGCGAGTCGGATCAACTGCCAGTGCACACACTTCTCATCCACACCACCAAGGTATGCATCCAAAAATACACTTTCGTCTTCGCCAAGCCCGCCGTACCAGCCGACAGTCGTATCGTTATCATGCGTTCCTGTATAAACTATGCAGTTTTTCTCATATCGGTACGGCAGATAGATACTGCCGCCATCCGGTTCGAAAGCGAAATGAAGCACCTTCAGGCCCGCAAAGCCCGTCGCATGGAGCAGTTCAAAGACCGCTGGCGTCAGATAGCCTAAATCTTCGGCAATAAGTGGCAGATCACCAAGTGCATTTTTAAGTTGGCAAAAAAAGTCGATGCCCGGACCGGGAATCCATTGTCCCGTCGCAGCGTTCTTTGCGTCAGCGGGTATCGCGTAGTAGGATTCGAACGCGCGGAAGTGGTCGATGCGCAAATAATCACATAGGGCTATTTGATGAGCGATACGCTTGATCCACCACGCATAACCCGTTTTCTTCAGTGCATCCCAGTCATAGAGTGGATTTCCCCAAAGCTGCCCCGTTTCCGAAAAGTAGTCTGGCGGACAACCCGCAACGCGTCCTTGTTTATCAAGCATGTCGCGGCCCATCCAGGCATCCGCACTGTCCGGTGCCATATAGATTGGCATATCGCCGATAATACGGATCCCTTTCCCGCTTGCGTACTTGCGCAACGCGTCCCACTGGCGAAAGAAAAGATATTGAATGAATATATGATAATTAATATTTTCCCCCAGACGAGACTGGGCGGCTTTAAGAGCGTCGCACCGCTGTTGTATAAGCTCTTCCGGCCATTCATAAAAAGGCTTCATTTCGTAGACGCTTTTCAGCGCCATATAAAGCGCGTAGTCATGGACCCAACCGGCGTGCCGTTGCTTAAATGCTTCTATCTCATCCGCAAGATGCGCGGCGCTGTATTGGTATGCACGATATAGCACCTGCGACTTGCCGATATACTGCGCATAATAATCCACCGAACACGGATCGCTCCCAAAAAGATCGTCACACATATCCAGGGCATCTCGGGGCAAAAGGCCTTCACGATACAAATCGTCAAAATCGATAAAATATGGATTACCTGCAAATGTACTGAAAGTCTGATACGGTGAATCGCCAAAGCCCGTTGGTGAAGTGGGTAGGACTTGCCAGTAAGTCTGCGCGCTCATCTGAAGCCTATCCACAAATTCACGCGCACCCTGCCCGATTGTTCCGATGCCAAACCGGCAGGGCAACGAAGATATACCCAGTAGTATTCCGCTGCCTCTTTTCATACGGAATATCATACACGAGTTTGGCATTCATGACTATACGAATTTCTGCTTTATTACGCAGCCGGCTTGTTAGGCTGATAATGTGTACAAAAAAAAGAGGCGTTTTGGTTTTTGACAATGCTGGGATAAAGAGATTGATGACGGTGAGGTCAATGATCGCCACAGTAGGATAGTCGCCAACCCCTCACCGTCCCTATCAATTATCCATCAAATTGCGCGGACCGAATAGAATAGCCTCCATGGCAGGCATATACTGGAAGAAAATAGGTTTCGGACTCAGGTTAATTTCCTGAAGCTTTTTGGCGATGTCGTGGTTGCCCAGGAAAAGCTGGGCAGCTCCTCCGCTCATGGATTTTCCAAACTCGATCGGATTCATATAAACGTTTGCCACTAGCGGCACGCCGTCTTTGATGGAGTAGGTTTTAAACCGATTGACTTTTTCCGGTACGGTTTGAAGTTTTTGTCCTTTGAGAACGAGGATATTTTTGCCGCCTTCGGCAAGCGTGCAGGCCAGCGCATCTTTTTCACGGGAAAAGCTGATATCGGCAATGAATTTGGGATAGCCGAACATGTCCACGCCGCCCCTGCGGGCCCGCTCCGTGGTGACGGGAAGCTGCCAGACGTATGCCGTAAAATATCTTTTGGCCATCATGCCCATCATGGTGATACTGGGAAGAGATGTCTTTTCATACGTGATGGGAAATGAAATTGAAAATTCGTTGTAGGGATCGATATCCGTTTTACGGTATTCGAAAGCCGTAAAGGCAACCAGGGCGCGGCCAGGCCAGGCTTCCACCGGATGCATAACGGGCAAGGGCAGCAGCTTGCGGACTTTATCTGTCGATGCGGTGTAAGTCACCGTCATCGCCGTGTTGTCATAATAGAAAACCGGAAGATTGCCTTCCAGGGACAAATCCTTCGTCATCATTTCCCACTGCATAACGCCTTTGAATAGATCTCCTTTTTTCATAGAACCTCCCTTCGTTAATTTTTCACCCAGGATAATTTCTTCTATCGTCTGCCTATCGATCGGCGTAGCTTTTGGCGACGCGTCTGCTCACCACACCGGTCAGAATCGACATCGTGGCCGGCATGAGCCTCATCAGAACATCCATAGTGGTCGAGGCTGATCCCACCAGAATGCGGATTTTGTTGTGCCGGATGCCTGAGATAATTCTTTTTGCAGCGTCATCCGCTGTTGTTTTTAACAGCCGTTCCTCGTAGATACTTTGAGCCTTTTCAGGGGACAGGTCAAACAGGGTGCGGTTGACCCGGGCATTGCGGGCGATGTTGGTCCTGATGCCGCCGGGATAAACGCAGCTGACCCGGATGGGAGTCCCGTGCATCTCCTGTGCGAGTGTTTCCGTGTATCCCCTGACCGCAAACTTGCTGGCACAGTAGCACCCGGTGTTGGACATCGGCAGAATGCCGTAGATGCTGGAGACGTTGACGATGTGTCCTTCTTGACGCTTTTTTAGATAAGGTAAAAAAGCCATGGTCCCATAAACGACGCCCCAGAAGTTGATGCCCATAATCCATTCAAAATCAGACAACGGGACGCCGTCCAGTAAATCGCCCAGCGCAACGCCTGCGTTATTGATAATCAAATCAACACCGCCGTGTCGCGCAACCGCCTCGTCGGCGAAAGAAAATACCTGTTCGCGTCGGGCGACATCCACAATATGAGTAGTGACACGGACACGCTCCCCGACAAGAGCAACTGTTTCCTGTAAACCTGGTTCGTTCATGTCCGCCAGGGCCAGATGGCATCCTTCTTCCGCGAGTCGGACGGCCAGCATCCGTCCCATGCCGGAGGCGGCGCCTGTCACAGCGGCCGTCTTGTTTTTCAGAATTTTCATGCTCCCCTATTCCTGAATTGCATTCTTCAAAGATCGTATTAGTTCGCGCCCGCTGCCTTTTGGATGATATCGAGTTTCTTATATGGCACTGCGCCGAGCAGCGCCTGCACCATGCGCGCATCGCGGTAGCGCTTCTCCTGGCCGTAGTCCTTCATGTAGCCGTAACCGCCGAGAACTTGAATGCCGTCGGTTGTGGCATTGCAGGCCAGTTCTGCGATGTGCAGAGCCGCCGCAGATATACGGGATTCGTAACCGCTACCTTTTTGTTCCAACTCCAGACACGACTGATGAACGCACATCGCGGCAACGTCGGCTTTGACTGAAATGGATGCGAGCATCATGCCGATCTCGCTCCAATGAATAATCGGCCTGCCACCCTGCTCGCGCTTTTGGGAATAGCTGAGGGCTTCGTTAAAGGCGCCACGGAGAATGCCCGCATTCATTGCTGCCGCGGCGGAGTTCATTTCCGGCGATACTTTTTCAAAATAGCGATGCCCCGCGTTTTCTTCGCCGATCAGATGGGCTCGAGTACCGGAAAACGTTACATCCACTGCCGGACAGGCGTGCAGGCCCAGCGTAAAGACCGGTTCGCTTTTTTCCACTTTTTGATCGTCAAGAGAAATCAGGAAAAAACTGTAGTCCGACCCGCGGCCATGGCGCGCCGGAATAATAGCCTGTCGTGCGAGGCTTCCCAAAACCAGCAGCTCCAGCCGTCCTGTGAGGTTGTAATCATTTCCCGTTTTTTGCACCAGAGGAAGAGAGTCGGTCTGCGCGGGATTGGTATAAGCGGGAAAGGCAACCAGCATTTCTTTTGCCGATGCGGCTTTGGGGAAAATGCTCTGCGCGAGACCCCCGGTTCCGGCTGCAAGCAGAATTTTTTGAGCCAGCGTCTGTGTGAAAAAAATGCCGCCCGGAGATGCGTCGACCTCACAGATATGTAGGAGAATTTCACAAAGCGCCGCCATGCCGCCTCCGATGCCGCCCAGAGTAGTCGGGAAGCGTGACCCCCAAAAATCCGAGATGATGAGCCTTTTCCAGACATGTCCTGGTAAAAATCACCGAAAGGGTAGCGGTCATTCTGGGCAACCTTTCCGGCGAGTTCTTTAACTGCAAAAGATCGGGCCAGATCGGCAAACGGTTTCAGATCGTTTGAGTCGCTATTAAACATGGTATCTCCCTATTCGTCAAACACCTTTGCCTGCGGCACTTCGGGCGCGATGAGGCATTTAAAGGCGTTGAGCCGGTTGAGCTGGTTTGTCCCCTCGTAAATCTGCAAAAGCTTGATGTCGCGAAGCATCTTCTCGACGCCGGCATCCTGCCGCAGTCCTTTCTGCCCCATGATCTCAATGGCCATCTGGCAGTTTTTTACACCAAGATCCGTACCCGCGAATTTTGCCACGGACGCCCACCCCGAGCAGCAGCGCTGATCTTCCGGTTTCGGCAGGTCAAAGTAGAGTTTGCCCATGATCCTGGATGTCAATTCCCAATCCAAAACCGGAGCAATGACCTTGTCAAACCAGAACCGTGGCATGGCCTTGAGATAGTAATAGACGGGTTTGATTTGCAGGAGACGATACAAACCACGATGGCTGTTGGCGTTGTTGGCCTCGGTATAGGCAAGTCGTCCTAGAATGACATTTTTATGCATCTCAGCGAGCATACACTGCACCCATTCCTGATTGATCAGCAGGCGGCCGTTGATTTCAGTTGATGACGCGTAATGAAGTGCTGCTTCAAACGCCCCACGCGCGACGCCGATGCCGAAGGCGCAGACCCCCGGGCGAGTGGCGGACACCACATAGTCGATATAGCGCTGGGCAATATCTCTGACAGGGCTTCTTTGTAAATTTTTTCACCAGACCGGAACTGAAGAGAACATGATTATCCGGAATGAAGCAGTCTTCGAAGATCAGCACACTAGCCGGACAGACCCGCTGCCCCATCTTGTTTTCGTGGCTGCCGAAGGAAAAGCCTTTCGTGCCGGTCTTCACGACAAAGCCGATGGTTGTTTCGGATGGATGTCTTTGTGTCTTCATAAGCGTAAAGGACCGTCCATGAGGAGACGTGCCCCATCGAGATAAACACCTTGGTGCCGTTGACGATGTAGCCATTTTCGACGCGTGTGGCCTGACAGGTGATACGACCCTTGTCCACCAGGTCCGACTCCTCAACATCGGTGCCCGCGCCCGGCTCTGTCGTGGCAAGCGCCAGCACGCAGGGCTTGCCCGACTTTTCGCCCGCGACAACCTCCCGGAGAATCCTTTTGGCCAGGCGGGCATTGCCGGAAGCGATCAGCCCCGCCACCGCCAGGTAATGCACGCCGATGACATTCATCATGCCGGCACAGGCTGAGGCGACTTCTTCGGAAAAGCAGGACATGGATGGCATGTTATAACCCTGGCCACCGAACATTTTCGGTATCCACATCGTGTAGAAGCCCCATCGGTTGGCTTCTTCCACCAGTTCCCAGGGCAGATAATCCACGTCTTCGTGTGTGAGACGGTCGAGCTTAAGGGCAAGGGGTTTCGCCACTTCATCGTTGAATTTGCGGGCGATGGCTATGACTTCGCGTGTTTCCTTCACCATATGTTTCGGCATATGGGGAGCATAGGAAAGGCCAAGCCAGGTATCTTCAAATTTGGGAAAACGTGAAAGCCATGACAATACTTCTGAACTGTTTTTCATTTCATTCCCTTCGTCTGTCGGCTGGAGCGCAGGAAATATATAGAAAGGTTTGTCTTCATTATGACATCCGGTCTTTTTTGTAAAGAAATTTGTCAAAATGGGTTGCCAGGAGTGAATGCATGATAGTTGAATGAAATGTGGTATCCGATGATTTTGCCGAGCATCCAACATTTCAAGTGATAAACCGTATCTTGGTATTAATCTTTCCTTGACAGCCGAGTTCGAAATTCTTATAGTTCGCCCATGAAAAAACAATATCTTATCAAAAAATACCGCGTACCGGGAATGCTTCCGGCAATAATTATCGCCCTCCTGTTCATCTTAGCAACCTCTTCCTGCACCCATCTGCCTAAGCCCGTCGAGAGCATTGGCAAAAGCAGTCGAATACATTGACTGGGGCAAGACCCAGCCCAGTGCTCAGGACAGGGCACGCCATACCCTAACAGGCAAACGTCCCTTCGAGTGGTGGTACTTTGACGGGCATTTGGATACGGGTGAAACCTTTGTTGGGGTATTCTTCGACCCGAGCTTTACAAATGGGAAACCTGGGGTTACCTTCTCGCTCTATAGTCCGGACTGGAAGAAAAAGTTCATTCTCAAAAATACTTGAAGCAGGAGAGATGAAATCCTCGACAGAGGATGTGGATATTATCTGCCCTTTGGGTTTTGTCCGAAGAATAGACGATAAGAATTACCATGTGCAGTGGAACATGGAAGGTATTACGGCAGATTTCAAAGTTATCATGACGGCACCGGGATGGACGCCCGCCCATAAAGACGGAGTCAACGAAGACTTACTGGATTTTTTCTGGAGTGTCCATCAGGCTCGTAACCTCATAGAGGGCACCATAATCCAGGACGGGCAAACCAGGCAGGTAAGAGGAGTGGGATACGCCGACCACAACTGGGGGAGGAAACCACTTAACGAGATAACTCGGGACTGGGTATGGGGAAGGATCTTCTCGGACGAGTACACTATTATCTTCGCAGACGTTGACTATATCAATCCTTCCATGAATATAGCGAGGCCGCTTTATATCGCCAAGGGAGACAAAATAATCGTAGGCACAGGCAGTCCTACGATTCGCCAGTGGGATTTCGTCACCCACCCTGTGTTGAAGCGCCATTATCCGAGAGAGCTCAGTATCGATTTTGTCGAGGGAGAGGTGCAGGCCCACCTGAGCATCCGGTTCAAAGCCCTAGTGGAAGATGTTGACCTTCTCACGGCTGCTGAATTGAACCCCTTTTCTCAGTGGATCGCTAGAACGTTTATCGCAAGACCCACTTATTTTCGGGTCATTGCTAGTTACAAAGGCGATATCATCGAGCATGGCAAGGTGACCCCAATAGAAGGTGAATGCCTCTATGAGATAATGGGCTTCGAGTAGTGAGCAATCGTGAACGTGGCTATTTTTTCTGCCGGCATCAGAAAAAGAAAAATAAACGGCATTAGATGACATTCAATCTACCGCCCTATTTTCATGAAGGCGGCTTTTTGATTGCACAAAAATAATTGCCCGTGTCATTGATGGAAGTCGTTACTTTCTTCCGATCAACAATGATCATCATTATTCATCACCTGATCATAAAACATTTTGGAAAATGATTCGAGGAGGTCTAATGCAGAACCCTATTTTATATTTTAGAATCAAACAGGGTCATCTGGGAAAGCTATTCTTAAAAGTCTGTTGTGTTTTGGCTATCTGTCTTCTCTCGGCGGGTTGCTCCACACTGATGAATTGGCATTTCAAAGACAAACTTGATGCCTCTCAAGGAAATACTACCCTGACAGGGCTCAAGGAAACAGTAACGGTAAGCCGTGACGCTTATGGCATTCCCTTCGTGGAAGCAAAAAATATGGAAGACATGGCCATGGCAGTCGGGTATGTGCATGCCTCAGACCGACTCGCCCAGATGATCGGTATGAAACTGATATCGGAGGGCCGGCTTGCCGAGATGGCCGGACCAGCCGTGCTAAATCTGGATATTTACATGCGCACCATGAATCTCAGAAGTGTGGCAGAGAACCTCTATAAAAATATCGTCCCTGAGAACCGTGTCATCATGGAACGATATGCTGACGGCGTGAATGCTTATCTTGATCAGCATAAAGATAAAATGCCGCCAGGTATCGCTCTGGCAGGATATAAGCCTGAACCATGGAAGCCCATTGATTCCATCAATATCTTCGCCTTGGTGAACTTTGCACTGTCTTTTAATCTCCATGAAGAAATCGCCGCCTTGAATATCACTCAAGCTTTAGGTGCAGATAAAGCGGCGTGGCTGTTTCCCATTTACCCTGATGAACCTATCGAGTTTGATGAGGCCGGCAAGCTCAAAGGAATTGATTTGAACAAGGCCGCCGAAAGCATAAAACAACTTGCCGAACTTCAACCGCTCTTAAGCTCCGTGGGCTTAAGCGGGTTCGCCGCTTCAAATAACTGGGCCATTAGTAAAAACAGAACCAAGGACGGCGCGAGCATTTTATGCAACGATATGCACCTTCCTCTGAGTATGCCTTCCCTGTGGAATATGTTGCATATCAAGGGCGGCCCCTTAGATGTCGCCGGGGTTAGTATTGCAGGTATTCCCATCATAGTCGCCGGATACAATGGTCATATAGCATGGGGCATGACCATGGTTATGGCCGATAATCAAGACTTGTTTCTTGAACAAATCAGAAGCATTGATGGGCAACTGCATTATTTATATAAAGGGCAATGGATGCCTGCCATTGAGCGTCAGGAAATCTTTAAGGTCAAGGATGAGGAACCCATTACTATAACCGTTCACGAGACTCTACATGGACCGCTTCTAAACGAAGCGCTGAGAAAGGAGCCGTTGCATTCCATTCAGGCAAAATCATTTGATCTCCCTTACGGCGTGGCCATGAGCTGGGCGTCTGCCACCAAGGATGATAACAGTGTTAATGCTTTTTCCAAACTGGGTTTTGTCGGTTCTCTGAATGAAGCGATTCCTGTTATGAAACAAATAAAGGCCATTCCACTAAACATGGTATTTGCGGATAAGTATAACATTGCCTGGCAGGTGATCGGTAATTACCCTGTCCGGGCCAAAGGCCGCGGGCTGATGCCTTCGCCGGGCTGGACAGGCGTTTATGACTGGACAGGCTTCTTGGACACGGATGTATTGCCGAATCTTAAGAATCCGCCGGCCGGATTTATAGGAACAGCCAACCACCGGAGTGTGCCGAAGGATTATCCCTATATCCTTTCCTCCTCCTGGTACTGGCCTGAGAGGGCTGAGCGTATCATCCAGATGGCATCGGCAACGGATAAACATACGACACAAACTAATATGGATATGCAGCTGGATACCGATTCCTTGTTTGTGCCAAAACTCAAAGAGGTAATCCTGAAAGGAGAGCTGGCCGGGAAGATCATAAAAGAAATCGACAGTTGGAAGGATGAAAAAAAGGCGGCAGGCGCGCGTCTTGCCCTTAGCATGCTGCAAGACTTCAACGGTGATATGAAGGCGGATTCAAAAGAGGCTGCCCTAATGGGGGCCTTCTTTAATTGTGTCACGAAAAACATCTTTTTCGACGAGTTAGGCCCGATTGATTCAAAGGCATGGAAGTCATTCCTGGTCATCAACAACGAAAGCTATAACGCTACTTGCGACCACCTCCTTGTCCGGGGTGACGAGAGCCCCTTCTGGGAAGACATAAATACGCCCGAGAAAGAAACCAAGGCGCAGATCATCGCGCGCTCACTGGCCGATGCCGTCGCATTTTTGGAATCAACGTTAAGCAATGAGTCGGATAAATGGAGATGGGGGGCGCTGCATACCTACACATGGGAAACCGACACCTCCCAAATGTCGCGCCATCTGAGTTTCATTGAACATATGGCACTCGGCAGCTTGTGGTCATACTTCAACCGGGGTCCGTATCCCGCATCGGGAGATATCTTCACTCTGAATGTGTCAGCCTATATGATGGGCAAGGATTTTAATACCTGGCTGATTCCTTCCATGCGCATGATAGTGGATTTTAGTCTGGCAGAACCGATGCTGGCGGTGAACAGTTCCGGCCAGTCGGACAATCCTTCGAGTCTTCACTACGACGACGGGATCAAAGCATGGCAGGATGGAAAGTATATTCCATTCCCTTTCAAGGATGCTGCTGTTAAAGATCAATATAAAAATGTGATGCAATTTAGGCCATCCGCGATCAGACATTAGTGCTGTAAAAGCCAGAACAACCAGGGACATTAGATGTCCCTGGTTGTTCTCTTGATCAGACCGAAATTGCATAACTCTGCCCTTTGGGCTTTTTCACTTGCCTTTGCATCTTCTAACGAAATCAGCATAGTCATCAAACGCCTCACAGGTTGTGTACTTGTATTTAAAGCCCAGTTGCTGCTTGAGCTTATCACTGTTTACCACCCAGGGATAACGAATCATGTTCAAGGCAGGATTGGGAAATTCGCTGAGGAACGAAAGGCGCAGGCTCCACGCAATGGCGTTAAAGAAGGACAAGAGTTTATCCGGCGCCGGGATGAGGATACCGCCAAGTTTCTTAACCATTTCTACGAAAGAAATAGTGCCGTCCCCACCAACGTTGAAGACGCCATTTTTTTTGTCACGCAGTGCTAGCCAGATGATCCGGACAAGATCATCCTCGTGAACGAACTGCATGGGTTCGGTGTGAAAAGGTAAAATGACGATCTTTTTCCCCAGATAACGTGACAAGGGGTTGTCAAATCCCGGGCCAACGACAAAGCAGGGACGCAAGATAATCAGGTTCATGCCATTGCTGTCTTTCATCCACTCCGGAATAGCCATTTCGATCTCACATTTGTTCTTGCAATAGGTAAAATCGGCATTGCCGCGCAACCGACTGTCTTCGGTCAGGGGGTTGTCGCTGTCCGGGTGGAAACCATAGGCCGTGGAAGAACTGGTGTAGAGCATTTGTTCAACTTTGGCGCGAACACAAGCTCTAACGACGTTACGCGTACCGCCCATATTGATATCTTCCATAAGCTGTTTATTGTGGATGGGCGGCAGGACATAGGCTGTATGGATCATGGTGTCTATGCTATTATCGGTGAGTATATCTTCTATCTCGTCGCGCACATCGCGTTTGTAAAAGCGGAATTTGGAAATTGATTTTTTCGGCGGATTGATGTCGATGCCAATGATATTTTCAATCTCATCCTGTTGGGACAGGAACAGTGATATTTTGTTGCCGATATAACCACTTGCTCCCGTAATACAGACATTACGCATATGCTTGGCTCCTATTGCAGAACAACATCATCGACATAAATCAAACTGAGCCTTTCCGGTTCAGTGACTATAACTTTTGACGCTTTCTGTCCCCTTTTTCTTTTAAAACTAAAGAAGGGATGTAACTCGCCATGCGACGAGGAAATATCCTAGTCAAAACAGATGCGGCAAACCAGTTTTGAACACCGGGAATGTAGATTAGTTTTCCCTTTTTGAAAGCGTTTACTCCCTTGCGGGCGATATCTTCCGGGGAACTGAGGCCGCTAATAGAAAACCACCAGAGTTTTTTTGGAAATCCTTTCCCGCGAAGCATCGGCGTATCCGTATAGGAGGGGTTAAGGGTGCAGATTTTAATACCGGAAGCTTTTATCTCTTGGCCCACCGCCTCACTGAGGCTCTGCACAAACGCCTTGGTGGCGCCGTAAACGGCATGGTGTGGGGTGGGTTGAAAAGCCGAGGCGGAAACGACGTTAAGGATCCTGCCGGATTTTCTTTTCATTAAATCAGGTAAAAATAATCTCATAAGTTTTGCATAGGCAATAACATTGACCGAAATCATTTCGATTTGCCTGTCCAGATGCAGCTCGGCAAATCCTCCATAAAGCATGACCCCGGCGTTATTGACAAGAATGTCGATACCCTCGCCGGTTTGTACGACCTGTTTATGAAGTAACTCCGGTCCTGAAGCCAGGGAGAGGTCAACGGGGAATTTCTTTGCTTTGATATGATATTGATGTTCCAGATAGTCGGCCCAACGACAAAGCTGATCCTCTTCACGAGGATGGGAACCGAGAAAGAGATTGGATCCTTCACGGGCAAAACACTCTGCGAGAGCCTTTCCGATGCCAGAGGCGGCGCCGGTAATCAGAACGTTTTTACCTTTGAGTGTCAGCATTTTTTCCTCTTTCCGTAAACCGTATTGTTCCCTTCTACTGTTTTGCCCGTCGACTGACGAATCGTTGCGTAAAAGGAGCAGGCGGGTTTAGAGATATAATCCCGCCTGCTCTTGGAGAGACAGCGTATACAATCTTGTCGGGGGCTTACATCTTTTCCAGGATGTGGATGCACATGGCCGCTTCTTCGACGCCGATGTTGCCGCCGCCGTTTTCCGCCAGACCAATCTTTGCACCTTCAACTTGTCTCTTCCCTGCCTCGCCGCGTAGTTGCATCACAAGCTCATGGATTTGAGAGAGTCCGGATGCGCCAATGGGATGCCCTTTGCATTCGAGCCCCCCGCTGGTGTTGATGGGTTTTTTACCGCCCAGTGTTGTCGCTCCTGATTCGGCGAAAGGTCCTCCCTCGCCCATGGGACAGAAGCCCATGGACTCCGTTTGGTGCAGCTCACCCCAGGATGTGGCATCGTGGAGTTCTGCCAGACTGATATCATCGGGTCCGACACCAGCCATATTGTAGGCCTGCTTTGCCAGACGCTCACCGATGTCCGGGGCGCTTAAGTCGCGATCTGCACCGGTACCCAGGACAGAAGCCCGAATATGCACAGGCCGGGCGGCAGTCAGTTTTTTCAGGAATTTTTCGGAACAAATGATCGTTGCTGCGGAACCGTCCCCGACCGGAGCACACATGGCACGCGTTAGGGGATAGGCCACCATCTTGTCGGCCAGAACTTCTTCTGCCGTCATGACTTGCTGGTACTGAGACAGGGGGTTGAGGGATCCGTGTAAATGGTTTTTCGCGCAGATCACGGCAAGTTGCTGCTGCGTTGAGTTGAACCGACTCATGTGCCAGCGCGCCCCCATGGCGTATGCATCCATGAAGATGCTCCGCCCTTCCCCCGGCGCCGATTGGTCGGCTGGGATCTTAACGGTGAAGGTTTTACTGATTTCCATCAGATTTTGGATATGCTTCTCGAAATTACCCACGTCCATACAAGTACCGTAAGCGCTCAGCGAAAGCATTTTGTTCGGGTTTGTGATCTTTTCCGAACCGACGGCCATGGCCACGTCATACATCCCTGCACGGATTCCCGTGTAGGCGAGGTGCAGCGCGGTAGAACCGCCGGCACAGGCGTTTTCAACATTGGTAACAGGGATATTACCGACCCCCATGTGACGCATAACGACTTCCCCGCGGATGGAATGCTGATTGTCGAACATCCCCCAGAACGTGTTAGAGAAAAAGATGGCATTGAGGTCTTCCTTCGTAAGCCCGGCATCCTTAAGGGCCAGGTCGATGGCCTCGTGGGCCATAGAGATTACCGTTTTGTCGGGATATTTGTTGAACCGGATCATCCCGACGCCGATGATATACACATTACCCATTTGCATATTCCTCCTTGAGCAGCGCAGTGCCGATTCCGATGGCCAGAGAATCATTGGAGCCATCTTCGATCATGGAGGCCCGGGCATCACGGAAGAGTTTTTCGATGGGATATTCCTTGCTGACGCCGTTGCCGCCGAATAACTGCACGGCGTCACTCGCTACCTCAAAAGCGGCATTCGTGCAGAAAACCTTTGCGGCGACGGAGTAGGGAACGGCGGGCGGGGTGGTGTTCATATTGTAAATCATCGCCGCCCTTGATAATTGTCTGGCAGCTTGAACCTTGGAAAACATGTCGAAGATCTTTTTTTGCACCCATTGGTGATTGGAGATGGTTTTACCACCCTGTACCCTTTCTTTGCAATACTGCACGGCCAAATCGTAGGCGGCCTGGGCAACGCCGGTGAAAAAGGCGCCCATGCAGGCATTGGCCGTTGCCAGCGTGATGTCCGTCATCATCTCGTAGCTTTCGGGATCTATAATCATGTCTTCGCCGGGGCAGATGGCGTCGTCGAAGAATATCTCTCCCTGAGGAAGTTCTCTCTGTCCCATCTTGTCCAAGGGCTTTCCTCTGGAAACCCCCGGCTGTGTCAGGTCTATGAGGCAGATACCGCCGCCGTTCATGCCCTGGGCGCTGTCTATGTTGACGAATAGGGCGGCATTGGTGGCAATGGGACCATTGGAGACCCAGGCCGCTTTCTGTCCGTTGATGATCCAGTCCCCATTTTTCTTTTTGGCTTTGACCTGCTGGGTGATCTTGGGATCATGGAAGAAAGGTGTGCCCGGCATGAGAATATCGGAACCGTGTTCCGGTTCAGTGATGGACCAGCAGCTCATGATGCTGGCGTCTTCGCATTCCACAAAGGGGGTAATGAATTTATCTACCAGATGATCATTGGGCACCATGCAGGCGTAAAAGGCCGCAAAAATGCTGACTCCCAAAGACACGGTGAAACCGGCGCTCCCATAGGCCAGTTCTTCAAAAAAGATATGCACGGACAGGGGATCGAGACCCATGCCACCGTACGCATCGGAAATCAGTGCGGTATGGTATTTATTCTTATACATCTGTTTCATACACTTCCAATAGAGAGAATCCTTTGCTATCACTTCCTCCGGCGACAGCTTGTCAAGCTCAATGGACGCCGGCCGCAGCACCTCAATGGAAAACTTGTGTACGGATTCTTTCAGGGCAATATGCTCGTCTGTTAAGTCCAGATTTAGATCTCTATAAGCCATGGTCTTCTCCTTTTATGATCATAAAGCTTCATAGGGTTCATTGCGTCCGCAATTTCATTGGTGTGATACTGCGGCTATTTGAAATCTTCGTATTTGTAGATGTCGCCTTCCTTTTTCTCGAACATCTCCTTCAAGACCCGCGTCAGCGCCTTTTCGGTGATCGTCTTCGGTATCTCCTTCACCACGTGCAAGTACGAGGGGATGAAATTACCTTCCAACTCGTTTTTGCATTTCTGATAGACGGAGGCAGGATCGATAACTTTGTCTTCAAAGGGAGCAATTGCTGCCACCAGATCGCTTTCGCCCGGGGAGCCGGAAGCGGCTGGTATGCCGTAAACGCAGGCCTCGCTCACATCAGGATGCCGTCCAATGATGGACTCCACGAAATCGGGCTGAATGAAATCGCCAAAGCGACGCAACTCCGTACCCTTCCTGAAGTCAAAGAAGTACCAGCCGTTTTCGTCCTTGTGGACCATATCGCCCGATCTCAGCCAGCCGCCCTTGGTCTTATCTTGGGACTCCTCGGGTAGTCCCAGGTAATCGACTTTCGTATCTCCCCGGATCATACGGGAAATGAGTTCACCCGTCTGTCCTGCCAGAACAGGATTGTCATTATCATCGACGACCTTGAATTCCATAACGCCGGGGACCGGTTTGCCGAATGATCCGACAGGACCCTGGCCGAGGGGTTTGTAGGCAAACCCCCCCTCTACTGCGCCGTACCACTCGAGAATCTGGACGTTGAAACGCTTTTCAAAGCCTTCCCAAATGGCCATGGGCGTTCCGGCACTGATAACAACCTTGACGGGATTGTCTCCATCATCAGGTTTCTCCGGCTCGTTGTAGATGCCGGCCGCCATACCTCCCAGGAGAGAGAAGGACGTGCATCCATACTTGCGGCAGATGTCCCAGATTCTGCTTTTTGTAAATCTCGGGCTGAAAACGGCCTTGATCCCCAGACTGAGGGCGGGAAAAAGAGTTACGGCCTGGGCGTTTCCGTGGGTGAGTGAAAGACCATTATAAAGGATGTCGTCGGATTTGTATTTCCAGACAATACTGTTCAGGATATTAAACAGCCCCGTGCGATTGTTCCTGATCATGACCCCCTTGGGATCTCCGGTTGTTCCTGAAGTGTAAATGATCTGCATGGGGTGGCGCACATCCATGATCTGCTGTTCCACCGGTTTCCAGGTGTCCTTTCCCATCACCTCGTTCAAGGCATGATATTTTGTAGAAACGGCTATATTCTGCCCCGGCTGGTAGGCGATGGTGATGAATCGCAGGGTCGGCACATCGGCGATTACCGCCTCCAGGTCTTCCAGGCATTCACCGGAAACAATGACTGCCCGGGCTTTGCAGTTGTTGAGGAGGAACTTTAGCCGCTCCCCCTTGTTGCGGGGATCCACGGGGACGGCAATGGCGCCTATGGTCACCCCTGCCATCATTCCGCAGATGAACTCCGGATGATTTCTCATATAGATGGCGAACGTATCGCCTTTGCCAATCCCTTTGTCCACAAAAAGCCGGGCGATTTTATTGGAACGCTCATGAAGGATGCGATAAGTGAGGATGTCTTCACCGTGCTCGCCGTTTTCAAAAAGGTAGATCTCCTTGTCCGGCATTTCATCCGCCCGAATTTCGATCAAATGGGAGGCGATAACCTGATTAAGATGAGCTTTTGATGCCATGATTTATTTTCCTCTCTTAAATTTTGAATGTGCCTTCGTCTTCCACGGCACCGATGAATCCCCTCGTGAAGGTAGGAAATTCTTTCTGGAAGGTTTCATCCCAGTGTTCTTTTGTCCAATACTTGTGTCGGTCGAAATAAGGATCATTCTTGGCGGCGCTTACAGACACACTGACGACCAAATCCACGTCTTCAATTAACTTCAGGGCGAAGGCGCCCATCCCCAGGGTGCTGAATACGCGGCAGTGAAGTCCCATTTTCCAGGCTATGGAAGCTGCCGCGTTGGTGGCGATGTTGATATTGATGTTTTTAAACTGGCAGCTGGGGCCCCACGCAGTCAGCGATTCCACTACTTCGGCTTTGTTCATTTCGGCGCAGGTTTTATAACCGCAGGCGCCACAGTTGTAATTGAAGTCAGATTTTCTTTTATCTCCCAGGAGAAGGAGTCCGCAGGGCTCCTTGATCAGCTCCATGACAAAACGACCGTCACGAGCGGCTAGGGGTGACATATCGGCCAGAGAGTAAGAGAACTCACCGATTGCGGCCATTTCCTCCTTTCCCAAGGATATTATCTTTACCGTATTTCTGTTATTAAACCTGAAGCTGTTGTGAGCGGCTACGGTCATTAATTCTATGGCCCTGTCCAAGCCGCTTTGCACCAGATCATTCATGTCTCGAATTGCCATTTTTTGCCTCCTGATGTTTGTTAATCTATTTAACTATAGATGGATCTGAACTGCGGCCATAGCCTTTTAATTATCCGGTCATTCATACTGCGTTCGTTTATCTCGCCGTATTTCAGAGGAATGTCTCGGAAGGGGCTCTTTTCCGTGATGGAGATAGCTACCGCCAAAGCGAAGCCGGTGACACGAGGCAAGATCTTCATCCTCATGGCCGCGGCCCCGACAGACCAAAAAACGCCATAGTCGATCCCCAGATTTCGTGCCTGGGAGATAATGCCATCGACGGCATAGGAGATGTTGTTGGCCCGGAAGACACAAAGGGGGCCTTTGAAAGCGATGTCAGCGTCACCTGGGAGTTTTTCCGTTTCTCTCAGAGATTCACAGGTCATCTTACCGCACATATTGCAGTTGATATCGGCCGGATCAGTAACACAACGAAGGGATGTAACCACCAGTACCGCATCGGCGTCGCGCAGCATGGCGGCATCTCTTTTGAAGAAATCCCAGGCTTTATTTTCGCAGGACATACTTTCCATGTTCTGGCAAAGGTCCTCTATTTCACATGGATCATCGATGATATGAATCGTACATTCACCGACGCCTCCCACGCGGGGTGTAGTCGTTCCGGAAGCAAGCAGCAGCCGGGAGGCAATTCTTACCGCTTCCAGCCTGTCTTGCTCGAATTGTTTCATGCTCTTTTCTATGCTCATAAAATCCTCCCTTTTTTAGTAAAATATTATGATAGGCCGTACTTGCGGGAGATCTCCGGATAGGCCTCGTAGGCCGGCTTCAAGAGCGGAAGCAGCTTCAATACCTTGGGAAGAGGCCCCTTGGCCTTGATCAAACCCTTAGCCAAGGCGATGGGCATCGATACTTCCTGTAGCCAGAACTGATGGCAGGTATCGCCGCTGAGGGTCATTTCAATCGTCGGTTTAAGATCGGAATCTCCGCAGATGACGCCGTTTTCGGGCGTCAGCCAGATGGCTCCGCTGGGATCGTTGATTGTAAACTTGATGGTAATGTTGGACTCGACATATTTCGGTCCTACGGAAGGGTGGTTCATAAGTGTGTTAAAAAGGGTGCCGAGGACTTCATACATTTTTTCGGTATTCGCGAATACTGCCATAATACTTCCCTCCTTCATCTGTGTCTTATTGGTGGTTTAGTTCATACAACCTTTCGCTTCATCCGTTTTTTAAACAACTATCCCTCCTTACTTTATTTTTCAGTTATAGATGCATAGTCATTGATCTGTTATTTTGTATGCGGTATCTTTTTGCTAAAAAACAAAACAAAAAACAATGGAACTAAAATTTTTGTGCTCTGGTTATTAACTTGCTGAGAAGATTTATAGTCCGTTTAGCGTGAGAGGGAAGAAATATCCTGAGAACTAGAGAAGTAAGATGTCGCCTTAGGCCATGTGGGAAATAAGCCTTGAGGTCAGAGTCATACCTTATGATAAATGGCAGACAGGAACTATTTGTGGCGAACTGAATCATGATATTCTCCCTGGTCAATATTGTGGCAAACATTGATCCGCGTAGTTATATTTTGTTCCGACTACCGGATAATAAACCGTTAATTGCGTCCGTGAATGATGCAATTGCCCATTGCGTTGAGTGACTATCCCGGTCAATATACCAGCGAACAGCCAAGCCATGGTATACTGCTGATATGGCCTTTGCTGTTGCAGCGGGATCCGAACAATTGAAAATTCCCTCATTATTGCCTTCAATAATGGCATTCTTTAGGAGTTCTACCCAATTATTTACCCATTCATGGAATAATATCCTGTAGCTTTCCTTGTGGCATGCTTCAGCCATAAAATCGAAGAGGAGTGGGTAGCCGGTCGAAACGTCGGGATCTTCCCAATTATAGAGCCAGTCAAAGGAAAGCAATTTGGAGAGAGGATCTGAACATAGATCAATATTATTTTTACTTCTCTGAAAAATGAGGTCAAAGAATGCTTTAAAAACGGTCTCGCAGATATCATCCTTGGATTTGAAGTAATGGGTAACGCCTCCCTTTGAAAGTCCCGCTGCTTTAGCAATGGACTCGACCGTGATATTATTCATTCCCTTGGCCGAAATTTCCCGTAAAGCTGCGTCAACAATCTGAACCCGTCTAAGGACTTCTCGTTCCACATTGGAGGACATAAAACCCCCTTCCTTACTAAATAAAAAACCGACCAGTCGGACTTAATAGGATTGGTTCGAAAAATATGCTATGCAGAATTTAAAGTCAATACTACTTTATATTCATTTTTTACAAAAATGCTTATTGCCTTCAATGCTAGGCCAGGCTGAGAAGAGAAAATTTTCTTTAGTAGGCAATCTGAGATAAAAAGTGATGACTTGTCGGGAACGTTTAAAAAGGTATGGCTGCACTTGGCTTTTGATGCAAATCCGGAAAAATTACAGATTACGGCCACATCACATTTTTTACGACAGGTTTTTGCCCCTGGATGATCTAATTCGCGGGGAGGAATTCGCACGCGCTGTAGATAAAATTAAAGAACTTACACAATCGGAGAGCAATTTGATTATCAGCGTCACAGAGGGACCAGACCATTTTTCCTTCCTCATCTTTCGTACCGACTTTACCTGTTTGCCGCTGATAATTCCATGACGACAAAGATGCGTCGCATTATTTTGAAGATAAGGTGTGGAAACGTAAAAAGAGGAGGATAGCTTAATGACCCTTGAACCTGGTGATTGGGTAATACGTCGTAAAGAGAATGACCGAGGCATCGTAACTTTTAAAGTAGGACGCTACGAGGCCATCCACGATATCCTCAAATCCTGGATTCCGCATATCATAATCCTGGAACCGGCGGATTTAAGAGACGGCCTTCTGAAAGATGTGAAAGAGTGGGTGAAGAAACAGGAGAAGCAATAATCATTCGTTTGGTAAAGTAATATTTATGTGGATATTTTAAATCTGATTTCACATTTGATATGTCCTTTAGCAATGGTCTCTCCCAGTTGCAACTCGCAGCCAAAGGAACTGGCAATGCCCCGGTCGCCCTGCATAGCTATATCACAAAGCTTTTCAATCTGTTCATCTTTAGCTCCCTGTGCTTGCCATGCTGCCACCAGTGGACAATAATGAAATTTATAATTGCATCCAAAGCATCTGTTTACTTATTATGTGACATATTTTGAATACCGTGGAAGAGAGCTCGAACCTTACTGGTGTTTAAAACCCGGATCTGAAACTGACCCTAAGCCAGTTATAAGAACAAAACAATGTTGCCATAGAGCGCGCAGGAGAAATTTTTAAAACTCAACTGGCTACTCCACATGTAAAGAGGAGGTACTATTTGGATAATTAATTCTCAGGAGAAAGGTGCAAAAAATCAGAACCATTTTCTGACCCTGCCTTTCGATGGTAGAACTTGTTATGGGTTTACCCAAGTCACCGGGACAGAGATCAACAGTTTCATGTTGGTAGCTCTAAAGTTCCTTTTTCTCAAACCAGACGAAAAGACCGATAAAGGCCGCGCACAGGATGACAATAACCAACCAGTGATTGATTCCCAGAGCGGCCGGCAGAGTGATCTTTCCGAAGTCTCCCCAGGTCAGCACCGTTCTCTTTAGCATCGGATAAAATTCGGCGAAGATTCCCGCTCCCATAATCATGCCCAGCAAGCCGAAGACGCTGTCGTAGCGCCCCTCTCCAAGAGCTCCCATCGCTGTAGCGGGGCAGTATCCCACAATGCCCCATCCGATTCCGAAGATCAGACCCCCCAGAATGTTTCCACCCAGAATCAACGGTTTTATGGAAAGTTTGATAAGCCCCAGGTCCAACAGAAGATAGATGCCGACCATGGCTATGAGAATGGTTGTCAACATGAATTTGACGATAGTCATATCCTGCAAGCGCAGGGCGCCTAACTGTCGGTCATAGCGAATGACCTGGGCCTTCTGCATGATAAATCCAAAGAGGATTCCCGTGATAACACCGGCTAGAAGTTCATTCATGGCTATTTCCTCCCCCATACAGCATTCTGGCTATGATGACGCCTCCCAAGAAAAAACATATCAGTGAGACGTAACCACTAAGAGCGATCTGAGCCAGACCGCTCAGACCATGCCCACTCGGACATCCGTCGGCCAGACGCGCCCCGAACATCACCACGATGCCGCCCAGAAAAGCGGCAACCCAGCGCCGCATGCGTGAAGGCCCGAAACGGCCCTCCCACATTGAAGGCACTGCTACTGCTTTCTTTTCCTTCGAAATCCAGGCGGATACCAGGGAACCTAAAAGCACCCCTATGACAAACATAAACTGCCAATCGACTTTTACTTTTTCCTTGATAAAGTAATCCATGTTAGCCACCTTATCCGGAGCGACGGCCTGCTCAACAAAACCCGCGGCACGGACAAAGGTTGTCGAGGCACCGAAATACTTTCCCGTAAAGAAAACGGACAGGACAAGCAGAATGCCTGCCAATGCGCCGGCAGCATAAGGGGACCATTTTTTTTCACGTAAGACATTCATGGGTATTCACCTCCCTGGTGGACAAAGACCCAACTGTGTTAATTCAGCAGACCTAAGGATTACGGATGGAAGTCGTGCAAAATTCCCATGAGGGTGTATGAAATATTTGGTGCCCATTATTGACAACCGACTTCATAATACCTCCCCTTTTCACATCCCGGCAAAGGATGTTATCCATTAGCCGCCGTCTTTCGTCTTCTGCTGAGTCGGTATCGTATCTTCCCTGTCCGGCAAGAGAATTCCATCAGCATCTTGATGAGGCTTGAATACGGCAAAAGCCAACGCCCCTTCGGAAGCTTGTTCCTGCTTATTTGCGGGTCTTCGATCTGGCCAAGCTCTACCTCCTCCACAAGGACACCTTGTCCTTGTTTCAAGGTTGAAAGGACACGCCCTTCTTTGTCCACAATGGACGAGCGACCAAGAAACTCCCCATTTGCACGCAGCATGGGCATGCCGGGCAACGGGGACTCGAAAGCTCCGGTCTTGTTGGAGATGACGAGTGGAACTGGAATAATATCAGTGTAGATGGCAGCTGTCTTTTCATACACATCCACCCAGTTTTTTCTGTCACCTGAGGGGATGAACCTTGGAAGACCGGGACAGGAATAGGGGATGAGCAGGATCTCTGGCATACCGTCGATAATGCTGGAAAGGGCGTGGGTTTTGCTTGAGTCGAAGCAGATAGAGACACCGACCCGCCCCACGGGGGTATCAAAGACATTCGGATTCAGTCCACCTCCCTTGAAGAAATAAGCCTCATAGCTTGCGGGTTCGATCTTGCGATGAGACCAGAAGTCACAGTCACCGGGACCGACCAGGATGAAGGTGTCAAAGAAATCTTCACCGGTCTTCTCAAGGATGCAGGTCCCGATAAATACATCGTGGGCCCTGCACAAGCCCTTGAGAAACGTGAAGGTCCTCCCTTTAAGCGGTTCTCCCATGGCCCACAGCGTGTCGTGAAATACATAACCGATTAGGGCCACCTCGGGAAGAAGAATGAGCTTTGCCTCCCTTTTTACAGCCTCTTCAATAAGGGCCTTTGCCCTAGAAACGTTCCCCTCAAAATCATTGTTCCGGGAAACCATTTGGATAGATGCTACCTTGAGATTTTTCACGTGCCTTCCTTTCAATTTCAAAACACAAAACCCCGCCTCTTTTCAGAAATGGGGTTTCAATAGTACCTTCATGGCATCACCCTGACAAAAAGGGTTAAATTGGTTGTTAACCGATTGACAACTCCTTGTGCCGCATCAAAACCTATCTATCTTGATGAAAGCATAGGGCGACAAACTCATCGGCTTTACTTCTGCAACGACTTTTCCAGCCAACATGGTGTTGTTACCTCTCATATATATGGCACCCAAAATTTTGACGACTTCAACCTCTGCCCAAGGGTCGTTATCTGAGGGCTTGAAAACAATCTCAGCTTCCCCAAACTGCATTTCTTTAGGTCTAAATACAGTGTCCTGTTTCACCAGCCGGGGGTTATAATCAAAAGTCATCGCCTTCCGGCGCAGGAAAATACTTAAAATTGTATGAAGTCATCGTCATTGACCCGTCTTCAGCCATGGGAGTGGCTGCGAGAAGATCCTGCATTGCTGGGTCATTGAAGTTGCCGGTTAGCTTGGCACGAATTTCCATAAAGCGGGGTCCACCTCGCTCGGTCCATCCTTCTATGGTATCACCGTCTTTCTTGTAATGAATATCGGCTATTTTTTTCGGAAAACCGAAAATCTCCCGTCCATAAATCAAGGCCATGTCACTTGTGACGGGCATGGCAAGGCAATATCCTCCCTCCTCCCCGTTGAATGTCGCTCTAATAAATAACGCGGTTTCCTTGTAGGTCACGCCAAAATTGGTGCTGGGATAAAAGGCGACAAATGCGTATGCGATCGGATGGGGTGCTGGTTTAAGAGGCGGCGGCAGAAGCTTGGCAATGATTTCCGGTTTAGTTTCCCAGAAAATGGATAACATTTGCGCATCATAAAAATCAATTGTTGCCGGAGTATTTGCAATGATTTGTTCAGGTGTCTTTACGAATCCCATTTTTTCCCTCCTATTTCATAGAAAGTTGATGGATGCAAAAAAGGTTAGGTTGATAAGTTTACTGAGATAACAAGACAAATAACGATTGATTAATGCTCTTATACGAATGGAAAGTCAAGGAGGGAAATTGCTGCCATTTTAATCAAAAATTACCATTCGAATTGTGTTATCCGGCATCGCACATGGAGCCAAACAAATATTTGGCCCTATGTGCTACCAGAAGGACAATGAACAATGCCCCTAAACTTCTATTATCTTTTTCAATTCACGTTTCAATACTTTCCCCACACCTCTGAGAAACAGAGGCGTTTTATTTCTATCTTTTCTGAAATCAGAGTTTTCCCTCCGACTTCAAAGCGACTTTCAGCTCTTTCTTGAGGAGCTTTCCCAGAATGTTCCTGGGAAGGGATGTCCGAATGTTAACGTATTTCGGCACTTTATAGGACGCCATGTTGGTCCGGCACCAGTCTTGAAATGCTTCCTCTGTCAGTACCCGATCCGGATGGAGAACCAGGCAAGCCATGACCTCTTCACCGTAGATCGCGTCTGGGACACCAACAACTGCGACCTCCGCAACATCAGAATGTCGACAAATGATGCCCTCCAACTCCTTGGGGTAGATATTTTCACCGCCCCGGATAATCATTTCCTTCTTCCGATCAACGATAAACAGGTAGCCATCCTCATCTTTATAAGCCATATCCCCTGTGTGGAGCCATCCGCCATGCAGGGTTTGGGCTGTATCCTCCGGTTTATTGAAGTAGCCCTTCATGACATTGTCGCCCCGGATACAAATTTCTCCCACTTCTCCCTGTGGAACCTCTTTGTCCTCTTCGTCTAGAATCCGAATTTCGGTTCCCGCAAAGGGAATCCCGATGGAACCAATTTTCCGGACGCCGTCAATGGGATTGGCTGTTGCCCCGGCTGTGCTTTCGGTCAGCCCATATCCCTCGACGATGATCATATTAAAGGTTTCCTCGAACTTCCGGATGGTCTCCACGGGCATGGGTGCTGCGCCACAGACGCCATAACGGAGTGAGGACACATCCAAGCCCTCGAAACCAGGTGTGTTCAAGAGAATCTGGTAAACCGTCGGCACACCACTGAAAATCGAGACTCGATATTTCGCGACGCATTCCCAAAACTCCGAGGCAGAAAAATTCCGGCGTAGGACGATTTGGGAACCTTTGGTCAGGGGGGATGTTCCGGTTATGACCAGCCCGTTGACATGGAACAGGGGGAGAAAACACATAATGACGTCGTTCTCATCGATATTA
The DNA here is from genome assembly GCA_963726395.1 of uncultured delta proteobacterium. Taxonomy (GTDB): domain Bacteria; phylum Desulfobacterota; class Syntrophia; order Syntrophales; family Smithellaceae; genus UBA8904. Next base: position 189,080 of record CAVSCG010000026.1, read on the forward strand.
GCGAGCAGACTTGCCTGCCAGGAGTTGGTCAGAATATTTCTGTGCGTAAGCAAAACCCCCTTGGGGTTGCCCGTCGTCCCAGAGGTATAGACGATCGTGGACACATCATCGGGGCTTATCTCTACGGCAGGTAGTTCGACCGACTCCGTCAACATTTTCTCAAACGGGAGAAAACCATCATCTGTCGCCTCACGTTCGATGACATGTTTCAGGTCCGGCGTTTCGTCGATGATCTTGGCGATGTGCCCCCGATAGTTGTGATCACAAAACAGGGCTACTGCTCCGGAATCTTTCAGCAGGTACTGGATTTCTCCGATTTGCCACCAACAGTTGACTGGACCTGCAATGCCCCCGATCTTGATGATCCCGAAATAGGTATAGTAAAATTCCGGGCTGTTATCCATGAGCATGCAGACCCTGTCGCCTTTTCCAACTCCCAGTTTAAGAAGACCGTTGGCCACACGGTTGCTTTGTTCATCCAGATCGCGATAGGTGATATCCCGTTCGTAAAAGCGGATGGCTATTCTGTCCTGGTAGCGACGCGCCTGCATCGCCACCATTTCCCTGATGTTCGTAAACTCTGGTTTCATGTTTCTCTCCTTTCCGTTATGATCAGCTTCCTTAATTTAAAATGCTTTTCTTCTCTCAAAACAGTCCAGCGCCCTCTCGGCTCCAAACATCTTAAGAATCCAAAGGTAATAAGGTAATATGCAATGTTTTTATGTCTACCATCAAACATGAATTGTGTATATTACGAATTGAAGTCTAGCATTTTAGTCACATTTGACGATTTGTTGACTTTCAGGAAGAACATCACGGGATAAATCCATCATCGATGTTTTAATTTTCGGAAATGGCCACGTCTTGCATCACTCACCCACTACTGTTAAGTATAGAGCAGTTATCAGAATTGATGATTACCATTCACATTACTGCCAGGGCGTCCGAGACGGCCTGGAGTATTTCCACCACTGTCTCTTCGCTGATGAGCAGGCTGGGTCTGAAAACAACGGAACAGCGCGCCACGTCGCCGGGACAGACCAAGAGGCCCCTCTCCGCTGCGGCCCTACAGAAAGCTAGCGCCGTATCCGCCGTACCCATGTCCATGGACAGGAGGAGTCCACGGCCGTCTAGGGACTGTATCGTGTCGGGATGGGAATTACTGAGTATTTCAAGCCCTTCCCGAAGCTTCTTTCCGCTCCGGGCCGCATTGTCCCAGGGCTTCAGGCGTTCATATTCCTCCAGGGCTTTTTGTGCGACACGGCATCCCAGGTCCGATCCCCCGAAAGTGGAGAGATGGATCATGGGATGGGCATTCATGAATCTGTTCAGGCGCTGGGTGAACACGGTTGCCGCTATGGGAAACACGCCGGCGCCCAGGGCCTCGCCAATGACCAGCACATCGGGGATGATGCCGCTTTCCTCGAAGGCAAATTTTTTTCCCGTGCGGCCCATGCCACTCTGTGTTTCATCGAGGATCAGCAGGGCGCCTTTTTTTGTGCAGAACTTCCGCAGGGCTTGGAGGTATTCTCTTCCTGCCTGGCGGCAGTTGTTCTCGGCTTGGACCGGTTCAATGAATACCGCCGCTGTGGTTTTTGTGATCAGCTTCCGCGCTGCCTCGATATCTCCGAAGGGAAGCTGGTCGACATTAGGAATAAGGGGGCCGTATATCTCCCTGTCTTTTCTGTCGGAAAGGCTCATGGCGAAACCTGTCTGGCCGAACCATGATCCGTCCACAGCGAGAAGCTCCTTTCTGCCCGTGGATCCCCGGGCCAGCTTGCAGGCGAAATCGATGCTTTCTCCGCGGATGACGCTGAACACGGTGCATTCCAGTTTTGCCGGAACGAAGCGGAAAATATTTTCGGCCAGGGTGGCCTTTTCTTCTGATATCATGGGGAAATTCCCCTGGTCAGTTTCTTGGATTGCTTTCCGAAGTTCCTCGACGATGGCCGCGGGCCTCCTTCCTAGGTTGTGAATTGAAAGGGATGATATGCAATCGATATATCGTTTGCCGTCCAGGTCATAGATGCAGTCTCCTTCCCGGCGGTCTTCAACGATGGCGTGACCCCGGTTTTTCAGCACCGCGCGATGCGAGGCGGAGAAGTACGTTTCATACTTGTTAAGAATCTCTGCCGTGGTATGGTTCATATAGGGCTCCTTTATTTACGATTAAATCGGCTAAAAAAATCCTCTAGGGACCGTATCCAGTTAAACACCACGGTCTGGACCCTTTCACTGTTCAGCAGCTTCAGTACTCCCGGTATCTTGGCCGCTGGGAGTGCGATGGGAAGAAGCATTTTCATGGATTCCACGGACCTACCAATGGCCCGGATCACCTCGTCGACGTCCTCGTCGTCGGCGGCAATGGGAAGCATGAACCGCATCACCTGCGGGGCATTGCCCGAATAGGCAGCAAAAATGCCATTTTTCGCCAGTGCGTCGGACATCATCGGCCCTAGGAACTCGTGGATGTATTCGATCCCTACCATCATGCCGATGCCCCTCACTTCTCGGATGACTTTCGGGTTCTCGATGCGCAATTTTTCCAGGGCACCCTTAAGTTTCCTGCCGTTGCACGCTGCCCGCTCCGGGAGATTGTTGTCCATGATGTAATCTATTACTTTGAGCGAGATGAGGCATCCCAGGTCCGAGCCTCCCGTGTAGGTGGGGTGGAACTGCGGGTTGCAGCATACAAAGTCCGTCAAGATAGCCCTGTCGCGATACAGGACCGCACCGTTGGGAAATATGCCGCCGCCAATGGATTTCGCCATGGCCAGTATGTCGGGGATTACGCCGGAATGCTCGCAAGCGAAGAATTTGCCGGTCCGGCCAAAGCCGGTCTGGATCTCGTCGAATATGAGGATGATATTCTTTTCGTCGCAGAGATGGCGCAGGCCGCGCAGGTATTCCTCCTTGGCCACGAATATTCCTGCCTCCCCCTGTACCGGCTCAATTATGATGGCGGCCGTGTCATCGGTCACGGCCCTGCGAATGGCTTCCAAGTCGTTGAAAGGGACAAAGGAAAACTGGGGCATGAGCGGTTCGCAGTATTTGCGGTAATGCTCCTTGCCGTTGGCGGAAAGGGCGAAGCCCGTGTGCCCGTGATAGGCCTTCACCGTGGAAATGATATGGGAGCGTCCCGTGGCCCCGCGGGCAAGCTTGATGGCGCAATCGATGGCGTCGCCGCCGCCCGCGGCGAAGAGGACCTTGTTCAGGTCGGCAGGGGCTATACTGGCGAGCCTCTCGGCCAGGGCCACCTTGTGAACCGAGATAAGGGTCGATGTTCCCATGTCCAGGGTTTCCAGCGCCTCCTCCATGGCTTTCTTTATCACGGGATTACCCCTTCCCACGTTGAAACATCCCGCCGACGTGAAGCAGTCTATCATGACCCTTCCGCTGACGGGGTCTATGAAGCGCACGGACCGCCGCTGCGTTTCGAGAACGTCGAGATGTCCTGCCTTCAGGTATTTGACTTGTCCGCTGTTGATATGCCGTGAGAAGGCCTGGACGATACGTTTTTTTTCATTCTGGCTCATGGAGACGATTTCTTTTCCTTCGCTGTTCACTATATACCCCCTCATAAGTATGACTGAGTTAATAATAATTCAGGAATTTGCGATCTCTAGAGCAACTGGCCCGTGCGACGCAATAAGGCTTATCTGAACCCGACTCAGGTATCTTAAATCCTAATTCAACACAAAAAGCTATGGACGGAGGCCTTGAAATTTGCCGAGCTGTTTGATTACTATGAAATTACTTTTTCAATAAATATATTTGCTCGTTCGACATATTTTTTGATCAGATATTATTTTGTGACGTGGAATTATAAGGAGCACGGCTTTGTATGTCAATGAGAAACTGACCGTAAAATGTGTGGTGTGTTGTCAATTTTGGTCACCTGGCGTGAATCGTGTTTATTACCGATTCAAGTCTGTAATCTTCGTTGATGTTGTCGATCTATTGGCTTCA
>CAVSCG010000027.1:0-101486 GCA_963726395.1 uncultured delta proteobacterium
AGGTGAAAGAAACAATCCAAGGCCATAGTGGTACTGTCCGCTACCGACTTTTTAGGCTTGTGTGTGTTGCTTCAATAGGTATGGAATAACCGCTTTCAAATCGTTATCTAGCTATCAACGATACACTTATATTCACGTCATAGACGAAACAAACATTTGAAATCATACATCATATTTTCTATTCTCGCTTGGAATTCTTTTCTAAAATGATGATCATTCTCAAGTTTCCGTAAGATTCGTTTGGTCAGTTTGCTAAGTTTATTTTTTTCCTTGATGATTAAATCAATCATCTCTGGTTTATTTGCCATCCTGCTTATCTTTGCCTGATATCGTCTAGCTATTTCCCTTTGGGGTATTTCTTGACCTATTAGAAACGCTATTTCCGCCTGAATATTAGGCTGATTTAATTTGCTCATACTTGCACCTCAAAAGTTTTGACCCTTCGTGCGAAGAGCGTTTTCCTGTAATGCTAATAATAAGAGATTCCTTAATCCGGTGTCTTCACCCCCATTGCTTTCTTCTAAAGGATTTCTAACAGAATAGAGTCAAACTGAGTTTATGGGGGTTGATGGCAAGTTGCTCTGAATGCCAAAAACCCCCTGAATGTTATAGATATATAAACTCGGTTTTAATGTGCTATATTCTTTTCGTTAGATTATCAGAGTAGGGAAAGGAGGTCCTATGTATTTCCTACTTGCTGATGCGGTTGTTGTTTTTCACTTTTTGTTTATTGCTTTTGTTGTTGCAGGTGGTTTGCTTGTGATGCGCCGACCCTGGGTGGTCTGGGTTCACCTGCCGGCTGCCTTCTGGGGCGCCTTCATCGAATTTGCCGGCTGGATTTGCCCGCTGACCCCGCTTGAAAATCATCTGCGCAGTCTCGGTGGTGGCAGTATATACAGGGGAGACTTTATCGAGCAGTACCTTGTTCCAGTGATTTATCCATCAAACCTTACAGCCTTTATGCAATATATACTCGGCGGGTTGGTCATAGCCATAAACCTGATTATCTACGGCTTTATTTTATACAAATATTTCTTCAGTAAGGCAAAATCATCCGATCAGTGAAGGGATGTTCATGAATCTGTAAATGCCCTGCTATATATTGATTTTCAGACGAGGGCATTGTAGGGGAACTTAGACCATAAGTCCATCTAGTGCAATTGTGAAAGATGTTGATAAGATAGACGCTATCTGGTATCTCATATCCATGCAAACACCGTTTCGGCTCAATGATCTTGTTCTTGTCGTTGTCGTCATTTTATCCATGATCATAGCTATTGTTTTTCCCGATTTTGGTTCCCGATTTAAGGTTTTTCCTATCTACTGCCTGATGATCAATTTTTTCCTGAGTTACCTCTCCATTGATCTGGCGGATGTCTGGAAGGCGCTCAAAGGACACTATGTGCAGATTACGGCATTCACTATTATGAAGCTTGCTCTTCTACCGGTCATTATTTATTTTGTCTTTTATTTCGTTGCTCCGGGTTACGCGCTGGCCGCCCTGCTTTTGACCGGTGTTTCCAGCGGTGTCGTCTCTCCGATGATTTCGAACATGGTCAAAGGCAACAGCTCGCTCGTGCTGGTGGTAGTGGTCATTACCTCCTCGCTGGTCCCATTTACATTACCGGCGCTTATTAAGATTGTTGTTGCAAAAGAGGTTGCAATCTCTTTTCTGCCCATGCTCAAGATGCTGGCGATGGTGATTTTTATTCCCATCATCGCCGTGGAAATTATTCGATACCTGATGCCTAGATTTGTCGCGCCGATTCTGAAGATTCAGTTTCCCGTTTCGCTTTTGCTGTTTGCCTTGATCAACCTGGGGGTTTTCTATCGCTATGCGCCGTTTTTCAAAAAAGAACCGTCTGTGATTATGATGGCGATGGTTGTGACCTTTGTACTGGCCGCCATTTACTGTGTGGTGGGAATATTTTTCTTCCGCAAAGGCTCGGTGGAGAATCAATTGGCCGGTGCGGTCATGCTGGGCAATATCAATAATGTGCTGGTGATAGTATTTTCCTCTGAATTTTTCGGTCCTGTTGAGCCGCTGGTCGCCGCCATGTACATGATCCCCTTTTTCGTCATCGTGATTCCCCTAAGATACTATCGACACAGGAAAACGAGGCTCGTGTGATGACAAAAGGAAGTATTTAAATTTTCGCCAAAGGAGGAATTAGCCTATGATTAACTTCAAAATCTTTTCTGATTATATCTGACCCTTCTGTTATATCGGCAAGGGCATTGCTGACCACTTGAAGAAAGAATACGCGATTAATGAGCATTGGGTAAGTTACGAGCTTCATCCGGAAACACCGCCCGCAGGCGTGCTGCTTTCCGAGCGTTTCAAGGGGCGCGACCTCTCTTCGTTTTATGAACAACTGCGTGCGCGGGGCAATGAAGTGGGCATAGTTTTCAACACCCACACACTTCTTTCCAACTCCAGAAAAGCGCTGATGGCTTCTGAATATGCCCGTGACATGGGCCGCTATGAAGCTTTTCATGAAAGCATTTTTCACGCCTATTTCACGGAGAGCCTGGATATCGGCAATCCCGATGTGATTGCCGCCGTGGCCACCAAAAGCGGTTTAGACAGCAAAAAAACGCTGGCTGCGGCAGGCGACGGGCGTTATGCGTCGAGACTGGATGATGTAAAAAGGGAAGGGCAGTTGCTTGGTTTAACGGGTATTCCCCTGTTTATCATCAACAACCAATACAAAATCGTCGGCGCCCAGCCACTGGAAGTTTTCAGAGATTTTTTTGATAAAATGAAATGAAAGTTCGGTAGGCCTGAAAAAAACTTTTTCGAAGACCACTCCTGAACGTATCTTCCTGTCTTACAAAGTGCCGTTCTACTATTCGATTTCATTTAACTAAATATTAGTTGCTTTTTTAACTCTTTTTTAATAGTTGAACCTATGCGCCGTTCTTTGGGATCTTTATTCTAAAATCCAGATTAAAATTTCCAAAAGACAAATATTATTAATTGATTAAAGGAGAAATGAATGAACGACAGCAGTATGACCAAAAACAAGAAGCTCATCACGTGGGTGGATGATATGGCCAAAATGTGTAAACCGGAAAAGGTTTACTGGTGTGATGGTTCCCAGGATGAATATGATGCCATGCTCAAGATCATGGTTGATTCAGGTCTTGCCACTGTGCTCAACAAAAACAAGCGTCCGAATTGTTTTCTTTTCCGATCTGATCCTTCCGATGTGGCACGGGTTGAAGACCGGACCTATATCGCCTCGAAAACGAAAGACGAAGCCGGTCCCACCAATAACTGGATTGATCCGGACGCCTTAAAGGTCACCATGAAAGGACTCTATGATGGCTGCATGAAGGGCCGGACGATGTATGTCATCCCCTTCAGCATGGGCCCGGTAGGTTCGCCTATCGCTCAGATCGGTATTGAAATTACCGATTCTCCTTATGTTGTGGTGAATATGCACATTATGACCAGAGTCGGCTCAAAGGTGCTCGATGTTCTGGGAGAAGACGGCGTGTTTATTCCCTGCCTTCACTCGGTGGGCAAACCTCTGGCGGCCGGTGAATCCGATGGTTCCCAGTGGCCCTGTGCTCCGATTGAGAAGAAATACATTTCCCATTTTCCCGAAGAAAAAACCATCTGGTCCTATGGTTCCGGTTACGGCGGAAACGCGCTTCTGGGCAAGAAGTGCTTTGCGCTTCGAATCGCGTCGGTTATGGCCAGAGAACAGGGCTGGCTGGCCGAGCATATGCTGATTCTGGGAATCACCAGTCCGGAAGGCGAGAAAAAATACATTGCGGCCGCTTTTCCTTCAGCCTGCGGCAAGACCAATCTGGCCATGCTGATTCCCACCATTCCCGGCTGGAAGGTGGAAACGGTCGGTGATGACATCGCCTGGATGAAGTTCGGCGCCGATGGCCGTTTATACGCCATCAACCCCGAAGCCGGTTTCTTCGGCGTTGCTCCCGGCACGTCGCTGGATTCCAATTATAATGCCATGAAAGCCATTGAGAAAAACACCATTTTCACCAATGTCGCTTTGACGGAAGACGGTGATGTCTGGTGGGAAGGCATTGGATACGATGCACCGGCCGGCAAGATCATCGACTGGACCGGCAAGGCATGGACCAAAGACAGCGGCAGAGTTGCCGCTCATGCCAACTCCCGGTTTACGGCCCCGGCCAAGCAGTGTCCCGCCATTGACCCTGACTGGGAAAATCCAAAAGGTGTTCCGATCAGTGCAATTCTTTTTGGCGGCCGACGCCCGAGCACCATTCCCCTTGTGCATCAGGCGCGTAGCTGGAATCACGGTGTTTTCCTTGGATCGATCGTGGGTTCCGAAATAACCGCCGCGGCCATTTCCGCAAACATCGGACAGGTCCGACGCGATCCGTTCGCCATGTTGCCTTTCTGCGGTTACAACATGGGTGATTATTTCAAGCACTGGATCAACATCGGCGCAAAATCGACGGAAGACAAGCTTCCGAAAATCTTTTACGTCAACTGGTTCAGAAAGACAGCGGACGGCAAATGGCTCTGGCCCGGATACGGTGAAAACAGCCGCGTGCTGAAGTGGGTCTTCGAGCGGGTGTCCGGAAAGGGAAAAGCCAAAGAAACGCCGATCGGCTTTATGCCCACGGAGGATGCTATAGACACGACCGGTCTGAATGTCAGCGCCGCCGATATGAAGGAACTGCTCAACGTCAATCAAGACGAGTGGAAAGATGAATTGGCCAGTATCCGTGAACATTACGCCAAGTTCGGTGATCGTCTGCCTGCGGAACTCATAAAAGAGCTTGAAGGTCTGGAAAAAAGACTGGGCTAATTTATAGGATAATCAGGCGTTAACTCAAAGTCTGACAGCGAATTATTAAAAGGCAGGTTTGCATTTGATCAATTAGATGGTCGAATGCAGCCTGTCTTTTTTCTTTCCATAAAATATTTTTACTCTTGCGTTGTTTTCAGGAAGTTGTATTATTTTTCCCGGTTTTTAACTTTATGTTTTGTAACTGAAGTATCAAGGAATCTAGCGCAAATGTCTTCTATCACATCGCCACTGTCATCATCTATAAGTCCTGCCGCTTTTGAAACGCTGGTCACCGTACTCGGTGTGGTTTATGTTCACCGTAAAACAAGCAACGGTGGAGATATTTACCTTACACAATTCGGCCTTCCCGTGGCCGGACTATTAGAACCATCAAACTGGTACGAAGATCCCTGGTTTTCGAGCAAGCGCCAAAGACTGAAAGGCACCAGTGCCGTATACAGGGTGCCAACTAAAATGGTGGACGGCGTTGCACTGGATCTTGTTGTAAAAAACTGCCGGGTGGGAGAAGACGTGCCGCTGGATACGCACACGCTTATGCAATTCATGAATACCGAATTCAACAGCCCGTGGGAGGAATTCTCGCTCACTTTTGAAATGCGCGAAGGAAGATACGGCCCCCGGGGAATTACCATATCAACACAGTTGCCGCTCGCCATCTATGTGCCGCCCGAAACCATGCAACTCTGGCAGAGCGGACGTTCGACGGATAAACTTAACCGCATCCATGCAAAACATCCGGGAATTGATGTTGACATCCTCAAACAATATAAGCTCATCTACCAGTGGATACGCGGCAAAGATGTTGTAGAAACGCTCCAGGACGCCGGCATAACGGGAGAGGCCGCAGACGCCGTTGTCAAGCCTGTCACCCTCAAAGTAATATCAGATATGGCCCAAAAAGGTTTTTATGTAGCGGACATGAAACCCGTGCACATTATTCTGGAAGAAAAGCAGGTAAATCTTTTTGAGAGTATCCCGGCTGACAACCCCGATAAACTAAACGCGCAAACCGAACTTATTGGCGGCATCATTGATGCGGGAGATTATTCTGTAATTGATTACGAGCTCTTGATCCGAACACCCGAACACGAAGAAAAGGTAAAAAGCCATAAACGTCATACCTATCACGATGACCAGCGCAACCGCTGGCGCCCCACTGAACTGCCCAGCCATCTTGGCACCGTTGAAATAATGGGTGTACCCTATATTCACGGTCCTGCTGAAAGCACAGGGGGACATTTGTGGGTGGTTGGCCGAAACGCACGTCTTTTCGATTATTTTTTACCTGAGCGCTGGCGCAAAACACATTCCTGGAAACTTTCCGAGAAAACCGACACCTATTATACTTTTACCAAAGACCATATTCACATTGTGTGGAAAATATCCCGCGTGGGCGAAAAGGTTATTTTGCAAAACAATGACATCCGGAGTAAAAAAGCTTTGGAATACGGATTCAACAGCCCTTTTGAGGAGTTTTCAATTGCCCAATACCTGAGCTTCAAGGGCATTCCCACCGTCTATGTGCGCGCGATTTATATGACCGGCAGCGCCAAAACAGAGCAATCCACCGATAAAAGAAAATATGAATCGCACAGCCATCTTGTGAACAGCCAGGGAGAACCGCTGCTGCGCGAAGATCGGAATTTCATATCTATCCGTGGCTTCTTTAACGGTACCGACAGTTGGGTGGCAGGTTCCCATGAACTTTTAAAGCCAATGAGTCTGATACAAGCCGAATCGGAGGGAATCATATCCAGCAAAAGCAAGGCTCTCCTGCGCGAAGCAATGATTGCGCGTCTTATCAACATCGGCATTGACGGTTCTCTGCTTGAAGCCAACGATCTCATTGTCTCGCTTGACAGTAAAAACAATATAGTAACCACAGAAGACAATCTGCCCGAAGTGCGCATCTGCAATTTTGAACTGCTTCGCAGGCTATAAAAAATACCCTGTTAGAAACGGGGATATATGGGAAAATATGAGGGACATGTGGTGCGTCAGTTGAAGGGGCATTCAAACGCGCCGAATGCCCTACAACTGTGGCTCTAAGGCTCATTACGCGACAGCCGAAAAACTCGCCTAGCGGGCTCAAACAGTTCGGCTTTTTTTTGCTCCAATCACCAAGAGCCACAACGTTTCGGGCATATTCACTCACGGTATGCCCCGGTTCAACTACTGTTATTGAAGCAATGGTATGCATTGTGAACTTATATTTCTTAGTTCTCGTGTATTTAATAGTTGCATTGTTTCCGAGAATTTGTATCATTGCTATATTCAAATTTTAAAAATGAAACACATTGAAATTTATATGTCGAGCTAATCCTTTTTTTGTGGAAGGTATAAGTGATATCCATGCGACATAGACAATCGAAAATCATTATTTCTTAAAAGCTTTCCTTATGTTTGGAATTGATATATGAATCGCGCTTACTATTCAGCAACCATTAAGGATTTTCTTAAAACATCTCCAGAAATAATATTGGGGAAATTGGCAATAAGCAACACATTCTCGCTTGAACAATTACAGAGAGATGCATGGTTAGAAGAAATAAAAATTCTTCGTAAATCGCTCTGTCATTTTCAAGGGATGATATATTTTGAATTTTCTATTCCACGCATGGGTCAAAGAATAGATGTGTTGCTTCTAATAGGTTCTGTTATCTTTGTTCTTGAGTTTAAGGTCGGGGAAAAAATATTTACACCATATGCTTTTGATCAAGTATGGGACTATGCTCTGGATTTAAAAAATTTTCATGAGTCTAGTCATGAACAACTTATTGCACCTATTTTGATTGCAACAAAAGCTGCCAGTATTAGCGAGTATGTAATTTCTGCAACACAACATAACGATAAACTTCTTTTTCCTATAAAATGTAATTCATCAATGCTTGGCGAAGTAATTGGAAGCGTTTTGAACTTTTGTGAAGGTAAAAAAATTGATCCACTGAATTGGGAAAATGGACGGTATAGTCCTACGCCCACAATTGTTGAAGCCGCAATGGCTCTATATAATGGACACTCTGTTGAAGAAATATCCCGAAATGATGCAAGTGCCATTAATCTCAACAAAACTACTGCTGCAATTTCTGATATTATCCGTCAATCAAGAGAAAATCGCAAAAATCTATTTGTTTTGTGACTGGCGTTCCCGGAGCAGGAAAGACATTAGTTGGTTTAAATATTGCCACCACTCATATCGATAAAACGAATGACCTTTATAGTGTATTTCTATCTGGTAATGGTCCGCTTGTCGCTGTTCTACGCGAAGCGCTGACAAGAGATAAATTGCGCCATGATAAAGAAAATGGAAAGAAAACCAAAAAAGGTGAAGTTATGGCGAATGTGAAGATGTTCATTCAAAATGTTCATCATTTTCGAGATGAATGTCTTCTAGACCAAACAAAACCACCTATTGAACACGTTGCTCTATTCGATGAGGCCCAAAGAGCATGGGATAGCATGCAGACATCTAGTTTTATGCGTCGAAAAAAGAATAATCTAAATTTTTGTCTGTCAGAACCAGAGTATTTGGTTTCTTGTCTCGACAGACATGTCGACTGGGCTGTTATTGTCTGTCTTGTCGGCGGTGGGCAGGAGATCAATACTGGTGAAGCAGGTATATCTGAATGGATTAATTCCATTAATTCGTTCTTTTCCCGATTGGCATGTTTATATATCATCTCGTCTTACGGATAGTGAATATTCTGCTGGTGACGCAATAAGCAAACTGTTGCCGTGTCCAAATGTTATTTACAAAGATGAATTACACCTTGCGGTATCGATGCGGTCATTCCGCGCAGAGAATGTTTCATTAGTGGTTAAGCAAATGCTCGATCTCGATATAGAAGCGGCACGCGCACACATTAGAAAAAATAAAAGGGAAATTTCCAATTGTTATTACGCGTGATCTTTCAAATGCAAAACGGTGGCTGAAAAAACAGGCTCGTGGTACCGAACGTTATGGAATCGTGGTTTCATCACAAGCAGAGCGATTAAAGCCTCATGCAATTGATGTTAGAACACCTATTGATCCTATCCATTGGTTTCTTAGATAGTAAAGGAAGACGTAAGATCATCATACTACCTCGAAGATGTAGCAACGGAATTCCAAATTCAGGGATTAGAGCTTGACTGGGTTTGTTGCACTTGGGACGCAGATTTAAGATATGTAAAGGATAAATGGGAATACTGGTCTTTCCGGGGCAACAGATGGATGCATATTAAAAAAGATGATCGTCAACGCTATTTAAAAAATGCATACCGTGTTCTTCTAACACGTGCCAGGCAAGGTATGGTAATCGTGGTACCGAATGGTGACAAAGAAGATCCAACACGATGTCCTGATTACTATGATCCAATTTATGAATATTTGGTAAAAATTGGATTTGCAGTTTTGTAATCTTGGCATGGCTATTTTGCTATATAAATTGGCACCATAAGATCTTTAAGGAATCATGACATGTCGAAAGCTCGTAATATGAATGAAGGCAAACATGTTGAATCGTTGATTTCAGAGTACACCGCTTTGATAAAGAAACCTTCTATGGATGTGGCTTGCCCAAAAGGGGAAAGTGCTATTTTAAAGACATTAGTGAAGGAAGTGGAGTGGACTGAAGCAGGAGCAGATATACTCCTTATGTTAGTGAACGATTATGGGGCATTCATGTTACGTAACGCGTTGGCACTTGCTGTGGTTCTCGATAAGGAAGATGGAGATAGATTGTATTGAAACACCTTTCCAGATGAAAAAGAAATTATAAAAATCCGGAGGTCCCCATGCTTCAAAAAACATTATTAACTGTCACCGTTTTATTTTGCTTTGTTGCCACGTCCATTGCCGCCGATCTGGCGCCGATCAAGCTTTTGCCACCGGATACAAAAGGCGGGAAGCCGTTGATGCAGTGTCTCAAAGAGCGCAAGACGGATCGGTCATTTAGCACGAAGAAACTGCCGGTTGAAGTGCTTTCCAATCTGCTGTGGGCGGCCTGCGGGATCAATCGGTCGGACAGCGGCAAACGCACGGCGCCCTCCGCGCGCAACTGGCAGGAAATCGACGTCTATGTAGCCTTGGAGGAAGGCCTCTATCTTTATAATGCCAAAACCCATACGCTTGATCCGTTGATTAAGGCCGATCTGCGCAAGGCGACAACCCACTTCCTTCAACCGTCGCGCAGTGCCGTCGCGGGTGCGCCGATTCAATTGATCTACGTGGTGGACTACGCAAAGATGACGATTGGCACCAGCGACGAAAACAAGCTGTTGTATTCCGGTGCGGATGCCGCTTTCATTTCCCAGAATGTCTATCTGTATTGCGCATCCGTTGGGTTGGCCACGGGTGTTCGCGCCTTTGTCGATAAGGACGCACTCGCTAAGGATATGAAGCTTCGTGACAAGCAAAAAGTCGTTCTGGTGCAGGCCGTTGGTTATCCGCAATAATAAACTATTAAAAATTGAAGATTAAAGTCTGAAGGAGGCAATATGCTTAATTTCACATTTTACAACCCGACCAAAATTCTTTTTGGCGAGGGAAGAATCAAAGATGTAGCCGGGGAAATTCCAAAGGGGTCAAAGATTCTTGTGACCTATGGCGGCGGAAGTATTAAGCGCAACGGGGTATTCGACGAGGTTAAAACCGCGTTGCAGGATTATGATCTGATGGAATTTGGCGGTATAGAGCCCAACCCAACCTATGAGACATTGATGCAGTGTGTGGATATTGTGCGCAAAAACAAAATCGATTTTTTACTGGCCGTCGGCGGCGGTTCCGTGATCGATGGCACAAAGTTTATTGCCGCTGCCGCTCTGTATGAGGGCGAGCCGTGGGAGATTGTCAAAACCTTTGGCAAAAAGGTTAAAAGCTCCATACCGTTCGGGACGGTTTTGACACTTCCGGCCAGTGGTTCAGAAATGAACAACGGAGCCGTGATTACGCACCGCGCATTAAATGCCAAACTTCCCTTTGTGCACCCCTCGCTGTTTCCCAAGTTTTCCGTTCTCGATCCCACAAAGACCTATACGCTGCCACCCGGTCAAATCGGCAATGGCGTCGTCGATACATTTGTCCACGTCGTCGAGCAATATCTGACGTACCCCGTCAATGGAAAATTACAGGATCGGTTTGCCGAAGGTTTGTTGTTAACGCTGATTGAGGATGGACCGAAAGCTCTGGCGGAACCAGAAAATTATGATGTGCGTGCCAATCTCATGTGGTGTGCCACGCTCGGTCTCAACGGGCTCATCAGCGCCGGGGTTCCTCAGGACTGGGCAACCCATATGATCGGACATGAACTTACGGCGCTGCGTGGTTTGGATCATGCCAAAACGTTGGCTGTGATATTGCCGGCCATGCTGAAGATACGCTCTCAGGATAAAAAAGAAAAACTCCTGCAGTATGCCGAACGCGTGTGGGGCATCAAAACCGTTGATGATAACTCGCGCATTGATGCTGCTATTGGAAAGACACGCCATTTTTTTGAAAGCATGCAGGTGGCGACCCGCCTATGTGATTATAATATCAGCGCTGATATCATTCCGGCTGTTGTCGAGCAACTGAAGGCGCACGGCATGATCAAACTGGGTGAGAAAAGGGATGTGACGCCGGAACTGGTTGAGGCTATTATGAAGGAATGTTTGTAACGGACGCCGGCGCTTCTATTTGGATAAACAAAAAAGTAGAAAGCAGGAAAGGATACAAACATATGCAATTCACATTTGCCCATAACAATTTCAATGTGCTGAATCTGAAAAAAAGCCTGGCCTTTTACAAGGAGGCTCTGCAACTGAAGGAGGTACGACGCTATGAACCGCCGGACGGCAGTTTTATTCTGGTATTCTTGTGCGAGGGCACAACACCCCATCAGTTGGAGCTGACCTGGATGAAAGACCGCAAAGAGCCCTATAATTTGGGTGACAATGAATTTCATCTGGCTTTCAAGGTGGACGACTTTGCCGCCGCGCATGCCCTGCATGAAAAAATGGGCTGTATCTGCTTCGAAAACAAAGCGATGGGCATTTATTTCATCAATGACCCTGATGATTATTGGCTTGAAATTATCCCTAACAGAAGGTAGAACACATGGCCAACGACCATGCCACCCATGAAATTTCAGATACTCATAGGGGTGGCATTAAGCAGAAAGGAGAAAACCAAATGAAGAAATTAATTTTTAAAATAGTGTTTCTGACGTTGGTGGTTTTGATACCGGCTTCGCTTATGGCGCAAGTGCAGGTTCGTATTAACATCCCTCTGCCTCCGCCGATTATTTTCCCCGCGCCGCCTCATGTGGTTGTGATACCGGAAACCGATGTCTATGCGGTTCCCGATGTTAACGATGACATATTTTTTTATGGCGGCTGGTGGTGGCGTCCCTGGGAAGGGCGCTGGTACCGTTCGCGTTACTATGACAGAGGCTGGGGGCACTATAGAGGCGTGCCATCCTTTCATAGACATGTTCCCCCCGGTTGGCGCGGCGACTATCGGGATCGCCGCTGGAAAGGGCATGAATGGGATCAACGCCCCATTCCGCACCGCGACGCTGAAAAGAACTGGCGGGGCTGGAAAAGAAACAAGCATTGGGAAAAAGAAAATAACTGGGGTGTAAAAGGGATGGATCGTCGGCCGCCCGGTCAACAAAAGAAGTTTAATAAGCGCAATGATGGACCTCAAAGAGGAGATGGTCCCGGGCCTCAGGGCGGACCTGGAAGAGGGCATGGGAAACAAGGACAAAGGGGATCGAAGATAGAATCCACGCCGTAGGTTAATATTATTTACTAAAGCCCATGCAAAGCATGGGCTTTTTTTATAAGACTATCGTGATGAGATTGCATTTCATCATTGTCCGTTGGATAAGATAAGTTATTAAGAATTAAGATTATTCTGCCCGGTACTCTATAAATCCCCCTGACGTAAATATCTATTGATTTTTATAGGATTGTTCTTTAAAGTCGCCTTCGTAAATGGATATTTCAATCCGGTTACCGTAGTATTCAGGATGCGTACGGTTCGAGCTTCAATCCTAATACCACAATGTCCAGTGAGAAAATGTAAATAGTATCAGTATTATGTGCTGCTGGGTGTATAAGAATAAAGTCAAGCAGGGTGGTGGCAATTGAACATTGATAAGAAAATATTAAGTGAGGAGTTACTTATGAAAGGTACAAAACAGGTTTTACCCCGTCCCATCAAAATTCAGGATAATACATTCCGAGACGGTCATCAGTCCATTTATGCGACCAGAATGAAAACGGAGGATATGATTCCGATTGCTGAAGAGATGGATAACTGCGGTTTCTGGGCGATGGAAGTATGGGGAGGGGCAACGTTTGATACGATGCACCGTTTTCTTGACGAAGATCCCTGGATGCGACCAAAGATTCTAAAGAAATATGTCAAGAAAACCCCTTTTAGTATGCTTTTGCGCGGGCAGAATCTGGTCGGCTACCGTCACTACGCCGATGACGTGGTGCGCGCTTTTGTCGATAAATCCTGCGAAATCGGGATTGATATTTTCCGCTGTTTTGACGCCTTGAACGATTTCCGCAACATCGAAACCTGCGTGGAAAGAATTAAAGCCAACGGCAAGCACTTGGAAGGCACGGTTTGTTATTCATTGACGGAAAACCGCCTGGGCGGGGAAATCTATACACTTGGATTATTTCGTGGCGAAAGCTAAAGAACTTCAGAGCATGGGTGCGGATACTGTCTGTATAAAAGACATGGCCGGTCTGCTTTCTCCTTATGACGCATTCGATCTGTTCACCGCATTAAAAAAGGAAATTAAAGTACCGCTGCATTTGCATACCCACTATACCAGTGGGATGGGCAGCATGTCCTACTTAAAAGCCGTCGAAGCCGGCGTGGATATTATCGATACCTGCCTTGCGCCTTATGCCCTGAGAACATCGATGCCTGCTTGCGAACCGATCGTGGCGGCTCTCCAGGGAACCCACAGGGATTCGGGGATCAATTTGCTCACCCTGATCAAACTCGGCGAGCATCTGGAAGATGTTGCCCCTAAATACAAACACCTGTTGGCTGATTATAAACTGTCCATTATCGACAACAGTGTGCTGGCCCATCAGATTCCGGGCGGGATGATTTCCAATTTGACCAGCCAGCTCAAAGAAATGAAAGCTTTGGACAGAATAAACGAAATCTATAAAGAAGTGGTTCAGACCCGCAAGGATATGGGTTATCCGCCTCTGGTGACGCCGGCATCGCAAATTATCGGATCACAGGCTGTATTAAATGTTATCTTTGGTCGCTATGTCCGAATATCCAACCAACTCAAGGATCTTGTTTTGGGATTGTACGGACAAACCCCCGGACCGATTGATAAGGACCTGGCCCAGAAAATACTGAAAAATTATAAACGCGGACAGACGCCGATCACCGGCAGGCCGGCTGATGACCTTCCGCCGGAAATGGAAGAGGCGAAAAAGACGATCGGCAATCTCGCGCGAACCGACGAAGATCTGTTGGGATGGATATTATTTCCTCAAACGATGGAAAAATATCTGCAAAAGAAATATGGAGTCGATACCACCGTTAGCGCGCCCACATAATCCAGTTCCAACAAGACGCCAATGACTGCCGCTCTCATTTTCATCCGCCGGAAAGGGTTGATAATCGGACAAGGGGGTTCTTTAATCATGAAAAAAGATCCTGAACACGCTACTTCAGTAATTGTGGCAGGAACAAGGCAATTTGCGGGAAGATGATTAAGAGAACCGCTAGAGCAATCATCGCGTAAAGCATATGAAGCGACCCTTTAAAAACGACATGCAAGGGCACGTCGCGGGCAACGCCGGCCACAACATAGGCATTGATGCCGACCGGTGGTGTGATCACGCCCATTTCCGCAACAATCACGATCATCACACCGAACCAGATCGGGTCAAAACCCATGGTAAGAACGACCGGGTAAATAATGGGAATGGTGAGCATGATCATGGCCAGCGAATCCATCAGGCAGCCGAGAAATAAATAAATCAATATAATGAAGCCCATAATGATCATCGGATGAAATTGCAGTTCGGAGACAAATGTTCCGATGTCTGCGGGAATGCGTGTGACAGCTAAAAAATGACCAAAGACCGTGGCGCCCGCCACCACCACAAAAATCATACATGAAATGCGCGTGGTGTCATAAAGCGCGTTTTTAAATCCTTCCCAGGTTAAGTTGCGTCCAATCAGCGCGATAATAATGGTGCCGAAGGCTCCCACGCCTGCTGCTTCCGTCGGTGTGAAGAATCCGGCAAACAAACCGCCCATAACCAGAACAAACAAAAGCAGGGTTTCGATGAGGCCGGATAAGGATTTAAATTTCTCTATCCAAGTGCTTTTCGGGCCGCGCGGTCCGATGTCCGGGCGAAAATAAGTCCAGAGTAAAATAGATAGAATGAAAAAACAGGAAAGTAATATTCCCGGTATCACACCGGCCATAAAAAGTTCGCCGATGGATTGTTCCGTCATGATTCCATAAATAATAAAAATGGTGCTGGGCGGTATGAGGATGCCCAGACTGCCTCCGGCTGCTACGACGCCTGTGGCCAAGGCCGGATCATATTTGTATTTTTTCATTTCCGGCAGCGCCACGGAAGCCATAGTGGCGGCAGTCGCACTGGTAGAGCCGCAGACGGCGGAAAATCCGGCACAAGCACCGATAGTGGCGATTGCCAGGCCGCCGGGAAGATGACCAAAAAATTTATGTGCCGCGTTGAAGAGGCGGCCGCTGATACCCGAGTGAAAAGCAACCTGTCCCATCAGGACAAACAGGGGAATCACGGTCAGGCTATACGAGCTGAATGTGGAGTAAAGATCGCGGACCAAAAGATTTGACGCCGCGCTCCAGGAGACAACATAGCCAAACCCAAGGTAGCCGACAATGGCCATGACAAAGCCCACTGGCATCCGCAGAAACATCAGGATAATCAATACGGCAAAGCCGATCATGCCTGTCATTGAGGGGCTCATACGTCAATTGTCCTTTGCAGGGATTTGATAAAATCGGCGATGAGCAGCAGGCACAATAAGGCACAGCCTATGGCGATGCCGAAAATGAAGGGATAAGCCGGCATCTGGAGCGTTGCCGAAACTTCTCCGCTTTTTCGAAAATCCAACGCGTAAAGAATAGCCTGATAGGCAATCACGCCAAAGAGCAATGCGCCAATCAGATTGCAGAATGCTTCAATCGCCAGTTGCGCGCGCTGCGGTAGTTTTTCCACCAGAATCTCAACGGCAATGTGTCCTTTTTCCATGGAGGTAAAAGCCAGGGCAAAGGATACGACAACGGTTCCCAGAAATCCCACCAGTTCGTATGTGCCGGGTATGGGTTTACCAAACAGACGCAAAACAACGTCCGCCGTGGATAGCAGCATCATGGCGATAACAGCGGCGCAGGCAAGGATATTGAAAGCCTTGCCTGCGCGTGTCAGATATTTTGCCGGACTAAGCATCAATTAGAAAATCCACTACTTTTTAGCTTTGGAGTGCTTCTTGATTAAACTGGCCACTTCCTGGACAGCTTGTTTACCGGGCAACCCCTTGCTTTCCGCACTCTTGATGTAACTTTCGGCAACCGGTTTAACGGCTGCTTCCCATTTGGCTTCTTCTGCATCGGATAATTTGATCATTTTATTGCCCAACTCCGCGGAGTATTTATATCCTTCCGCATCCGCGTCATCCCAGGCTTTGCCGGCAACGGCAATCCATTCACCACTTACGTCATCAAAAACTTTTTGCACGTCTTTGGGCAGCGAGTTCCATTTTTTATTGTTCATGACGACAAACATAGCGGTGGTATAGCCGATATTGGTGCAATCGGTTGTGTATTTGATAACCTGCGCCTGTTTCCAGCCTTTCAGGGTTTCCATCGGGGCCAGCGTGCCTTGCACGACGCCCTTTTGCAGCGCTTCATACGTTCCGCCCTGCGGCATAGCAACAGAAACGCCACCCAAATTCTCGACGATTTTTGCACTGAGACCCGTTGACCTGATTTTCATGCCTTTGAGATCAGCCATGCTGCTGACCGGTTTCTGTGTATGCAAAAGGCCGGGGCCGTGAGCGTGCAGATAGAGAACCTTGACATCGGAAAGTTCTTTGGGGTTCATTTTTTTAACAAAGTCGTTGGCGACAAGGGTCGCGACCATGCCGCTGGGATAACCCATCGGCAGATCCAGGGCTTCAAGAAGCGGTAAACGGCCGCGGGTGTATGCGAAACAAGACATGCCGATGTCGGAAATTCCTTTAACGACACCATCAAAGCACTGATCGGCCGGGGTCAATGATCCGCCGGCGAAGATGTTGATTTTAACTTTACCGCCGGTGCGTTTCTCGATCTCCTTGGCCCAGTTTTCACCGGCCTTGGCCTGTGCGTGCGTGGCCGGGAAAAAGATGCTGTATGTCAGGGTGGTCTGTGCCAGCACGGTGGAACTGAACAAAAACATGATAAACAACGCCGCGAATGATGTTGCTGTGACAAAAATAATCCCTTTTTTCATTTGATCTATTCCCTCCCTATTTTTCATTTTTTGAAAAACACAAACAATACTGTTGCTAGTGATTATTATTTTACAAAATTTTGCTGTTGATTTTGGATAAGCCCGCTTACCTGGTCGAACATTGGCAAGCAGGCATCAATACATATAGATACAATAAGGCGAGAATTTATTTATGGAAATATTTTGCATATCGGCATCCATAACATTTTAATGTTAGTCGCTAATATGTGATTTGACCGGCTGTGTCAAGATGTATTTGTAATTTATGATTCTAGTGTCGAGTTTTAGTTCTTACCATTCTTCAGCTTGTCTAATTCTTCACGATAGCGATCAGCTTCCGCTTTAGCCGATTCTATTTCCTCCCTGGCTTTCTCCAGTTCTTCATCCTGCCGCTGTCTTTCGTCGCGGATTTTGTCCTGAATTTCATCAAAGCCGACATAGATCGCTAAGGCACCACCCAGAAGCAGGAAAATCGGTAGCGCACCTCGTATGATTGCTAAAAAATCAGCCCACCAGAAGATCAAACTGATCAGTCCAATAACAGCGGCAATGGCGCCTCCCGTCAGCAAAGACATAATCCACCCTCCGGATAATAGATTCAAATGACTCTGATCAATTTACGGTGCCGTTTTTTATCATGAATGGTATAGTTAGGCAAGATGGAAATAGATGATTATTAAGATAAAATATTGCTTGATTTAATGGAATTCATCATTTAAATAAGACAGTTTCAAGAAGTTATATAAAAAACCACCGTGATGAAGGATTCTATGATTGAACCGAATTTTAATAAATCTGACGGGCTGGTTCCGGCTATTGTTCAAGATGCTGAAACTAAAGACGTATTGATGCTGGCATATATGAACAGGGCCTCGTGGGAGGCTACTGTGCAAACCGGCAAGGCGACTTTCTGGAGCAGGTCAAGGCAAAAACTGTGGCTGAAGGGTGAAAGCTCCGGCCATATTCAGATTATAAAAAATATTTACATAGATTGTGACGATGATACGATTTTATTGCAAGTGGAACAACTGGGCGGAGCGGCCTGTCACACGGGACATCGATCCTGTTTTTATCGAAAGCTGGAAGGCAGTGATTTTGTCATTGTGGGCGAAAAGATCTTTGATCCAAAGGATGTATATAAATGAATATTTTAAAATTAGGCATCCCCAAGGGAAGTCTGGAAAATAATACGGTTGATTTGTTTAAGAAAGCCGGCTGGAGGATTGCCTATGACAGCCGCAGTTATTTTCCCGATATCGATGACCCGGAAATCTCGTGTACGCTGGTGCGGGCGCAGGAAATGTCCCGTTATATTGAAGATGGCCATCTGGATCTGGGGCTGACCGGCATCGATTGGATTATGGAAAATAATTCCGATGTGGTGGCGGTGCAGGACTTGGTCTATTCCAAGGTCTCCACCCGTCAGGCGCGTTGGGTGCTGGTGGTGCGGGATGATTCGCCGATTCGCTCGATTGAAGATATGGAAGGTAAACACATCTCGACCGAGTTGGTAAATTTTACCAAGCGATATTTTGCCGAAAAAAATATCAAGGTCAGTGTCGAGTTTTCCTGGGGTGCGACGGAGGCGAAAGTCGTGGATAATCTGGTCGATGCGGTTGTGGAAGTTACGGAAACGGGATCGACCATCCGGGCCAACAAACTAAGGATTGTCCATGAGCTGATGAGAACGAATACACAGTTGATTGCCAACCGGGCAGCCTGGAATGATCCGTGGAAGCGTAAGAAAATAGAGCAGATTCGGACGCTCTTGACCGGGTCACTTCTGGCGATGGGCAAAGTCGGTTTGAAGCTCAATGTGTCAAAAGAAAATCTCGATCGCGTGATGAAACTTCTGCCGTCACTCAAAGCCCCGACCATTTCCAGTCTCTATTCCGAAGAATGGTTTGCCATTGAGTCGGTGATTGATACAGGCGTTGTGCGGGATCTGATTCCGCGACTGCTGGATGCGGGAGCCGAAGGCATTATTGAATATCCCTTGAATAAAGTCATATAATCCGGAGGACAGATATGGCCAGAAAAGCTAAGATTGTCCGCAAAACGACGGAAACGGATATTGCGCTGGACATTGATTTGGATAAATCCGCCGGAAGTAAGATCAATACGACCATTCCTTTCCTGAATCACATGCTGGAGCTCTTCGTCCGTCATGGTCGGTTCAAACTTGTGATTAAAAGCACAGGCGATACGGAAATCGACGATCATCATCTGGTTGAAGATCTGGGCATTTGTCTGGGTCAGGCGGTCGGGCAGGCACTGGGTAAAAAGACCGGCATCAATCGCTACGGCTCGGCATCCGTGCCAATGGACGAGTGTCTGTGCCGTGTGGATATGGATATTTCCGGCCGTCCCTATCTGATTTACAAGGTCCGGTATGAACGCCGGAAAATCGGCGGATTTGATCCGGCACTGGTTAAGGAGTTCTTTAAGGCTTTTACCGATCACAGCGGTATCACGTTGCACATTAATCTCACGTATGGCAGTAACAGCCATCATATTATCGAAGCAGTCTTTAAGGCTTTTGCCCGAGCGCTGAGACAGGCTGTGAGTATCAATCCGGAAATTTCAGGTGTTCTGTCCACGAAAGGAACGCTCTGATAGAAAGGCCAGGTTTGTTCATTGCGAAATATCTCCATGATAAGAAAAATTGGTTGCGTGATATTGCTTTGGGTGTTTGTTGTTTTTATGCCCTATACCCTTTTGGCGCAGGAAAGCACAAAGTCTGTCAATAAAACTGTAACGCGTCTGGCGGTGATTCCTTTTCAAGCGGTGATATCCCAAGACACATCGTCAACTGTCCGATGTCCCATTTGCAGCAGTGTCAATTCCAGCGGAAGTATCGTCAAGGGCGCCGAAAGAATTCTTGAGGAAATATTTACCGATAAATTGAGGGATCTGAAAGATGTGGAAATCATTCCTTCGGAGAGAGTGGCAGGTGTCTATCAAAGGATTTCAGCGGAGTCTCTGAAGAAGCCCTTATTGCAGATTATACTAGAAGTCGGAAGTGAAATACACGCGGATGTGCTCGCCGTAGGCTATGTTTATCGTTATCGTGAAAGAGTGGGCTATGAATATTCTACGGAGCGTCCCGCGTCTGTCGCTTTTGAGATTCATCTGATTTCCGCCAAGGACGGCAGCACACTATGGCGTGGTATTTTTGATAAAACCCAAAAATCGTTGATGGAAGATGTTTTCCAAGCATCTTCTTTTTTTAGAGGAGGCGCCAAGTGGTTAACCGCGCGCGAATTAACGAAGTTAGGCGTTGATGAGGTTTTTTCGAAGTTTTCAGGTTTTGAGCCATAATTGAAATAGGGACTCGAGACACGGTTTCTGCTTTACGGATTATCTCGAACCGAGATTCTGAACTGTTTTCCACGAAGGAGTTTTAGGTTGTTCATCATCCCCGCGGTTGATATAAAAAATGGACAATGTGTCCGTCTGGCGCAGGGCGATTTTGATCGCGTGACGGTCTATGCCGAGAATCCCGCGGACATGGCGCAACTCTGGGCACAAAAAGGCGCCAAGCGGATTCATGTGGTTGATCTGGACGGCTCGGTTGCCGGATTGCCGAAGAACGCGCCCATTATTCTCAATATAGCGAAATCGGTTTCCGTGCCGATTGAGGTTGGCGGCGGTATCCGCAACATGGAGACGATCAACTACTATCTGGAAAACGGCATATCGAGCGTTATCCTGGGGACGGCAGCCATCCAGGATGAAGAATTTGTGAAAACGGCCGCAGAAATCCATCCCGGAAAAATCATTTTGGGGATCGATGCGCTGGGCGGTCAGGTGGCGGTTCGCGGCTGGACGCAAAAGACCAGCCAAAACGCCGTTGAGCTGGCGCGGCGCTATGAAAATTGCGGGATTCAGGCCATCGTCTATACGGATATTCAACGTGATGGCATGGAAACAGGCGTTAATGTGGAGTTGACCAGCGCGCTGGCTAAGGCGGTATCGATTCCGGTGATTGCTTCCGGAGGAGTGGCGACGCTGGCGGATATTGATGCTTTGCTTTCCATTAAGGACTGTTCGTTCTATGGTGTGATAGTTGGTCGTGCACTTTATACCGGCGCAATTGCGCTGGAAGATGCGATTGCGAAGACGCAATAGATCTCATAGAATTCGAAGGAAGTGAAAATATGACAGATTGTATATTTTGTAAAATTGTCAAAGGGGAGATCCCCTGCTCGAAAGTTTATGAAGACGATGCCATTTTAGCATTTGACGATATCCATCCGATGGCGCCTGTGCATGTTATTCTGATTACGAAAGAACATATTGCGACGTTGATGGACGTTGACGCAAACCATACGAGATGTCATGGGACGGTTGATTGTGGCGGCGCAAAAAGTCGCCCAAATAAAAAAAGTGGCCGCTGGCGGATTCCGCACGGTTGTGAACTGCAACACTGACGGAGGGCAGGTGGTGTTTCATCTGCATATGCATCTTCTTGGCGGCAGGAAACTGGAAGATCAATTAGGTTAATTCGAGGTAAAAATATGGATATTAACGCCAAGTTAAATGAAGACATGGTGGTGGCGGCAAAAGCCAAAGACAAAATCAGACTTTCCGCCATCCGGATGCTGAAAACAGCGCTGCACAACAAGGAGATCGACTTGATGCGCCCTCTCAATGAAACGGAAACCATGCAGATTCTGTCCGCGCTGGTTAAGCAGAGAAAAGATTCCATCGAACAGTTCGCAAAAGGCGGAAGAATGGATCTGGTGGAAAAAGAAGAGGCGGAATTAAAAATCCTGCAGGATTTCATGCCCGCGCAAATGTCTGATGAAGACGTGGAAGCGCTCATTCAAAAAGCGATCGACGATGTCGGCGCTGTTTCCGTCAAGGATATGGGCAAAGTGATGAAAGTGCTGATGCCGCAGATTACCGGCAAGGCGGATGGAAAAGCCGCAGGCGAAAAAGTAAAAGCGCTTTTGTCTCGGTAAAACTTGATCTAGGCGAAAT
The DNA here is from genome assembly GCA_963726395.1 of uncultured delta proteobacterium. Lineage (GTDB taxonomy): Bacteria > Desulfobacterota > Syntrophia > Syntrophales > Smithellaceae > UBA8904. The sequence continues at coordinate 22,302 of CAVSCG010000027.1, forward strand.
TAACGCAAAGACTAAAAAATGGGCAAGGCAATCGTTCGTGCGTTTTGATGACAGTAAGATTGAAGAAATTAAAAGTAGGGTGGACATTGTCGAGCTTGCCTCCGAATATCTGACTTTAAAAAAGGCAGGCAGAAATTATTTGGGGCTTTGTCCTTTCCATCAGGAAAAAACGCCGTCGTTTACCGTCAACCGCGAGAAACAGATTTTTTACTGTTTCGGTTGCGGGGAGGGTGGCAATGTCATCACCTTGCTGATGAAAATAGCCAATAAGAGTTTTCCCGAAGCCATCAAACATCTGGCGGAAAAAACAGGCGTTATCCTGCCGGTTCGGACTTTCGGCAGGGATGGCCATGAAAAAGATTCCCTGCACGATGAGATTGTTAATTTGAATTTAAGAACAGCGCAGCAATTTTCGCGCAATCTGGCGTCGCCGGCAGGTAAAGTCGCCAGGGATTATTTGCAAAAAAGAGCCGTCACCGACGAAACCGTCAAGCAATTTCGTTTGGGGTATGTACCGGATACCTGGCGTTCTTTGACAGATTATATTGAAGGCAGCGGCTTATCTTTGAAGTTGGCAGAGCAGGCCGGTCTGCTCATCGCCGGTAAAGAGGGAGGCTTCTATGATCGCTTTCGCGGCCGGCTGATCTTCCCGATTGAAAATATTTTCGGAGAAATCGTTGCTTTTGGCGGACGGATTTTAGGTGAAGGCGAGCCGAAATATCTCAACTCGCCGGAATCGCCTGTCTATATTAAAGGCAAAAATTTATATGGACTGCAAAAGGCCAAAGAGGCGATTCGCCAGAGCGGTTTTTGCATGATTGTGGAAGGATATTTTGACGTCATATCATTATGGAATGCGGGCGTTCGTAATGTGGTCGCCACTTTAGGTACGGCTCTGACACGAGATCATCTGGAGCTTTTGCGCCGCTATACCCAGGATGTCGTAGCGCTGTTCGATCCCGACACAGCAGGACGAAAAGCGTTGGATCGCTCTTTGGAGCTGTTTTTAGGGGCGAATATGCATGCCCGGGCTTTAATTCTTCCGGAGGGTTGCGATCCTGATGATTTTATAAAAAAGTACAGCAAGGAAAAGTTAGATGAGTTAATTGCAGTTGCGCCTAGCCATCAGTGATTACTATATTGATAACATTCTGGGGGACGGTAAAACATTTGAAGAAAGCCGTGATCTGGTGAAAACCGCGATGGAGTTCGTGGGTAAAATCGGCGACGAAATCGAAAAGAATCTTTTTATCAAGCGAATCTCGGAAAGATTGGGTATTGATCAAACATTGTTGAAAAGAGAGGCGCATCGCAAAGCGGTTTACGCCCAGCCCGTTGCTGTTGGCCGAAAGGAACCAGCTAAAATAAGTGTGAGCCCTCTTGAAGTTAATCTGATCAGGTTGATTTTGGAGTATCCGCAAAAGACACTGCTGGTAGAGAGTGAAAAAATATTAGATTACTTTATGGAGCCCGTACTCAGGAATCTGGGTGAAAAAATTGTCGAGGCCTACAAGCTGCTTGGGTATATTGATATTAATGTTATCTTGTCGTCGGACGAAGACAAACCGCTTCGGGAAAGTATTTATAAATTAAGTATTGAGGCGCCTCCGACCGATGAAAATATGGTGGAACGCAATTTTGCCGATAATATTCGGAGAATCAGGGAAAAATGGTACAAAGAACAAAAACGTCTGGTTCAGCTCAAATTAAGGCAAGCGCAGGAAAGCGGCGACAGGGAGCTGACCCAGGAGCTGACTTGTCAGAAGCAGAATTTGATGAGAGAAGAAAAAGAACTACTGTAACAAACAATGAAATTTGGGGGATGCCAAATGGCTAAAGAAATTCAGTCAGATGAATTTAAAAAATTACTTTCACTGGGGGAGGAAAAAGGATTTTTAACCTACGATGATGTCAATGATATGCTGCCGCCCGATGTCAATTCTTCAGATCAAATAGATGATATTATCATGTTATTTGGAGAAAAAAATATTGATATTATTGATACCGAACAGGGTGAAAAATTGGTGGTGAAAAAACCGGTGGAAGATGTTCTGCCATCCAAATTTCCAGAGGCTCTCGCGCTGGTTCCCGGCACGGGCAAAACTGGCGATCCGGTGAAGATGTATTTGCGCGAAATGGGACTAGTCTCGCTTTTGAGCCGCGAAGGCGAAGTCGAGATTGCTAAAAAAATCGAAGCGGGCGCCCGCGAGACCATGTGGGCGATTTTCAGTTTAACCGTTTCAATTGCTGAAGTGCTTAGTATCGGTGAAAAACTGGAAGCCGGCGAAATTCGTGTTAAAAACGTGGTGGATAATATTGAAGACGAAGAAGGATTCATGGAGGAGGACGAGCATAAAGAAAGAGTGCTCAGCCTGACTGCCCGAATACGGATGTTTAGCGACCGCAACAATGTTTTGCGCGAAAAACTCAAGAATAAAAACACGAAACCCAAGCGGCGGGAATTATTAACGGCGGAAATAGAAAAAAACACAAAAAATATTATCACGCTTTGTCGCAAAATCCGTTTCAGCAAAAAGCAGATGCATCGTTTTGTTGCCCGGTTGAGATTTTTTACCGATGAAATAGAACGATCCGAACGGGTGATTAATCAGTTCAAGAAAGAATCAGGCTTGACGCTCACGCAAATGGAAAAAGCCTGGTCTAAAATGAAGAAATCCAAACAAGATGAGAAGAAAGCCGCGAAAGAAGCGAAAGTTTCCATCGATTGGTTGCATCGGAGTCATGATGCGATTATGGAAGCGCAAAAGCGTATCAAGCATATTGTCAAGGAAGTGGGCATTCCGACGGCCACATTAAAGAAAGTGGTTGACACCATTGAAGACGGCGAAGCCAAGGCGGAAATTGCCAAAAGAAAGCTGGTGGAAGCCAATCTGCGGCTGGTGGTGAGTATTGCCAAGAAATATACCAATCGCGGCCTGCAGTTTCTGGACCTGATCCAGGAAGGCAATATCGGATTGATGAAAGCGGTTGATAAATTTGAATATCAGCGCGGCTATAAGTTTTCCACTTACGCGACATGGTGGATCCGGCAGGCCATAACACGCGCCATTGCCGATCAGGCGCGAACGATCCGGATTCCCGTTCATATGATAGAAACGATCAATAAGCTGATCCGAACATCGCGCTACCTGGTCCAGGAATTGGGACGCGAACCGACCCCGGAGGAAATCGCCAATAAAATGGAATATCCGCTGGAGAAGGTGCGTAAGGTTCTGAAAATTGCCAAAGAACCGATTTCTCTGGAAACGCCGATTGGCGAGGAAGAGGACAGTCATCTGGGTGATTTTATCGAAGACAAAAAGATCATGTCTCCTTCTGAAGCCACGATCAGCATGGATCTGGCGGATCAGACACGGAAAATACTGGCCACGCTCACACCGCGTGAAGAAAAAGTTCTGCGAATGCGTTTCGGCATTAGTGACCGTCTGGGCGCGGTGGGTCCGGATGAAAATGTACCCGTGGATATCGTGGAGTCCAACTATAGAAGAGCCGGAGATTATTGAAGAGGAGCCGTCAAAAAAAGCGAAGAATTCTTCCCGGAAACGCGCAGCAAAATAATATTGACAAGCGCCGGAATTGGGTATATTTCAACGAACTTCGATGCCGGTTGAATCTGCACAGAATGCTTAAAAAATGGCGGGCCTATAGCTCAATTGGTAGAGCCACCGGCTCATAACCGGTAGGTCCCTGGTTCGATCCCAGGTGGGCCCACCAAATTTTGTCATAACGGAATCTCAATGATGAGTAAAAAAACACGATTTTCACAAGCACGGAGTTGTTGCGATACTGCAAATGACTTCACTGCCGTGAACAGACAAATTAAACCGTCATGTCGCGGCACACAGAATCAAGTCCATAGCCAGGCTATCTGAGAATGCACCCCAAGGGGTGCATTTTTTATTAAAGTAATAAAGGAGAAAATGGTTGAAAGAGAAATTATTGTTGTTAGTCAGCATACAGGAGTGTGATTCGCAATTGGTCAAGCTTTCCGCTAAAAAAATTAAACTGCCGGAAAAGATTCGCAAGATGGAAGAAGCTTTTCAGGTCTATAAGGAAAACATTGAACTCAATAAAAGAAAGTATGATGCACTCAAAGCAAAGCACGGCGAATCCGAAGCCCAGGTCAAAAAACTCAATGACGGTATGATAAAAACTAAGGAAAGACTGCTGGAGGTAAAGAACAATAAAGAATATCAGGCGATGCTCAAGGAAATTGAAACGGCCGAGAAGACGCGTGGCAACCTCGAATCCCAGATCATCGCACTCATGGAAGAAATGGATAAACTCTCCATACTCGTGAAAAAGGATGAGGAAACTTTACTGCAGGCAACTGTCAAGCACGAAGAGGAAAAGAAAATTGTCGAGGATGATCTGAACGCTGTTGACGCGGATACGGTTAGTTGGACCGAGAAACGAGTTGGCCTGCAAAATGTTATTCCCTCAGACCTCATGGCCCGATACGAAAGAGTAAAAAAGCGCAATAAAGGTGTCGGTGTGATTCCCGTCTGGAAAGCCGTTTGCAGCGGCTGCCATATGAATATTCCGCCGCAGCTGTACAACGAACTTCAGCGTTCCAATGATCTGCTGAGTTGTCCCAACTGTAACCGGATCATGTATTTTCAAAATCAGGAAAAGTCCGCATAGTCTTTTATGGAAAATAAAACAGTGAAGTTATTCAGTGACGGTGCCTGCCGAGGCAATCCCGGTATGGGGGGCGCCGGCGCAGTGATAACCGATGAAGCTGATAATATTCTTTGGGAAGAGAAGGAATATTTAGGTCACTGTACAAATAATATCGCCGAATATAAGGCCCTGATTCTGGGATTAAAAGGCGCACTGGCGCAGGGATTCAATCAACTGGATGTTTATCTGGATTCGGAATTGCTGGCCAACCAGATTAATGGTTCCTACAAAGTTAAAAATGAGAATCTGAAAATCTTAATGCAGGAAGTCCGCGGCCTGCTTTCTTCTTTTAAATCGGTTCAGGTAAAGCATGTATTGCGCTGTCAAAATACACAGGCGGATAAAATGGCCAATCTGGCCATCGATACGAATCAGAAGATTCCTTGAAAGAAATTCAAATCAATTGTAGACTACTTTCTAGGCCGGAGAAGGTCAGATGATCGCGGGCAGAGTTTCTCTGCCGGAGGAAAGTCCGAGCTCCGCAGGGCAGGATGGTCGCTAACGGCGACTGGGGGCGACCCTAAGGAAAGTGCCACAGAAAATATACCGCCCGGACGAAAGTTCAGGGTAAGGGTGAAAAGGCGAGGTAAGAGCTCACCGCTTTTCCGGCGACGGAAAAGGCATGGTAAACCCCATCCGGAGCAAGACCAAATAGGAGAACGTTTAAGGGCGGCCCGTCTGATGTTCTCGGGTAGTGTCGCTAGAGGCGGCAGGCAACTGCCGTCCCAGATGAATGATCATCGCCGCGTTTTGGGCAACCGAAGCGTGGAACAGAACTCGGCTTATGACCTTCTCTTGTGCCTGTTTAATATAATGTTTATAACCCCAGTCCTCTTTTCTTTGCCTCCTTATAAAGCCTCCAGATACAGAGACCGATTGCCAGAAAGAAAGAACCCAGCATGAAATTCGGTGTTGTTCCGAGGATTTCATCCACAAGATAACCGAGATAGAGGAACAGAAATGAGGACGCGACTAATGCGAGCCCCCAGGCTGATAACATTAAAACTCCGCTCAGCTTGCTTAAACGATTTTTGTCTTCCTCTGGTTTTTTTACCCCTATCAGGTAACCCTTCATTTCACTTACTCTACATCAAAATATGAACATAGAAACGCGCTTAGAAAAATTTTTATGCCTGGCTAGCTGTTACACATGCGTCATTTACTCTACTTGAATAAGACTTATTAATTTTTTTATCAAGTCTAGCCCCGGCTCTGTAAAGATCGCTACCAATATGAAGAAGAGGATGAATACGATGATTAATTCAGAGTTTCGTACTTTCGGATATTTTCTTTTTACAATGAGGAGAACGATGGCGCCGGCAATCAATGCAACCAAATGCATGAATGGGAAAAAATTAAGAAAAAGTTCCATGGGGCTCTCCTTTTAAATAAGATTGTCATTTATAATTAAGAAAAAACTTATAGTTGTCAAGGTAAATAAGAACAGGCAGGCAGGTCAATAAAAAAGGCCGAATCGAAATTCGGCCTTTTTTATTTTAGTTAAGGTCAATTATTTTTCGTCATCATCGTCATCATTGAACACGGATAAATCACCCGCAGAACCTTCTGGAATCTTCGACCGCAAAGAACGGGTAATTCCACGAACCAATATTATCATAATGAAGAACAGAATAACCATGGCAGCGATAAGGACTAGGATGACCGTCGCAGTCCATGCTTTCGATTCCTTTTCAATATTTTGCGATACCTTCTGTGCCGCTTCGTTATATTTTTCAACTTCCAACCCTAGGCCTATCCAGCCAAAACCGGCAGGTTCGGGAAGGTTTGACGCATAAAACTTAATCGGCGCATAGGCGACGAACTTGGTGTTCCCGGAAAATTTGTACATAAAAATCCCTGATTTTCCTGTTGCTGCCTCTTTCGCAATATTAAATATATTGGGATCCAGAAAGCCCAACTGGAACATGTTCAATGCTTCTGCGCCTTTCTTTGCTAGTTCTGTTGCGTTCTGAGCCGAAAGAGTTGGAACAGGTGTTCCGTCATGGTTGAGTCCAACAATATGAAAATCACTAGGATGGGAAACGACAAAACCGCGATGGTCAACCATATAAGCGTAATTACCACTAGAAGCATTTGTCTCAAATACCTGTGTCGCCTGCGTAGGAACCAGTTGATCGGTGAACTGGGCTAGGTGACGATAGTCCAGAGACAGCACAACTATACCCGCGAAGCCATCTTGATTGAATACCGGTGTTGCAAAACGGACAACTCCTGAAAATCTTTGTCCCTTTTCAAATGCCGCTTTGTCCACATACCAGCCGGTCACCGGAGATACGTATATTTCGCCTTTATTCAGTTTTTTTGTTTTAGCAAAATAATCTTCTGTTTTATAGGTTGTATTGGCCGGATCGCTGACATTAACCAGTCTTTTCGCCGGCACCGCCTGACCATCAACGACTTTAATTTGTTCTTTGCCGTTTTTGTCAAGCAGAACCATCTCTTTGTATAGCGGGACCAATACCTGCTTGATCTTACCATCACTGCTCACCCAGAGCGGTTTTTGATTTTCAGAAATAAACTGTTTGTAAACAGTTTCTGTTGAGGGAATGATTGTTGCGACTTGTAAATCCTTTTTGCATTCATTGAGCAAACCAGCAACTACATTTGCTGTATTAACGGCTCTCGCTTTTATATCTTCCTGAGATTTACTATCGAGAACGTTAACAGTCCTCTCTTTTATAGTAACCCCCAATTTAAACATGCCGTTAGCGATTAAAAACGCCATCAGTGATAAGGGGATTACAATAAGCAGGAAGAATACACCTGCAACAGGTAATGATTTCTTATCCTTTTTAGCTTCTGACATTATGAGTTCCCCCTAATCTTTCTTAATTTTAAAGTTAATTTATTTAAGCATTAACCCAAAAAGAAAGCCTTAAAGGGGTTGGCGTACAATAAGATCAGAGCAATAACCAGAGCGTAAATGGCGATAGATTCAGCCATGGCCATACCAACGAGCATAACCATCATGATCTTGCCTTGAACGCCGGGGTTTCTTCCCACTGCCTGACAAGCACCGTTTGCAGCATTACCAATGCCCGCGCCAGCGCCGATTGCACCTAGACCGATGGCAAGGCCGGCGCCTATCATTGCGCCTACAGCAAAAATGACTTTAATGTAGGACTCGCCGCCAACCGGGATAGCATCCGCCGCAAAAGCAAGGTGGCTCGACAACAGCAGGGCCGCTACTGATGTGAAAACTGTTAAAAATGTTTTTCCAAAATTGTGTGACATTATTTGACTCCTTTCCTAACATGTTATTTATTATTATTCCTATTATTGCATAGCATATTTTTCTTGCCACGCAAAGAGGAATTAACATCAATGTCGATCGGCTCGACCTTAATGCACGAGATATGCCATGTCTTCAATCATTAAAGCTTATTTTTAAAAACTGGATTGAGGAAATCCAGAAATCAAAAAAAAAGCACCTAATTTGTTGAGATTCCTTTAATTCATTTTTCTGCGATGGCGTGAAAAAAAATAAAAAAGAAGAATGTTCTGCTTCAACAGAACAGGATTTAATTTAAAAATTAAAAAGTGATTTAATGTTTTGTTCAATCGCCTGATATAAAACATTCAACCAAACAGATGCCGACAGAAATAAATTTTCATTCTATTAAACCGGAACAAATCGTTTTTATATTTCTGTTGAAATTTTGCGGCAATGTCGTTACGATCAAAAATAAGTCGCAACGAAGTTACAAAATATTAAGAAGTCACTTTACAAGGGATCATCATGCAAGAAATTTTAACCGTCATTGCTTATCCGATCGTCTGGATTATCTGTGCTTATCTTTTAAATATTGAAAGTGGTCTGGCAAAGCTGCTGATTTCACTGACAGCAGCAATCCTGGTTTATGTTTTAATCGGTATCAAACTCGCTCAAAACGAAAATGATAAGGAAAATAAATATTAAGTGACTTTGCTCAGAAAGGCATACAAGCTTCTGTATCAAGCATTGAGAGTACGTATCTGGTTGGCCAGCATCGTTGTTATTCTCCTTATTCTCCTGCTGGCTTGGACGGTCAACAATGCACGTGAAAAAGAGATGGCTAATTTATTCAGCCGCCAACAACTGGCATCCGCTCAAAACGCGTCGGTGCGATTGACGGAGATTTTTTCACAGGTTGAAAGGAATATTGTTTTATTTTCCCACCTTGATCCCAACGGGAAAAAACTGACGCAGGACGATCATCGCGAACTTGAGGTGATTTATTCCGTTTGGGGAAAAACGATCGACGCGGTGATGGTCTTTGACGCCGATAATAAAATAAGGCACATTTTGCCCGAGGGCGCCCTTCCCGCTGTTAATCTAACCAGCCATTTTCAAGCATTGAAACTTCACGGGAGACAGTACCTAAACATAGTTCCATCAGACAACCTTCCAAAAGATTCTATTGCTCAAACCAAAAACCGTTATTTAATCTGGGGCTATCCTATCTGGCGCGAGAATAATATTTTCAACGGTGCGTGGATGGTGTCTTTTTCACTGGCTGAATTAGTTAATACGTGTGAAAAGCAAATCAAAGACAATCAACTGGGAGACTTGTGGTTGGTGAATGAACAGGGACGGATATTAATGCATCCCTATTCGCCTTTTATCGGTAAGAACACCAGTGATCTGGTGCAAGATGACCACGGAAACACGATCATATTCTCACCAGAGGGTGGCAGACTCCTGAGTGCAAAAGTTTTGCAGCGCGACAACAAGATACAAAAAAGCGTAATTGCGTACTACCCAATTCAGATTGCCGGAAACAGATGGTTTGTCATGGTGAAGGCACGTTACAGCAGCATCATAGCTCCCGTGCGCACCACATTTGTTTATACCATGTTCAGTGCATTCGTGCTGATTTTAGGCTTGGTTATTGTCGGCATCTATTTTGCTTTCCGTGAAGGTAAAAGATTACGGATGCGAGAAGAGCAGGAAAGACTCAAAGAGCGAGGAGACTGGCGCGAAAAGCTGCTGAGAGAAAAGAAAACAATTGACGGCATAATTGAGGGATCTCCCATCCCCAGTTTTGTCATTAATAGAGAACATCAAGTCATTTTATGGAACCGCGCCTGCATGGAACTTACCGGTTATTCAGCGGATGATATGGTTGGTACGGACCGACATTATTTTCCTTTTTATTCCGTCACCAGACCCATGATTGCCGATTTGATTGTTGATAATGATATAGAAGGCCTGAGTAAATACTATGGCAGCAAAAAGGTCAAAAAATCTGAGAAGGTGATTGGGGCCTATGAAGCAACGGATTATTTTGAAAACCTTGGTGGTCAAAGCCGTTACCTGTATTTCCTGGCGGCACCTATTTATGATGAAGAGGGCAGTATTATTGCGGCCATTGAAACCCTGCAGGATGCATCAAGGGAAGAAGAGCTTACCCGCTCGCTGAGGGAGTATGCGGAAACGCTGCAAAACGAGTTAGCTGAAAATATCGAACTAAGACGGGAGATTGAAGATGTTTATAATTATTTACAATCGATTGTGAAGAGTCTGCCGGATAAAATTTATGAGTTGGATAAAGACGGTATTGTTAATTTCGTCAGCCGGAGCAAAAAAATAGAAGGCGGTCGATTACAGCGTGAACTCAAAGGCAGAAATTTTATGGAGTTTGTGGCACCTGAGGATGAAAGTTTTGTGATGTCCAAGTGGGAAGATGCCAAGAAGGGCATTTACACGCCTTATGAAATTGAAACCACATCGAAAGACGGCCGTAAAATAAATTTTCTGATTACCGCATCTCCAGTTATTGGTACAGATCATTATATTCTGGTACAGCGCGATATTACGGAATTTAAAAATCTGGAAAAGAAACTCTATAACAGCCAGAAACTGGCGGCATTGGGGCAACTTTCAGCCGGTATCGCCCATGAGGTACGCAATCCTCTGTCATCTATTAAGATGAGTTTGCAGATCTTGGAAAAACGGATGAATCCGGAAGGCAATGATCTCAAAAGATTTAAAATCGCACAAAAAGAAGTTGAACACCTCGAAGAACTGGTTAATAATGTGTTGGTATTTGCCAAACCAGTGGATCCCAAAATGGTCGCTGTCGATCTCATAAAAGTGTTGGAACAGGCCATTGCTCTGTCGGAAAAAGTCATTCACGATAAACAGGTCAGCATTAAACTGGAAGCACAGGAGATTCCTCAGTGCAACGTGGATGTGGCGATGATTACGGATGCTTTTTTAAATATTATCCGAAACGCAGCCGAAGCTGCGGATGAAAAAGGTTTCATTCGCATTTTTGCCCGCAGTATTGGCAGTCAACCGCCTGCCGTGCTGGTTGTTGTAGAGGACAACGGTTGCGGGATTGATGAGGCAGACATGCCTCATCTGTTTAATCCGTTTTTTACCAAGAAAAAATACGGCACAGGCCTTGGACTTTCACAGGTATCCAAAATTGTGGAATTGCATCAGGGGAAAATAGAAATTATCAGTGAAAAGGATAAAGGAACGAAGGTTTGTGTTACATTGCCCTGTGATTAAAGGCATCGCGTCACAGAAGATAGAAAACTCTAAAAACGGATCATGAAGATTAGGAAATCCGTTGAATGGCGAAGGTTACGATTATGGCGAGTATTCTGGTTATTGATGATGATGAATCGATTGTGGAAACGCTGGATTTGTATTTAACGGAGGAGGGATACACCGTCAGGACAGCCCTGACTGGTACCGATGGCTTGAATCAATACGTGCAGGAACCATCGGATGTGGTCATTCTGGATATCCGCCTGCCGGATGTGGATGGGTTTTCCGTTCTGGAAGATCTGAAGGAAGAAAATGAAAATGTCAAAGTGATCATGATTACCGCCTTCCATGATATGGAAACAACTATCAATGCCATGAAGTGCGGCGCTTTCGATTATATCCATAAGCCGGTCAATGTTGATGAGCTGGATCTGGCGATTAAGAAGGCATTGAAATCCCTTGAGATGGAGAAAAAGATTGACGGCCTTCTCATGGAGCCGTCACGCAATTTCCGGGTGGGTGATATCATTGGCACTGGCAATGAAATGCGGGAAATTTTCAAGACGATCGGCACGGTCTCCAAAAGCCGCACGACGGTACTCATTCAAGGTGAGAGCGGTACAGGTAAAGAATTAATTGCCAAGGTTGTTCATAATAATACCTCTCCCGATGAACCGTTTATTGCTGTGAACTGTTCTGCCATTGTCGAGACGCTCTTAGAATCGGAATTATTCGGCCATGAAAAGGGTTCCTTTACCGGGGCTGTTGCCCGTAAACTGGGCAAATTTGAACTGGCGCGCTTCGGCACGGTATTTCTGGATGAAATAAGTGAAATGTCCGTTAATTTACAAGCCAAACTCCTTCGTGTTTTGCAGGAAATGGAATTCGAACGCGTCGGGGGCAAGGACCATGTGAAGGTGCATGCACGCATCATGGCCGCGACCAATAAAGATTTAAAATTGATGGTCAAAGAGGGCAAATTCCGGGATGACTTGTATTACCGCTTAAATATTGTTGCCATTAACCTGCCACCGTTGCGTACGCGTCGCCAGGATATCCCGCATCTGATTGACTATTTGTTGTCGAAGATTAACCTGGATCTGCATAAAAAAATTGTCGGTGTTTCCGGTGAAATGATGGAAAAGTTCATGACCTATTCCTGGCCGGGTAATATTCGCGAACTGGAGAATCTGCTGGTGAGGGCTTGTGTCGTTGCCAAAGGCCAGGTTTTGGGCGTCGGTGATTTTCCGGAGTTGGGCAAGGATGATCCATCCATTGTGGTGCGAAAGGATGAAACCACGGATGTATTTATGCCGGACCAGCTGGGTAAATTTTTAACCCTCGATCAGGTTGAAGAACGTTACATTCGTAAAATCATTAAAGAAACAGAAAAAAATAAAGGTGAAATTTGTGAAACACTCGGCATTTCCCGACCCACCTTCGAGCGAAAACTTGAAAAATACGGGATAACTTTTGAACGGGAATAAATAAATTGAAAATTATTAGTGCAGAATTTGTAAAAAGCGCGGTCTGGCCGCCTCAGTATCCGCCGGCTACAATGCCGGAAATTGCCTTTGTGGGACGCTCCAATGTCGGGAAATCATCCTTGATGAATACACTGGTCGGCCGGAGAAAACTGGCCAAAACCAGCAACACGCCTGGGCGTACCCAGTTAATCAATTTTTTTACCGTCAATGATTCCATGTCATTTGTCGATCTGCCGGGTTATGGTTTTGCCAAAGTAGCCCGGTCCGTAAAAAAAGATTGGGGAGACATGATGGAAGCTTATCTGCGCGAACGGCAAAATCTTGCGATGGTCATTTTTATTCTGGATATCCGCCGCGATCCCAGTGAGGATGATTTATCTCTGCGCGACTGGCTGGAACATTATCGTATTCCCTATATATCTATCTTAACCAAATCCGATAAATTGTCTAATAATCAGGCTATTGGAAGAAGGAAACTCATCGAGAAATCGTTGGGTACACACGCTCAGAAAAAAACAATTCTTTTCTCCGCAAAAACACAAAAGGGAAAGGAAGAGCTTTGGCAATTTCTCGAAAATCATCTATCTTCCCTGGGAAACGGTTAGCGCAAAAGTATTTTAATCACCAACGCTTTTTCGGATCGTCTTCGAGCAACTTAAGGTCTTAAAATTAAGAATAAAATGAGTTGGAATGTCAAGATTTTAAAATAATTTTCTTGGAAATAATGAATACATTATGAACGTTGGTCAAATATTTACATGCATTATATTAGATACTTAAATGCTAAAATCCAAATGAATCAATCTTCTGAGCTTGACATGATAAATAAAGTATGTTAGCCGACGGACGCTGATCGGACGATGTGTCAGACAGATTTTCACAGGGCTTCTTTATATAAATTACGAGGTGTAATCACGTGGTAAAAGATAACGAAAAAGTTGGTGCAGTAATGGTGGTTGGCGCTGGAATCGCCGGCATTCAGGCCTCCCTTGATTTAGCCAATTCGGGAATGAAAGTCTATCTCGTCGAAAACGGGATCAGCATCGGCGGCGTCATGGCCCAGTTGGATAAAACCTTTCCTACAAACGATTGTTCTGCCTGTATCCTTTCTCCGAAACTGGTTGAAGTTGGCCGTCATCCGAATGTTACGATCAAAACAAGACGCACTGTAGAATCCGTGGAAGGCGAGCCGGGGAAATTTAAAGTTAAGCTGACTTCCGCCCCGCGTTACGTAAATCTCGACAAATGCACGGGTGCGGAGACTGCGCCAATGTCTGCCCGATTACCGTCAAAGCCGCCTTCAATGGTGAGCTGAGCGAAAGAAAAGCCATCTATCGACACTTCCCACAGGCCATTCCCAGCGGTTTTGCCATTGATAAACTGGGAACGTCGCCCTGCAAAGCCAATTGTCCAACCCACATCAGCGTTCAAGGTTATGTTGCGCTTATCGCTGAAGGAAAATTCAAGGAAGCCCTCAAGCTTATCAAGCAGGACAACCCGTTCCCCATTGTTTGCGGCCGCGTCTGTAACCATCCATGCGAAACGGCCTGTATGCGCGGCAAAGTGGATGAACCGATCGACATTATGCATCTGAAGCGTTTTGTTGCGGATTTGGATCTGAACAGCGATACACGCTATTTGCCCGAAAAGAAAGAAAGCAAAGGTAAGAAAGTCGCTGTGGTCGGCGCCGGACCTTCCGGACTTACCTGTGCCTACTATCTGGCGATTGAAGGCTATGATGTGGAGGTTTTTGAAGCCCTGCCGGTTGCGGGCGGCTGGATGGCCGTCGGCATTCCCGAATATCGTCTTCCCAAGAATGTCCTGAATGCGGAAATTAAAGTCATTCAAGACCTGGGCGTCAAGATTCATCTCAACACAAGAATCGGCAAAGACATTTCCTTCGACAAACTTAAAAGCGATTATAGCGCAGTTTTCATCGGTTGCGGTACCATGAAGAGCAGCAAGCTCAATATTCCCGGTGAAGACATGCAGGGTGTCATCCATGGCGTGGATTACCTGATGCAGATTAATCTGGGTAAAAAAGTCTCCTTAGGCGACAGAGTCGCCGTTATCGGTGGCGGTAACGTTGCGATGGACGCGGTCCGCACAGCGGTTCGCACAGGATCCAAAAATGTTTTCATCCTCTATCGCCGGACGCGCGCTGAAATGCCGGCTTCGCCCGAAGAAATCGAAGAAGCGATCGAAGAAGGAATTGAAATGAAATTCCTCGTTGCCCCGAAAAAAGTTGTGGGCAAGGATGGAAAAGTAACCGGTATAGAATGTACACGCATGGAACTGGGCGAGCCGGATGCCAGTGGTCGTCGCCGTCCCATTGAAATTAAAGGTTCCGAATTTGTCGTCGAATGCGACGCCATTCTTCCTGCCATCGGCCAGGAAGCGGATTTGTCTTTCATTACCAAGGAGAGCGGCGTTTCCATCAACAAGTGGAACAATGTCGATTACGATAATGTGACTTACGCGACAAACCTTCCCGGCGTTTTCTCCGGCGGTGATGTTGTCACCGGTCCACAAACCGTTGTGAAAGCTGTTTTTTCCGGTAAGGAAGCGGCCAAATCCATCGACCGCTATTTGCAAGGCGTTGATATGAAAGCCGGCCGTGAAAAAGACTGGACCAAAGACCTGGCGGATAAAGCCGACGTTTCCAGCGTGCCCAAGGTTGCCCGGGAAAAATATCCAAACATGAAGCCGGAAGAACGCAAAACAAGCTTTCAGGAAGTAGGTATTGGCTTTGCCGAAGCCCGGGCGATTGCAGAAGCCAATCGCTGCTTGGCCTGCGGCATTTGTTCCGAATGTTATCAGTGCGTGGACGCCTGTATTGCCAAGGCCATTGATCACGATATGAAAATTGAAGAAGAAACGATTGAAGTCGGCGCCGTGATCGCGTCGCCCGGTTTTGAAATATTTGACGCCGGCAAGCGCGGTGAATATGGCTACGGCATTTATAAAAATGTTGTTACCGCGCTGCAATTTGAACGTATTCTGTCTGCGTCCGGTCCTTTCTTCGGCCATGTCCAGAGAATTTCCGACGGCAAGGAGCCCAAGAAGGTTGCTTTTATTCAATGTGTTGGTTCACGCGACGTTTCCTGCGGCAACAGCTGGTGTTCATCGGTTTGCTGCATGTATGCGACCAAAGAAGCCATCATTGGCAAGGAACACGCCAAGGGACTGGAACCCACCATTTTCTACATGGACATCCGCGCACATGGTAAGGATTTCGACCGGTTTGTCAATCGTGCTAAGGATGAATATGGCATTCGTTACATCCGCTCCATGCCGTCCGTCATCAAGGAATTACAGCAGACCAACAATCTGCTCATCAAGTATGTAAACCAGGACGGCAGTTTTACGGAAGAAGAATTTGACATGGTCGTTCTGTCCGTCGGTCTCATGCCGCCCAAAGAAGCCAAAAAGCTTTCCGCAAGTCTCGGCATTGAGCTGGAGGGACACGGGTTCTGCAAGACTGATCTGGAAAATCCCGTTCAGACCTCGCGTCCCGGCGTCTTCGTTTGCGGAGCCTTCGGCGGACCCAAAGATATTCCTGAAACGGTTATGGAAGCCTCGGCTGCAGCAGCCTGTGCTGAAGGGCTCTTGGCCTCGAAGCGCGGCACGATGATTACCCCGGCGGATAATCCGGAGGAAAAAGATCTGCGTGGCCAGGGTGTGCGCACCGGTGTATTCGTCTGCCATTGTGGTATCAACATCGGCGGTGTCGTCAATGTTCCCGAAGTCCGGGACTATGCCGCAACCCTGCCCACTGTTGTTTATACAGCCGATAACCTCTTCACCTGTTCGCAGGATACAGCGGTGAAGATGGCGGAAGTCATTAAAGAAAAAAATCTCACCCGCGTGGTTGTGGCGTCCTGCTCCCCCCGCACGCACGAAGGGCTGTTCCAGGAAAACTGCGAGAAGGCGGGCCTGAACCGGTACCTGTTCGAGATGGCCAATATCCGCGACCAGAATTCCTGGGTGCATATGCATGAGCCGGAAGCAGCTACCCAGAAAGCAAAAGACTTGCTGCGCATGGCTGTGGCCAAGGCTCAGTATCTTAAACCGTTGAAACCAGGGCAGTTGTCCGTCAATCATCAGGCGTTGATTATCGGCGGCGGATTGGCCGGTATGTCCGCGGCGCTGTCGCTGGCCGATCAGGGATTTGCCTCCTTTATTGTTGAAAAAGAAGATCGCCTGGGTGGTAATTACAATCACCTGTATAAAACACTCGAAGGATTGGATGCGCGCCTTCACCTGAAGGGCCTTCTGGAAAAGATTTACAAGAATCCTTTAATTACTGTTGTAACCAGCGCCCATATTGAAAAGATTGAAGGGTTTATCGGTAATTACAAAACCACCGTGAAGGCTAAAGACGGCGAGAAGGTATTCGAACATGGCGTGGTGCTGGTGGCTACCGGCGCTTATGAGAATAAACCCAAAGAATACCTCTATGGCCAAAACGACAAAGTAAAAAGTCAAAGAGATCTGGAAACACTTATTTATGAAAAAGATTCGAAACTGGCCTCTGTGAAAAATGTCGTTATGATTCAGTGCGTGGGAAGCCGCGACAAGGAAAGACCTTATTGCAGCCGCTACTGTTGCTCCGAAGCGATCAAGAATGCCCTGGAACTGAAGGCAGCCGATCCGTCCCGCGATATTACCATCCTTTACCGTGATATCCGCACCTTCGCGTTCAAGGAAGACTATTACAAGAAAGCCCGGGAAGCGAATATCAAATTCATCTCGTTTGAAGAAAACCGCAAACCGGAAGTTGTGGCAGCAGGCGATAAGGTGGAAGTCAAAGTATTCGACCCGATTCTCAATGAAGCGGTCAATCTGCCCGCGGATGTCGTGGCCCTGAGCATTGGCGTTGTGCCGAATCCGGAAAACGCAGCCATCGGCCAGATGTTGAAAGTGCCTACCAATCAGGACGGTTTCTTCCTGGAAGCGCACGTTAAACTGCGCCCGGTAGATTTCGCAACCGACGGTGTGTTCATGTGCGGTATGTCGCATTCACCCAAGTTCAGCGATGAGACCATTACCCAGGCTAACGCCGCCGTCTCACGCGCCTGCCTGGTTCTAAGTCTTGATTTCATTGAGGCGGAAGGCAAGACGGCATACGTCAATAAAGATCGCTGTTCGGCTTGCGGTCTGTGCGAGATCAACTGCCCCTACAGCGCGATTCAGGTCAACGTTAATGAGGCCTGCGCCGAAGTCAACGCGGTTTTGTGCAAAGGCTGCGGCATCTGTACGGCGTCCTGCCGCATGAACGCGGTCGATTTGAACGGATTCAATAACGAAGAAGTGCTGGCACAGATATTTAATTTAAACTAAGGTAACCGGCTGATAAAGCCGCATTGCCGCTGGAAGGAGAATATATGGCTGAAAGTTTAGTAAATAAGGAATGGGAACCGAAATTCGTTGCCATTGTCTGCAACTGGTGTACTTACGCGGGAGCCGATCTGGCGGGTATCAGCAGAATTCAGTATCCGACAAATGTCCGCATCATCCGCGTTCCCTGCACGGGAAGAATAAATCCTTTTTATATCGTAAAAGCCCTGCAGACCGGAGCCGACGGCGTTCTGGTTTCGGGTTGACACCCGGGTGAATGCCACTATATCTCAGGAAATCTGGTGGCGCGGCGCAAGTTTGCGACGTTAAAAAGTTTCCTGAACTACATCGGTGTGGAAGGCGACAGAACCATATTTACGTGGGTTTCCGCATCCGAAGGGGACAGATGGGCACAGGTCATCAAAGGCGCTACAGAGAAAATAAAGGCACTGGGGCCGGCCAAGAAGTTGATCAAACAGATTGGTTAATCTGATTTTAAGATAAAAAAACATAAACGGGGAAATCATCACTGTGGAAAACATCGAAACAAAATTGCGGGAAGAAGCAAAAAGGCTGCTTTTGGAAAAGAAGGCTGATGTCATTATCGGCTATGAAAAAGGCACGCTTCCGTTAACGGCCACACCTTGTTTCATCACTAAGCCGGAAGAAGCCGACAAACTGGTTTGGGACAACCTCTGCACTCAGAATCTGGCCAAGTTTGTACATGATTTGATCACGGCTCATAAGAATTCACAAAAGCGCGTGAAACCCGAAGACCGGAAGAAAAAGGTCGTAGGCGTTGTCGCCCGCGGCTGCACGACACGATCGCTCATTATTCACCTGCAGGAAAGACAGTATGAACGAGATGAAGTTTACGTTATCGGCGTTCCCTGCGACGGTTATGTGGACGGCAAAGGACTGAAAGTAAAGATTGGCGGCGCGGACATTGTGGAGGGATCGATTGAAGGCGGCCAGATCAAAATGAAGACATCCGACGGCGATAAAACAGTCACACTCAAAGATGTTTTAGCGGAATGCTGCCTGACCTGCCGTTTCAACAATCCCATTATTTCTGACGTTATGATCGGATCACCGGCTCCGGCCATGAATCCCGATGCCGAGTACAACGACGTAAAAGAATTTGAAGCCAAATCCATGCAAGAACGATGGGCCTATTTTACCAAAGAGATGGAAAAGTGCATGCGTTGCAACGCCTGCCGTCAGGCTTGTCCGTCCTGCTACTGCCCGACTTGCTTTGTTGAACAGAGTCAGCCGCAATGGGTCGGCATCGGTGAAGACAAGACCGATACCCAGGTATTCCAGTTTATGCGTCTCTACCATATGGTTGGTCGTTGCGTGGATTGCGGATCCTGCGTTTCTGTTTGCCCGATGGGCGTTGATCTTCGAAAATTCCTCAAAAAGATTGACAAAGATGGCTGGGAAATGTTTGGTAACCGCGCGGGCTCCAGCATGGAAGATATGCCGCCTTTGGGCAGGTATGACGAACACCACGATAAACAGGATTTTATATACAACCCGTAATTGTTTGAGATGATGGAGTTTACATGGAAACTTTTCTGGAAGAAGTAAACAAGAAGATACACGGCGTACCGCTGCAGGCCTGCTATCATTGCCGGAAGTGCACGGCCGGTTGTCCCACCGCGGCGCATATGGAATATAACCCCAACAAGGTTATTAAAATGATTCAAAACGGGCAGAAAGATAAAGTGCTCGCGAGCTCAACCATCTGGCTTTGCCTTTCTTGCGAAACCTGCATCACGCGCTGTCCCAATCAGGTCGATATCGCTCGCATGATGGATGTGCTTCGCCAGATGGCTATAGAGTCCGGTATCGGTGCACGTGAGAAGAACATTTTGAAGTTCCATCAGGCGTTCCTTGCTGGAATTAAGCGTGGCGGTCGCATCAATGAACCCATGATGATGGCCCAGTATAAATTCACATCGGGAGATTTGTTCTCAGATGTTGCCATGGCTCCGGGTATGTTCCTGAAAGGAAAGCTGTCGCTTTTGTCTCCGCGGACAAAAGATATGAAATCGGTTAAAAATATTTTTGAGAAAACAAAAAGTATATAATGGGAAATTATTTCGTATCCGGCCGTCAGTGGCCTGATACGATGAAGTAACGAGGAAAAAAGGAGGCTACTCTCTTGAAAGTTTCATATTATCCGGGCTGTTCGCTACACGCGACGGGGAAAGAATATGATCAGTCCATGAAGGCCGTTAGTCGCGCCCTCAACATTGAACTCAAAGAAGTTGATGATTGGTCCTGCTGTGGTGCATCATCCGCGCACAGTACTAATTTTGATTTGTCCATCGCGCTGTCGGCGCGCAATCTCATCTCTGCCGAAAAAAATGCAATGGATGTCATGGTGCCTTGTGCTGCTTGCTTCAATCGTTTCAAAATGGCCGAACATCACTTAAAGGCTGACAAAGACCTTAAAGCAAAGATTGAAGGTGTCGTGGGTGCCAAGTATCAAGGCGGCATTGCTATTCGCAATCCCATTGACATCATCTTCAATGAAATCGGCATTGACGCGCTGGCCGGAAAGGTCGTCAAGCCCTTAACCGGACTTAAGCCTGTCTCCTATTACGGCTGTCTCCTGCTTCGGCCGCCCGAGGTCTGCGAGTTTGAAAATTATGAAAATCCTTTCATGTTGGATAAGATGATGGGCGCCATCGGCGCCGACGTGAAAAACTGGTCTTACAAGACGGATTGTTGCGGCGGATCGCTGGCAATCAGCAAAACCAGTATCGTAGTCGATATGTGCGACAAGCTGATGAGCGCTGCGAAGGAAGCAGGGGCCAACTGTGTCGTGACCGCCTGTCCGCTGTGCATGGCCAACCTGGATATGCGACCCTCGAGCAGTTTGAAACTGCCGGTATTTTATTTCACGGAATTGATTTCGCTGGCGATGGGACTGCCCGGATCGGCGGAAACTTTTAAATCGCACATGTTTGATCCTCAGCCGCTGATGAGACAATTGAGGTTGATTTAATTAATTGATAAGCTGATTATACCTGCCGCTTTTGAAGTTTAAAAGTTGGAGAAAATTCTAAATTAGGGACAATTATGGAAAAACGTTTGATCAAAAAAGATGCACTAGCGGGCATTGCCAAGAAAATGGCCGGAGATTTCCTGGTTTGGGCGCCGGTAAAAAAGGAAGATAATGTTCTTTTTGAACCCTTACAGAAAGATGGCGAGCCATATTTTGCGTATTTGAATTCCAAGAACGCGCCGAAAAATGTTTTCTTTCCGCACACGGAAGCCATGATGAAATTTACCCGCACGGAAAAAGGCATGGTATTTTCGTCAGAGGAAAGCAAGGCAGACCAGTCGGTTCTATTCGGTGTGCGCCCCTGTGATGCGCACAGCTTTGCGCTCCTGGATAAGCTCTTCGACCAGGAAAAATATCAAGATGCTTATTATGTCACTAAAAGGCAGAACACGACGGTTATCTCGATGGCCTGTGTGAAACCACCTTATGCGACTTGTTTTTGTACATCAGTTGACGGAGCACCCGTTGCTTCCGAGGGCGCGGATGTATTGCTGACGGATATCGACAGCGACTATCTGGTAGAACTGATCACTCCCAAGGGAGAAAAACTGGCCAAGTATTTTGGGGACGCCAAAGCCGATGCCGCCGCTGAAGCCAAGAAAAATGAAATCGCGGAAAAAGCCAAAGCGGCGATTAAATCCAAGATTCCCGCGCATGAAGTCAAACCAATTCTGGACAAGAATTTTGACAATCCTTTCTGGAACACGATTCACGGCAAGTGTCTCGCCTGCGGTACCTGCACCTATTTGTGCCCGACCTGTCATTGTTTCGACATCAGCGATGAAGTCAAAGGCGCAGACGGCGTGCGCATCCGGTCATGGGACTCCTGCATGTTCCCGATGTTTACCAAGGAAACGTCGGGTCACAACCCGCGTTCTTCACAGAAGGAAAGATGGCGTCAGCGCACCATGCATAAGTTCAAATATTATGTGGACAATTTCAACGCGATTGCCTGTGTCGGTTGCGGCCGTTGTGTCATGAGTTGTCCTGTGAATATTGATATCCGTAAAGTTGTTGAAGATATTTCAAAATTATAAATAGGGAGTTAGTAATGCAAAACCCGTATATTCCTTATCCCGTAGTGGTGGATAAAATCATTACTGAAGTTGATACCAAAGATATCAAGACTTTTCGTTTTAAGTTTGTTAATCCGGAGGACGAAGCAAAATACGCATACATTCCCGGACAATTTGGCGAGCTTTCCATTTACGGTAAAGGCGAATCGCCTATCGGTATCGCTTCTTCTCCGACGCAAAAAGGTTATGTCGAATTTACCGTCCAGAAAGCGGGTGTGGTCACCTCAGCGCTCCATGAAATGGAAGAGGGAACCGTAATGGGGCTCCGCGGTCCGCTGGGTAACTCCTGGCCGCTGGAATTTCTGGAAGGAAAAAATATTGTTATTGTCGGCGGCGGATTTGCATTTACCACGCTTCGATCTCTGATCAACTACATGATTTTCGGTGACAACCGCAAACGCTTCGGTAACATCACCGTTATTTACGGTGCGCGAAATCCCGGTCTGTTGCTTTACAAAGATGAATTGATTGAATGGCAGAAACGAGACGATCTGAATATCAATGTAACCGTAGATAAAGGCGATGCGACCTGGAAGGGCAGGGAAGGTTTTGTTCCCGCAGTATGTAAGGAAGTTGCGCCCAGCAAAGAAAACGCGGTCGCGGTGATCTGCGGCCCCCCTGTCATGATCCGCTTTACGCTGCCGGTATTTTTTGATCTGGGCTTCTCCAAGGAGAACATCATTACCTCTCTGGAAATGCGAATGAAATGCGGCATCGGCAAATGCGGCCGCTGCAATGTCGGCAGCAAATACGTCTGCAAGGACGGTCCGGTATTTTCTCTGGCCGAGCTGGATAAACTGACACCTGAATACTAGAAAGTCCCGAATATTTTAAAAGTATTTTAAGGGAGCCTTTGGGTTCCCTTTTTTTTGAGGTGGCGAAGAATTATCCGCCGAACGTTTTCGTGAAGTTAAAAAAATTGATGTTTGGTTTTTTATATGCTAGCAAAAGCATGAAATCAGAGATCAATGATTCATCAATGACGGGAGATACGGAATGTCACAAGCAGTTACACCTTATCTGGAGATGTCCCAGGCGATTATGGAGGCGGGCGGTGAGGCGCTGAAAAAATGTTATCAGTGCGGCACCTGCACCGGCACATGTCCCTGGACGCCGATTACCCATTTCAATATCCGTAAGCTTATCCGATACGGCCAGCTGGGCTTGGACGGCATTGAGGACTTCATGTGGGGTTGCTCCACCTGCAAGTTCTGTGTGGATCGATGTCCCCGGGGCGTTGAAATCATCGACGTTGTCACAGCCATCCGCAATGTCTATAGCGGCGGAGGCATGCTGCCGCAGAGTCTGCGCGCCTTTGTCGGCTCCATGTCGGCGCGGGGCAATCCCTGGTCGGGCGATCAATCCAATCGCAATGACTGGGCCAAGAAAAAATATCCCCTATATTCCTCAGAAAAGGAATATCTGTTCTGGACATGCTGCACGGTCTGCTATGATCCCCGCAATACCAGATTGGCAAAAGCTACAGCCGAATTATTGAATCAGTCAGGTTTGAGTTGGGGATTGCCGTCCGTGGATGTTAACTGCTGCGGCGAGAGCTTGAAAAAAGTCGGCGATCTGGAACTGTTTGACAGGCTCAAAAACAACAATGTGGACTATTTTAAATCTAATGGCGTTTCCAAAATTCTGACCGTGTCCCCTCATTGTCTGGTCACATTTAAAAAAGAATACGGCGAAGATTACGATGTGATGCACTTCAGTGAATTGCTGGCCGTTTTGATTAAGGAAGGGAAACTGAAGCCTAAGAAGGATTTCGGCGGCGTCAAGGTTACCTATCACGATCCCTGTTATTTGGGCCGGCACAGCGGCGTTTATGACGCGCCCCGCGACGTGCTCAAGTCCATACCGGGGCTTGATTTTGTTGAGATGGAACGCAGCCGCGAGCAAAGCATGTGCTGCGGCGGTGGTGGCGGCGGATTGTGGATGGAAAAACTGAAAGGCGAACGCTTAAGCGATTTAAGAATTGAAGAGGCGCTGGCGACTGGCGCGTCTGTTCTGGCGACGGCCTGCCCCTATTGTATCACCATGTTTGAAGATAGTGTCCGGACACTCAACGTTGATGATCGGCTTAAGATCAAAGACGTAACGGAGCTTTTCCTGGAAAGCCTCCAAATTAATATCGACGAGCCGGTTGTGGCTGCGTGTAGCGTCTAGAATCTGAAATAGCAATATCCCGGTCGGACGTTAAAGAAGTCAATAAAGCTAGGAGAAAGTATGAGCAGAATTGGTGTTTTTGTTTGCCACTGCGGTTTGAATATAGCTAAAACGGTACGGGTCAGCGAACTGGCCCAGTTTGCAGCCACACTGCCGGACGTGGTCGTTGCAAAAGACTACAAGTTTATGTGTTCCACGCCCGGTCAGGAAATGATCGCCAATGATATCAAGCAGCATAGACTGGATCGCATCATTGTGACGGCCTGTTCGCCGCTGATGCACGAGCAGACGTTCCGCAAAGTCCTGGCAGCTTCCGGTCTTAATCAGTATCTTTTAACCATCGTTAACATCCGCGAACAGGTGTCCTGGGTTACACACGATATTGACGAAGGCACGGCCAAATCCAAGGCGCTGCTCAACGGCGCCGTGCATCGCGCCAGGCTTCTGGCGCCGCTCACCTCGCGCGTGATTGATGTTCATCCCGATGTCCTGGTCGTCGGCGGCGGCATCGCCGGCATTCAGGCCGCTTTGGAGCTGGCCAATACCGGCAAGAAGGTTTACCTCGTTGAAAAGAATTCCACCATTGGCGGCCACATGGCGCAATTTGATAAAACCTTTCCGACGCTGGACTGCTCCGCCTGTATTCTGACGCCCAAGATGGATACCGTGCTGCAACACAAAAATATTACCATGATGACGTCTTGCGAAGTCAGCGAGGTCAAGGGTTTTGTCGGCAACTTTGATATTACGATCAAACAGAAAGCGCGTTATGTGGATCACAGCAAGTGCAATGCTTGTCTCGCGTGTACGGAAAAATGTCCCGGCAAAGGCTTATCTGAATGGGATGAAGGCCTGGTGAAAAGAAAGGCCATTTACCTTCCGTTCCCGCAGGCCGTTCCGCAAAAACCGGTCATCGACAGGGAGTCCTGTACATTTTTCATCAAGGGCAAATGCCGCCTGTGCGAAAAGAGACTGTGAACAGAAGGCGATTGATTTCGAACAGCAGGATACCTTCACCACGGTGAAAGTCGGAGCGGTCATTGTGGCGACCGGCTATGATTTGATGGATACCAAACCGCTGGTTCAGTACGGTTACGGAAAATATCCCGGTGTGTATAACGCGCTGGAAGTCGAACGGCTCTTCAATTCCGCCGGCCCCACCGGAGGTAAGGTGACGCTTCGAGACGGCAAGGAGCCTCAGGCCATCGCCATTCTGCACTGCATCGGCAGCCGCGACAAAAATAACTATGAGCATTGCAGCCGGGTGTGCTGCATGTATTCACTGAAATTCGCGCATCTATTCAAGGAAAAGACCTCCGCGGATGTTTATCAGTTCTACATTGACATGCGGGCTGCCGGAAAAGGTTACGAGGAATTTTACAACCGCATCATTGAAGAGGACGTGAAGTTCATCCGCGGCAAGGGTGCGCGCGTGGCCGAAAGCGCCGATGAACCGGGCCGTTTGATTGTCGAAGCGGAAGACACCATCACCGGAAAGTTTATCAAATTGCCGGTCGATATGGTGGTGCTCTCGCCCGCTATGAAACCACGAGCGGACTCCAAAGATATCGCGCATCTGTTTAATTTGAGCACGGACAAATACGGCTTCTTCATGGAGCGTCATCCGAAGCTTGCGCCTCTGTCCACCATGTCCGAAGGCATTTTCATCGCCGGCGTGTGTCAGAGTCCGAAAGATATTCCTGATACCGTGGCGCAGGCCTACGGCGCGGCGGCGGAAGCGCTGACGATTGTCGTCAAGGATAAAATGGAACTGGAGGCGACCACCGCGATGGTCAATCCGGCATCCTGCTGCGCCTGTCAGAACTGCGTGCGCGTCTGTCCCTATGGCGCACCGTTCTTTGATGAACAAAAAGGAGTTTCGGAAATCAACGAGGCGTTGTGCAAGGGTTGTGGTCTTTGCGCATCGGTCTGTCCGTCCTCAGCGATTATCGCGCGGCACTTTACGAATGACCAGGTCTTGGCAGAAATGGAAGGCCTCATGGAATTCTAAGCACTACAGAAAGGAAATATTCATGTCATTTGAACCGAAAATACTGGGCATTGCCTGCAACTGGTGCACCTATACCGGAGCGGATCTGGCCGGGACTACGAGATTGCTGTATCCGCAAAATCTTCGGGTGGTCCGGGTGATGTGCTCCAGCCGGATCAATCCGTCGTTTATATTCCGGGCGTTTCAGCTGGGCGCGGACGGTGTGTTGGTTGGCGGTTGCCATCCCGGTGATTGCCATTACAACACGGGCAATCTCTTTGCGCGGAGGCGACTGGCCGTTACGAAGAAAATCCTGGAATTTTCCGGAATGGAACCGGACCGGTTCCGGGTGGAGTGGATTTCCGCGTCCGAAGGAAACAAGTTCGCTGAAGTCGTCACTGAATTTACCGAACAGATTAAAAAACTGGGACCCCAGACCAAGTTCAAGATTTCACAATAGAGTTGGGAGAGGATATGGCAAGCAGCTTTAAGCAAATTGAAGAAAAACTAAAGACAGAAGCCGATAGGCTTCTGGGATCCGGTCAGGTGAGTCTTGTCCTGGCCTACGGCAAAGGCTATGATGAAAATCATCCCATGCCCTATGTCGCCAAGTGTCCATCCGATGTGAAAAATATCGTCTTTAACGAATACTGCACGGCCAATATGGCGCGCTATCTGGTTCGTTATCCGCGGGGAACAAAAATCGCTATTGCCGTTAAAGCGGCGGATTGTCACGCGGTCATTCAACTCATTCAGGAAGAGAAGGTCAAGCGTGAAGATCTGGTCATCCTGGGCATTCCGGTTTATGGCATGAAGAATTTTAGAACCGGTGAAGATGATCGACAGCAAAACAACCTGCGGCCTGCATAATCCGGTGCTTTATGACATCCTGATGGGTGAGCAAGTGCATGGGAAACCCGTATTATCGCCCTATAGTGTGCTTGCTGAATATGAAGCAATGGACAAGGAAACGCGCTTCGCGTTCTGGAAAAAAGAATTTGATAAATGTATCCGTTGTTACGCCTGTCGCAAGGCCTGCCCGATGTGCTATTGCGATCCCTGCTTCATCGACCAGAACAAACCCAAATGGGGAGAGAAGTCACCCGAGTTCAACGGCAATCTGATGTATCACCTGACACGGTTTCATCATCTGGCTGGTCGGTGTATTGATTGCGGTGAATGTTCACGCGCTTGCCCCGTAAATATTCCTTTATATCTGTTTCACAAGAAAGTGGCCAAGGAGTGTGAGGAAATGTTCGGCCAGGCCGCGGGTATGAGAATCGACGATAAGCCCGTCCTGGTGAATTTCCGGGATAACGATTCCGACAAAATTTTGGAGAATAAGGAGTTCTGTAGTGTTGAAAAAAACAACAATCGATAAATTGCCCGAATTGGCAGCCGCGCTGATGGAGAAGGGGACGCTCATCGCGCCCGTCAAAGAAGACGCCGGCTTCAATTTCCGGGAAATCACCGATGCCAAACAAGTGGATTTAATTTTTCACAATACCATTATCAGTCCGAAGTCGGCTTTTTTCCCTCAAACGGAAGATTTTGTCCAGTATCAGACAGGAAAGTCCATCCTGGAAGCCGCGCCCATCGAGCTGAATCTGAAACCGGTTTTCCTTTTAGGCGTCCGTCCCTGCGACGTGAAGAGCTTTCAGATTATGGATATTCACTTTTCCGGCACGGGAGCCATGGATCCTTACTGGCAGAAAAGAAGAGAAGCCACCACCATTTTCGGTTTTGCCTTTGATCTGAACGAAACGGCTGAAGCGGCGGAATTCTATCAGACATTCGGGATTGGCGCGGCCGATCCCGAAGGCAGTGACATCTTTATGATGCGCAAAGGCGATGACCTGCTGCTCAAAGGCATAACAGCTAAAGGAGAACAGCTGCTGGGCGGATTGATTTACTTGCGGATGCCCCGGTCGATGACGGAAAATATTTTAACGAGGACGTTACCGCTGGGCGCGAGATTATAAAACGCGTTTTACCTGCGTGGACGACCAGAATATTGCCAAGAAACTAGAGGATATTTTCCACAACAGTGATTTCTGGACGAAGATTTCCAACGCCTGTCTGAGCTGCGGTGTGTGTACCTTTGTCTGCCCCACCTGTTATTGTTTTGATATTTGCGATGAGACGCTATTTGCTCAGGGAACCCGACGCCGGGTTTGGGACGCCTGTATGTTTACGGATTTCACACTGGAAGCCAGTGGCCACAATCCCCGGACCAAAGTATATCAGCGATTAAGACAGAAAGTCTGTCATAAATATTCATTTCATATTCGGAAATATGGCGTGATCTCCTGTGTCGGATGCGGCCGCTGTACGCAGTATTGTCCGGTCAATATTGACATATTATCCATCGTGGAAGAAGCAATGAAAGTGAAATGACATAAACGGCTGTAGCCTTGTTCATATCAAGGAAACACGTTTTAAACCATTCATTAACAAAAAAGGATTTGAAGATACATGACAGCAAAGAACCCCTACATTCCCATGCCGGTGGAGATATCCAAGGTTATTGATGAAGTGGATACTCACGATATCAAAACATTCCGTTTCACCTTCCTGAATAAAGAAGACGAGGCAAACTTTAAATATCTGCCTGGTCAGTTTGCCGAACTTTCCATTTACGGTAAAGGGGAGTCCCCGATCGGCATTGCCTCGTCGCCGACTCAACCTGGCTATGTGGAGTTTACGGTTCAGAGAGCCGGGAGCCATTCTGCCGGGTCTGGTTACAGCCGCACTGCATGATATGGAAGAAGGCGGCAAAATCGGTCTGCGTGGTCCGTTGGGCAACTCTTGGCCGATTGAGTTTCTCGAGAAAAAAAATATCGTAGTCGTCGGTGGCGGATTCGCATTTACCACACTAAGATCGCTCATCAATTACATGCTACATCAAGACAACCGTTCGCGTTTTGGCGAAATTACAATAATTTACGGCGCGAGAACCCCCGGACTTCTTCTGTATAAAGACGAACTATCCCATTGGCAAAAAAGAGACGGGATCAATACCGTCATTACCGTGGATAAAGGCGACGCCACCTGGAAGGGCAGGGAAGGCTTTGTTCCGGCCGTTTGCAAAGCTGTCGCGCCGTCGCCCAAAAATGCCGTGGTCGTCATCTGCGGCCCACCCATCATGATCAAATTCACCCTGCCGGTGTTTTTTGAACTGGGGTTCTCCAAGGAGAACATTCTGACGTCGATGGAAATGCGCATGAAATGCGGCATCGGCAAATGCGGCCGCTGCAATGTCGGTTATAAATATGTTTGTTCGGATGGCCCGGTATTTTCGCTGGCGGAGTTGGAAGAACTGCCCCGCGATTTCTAGTCTCTGGGCCGTTTACCCGCTTCAAATTTTCATCTGACACTTTTATTAGGAATATTGCCGGAATGTAGAGACGCAGCATGCAGCGTCTCTATGATTTTTATTAATTTACGATTTGTCCGTATGCGCGGTATAGAAAATATATCCCGAACCCGATTAGAAAAATTCCGGCAATTAGAGAAATGGCGCCGGTGATTCTTTCATTGATGAATTTTTTCCCCCAGTGGAGCGCGGCGGCTAGAGAAAACACCCACAGGGAGCAGCCCAGTAAAATAGAAAGGCAGGAGAAAAAAGCGGAAATGTTCGCTTGCGTATGAGCTTGAGACGCCAGCAGTGCACCGAAAACGCCGGTCCACCAGACAATCGTCATTGGAGAGGAAATCGCCAGCGCGAACCCGGCGACAAAGGAATGCTTAAAAAGACGCCGTTGTTTGTCATCCGGAATAACCGTTTTTCTGAAGAAATCTTTTGCACTCAAAGAGCCAAGATAAATCAGGATGAAGCTTCCAGCGACGCCTAAAACCAGTTTCATCGCAGCGTTATTTAAGAAAGCAGCCAATCCGAAGAAAATTAATGTCAGATAAGTGGCGTCCGCGCACATCGCGCCCGCGCCCGTGAGAAAAGCCTGCCGGAAGCCTGAATTCAGACCGCGCTTGATGATTTCCACGTTTACCGGTCCGATCGGCGCCGCCAGTGTTAAACCCAGCAGGATGTTTTGCAGCAGCGTGAATTTTTCCAAATCGAGTCACTTTACTATTTAATATCTTTTTATTATTGATTTTTTATAACGATTGCTTTAACGTTCGTCAATTATTTTTTAAGGAATGGAACATGAAATATACTCAAACACCTCTCAAACATGGATATGCCGATCAGACTCTGGCCATAGATTTGACAAACGGTGAAATGGATGTTCGTCCACTTAACCCGCAAGTTCGTGATTTTTTCATCGGTGGCAGAGGATTGGGGCTTTATTTGTTGCATAAAAATAGTTAACGCCGGCAAAATCGGCATATGATCCGGGAAATCCACTGATTTTTTCATCAGGGCCGCTGGGAGGCATTCCGCAATTTCCGGGGACGAGCAAATGTATGGCGATTTCCCTATCCCCATTAACCCATATTCCAGGTGTTTCTAATTTTGGCGGCCATTTTGGCGCTTTTCTGAAATATGCCGGATTCGATGCGCTGACAATCACCGGCAGCGCCGGAGACGAAAGTGATGATTGTGATCGATGGTTTACGGCAGGAAGTGAGCATTGGCCGAAGCGTCCGCGGCTGATCAGGTCTTTGATCTGGAAAAAGCTATTGTCGATCAATTTTAAGGGAAGGTCGATGAAAAGAAGAATATTACTTTTTTGACCACCGGCATGGGTGCGGCTAATACCAATTTCGGCTGTATCAACAGCCACTATTATGACGCCACCAAGCCGGTTGGCGGAAAAAAAGGTCTTTTCCGGACAAAGCAGGCCGGGCGCACAGGACTGGGTTCCGTCATGAGTCAGAAGAAAATTGCCGCGATTGTCGTTCTGGCGGATTTTCCTCACGGTGAATAATCCTTATGGCGCGGCGGATTGGGACAAAGTTAAAGAAGCGGGATTGAAGCTGCATAAGGATCGTCAAAGAAGTCGATCCGCACGCACTGCAAAATGTCACTTGAAAGGATCGGCCGGCTTGATTTCTTTTATGAATAAGGATGAGTATCAATCTCTGCCGGTGAATAATTACCAGTATGGCTCGCACCCGAAGGCGGGACAAATCTGCGGGAAAAGCTATGCGGAGCGGCTTTTTGATCACCGGGGTATGGATGGATGTTTCCCCGGCTGTAATTTGCGCTGTACAAAAGGCGGATGGGTCATGCTGACCACGGGTGAGCATTGCGGCCGTAAGGTCTGGGTGGACGGTCCGGAATATGAAACCGCCGCCGGTTTTGGTTCCAACCTTGGCATGTGGCATCCCGAATTCATCATGGAAGCCAACTGGCATTGCGATAATTACGGTATCGATACCATCACCACCGCCGTCATCATGTCCTTTATTGATGGAATGCTATCAGCGCGGAATATCTGACCGGGGAGGAAACGGACGGCTTTGTGTTGACCTGGGGCGATGAACAAGCAGCGCTGCAGTTTATCCATGATCTGGCGCGGCGCAAAACAGAGTTGACCAGTGTTGCCGGCCTGGGAATGCTGGAACTCATGGCCTGGGTTGCCGAAAAATATGCAGCCAGAACCGGTAAGCCCGATCTCGATAAGGGAACTCAGCAATTTGCCATGCAGACCAAAGGGTTGCCGTTTCTCTCTTTACCGGACGCACCGTTCTTTGTCCATGCAGGCTTCCTATGCGGCCGCCAGTGATATCGGCGCGCATCACGCCGCTGCTTGGCTGGTGAAAGTGGATTTGCTGGGCGCGTTTCCGACTTTTGAGGCCAAAGCCAATGCTTTGATCACTTATCCGCGCGTTCGTTTGGGCAACGACAATATGGGATTTTGCAAGTTACCCTGGGTGGATGTTTTCAATCCGACTTCCATGAAACGCCACGAATACGGATATCTATATCAATCCCGCATCACAGGAACTTTATGCTGATTTCTACAATGGCATGTTGGGTACAGATTTGACCTGGGAGAAGATTTTTGAGCAGACAGACAGGGATATCAATTTGCAGCGTGTCATGAATGTACTGTCCTTTGGCGCGACAACCGGCGAGCGCGACTGGATTCCCGACCGGGCTATCGGCCCCACGGATGATGCTCTTTATGATAATGAAAAAGATTATAATGATAAACAACTAGTCGCTTTTCTCAATAAACCGCTGATCAGAAATTCAATGATGCAAACTGCTGAAAAGCGGGGAGCGCTCATGAAGCATCGCAAGGAAGAATTGCGAAAGTTGATTCATATTTATTACTGCGCAGCGCGGTTGGACGGATAAAGGCATTCCGAAAATTGCTACCCTCCAACAAATCGGCCTGTGGGATTTCTTGAGCGAAGAGGCCAGAACAAGAATCACCGCAATGAACGGGCGTTAGTTTACAGGCGTCATAACCGCAATCATACCATTTGCCATTGCGAGCAATGTTACCAGTTCATCGAACGGGTTGTTCATAATCTCCTCCTTTGCTAAAGGGGGATTAAGCGGGATATTTTTCAGTTAATTGATTCCTCAGAGGTTAATAGAATATGACTGATAAAACTAAACCAACCGGAATCAAAAGCTGGCCGGAGGACGACCGGCCCAGGGAAAAGCTGCTCAAACGAGGTGCGAGGGTACTGAGCAATTCGGAACTTCTGGCAATTTTGCTGCGCACAGGTGTGCAGGGTAACAGCGCCATTGATCTGGCGCGCCAGATTATTGATAAGTTCGGAACCTTCCGCAACATGAACCACACGGACATGCGCGAGTGGAAAGAATTCAAAGGCCTGGGACCCGCCAAAATCGCGCAGCTTCAGGCCGCTCTGGAAATAGGACGGCGATTCCGCGAAGATGAAGTGTTGAGCGTCAAGCAAAAGATTGCTTCCGCCCGCGATGTTGTGACCATTATCATGCCGCAGATGCGCGACCTCAAGACCGAAGTCTTTAAAGTTGTCTATCTCAACAGCAATAATCGAATCATTGATATCAGCGATGCCGCCACAGGCACGGTTAACCATGCCATGCCGATTGTGCGGGAGATCATTCATGCAGCATTGCAAAAATTTGCGGCAGCGATCATCTGCGTCCACAATCACCCCAGTGCCAATATTGCGCCCAGTCCGGAAGATAAGAAGTTTACGCAGGAACTGACCGCCGCGGGCAAACTCATGGGAATTAAGGTTCTTGATCACGTCATTATCGGTGATGGTAGTTACTTTAGTTTTGCGGATGAAGGACTGATGGGGTAGATTGATCGAAGGGGCTGAAGCGGCCTGCTCTCGCCAATGCTAAAAATCTCACATCACCAAACCGATATGTGGAAGATCAATTACTCGCCATTCACCTTAAAACAACAGGATGACGTGTATTTGTAACATATTATTCGATCATATTCTTCAAATTACTAAGCTACTTGTATGTTACTTATAAAAATACTTTCTGAAATGGAAGAGAGAAGAGAACTGCGCCAGCAATCAATCCGTGTAAGCAAATTCCAAGATACCTTGCCATAAAGTAGGAACATCCTCGGAAGGTTTATTCCACCTTATGTGGAAGGAACGAATCATATGATCTAATAAACTTACCATCTTTGAATAGACCGGTGTATTTTCTTCCATATGAAAATGTCATCATTCCCCAGCCATGAGGGAGACCATATTCCAGTTCACCGATGTATTTTCTCCCGTCAGTCAAGGTGAGCTCCCCGTTTCCATGATACTTGTTATCTTTGAACTCACCATTATATCTGTCGCCATTAGGATACGTCAGAACACCTTTTCCATTTTGTAAGCCGTTTTTAAACTCTCCAACATATTTTGTTTTATTAGCCAGGATCAAAGTACCATTCCCTTCATACTTCCCTTCCCTAAACTTGCCCTCATATTTTTTCCCATCAGGATGGCTCTCGACCCCTTCTCCATGGTATAAGTTATTCTTCCAAGTACCCTTATAGTTTCCGCCACCATGCATAGTGAGGACTCCCTTACCTTCCATCACATCTTCCTTCCATTGACCAACATAAACAGAACCGTCCGCGAAGGTGAAGATGCCCGGTCCATTCCTTTCCCCCGAATTCCACTCACCTTTATACTCTCCACCATCAGGGAAGGTCATAACACCCTGCCCGTGGGGAAGATTATCCTCCAGTTCACCCTCATAACTTCGACCATTACCATAAGTCACGGACTCTTGTCCGTCAGAAATATCCATCTTTGTTTCGGTAGATAAAGATTCCTGTTCTACTAATAATTTATCCTTTGCTTTTCCGTCTCCTTTTTCCTTGACCTCTGCCATCAAATGCTCTATTTCTTCCGCCTTGGTTCTGACCTCCATTTCTGCCTTGAGTCTGCCTGCCTCTGCCTCCCTGATCTTGGCTTCCGCCTGCACTCTGGCCTTCACTTCCGCTTCTACCCGTGCCTTCAATTCCGCTGTAAATCGGACGGCCTCTTCCTCTCTGATTTTGGTTTCTGCTTCAGCACTCTCTTTCGTCTTCAGCTCGGCCACCAGCCGATCTACTTCTTCCGCCTTGGTTCTGACCTCCATTTCTGCCTTGAGCCTGGCTGCCTCTTCCTCCCTGACCTTGGCTTGCGCCTCCACTCTGGCGTTCACTTCCGCTTCTACCCGTGCCTTCAATTCCGCTGCAAATCGGGCTGCCTCTTCCTCTCTGATTTTGGTTTCTGCTTCAGCACTTTCTTTCGTCTTCAGCTCGGCCACCAGCCGATCTACTTCTTCCGCCTTGGTTCTGACCTCCATCTCTGCCTTGAGTCTGGCTGCCTCTGCCTCCCTTAGCGGTGTCTCTGCTCCCGCCCTGGCATTCGTTTCTGCTTCTACCCGTGCCTTCAATTCCGCTGCAAATCGGGCTGCCTCTTCCTCTCTGATTTTGGTTTCTGCTTCAGCACTCTCTTTCGTCTTCAGCTCGGCCACCAGCCGATCTACTTCTTCCGCCTTGGTTCTGACCTCCATTTCTGCCTTGAGTCTGGCTGCCTCTTCCTCCCTGACCTTGGCTTGCGCCTCCACTCTGGCGTTCACTTCCGCTTCTACCCGTGCCTTCAATTCCGCTGCAAATCGGGCTGCCTCTTCCTCTCTGATTTTGGTTTCTGCTTCAGCACTTTCTTTCGTCTTCAGCTCGGCCACCAGCCGATCTACTTCTTCCGCCTTGGTTCTGACCTCCATCTCTGCCTTGAGTCTGGCTGCCTCTGCCTCCCTTAGCGGTGTCTCTGCTCCCGCCCTGGCATTCGTTTCTGCTTCTACCCGTGCCTTCAATTCCGCTGCAAATCGGGCTGCCTCTTCCTCTCTGATTTTGGTTTCTGCTTCAGCACTCTCTTTCGTCCTCAGCTCGGCCACCAGCCGATCTACTTCTTCCGCCTTGGTTCTGACCTCCATTTCTGCCTTGAGTCTGGCTGCCTCTTCCTCCCTGACCTTGGCTTGCGCCTCCACTCTGGCGTTCACTTCCGCTTCTACCCGTGCCTTCAATTCCGCTGCAAATCGGGCTGCCTCTTCCTCTCTGATTTTGGTTTCTGCTTCAGCACTTTCTTTCGTCTTCAGCTCGGCCACCAGCCGATCTACTTCTTCCGCCTTGGTTCTGACCTCCATCTCTGCCTTGAGTCTGGCTGCCTCTGCCTCCCTTAGAAGTGTCTCTGCTCCTGCCTTGGCCTTCGCTTCTGCTTCTTCACGCACCTTCAATTCCGCTGCAAATCGGGCTGCCTCTTTCTCTCTGATCGTTACTTCTGTGTCTCCCTTCTTCTTGGCCGTTGCTTCATCTTTTGCCTTTCTTTCAACCTGCTCCTTTATTTTAGACTCTTCTACCAGATGGGTATCTACTTCAACCCTGACCTTGGCTCCTATTTCTTCTTGTGCCTTCAATTCGGCGACCTGCCGGCCGATCTCAGACGCCTTATCTATGGCTTCCATCTCTGCCCTGAGTCTTGCTGCCAATCGGGTCTTTTCTTCCTTTGTCGCCGGCTTGTCTGCGTCTCCGTAGTCTCCGTATTCTCTGTAATCATTAAACCACTTCATAAAAGTCCTCTTCTGATCAGTCCAAACTTTCTTAATTTCCCTTATGATTTTGCCAGAAAATTAAATCTACCTGTGGATCACTTTTCGGGGTGCCGGTCATTTCTACGAAATAGTTTTCCCAGGCATCGGCAATCCCCTCGAAGGTCAGAGCCGGCGGTTGGCAATAGTATCTGGACTGATCGATAATATGATCGATCAAATCACGCGGATGGTTGGCGCTGGGCCGGATGCCGAGTTTTCTGTAGTAGTTGTCTATCAGGAAACGAAAAACCTCCTGATTAAAAATGACGCCTCTTGTTTCGCACACCTTCCTGAAAATGGCCTCGAATTCAACTTCTGAAGGATAGTCTATTTTCATTTTGTATCTAATTCTTCTCAAAAAGGCCTCATCCACCAGTTCTCTCGGTTCCAGGTTTGTGGCAAAGACAATGAGTTGGTCAAAGGGGATCTCAAACTTCACCCCCGTATGTAAGGTCATGAAGTCGACGTGTCTCTCCAGCGGAACGATCCACCGGTTTAGGAGCATTTTGGGTTCTATGAGCTGCCTGCCGAAATCATCGATAATAAAGATACCGTTGTTGGCCTTCATCTGCAGAGGCGCGTTATAAAATTTTGACATGGGATTAAAATCTAAATCAAGCGTTTTCAGGGTCAGTTCCCCCCCGACGGTGACAACCGGCCGCTTTACAGACACCCATCTTTTGTCTGTCTCGCCTTTCGTGACAGCATTGTGGGGATGGTGCGTGACTGGATCGTAGATGCTGATTAATTCTCCCCCGACATATATGGTATAGGGTATATAGATTGCTTGAGGAAAGACTCTGCCTATAGTTTCGGCGATGGAGGTCTTCCCGTTCCCCGAAGGGCCGTAAAGAAAAATGGCACGGCCTGAAATCAACGCCGGGCCGAGACGTCTCAGGAATTGCGGGTTGATCACCAGAAATGAAAATGCCTGCACCATATCTTCATGCCGGATCTCTGCATTTTTGATGGATTGCGAAATAGTTATTTTTCGATAATCACCGAGAGACACCGGTGCCGGTCCAACATAGTGGCAAACTTCAAGAAGCTTCTCGGCCTTGTTTTGACCTATCCCTGAAATGGCATATCTGTAGGAAGATCGGTTATAATCGGCTGCCCCTTTAACCTCGATCATTTTCTCCCGTTTCAGCCCCTCTAGGAGGGAGTCGGCGATGCTTGTGGGAAGTTTTAAATTTTCTGCAATATCGGCCAGCTTGAATTCACCCAATAAGGCAATATGTTTCAGGGTCAGGTCGGTAAGAAAGGATGGCTCAAGGCCGGTTTCTTCGATGTTTTTCGGTGCAGGTGGGGCTTTATACATAAAATTTTTGAGCTGCTGTGCTGTGACATATCCCATTGAGATGAGGTTGTCGCCAACCCTTCCTCCGCTGCTTTTCTGCTTGTCCAAGGCTTCTTCAAGCTGTTGCGCCGTGATGATATTCTCCTGCAGCAGCTTTTCGCCAATCTTTGATTCCGGGGGAAAATCTGTTTTTCTCTCTAAATCTGTTTTTTTAATCGTCATTGTCTTTTCTTTCGTGAGTTCCTAAATGATAGAAAGTGGCAATGGTTAGAAGAAAATTCAGGCAGGTGTATCTGGATCGCAGCCTCTGAATGTCATGCGAGTCAACCATTGATGACAGAAAGGACTCCCTCATATTCTGCTCCATCGAAAGGCGATACCGGAGCAGGGAGTAGAGCGTCAATTGTGAGCCTGAGTCGCTTTTTTTCAACCTCATCGACACCTCGGGCGCTAATCGCTAGTTGACCTGAGTCCATGCGTTCCACCCAGCCCTTGGCCTTTAGATACCACAGATGGAACTCAACCAACTCAATCGGTTTGCAGAGGAGGCGTGCCACTTCGTATTCACCTATTCCCGGGTTATTCATACTGCGCCGGCGCTGAATGTACAGAAGTGAAAGCAGACTCTCGCGAGTTTCCAAGTCTTCGCCGATCGCAGTCCCATCGCTTGCCTCTGACGCAAGCCTCCACTTATGGTTCCAATACTCCTGATATTTGACATCGTAACCTGCGCGATTCTCAGGGTTAGTGAGAGTCTGGTAAGCATTGAGAATCAATTGGAATCGGTCATTGTCTGCTGATTGTGTGTTATCGGGGTGAAACTTCTTAGCAAGATGCCGAAAGACTCGCTCAATGGTATCGATATCGGCGTTCGAGCTCAGTTGCAACGCTTCATAGTAATCAATGAAGCCCATCAATAAACCCCTTTTTTGTCGAGTCGTCGAAAATAAAATTTTATATTTTAAAACGTTTTATCGGTGAAGCATAGCTTCCCCTTTGCAGCAACATACAGCAATTAATATGCCCGACACGAATCCATGCTAGACTTCAGACCCAATTCGATCGCTTTCTCTTTAATTATTAAATATTTAGCCTTTTAAAGACGCAGATTATGTGATGCCTTCCCCTCTTCTAATCGTCCGTGATTTTCACCATCCATCAGTAAATTTAAGCACATCTGTCGTACTGCATGAACTGGATGAACCTTCCCCCCTTTTATGACCTCAACTTCCCATAATGGTAATTAGGAAGAAGTGCTCAAATGCGATCCTTATGCGAGCCTCCTCATTCTAAGCAAGCTACCCAATTCCTCTAAAACCCGGTCGGAAAGATAGATTGCTTCTTCGCTTTGACCATACGCTAATCACAAGTACCCTGACCACCAAAACTCGGCCCGAGGTAATATGAGTGCGCCACAATCCAGCTTGGTACGGCAAGACCGCAATGACAGTGTTGGAGAAACTGAAAAACATCGTTATCGTCTGTTTTAAAAAGAAACTTATCTTTGCAGGCGTGATTGGGTCGGGTCTTCCTTTGATGGTTATGCAGTAATGGGTGACGTTCTGTTTTCCTGTTGTTTGCCAGATCCTGATTGTGATACAGAAAGCTTCTTGACAAGCCAAAACGGCCCCCATATACTTCGGCATCTCAAAAGCAATGACTTAATCAATGAAAGCATCGAATGGGGTATCTCAGGACGCTATGAATATGGAAACAATGCTTCAGAAAACAACCGAGCGCTATCCGGATAACCCGGCCATTATTTATGAAGGCAAACAAATATCGTATAAAGATCTGAACCAGTTCGTAGAGGCTCTTGCCCATCATCTGCAGGGGCTCGGCATTCGGAAAGGCGATAAAGTCGCCATCATGCTTTCCAACTGTCCGGAGTTCGTCATTTCCTATTTTGCCGCTTTAAGGCTTGGAGCCGTCGCCGTAACCTTGAATGTCATGTCAACGTCCTACGAACTTCAACATCTCATTGAGAATAGTGATGCCAAAATATTTATCTGTGCGGACAATCTGGCAAAGAGATTCCAGGCTATCCAAGCGACGCTTCCCCTCTGCCAACACCTGATCACGACCAATGGCTTGAAATCCGACTCACTTTTTGATGAAATCGTCCATAGTGGATTGGTGACTGTGGATGTCCCCGTGCTTCAGGGGAGTGATCCGGCTGTCATGATCTATACAGCGGGTCTTACGGGGAAACCCCTTGGCGCTGTTTTAACGTATAATAACCTCGCCACGCAGGCGGACCTCCTGCGCACCATCTGCAATGGTACAAAGGACGATCGATCCCTGGCTGTTATCCCTCTCTTTCATTCCTTTGGCGCCGCTGTCAACATGCTGTGTCCCCTCTGTATAGGGGGAGCAATCGTGCTGATGGATCGTTTTACAATGGAAGGCATCTTTGCAACAATCCAAAAGGAACAGGTAACGTATCTTTCAGCCGTTCCACGTCTCTTCATGGGAATGCTGTTTCACGATAAGCTTAAAGAATACAATCTCAGCAGTTTACGTTTTGGCATCGCCGGCGGGTCTCCCATGCCGCCGGAACTATTTGCCGAGTTTGAAAAACATCTTGGCATTCAGGTGCTGGAAGGGTACGGACTGACGGAAACGTCTCCCTGCTGTATATTCACGATGCCCGATAAAGTGCAGAAACCCGGGTCTATAGGAACAGTCCTGCCGGGAGTTGAGGCGAAAGTTCTCGACGATGCCGGTTGTGAAGTGGCGGCAGGAGTGATTGGAGAGTTAACCGTCCGCGGCAATGTCGTCATGCAGGGTTACTACAAGGATGAAGCGGCGACATCTGAAGTCATACGCAACGGCTGGCTGCACACTGGCGATCTGGCCTATATGGATGAGGAGGGCTACGTTTTCCTGGTTGGTATAAAGAAACGCATGATTATTACCAGCGGTTTTAACGTCTATCCCAAAGAGGTGGAATTAATCCTGGATATGCATCCCGGAGTTATCGCATCAAAAGTCGTCGGTGAGAAAGACCTCATGCGGGGAGAGATTGTCAAAGCCATCATCGTGAAAAAGCCCGGCGACGAGACAGACGAAAAGGAAATTATGCAGTATTGCCGGCTTTACCTGTCCGTCTATAAGGTTCCCAGAGAGGTTGTATTTGTTGCAACGCTAGATGAAGGGGGAGAATTATAATGAGCAAGTTCATTGACCTTTCAGTGGCAATTGAAAGCGGGCTGCCGAGCGACCCGCCGATGATGATACCCAAGATCACCTATATAGACCATGCACTTGGGGCGGAAAGCATGAAGGTCTTTTATCCGGGACTGACGGCCGGCGACCTGCCGGGCGGGCTCGGTTGGGCGGTCGAGATCATGGAGATCTCGACACATGCAGGCACGCATATGGATGCACCCTGGCACTTTCACCCCACACAGGATCAAGGGAAGCCGGCTCTGACCATCGATAAGTTCCCGCTTGAGTGGGGTGTGGGCAGTGGCGTCAAACTTGACTTTTCCGATTTTCCCGACGGCTACAATATCACGATTGAGGACATAAAAACAAAACTTGATAAAATTGGTCATACACTCAGTGAAGGAGATGTATTTCTGGCGCAAAGCGGAGCGGCGCCTTACTGGGGAACACCTGAATATCTTGTGAAAGGCTGCGGGTTCAGCCGGGAATCAACGCTCTGGATTCTTGACCAAGGTGTGCATGTGGTCGGGACGGACGGCTGGAGCTGGGACAGGCCGCTTTCTTTCCAGGCTCAAGAATTTGTTCAGACAAAAAATGCTGCAATTATCTGGGAAGGCCATTATGCAGGTATTGAAAAGGGTTATTTCCAGATTGAAAAGCTCACAAATTTAGACCTGCTGCCGTCATCGGGTTTCAAATTCTACTGCTTCCCGGTTAAAATTAAGGGGGCAAGTGCAGGGTGGATAAGGGCAGTGGCCGAGATTGTGTAAGTAGTGACGGGTGTGTTTAATCTTTATAACGTTTTGGATAAATATTTTAATCGCAATAACATGCGGATTGAATTCCGCGAAGGAGGTTACTATGGAGTTAGCTGCCGCAGTCAGAGGAAGAAGAAGTATTCGTAAATTTAAACCGCAGGATGTGCCCGAAAAGTATCATTACGGAGATTTTGGAGACGGCGCGCTGGTCGCCGTCCTGGGGAAATACGCAGCCCTGGACTTTATATGTGTTAACCGGTGAACCGCTGGCGGAGTTCAAAAAAATGAATCTCCGGCAGACGCTGACCGGCGCGGCAATTGCCTCCGATGTTCCCATGCTGGAGAAATGGCCTGATGCCATGAAAGCGCGGTATGGCGAGTTGGGTAAAGTTGTTTTAAGTGTGCAGGACATCAAAAGAGATGATAAGGAAGGTCGCGAAAAATACTATAAGGATATGGTTTCCGTCTTTGACGCCCCGTGCCTCATTCTGGCCTGTATTTCCCGTGATAATCTCGTCGAATACCAGATGTTGGACGTCGGCCTTATCGCCCAGACAATCTGTCTGGCTGCTCACGACAAGGGCTTGGGTACCTGTCTGCTGGCGGCAGCCGCACGGTATCCCGCCGAGATTAGAAAGATAGCAGCCATTCCCGATGATAAAAAAATTGTTGTGGGGATCGCTCTGGGCTATCCTGATCCTTTGGTTCCTCTTAATAATTTTGAACGCAGCAGAGCGAAGCTCGATGAGATTGTCTATTGGATAGAATAGACGGTAGATTCATGGAATGCGAGGAATGGAAGAGGGTGGAGAAGATTTAATAAACATCCTCTCAATTCATACCGAAGGTAAAACCAAGATAGAAAAGTTATGGGAAAGCCGCATTCCAGCCTGTGGGATTGATGGCCAAGGGAAAACTGAAGGAAGAAGACATGCCCGCAATTCCTGCTGATGCCGCAACGGTGATGCTCCTGAGGCCTTGTCCGGACAGAGGTGTCAAAGACATCGAAGTGCTTCTGGTGCTGCGAAATCGCAAAAGCAGTTTTGTTCCCGGCTATCATGTATTCCCCGGCGGCGTTCTTGATCCTGAAGATTACGAACCCGGTATGGAACACTTTATCCGTTGCATCGACAGGAAACAGGCCGCCCGGATTCTTCCCGATATGTCGCATCCTGAAAAAGCTTTGGGCGCCTGGGTTGCCGCCATCCGCGAGACGTTTGAGGAGGTGGGGCTGCTGATCGCCCGGAAAAAAGACGGCACGTCCGTTACCATCGGAACAGACGAGGAACGTCAGAGGTTTGGCCTTTACAGGAAGGCGCTCGTTAAAGGAGAAATGAAATTTTCTCAGATGCTGGAAGCGGAGGATATTGTTCTTTCCGGGGATGACCTGCATTACTTTTCTCACTGGATTACGCCGGAATATTTGCCGCTGCGCTATGATGTGCGTTTCTTTATGGCCCAGGCTCCTGCTGGGCAGTTTGCTGTCTGCGATGGCGTGGAACTGACAAATCACAGCTGGCTTCGGCCGTCCATGGCGCTTGCGGATTACGAGATGGGCAAGATCGGGATGGTCCTGCCACAGATCATTACGCTTGAGGAGCTCTCCCGTTTCAAAATGGTTGAGGAAGTCATCGTGTCTGCGCGGGAGCGCCACGTTCCCACCATACTGACCAAGATAGTTCAGCTCGACGGCAGGGATGTGGAAGTCATGCCCGACGGGAGTGTTTTTGAAAACCGTCCGCCGGTTTACCCTCAGCCTGACCATAAGAAGTAATTTGGGAAAGCGGAGGGTAAAAATCTTTCATTTTCTTTATGCCCGTCTTTCATGGATTGCCCCTATCTTGAAGTCGTTAATTGACGAACTCGGAGAAATATGCGATCTTGCACATCCATAATCGTTCCATCTTCTCGATGCACCATTCCTCCGCAAGCTGCGGTGAACATGTCCACGGAGGTTCAATTCTGTCGAGGAGGATGGTCGAAGTAGCCTTCCTGGAGAGATTCTATGAAATTGACTTCTGAATTTTGTCGGCGCAACCCTCAAAGAATACATCTGCCATCATCAACGCCCGCCGAATTATGAATTATGCGGCGGCTATCGGCGATGCCAA
Organism: uncultured delta proteobacterium; assembly: GCA_963726395.1. GTDB lineage: Bacteria > Desulfobacterota > Syntrophia > Syntrophales > Smithellaceae > UBA8904. Next base: position 65,995 of record CAVSCG010000027.1, read on the forward strand.
TCCTCTTTACTTCAATGATGAGCGGCCGGAAGGGATCATCGCGCCGCCCCTGTTTCCCGTTGCGCTTACCTGGCCCATAGTGGAAAACATTACCGATTATCTGGAAGCTCAGGGATTTCCCCAGGAGGTCCTCTTCACCCAAGTTCATTACAGTGAGCACCTCAGCATCCACAGGCCGATTACACCCGGCAGCGATCTGAAAATCAAAGGAGCCATTGCCGCCATTCTACCGCACAGGGCAGGAACCTATGTCGTTATACGGTTTGATGCGCAAGATGCCGACGGGAATCATTATTTCACGGAACATACTCGGCGCCATGATGCGAGGGGTTGAGTGCGAGGACGCCGGAAAAGGAGGCGAATCCATTCCGTCCGTTCCTCATCAAACAAAGGAGTCTGCCGCCTTGTGGGAATCGGTGATCCCCATTGATCCGCTGGCGCCCTTCATCTACGACGGATGCACGAACATTCATTTCCCTATCCATACATCCGTAAAATTTGCGCACCAGGTGGGGCTGCCCGGCATTATCCACCAGGGGACGGCTACCCTTGCCGTTGCCGTGCATAACATCCTGAACCAGAGAGGCGGGCGGCGATCCGCACCGTTTGGCAACTGTTTACTGCAGGTTTTCAGGAATGGTGCTTCCGGGCTCTGCAATTCGGGTCCGCCTCACCGGTAAACATCAGGTATCCGGAGAGACGGATCTCTTCTTCACCGTTCTCAATGCCGAAGAGAAGCTCGCGATCAGCGATGGCTATATCAGACTGAAAGACTAAAGGAGAAGATATCATGACTTGGGAAAAGCTTAATCAAACGTGGCACTACGTGGAAAAATGGGCCAAAGCGAGACCGGATGCCGATGCCCTGGTTTTTGGCGAAGAGAAACTGACCTGGCGCGAATTCAAGGAGCAGATGGATGCGATCGCTCTGGCTTATCTGGAAATCGGGATAGAAAAAGGAGACCGTGTCGCCTGCTTTCCATGGCGCGCAACGAATTCCTCACGACATACATGGCCGCGGGCAAGGTCGGGGCTATCTGGCTGGGCCTGTCGCCGAAATACACCCTGGAAGAGCTTCGCTACCAGCTCAACGATTGCCGTCCGAAACTGCTCATCACCCTGCGGGAATATATGGGCAGCGACCTGTCCGAAACCGTCAGAGCCCTCACGAAGGAATTTTCTTTTTTGAAAAAAGTTCTGGTGATCGGCGAGCCTTTTGAGGGGACCGAATATTTTTCCGCTTATACCGGGAAGCCGCGGGATAACTTTGCCGCACGCCTTGAACAAAGAGCTTCCGAAAGTAACAGAAACGGATGACGCCCTTCTTTTGTACACGTCAGGATCAACCGGAAAGCCCAAGGGTGTCGTTCATACACACCGCAGCATCGTTGAGAACATCAAGGTGGAAATGTGAAAAATTCTATTTTGAAGAAAATTCGCGGGGACTTCTCCACTTTCCCATTAATCATGTTGCCGCGGATGTCGAGATCGGGTTCGGGGCAATCATGTCGGGCGGCTGCGTTGTCTGTATGGATAAATTCGATCCGGCTGAGACGCTGAAGAGTCATCGAGAAGGAAAAGATAACCCATATCGGACAGGTGCCGGTCATGTTCCTGCTGGAATTCAAGCAGCCGGAATTCTGGAACTGCGATTTCAGCAACGTCAAAGCCTTTGTCTGGGCGGGGGCGGCTGCGCCGAAAATCATGATCGATCTTCTCACGCCGATCTGCCAGAAAACGGGGGCTAAACTCATCACCGGTTACGGCAGCACGGAAGTATGTGGTTTCGTCACTTACACCAGTAAAGAGGATAATACCGAAACACTTCTCAAGACGGCGGGGAAAATTGCTCCACCCTTCGAATTGAAAATTGTCGATAAAGAGCGCCGGGAACTGCCCGCAGGGGAGATAGGTGAGATCGCCGTGCGGGGTTCTTTCCTGATGAAAGGATACTATAACAAACCGGAAGAAACGGCAAAAGTCATCGATTCGGATGGCTGGTATTACACGACGGACTTGGCTTTTAAGGACGGAAGAGGCTATATTCATATAACAGGAAGGCTATCCGAAATGTTCAAATCCGGTGGGGAGAATGTATATCCCCGAGAAGTGGAAGAGATCATCGAGACTCATGCTGCGGTTCTTTTCGCTGCTGTTATCGGGGTTCCGGACGAAATTTATCAGGAAGTCGGCTGGGCCTTTGTCATGCCGACACCGGGGCAGAATGTAACGGAAGAGGAATTGCGCGATTTATGCAAATCCGCCCTGGCCAATTTCAAGGTGCCTAAAAAAATTCTTTATCCGGCCACTGCTTCCCCTGTTGGCCAGCGGCAAAGTGAATAAGATGGCGCTGAAAGATGAAATTAGGGAAATGATGAAAAAATAGGGGAATAAGTGGCACGCTGACTTAGCTTAATTGGGGAGAGACGCTGGAATGAATTCAAAACTGACGATAGGGAATACAGCCCCCGACTTTAGGTTTAAAACACCCTGGGATGATGGGATGAACTTTTATGATGCTGTCGGTAATCATCCGGCTGTTTTGATTTTTCTGCGCTATTACGGATGCCCGGTCTGTCGGATGGAAATGGCAAAAATAAAACAGGAAATTGATCGGGATAAGAAAAAAGGAGGGCGCGTATTTGTAGCCCTGCAAAGTTCGCCGGAAACGCTTGCTTCTTTCATCAAAAGAGACGATTTCCCTTTCACGATCATCTGTGACCCTCAAGGAAAAGTTTTCCAACGGTATGGTGTAGAAGCAGGTGGCATTATAAAATATCTGCATCCCGCCGGTTTGATTGCGGCAATCAAAGCCATCAGTGGCGGTTTTCGCCATGGTAAATTTGAAGGAAAGGAAACACAGCTTCCTGCCGCATTTGCTCTGAACTCGGATAAGGTTATCAAATACGTTCATTATGGACAAAACATCGGCGACGTACCCTGGCTGACAGCCATTACGACCATCATATAGCAGATGTGCCAATAATCAGTTCAGAGACAAGGAAAAGCAATGAGGTAAAGGCAAGAGAAGGATATATCTTCATAAACCCCTGTCCCCGTTTTACTTGAAAGTAAAGGAGGAGCAAGCCGATGAATATTATTCCTTACACAGCGGAGCATAATATCTTCCGGGAGAGCCTCCGGAAATATCTCGACAAAGAAATAGTGCCCCATATTGAAGAATGGGAGGAAGCAGGCATTGTTCCCCGAAGCGCCTGGAAGAAGCTGGGGGAACAGGGATTTCTGTGCACGGATGTTCCCGAGGAATACGGAGGCGTTGGCGGCGACTTTCTCTATTCCGTCATCGTCTGTGAAGAGCTTGTCAAAAGCAACTTCTCGGGACTGGCCGCATCTCTGCACAGTGACATCTGCGTCCCTTATATTTCATCGTTTGCCTCAGAGGAACAAAAGCGCAAATATCTGCCCGGCTGTGTTTCCGGCGACATCATTACAGCGGTTGCCATGACGGAGCCGAATGCCGGCAGTGATTTGGCGAAAATGAAAACAACAGCTGCAGAAGATGGCGATCATATTGTCCTCAATGGCCAGAAGACATTCATCAGTAACGGCATCAACTGCGATCTTGTCATCGTAGCCGCGCGTGATCCTGCTGTGCAGCAGGATCACCAAGCCGTTGATCTCTATCTTGTCGAGGCGGGTACTCCCGGTTTTGAAAAAGGAAAACAGATTAAAAAAATAGGCTGGCACAGTCAGGATACGGCAGAACTGTATTTCACAGACTGCCGGATTCCGAAGGATAACCGTCTGGGTGATAAAGGGAAGCGGATTTCTTAAGCTCATGATGAAACTCCAACAGGAACGTCTTGTCTGTGCCGTCGGCGCAGTGATAGCCGCAGAGTTCATCCTGAATTTTACCATCGCGTATTGTAAAGAGCGAAATGCTTTCGGACGTCCTATCTCCAAGTTTCAGCATGTGCAGTTCGAAATCGTCGAAATGGCTACTGAAGCCAAATTGGGGCGTACTTTCATTGACAAACTCATCATGGATCATATCGAAGGTAAAAATATTATTGTCGAGGTCGCCATGGCGAAATACTGGACAACGGATATGGCCTTCCGTGTCGCCGACCGTTGTCTCCAGCTTCACGGTGGATACGGATATTGTGAGGAGTACCCCATAGCCCGCGCCTGGCGGGACATCCGCGTGACGCGGATTTTCGCCGGAACAAATGAAATCATGAAGGGAATCGCGGCAAGGTTTATGGGGCTATAGGCATAGTCATTATCATAACTTTAAGCGCCAATACTATTTAGTGCAAGGAGGTTGCAGCCATGATGAATTATCCTTTGTTACTCACCAATTTCATGCAGTACGCGGCCAGATATTATCCAACCAAGGAGATCGTGTCCGTTTACGCGACCGGCACTTTCCGTTATACATACGCCGACTGGTACAAGCGCACATGCCAGCTGGCGGGAGCTCTTCGCTCGCTTGGCATCAAAAAGGGTGACCGGGTCGCCTCTTTTTCTCTGAACAACCATCGCCATATGGAGCTATACTTTGGCGTTCCGTGCATGGGTGCTGTTTTGCACACGCTGAATATAAGGCTGTCCGCCGAACATCTGGTTTACATCATTAATCATGCCGAAGACCGCATTCTCTTCATTGACGAAGATGTTTACTTCCTCATTGAGCCGTATAAAGATCAACTCAAGACCATCGAAAAATATGTCATCATGTCCCAAACCGGGGTAATGCCGCCAACCACCCTTTCTCCCGTAGTTCTGTATGACGATCTGATTAAGGAATACCCGGAGAGCTATGACTTCCCGGTGGACCGCGATGAAAACGAACCCTGCCTCATTTGCTACACCTCGGCAACAACGGGTGATCCCAAAGGGGTTGTTTATAGCCATCGCGGTCTTGTGATGCACTCTTTTGCCACAGGCGTTACCATGGGCGTTCAGGAGAAAGATTGTGCCTTGCATATCGTTCCGATGTTTCATGCCAACGCCTGGGGTGCTCCCTTTGTCTGCACTTTGCGCGGCATGAAACAAGTGCTGCCGGGGCGTCAAATTCTGGACATGGCGTCGCTGTGCCGAATTATCGCAGAGGAGAAAGTAACCTTTTCCTGTGGTGTGCCGACGATTTGGATCATGCTGCACAGTTACCTGGAACAAGGCGGTGCGCATGATTTTTCTTCTATCCGTTATTTATTTTCCGGTGGCTCGGCCATGCCCCGGCATCTCATCGAATCCTATGAACAGAAATACGGCGTCATGCTGGCACAGGGTTACGGCGCTACGGAAACATCTCCGGTTGTCACTCTGTCCATTCCCAAAAGCTATATGGAAACACAGAGTGTTGATGAAAATATCGATATTCGGGCTACAGCGGGAATGCCCATACCGGGACTTGATGTAAAACTGATCAATACGGAAACGGGTAACGAGGTCCGCATGGATGGCAAGGAAATGGGAGAAATTCTGGTGCGCGGGCCTTGGATCGCCTCAGAATATTATAAAAACCCAAAACAAAGCGCTATCACCTACCGGGACGGATGGTTTCATACTGGCGACATCGGAACCATGAACAAAGAAGGTTATATCTCCCTCGTTGACCGGACAAAAGACCTCATCAAGAGCGCCGGGGAGTGGATCTCTTCCATTGATCTGGAAAACGCCATTATGGGATTTCCCAAAGTGCTCGAGGCGGCGGTAATCAGCCTACCTGATGATAAATGGCAGGAACGGCCTCTGGCCTGTGTTGTGCCTCAGCCTGATGCGGCAAAGACAATTACAAAAGAAGAGATACAGGATTATCTAAAAGATAAGGTAGCAAAATGGTGGATTCCTGATGAGATCGTTTTCATGCAGGAACTCCCCAAGACGAGTGTGGGCAAATTCAACAAGAAAAAACTCCGGGAAACGGTCATCCCGGATATTCTGAAGAAGAGAGGTAAGGCATGAATGCCTGCGGTCGGGATACTACAATAAACCGCGAGAGTCGGCCAAAGTCAGTGATTCGGATTGGCTGGTATTACACCACAAAACTGGCTTTTAATGATGAAAACGGCTATACATACATTTGTAAATATTTTTCATCGCCGCGGCCTCCTGAAATAACACAAGGAACCCATGCAGGATTTTACGGAAGGCAATATTGCCAAACAGGTCATTGACTTTACATTGCCGATCATGCTCGGCAATGTTCTGATGTCCGTCTATGGCATCATCAATATGATCTGGGTTGGCCGGCTCCTGGGTCATGAGGCTGTCGCTGCCGTATCCGCATCCCTGCCGATCATCATGCTGATGCCCGCGTTTCTCATCGGCCTGGGCATGGCTACCAATGTCCTGATTGCCCAGGCTTTCGGCCGCAAGGACACGGTGATGCTCAAGAAAATCCTGTCGAATTCCTTTTTTGCATCGATCCTCTTCTGTCTGTTGATTTCCATCATTGCCCTGTTGTTCCGCCGTCAGTTACTCGAATGGGTGCATGCGCCTCTCGAAATCCAGGATATGGCCCTGTCTTATCTGACCATCATGATGGCTTCGCTGGTATTTCAGTTCTTTATCATGTGGATGAATGGCATGCTGCGCGGCCTGGGCGACGCCACAACCGTTGTGAAAATTCTCATCATGCTTGCAGCGTTTAATATTGTATTCGTTCCGCTGTTCATTCGCGGTATCGGCCCTCTGCCGCCGCAGGGCGTGGCCGGTGCGGCATGGGGTACGGCGCTGGCGGCCGTGGCGACCAGTGTCATCGGTTATATTTACCTGCTGCGGTTTAATCCTTACATTAACATGCGTAACTGGGACTACAGTCTGGACTGGCATATCATCCGGGAGGTTTTCGTCATCGGCGTTCCCGCATCGCTGCAGATGATCGTGGTCTCACTGGCCGGGGTAATCATTATAGCCCTGGTCAACCGTTACGGTACGGCCGTGACTGCGGCCTTCGGCATCGGCATGCAGATAGACATGCTGGCCACTATTCCATTCATATCCATCGGGATGGCGGCGACCACAATTGCCGGCCAGAATCTGGGTGCGCAGAAAATGGAGCGCGTTTTCCAGACCCTGCGAGTATCGGTTTATTTCGGTCTGGCCGTTGCCCTTGTATGCACCGCCGTGCTGTTCATTTTCCCTCATTACATCGGCGGAATTTTTCTTAAGGAATCGGCGGAAAGTGCCCGGGTGTTGAATATCGTCCGTGATTATTATCATTGGATGGCGTTTATTTTTCCCTGCTTCGCCGTCATATTTGCCATCCAGGGGGTGCTCCGCAGCGCAGGCGATACCATGGCCTTGCTGGCTCTCTCGTTTATCGCCATGTTCGTCATCCGCATTCCTCTGGCCTACGCACTGGCCGGTCCCGGCGGTTTTAAGCAGGACGGCATCTGGATGGCTATGCTGATGAGCAGCGCATTGGCCGTCGGTTTGAACTGGCTTTACTTCAAGAAGGGTCCTTGGAAGAAAAAACGGCTGTTAGGAAAGCAAAAATCCTGACAGCATAATGCTATGCTTCATTACAGCTATCCGCAGTCGAAGTGACGGCTGCCGTTATCGCTTTTTGCGGAAGATCAGTTTCAGCGGAACTTTATCGAAACCGAATTCGGTGCGGATGGAATTCATCAGGAAGCGCTCATACGAAAAGTGGACGCCTTTGGCGTGGGGGACAAAGAAAATAAAGGTAGGCGGTTTAATGCCGGTTTGTGTTGCGTAAGAGATGCTCATGGATCGGTTCTGAAAGCGCGCCATCGGGTTTCTCCGGACGGATCTTTCCACCAGATCATTTAAGGGTGAGGTGTCCACCCTTTTTGTATACTGGCTGTAAACATCGTTGATGAGTTCAAATATCTTCGGCGCGCGCTGTCCGGTCAGCGCTGAAATGAAAAGAATGGGTGCGAAATCCATGAACTTGATTTTATCCTTGATGTCCTCGACAAATTTGCCGACGGTGGCATTATCCTTTTCAATTTTATCCCATTTATTCACCACAATGATGCAGGCTTTGCCGCGCTCATAGGCGAGGCCTACAATTTTGGCGTCCTGCTCGGTCATGCCTTCTTCCGCGTCAATCAGCACCAGAGCGATATCGCAGCGGTTGATTGTTTTGAGCGCCTGGATGACGCTGTATTTTTCCAGTGTCAGGCTGATCTTGTTTTTCCTTCGGATACCCGCCGTGTCAATCAGCAGATAATGTCTGCCGTGTACCTTGATGGTCGTGTCGATGGCGTCGCGTGTGGTGCCGGGCGTGGGATTGGCAATGCTTCTTTGACTGCCGGAAATCAGATTGATGAGCGATGATTTGCCGACATTGGGCTTGCCGACAATCGCCACCGCAATCGGTTCATCTGCGTCGTCTTTACTTTCAGTTGCCGGGGGGAAACCGTCCGTCAGACGAGCCAGTAATTCATCCACGCCCAATCCGTGTTGAGCGGAGATCGGATAAAAGGTATCGATACCCAGCCGATAGAATTCAGTGAGCAGTTCTTCATGGCGCTCGCCGTCCACTTTGTTGGCGGTGTAAAATACATTTTTGCCCCTGCCGCGCAATTGACGGGCTATTTCAAGGTCCGTCGGGGTGAGGCCATCTTTGCCGTCCATCAAAAGAATAATAACGTCCGCTTCTTCAATGGCCAGATTCGTTTGCTCGCGCATCTGGATCAGAATACGTTCTTCCGTGATCGGTTCGAATCCACCGGTGTCAATCAGTGTGAAAGCTTTATCGTGCCAGACGCAATCCATGTAGTTGCGGTCGCGCGTCGCGCCCGGTTCGTCGATGACGATGGCCTTCTGCTTTCCCGCGATGCGGTTGAAGAGCGTTGATTTGCCCACATTGGGGCGGCCGACGATGGCGATAACGGGTTTTGCCTGCATGGAAACCTCTATTTGATAAGTCCGAACTCACGTAACATTCGGTCGGAACTGGTCCAGTCTTTCTTGACGCGCACAAACAATTCCAGAAAAACCTTTGCGCCGAAAAGATTTTCCATCGCCAGACGCGCCTGCGTCCCGATTTTTTTAAGCATGGCGCCTTTCTTGCCGATCATGATCGCTTTTTGCGATTCTTTTTCCACAGAAATCGTCGCGCTGATGCGAATCAGATTTTTTTTCTCGTCTTCCTTAAAAGCATCAATGGTTACTGCCGACGCATAGGGGACTTCCTGCTTTGTTAAATGTAGAATCTGTTCCCGGATAAACTCTCCCGCGATAAACCGTTCGGTGGCATCGGTCGCGATATCGTCGGGGAACAGTTGCGGACCCTCCGGCAGTAACTCTTTCAGGGAGGTCAGCAACTCTTCGAGTCCTTCTCTTTTTAACGCGCAGATCGGAAAAATGCCGGCGAAGTCATAAAGCTTGCGATACTGATCGATCAGTGGCAGCAGAGAAGGTTTTTCAATCCGATCAATTTTGTTAATGGCCAGAAATACCGGCGCCTTGGCACCGGCCAGCGCTTCTATCAAAAAAAGATCGTGTGGGCCGATGAGGGTGTCGGCTTCAACCATCATCAGCAATACGTCGGCATCGCCGATGGTATCCCGGGCCGCTTGCACCATTGCGCGGTTGAGCGGCGTTTTCGGTTTGTGCATTCCCGGTGTGTCCAGAAAAATCAACTGCGCGTCGGGGGAGTTCTTAATGCCCGTGATACGGTTTCGCGTAGTTTGCGGTTTGTTGGCGACAATGGAAATTTTGTCGCCGATTATCGCGTTGAAAAAAGTTGATTTGCCCACATTCGGGCGGCCTAAGATGGCAATAAAACCAGATTTAAACACAAATATTCTCCAATGATTTACGTGAGTCCTGGAATATCGAGAGAAAAAGATTCCCCTGATTCGGTGGTAATCAATAGGTGCCCAGTAAGGCCATCGCGACGAGAGTCTATAACGATCTGGGCATCTGGGTAAAGCTTTTTTATCGCTTCGATATTCTTATTGCTAAGGCCGCGAAAATTCGACAGGTCGCGTTTGGCAATCTGAAAGTGCAATTTCCGGACATGCTTCGGAATATCGCCGAGCAATTTCAAAGTGGCTGAATAAAAAATGGCCGAATAGACCAGGCTACCAAAAGACGGATGGAACGGCCCTGCCAGCACGGCGCCTTCTTGATTCATCTCCGGCGTCGTCTGCAGACCGAAACGGATGATGCGAATGCCTTCCGGCGCAAGTTTTTCCCAGGCCAGACGGCACCACTCCACCGACTCGTCAAGGCCGAGCGGTTGATAGCGCCCCTCGCGAAATTCATCGGCCAGCGGTGTGTCCTGAAAAACCAGCACGGGATGGATGCGTGCGGTATCCGGCCGAAGTTCAACGGTGCGGGCAAGTGTTTCCATAAAGATTTCCCGGGTGTCGCGCGGCAGGCCGGCCATCAGGTGCAGGCCGGTTTTGAAGCCGTGCGCCTTGAGCAATTTTATTGCTTTGACGGTGACTTGGGCATTATGACCACGCCCGGCGAAACGAAGGACTTCATCATTGAAGGATTGAGCACCGAGTTCAATAGTCCGAACGCCATACGTGTGTAAAAAAATAAGTTGGTCGTCGTCAATGTAATCCGGTCTTGTGGAAATCCGGATCGAGTCCACCTGTCCTTTTTGAATATACGTATCGGCCCAGGATAAGAGCCGCTTTTGATAGTCAGGTGTAAGTCCGGTAAAACTGCCTCCATAAAAAGCGATCTCTACGCCACGCAGCTTGTCTTTGTTCCAGAGGAGATAGGAGGCGACTTCGCCATCAAAAATATCTTTTGTAATTTCGTGCGCGAAATTGCCGGCGGCAATCTTCTGATTGCAGAAGATGCAGTGTTGCGGGCATCCGCTGTTCATGATGAAAATCGGAATAATCAGCGGTTTTTCAGCCTTACGGGTTTCAGGTGCCGTTTGCATTTTGCAGACTTTCCCAGGCTTTTTGCGCCGCATGTTTTTGCGCGTCTTTTTTGCTTTTCCCCCGGCCGATTTGCCGGATGTCAACACCGACGGCTATTTCGACTTCAAAGGTTTTGTCGTGATCAGGGCCGCTTGAGGTAATCAGGGTGTAAATCGGCGCGGATTTGTATTTTTTCTGACAATATTCCTGCAAGGCTGTTTTATAGTCGAAGCATTGAGCGTTCAGCACCTCATCATTCATCACAGGCTTCATGAGCCGCTTGAGCAGCGTTCTGGTCTTGCTGAAGCTGGAATCGAGGTAAATGGCGGCAATGACCGCTTCGAGCGCGTTGGCCAGAAGCGATTCTTTAGCGCGTCCACCGGAGTGTTCTTCTCCCCGGCCCAAAAGCAGGCAATCCCCCAGGCCAAGTTTTGACGCCAGATCCGCCAGTGGTTTTTCATTGACCAGTAAAGAACGGATTTTGGAAAGTGTGCCTTCGTCGAAATCGGCATGCTTTTTCATCAGCAGGTCGCTCACGCAAAGCCCCAAAACCGCGTCACCCAGAAATTCCAGTCGTTCATTATCGCTCGCGCCCAATTGCGGATTCTCGTTGATATAGGACCGATGCGTCAGAGCGGTCGAAAGCAGATCCATATTCCGGAAAGTATAGTGCAGTTTTTCCTGAAGAGACTTGAATCGTTTTAATCTGTCGTTATCCATGAATAACCCTGCCTGTCAGTTTGCCTTCCCGATAATCTTCGGTTCTGACCATAACAATTTTATTTACTAAAGATGCGGGGTGTTTGTCCAGTAATACCGGAAGATAATTATGCGAGAAGCCTTTAGGCAGTCCGGTTTTTTTGTCCTTGGCCTGTTCCACCAGTACCGGCAGTGTTTTCCCCAGAAACCTTAGAGAAAATGTTCCTCTTTTTTTTACACCAAGCTCCCGCAGGATCGCGGCGCGTTCTTTTTTTGTTTTTTCCGGAACCTTGGGCTGGATGGCGATCGCGGCCGTTCCGGGTCTTTCCGAATACGGGAAGACGTGCAAATAGGCTACGGGTAAATCTGCAAGCAGCTTCCGCGTGTTGTCGAATTCCTTTTCGCCTTCTCCGGGGAATCCGACCATAACATCTATCCCGATTGCAATATCTTCTACCGTCTTTACCACTTTTTCAATGAGCGCGCGGTAGAATGCGTTATCGTAGCGGCGTTTCATCATTTTTAGAATGGAATCATCACCGCTTTGCAGCGGAATATGCAAATGCGGACAAAGGTTTTCGTGTCGGCCAAAAAGATGAAGTAACTCGTCTGATATTTCGTTGGGTTCGATGGAACTGAGCCGGAACCTCGCCCGGGGATTTTTTGATAACAGGGTCTCGAGTGTCCGGGCCAGGTCAGTCTGAGGTTGCAGATCATGCCCATAATATCCAAGATGGATGCCGGTGAGAACAATTTCCTGATAGTCCTGCAAGATGAAGTCCCGCACGCCGGCAAGCACACCGGGGAAAGGCAGGCTGCGGCTTTTTCCTCGGGCGAAAGGCACGATACAGTAACTGCAAAACGCATCGCAACCGTCCTGAATCTTGAAAAAAGCGCGGGTGCGCCCCGCAAGCACTGACGCCGTGGTGGCAGGAAATTGCTTTTGCAGAAAAATATCAGCGGCATAGATCCGATGTGAATTCTGGACGGGATTGCTCAGCAGCTCGGGAATCCGATGTTTCTGATCATTGCCCACAACAAGGGTGACGCCGTCGATGCCGGCCAGTGTCTGGGACTGTGTTTGCGCGTAGCAGCCGGTCACGATGATGCGGGCCCGGGGATTGGCGCGCAACGCCCTTCGAATGAGCTGGCGCGCCTGATAATCCGCAAAAGCGGTGACCGTGCAGGTGTTGATGATGTAGGCGTCGGCGAAAGCATTAAACGGCACCAGCGTAAAATTTGCAGATTGCAGGTCCCTGGCCAGCACCGCCGTGTCGCACTGATTGACCTTGCAGCCCAAGGTGGCGATGCCGACTTTCAATATTTTCCTTTCGCTGTTCAATGGCTTTTTATTCCCTTCCTCATCTTTCATCCGGCGCTTTATCTATGAGGCAACTTGTCCTTTGTCAAGACAAACAAAAAATGGATTTTATGTTGAAAATGAGCTAAATTCTCACCTAACCAATACGGGAAGGGAGATTTGATCATGGAATCTGTTTCAGCTTATTTTGCGGCACACCCGGCAGCCTTTACGTTGCTGCTGATTTTTGTCGTCATTATGATTCTGTATTTCATCTTAAAGAAATTTATTAAATTAACTATTGTTCTTCTTTTTATCATTTTGCTGGTCGGCGGAATTAACCTTTTCAAAGACCCCGCAACCATGCCCGACAAAATTAAGAAATCCGTTGAGACATTGAAATCAGGCGGAGAACAGATCATGGATAAGGTCAGCAATTTATGGCGGGATACCAAGGATCTGGCCGGCAAAGCAAAAAAAGTTCCCGGTGATATCAACAAAATGCTGGATACAGCCGACAAAGATGTCCAAAAAAATTTCAAGAAATGAGCTTTTCTATGTAATAAAAAGATCATTCGTCGAAAAATTCGGGTCGGTGGTCAGATTGACGCCCATGCGCCTGAGCCCCGCCTCATCGCCGGGTGTGGGAATATGGGTCATATGAACTTCACAGTTTTGCAATTCCTTTAATTTTTCCAGGGCCAGTTCCGCTGCCGGATTGGTGGTCGCGCTGATGGCGAGCGCAATGAGTGCCTCTTCCAGGTCGAGGCTGACATTTTTTTCATCCAGAATTTCAGTTTTTAGTTTGCGGATCGAGTCGGTGATGTTGGGCGGCAATAGTTTTATTTTATTAGGGATATCCGCCAGGTGTTTGATCGCATGGATCACTACACTGGATGCTGCGTGCATTAAGGGAGAGTTACTGCCGGTGATAATGGAGCCGTCGGCGAGTTCGATGGCCGCGCCGCAGAAGATGCCTTCATTCCCTCTATTGCGTTCCACCGCTTCCTGTGCCGCCTGACGCGCCGGCAGCACTACACGCCTGTCTTCCGGTTTTAGATTAAAATCATTAAGAAATAATTCTACGCGTTGTACCGTCTCTTTATCGGAAAATCCCATGGCATATTCGCAGCGATAACGGAAATACCGGCGGATGATTTCCTGTTTGGATGCTTCTTTGGTGATGTCGTCATTGATAATGGCAAATCCGGCGCGGTTGACGCCCATGTCGGTGGGCGACTTATAAAATGATGCCTCACCGGTGATCTTTTCCAGAATTCTCTTTAAAACCGGAAAGACTTCCACATCACGGTTGTAGTTAACCCAGGCTTCACCGTAGGCATCCAGATGAAACGGGTCGATCTGGTTGAAATCACGAATATCGGCGGTGGCCGCTTCATAGGCAACATTGACCGGATGTTTGAGCGGTAGATTCCAGATCGGAAAAGTTTCAAACTTGGCATAGCCTGATTTGACGCCTCTTTTGTAATCGTGATAAAGCTGAGAAAGGCAGGTTGCCAGTTTTCCACTGCCCGGTCCCGGGCCCGTGACAATCACCAGCGGTTTGTCTGTGGGGATATGTTCATTGACGCCGTAGCCTTCATCACTGACGATTAAATCCACATTGGTTGGATATCCCTTTGTAAAGCGGTGCGTAAAGACCCGGATCCCCCGGCGTTCCAGCTTGTTTTTGAACAAGACGGCCGAAGGCTGATTTTCAAAACGGGTAATGACGACGCCCATCACGTTAATATTCCAGCCGCGCAGATCATCAATGAGTTTCATCGCGTCCGCGTCATAAGTGATGCCGAAATCCGCGCGGATTTTTTTTCGTTCAATGTCGCCTGCGTAAATGCAAAGCAAAATGTTCGCGCTGTCTTTCAGCTCTTTGATAAGACGCATCTTGACATTGGGATCATAGCCGGGCAGCACACGGGCTGCGTGATAATCAAAGAGCAGTTTGCCGCCGAATTCCAGGTAGAGTTTATTGTTGAATCTTTCAACGCGCTTTAATATTGATTCAGTCTGTTGTGTAATGTATTTTTCATTATCGAATCCGTTATTGCTTGTGCTCATGCGAATTTATTGCGCCTCCTTGGGGTTGTGCGATTGTTTTCATCTAGAGCGAAAATGTTCGTATAAAATACAATGATGTATTTTAATCAATACAGTTTTGTTCCATATATCAATTGGGATTTTTTATCCAAAAAAAAATGGTCCAATCATCTTAAACAGAGGAAAAATTTGCAGACAAACCCATGGAGAAATGGGAAAGCTCAACCGGTTGAAGAGGTTACCATTATTACATTAAATTAATTTCCATTGCGCGGACGGGGCAGGCGGAAACGCAAAGTTCGCAGCCGTTGCACTTTTCAGGATCAAACAAGACTTTTTGTGTCTGTTTTTCGAAACATAAGGCGCCGGTTGGGCAAAATCCTGTGCATGCGCCGCAGTGGACGCATTTATCGACATTCTGAAACACGCTTTTGGCAAGAGACTCAACTTTCAGTCCCATTTCTTTCAGAAAACGGATGCCGTGGTCGAAATCTTCTTTTTGACCGGAGAGTTCCAATACAATCACGCCTTCACGGCGCGGAAAGATTCTTGCTTTGAGAATATTAAAGACAAGGTTGTGTTTTTGGGCCAGCAGATAGATGATCGGCTGCTGGACGATTTCCGGTGTATAGCGAATAACTATTTTTTTCGAGTACATAGCCTAAAAAGTGATAACCCTCCGATTTTGCGGCATGTTAAGAGATGCAACGCATAATGTCAAGGCAATAGTTGCGCTGCGCCCGTGATCTTGCGTATTTCAGTGATTGAGCCGGAATTATGACTTGTCTTCCTGCTTTTTTTGGGTATCGGCGGGAAACAGATCAAATAGAGACTTGAAGGGCGCCAGGCCGGTCATTGCCTGGGGATTCATTTTGGGATAATTTTCGCCATACTCGAGCCACTTTTTGAACTGATCATCAGCCATATTACGGTACAAAAGATAATTGCGAATGGTTTGCTCGAGATATTTCTCAAAAAAATCCGTGAGCACATTTTCGCCATACTGGATAATCAGGTAGAGTAGAGGAGTAGGTAACAGGAACTTCTTTTTGCGCGCCTCTTCCAAAACAATTTGCGTCAGAATTGCCGGGGTGACGTCTTCACCGGTTTTAGCGTCCGTCACCTGAATCTGACGGCCCTGACGGATGATTTCGGTCACGTAATCGAGCGTAACATAAATACTTTTTTCAGTGTCATAAAGTCTGCGGTTGGTGTATTTTTTTAACAGCAGGATGTTTTTATCCATATGATCTTCCTTTTTCTTTTCTTATGCAATTATTTTAAATATTGCAACATAAAATTATTATCGTTATCCACGATAATGAGGGTTTATTATTGTAAGTACTTGTAAAAACTATAATAAATAAAATATAACGCTTGGGAAGTAATGGATAAAAAATATTGCAATGCAACAATTTCTCATTGACAAAGGAAAAATGCTGGTTATATTTACGGCAAGACAAAACAAAAAAAGGAGAATTTATGATGTATAGCAAAGAAATGACAAAGCAAATGATTGATGGTCATAAGACCGCTTTTGAGACGGGCTTTACTTCGATAGTCATGTTGCAGGAGCAAACTTCGAAGGCGGTGGATCATTTTATAAAACAGTCTCCGTGGATTCCGGTTCAAGCCAAGTCAATGATCAACGAATGGACCGGTATGTATAAAAAGGGCACGATGGATATTAAGGATGCTGTCAACCAGAACTTTGCAAAGCTGGAAGAATTTTTAACGTCAGGCCTTCAGCCGATGCAATCAAAAGCAAAATCAAAAAATTAGGTAAGGAAGGGCGGCCATGAATTCCGCAACGATGATTGAACAAATTCTGGATTTCAATAAAAAGGCATTTGACGATAGTTTTAACACTATGGTTGCCGTTCAGGAACATACCGAAAAGATAGTTCTCGATTGCTGGAGAAAGTCCGAATATTTTCCGGAACAGGGTAAAAAAGTTGTCGGCGATTGGCTTCAGAGTTATAAGGATGGGTTGGATGAGTTCAAGGCGAGTGTGGACAGCCGTTTTAAACTTGTTGAAGATTATCTCCAGAACGCTGCGATCAGATGGAATCGTCGTTCAATACTGTGGTCAAGCAAACACAGTCAGTTAGCCCTGCAGCTGATCGGACAACGAAAAAGTTTGCCGCTGATGAAAAAAAAAGTAACTCCCCGCGAGTCGGTGGTAAAGGAATGAAAGCTGAACCGTAAGAGAACAGACAAACAATAACAAACAACAAACAACAAACAAAAAGAAGGAGGAAAAAAATGGAACCCAAACAGATTGCAAAACAAATGGTGGATTTTAACAAGAAAGCATTTGATAATTCATTCGAAGCGATGGCTGTTATTCAGGAACAGACTGAGAAAATGGTGGCAACAATGATGCAGCAGACAGCTTTTTTCCCGGAAGAAGGCAAGAAGTTGATCAATGACTGGATGAAAACCTACAAGAAAGGCCGTGAAGAATTCAAGGCGGCTGCGGATGAGAATTTTAAAAAAGTTGAAACATATTTTGCTGCAAAGTAAAATAATAATTGAAAAAAGCCGCCGCGACAAACCGCGGCGGCTTTTTTTCGTTTCAGCAATAAAAGCAATTACGATTTTGCTGCTTTGGGCGGGCTGACGAGTCCTTCGCCTGAAAGCACAATCACGCCGTCCTGATTGCTGCAGGTGGTTTTTAACCGGACACGGTTTTTTTCCGGTATTCAATTCCAGAATTTCAACCCGTGCCGGTAATGGTGTCACCGATGCGCACCGGTGCGAGAAAACTCAAATCCTGTTTCAGGTAGATGGTTCCCGGGCCGGGCAATTGATTGGCGATAATGGCGGAAATAAATCCCGCCGTGAGCATCCCGTGTGCGATGCGGGTTTTGAAAAAAGTGTTTTTCGCGTAGTCCTCATTAACATGTGCCGGATTAAAATCGCCGGTGATGCCCGCGTATAAATAAATATCTGTTTCCGTCACCGTTTTGGCGAATTCCGCCACATCTCCAACTTTAAGCTGATCAATACTTTTTCCTGTAATCATGAGAAACTACCTCCTTATAGGCTTAAGAACGCAAAAGCCACATCTTGTGAGATGTCAGGCTTAGAACCAGCTTTTATCTCCAGATATTATCCTTCAAATCCTTGATATCGTCCTGCATGACCATATACTGCAGGCGTTGTTGATGGCCAGTCCGCCCTGATAGGCCAGAGCCGTCACCAGCAGGACTTCATCTTCCGTGAAATTCTTTGCCGGCTACTGTAAATATTGAGCACGCCAATGACATTGTCCTTGGATTTAATCGGAACATACAGCATGGAAACAATGCCTTCTGCTTTTTTTTCTTTTTTATACTGAATTCCCGTATCCTTAAAAACATCTTGAATGGCGATGGTTTCTCCTTTCAGGGCTTCGGCAATGTTTTTATCCGCCGCGATCGGTCCTTTATTGAGATATTTTTCGCTTAAGACCGAAACTGGCAACCAGTTTCACGGTGCGTTTGTCTTCATCCAGCAGTCTTACCGAAGCAGCTTTGATATCCAGATCTTCAACCAGTATCCTGGGTCATGGCCTGCAAAATATTTTTGACATCAAGACTTGATGATATGCTCGCGGCCAGTTTCAGAAATATCTGTGATGTGATTGCGCAGTTTTCGGATCAGATTGGCGTTTTCAATGGCGGAGCCTCCCTGCTCGGCCAGAATGGACAGAAAATCTATTTCATCTTTGGTGAATTTGCGGATATCTTTGGTATAAAGGCTCAAAATGCCCAGCATTCGGCCTTTATCCATGATCGGCACGGTAAAAATCGAACCGATGCCTTCCGCTTTTTTCGCTTTATGATTCATCAGCCGCTTATCCGTTGTGGCGTCCTGAAAATACATGTAACCGTCTTTCAGCAACTGCGGACTGATTTTAATGGCGTGAGCCGGTCCCTGCGTGGATGTATTTTTCGGAAAGTCCGACCTGGGCCACCGCGGCATTCTGAATGGAATCTTCCGAATCTTCATCTCTTCAGAAAGATGACAGCCGCCTTGGCCTTCAGATGTTTCCACCGCCGCAGAAACAATCAAGTTGCAGCATTTTGTTCTGATCTTCCGTTGTAGCCCATTTCTCTGCTTAGTTTACTTAAAGCTCGAAAATAACCTTCTTATCAGTTGACATATTCTTCTCTCCCTTTTTTATATAGCTTCAAAATTTTTTGATGAGTGATAATTTACTATTTTCTAGCGCGGTGCCTGATCGATGATTTTCGGCTTGCTGCCGCTTTTTACTTCATACTTTCTTTTTTTACCGCAGGCTTTTTCTTAACAGTCTGATCGCTTGCAATTGTCGTTCGCGTTCGACATGCGGTTCTTGACAATATCTTCCTGGTCGCGATCTTTGAGCCACTGGACGATTTTCGGCGCGAACATTTTCTGGAATTTGGAACTGACGTAAATGCCGATATGTCCGGTTTCCAGACAGACATCCTCCACATCCTTGCTGCCCACGGCTTTGGTCAGCTGATTGCAGGCCTCCGGCGGCACCAGGTGGTCATACTCGCCGAAGAAATTCAAAAGTGGCATGGTCAGCTTTTTTAAATCAACGCGCTTGCCGCCCAGATACATTTTGCTTTGAATCAACAGATTTTTCTTGTAGCAGTCTTCGACAAACTGGCGGAATGTTTCTCCGGGAACGTCGGGACTGTCAAAAATCCAGCGCTCCATCCGCACGAAATTTTCCACAAAATCCTTGTTGTCCATATTTTCCATGAATCCGACGTATTTGTCGATCATCAGACGCGCGGGATTGAGCAGGAGAAATCCCAAATTCATCAGATCGCCGGGAATATTGCCGAATGTCTGAATCATCCGGTCCACGTCGATATCTTTCATCCATATATGCAGAAGCCCCTTGTCCGTGTCAAAGCTTGACGGCGTAACGGTGGTGATTAGATTTTTTATTTTATCCGGATGCAGCGCCGAATACATGACGCAAAAAGATCCGCCCATGCATATGCCCATCAGATTGATTTTGGGAACATTATGTTTTTTGCGGATGAAATCGACGATGTTGTTCATGTAGCCGTTGACATGATCGTCAATGGTTAAAAAGTGATCTTTGCGCTTGGGGTAGCCCCAGTCCACCATGTAAAGATCAATGCCGCCTTCCAGAAACGTTTTAACAACGCTTCTGTCCGGCTGTAAATCCAGCATGGTTTCCCGGTTAATCAGCGCGTAAACAACCAACAGGGGAGCTTTTAATTTATTTTCCGCGTTTTCATTGCGAGAAGTAATGTTTAACCTTTACCCGGTCTTCTTCATACACAATTTCATAAGGAGTCGAGCCGAGTTCATAGTTGAGCTGTCCCTGCAAAACTTCGGACGCCTTGGAAACGCGCTGTTGCGCTTTTTCCGCGTCTTCGGCCATTCTTCTCCAGAATCAGATCCAGAGGAATTTTTGTTGAATTCATAAAAAAATTTCCCTTCCAAAAATCTTCGGCCATCTGCCCGCCGGATACAGAAAGAGCGGCTACTTCACGACAGTCAGGTGTTGGGAGAAATACCCAGCATTTTTTCCAGTTTATTCACTCTCTTTTTCAGCAAATGGAATTCTTTGTATAAATCGTCAATATCTTTATTGGTCACAACAGGCAGCATTTGGAGAAAATCATGCATGGCTTCATTTTTGACAATCATGAAATCCTCCAAATTGTTTGAGCGTCCGATGCAGCGCTTCCGTGTAATCTTTGGATTTGAAAAGATTCATATAGTGGCCTTCCAGAATCTTCAGCCACATCGCGTAATTTTCTTTTGTCGCCGTGGGGAGATTGCCTTCTTCCGCCATCTGCTGGAGTTTTTCCTGAAAAACTTTGAAAGACTTTTCCATCGGCAAATAAAGTATGGAAAGAAATTCGGCCAGCGTCGTTTCAAAGAGATTGTGCTTATCCAGCATTTCATTGAACCGTTCCTGATAAAAACGGGTCAGTCCCAGCGGCGGAATTTTAAAGTATTGCTGTATCTCTTTTTCATAAACATCGCTTAAGGCTTTAAAGACTTCCTGATCCAGATTGTCGAATTTATAGGCTTCCGTGCGTTTGCCGATTTTGCCTGCTTTTTCCATCAAATGGTTTTGTATTTGCATCGCCGCGTCAAAGCCGGATTTGGCCATTTTCAGAAAAATTTCCGGCAGAGCATTGATGGAATTGGCCGCCGCCGAGGCTGATTCCGGCTCGCTCATCATCCGGGAAAAAGATTTAAGCAGATTCAAATTTGTATCCAACTGCTGCGTAAAGCGGTTTTGCACGGCGGTTTGTGTACCAGGGGCGGTATCTGAATTGGACGGTATTGTTTGGTCCATATTAAGCCACATATCCGAGGCCGTCTGCAGCCAGTCGAAAATCGAAGATTCATTGAAAGGGGATTGATTTGTCTTCGTCAGCCATAGCCCACCTCTTATTTGTCAACAACCGCCATATCGGCAAAAAGGGTTAAATAAGTTAAATTAAAGAATAGAACAAGTATTAACGATTTCTAAAACGCTGACGGATGACGGTCGGGGGTTGCATTTGCTGTATTGATCAACCATGATCCGGCCGATAGTAATACCCATAAATTTGATATTTTTGTAATATAGAAGACAATGTTTGTCAATATGTTTTGGTGCATGGACGACAAAGCTGTCCCAGGATGCCGACGGAGAAAAACGAAAGAATTAAAAGGTCTCCGATTGTGCCTGTTGATTAATCTGTGGCAGGTATGACATTTATTGGAATATTGACGAGGCCATCATTTCTCAGTTTTTTAATTTTATTGAAAAAAGTAATTTCGGCCAGTCCAGTTGTGGAAAGACGCTATTCAACGGGTGGTCATCATCTACCAAATGATGCTCCAGATTCCCGAATGTTTTTTCGGCAATCTTTTTAACGGCATAAGGATTGACAACGTTGTCTCGTGTGCCGTGGTAGATGATCACCGGGAGTTGCAGTTTTTGATTTACTGCGTTTTCAAACCCTTCTAAAATAAGCGCGGGGGCAAGCAGAATCAGCTTTTTTACACGCGGTTCGTCGTCCAACGCAAAGCGGGCCGCCATCAGGCCGCCAAAGCTTGATCCCACGAGGATCAGATCATCCTTGCCATTCAGAACCCGTTTCAGTTTACGCATCCGGGTCTCGAAATCGCCCGTGTAATCTTCAATAATCATTTCTGGAAACAATTTTCGGAAATATTGCGCTTTGGTTCCCTGAGATGTGCTCTCCAGACCGTGAATAAAAACAAGCGTGTACTTCATTTATTTACCTTCTGATGTTTTTCTGGACATTGTCAATTTGATATTGCCGGGATTATGCCATTGTGTTACACCTTGCGCAACAGTATTTTCAAAAAGGAGATAAAAAAATGGCTTTGGTATTACCTTTTAAGGCGGTTCGTCCGGTGGCGAAATATGCGTCGCAGGTTGCAGCGTTGCCGTACGATGTGATGACCCGGGAAGAAGGACAAAAGGCGGTGGCAGGCCGTCCTCTCAGTTTTATGCGCGTGGAAAAATCGGAAATTGACGTGCCGGATGGCACGCGCCCCGACGATCTCCGAATTTATGAAACGGCCAAGCGCAATTTCGCCAAATTAAGAGAAGAGGGCATCCTGAAACAGGATGAATTTCCCTGTTATTATGTCTATCGTCAGCAGATGGGAGCTCAGGTACAGACCGGCATTGTCGGGGTCATGAGCGCCGCCGAGTACGACGAAGGAAAGATCAAGAAACATGAGCTGACGCGTCAAGACAAAGAAGAAGACCGCATTCGCCATGTTGATACGGTCAACGCGCAGACTGGCCCCGTGTTCATCAGCTACATGGCGCGTCCCCGCATTAACGCGATTGTGGAAAAGATTGTTGCAGGATTGCCGGAATATGATTTTACCGCCGAAGACGGTGTGATCCACACCGCTTGGGTGGTAGCCGATGCCGCCGAGATTGAAGAACTCAGGAACGAGTTCGCGCGGATTGACGCGCTGTATATCGCAGACGGGCATCACCGCGCCGCCGCCGGCGCCACAATTGCTCGCAACCGCAGAAAGGCCGGTCAGGTGCAGGAATCGGACAGGGTAATGGCCGTATTTTTCCCACATAATCAATTGAAGGTCATGGATTACAACCGGGCTGTAAAAGACCTGCGGGGTCTCACAGCGGACCAGTTTCTAGAGAAGATCAGCGCTAAATTTACCGTTACGAAAAACTTTGCCGCAAAATCACCGCAGCATCTGCATGATTTCGGTATGTATTTGGGCGGTCACTGGTATTGCATCACCATCAAAGACGGCGCCTATGACGCCAAGGATCCGGTGGCCAGCTTGGACGCGGCCATTTTGCAGGATCATCTGCTAGCGCCTGTTTTGGGCATTGCCGATCCGCGCACTGACGACCGGATAAAATTTATCGGCGGTATTCGGGGCATGGCGGAACTCGAAAAGCTGGTGAATCAGGATGGTTTTGCCGTGGCGTTTTCGCTCTATCCCACAACGATGGAGCAGATTATGAAGGTTGCCGATGCCGGTGCGATCATGCCGCCCAAGTCCACCTGGTTTGAGCCCAAGCTGCGCAGCGGTCTGTTTGTTCACGCCCTATAATAAGGAGGATATGATGAAAAAGATTCAATTGTATGGTCTGACATTGCTTGTTTTGATGACGGCTTTCAGTATTTCAGGTTGTGCCACAACGGGGATTTATTCCGTCAATATAGCTTATGAAGCGGAAAATGCTGTTGTTCCATCCTACCTGAAACCGGATCAAAAAACTTTGCAGTCGATTATCGGGGTGGCCGAATTTACCGATACGCGTAAGATAGACGACCCGCTGGTGATTGGGCGTGTCATTGAAAAAAACGGTACGAAAGTGCTGGTTCTACCGAAATATAGCCGGCCGACAAGCGCCGTTGCCCAGGGCATCAGGCAGTATTTGAGAAAAGCCGGATATAATGTATCCGGCATTGGCGAAAAATGGAATTTGCGGGAAGAAAATATCCCGCAGGCCGTTAACAGTAAACTTCTGATCGGCGGCTCGATTGAAGAGATGGAAATCAACTGTCGCCGGGCGTTTCCCACCAATTCTTACACGACAAAAATAAAACTGACCATTTACCTGGCGGATGCGGTCAATAAAAAAATATTGCACCGCTCAACTGTGGAAGCCACAACATCGCTTGAGCATGTATCTTTCTCGGAGGACCGGATGGGAAATCAGGCCAGTATGGCGCTGGGCGACGGGATAGAAAAAATATTTGAAAAACGGGAACTGGCTCAAGCCATTCAGGAAGCTCTCAAGCGTTAGCAGGGGGTTAGGCAGAGGAAGGCTCAGACGCGCGGCGGCAACTATTACCTGTTATCCTGATGCGGAATTAACGCGGCAGGATAACCCGGTTAAAGATTACCCCTGGGGGGAGATATATGAAAATACTCAACACAGCGCCCCTGTCCGATGCCGTATTGAAAAGCATTATCGAAACAAAATCGCAGGGTCTTTCGTTTACCGTCGTGGAAGCTCACAAAATGTCGGAAGAAAAACTCGTCGCGGAAATTGCTGATGCAGATATTCTGCTGGGTGACTACACCGGTAGCACACCCATCACCCGCCGGGTTATTCAGGCGGCAAAAAAGCTTAAACTCATTCAGCAACCCAGTGTGGGCTACAACCATATCGATGTGGCTGCCTGTACGGAGGCAGGCATTCCAGTGGCCAACACGCCCGGCGCCAACGACATTGGCGTGGCAGAACACACCATCATGCTGGCGATGGCCTGCCTGAAGTATCTGCCTTTTTACAACGCCAAAACACATCAGGGGGAATGGCTCTTTACCTATGCGCAGAGAACCGGCGTTTTTGAACTGAACGGTAAAACGTATGGATTGCTGGGCATGGGCCGCACCGCCCGCGCTGTAGCCGAAAGGCTGGTGCCCTTTGGCGTCAAACTGCTTTACTACGACATTGTCCGGCTCAGCGCGGAAGATGAGAAAAAGTATCAGGCTGTTTACGCGCCGCTGGAAGACATTCTGAAAACAGCCGACGTGGTCAGCCTCCACCTTCCTCTGCTGGAGGCAACCACCAAAATCATCAACGCGGAAAAGTTGGCGCTGATGAAACCCTCGGCCGTTCTCATCAACGTGGGTCGCGGCGCACTGGTGGATGAAGCGGCGCTGGCCGAGGCCCTGCGCGCCAAAAAAATAGCTATGGCCGCCGTGGATGTCTTTGTTGAAGAACCGCCTCCCCAAGATCATCCGCTCTTCGGATTGGAAAATGCAATCCTCACACCGCATCTGGCAGGCTCCACGCGTGAATCCGGCGGTCGCATTATCAACATGGCCATGGACAATATGATTCGCGTCATGAAAGGCGAAAAACCCCTCTGGGTGTTGAATCTCTGATGGTAACGGAAAAAATCGTGCTTCAGTAGTCCCATGACATTTGAAAATGCCGGGGTTTTTCCTTAGCTCAGGTGTCTGTTTCCCTGGGGGAAGATCACGGGTAGAAAAGTAAAGGTAGGCAAGATGCATTAAATTAAATCGAGAAAGAAATCGTTAAATTTAAAGAGAGGCGCCTAAAATGATCAAAACTTCCGCAACAGAAAAGGATAAACAAAGGGCCAAACGCTGTGTCACGTGTCCAGTATGCTCGCACGCAAGAAAGAAACAGCGCGGGATCGCTTTCTGGTTTGTCAAGAATATCGAGAATGGTAGATGCCCATACTGCGCGGCTTATGAGAGGGTTTATGGAAAAAAGGCCCATGAGGCCTAAGGCACATAAGCCTAGTCTCATCTTTAATCTTGATAATTGTAGGAGGCAAACAATGTTTCAGCATCTTTGTTTCAGACTCTCTTTCTTTCTGGTTTTGTTCTTTTTGCTGGGCGCAGCAACTTCTTCCGAAGAGCGCCGGGAAAACGGCGAATTGAAAAGCTATCAGGGCAAAGCGCTGGGATCAGTAAATGACTTCCGTGAAAATTCCATTGGTGGTGTTCGAAAAATCGATCCGAAAAAATACCGGCTGCGAGTCGACGGACTGGTCAAAAAACCGCTTTCCTACAGCTATCAGGAACTAAAAACTTTTCCTCGTCAGAAGAAATTGGTCACGACCCATTGTGTCGAAGGATGGCAGGTCACTGTCTTGTGGGAAGGCATTCCCTTCAGTGAATTGATCAGACGGGTTGGTGTGGATCCAAAAGTGAATACCGTTATATTTCACTGCGCAGACGGTTACACCACTTCACTGGATTTTAAGATTGTGGCCGGCAAAAACATGCTGCTGGCGGATTTAGTCAACGGCATTCCTCTACCGGCAAAACTCGGGTTTCCTTTTATTCTGGTGGCCGAGGACAAGTGGGGGTATAAGTGGGCACGCTGGATAGAACGGATCGAGTTTTCCGACCGGTCTAATTTCCGCGGTTACTGGGAGCAGAGGGGCTATAATCAAAAAGGCGATATTTCCGGCCCGGAACTAGACGACATCCGTTAAGAATAGCCAATAAAGGATCATAAAACTGTGTATCCGGACGCGGGCCACGGATTCAATCTCGGACCGATGAAAACCACGGCTCTCGGTTTCTAAAGATACCTGATCATCGAAACCACACCCCGCATTGTGTGGTCAAGATTTCCTTGACGTATAAGACTGCGTTCCCTATACTGCGTGTCACAAGAAGGAAGTTCTTGTCAAAAACTCTTCAGTGGTCCCATGTTTGGAACATGCGGGACCTTCTAGCGATCCTTTTCCTGTCATGTTGAAGTGACGGCGGGCTCGTTCGAGCGTGAGGTAACCAAATGGCCGGGTGAGGGCTCATCTATTCAGTTTGCCCGGCTGTAGGAGACAGCGGAAGTGTAACGGAGGAGCGGCCATGTATGCAGTGAAGGAAGACCATCTCGAAAAATTTAAAAAACTCTACCCGGAGAAATTCATCCCCGAAGAAAAGCTGTTCGGACGCATACGCCGCGGCAATTCCATCTTCATCGGCACAGCCTGTGGCGAGCCGCAGCATCTTCTAGCTTCGCTCGTCCACCACGTGGAGAGCGCGTCGCACACCATCTACGGAACGCAGATACTTCACGTCTGGACCCTTGGCGTGGCCCCCTACGCTAACAAGAAGTTCAAAATGAATTTTCGCCACAACTCGTTCTTCATAAGTGACAGCTCCCGGCAATCAATAAACGAGGGGATGGCTGATTACACACCGGTCTTTCTTTCTGAAATACCCTCGCTTTTCCGCCGCGGAATCATTACCATCGATGTTGCGCTGGTGCAGCTCTCCCCGCCCGACGCCGACGGATTCATGAGCCTGGGCGTGAGCGTGGACATCGTGAAGTCCGCCATGGAGCAGGCTCGTCTCGTCGTTGCGCAGGTGAACTCGCACATGCCCCGCGTTCGTGGTGACTCGCTTGTGGACATCCATGACGTTGATTTCATCATACCCTACGACGAACCGATCCTGGAATATACCACCGATCCCCCCGGTGAGGTCACGGAGAAGATCGGGGGATATGTGGCGCGCATCGTACAGGACGGCGACACCATCCAGGTAGGTTATGGTACCATGCCCAACGCCATCCTTACCCATCTTTCGGGCAAGCGGGACCTCGGCGTGCACACGGAGCTTCTCTCCGACGGCATCATAGACCTCATGAAAAAGGGCGTGGTGACCAACGCGAAAAAATCCATGGACCGCAAAAAGACCGTTGCCTCATTCTGCATGGGGAGCCGCGATACCTACAAGTTCCTGAACGACAACCCGGCGTTCGACTTCCGGCCGATCGACTATACCAACAGCCTCTTTGTCATCGGGCGACAGGCCAACATGACCGCCATCAACTCCGCGCTGGAGATAGACCTCACAGGGCAGGCTACTGCGGAATCGATCGGAGAGATCTTCTACAGTGGCGTGGGCGGACAGGCTGATTTCATGCGCGGCTCGGCGCTCGCGCCGGGCGGCAAGTCCATCCTGGCCATGCGTTCCACCTCCACCGACGAGTCCCATTCTCGGATCGTCCCGTCCCTGTCCGGCGGCGCCTCCACCACGCTCATTCGCGGGGACGTGCATTACGTTGTGACGGAGTATGGGACGGCCTACCTGCACGGAAAGAATATCCGCGAGCGCGCCATGGCCCTCATCTCCATCGCACACCCCAAGTTCCGTCCCTGGCTCATCGAGCAGGCGCGAGGAAGAGGCCTCATCTACCGCGACCAGGCGTTCATCCCCGGCGTGGCGGGCAACTATCCCGAGCGGTTGGAAACCTACCGATCAACGAGGACCGGCCTCCCGCTCTTCCTTCGCCCGGTGAAGATCAGCGATGAAGATTTCATCAAAGGCTTCCTCTACTCGCTCTCCGATAAAAGCATCTACACGCGATTCTTCGCCAACATGATACACATGCCTCATAACATCCTTCAGAAATACGTCATCATCGATTACTCGAAGGAGGTGCTGATGCTCGCCATAATCGAGCGGCAGGGTGTGGAAGAGATAGCGGGCATCGGTCAGTACATCATAGATAAAGATACCCACACGGCCGCCGCCGCCTTCCTGGTTGGAGACACCTGGCAGAACCGCGGTGTCGGCATCGTGCTTCTTGAATACCTCACCGAAATAGCAAAGAAGGACGGGCTCCTGGGTTTCTCGGCCACGGTTCTGGCGGAGAACAAGGCCATGCTTCACCTCTTCGAAAGCATGGATTTTCAAATGGAAAAAAGGTTAGAAAGCGGCGTGTACGAACTCACCATGGGTTTCCAAAAAAGGGAGCAATGAGCGCCATCGCAGTCCGCGAATGACAATTGGGATGAAATTACAATGTGTTTCGGAAAGCTCAAGAGTATGATGATCACTGATGGTGAGTTGTTTGACATATTGTTGAAAAGGAAGATACTTCCCTAAAATTACTCTAAGGATGAAGAACATGACCAATCTGACAGACGACAGCCAAAAACAAAAACGTCTTGAAATGATCAGGCAGGCCTTGAAGGACAAGGCGCCCCTGATGTATGAGGAATTAGAGTCTTCGGGCCAGCTTCAAATATTTCTGGAAGCTCATGATGCGGAAATGATGGCCAGTTACAAGGGGTCAGAAGACGCGACATGGGAAGAAACGATGGCCACCTTCCTGAACTTTGCCGATGCTTCCTATAATGAGTCCACGTCACCGATGGGGTGAAAAGAGGACATTCTATTTAATCTTCACCTTTTTCATGTTTCGTTCAAACCGGTTGAACATTTCATTGAAGAGAAGGCGTAGAAAGATCTTTTTTCAGTTGTGGCATCCGGCGAGACAATCATTAAATAATAATAAATATCAATTAGTTGCTATTATATTTCTTGCGCCGTTAAAATCTGGCACGCAAATTTCATTAGTATAAAGGCAAATAAACAAACTACCCTCAGGAGGGAACAGATCATGAAAAAGACATTAGGAACCATCGTAGCGGCAGCGGCAGTAGTTCTTTTAACGGCAACCTTTGGTTTTGCGGAGTATGCAGCAGCGGGAGCAACGAATTTCCCGTATTTTCAACTGGGATGCCTGATTGTGGGCGGACTGATTTTAGTCAGCCTGAAACGGAAGTATAACAAGATGTACACGGCGGAAGTTGTTGGCGCCTTTGCTCTTTACACCATTTTGATGGCGCTGTTTACCAACCCTGTTATTGATGCAGTGAAGAACATTGTAACCTGATTAGAAATTGTAAAGATGTAGCCGCTACAACAACAAACATGATCTGTAAATATAGCCCCCTCAGGTCTCTCAGACTGAGGGGGTTTTTTTACTTGACAAAAGCTTGTGTAGTTGTTAGGTTCCCCGCACGCTTGGATCCGAAAGGACTGGGACGGGAAGGAAAACTTAAAATATATATTAAGCCTCTCGTCTCGCGGCGGGAGGCTTTTTTTAATGGAAAAAATAAGAGTTATCGAATCCATCAAAGAAATGCAGTCACACTGTGAAAGCTTAAGGCTTTCCGGTAAGAGGATATCTTTTGTCCCGACGATGGGCTATTTTCATGAAGGGCATCTGTCGCTGATGAAAGAAGCCCGCAAGACAGCGGATTGTGTTGTTGTCAGTATCTATGTCAACCCTACCCAGTTTGGGCCTAAAGAAGATTTTTCAAAATATCCGCGAGATTTCGAACGAGACGCCCAAATGGCACAAAGTGTCGGCGTCGATGTTATCTTTTTCCCGTCCAATCAGGAAATGTATCCCAGTGCATATCAAACCTATGTTGATGTAGAGAAAGTAACGCAAAATCTATGCGGTATGTCCAGGCCGGGGCATTTTCGCGGCGTTACCACGGTCTGCTGCAAGTTATTTAATATCGTCAAACCGCACAGCGCTATCTTTGGTAAAAAAGACTTTCAGCAACTGGCGGCGATTAAACGCATGGTTGCCGATCTGAACCTGGATCTGGAGATCATCGGTTTACCGACGTTCAGAGAACCCGATGGCCTGGCGATGAGTTCGCGTAATGTTTACCTGAGCAAAGAGGAACGCTTATCGGCCCTGACGCTTGTCGGCGCGCTCAAACTGGCGCAAAAGCTTTACGCTGAAGGCGAAAGAAATGCGGTAAAGATCATCAAGCAGGCGGAAAGACTTATTAAAAGCGCCGAATTTACCGATATCGATTATATAAAAATATGTGATACGGCCACCCTTGAAGACGTGAATGAGATCAAGGGGGAAGTCGTAATGGCATTAGCCGTAAAAGTAGGGAAAACCAGGTTAATTGACAATTCCGTTTTGGGTGAAGAGCTCAAAGCGTAATATTTTAGGCAGATAGGAGTGAAAAAAAGCCATGCAGAGATTTATGATGAAATCCAAAATCCATCGCGCGACGGTTACGGATGCTGATTTACATTATGAAGGCAGTATTTCCATCGATGAACAATTGTTGGAAGAAGCCAACATGGTGCCTTATGAAAAAGTGGCAATTTACGATATTGATAACGGTGCGCGTTTTTCCACTTATATCATAAAAGGGAAGCGTAATTCGGGAACCATCTGCCTCAATGGCGCCGCTGCTCGTATGGTGGCCAAGGGCGATTTAATCATTATTGCCACCTATGTGATGGTCGATGATGAAGAATCCAAAAAATGGAAGCCAAAATGCGTTCTGGTGGATGCTCAAAATAAGATTAAAAAAGTATCCAAATAAGTCTAAATAAAATAGAATAGAAAAAAGCATTCTCTGTATCATCAAGGGGATGCTTTTTTATTTGTGAATTACCTCTTGCCTATAAAGCCGCTGCAATCATTCACCAGCTAACCATATAATTATTAAATTGACAGACTGTGTCCCCAACTGAGATGTGCCCGACAGAGTAATAAGATATTGTAAATGAGATTGAATTCATGACAAGCACCATTGTAAATGTAAACGAAGGTGACAATATGCACAAGATATAGTGACACGAAATGAGGTATGCGGAAATACGAAAATCCATTCGATAACGGCCTTCGTGTTTCAATCGGATTATAGCAAAAATTTTTATCCTGCACTTTCCTGTCCTTTTATCCACTTCTTCACATCCTTTAATAAGTCGTTTCTGAAATCCTTCGGTTCCAGAATCATAATATTGGGAATCCAGGATTTGAGGATATCGCGAATGGCCTCGTACTGTCCGACTCTGAAAGTTACGATCAGCGATCCATCCGGCCTTTCCTCTTTGATTTCCTGAGTCGGAAACATCTTCCGCTCATTTTTCACTCTGCTGTTTTTCCTGAAACTGCTCACGGCCGGGTCTTGCAATTTGGACTTGGTTTACCGGCATTTTATGAATAAAGATATTGAACTGACCTGATGAGTATGTTAACAGGAGTCCGCAATTGATCAAACAGTTCTGAGAAAAATAATTGGAGGAAGAAAATGGCCTTTATGGAAATTGATAAAAATTTGAAATATAAAGTTGCGGATTTGTCTCTGGCTGCCTGGGGAAGAAAAGAGATGGATCTGGCGGAAAATGAAATGCCGGGTCTGATGGCGGTCCGCAAGAAATACGGACCCAAAAAGCCGCTTGCAGGGTTAAAGATCATGGGCAGTCTGCATATGACCATCCAGACGGCCATGCTGATTGAAACGCTGAAAGAACTGGGCGCTGATCTTCGCTGGGCGTCCTGCAATATTTTTTCCACACAGGATCACGCGGCGGCGGCCATTGCCAAAGCGGGCAGTGCGCGGTATTTGCCTGGAAAGGGGAGACCCTGGAAGAATACTGGTGGTGTACGGAACAGGCACTAACCTGGCCGGACGGCTCGGGGCCCGATTTGATCGTCGATGACGGCGGCGATGCAACCCTGTTGATTCACCACGGAGTCAAAGTTGAAAAGAATCCGCAATTCTCAAACAAAAAGTCGATAATAAAGAATTTGCAATCATTGTTTCGCGCCTGGAACAATCGTATAAAAAGAATCCTAAACGATGGCAGAAAGTTGCCGCCGGAATCCGGGGCGTTTCGGAAGAAACAACGACCGGTGTTCATCGTCTCTATCAGATGCAAGCGGCAGGAGAACTGTTGTTTCCGGCCATCAACGTGAATGATTCCGTCACGAAATCAAAATTCGATAATCTCTACGGCTGCCGGGAATCCCTGGCTGACGGCATCAAGAGGGCGACGGATGTCATGGTGGCCGGCAAAATGGTTGTTATCTGCGGTTACGGCGATGTCGGCAAAGGCTGCGCCCAGTCGATGAGGGGATTCGGCGCCCGGGTGGTCGTTACGGAAATCGATCCCATCTGCGCCCTTCAGGCGGCGATGGAAGGTTATGAAGTGAAAACAATTGAAGAGGTCGCGCCGATGGCGGATATTTTCGTGACGGCGACGGGCTGCTGCGACGTCATTACCGGCGAGCACATGGAAAAGATGAAGGATGAGGCGATCGTCTGCAATATCGGTCATTTCGACAGCGAAATCGACATGCATTACCTGGAAACAGCAATCTGCCGCAAAGAGAACATCAAGCCCCAGGTGGATAAATGGACACTGAAATCGGGCCGGTCGATCCTCGTTCTGGCGGAAGGGCGGCTGGTCAATCTGGGTTGCGCCACGGGCCATCCGAGCTTTGTCATGAGCAACAGCTTCACTAATCAAACGCTGGCGCAGATAGAGTTGGCTAAGAAGAAGTATGATGTTGGCGTTTACACACTGCCCAAGAAACTGGACGAAGAAGTTGCTCTGCTGCATTTGTCCAGGCTGGATGCCAGAATTTCAAAGCTGACTAAGAAGCAGGCCGAGTATCTGAGCGTGCCGGTGGAAGGACCGTTTAAACCGGAATATTACAGATATTAACCTTTCTCTGATCAAGGCATCCTCCAAACTGGAAGTGAAGGGGATGCGTTCCTCTTCATCAGGTTCTCAATCGATAGAAAAGGTAAGCAGCGATACCACCGAACAATAGGTTGGATGCCCAAGCTGCCAGGAAAGCCGGAAGCATTCCTGATCTGCCTAATGACATGCAAAACGCGTGGACAATCCAGTAAGAAAAGCCGACAAATATTCCAATGCCCACGCTCTGCATGTCATTAGGCAGATCAGGAATGCTTCCGGCTTTCCTGGCAGCTTGGGCATCCAACCTATTGTTCGGTGGTATCGCTGCTTTACCTTTTCTATCGATTGAGAACCTGATGAAGAGGAACGCATCCCCTTCACTTCCAGTTTGGAGGATGCCTTGATCAGAGAAAGGTTAATATCTGTAATATTCCGGTTTAAACGGTCCTTCCACCGGCACGCCCAGATACTCGGCCTGCTTCTTAGTCAGCTTTGAAATTCTGGCATCCAGCCTGGACAAATGCAGCAGAGCAACTTCTTCGTCCAGTTTCTTGGGCAGTGTATAAACGCCAACATCATACTTCTTATTAGCCAACTCTATCTGCGCCAGCGTTTGATTAGTGAAACTGTTGCTCATCACAAAGCTCGGATGGCCGGTGGCGCAACCCAGATTGACCAGGCGTCCCTCAGCCAGAACGAGAATCGAACGGCCCGATTTCAGCGTCCACTTATCTACCTGCGGCTTGATGTTCTCTTTGCGGCAGACCTTGCTCGTTTCGAGGTAATGCATATCGATTTCGCTGTCGAAATGACCGATATTGCAGACAATGGCTTCATCCTTCATCATTTCCATGTGTTTGCCGGTAATAACATCGCAGCAGCCCGTCGCAGTCACGAATATATCCGCTATAGGCGCGACCTCTTCAATTGTCTTCACCTCGTAACCTTCCATCGCCGCCTGCAAAGCGCAGATGGGATCAATTTCCGTCACCACCACGCGGGCGCCGAATCCCCGCATCGACTGGGCGCTGCCTTTCCCGACATCACCGTAACCACATATAACAACCATCTTGCCGGCTATCATGATGTCCGTCGCCCTCTTGATGCCGTCCACCAAGGATTCCCGGCAACCGTATAGATTATCAAATTTTGATTTCGTGACGGAGTCATTCACGTTGATAGCCGGAAACAAAAGTTCTCCTGCCGCTTGCATCTGATAGAGACGATGGACACCGGTGGTTGTTTCTTCCGACACGCCCCGGATTCCGGCTGCAACTTTCTGCCATCGTTTAGGATTCTTTTTATACGATTGTTCCAGGCGCGAAACAATGATTGCAAATTCTTTATTATCGACTTTTTGTTTGAGCAATTGTGGATTTTTTTCAATTTTGACTCCGTGGTGAATAAACAAGGTTGCATCGCCTCCGTCATCCACAATTAAATCGGGCCCCGAGCCGTCCGCCCAGGTTAATGCCTGTTCTGTGCACCACCAGTATTCTTCTAGCGTTTCCCCTTTCCAGGCAAAGACCTTCGCACTGCCCGCTTTGGCAATGGCTGCCGCCGCGTGATCCTGTGTGGAAAAAATATTGCAGGACGCCCAGCGAAGATCAGCGCCCAATTCTTTCAGCGTTTCAATCAGCATGGCCGTCTGGATGGTCATGTGCAGACTGCCCATGATCTTTAACCCTTTAAGCGGCTTTTTGCGTCCGTATTTCTTGCGCACAGCCATCAAACCCGGCATTTCATTTTCCGCCAGTTCCATCTCTTTTCTTCCCAGGCAGCCAGAGATAAATCCGCAACTTTATATTTCAAGTTTTTATCAATTTCCATAAAGGCCATTTTCTTCCTCCAATTATTTTTCTCAGAACTGTTTGAGCAATTGCGGACTCTGTTAACATACTCACCAGTAAGTTCAATATCTTTATTCATAAAATGCCGGTAAATCAAGTCCAAGTTGCAAGACCCGGCCGTGATCAGTTTCAGGAAAAAC
The DNA here is from genome assembly GCA_963726395.1 of uncultured delta proteobacterium. Classification (GTDB taxonomy): domain Bacteria; phylum Desulfobacterota; class Syntrophia; order Syntrophales; family Smithellaceae; genus UBA8904. The sequence continues at coordinate 101,117 of CAVSCG010000027.1, forward strand.
AGCAGAGTGAAAAATGAGCGGAAGATGTTCCCGACTCAGGAAATCAAAGAGGAAAAGCCGGACGGATCACTGATCGTAACTTTCCGAGTGGGACAGTACGAGGCCATCCGCGATATCCTCAAATCCTGGATTCCCAATATTATGATTCTGGAACCGAAGGATTTCAGAAACGACTTATTAAAAGATGTGAAGAAGTGGATAAAACGGCAGGACAGTGCAGGATAAAAATTTGATTGCCGATTGAAATCCGATGAAGAGCCGGTATGGAAGGGATGCATGCTTATGCGACCCCATTTCGTTATATATATCTTTGCATATTGTCACCTTCGTTTACAATTTACAGAGATGCTATCACGTCTTCAATCTAATT
>CAVSCG010000028.1:5000-28367 GCA_963726395.1 uncultured delta proteobacterium
CTGATGTCTCTGGCGAATATTGCCGTTGCAGCAGAAAGAATTGTACAGTTGACCGTTCCCGGGTGTTTTTCATGAGGCGCCACTAAAAGGATAGGGGCTATCCTGAAGAAAATTGACGGCGTCAAAACCCATGAAACACGGCAGCCGAACATTCTGATCATTACCTTTGATGATGAACGAACGAGTCTGGGGATTATAACCGATGATCTGAAAGAAGGGACCTTTGCCGTGAAAGGCAAACCGGTCTATCTTAAATAGCAGCAGGGTAATCCTTATAAATATCGTGTCAGCTTTTTCGCTTCCAGCGCGTCCACGATTTTTTTGACGTCCTGCGATCGCCCTTTTTTACAAATAAGCAGGGCGTCCTTTGTTTCAACCACAATGACGTCTTTCATGCCGACCAACGCCACCAGTTTATTCGGGCTGTAAACCAAAGCATTTTCCGTGCTTTCAAAAATAGCCTGCGATCCGCCCGCCAGCGCATTGCCCCGGCCGTCCTTGGATGATATTTCCCACAAGGCATCCCAGCTTCCCACGTCGCTCCAGCCGAAACTCGCCGGAATCACAAACACGTCTTTGGCTTTTTCCATGACGCCATAATCAATGGAGATCGGCGCCAGTCCTTTGTAGATCGTGGATAGAGTTTTGGCTTCAGAGGATTTTCCCAGAGAGGCCTTGATGGTCATCAGTCCCGAATATAAATCCGGCAGAAACCGTTCGATCTCGTTTAATATCGTTGAGGCTTTCCAGACAAACATGCCGCTGTTCCAGAAGAAATTGCCGCTTTGCACAAAAGCCTCAGCTTGCTTGCGATCCGGTTTTTCGCGGAAAGATTTCACGCGAAGCAACGCATTGCCTGCAACCTGCCCAATGGATGCGCCGCCTTCCATATAGCCAAATCCGGTGTGCGGGCTGGTGGGTTGAATGCCAATGGTGACGAGCGCATTTTCTTTTTCGGCGGCCTGGGCTGCCTCGGCAATGACTGTTCTGTATCTTTCAGGATTGCCGATGGCGTGATCGGAGGGTAGGACAACCATAACATCGTCTTTGGCTTTTTTCTGAATGTGAACGGCGGCCAGACCGATGCAGGCGGCGGTATTTCTGCCGACCGGTTCGATAAGAATATTTTTAGCGGGAACTTCCGGCAGTTGTCTCATCAGTTCCCGCGCGTGTTTTTTGCCCGTGACAATCAGAATATTTTTCGCTTTGATGAGCGGTTTGATGCGGTCAACCGTCTCTTGAATAATAGTCCGGTTGCTGACAATATCCAGTAAGTGCTTCGGCTTCTTTTCCCGACTCCTAGGCCAGAAGCGTGTGCCTCGTCCGCCTGCCATGATGACTGCGTGCATAAGTTTTGTCCTTTTGATTTGTATAATACAATCCGGCTTGCAAATTCAAGCACGAAAAGCTAGATAGGCCATCATGACGAAAATAAATTATCCTGAGATCACACTGAAAAACGGCAGGGAGGCGGCGCTCTTACGAGGACACCCGTGGGTATTCTCCGGCGCAATCGACAAAGTTAACGGCAAGCCGTCCGACGGTGATGTAGTGCTGGCAAGAGATTCCAGAGGCCAGATGCTGGCGTTGGGATTTTTCAACAGTAAAACGGATATATCCTTTCGCGTTTTAAGCCGGGATTGCGACAAAGCTGTTGACGCCGCTTTCTGGAATGAGCGTGTTCATACGGCGTTTCGGTTACGTCAGAGGCTCATCAATACAAAGACCAATGCCTATCGCCTGATCAATGCCGAAGGCGACGGATGCCCCGGCCTGATTGTGGATGTTTATAATGATACGCTGGCCATCTCCCTCACCACGGCCGGGATGGAAAAACAAAAGCAAAATATTCTGGATGCCCTGATCTTTCATCTGAAACCGGCAAGAATATACGAACAAAGCGCCGGGCGCTCGCGCGGATTGGAAGGGCTCGAAGAGCGCAAAGGGTTTATTTACGGTGAAGATCACACCGGCACCGTGCGGGTGATGGAAAACGGTTATTCGTTTGACGTGGATTTTATCAGCGGGCAGAAAACGGGTTTCTTTCTGGATCAGCGCGTCAATAGAGAAAAGCTGGGCACGCTGTCTCATGGCGCAACCGTTTTAAACTGCTTTTGCTATACCGGCGCGTTTTCGATTTACTGTGCGGCAGGCGGGGCGAAAAAAGTCGTTTCTCTGGATATCTCCAAATCCGCCTGCGCCGCTGCCTCGGAGCACATGCGTCTCAATGGCTTTTCGATAGGGGATCATCCGGTGATCGACGCGGATGTGTTTCAATATCTGCGTGATATGCGGGAAAGTTTTGATCTGATCATTCTTGATCCGCCGGCGTTTGCAAAAACAAAACGAGATGCACCTAAAGCCTCTCGCGGTTACAAGGAAATCAATATGCAGGCCATGAAGCATCTGGTCCGTGGCGGGATGCTGGCGACATTTTCCTGCTCCAATTTTATCGAAGAAGATTTGTTTTACAAAATTGTGCAGGGGGCGGCGCGCGACGCGCAAGCGGACTTGCAGTTGCTGGCCAGACTGGAAGCCGGGCCGGATCATCCGCTGGGTCTGGGACATCCCGAAGGCCGCTATCTTAAAGGATTGCTGGTGAGAAAATTATAATTGTAGAGGCACGCAGATTAACCTTATCGGTCTAATGTTTGGTCGAGTCTTTTTGACTCGACCAAACTTACCAACCGAATTCACAACTCCAACCGATCAATCAAGTGGAAGTCATTATTTTCATACAACCTGGCTGAACTCCAGGCATAGCTGCAGGCATCGGTAACTATCTGTGCCCTTACCGGGTTTTCGTGGATGTAGGTCAATTTTTGTAAAAAGAATTTATCGCTTTGGATTTCTTCCGCTCCGTCATCCTGTATCCAGAACTGATACTGCGTGTTAGCATTGTTTTGTGCTCCCGCTGCTTTCATGACATCCAGAATCCACCGCCGGTTTTCTTCTTTCTGCATCATCTGAATAATTTTCTGCGCGGTGAATTTTTTGAAATCCCTGATAACCTGCCAGAGCTTGACGTCTTCGAGATCAGCGCTGATGATGAGATGCAGATGGTTGGTCATGAAAACAAAACCATAGAGCTTCAGACCTTTTTCCTTGCGGCAATATTGCAGGCTGTCCCAGAGAACGCGTATGTATTGTGGCTTGGTAAAAACATTTAACCATTCAATAACGGTAAATGTGGCAAAATAAGGGATGCCGGGTTCTTTGGATTTGAAGTTTTTAGTCATGATGTGCTTTTAACATAGAGAGGGGAAACGGGAAACGGTCGAGTCGAAAAGACTCGACCGAACAAAGATTAACCTTATCGGTCACAAGTCGTGCCCCTGCATCATGCACCTTCAGGGTTTGCCGATATTCGCGGCGATTTTGTCCTGAATGATCCGGTCTGCCATGTTGTTGCCGACAACGCCGGAAAGAACGGAAACGGACGTTAAATCCTTTCCGATATATTCAACCAGGATGATCACCTTTTCATCCGAAATGACCGTCTTGATTGATCCTTTGGAAATATTACGTTCCTTTTTTGTCTGTTGGCCGTTTAATTCGTTCACAGCTTTTTCGCAGGCCTTCCAGACCGGTTCGATATCCGCCTTGTATTGTGTTGTCATATAGCCGTCCTGGTAAATGAATGTACCGGAGCTGATGCCCATGACCTTGCCGTTCACGACCATCGCGGCATTGCAGCCGAAAAGCAGGCATGCCATTGCAAATAATAATAGAATTTTTGTTTTCATCGGTTTTCCTCCTAACAATCAGTGACTCGAAACAAAATTGATATTTGCCCTATAGAGTAAGGTTTTTGATCTGTCAACAACCTTCACGCCGAAATTTTATAGTAGATCGAAGAGCCGACCGCCCAGATTAAAACGCCCGCGGTGATTAATATGCACACGTAGGCCAGTATTTTACTCCAGGCGCTCTCCGACTTCTGATCGTTGTAACCCATCCAATACGCTATGAGGAGCCCCGACAGAAGACCGCCGCCGTGCGCCCAGTTATTGATGCCGCTGAAGAGAAATCCAAAGATGATCAGGCCGACCACCCATCCCAGCGCCTGTTTATAGATGGCTTCTCCGTAAGATCCGCCGCGGCTTTTCCCAAAATAAATAATCGCGCCGATCAGCCCGCAAATGGAGGCTGACGCGCCGATCGTAAAACGGACGCCGGCCAGCACGGAAACGGCAAAACCTACAACGCCGGTTAGAATGTAAATGCTCATGAAACGATGGAGGCCGAATTCACGAAGCACAAACGGTCCCAGCTGATATAGCGCCATCATGTTGAAAACAATATGCAGAATTCCGCCATGTAGAAAGGAGGCTGACAGGAGGCTCCAGAAGTTATGATAATGGAAGACGGGAATTGTGCCGGTCGCGCCCAGCAGAAACAGACTCTGGTCGGAAGGTGATAGGAAGCCCAGGGGGTTGCCGCCCATAAAAATTCCCCGCGGATTCAACAGCAACGACAGAACAAAAAAAGTAATATTGATATAGATGATTGTTTTAACCGGTTCAAAAGCGAAAAGGATATTTTGCAGTTTTCCCGCGGTTTCATGCAGGCCGGGACGGATCAGCCCGCAATAGGGACAGGCCGGTTCATCCAGGCTGATCAGTTTGCGGCAATTAGGGCACAAGATGGAGTTTCTGGAAGCGCTCATCATGAATTCCTTATGATTTTTAGTTGTGGATTTTCTTAACAACAATAGAGCGAATTGTAAAGAAAAATACCCCCGCTTCTTGACTCCGGCGCCTGAATATACGATAGAAGGTTTCACAGGATGGTTATGCAGATCAGAGATCGTTTTAGTCTGGAAATTGAATCCGTTGCTTTTGGCGGTCACGGTGTCGGGCGCGTGGAGGGTTTTGTGATTTTTGTGCCTTTCACTGCGCCTGGGGATGTCGTGGAAATTGAGATTGTTGAGCGCAAGAAAAAATTTGCCCGGGGGCGTGTGTTAAAAATCATCGAGCCCTCGATCCAACGGGCCCAACCGCTTTGCCGTTATTATGGACAGTGCGGCGGCTGCTCTTATCAGCATATCAATTATGAATCTCAATTGAAAATTAAGCAAAAGCAGGTGGAGGAGGCTTTTTTAAAAATCGGCCGCATAGCTCAGCCGCCGGTTAGCGAGGTCATTCCTTCTCCTCGAATTTATGCCTACCGAGGTAAGGCTCAACTTCATGCCGCAAAAACGTCCGAAGGCTTCAAGCTGGGTTTTATGGATATTTCCGGCGGCAGAATTGATGGACATTGAGCGCTGCGAGATTATGGATGAAACCATCAATCTTCAGATTCAGCAGGCAAGAACAAAAGGAGATGTTTCATTCGATAATAGTGATTTAACATTTTGGTCGGGCGTGCCGGAAAATTCCGAAGAGACCATCGTGCGTAAAGTAAAAGACAGGGAATTTCTGGTCCCCCGCACGGGCTTTTTTCAAGCTAATTTATATTTAACGGACCGGATGGTCGATGAGGTATGTCGCCTGATGGATCAAAAAAAGGTGGGAACCATCATCGACGCCTGTTGCGGTTCAGGTCTTTTTTCAATTTTTTTGGCGCCTTATGCCCTGCGGATGGTTGGCGTCGAAATTAATGAAAAATCTGTAAATTGCGCGCGCTTAAATGCCGAAAGACACGGGATAGAAAACGCGGAGTTTATCCGCAGCGATATTGAAGAGTTTTTGAGGGACCAGGCGACAAAACAATGATGCAGTCGATGTAATCATTCTTGATCCACCCCGTACAGGTTTGAGCTCAGTGGCGCTTGCCGCGATTTCCAGTTTGGCATCACAGGATATTATTTATATTTCGTGTAATCCGGCCACGCAGGCGCGGGATGTAAAGTTTCTAAACGAGCATGGCTACGATCTGCAAAGCCTTCAACCTTTGGATATGTTCGCACAAACGGAGCATATTGAAACAATCGGTTTACTGCAGCGAAGGTAAACGGAAAGATATAAGAGTGTCAAAATCTCCATGATACGATTTCTAAAAATATTGATGGCTTTCCAATGAAAATATTGCTATTTTCGCGGGCAACTCAAATTATTTTGGAAAATTTCAGGGGAGGATAAAATGGCATCAAAAAGTAAAGACGTAAGGATCGAGCAACGCCGGGTATTGGAAAAAAAGCTGGAGCTGCGGCTTGCGAAACTGGCTGGACAAGGGGTCGCGAGCGAAAAAGCTAAGAGTGATCCTCTGGTGAAAAATCTGAAATCGCAAATCAGAGAAACGAATATTCGTATCGCCGCTTTTGATAAGAACCTAGCACAGATCGAGGCATTGAAACAGGCCAAAGAGAAGAAACTGGCGGAAAAATCCGCGCCGAAAGAAGTCCAGGCCGCGCCGGAAAAAGAAGCCAAGCCGAAAAAGAAAGCAGCGCCGGCGGAAAAAGAACCCAAAAAGAAACCGGCTGCAGCGGCAGAAGGTGAGGCTCCGAAGAAGCCCCGTAAAAAGAAAGAAGAAGCCCCGGCGGAATAATTTCTCCGGATATAAAACCTAGCGTTGAACGTTGATATGATCTTACGTGGCGAGAGCGTGAAAAGATCGACGACGTTCCATTCTGAAATAAAAAAGCCGCTTGAGCAAGCGGCGATCACGAAAAAAGAGAAGGCAACCCCGAAAGGATCGGGGTTGCCTTCTTGTCTATTCTATGATTCCCAGGGGCCGCCGGGCAGCCATTCTTTTTCAAACCTCAACTGTTTTTCACTTGCTTCGGCGACAGGCTGCAGGAATTTCCTCATGCCACCCGATCGTGAGAAATCTCCCGATATGCCTGAAATCTGAGATTTCCGGAGGAAGGCCGTCCATTGGGTTTGCTTGTCGGCTCTGTCGGCAAATTCTTTGGAAAAAACCAGCGCCCTGGAGTTCAAAAGTGTCGCCCTACATTGGCAGGTGGCCATAATGGCGTCCTGGAGCGTCAGGCCATGAAACGGATAGTCGTGGCTTAATATCCAGATGTCATAGAAATCCTTCATGCGGCTGTTGAGCTCAGCCAGATCCAGGGAAGCTCGAACTTTTCCGCCACAATAGTCTCGACGCTGTAAGCCTTTACGACAGGCGGTTCCATATCGAGCAGCGTCGGGTACGTCATCTCCCGGGCGTCGGGAACTACGGCATCGCCAAACCCCACATCGATCTGCATGGGGATTCTCGCCTTGCCCAGCCAAGCCTCGAACTTGACCCGTATCCCGGGATATTCATGATCGTCCGCCATAGACTCGATGCTCTAAATGATCGAAGTGTAAACAAGGCCGTCGTCGAGGTCCACGTTTCCGATGTCGCGGATCGAAGCGCCGAACGGCATCGATATTTCCCGGGAAAAGTCCCAGAAAATCGATGTCCCGCGTCGTCCTTGCCATTGAGACCCATGCCGACCAAAAAGAAGGCCGCCCTTCAGGATGAATTTTTCTTTCAGGGGCGACCGGGAAAGTCGAAAAAGAAAGCGTTCCAGACCATAATGGGTCAGCAGGGATCTGGAAAGGTTTTCCGCCTTCACGCGCCGCGGCCAAAAGACGGTTTTTAACGGAGGCCGCAATATTTTTAACCTGTTTGGCGCTCATGGTACCATCGCCTCCAGGTAAGGTGTCACCAGCTTTTCCACCTTGCAGAGTTTGGCATAATCCATCAACCCGGACGGGCTTGCGTCGCGCCGCTTCAGATACGTCCGGGCTGCGTCCAGGGCACTCGGTTCCCACGGCGTTTCGCCAGCGGAAACAATCGATCACCGTCTTGGGGGCATTGTAAATGCGGACATCCTGTTCCATGATCCGATGAACTTCAACGCCCTCATTGAAACAGGCACCCGTAAAGAACATAGTCCGGACCGGCGGATATTTAACCCTGGGTTTGTGGGCTTTTCTCTCCACGGCAATCCAGACTTCATGAGGGATTTCGGTTGTCAGTTCGTGAAAGGCAAGGGCGGAGATGAGGCAGATGACCCCGTGGGGAACGAGTTTGGTCACATTGACCAAGTCGATTTCGGTAGGCAGGCTGTCCGGACCGTCTGCCAGGTGAAAGAGACCCCGCGCAATAGGGAAAAGCGCGCCCTCATCGCGCAGACCGTACAGAGTTCTCCGGTGGATTCCCAGATGAAAGGCCTCCTGCGTGCGGATAATCCCTCCCTGCTTATGGATAATCTCGATGGCTTTTTCTCTTGCAGTATTCATGGGATGGTATGGTACAAAAACATCGGCAAAATGTCAAGTCTGCCGATACTATTTGACCATAAAAAGTTACAAAATCACACAGAACACTTGCCACCTTCGCGTACAGTCTTTCCCGCCGCCCGGCAAATAATGCGACTCACGGTTGTCGTTTGAACAAGGTAAAACTTTATGATTCTTTCTTCTCCATTACCTTTCGGGAATAATAATCGTTTATGTAGTGGCACTCAGGTATTATATTCCCGACAGGGAATTATATTTTTTTGCTTTGTTGTGATATGAAAATCAGAAAATGACAGAGATTTATCTTAAGAAAATTGACAATGATTTATCGACTAGTGTATGGTTGTCTCAAAAGAGGGACACGCCAAACGAAAAAGGGATTAACCGCAATAGGTTAACCCCTCAATTATTTTGGCGTCCCCACGGGGAGTCGAACCCCGGTTACAGGCGTGAAAGGCCCGTGTCCTAGGCCACTAGACGATGGGGACGTCTTAAGCCCGGTGTTTAAGCAAGTTGAGCCTTATATATTTTTCAAACCAGAATGTCAAGCATTGCCTCAATTATTTTAAAAGGGCATGATTTTTATAGAAAAAATTATTGTACCATTTCGCTTTCAAAGGATCAGCTTCGGCAAGGAGGAGGCGCTGGAGACGTATAATCATGATAAGAGGTGATTTATGAATATTCAGAATTTCAGAAAACCGGAAAATGATGTCCATGAAATCTTTATCAGTCGTTGGTCTCCCCGGGCCATGTCCGGTGAAGAAATAGACGAGGCGACGCTCAAAACTCTTTTTGAAGCGGCCCGGTGGTCACCCTCAGCCAACAACAATCAACCCTGGCGTTTTATCTATGCCCGCAGAAATACGCCCCATTGGGAGACTTTCTTCAATTTACTTGCTGAGGGCAATCAAATCTGGGCGAAAAATGCAGCCGTGCTGATCGTCGTTATTTCCAAAACCACATTTGATTCCGGCAAACCCGCCCGCACGCACTCGTATGATGCGGGCGCCGCCTGGGTCAGTCTTGCCTTGCAGGGATCGCTGAAAAATCTGGTTGTCCACGGGATGCAGGGCTTTGATTATGACAGGGCAAAAAAAGAGTTGCAGGTGCCCGATGATTATTCAGTAGAGGCCATGATTGCCGTAGGTCGGCATGGCAAAAAAGAAGATTTGCCCGACTATCAGCAGGAACGGGAATTTCCTTCATCGAGAAAAAGCATTGCCGAAATCGCAATGGAAGGAATTTTTAAGTGAGGGACGGCCGCCACCCCTTCTTTTAACAATTGCCAAAATAGTCTCTAACAATTTCTGTCACAAGCCGGGGCTGTTCCATCGGAATCAGATGACCGGCGCCTTCAACCATTCGATAGTTGCCCTTCGGAAAGAGAGAGGCGACTTTTTTAAGGTCGATAAAGGCCCGGTTTTCACTTATTTCACCTTCCAGGATCAGGACGGGGCAGGTCGTCTTCGCCGGTTCCGGCCAGGGATTATGCTGCAGACCTCCCATGAAGAGGGCGGCTTCTCTCTGGGGCGAACAGGTTAATTGAAGACCGCCGCCATCCCCCGTCATCATGCCGTGCTGCACGTAAAGCGCCATCATTTCCTGGTCCCAGTTTTTGAACAGGCTCCGGGACTGGACATAGGCGAGGGCCTCTTCGCGGCTGGCCCAGTGATTCAGTCTCTTGATGGTTCTTGACGCCAGGGGGTGCTGTTCCACCGTTACTCCCGGCTTATAGAAATCCTCCGGCAGAAAAATAGGTTCAATGAGGATCATGCCCCGGGCGTTCATATTGAACAGAGCATTCGCCAGTAACGAGGACGGTGGCACCCATGGAATGGCCGACAAGGAGGGGATTTTTCAGCTCGAGGGAACGGCACAGGGACGCAAAATCATGAGCAAGGACTTGCCAGCCCAGCCCGCCGTCATGGGGATCTGATGTCCGATGGTCGCAGAAATAAGGGGCTATGGCCTGATAGGGTGGAGAGAGTTCCCTGGCGATCGGGTGCCAGAGCCAGGGCAGAAAACCGGTAGCATGGAGAAAAACCAGGGGAGTCCCCTCGTTTTCGTAAGCCAGATAAGAAACATCAACGTCACCGATATTTTGTGATTTCGATTGGGGGAAAACAGGTTTGGACTTTTGCATTGGCGCCTCCATGATCAGCATTTGAGATTTGGCTTCATTTTTTACCATAAAAGCCTATTTGCGGAAGAGTTTTTTGAGGCGGGTTTGGGAATGAATCAATACATCCCGAGTAATGATCTAGCAAATGGTGGTTTACATCTTGTCGAAACAATAGTTTGAAATAAAAATTTGTTTGTATTCACTGAAAGATATTGAAAAAACTATGAGTCTAGCGCTTCGATAAAGTACCGCTGCGCGGCAGCGTTTGATAACACGCGAGTTTGGATTTCCCTCGAAATACTTCTTGTAGTTTGAATCAGGTGAAAGCAAGGCGAGATCGAAGCGATAGAATTGTTCAGAGACTGCATAGTCGGTCCGGTCTGCTTTTACATATTTTATATGAATTAATCACCGTAAAGTTCGAAACGGTTATCGATGAAAACTAGAAAGCTGGGTGTATGGTAGATCAGGAATGCGCCGAAGAGCATGTCATTGAAGATGGGGGTCCCCCGCGGACGGCTTTTCTAGATGGTCTGAAGCTCAGGAAGGATCTCGATCGGTCAGTGAGCATCGTCGAGCTTGACCCATTTCTGGGCGGTGGAGGGCAATTGCGCTGAACCGTGGAATACAATCAGCGCAACTCCCGTTATTACAGCCGGAATAAGATATCGCGAAATGGACCACTCACTCATTTCGTTAACCACATCCCTCAATTTGAATGTGACTAGCCCCCTGTTCCCAAGGCTATTTACCCAACGGCAGTATGGAAACATCTCCGCGATGGCTACAACGGCCATCATGGCAAAGAGAGGCGCATGGCGGATCAGCGACAACGAAAGGAAAAACCAGATCAGGGGAATATACCAGATGACCCTGCGATACCTCCGGTCGGTGCCGGCCAGCAGGGCCGAATAAAACAAGCCGAAGCAAAGTAGGAGGGCAATTGTAATGTACACGAAGAGGTTTCGCCAAAGTAAAGCAGTGTCACAACCGAGGCGTGCTTCTGGATCAGCTGCGATATGGCGCTGGAGCCCATGATATTCAGCGAGGTTGCGGGAAGTTTCAGACCATAGGGGTTCACAAGTGGCGTGACTAAGCAAAGAAGAATGATGACCCATAAATGAATCAGGGCCTTTTTGTCTGCGAAAGGGGATTTCAGCCCTAGCCAGCAGGCCATTGTCCAGCCGGCGGCCGCAATCAGCAGAGTGCAAAGCCCACCCAGGGCACCACCATGGATATTCGACCAAATAACAAAAACAGGTATCAACCAGAAGAGCGTGGAGATGCTTTTCCGCCCCGATTCGATATCGCATAAACGCGCATAGATAATAGTCATAAAGAAGATTGTGACGATATGGGGGCGGACGTGAAAGTGGTGGCTGCTTGGGCCAGGGACAAAGCCAATATGAGGGAACCCAGGGCAAGGTTCATCCCGGAACGCTCGATCCGTAAGGCCAGGATGCGAGTATAGCAGGGCGATCAGGGACACCGTCACGACAAGGAGACCGTCGAGGCCCGCCAGCCTTTGTATGGCGGCCATAATGCACTCACCCAGCCACTGCTGGGCGATCCAGGGCTCCCCAAAACGGGTGAAACTGAAGCTATCCCAATAAATGAGATGTGCGGTGTCGAGAATATGCTCGCCGATGACCGTATGGAAGAAACTGCCAGGGTCGCGGAAAAGTTTGCTCTTTCCCGCCATGAATAGCAAAAGCCAGACCGAACACAAATATCCATGCGTGGAAACCGAATATATTTTTTATCTTCATCCTATCATCCATTTTTTGACCATGATAAATATTTTTCCGTGTGACCTTCTCCAAATACCTGTACCACATATTAAGCTAGAGTTCATTAATTAGGGAAAGCTATCCCTAGGCCTGATTGGGTTTAATAAGTTTTATATATTCGTTTTTACCCTTATAACAACATCATCATAAAAAAGGTAGATTGTTTTGTTGACAGTGTAATTCATTTTGCCTATATTCCGGTTACGTTAAAGTGATTTGCCTGTTTAAGAAGGGGATATTGCACGCCATGAAAGTTGATACAATGCGCTGGATCGATTATTATGTTGGTGTTCCCCTTTGTTTTATTGGCACCATATTGAATAACTTGTTACATCTATTCTGCAAACCTGATCAAAAGAAACCTCAGAATGTTTTATTTGTTGAATTATCGGAAATGGGCAGCGCCATCCTTGTTGATCCCGCTATGAGAAAATTGCGGCGGGAAACTGGCGCCAATCTTCACTTCGCCATATTCAAGAAGAATAAACCCAGCCTGCAATTGCTCAATACCGTGCCCGATGAAAATATTTATACAATTCGCGAAAATAACATGCTGTTCTTTGTCCTAGATACCTTGAGATTTTTTATCTGGACACGTAAAAGAAAGATCGATGCTATAATCGATCTGGAGCTGTTTTCACGTTTCACGGCTCTACTTGCCGGTTTTTCCGGCGCAGCGGCGAAGGTCGGTTTTCATGCTTATTATAACGAAGGCCTTTACCGCGGAAATTTATTAACCCATAAAGTTGCCTATAATCCCCACATTCATATTGCCGCAAACTTCATTGCATTGATCAACGCTCTGACAGCGGACAAGCTGGAAATTCCTTATTCCAAAACACTGATTGCAGATGAAGAACTCACGCTGGCCAAGGCTAAAATATCTTTTGATCAACAGAAAGTAATCCTTAATATCATCCGTGATTGTTTTGCAGATTTTAATCCACAAGCACATAAAATAGTTCTCATCAATCCTAATGCCAGTGAACTGCTGATTCAAAGACGCTGGCCGCCGCTTAATTATGTGAAGTTGATAAAAATGATTTTGGACAAATGTCCGCGAGTGCTCATTTTGATCACTGGCGATCCCCTTGAACGCGAGGAGGCGCAGCATCTTAAAGAAGAGGTGGACAATGACCGGTGCATTAATTTTGCGGGAAAGGTTGGCTTCGTGCAGTTGCCTCATTTGTACAGCGTTTCTGAGTTTATGGTGACTAACGATTCGGGGCCGGGGCATTTTGCGGCCGTGACGGATATGCCGACGTTTGTTATTTTTGGTCCGGAAACGCCGGCGCTCTATGGATCGCTGGGCAAAACAACGCCGATTTTCGCAGGACTGGCCTGCTCTCCCTGCGTCAGCGCGTCCAATCATCGCAAAACAGCCTGTAAAGACAATGTTTGTCTGCAGGTTATTCATCCCTCAAGAGTGTTCAATACTATCTTGCCCAATCTTGAGCAGTTAAATGCTCAAAGCTGACCAACAAATATTTACTCTGATCAGAATGTTTTCGTTATATCTGTAAATGATTTATTTGATCAAATACCGGAATGACGATGGATAGGACCATATGAAACAGTTAATAAGTATGGGTCAGGACAGATAAATAAAATGAGATATACGTTTGCAGCCATTGGCCTTGCTCCATTTTTAATTGCGCAGGGTCTCTATGTTCGGAGTGTCACGCCCAGATTGCCTGAGCCGACCGGTGAGCGGTCCGGCATTCATGGATCTGGACCACCTCTTCGCTTGCTAATTCTCGGCGATTCTGCGGCGGCAGGTGTTGGTGTATCAACACAGAGTCAAGCGCTATCCGGTCAACTGGTCTCTGCACTGGGTGCGGATTTCCAGGTGTCCTGGAAGTTAATTGCCCAAACAGGCCATAAAGCGAAAGATGTTGTAGTAAAGCTTAAGATGGCTTCGCCGGAGACGTTCGACGTTGTTGTCACTTCCATTGGCGTGAATGACGTCACACACGGAACAAAGACTCAAAAATGGATTGATCACCAAAGTCAGCTTATTGAGCTACTCCAGTCAAAGTTCCATGCCCGATATATCATTTTATCAAGCGTTCCTCCCATGCACCTTTTTCCGGCCCTGCCTCAACCCCTGAGGTGGTATCTCGGTATGAGAGCGGAGCAATTCAATACTGCATTAAAAAAATTTGCAGATGGCTGCAATCGGTGCGAGCTTGTTCAAACAAACTTCCCCCTGGAGGATGCGTATATGGCTGCGGATGGTTTTCACCCCGGAGCGCTTGCCTATTCAATTTGGGCCAACCATGTCGCCGTCACGATTCGCAATCGGCTTGCTGCAACAGCTTCACCGCAGAAATATAATTAATTTAGGGTAGAAAATGTTTTAGATATAAAACGTTAAATATGATATAAAAGAACCGTGAGTCGATCATATACACCTATCTGTCATGTAAAAAAGGGGAGATGAGCTATGGACGATCATATCAAGTATGAAGTCAATTACCAGAGCATTACGATCAAGGCCTCGGATGATTCCATCATCGCCGGAAAAGTAAACACCACAACCTATGCAAGGCTTTCAGACATGCTGAAGCACTCACCTGAAAAATTCGTGACGATTATTTGTGAAAACGTTGACGGCACAAAAGGGATCACCATTGTCAACAAGGAACATATTGTGTGGGCCAAGGTGGAAGGTTAATCCTGTTTACGGCAATATGCATGTGGATTCGTCACGCGAGGGATGATCGGTTCAATCGGTCCCCTGCGCTTTCATCAATGCCTCGGCGTAGCGCATGTTTTCCTTTGCCTTCACATAGAACCGCGGGTTGATTTCGATCGCTCTCTGAAACGCCGTGATTGCCGCCTGATAATTTTTTTCCGCCAGATAGATGCACCCCAGATTGTTATAAGCCGACGCTTCATCCCCGACCTTCTTGAAGGCATCCAGGGCTTCATCGTAACGCCCCAGTTTCCCCAGCACAATTCCCATATTGTTGTAGGTCTTCTTATTGTCCGGATCCAGCTTGACGGCTGTGATGTAAGATTGGAGGGCTTTTGTATATTCACCGGCCAGGCTGTAAGACATGCCGAGATTATTGAAAAGGGTTGCCGATCTCGGGTTGATGGCGATGGCTTTGTGATAATATCCGATCGCTTCCGTAAACCGCCTCTCGCGGTCACAGATAATGCCCATAAATGAATACGCATCCCAGAGATCCGGATTCAGCTGAAGCGCCTTCTTGAATTGCTCCTTTGCCTCTTCCAGCTTTCCTTGCGCCAGGGCAACGCGCCCTTTGCCCTCGTAGGCATAGGCAAATTGCTCGTCGTTTTTCAGGATCGCGTCGAATTCCGCCGCCGCCTCGCCGGTCATTCCCTTCGAAAGAAATAGAGAACCTTTCTTATAGCGTGCGGCGCTTCGCTTGGGCTCCATTTGCAGGGATTTGTCGTAATAGACAAATGCCATGTTGAGGTTTCCCTGGCGGACGTACTGGTCTCCCAGTCGCTCCATATCTGCAGCGTCAGGTTCCGGGATATTTTTTGCCGCTCCCATGTCCTCGTTTAAAACGGCCGCTTTCTGCTTTTGCAGTTCCAGCATTTTCCGGTAGCCGCTGCCTTGAAAGGCGCCCTGCTTATCTTTGTCCCACCAGGAACAGCCCGTCATACCGACGATTGTGAAAAGAGCTATAACCGCCACAACACAACGCAACAAAATTTTCATGATTCTCTTTCTATTAATTCCGGTAAGCCAGCCTGTAAGGGACAAGATCCTTACCCAGAAGAACCTTTACGTTTACCTGCGGCCTGCCCAGATCGTCTATTTGCTGCAGTTTTTTGATACGCTGCATCTTTTTAGCCACTTTAACGGCCGCATCCTTGTAGTCATTTTCATAGTAGATCACGCCGCCGCCTTCATGATTAAAACTGCGGGCGTTGGTCAAGCGAACGACATTGAAGCCCCTGGATTTCAGATAGGCCGAGATGTCTCTTGCCATATGGCGTTGACCATTGCCGTTGCATATCTCGATACCGACGTCTTTGAGGGATTTGCCTGCCAGGACTTTTTTGAGCTCGGCGGCGCTTGCTTTTGCGATCATCTTGTTTTGCGAGGGTGCTGCGGCAATGCGCGCCAATGCTTCAGAGGCGATCACTCCCTTGCGTGCTTCCATCTGCGCCGGGTTCAGCGCGACGGCCTGCTGGTATTGTTCCTGTGCCTCCTTGAAGGCGCCTTTTTGGTAAAGGGTCTGGGCGGACTGGAGATGAATCATAGCTTTAGCATCATCAAGGACCGGAGCCGCCTGAACATTCTCAGTGCCTGCCTGGTCAGAGCCACTTCCTGTTGCGCCACGGCCGCTTCTGCCTTCTGATGCTGATCGGCCGCAGCGGCAATCTTCAGCAGTTCCTGCGACGCTTCAAGGCCCTTTTTCGCCGCGTCCGACGAAGGATTCAGCAACAGGGCCAGATTGTAATGTTCGGCAGCCGTCCTGAACATGGCTTTTTCATAGCAAATAGCCGCCAGCTTAAGATGGGCGGAAACCTTGTCGCCGTTGGCGGCGATTTCCAGCTCCTGGTAAGCCTGATCATAATTCCCTCCCATGGCGTAGGCCAGGGCGAGATTGTTCCGGATGCGGCTGTTCCCTTTATTCAGCAGCAGGGCTTCTTTGCAAGCCTCGATAGCGGCTTCATGGTTGCCCTGAAGAGTCAATGAATAGCAAAGATTGTTCAGCACGTAATCCAATTTCGGGTCCAGACTGAGGGCAGTCCGGAAGCTTTCGGCGGCTTTAGCGTGTTCGCCAAGCCGGTCATAGGAAATACCCTTGCCGTTGTAAGCCCTCACATAATAGGGGTCTATGGAGAGCACCTTGTCGAACTCCCTGAGAGCCTCCATGTGTTTCCCGCGTTCCTGGTAATAATTGGCGAGAAGGTAGTGCGAATTGGGATTTCCCGGTCTTGTCCGCATATTCGAAACAAAGTGGTTCACCGCCTTTTCATCCATGGCCACTCCCTGTTTTTTCGATGACCAGAATGCGTGATTGACCCAGTTTTCATTCATCATCGAACAGCTCGAGAAGATCGTCCACAGGAAGGCGACAATCGTCATCTGTGTTATTATCTTTCTCAATCGTTTCTTTTTGTTCATGCGTTTCCTCCCGATTGTTTCGCAAATTGATATTTGTTGATGAATCATGTTCGTTCAGCCTGCCCCAAAATTTGTCTTTATGAGCGACCCGGAATATCTGATTGCGCCCGGTCCGATGATGATCACAAAGAGCGACGGAAAAATGAACAGAATGAGGGGAAAGAGTAATTTTACCGGCAGTTTCATCGCCAATTCCTCGGCCCGCTGGCGCCGCTTTATTCTCATGGAGGTGGAAAGCGTGCGCAGGGCCTGCGCGATGCTGGTGCCGAATTTGTCCGTCTGAATGAGCAGTGTGACCAACGTGTTCACGTCCGCCACTCCCGTCCGGTCAGCGAGGTTCCGCATCGCATCCCTACGCGACCGGCCCGCCCTCATTTCCATGTTCATCTTCGCGAATTCGTGACTGATAGTTTTATGGGTGGTTTGCATCTCGTCGGAGATTCTTTTAATGGCCTGATCCAACCCCATACCCGCCTCGACACAGACCACCATCAGGTCCAGAGCATCGGGAAATCCATCCTGGATCTTTTGCTGACGACGGCTAATCGCCATGTCAACCCACAATTCCGGCGCGTAGAATCCCAGCAGCGCCGCGGCCACCAGCAAAGTCGCCAGCAACGAATACCCGATCACCGCTTTGGAAAAAATTACACCCACATAAACAAGAACAGGAAACAAAACGGCCAGAATAATTTTAAGGCCGTAAAAGATGACGGACGCCCGTGGTTTATCGTAGCCCGCCATGATCATTTTTTGTCGACGGTGACTGGCCTTCGTCTCGTCGTTTCGGCTGCGAATAGGGGGCAAGTTTCGTGGTCAGGCCTATAAAAAACTGCCGCAAATTGCCCAAAAAGCCCCCTTTGTTTTCATCCGCCGCCTGCATCTGCGGTGATCGCTGTGTGGCATACTGATTGATCTTGTCGATGAGCTGCCCTTTATCCTGTCGCTGCCTGTAAAAAAGAAAGACCGCCAGGAAAAGAAGGAGAATCGTGAAAAAGATCAGGATCGCAATCATCAGATTTTCGTTCATGGTTTACCTCACACCTTCACCTTAATCATTTTTTTCATGACGATGATGCCCACAACCATCATGATGCCGGCCACCAGAAGCATCACATGTCCGATAGGATCCTCAAACAAGCACCTTGACATACTCCGGATTTAGCAAATATATGGTAAGGCCGATTAAAAAGGGGAGGCCGATGAGGATATAGGCGGAAAGCCGCGCTTCGCCGGACAGGGTCTGGATTTGTCCTTTAAGAATAAAACGCTCGCGGATGAGACGGCCGATGTTTTCCAGGATTTCCGCCAGATTGCCGCCGCTTTCCCGCTGGATGGAAACGGAGAGGACAAATAAGTTTCAAATCGTCGCTGTCGATGCGGCCGACAAGGTTCCGCAATGCCACCTCCGAGTCCCATACCATAGTTGATTTCGTTTAAAGTTTTGGTGAACTCCGGCCCCAGGGGTTCGTCGAACTCCTGTCCCACCATCTGGAGAGCACCGGTGAAGGCGTGACCCGCCCGCAGAGAGCGGGCCATCATATCCAGGGCCTCGGGAAGTTGTTCTTCAAATTTGGCGAGTCTTTTACTCTTCATGATATAAATATATAAAATGGGAATGGCCCCCAGAATGAAACCAGCGGCCAGACGGACAATAAACCACCAGGTTGCAAATGATGCCAGTGCAAAACCGACCACAAAAAGCACGCCCGCAGCCAGCAGGTAAACCCCTAGCGGTTGTGAGAGATTGGCTTGCACTGACCGTGCGGTCAAGATTCTGGATCACCGGGAATTTTGCATTGAAAAGCAATCGGTTAAACCAGGGAACCTCGCTCATCGTCCGGCTTTTGACCAGATCAACGTCCTTCCCGGCGTAAGTCTCCGGCGAGAGTGCCTGGAGCTGCCTTTTGATCCTTCGTGCTTCCGGACTCCATATGCGCCGGATCAAAAGGAATAACGCCTCAATAAAAAGGACGACGGCAATGAAGATAAAAATAACCCAAAGTATTTCCATGACAGCTCCCGTGAATGAGAGATTTATATTTCCATAATGTGCCGGGGATCAAAAATGTCGAAAGGCACCGACACACCGCTGGCTTTAAATCGTTCAATGAAGCGGGGCATAACCCCCGTCATCTTGAACCTGCCGGTTACATGCCCGTCGGTATTCACACCTTTCTGCTCAAAGGAGAATATCTCCTGCATCGTAATTACATTGCCCTCCATTCCCGTAATCTCCGAAAGGCTAACCACTTTGCGGCTGCCGTCAATAAGACGGGCGATATGAATGACGACATCCAGGGCGGAACTGATATACCGCCGGATGGCCTCGGTGGGAATATTGAGCCCCGCCATGGCGACCAGCGTTTCCAGACGCAGCAGGGCATCCCGGGGCGAATTGGCGTGGACCGTTGTGAGGGACCCGTCGTGGCCCGTATTCATGGCCTGAAGCATGTCCACCACTTCGCCGGCGCGAACCTCGCCGACGATAATCCGGTCCGGTCTCATGCGCAGGCTGTTTCGCACCAGGTCCCGCTGCGTGATTTCTCCCTTTCCTTCCAGGTTAGGCGGTTTCGTTTCGAGCCTGACCACGTGTTCCTGCTTGAGCTGAAGCTCTGCCGAGTCCTCGATCGTAATGACACGCTCGTCCGCGGGAATAAAACGGGATAAGACATTCAACATAGTCGTCTTACCTGTGCCCGTTCCGCCGGAGATCAACACGTTAAGCCGCGACTGAACGATTCCTCCCAGAATCTCCCCGATCTCCGACGTCAGACTCCTAAGCGTGATGAGATCCGGCATCTCCAGAGGATCAACGGCAAAACGGCGGATCGACAGAGACGGTCCGTCGATGGCGGCAGGCGGAATGATGGCGTTGACACGCGACCCATCGCGAAGTCTCGCATCCACCATGGGAGTCGATTCATCGATGCGACGGCCGACGGCGGACACGATCCGGTCGATGATCTTCCGCAGGTGGGCGTCGTCCTTAAACCTTGCCTCCGTCGGGTAAAGCTTCCCCCGACGCTCCACGTAAATCTGACTGTACGTATTCACCAGAATATCCGATACGGATGGGTCTTTCATAAAGGGCTCAATCGGTCCCAGTCCCAGAGTCTCGTCCTGGATTTCCTGGTAAAGTCGTTCCCGCTCTTCAGCGTTGAGCGGGGTTTGCATCTCGCTTTCCGACAGGATCTTCATGGTCAGCCGCCGAATTTCCCGGTGCAGAACCTCTTCTTCAAGGGTATCCATCAGCGACAAATCCAGGATTTCGACCAGACGGTCGTGGACCCGGGACTTCAATTCATTAAATTCATTCGTCGAAACGAACGACCTGGACGACTTATCATTCAATATAGACATATTTCCTCAATTCATTCCCGTCATTCCACTTACCATCACACCTATCCACCATCCACCATTCACTATCCACTGTATCTTTCATTTCCAAGGCAATATGCTCTTCTTCACATTCCGGCCGGTCATGTGGGAGGCCAGATTCCTTGAAGCTATTCGTGATCTCTGCCCGGGGTTCAACCTCAGAAAGCGGTCTGCCCTGATTAATGGCGCTCATGGTCGCCTGAAAATCGTTCGGGATACACCAAAAAATCTTTTTCTTCAGACTTTTTTCCGTATCTTCAACGGAGATAACGGAACGCTTTTGATACCGGTTCACCAGGATCTTCACGTTTTCATCCGGAGGATAGCCGAATTTCCGGAATGCATCCTGAAGCCTTTTGACGTTGACCAGGCAGGGAAGGCTGAGCAATGTAACGATCAATTGAGTGTCCGACAAGCGGATGATCGTCTTGGATATGACATCCAGAGACTGGCCGCTGTCGATCACGATGTAATCAAACATGGACTTCATCTGCACCAGAAGCGTCTCGACAACCGCCGGGGTCACCAGGAATTCATCCAGCGTCTTGGCCGGCGCAGGCAGGACGTGCACTCCCGATCGGTCAAGCGACATAACACCCATCAGGTATGTGCTGTCGAGTCGGTAAACATTTTTTGCCACCTCTACCCAGTCAAAAACAGAGTCGATACCGAGAAACATGGGAATTTCGCCGAAAAGCAGGTTCATGTCGATCAAGGCAATCGATTTTTCGCGATCAAGGCCGGCCAGACTGGTGGCCAGGTTTACGGCTACCGTCGTCGTTCCGATGCCGCCCTTGCTCCCGATGACATTGATGATGGTTCCCTGCTTTTTCGCGGTTTCGCCTTTGACGGCTCCCTCGGCAGAATGCTGTTCTCTGATTCTCACCAGCGCCTTTTTGACGTCTTCCGTCTTGAGGGGTTGAGAGAAGAACTCTTTCACTCCCGCTCTCATCGCTTCGATCAGGATTTCCTGTTTGACGATTTTTGCGGTAAGAAAGACGTTCCCGACGATTCCCGAGCGGATGGCCTGGTGGGCCTGCTGGATACCTTCTTCAGGCTGGTCTTCCAACTGCAAAATGAGCAAATCGGCGATCCCCGCGTCGTTGGACGCAAAAACATCGAATCCTTCGACGTCTGATATGATCCGGGAAAATTCCTGCCGGATGCATTGATCCTGTATTTGTAAGCGTACCTTCAATTTTCTCTGTGTCATAAACGTCCTCTTCTTATCATTTATTTGACAAGGTTCGGTATTATGCCCAATGTACCGCATTAAAGCAGCCCCCTCGCTCTTATTTTACCAGATTACACTCTACCACTCCGTAGGGTCCTTTGTTACTCCCCGTAGTTTCATACCTGTTATCAATATGGTGGCAAAACCCAAGAACTAATCTTTCGTTCGGATTTACCACAAACACCGTTATCCTCAAAGACAACCACACTTAATTCCACGTCGCAACGGAACCGTCGGCATTGAACGTCTTGTCGGCGCGCACTTCGTCTTTTCGTTGAAAGCGGCTAGAAAGTCGTTTAAGATCCGGGGTTATAGTGCCACCCCCAAACGACATAACTTCCGGCCGATATATCTTAGGCCACATCGTCTTCGTTCAAGCAGGTCCTGGACGTCTCTCTGTTTATAGGGTTGACCGTAAATTGGTCCATCCTGCACAACTTGACATAGTATCGTTCAACGCGATTTGCGTGCAAAAATTAGTTTTGCGTGAAGATTAAGTAAACCAACTCCTTCCTATGCCTAAGGGAAGTGTCGGTTTTCGCTTCACACGGACCGGAAAAGCGCAGCAACTGCCGTTTTCTCAGTATTAAATTTGTGAATATTGAAAATCGACGCAAAAAAAAGATTGATTCCTTTGTTTGTTGTCCCTGCATTCCTCTTTGTCGTCACCTGAACTGCATCGGGATCGACGGAAGTTTCAGTAAACCGAGGCTCTGTTGTTGAGTTCCATGCCCATGTTCCTATTTTAACGTCAATCTCATCTCCCGCAAGATTCGATCCTGCTGCTTGATTTTGAGATGCAGTGCTTATGGCATAGGCAGTAACACCCGTCTTAGGATCAGTTAATTCTATTATCTAGTAATTCTCTCCTAATTGACGTGCGCCTGCCAGCGCCGAGGCATCCGCTGCATTATGAAGCTGGTTGCGGGCGACCATCATATATCCGACATCGATGGCCAGGGCGGTGAAACCGATGAAAACCACCAGCATAAGGGCGACATAAATGGCGGTAACGCCTTTTTCATCATTTAACGTTCAGGGCAAGTAAGATTGTTTTTTCATTTATTTATCCCTCCTGGAAAAATGGTTATTCATATCTCATGACCGTCGTTGCACGCATTGTCCTTAAGCTTCGGAATGCTCGTAAAGTTCGGAATGATGAGAAATGAATATTTATACCTGACTTGAACTGCGAGTTTTGTTTTAAAACTCGCATTAGGGTCATAAGTAGCTTTGGTATCTGTAATCTTCGTAATCAGCGGGGTTGAGGATCCAAACTGATAGATCATCTGTTGCTGGAGTCCCGAACGTGATCAAGTTAGTTTTAGCATATTGCTCAACTATTTTTTCAATTGAATTTGTGCCGCCTGTCCATAGCACTCGATCAGAACCTGTCGCCACAATTCCTGCACGCGCCCCTTCTCGGCTGGCATTTGTGATAACCTGCTGATTGAACATGTAGACCCCAAACTCGATAATCCCAAATGTAATCAGGATTAGAAAAGGCAGAACAAGGGCAAACTCCACTGCCGATGCGCCTTTTT
>CAVSCG010000029.1:0-17131 GCA_963726395.1 uncultured delta proteobacterium
ATTTACGAACAAGTCTCTTTATACCCCATTAAAATAGATATATAATCAAGCAAAATAATTTGACATCTCTATGGCTTTTAAGTTAGTTTGTTATACGTAAAAATTCAATTATGACTAAAAAGTAGTCACGAAGGTATTTTTATGGCAAAGTACAAAATCTTTTTGCCGTTAGTTTTCATTTTATTGGCCGCTATTGCCTGGGCGGCTCCTCTGCAAAAGCATCAAACGACCACCACCGCAAAAGCAACTGCATCAGGAATTGCTGCGCTGGGTCCAGCTTTCGACAGATTCCCGCGACACGGTGCGCGAAATCATCCGTTCTGAAGTGGACAGCCGCGAGTCTTTTCCACAGAGAGGAAGAAAAAACTAATCTTAAATCTGTGGAAGATGAGAAAGAAAGGGAAGATTCTGATTATAAAAACGCTATCATCGTTGCAAACCGAGAATTTATCCGCTCCAAAAAAAGACGCGATGATCTCACTTCGCAATTTCATATGGCGTCCATGGACCTGGACGAATCCGCTAAAGGCATCAAGACCATCCGCGCGACCATTGAAAACCTGGATGGTCAGATTAGCCGCTACGAACAGGACATCAAAGCGCAACAAGAATCCCTCAAACGCTGGTTGCAAACCGAAAAACAAGGTGAAATTCTTGTTGCAGTGATTTACACGCGCGGTTTCCGAGACAGTGCTCATTCACTGGAAGCAAAAGCGGATATAGCTTCTGCACCACTGATTGCCGCTCACATGGGAACATACATTCAGTCCTTTACCAAAGTGATCAACAACGTCACAGCGTTTGACTTTATCCGCGCATCGGAAGAAGGGACGGCTAAATGGAATAATGAAGAACCCCTCCGCCTTGAACTGGATAAAACAGTTAAAGGCACATCTTATTTGAGAGTGAAGCGTTATGAGTTGTATCCCTTTCAGGAAAATAAATCCGGTAAAGTCAAACCGGCGGTCGGCGCCAGCTGTCAAACAGCCATTATTAAATCCCGTAAAGATTTAGACTCGTTTCTGATAGCTAACCAATTTTCGCCGGGCAATTATGAACTGGATCGGGCGGACAAAATCATCACCAATACCAACCAAAACAACGCCGCAGCGGAAGAGGGATTGAACGAACAGGTCAAAACATTTCAGGATAGAATCCTGAATCTGCAGAGCAAAATCAATGTAGCAAAAACCGAAAGTAAAACACAGAATAATCTCCTGAAACGTAGGGAAGAAAGTTATTACAAACTCAGCCTCGATGTTGCCGCGATCCGGGAAAAGAAGGACACGGCGGAAAGATCATTCCAACAGGCTCAGACCACGCTACAGGAAAAAAAACGCGTTCACGAATCCATTATTATCAAAACCGCTCTGGCCACTACGAAAGGCTCACAAACACCCGCCGAAGCTTCGGCGGAAGTCGTTCTGGATAAGCTAGCTGAAGTGAAAAACGATGCGAAAATCCAACACTCCAGTTCAGCAACTGAGGTCACCAATTTTCAGGTCACTTCAGAAACGGCCACCCAATCCATCACGGAAGCCAGAATTACTGCAATCCGTTTAATATCTTTTGTCAATGAGGGAGATAGCGTCAGGGTCAAAATGGCGTTTCGGGTGCGGACCATTCTGGAGGAACAGCCTCCCGCCGAAGAACCGGTAAAGCCTGGTGTGCCACTTCCGGTGAAAACGCATACGGAGCCGCCGGTGAAAGCTTGGACAGAATCGCCGGTCGCTCCATCACCTCAGACAAAACCGGCGCCCACCGTGCAGCCTCCGCAGGTAATCGCCAAGGTAATTCCGCCGTTCCAACGCACATATCAACCATTGGCGGTCAAAGATGCGCTGGGATGCCTGTTTGAACTGCGTAGTGTAAGTGTCTCAAAAGACGGTTTGAGCGTTCTGGTGGAGGTCATCAATACGGATAAAGACCCTCGCAAGGTTGCCTTCTATGATGCCAAATTCGGATCCTGGAACAAATCCAAAATTTATGATGAAGCTGGCAACGCCTATCCCACAGCTCTTTCATATGTATGGCAAGGCTCTCAAAAAAACTTGATGCTGGACATTGGCAGGCGGGGTGTTGAAATTCAGCCGCAGACATCCATTACAATGGAATTGATTTTTAAAAATATTCCGAATAATGTCAAGACAGTCAAGATCAATCTGCATCCGTTTATATATTACAAGAGCTTTTACCGTCCAACTTGGCAAGAGTTTGATCTTAACATTCCAGATATGCGTCTGCGACGTTAATCATGAGACTTTTATGAAAAATAATATTATTTGATCGATGATTTTATTTTCGGAAATGGCCACGTCTTGCATTAACCACCTACGACCAAATAACTTTTAAAAGTCCTAATGTTGTGAATTACGACTCGAAAGGTGTATAAATGGCAGGACCATTTCTGACCCTGCTCTGATCCTTGAAAATTGATAATATCTTCTTCCTGACTCATTTAATTGATATCGGGGGGACAAACGTCGAGTACATCTAATACCGAGTCGCATTCTTTGGATAACTTTCTTGGCTTGCTCTTGTAGGCTTCCTGCTGAGTTTCATCCTTGCCGCCGCGTTATCTTTTGAATGCAACTTAGTACAAAACCTGCTAAATCGCATTGACATTTGCTAGCCCTTTTCATAATATTAAACAACTTAGGGCAGCGTTTTATTACTTCATTGTTCTTCCATCCGATGACGAGCTCTCAAGGCTGCAATGTAACCAACCTATAGATCCTTTCAATCAAAGGAGGTACGAAAATGCGAAAGTCAGTGATCATCGTAATGATTATAGCAGCAGCGTCAATCTTTTTTTCAACCTTAGCTTTAGACGCTACTCAACAGACTCCCGGCAGCCAGCCGATGCCTCAGCCGGGCAGCGGGGGCCAACCTATTCTTCAACAACAGACGTCTCCAGTTCAGCAACCCCAAATAAGGCCAAATATACAGCCCCAGCAATTTGGTCCAATACCGACTGGCAATGTAAAGGCTATTACTCCCCGCTTGGTAAAATTCGATATCAATCGCGGAGTCGCGGTTGCCACAAACGATACAGTAACCTTGGATTTTAGCACCGCTGCTCCCTTGAGTAAACGCCCAGAAGATATTGAGGGATCAAAACCGACCCATTATCGCTGGAAATTGAGTAGTGGATTTCCTTACCGCTGTGAGGTCGGTACAGCTTACGCATGGAGTAATTGGACGCCCGTCCATCCAGGCATTACACCTTTTGCTAGACTCCAAAGATACTGTCAGAGTAGAAATAATGGGGTAAATCGTGACCAGACACTCAGAAAAGGGCTTTGTGGTATGACCACTATACAACTGCAGGTCAAGAACTCTGCAGGGGAATCGAATGTAATGGAGGACCGCATCGATTTCATAAGTGAATCTGAGTTCATAATCTCGGGAAGTACCGATCTACTGAAATCGTATAAAGCAAGGGTTGTCAGTTCAAGCTTTGGCTCATCCTGTAAGGTCTACAAAAAATTAAAGCAATATGTGCAGGGCGTTGAGGAGTTGTCGGGTATCGATGAGCTTGCTTTGCATGGATTAACTTACGGATATGGGCTTGACGAAGATGCAAATTTTTATGCAACGGGTGCAACACCGGCCAACGGCTCAAAATGTGAATATGAACTGTACCCCAAAATGCTACCGGCAGGATGGTCGGTCGTGAAATTTAATACTTATTGTTATAGCCATCCGATAAATGTTCAACGGGGCTCCTGGGGGTGTGAGACGGTCAAATCTCCTTCTCTCGGATCACGGGATTTGACCACAAGGGTTAGAGTTTGGACAGATGCGCAGAAAGCTCCTGGAGTGTGGGCAATGCTTTATCAATGGCCTGATACAATATTGAAAGGTGATTGCCGTGGCCTTAACGAGCCAGGCTCGCCTAGCATGGATTGAAAATATCAGGTGTTTGAACGAACTTCAAGATGCGTATATATTTTATTTGGCTGACATGTTTCCTTTTTGGCCGCCCCGAGTCAAAAACAATTTAAAAATTAGATTTAAACTGCAGAACAGATAGGCAGGGCCATTTCTGACCCTGCCTTCAACGGCAAGGTTAGTCTGTTAGAAAACCATTAGAAGAAGGCCGGATTTATAGTCCGGCCTTAATTTGTGCTGTTTTTTGAATCCATGAGGAATGGGTAGATTTTTCCACTCATACATCAATAAACTAAATCATTTAAGTGGTACTCCTGCTGTCGAATACCGACATTTACCTTCTATAGGTTTAGCCTAATATGTGATGTCATCGTCACACCAGCAGAAATAACAACCACATGATTTATTCGGAAGTAACCATGTCCAGTGGCAAATATAACCGACTTTGCACGCTGGATCGACGTATATTCTACTGGCTGATTTAGTGGTGGTTTTTGGTTGGACTATAGACAGAGCGGTGGTCTTTAACTTCGTAATATCAGCGTTAGTAAAAGTTTTGAGTATAAACGGTTTGAGGCATTGACTTGGAGATTGTACTATCTTTGTTTGATTTGTCTATGGGTTGAAGCAAAGATAAACGTCAGCACTGGCCAACCCAGGGAAAAAGGTAGCCAAAAATATCAAAACAAAACTTGACAATAAGATACTTTCCAATCCTCTTTTCATTAAGAATCTCCTTTCTAATCGTATCGGGTTAAACAATATGGTTTTAATCTGTATGACCAGAAACACAAATCCCTGCATTTTTTATGTGCCTAACTCAAAATAAAGTCAAGATGCTGTTTCATTGATTACGATTTGAAAGATTGGGTATCCATCAGAATCACCGGATGCTCACTTTCCCCTGAAAATAGGCTTATTCCCCTGATGGATCTTCTATGATGATGAGAGCTATTTTCATGCTTATTTGTGCCGATGCATCGGCATGGAGGTTTCAGGAAGAACATAATGGAAGAAATCCATCATCGATGTTTTAATTTTCGGAAATGGTCACGTCTTGCATCATCCACCTACCAAATGTTGATTGGTGTGTCGTTGTTAAAATTGGGTATTACGGATTGTAAGTGTTGTTCCAATAGAAAATAAAGACTACGTAGCCACTTGTTAGTGTCGGGATTTTTTACAATTATGGATTCTGAAAGGTCACCTCGCCTGAAGATTTGCCCAAACATTAACTCATGAGTGGGAGGTAGTGTGAGAAGATTCTGTTTCGGCAGTCTTAGTATTTTTGAGTTCTGTGTACAGCAGATACAGAAACACCTTTTGAAGAGGAACCTGGAAAAGTCCAATGTAAACGTAGAGTATAGTAATGATTAAAATCCAGGTCCATGGGTCGTAAAGAGAGGGCATGCCTATAGGAGGTTTCCCACTAAAAATACTCTGAAACAGTACAAACATCTGCTGAAAGGGCAAGCCGGCTAAAATAAAGAAAATCAGAACACCGATAACCAAGATCGGAAGAAACCGGAAGGTGATCATTCTTTTAAATACGGGACCCCAAAGATTTCTTACCAATGTCCGGCTTTCCGCCAACGAAGAGAGTGGCGTTTCCCCCTCTTTCTGCATGGCGAAAACAAAGGGGGTGAACTCATACCAAACCCAGAACATGTAGCCAGGGATTAGCAAAAGCCCACCCGTGCAGGTGACGAGTTTCCGGTAGAGATTCGCCTGGAAAAACTCATGCAGTCTACCCCGTGATTTTATCAAGGCTTGTCGAGGAGTTATTGTATCGTCAGCAATCGCATATACAAAAGCCAGTTCAAGATGCAGGTAACTAACCAGACCGAAAATAGCCAAGAAAATATAAAGAATGCCAAAAAGAATAATCCCTAAAATGACAGTAATATGGACTGATTTGGGCAATGCCAGGAAAACTAGTATGCTAAATTCGCCTTTTAAGCCGAAAGCCTCAATAAAGATTTTAAGACTCATATAGGTAGCGACAGCGAGCGAAAGATTGAGGACGTGTGGAAGGTAGGAAAGGATATTCAGAACGCTCAAACAGAAAAATCTCTTTTGAAAAAGTTCCCATGCCTGGTGGAGCATTTCAAAGAAGGGGGTCAGTTGCTGAGACGATGAAAAAACAGGAACAGGGACTTTCACCTCCGGTTGCTGTGAAATCGGTATGGCGGAATCGGCAGGAAAAACGACTCCACGACTTTTTCTCAAGTCCTCGTATATCTGATAGACATACATAGTCATCAGCATGAGGGACATACTGATGAATACAGAGATAATGAAAACAAAGGAGTGCTCGTTTTGTGACTTCAACAGGATTGGTGTTCCTCCATAGGCGAAGAAAAAGAGGGTTAAGATGATTATAATGGGGATAGGAACGAGGGCGAGAAAGACACGAAGCCAGTCGTGGGCAACATAGGAAATGCTTTTTAAAATTGCTGCAATTACACCAACATTTTCCTTTACAAAAATGAAAGGGGCAAAGATCAGGAGTACGGTTGCGATGATACCGGGAAATATAAGAATACTGTATCCGAGGCCGATAATGATCGCCATGAGCAGTATAAGAGCAATGTAAGAGGCGAGTCGTGACAAGGCTTTTACCAATACATCGCCCATGTGGAGATGTTGTTCTGAAATCGCAAAGACAAAGGCTATCTGAGCGTAAAGGGAAGCGAACAGGCAGAGCAGTATACCCCCTCCTGTAAGATAAATAAGAGAGGGGTCCTCTGGATAATACTCCGGGAAAAATCTGGACAAGCCCAGCCTCGAAATCAATATCCCAATGAGCATAAAAGAGAAGACAGAAAGATAAAAAAGAGGAAAGAGCGAGGCAAATCTTTTTAAAAAGTCTATTCCCGTTTTTCCTAGAATAGTAAGCAAACTGGAATGACCTGAATCGACTTTTTTCTCCCGCACGTTTGTCTGTATTGTTTGATGTCTTGAAACAGTTGGTCTTGGTACATCGGGGATTTCTTCTTCAGCGACTGATTTTGAGGAATGCCTCTTAATTTCCTCCCCAAGGTCACCATAACAATTCTGACAAAGGGTGATAGGAGGAATGATTTCTTGAAAGGTGCCGCAGTAAGGACAGCGAATTTTAATCATCTCTCCTCCTCATCTTTCAGTTTATGCCCATCCCCTTTATACAGGACATTTGCATTAATGTGAAGACAGGAAAGTCTTTAATTCTGATGACAATGGCGAGATTTAACTGAATAATACGAAGTGCCATCAGAAGTAAGACCTGAAGCATCTTAATGATTGGTGGGAAAGATAAAATGGAAATATTCAAGTTGAAAATAACAACCATAAGACAGAAGCAGGGCGTCATAAATCCTGACATTGGAAATTAGCTGGCGTGGTGTTGCACAATTCAACTTGTAAGATAGTAAGCACGTCAAAATTGCCTGATGCTCTCTTTCAGGAAGAACATCACGGGACAAATCCATCATTGATGTTTTAATTTTCGGCAATGGCCACGTCTTGCATCATCCGCCTAACAAAGTGTGAGTGTGCCGATATTGATTAAATCAAAGATTATCGTTTGTAATGTGCAAAAAAAGCAGAGCCATTTCCGACCCTGCCTTCAACTCCCTTTTCACCTGTCCAGTTTTCGGAGAGGGGGGCCAGTTATTTAAATTGCCGCCTCCCGGCGCCAGAGACATATCTGCATTGAGAAATAAAAAATGGCAGAACTCTAACTCTAAATGTGGTACGTGTTCTGAGGGTATTTCAGGGGGTGGCATTATAGGTCGTCATGGATTATTAGACTACTAGCTGAGTCCTGCAGTAACCAGGTGCGTTCAGTGTGATATTATGGAGCGGGCAATGTAGAAGATGAGATCATTAATGAAAATTGGTACCATTAATACGTAGTAAGGAGAATATCCATGAACCAGAACCTTTATGTAGAGATGGCAGCACGCTTGCACGCCCCAAAATCTAAAATCCTACCCAGGTTATTGCAAATTCTTGCAGATGAGACCGATATACAGATACTGCTTGCGTTACCCGCTGACATCCCCACACTGGCAGACAAACTTCATCTTACCGCTGAAATACTGGAAAACAGGCTTCACGAACTTTACCTGAAGGGTATTGTATTAGTTTCCAGAAGAACTTCTCCACCAACATATCGAACTGTGAGAGAGGTCATCCATTTACACGATACTAGTGTGCAATGGAAAAAGGCACCCAAAGAATTTCTGGATCTATGGCAGCAATGGGTTGAGACGGAATTTTTGGAAATGTCACGGGAAATGGAGACAGTTCTCAAGGGCATTAAGCCCCCGACAAGAATTATAGCAGCCAATATTTGGGTTGAACCGAGGTCGGAAGTCATGCATTTTGACAGCATCAAGGAAATTGTCAACAATGCAAGAAGCCTAGCGGTTCTTCCCTGCACATGCCGTATTAAGGCTAAAAAGTGCAACCACCTTCTGGAGGCATGCATCGTCTTGAATAAGTCTGCCGACTATAATATTGAAAGGGGAACCGGTAGAAAAATAGATGCACAGGAGGCTTTAGAGATTTTCAGAAAATGCGAAAAGGAAGGCCTCGTGCATTTAACCGGCGCAAACTCCCAAGATGACCCCGGTCCCCTTTTATGCAATTGCTGTCCCTGCTGCTGTATGGGGCTGTCATTAATCATGCATGGTCTGACATCATTCCACGATCCTTCCCGTTTCCGTGCCGATATTGATAAAGTAGAATGTAACGGCTGCGGCTCTTGCCATGACCGCTGTAACTTCGGTGCTATAGGATGGGAGGATGGTGAAGGGAGTACTGCCGTTATCCATGCCGAAAAGTGTATGGGGTGCGGCTTGTGCCAGTCCCAATGTTCCTTGAATGCAATAAAAATGATCGAATTGAGACCCAAGGACTTCATACCAAAGACTGGTGCTTCAATATACTAGCCTCGGGGGTCCCGACGGCCTCCATTAAACCGATTTTGGCTCACCTGCACGAAAGATGCATTGAAGAAACTTGGATCAGCAACGGGTGCTACACGGCCCTTTGAATTACTGTCCTTCAACGCACCATAGGCGTATATGCATTGAGAAATAAAAAATGGGAAGAAGTCTAAATATGGTACATATTTTAGAGGCAGGTCAGGCTACCACTTCTTGGCAACAACCTCTGCCAGATTAGATCGGAGCTATCCCACTTGAATAGTATCCTGTTCTCACTTTGACGTACTGTGGATGTACCCTTTTCTCCCCTTATAATCTTTAACACAATTGCCCAAACCGATCATCAGGGCTAGCCGGCACAGTAAAAAATCCGGTACAAGTCCTCGCGATATCATTCCTATATAGATCTGCCATGGGATGACGACTAGGTGACGCTGTTTTTTCAAACCTTTTTCAACAATGCCTTTTGCAATCATATCGTGGTCCTTAACCGGCGGCGCAAGGAGGCGGCCCAAGGCATTGAGCTTAAATCCTTCAAACATGCCGGTAAGTATGTTTCCCGGGTGGACCGATGTGAATTTTACCCCCTTTTTGCCCGCCGCCATGACCTCTAAGCGCAGTACATCGGTGAGCCCCCATACCGCCCACTTGGAAGTTGTATAAGCGGCCAGACCCGGTGCACTCGTTATGGCAACTCCAGAAGACACATTTACAATGTGTCCTGAGTTTCGCTGTATCATATCCGGCAGAAATTCATGGATGGAATAAAAAGGGCATTCACATTGACATCCATTTGCTTAACGTCATTTTCCACCGGCTGTTCCCAGAACATGCCATTCCTGACGTAGCCGGCGTTATTAATCAGAATATCCACACGGCCCATATCTTTTTTAGCTTGCATGGCCAGTTCGTGGACGCGGTCTTTATCGGATACATCACACTGGTAAGGAAATACGTTCCCGCCCGCCTCTTTCAGTTCTTTTGCCGCCACATCCAGATCTTTTTGGCTTAAGTCCCAGATCGTCACGTCGCATCCTTCTTTAATCAAACGCCTGCATGTCGCCAGCCCAATTCCCATTGCACCGCCCGTCACAATTGCTTTTTTCCCACTTAATGCAATCATGCATTGCCCCTTTCATAATTTATTGGTTGATGTAAAGCTGGAGATAAAATTAATAACACCCTTTAAGTTAGTTGAAGTATTAGGAGGAGCAGACATGTTTGTCAAGAATATTTTGGTCACAAGATATGGGCGTGAATGGTATTTATTACAGATTGAAGTCTAGCATCTTTGTTGATGGTGACGATTTATTGACTTCAGGAAGCTATCAACACAAACTTTCTATCAGACATCCACCATTTTCTTCAATTCCCTGCCCACCCGAAAAAACGGCATTCTCTTTGGTTTCACCGCCGTCTTCTCTCCTGTTTTTGGATTTCTTCCCATATAAGCATCATATTCCTTCACAGCAAAACTACCGAATCCCCTGATCTCAATTCTTCCATTATTTTTAAGTTCATTCGTAAAACCGTCGAACATGATATTAACTACCTCTGTCGCCTGTTTATCATTCAGGTTTTTCTTCTTTGCCAAGACTTCGATCAAATCTGATTTATTCATGCCAAACCTCTTACATAAATTATTTAAATTGATTGTTTACCCAATTGATCAAACCGTTCCCTTATGCAGGCCACCCGTGTTTTTGGATCATTTTCCGGCACATTTAACAGAAAGTCCAGATCAGCGTCCGTCTTCAACAGCTTTTTGATGATTTCCAGCTGTTCAGTGTTGTTCGCTTCATTCCTCTACTCTCTGATCCTTCTCAATTCCATCATCAGGGGATTCAGGGGATCAGGACAAGCCACATGGGCTGTATCCTTATCTTCTTCCCAAGGAAATTCTCCGCCAAAACGGAGAACACGCCAACTCGGGAAAGCGGCGTAAAATGCAGAGGGACAAAGAGCCTTACCTTCGCCTGAAAATCCCAGGATAAAGTCTTTACTTAAATCAAATTCCTCCCCCACCTTGTGCCCTGCCGCGCAGGTTCCCTTTACAGACACAATCTTCAAGACCACTTTCATCGGATCGGTCATGGAGTTCCCTCCTTTATTCACATTTCTTGCGTCAAATGGATCGGTTCATCTCGAATAATAACGATTAACGATTATAATCTTGCATACTCTTCATAATTGGTCAATTGTGAAGTACAGGAAGCACTGAAAATACCTATAAAGCGTGACGAGTAAGTTTCTGGCAACGGTCGTAAAGGTCTTCTGAATAAGTACAACAGAGGCTAAGGCAAAAAGTAACACCAGTGCAAGTAAAACCAAGGCGGCAATGATCAGGCTTTTTACGCAACGATTTTTTTGCCTATCAGCATGGCAATAACAACGCCAAAACCGACACACCAAACATTGATAAAAGCGTTTAATACCAGATCAAGCACAGATGCCATATATATGCCGTTTTGGATATTGAAGCTGAAATCTAGAAGACCCAAAAATATAAGGCCGCCAGCAGAAACGAGAGACAGAAACATTCCCGATTCCTTGTTTTTCAGAAGGAGCATACCCGAAGCAAGCATGGCGATCGCCAGAATGATATCAGGCAAGGGAAAAGAATGCTCATAGGCAAAATAACATGGCGGAGGATTTTCCGGTGCAAGGCCCATGGTAAAAAAGCCTATCCAAAACAGTATCAACCCGATGCCTGTCAGCAACTCGAATATGGCAATTGTTTTAATTATTCTTGTCTGCATCATCTTCATACCTCTTCGTATAAGATACCTGTTTCTATTCTTCCAGTTATGTCCGGTAGGATGGCCTTACTGAACAAATAATGCATCGCCTTATCCTTTTTGCGTTTTAATGATCGCTGAATCCATGACCATATTAATGATAAAAGGGAAATGCCTTTTGACGAAATAAGTTAATTTGCCGTCAAAGCCGGGAATAATCATAAAGGTATTTTTTTTGATACCGGCAATCAGTTCTTTGGCTACCTTATCGCTGCTCATCATCTTGGCACTTGCCGAGATGGCCCTTGTTTCTGCCGGTTTTGTCAGGTTTTCAGTGGCAAAACCTGGGGTATCCGTATCGGGAGGGCAAAGCACCTGAACGGAAATATTGAATTTTTTAAGCTCGCTCTTGAGGTTTCCGAAAATCCCACAATGGCGAATTTCGAAGCCGCATAATCACAGTAACCGAAAACACCCATAAAGCCCACCATGGAAGAGACATTGACGATTGCGCCGCCTTTAACCTTCATATGCGGCACAAGAACCGAACACGTATTCCATATGCCGTAAAGGTTTGTCTTCATCGTATCATCAAACTGGTGATAGGTTATATCCTCAAAATACCGGGGATAGGCTCTGCCTGCACTAGTTAATCAGCACATCAGGTACGCCGAATTCGGCAAGTGCGGATGAGAGCACGGTCTCGACATTCATCCCTTTGAGAAACATCCATTGATCTGCCGGCAAAGCTTCTGGCTTTGTAGATACTCCGCAGGACTGTATTTGCTTTAAGGCTTCATTCAGAACCTGCTTGCCTTCTGCCGAAGATAATGACATTGGCTCCCTCGGTTGCCATTAATTTGGCAGTCGCCAGGCCGATTCCGGATGAACCTCCGGTTATGTAAACCAATTTGTCCTTGAAATCTTTCATTTCGCTTTTCCCCTTTACTTTTTCTTGAGCGAAGCGATATCCAGTGTCTTCAGCCATTGCATGGTCTGTTGGAACCCTTCCCGGTAGGTAATGCGGGGCTTCCAGCCTAACTCCCGCTCCGCCTTTTCAATGGAGAATCTGAATCTCGAACCAAGGTTTGTAACAGTATAGGTAGTGAGTAAAGGACGCATCTGGATGTGAAAAAGCTTCCATAGGAATTCCATCACTCTGGCGGCAGCCATGGCTGACCAATAAGGGATGTGGATTTTGATGGGCGGCACACCTAGACGCTTCGGCTATTCCTGAGCAGAATTCTTCCAGAGTTGTCGACTCGCCGTCGTGCACGAGGTAGCCGTTGCCGATAGCCCTTTCATCCTCGGAAATCAGCATCAGCAGGTCAATGAGATTATCGATATAGGTGGGCCAGACAATGGCGCCCTTACGCCAGAAGAGCGCTTCTCTTTTGATAATGGCATCGGCAAGCAGTGGCACAAAAGTCTGGTCGCCTTCGCCATACACCCATAGAGGGTAGACCATGGTCAACGGCAGTCCATGTTCCTCGTGATATTTGCGCATAATTTTTTCGGCATCTATTTTGGAATCGGCATAGGGTTCGCCCCAGTATTGCAGCGGCATACTTTCATCCATCACCTTTGATTCATCCGTCCCGAAAACATCGCAGGTGCTGATATCCACCAGTCGGCATACTTTCGCGTCAACAGCCGCCCGGCAAATATTTTCGGCTCCGCCCACGGTAACGTCCCAAAACAGCTTCTTGGGCGCCCAGTCGGTAACTACCGCCGCAGTATGGAAGATGATATCCACGCTCCCACCGCGCGTCTGACCGCTTCATAATCGCGGATATCTCCGTTGATGACCTCCACACCCTGCTCTTTCAACCAGGCCTCACCGGCATCGCCCGGCAATACCAGCGCGCGTACCATGTTGCCCTTTTTCAGATTGGCTTTTACTACATGGCGTCCGATAAATCCGGTAGCTCCTGTTATTAAAACATTTTTCATATCTCAGCCTTTCTTTGTTATGATTACGACATATTACATAAAAGATTAATGGGAGAAATCTAATAATGCTCACTCGTGCAAAAATATACTTTTATAAACCTGTTTTTAATATTTGATAAGGCATGGCTTTCTATGGATGGAAATATAAGAGAGGAATGTTTTTTCTTGTCAATAGGTATTATGCATCAAAAAGCAGGGACTGGCGATTCGATTGGGAAAGAGAGAAATCATTTCCATAAGAAAGCATCACCTTTTCATGGCATATGCTGATGATTTACTACAGGAAGAACTAAACACAAGTCCGATTACCAATTTTTGTAAATCGCTAAATCAGCGGTAATGCTGACTGTACGTTGTGTTCTTATAAATTATCATATGGTATAAAAACCCTGTAACGCCGACGTAAAATGGAATGAGTGAATCTGTTTTCTTACCTAATAAAGAAATAAGCAACAATAACAAATATACCTATTGCAATCAGAACCGGAAGGGGAATCGAATCCCAAAGGATTCTTAGTTGCCATAAGATGTCGGAAAATATCCCAGATGATGGGGATGCCAGCACACCATATTCTATCATGCTCCCACCTTTTTTAAGATTAATATGTTCCCCTTTAAAACTTTCTGACCTGTCTCAGTATATCCCATGTTAATTTAGATTTCCACCCTTCTGATTATTACAGTTTGTAATGAGGAATATTACTACGGGAAAATTGAGGATCACTTTTAGGAAATTGTCTACAATACATCGCTAAGTACGGAACCACATTCCGCTCGGTTTGGAGATTGGAGACCCCCCCGGTTGCCCGAATACGTAAGGAACACAATCAGGCCCTCTTTTTTGTCAAGACGTCTGTACTTTGTGAGCCGGTCCGGCAAAGCTGGACAGTTGGACAGTTAAAACTGCGTCCTAAGCATCCAGCCACCTGTTTTCTGGCACTGCTTCCGCCACGGAGTCGGTATTAGGCAATATGTACGCTATTGGTGTTTCAATCCGCACCCTGCCAATCGGGCTATAGTTTCTTTTTCACGTCCTGTCCGATGGAAAAAGCCTCTCCCAGAAATTCGCCCATTCTATAGTAATGATTGGAACCGGGAGCATAGAAAAAGGGTCGTACCTTTTCAATATCCAGCATCCCTTTTTCATCAAGTACCCCTTCCTCTGCTTTAATATCCAGAATTTCCCCGATAAACTGGGTATGTAATCCGATCTCGATCTGATGAATCAACTTGCACTCCAAGGCAAAGGGAAATTCTTCGATGTACGGAGCATTGACTAAAGTGCTTTTGATCGGTGTTAGACCTGATACATCAAGTTTATCATCGTCTTTTCCCGATACCATACCGAAATAATCGGCATAACGGGCGTGTTTTTCGGAGGGGATATTGATCGTAAAGGCGCCCTGCTGGACGATATTTCCATAGGTATAAGTTGCCTTTCTCAGGGCAATGGCCACGCATGGTGGGCTGGAACAACAGATGCCGCCCCATGCCACAGTCATGACGTTCGGCTTACCCGCAGCATCATAAGTTCCCACAACGAGTACAGGAGTGGGGTATATGATCGTTTTTGCACCTATTGATTTTTTTTTCATTGTCGCCTCCAGTTTTTGCTATCCGGGATATTCCTCACTATGCCCAGAGCTGATCTTGCAAAACTGTATAGTTGTATTGCGAAGAACCCAGCCCATCTGTTGAACCCCTTTGTGCAGAGGCCTCTATATGTAAACTCCCTTGGATTTAAAGAAATCAATTGACTGCCTGTGACCCAGACTGGCGGCCTCTTTGAGATCGTTTATCGCCGAAAGGCACATGCCAAAGCGCTCGTGAGCAAGACCACGCAAATAATAAACCTTGGCATCTCCCGGCGCCAACTCGATCACCTTGCTGTAATCGTATATGGCTTGCTGAAGGTTGCCTACTGCTTCGTATGTGATCCCTCGATTCAAATAGGCCCTTTGGTGCGCGGGGTCGAGGTTAATAGACTTGGCAAATGCCCGAAGGGCTCCATTGCCGTCATCCACAGTATGTAAGGTCTGAAATCCTCTCTCAAACCAATCTTCGGCAGTCAATGCTTTCTTCAACGCAATGGTTTTCTTTTTGCGCCTCAACATTCTCGATAGCAGGCCAGGAGGCTTTTCTTCTAATTCTCCAGTTGCTTCTTCCTTATCAGACTCTCTTCTCGCATGCTCGCCGTATCGGTCCTTCCTTATTCTGACGGGATCAGTTTCTATGTTGATCCATTTTTCCTGAGAAGGTCGATAGAACTGTCCAATCTTATGTGAAAGGATCAGTTCATTGAGAGTAAGATCATCAACAGACCCCTCTCGACCATTGCCATATCGGACTTGAATCAGCTCATGCTTCATCTTGACCTCCAAAACGTCCAGGCGGTTTGCGTTTAACTGTACAAGAAACACAAAACCCCGCCTCTTTTTAGAAACAGGGTTTCAATAATCTCTTGATGGCATCACCCCTAAAAAGGTATTGTAATCAACTGTTAACCTGTCGACAATGCCTTATTCACTTATTTCTTGAGTGCGCTTAACCCATAAAAAAGTCAAGAGGATATTTCATTGATTATGGTTTGTAAGAGTGGATGTCGGTCGAAATTGCTAGATGCTTGACTTCAGGAAGAAGTGTTTGCTGACTGCATCTCTCTTGCCATGAATGGGAATTTACTTTTTAGCTGAAGTCTTTCCGGCGGTTTTCGTTACCGCCTTTTTTACTGACGCCTGTGCGTTTTTTTTCGGGGCTGATTTTGTTTTCGTCACCGGCTTTTGGGGTGCAACGACTTTTTTCTCTTTGCCCCCTTCGAGTCTGCGTAATTGTTCTTCGAGCTTTTTGATTTTTACAAAGACTGCCTTTATCTTGCTGTCCGCGACCGGACTTTTCTTCCTGTCCAGGACATCATATGCCCTCCCGCCCAGTTCGGTCATGTGACTTTGTATCTTCGATTTCAGATCAAACATCTTATACTGTCTTTTTCCCTCCGCCGTGATTTCATCCATTTTCCCGGATACGACACTTGCCCCCTCTATTACGGCAGCAATTCCTTCTTCGATACCCTTCTTTACATCTGCTTTAATTTTGTCGAAAAGACCGGCCATGGTTTCCTCCTTGTGTTTTCAATTTTGAGCAGTTGCTAATTCATTACCCTGGATGTATTGACGAACTCCAGGCCCGCCTCAAAAAACTCATCCGCAATGAGGCTTCTGACCCATTTTACTTTTCCCAAGGCGGTGATCATTCGGGGCGGATGCTTTAATGTGACTTTTATATTGAGGAGGGTATCGACAGGCAGAAAACTACTGGCCTGGATTCTGGCACCGGAAACAGAGATGTCCTTGCTGAGGGTATAGATGATTTTGTCTTTGGGAAGATTACTTCCTCCAGAGAGGACAGAGATGGTGATCTCATCTTCCTGCTTCAGACGTTCCTCTTTCCTTCGTTCTTCCATCAAGATTCCTTCCTTACTTTTTACTCCAGAATCCTTGTTTTTTTATCCTTCACTACCAACCCTGCTTGTTCATGCTTTATGAATAAGAAATGCAGCCTTGTTTGTCAATTGAATATTGATTACCATGTGGATAAAAGCCATCTGATTTAGAT
>CAVSCG010000030.1:0-11766 GCA_963726395.1 uncultured delta proteobacterium
AACTCTCTCGTTTATCTGTCCTCACCTAATTTCGCAAAAAAAATGGCGTTGTCGCAACTCAAGGACATCAGACTCAACCCCTTCAAGTACAAGGCTTATCCTTACCCGGAACGGGCAGAATAACCCGGGCTGCACAAACAAATACGGAAAGTAAATAATGACACAAGACATTCTTGATGCGCTGTTAGCCGGCGCCGAAAAGCCCAGCCGCTACATCGGCGCGGAAGTCAACTCCATCCACAAGGCCAGGCCCAATGTGCGCTTTTTGCTGGCCTTTCCCGATACGTACGAAGTGGGTATGTCCCATCTGGGATTGCAGATTCTCTATGCCGTTTTAAACGCACTGCCCGACGTCGCTGCCGAACGCTGTTTTGCGCCCTGGCCGGATCGGGAGCACCAGATGCGCTTGCGCCATCTCCCTTTGACATCGCTTGAATCCGCAAGCGCCATGGCCGAATTTGACATCATCGGTTTTTCGTTGCAATATGAATTGTCCTATACCAATATGCTCAATATGCTGGATATGGGAGAAATCCCGCTTCAGTCCAGTGAACGTCTCAACCATCACCCCCTGATCATCGCGGGCGGCCCTTGCGCATTCAACCCCGCGCCGCTTAGCTCTTTCATCGATGCTTTCGTCATCGGCGAAGGCGAAGAAGTGGTTGCGGAAATTACTGCCGCCGTCGCAGCCGGTAAAAAACAGAAACTCGAAAGAGACGCCATACTCGCAAAGCTTGCGGGCATTGATGGTATTTATATTCCCGCTGTGCACGGCAAGAAAACTACCATCAAAAAGCGAAAAGCAATTGATCTTAACGCCTGGCCTCATCCCGTCTCACCGGTTGTGCCACTCATGCAAACCGTCCATGACCGCATCGTACTGGAAATCGCCCGGGGCTGCACCCGGGGCTGTAGGTTTTGCCAGGCCGGCATGCTCTGGCGTCCTTACCGCGAGCGAAACGCTGAGTTGATTGCGAACATGGCCGATCAGGCGCTCGCGGCAACCGGCCATGATGAAATATCCCTTCTGTCGCTCAGTTCCGGAGACTACAGCTGCATTGAACCTCTTATCCAAAACCTGATGCAAAAACATTACACGGAACGGGTCGCCCTCGCGCTGCCGTCGTTACGGGTCGAGTCGCTGAGCGAGACGCTGATTGAAGAAATCAAGCGCACGCGCAAAACCAGTTTCACCCTGGCGCCGGAGGCGGGAACGGATAAAATGCGTCAGGTGATTAACAAAGGCAACACCGCCGATGATTTACTGGCGTCGGTGGATAAAGTCTTTGCCGCCGGCTGGAAATCCATCAAGCTGTATTTCATGATTGGTCTGCCGCATGAAGAAGAAAGCGATCTGGCCGGCATCATCGATCTGGGCTATCAGGCGCTGCGCGCGGCCCGTCACCGCGGCCAGGTCACCATCAGCCTTTCGACCTTTGTTCCCAAGCCACACACACCCTTCCAGTGGGAAAAACAGCTGTCGCTTGAGGAAACGTACGCCCGACAGAATTTTATCCGTCAGAGAATGAACAACCGCAATCTCACCGTCAAATGGCATGACGCCCGGATGAGCCTGCTGGAAGGCCTGTTTTCTCGAGGCGATGAAAAAATCGGAGACCTGCTTTTGTGCGCTTACCGGAAGGGCTGCCGTTTAGACGGCTGGGGTGAAATATTCCGTTTTGATCTGTGGCAGGAAGCCATAGAGGAAACGGGAATAAATGTTGACGATTATTTGCGCGAACACGCAACGACTGAGCCACTGCCCTGGGACAACATCGACTGCGGCGTGAGCCGGGACTTTCTGCTTTCGGAAAGACAAAAAGCCTATGCACAGACGGCCACACCGGATTGCCGCTACGACGCCTGCCAGGATTGCGGTGTGTGTGATTTTGTAGACACAAAAAATATTTTTTCGGACAAAGCTCTTGGCGCGGCGGCGGCGCAGGAAAAAATCAAGCCCACGACGGCCCCTGAAAAAGTGTATCGTCTGAGCTTTGCCAAAACCGGTCGCACGCGGTTTTTATCCCATCTGGAACTGGCCATGGCACTCACCCGCGCCCTGCGCCGCAGTTCCCTTTCACTGGCCTATTCAGCGGGTTTTCACCCGCATCCGAAAATATCTTTTGCCACCGCCACGTCGGTGGGAATGGCAAGCCATCAGGAATATCTGGACGTCACCGCCCTGGAGTATCCGAAAGACTTGTCTTTGCTGAAAAATGAGATCAATGCCGCCCTACCCGAGGGTATGGCGATAACGGACATACAATTACTTTCTTATATTGCAAAAGACCTGGCCAAGTCACTTTACGGCTTTGCTTACGACCTGATTCTCCCGGCGGAGACGGATGAGGAAAAACTGAAAAACATCGCGGACAGCATTGAAAATTTTCTGGCCGCAAAGTCATTCCCTATTTCCAGGCAATCCAAGGGAAAAACCGTCACCCGAGATATCCGCCCCTTTGTCGAGGCAATAACATTGAACGCCGGAGAAAAAAAGGTGACAACGACCCTGCGCCATGCCCAGGCCGGCTCTGCCCGTCCCATTGACATCACCCAGCACATTCTGGGCTTTCCCGCGGATCAGGCGCAGCAGGTTTATGTGATCAAAACAAAAACCATCCTGGTCTGAAAAGGGATAATACACATCCGCTACTGTTAAAATAAACTGGCAAATTGCTACTGACTATTTATGTGACAAGAATTCTTCGATGGTTAGATGAATATCTTTGGCAGACTCTATCAATTCACCATGATGGTTTGCGTCCCGATAAATTCGGTCTCCAGAGTTGGTTCGCCATCTTCCAAGAACATTTCGATCACTTCCTGGAGATTTCTTTGCAATTCGTCCAGGGTTTCCGCCTGGGTGTGTGCTCCGGGAAACCCCGGAACAAAGCCGACATACAAACCTGTATCGGAACATTTTTCAATGACTGCCGTATATCGTTTCATAAATCACTCTCCTTGCTGTATCTCTCCGATGTCGGGTGGCGCGGGGAAT
Organism: uncultured delta proteobacterium; assembly: GCA_963726395.1. Lineage (GTDB taxonomy): Bacteria > Desulfobacterota > Syntrophia > Syntrophales > Smithellaceae > UBA8904. The sequence continues at coordinate 2,999 of CAVSCG010000030.1, forward strand.
CTCACCCCCACGCTCCCACGGATCCGGACGTGACAGTCTCCCGTCATCCGGCTCTTATGATCCAGCCGCAAGGCTAAGCCAGCGGTTTTATCTTATCCCCTGGTTCCTCCCATCTCTGGTTGACCAAATAATAAGACCAGATGATCCAACCCCTTCGTTCCATTCCCATTACAGGAATTTCAACACTACTACGAGTTGGTCCGCCCCCGTGCCCCGCATCGGTACTCTCATACTTGCGGTTTCCTCCATTTTAATTTCTCCCTTATCATCGGGACGACAGGTTCCCACGTTCAACACAAGAGCCTGGATCAGGTTCGCGCTACCTTTATGCCGGATGCCGCCCAAGCAGTAAACAGGTTTCCCTTGAGCTTATCCTGAAGTTCAGTAAGCCCTCCAGTTTTGACATCATCCAATTCATTTCGACACCTCAGAAGTAGTTTCTTGCGCTCGCCTCCCTTAACCTTACCTGACATGGTCTTTTGCCCTGCCTTTTCCCTTAACGCTCGCCACGATGGCTGTTTACCATCGCAGCTTAAGGTGGTTTGAAGCCACCTCCTGCAAACCGGCTTCGAGGGACCTCACCCCTCATCTCTTGCGCAGCCTCGTGGCGCACTTACAGGGGAAATTTATCGCAATTCTTCAAATTTGTCGAACACCTATTTTACTACCCCATCTCCAGCAGAATCTTGTTGAGTTCCTTGATTTCATCGCGGAGACCCGCGGCTTTTTCAAATTCCAGATTCTTGGCCGCCTGCTTCATTTCCGCCGTAAGATTTTTGATGAGGACGGGCAAATCTTCTTCCCTCGCGGGAATGGCTTTGCCTTTGGCATCCACCGGCACGGTCATATAATCGGCTTCGTATATGGAACCCAGCACATTGCTGATCGATTTTTTGATGGTTTCGGGGGTGATGTTGTGTGTCTTCGTTATAGCCGGCTTGAATGATCGCGGCGGCGCTTGGTTTCATCCAGACAGGCCTGAATGGATTTGGTGATTTTATCGGCATACATGATAACCTTGCCGCCAACGTTACGCGCGGCGCGTCCGCTGGTCTGGATGAGAGATCGCTCGGACCGCAGGAATCCTTCCTTGTCCGCGTCGAGTATCGCCACCAGTGACACTTCGGGAATATCCAGACCTTCCCTTAAGAGATTGACGCCGACCAGCACATCGAACTCTCCGAGGCGCAGATCCCGGATAATGCTGACGCGCTCCAGCGTGTGAATATCGGAATGCAGATAGCGCACACGGATGCCCAGGCCGCTGTAATAGTCGGTTAAATTTTCCGCCATGCGTTTGGTCAGCGTGGTCACCAGAACTCTTTCCTCTTTTTTAACCCGCAGACGTATTTCTTCGAGCAGATCATCCACCTGATGCTGCGCGGGTTTGATTTCGATTTCGGGATCCATCAGACCCGTCGGACGGATGATTTGCTCCACGCGGATGCCGCGCGCCTTTTCCATTTCATAGACGGCAGGTGTTGCCGAAATATAAATTCGCTGATTGGGCAAAGCCTCGTATTCTTCAAATCGCAATGGACGATTATCCAGAGCGGAGGGCAACCTGAAATCCGTATTTCACGAGCGTTTCCTTACGCGAGCGGTCCCCGCGATACATGCCGGCCAGTTGCGGCAGTGTGGCGTGGCTTTCATCGATAATAATTAAAGCATCTTTCGGCAGGTATTCCATGAGGGTCGGCGGCGGTTCGCCCGGCTTGCGGCCGGTGAGATGGCGCGAATAATTTTCAATGCCCTGGCAGTAGCCCATTTCTTCCATCATCTCCAGATCAAAGTTCGTGCGCTGTTCCAGGCGTTGCGCCTCCAGCAACATATTCTGTTCTTTATATCGAGCCAGTGTCTGAGCCAGTTCGGCGCGAATATCGGCAGTCGCTCTTTTGAGATTATCCTGTGTGGTCACATAGTGACTGCCCGGATAAACAGCGGTTTTTGTCAGCGATCCGAGTTTTTTACCGCGCAGCGGGTCAATCCAGTAAATCGCCTCAATCGTATCGGCGAAAAATTCCACTCGCAGGGCCTGTTCGTCCTCATAAGGCGGAAAGATTTCCACCACGTCGCCGCGCACGCGAAATGTGCCGCGATGAAAGTCAGTATCGTTTCGTTCATACTGGATTTCAATCAAACGCTTCAATATCTCGTCGCGCGGAATTTCGCCGCCCACTTCCAGTTGCACGATCATGCCCAGGTACGCTTCGGGAGAACCCAAACCGTAGATGCAGGAGACGCTGGCCACAATAATCACGTCGCGGCGCGTTAAAAGCGCGTGCGTCGCCGCATGGCGCAGCTTGTCGATTTCCTCGTTGATCGCGGAATCTTTTTGAATATAGGTGTCCGTCGATGGCAGGTAGGCTTCCGGCTGGTAGTAGTCGTAGTAGCTGACAAAGTATTCCACGGCGTTGTCGGGAAAGAGACCTTTTGAATTCTTCATAGAGTTGCGCGGCCAGCGTTTTATTATGCGCAATAACCAGCGCCGAACGTCCGGAACGCTCAATGACGTTCGCAATCGTGAAGGTTTTACCGGAACCGGTAACGCCCAGAAGCACTTGATGCTCCTTGCCCTCTTGCAAGCCCTGCGACAATTCAATGATAGCCTGCGGCTGATCACCGGAAGGAATAAAATCTGTGATAAGTGAAAAATTTTCCATTTGTGCCTTTATCCTTGAACCGTGAGCCTTACAAAAATAAAACCGGTTCCCGTAGGATTGCCTCTCTTGCCCGATATGCGCATGCTGCCACTTCCGGATGCGATTCTTTGAGCGAAGCGATCTGCCGCAAATTATCCGCCGTGCGCATAATCAGTGAAGCCATGTCGCCTTCGGCGATGCCGGTGTTCTTGATCACCTCATCCCAGTTGCGTCCCTGTGCCCAGTTATACATCACGACGCCCGACTGAACGAATAAAGCTTCGCGCCGCGACTGCCGATTTGAAGCGGCGCGAAAGCGGCCTCACGGCCAGGAAGCATTTTGCGCAACGCGGCCATCAGCTTATGCGGCAAGTCCTCTTTAGGGGCCAGTTGAATTTCATCGTCACGGTCATAGGCAAAGACCGCCACCACTGCCGCCAGTAGTCTTTCATTGTCCTCGGGAAAGGCGTTTTTCCGGCAGGCACTCGGGAACCAGGAGTGGATGATCCAACCTCAGGCGTGACGCCCAGCGGCCATCCTCAGTCAGTCTCCTGCCTGCATTTTCTACAAACCCTTCGCGTTGTAAAAATTCTAGATGCAGGGAAAAATCCTTCCACAGCAAAGAGGCGGCGGAAGAGGTTTGCCCTTCGATGCTGTTTTGCTGCCAGGCCGCAAACGATCTTTCAAATATTTTTTTTACATCGGCGGGCGTTTGAGACAACAGCAGATTTAAGACCATCGCAAAGTCATTTTTCAATCGGCTCAAAATATCTTCCGGCGCGGCGGAAAGCATTTTTCTGATATGTCCCAAATCCATAAACCGGCCTGCAATCGCCAGCATAAAACCAATATTGTCCTGACCGCGTCTGCCTGCCCTTCCCGTCATCTGCCGGAATTCAGTCGCGGTGAGCGGTGCAAAATCATGGCCGTTGAACTGGTCGGAATTAAACAACACAATCGTGCGGGCGGGGAAATTCACGCCCGCGGCAATGGTTGAGGTGGCAAAAATCACGCGCAGATGTCCCCGATTCATCATTTCCTCAACCAGCAGTTTCCAGGCCGGCAGTTGTCCGCCATGATGCGCTGCCAATTCCGCCGACTGAAGCGCCTTGATCTGCCTGTGGCGGCTAGGCTCCGGAAAACTATCCAGCAGTTCGAATAAATCGTCAGTAAAAACGTCCTTCTTTATCTTTCAGTGGTGTAAGCCCAGGCCGACAAGAAAGCGCCGTGTCACATTCCGCGCGCGACTTCAAAAAGAAAATGGCCGGCAAAAGGTTGAATCGCTCCAGAATCCTGATAATTCCCGCGTAATCCGGCGGACGGTGGCTTCCCCGGTGTCGGAATTTATCCTTTTTCAAAAACTCGCAGACAGCCGGCCCGGCTTTTTTTCCGTCCAGAAAAGGATGCAGACAGCCGGATGGATGCAGGAACATCGGATACAGGGGTACGGGGATGATTTTCCTCGCGAATCACGGCGCAGGCTTTTTTGCGAATGGATGCAAGCCACGCAGCGATCTCATCACCATTGCCGATGGTGGCAGAAAAGCAAAAGGAGATTAACGCGCACCGGCAGATAGATCATAATTTCTTCCCAGACCACGCCGCGGTCGGCATCACCCAGGAAATGCGCCTCGTCCAGAATCACCAGATCGCAATTCAGATCAATGCCCTGATGCATGGCGTCATAGAGTTGATTGCGCAGGATTTCCGTCGTGCCGACAATGATCGGTGCTTCGGTATTTTCCTTGGTGTCGCCGGTGATAATGCCGACATTTTCAGGATCGAAATGCAGGCCAAACTCCACCCACTTGGAATTGGACAGAGCTTTAAGCGGGGAAGCATACCAGGCGCGTCCACCTTTTTCCATGACGGACAAAATAGCTTCCCTGGCGATCCAGGTTTTGCCGGAACCGGTCGGTGCAATCACCAGGCAATCATTTTGCTTGATGGCATCTAGTGCGCGTACCTGAAATTCATCCGTACCATAAGGTGCGGGATTCTGTTTCCCCATTCGCGCCAGAACGCTTTTGAGCGACGAGGCAATCTCCGGTTTCATAAAAAATTTCACCTCCGGCCGTTTGAATTTTCGACCGGAAAAGGAATGTTTATGCTGGATGGGTATATTTTTGCGGATCATCTTTTCTTTCATTATTGTTTACTTGTAGCATAATGCTAATTAATGGTAATGTTTTTGCTTATCCTGTGGGGACTTGATCCATGATCAAACCTGGTAACTTATCAGCATCTATTTGAAATAATCGTTTTGGGCGGCATGGAGATTAGTCATCCTCACCTTGAAAAAATGGAAACCCCTCCGCGTTCAATCGTTAATTTTCAGGCGGTATGGCATTAAATGTTTTATTCGTTTATATTTCAGCATTGAACGTTTCTTTCAACTCCACAAATTTTTAAACCTTGCCCAGGCCTTTCCGAACAGCAAAATAAAATACAATATTCCAATATTTTCAGTTACTTAAAAAATATTATTCCTTTCCTTGTCATTTGGCATACTTATTTCATTACATATTGACAATTACGTTAATTAATTTTTCAAAGGTGTGGAGAATCAGGATCATGAAAAAGTTTATGCAAACAGCTCTTTTAGTTGGTTTTATTGTTCTGACAACGGCTACTTTCAGCTTTGCGCAGTTCAGCGCCGCCGGAAATGCCGCGTTCCCCTTCTTTCATTTTGGCTGCCTGATTGTCGGCGGATTGATTATTGTTTCTTTGAAACGTAAATACGACAAACTATATTTAAGCGAAGCGATTGGTTCTTTCGCCCTTTACACAATCCTAATCGCCCTTTTCACCGTACCGGTTGTCGATGCGATTAAAACCCTAATTAGCTAAACCCTTCCCTCCATAATAGTACCAGAAGTAAAGCCCCCGCGCATTCCCTGGCGGGGGTTTTACTTTAGGGAAGAAAAAATACTTTACAGCATCCACTATTTCAATTATTAAACTCAACGATTATGTTTTTTTACTTCAGATAAATATTTCTTTCTAAAGGAGATTAAAGATATGGCTAAACGTGTTTACACATTCGGGAAGGGGATCAATGAAGGCAGAGCCGAAATGAAAAACCTTCTCGGCGGCAAAGGAGCAAACCTGGCCGAAATGTCCAACTTGGGGATTCCGGTACCCGCGGGATTCACGATTACTACCGATGTCTGCGTGGAATTTTACAAAAACAATAAGCAATTCCCCTCAGGCCTGGCAAAAGAAGTTGAAACGGCATTAAAAAAAGTCGAAAACTCCATGGGCGCAAAATTCGGCGATCCGGCCAATCCGCTTCTGTTATCCGTGCGCTCCGGCGCGCGCGTCTCGATGCCGGGCATGATGGACACCGTTCTCAACCTTGGCCTGAATGATGAAACGGTTGACGGCATCATCCGCAAATCCGGCAACGACAGATTCGGCTGGGATTCCTACCGGCGCTTTGTTCAGATGTACGGCGACGTCGTCATGGGCTTAAAACCAAAAGACAAAGACGCGCATGATCCGTTCGAAGAAGTCATGGACAAACTCAAAGCTGAGAAAGGCGTTAAAGCCGACCTCGACCTGACCATTGCCGACCTGAAAGAACTGGTCAGCCGTTACAAGCAGCTCATTGTGAAGAAGCTGGGCAAGGAATTCCCCTCTGATCCCAAGGAACAACTCTGGGGCGCCATTGGCGCGGTTTTCATGTCATGGGATACGCCGCGCGCCGTCCTGTATCGCAAGATGAACAGCTACGATGATAAATGGGGCACCGCCGTTAACGTTCAGGCCATGGTGTTCGGTAACCGGGGTGAAAGTTGCGCAACCGGCGTTGCTTTTACCCGCGATCCCGCCACGGGTGAAAACCTGTTCTATGGCGAATACCTGATTAACGCGCAGGGTGAAGATGTAGTCGCCGGCATCCGCACACCGCAGCAGGTCACCCTCGTTGGATCCCGCCGCTGGGCCAAAGACAATAACGTCGCCGAAGAAGATCGGGCAAAATCTTTCCCGTCCCTCGAAGAATATATGCCCAACGCCTATCATGACCTGGTCAATGTTTATACCCGGCTGGAACGTCATTACCAAAGACATGCAAGATATTGAGTTCACGATTCAGAAAAAATAAGCTCTGGATGTTGCAAACCCGTAATGGCAAACGGACTGCTGCCGCTGCGGTTCGCATCGCAGTGGAGATGTTAAGCGAAGAAGGTTATTGATCAATAAAGCAACAGCGGTCAAACGCGTTAGAACCGGGACAACTGGATCAACTGCTTCACCCAACCTTCGATCCTAAAGCCAAAATGAACGTGATCGCTTCCGGGGGCTTACCCGCATCTCCGGGTGCCGCAACCGGTCGCATTCTGTTTTCACGCGGATGAAGCCGAAGAGTGGTCATCCAGGGGCGAGAAAGTGTTGTATAGTCAGAATTGAAACATCCCCGGAAGACATCGGTGGTATGAACGTGGCTCAGGGTATTCTCACCGCACGTGGCGGTATGACGTCCCATGCGGCAGTCGTTGCCCGTGGTATGGGAAAGTGCTGCGTTGCCGGTGTTAACGCCCCTTAAGATTAATTATAAGAAAAACAAAGACAATGGTTGTTGGTAAGAACTACCTATAAAGAAGGCGACTGGATTTCGCTGGATGGTTCTACCGGAAAAGTCATATAGAAGAAGAGAAAAGTTGTACCCGTTACTCCCGAACTGTCGGGCAATTTCGGAAAGTTAATGAGTTGGGCCGATGAGTTCCGTAAGATTTGGCGTGCGCACCAATGCTGATACGCCAAACGATGCCACAGTTGCCCGCAACTTTGGCACCGAAGGCATTGGCCTGTGCCGTACCGAGCACATGTTCTTCGAAGGCGATCGTATCAAGGCTGTCCGCGAAATGATTCTGGCCAGCGATGAAGCCAGGCCGTCGTAAGGCATTGGCAAAATTGCTGCCGTACCAACGCGATGACTTTTATGGTATCTTGGAAGGCCATCACACGATCTACCGGGTGACTATTCGTACCCTGGATCCGCCACTACATGAATTTTTGCCGCATGATGACGCCAACCAGGCTGTGATGGCCAAAGAAATGGGCATCACCCCGGCAGAAGTCAAGGCGAAAGTTGATGCGCTGCATGAATTCAACCCGATGTTGGGACACGTGGCTGCCGTCTGGGCGTCACCTATCCGGAAATCACCGAAATGCAGGCGCGCGCTATTATCGAAGCCGCATGTCAGTTGAAAAAAGAAGGCATGAATGTAAATCCGGAAGTCATGATTCCGTTAGTAGGCCCCGTGAACGAGATTGGATGCAATCGGAAAGCATCGTGGCGAAGGCTGAAAAGGTCATGAAGGAAATAAAAGTCACCGTTGATTACCTAGTCGGCACCATGATTGAAGTTCCCCGCGCGGCATTAACGGCCGATGAAGTCGCGAAAGAGGCCGAATTTTTCTCATTCGGAACCAACGACCTCACCCGGATGACCTTCGGCTACAGCCGTGACGACGCAGGCAAGTTCCTCCCTGATTATATCGGAAAAAAAATTCTGCCCGTCGATCCGTTCCGTGTCTGGATCGGGAAGGCGTCGGCCAGTTCATTGAGATGGCAGTGGCCAAAAGGACGGTCCGTAAAACCAAATCTGAAAATTGGTATTTGCGGCGAACATGGCGGCGATCCCCGCTCGGTGGAATTCTGTCACCGTGTTTGGTATGAACTACGTTCGTTGTTCACCGTTCCGCGTACCAATTGCCCGATTGGCTGCTGCACATGCTGCTTTAAGAAATGCAGCGCCCGTGAAAAAAACGGCACCACTGAAAAAGGCGATCGTCAAGGCGGCCAAAAATGTAACGGCCGGCCTGGCCGCAGCTAAGGAAGCTTTCAAAAACGCAGCGCCAGCGAAAAAGACAACCGCCAAGGTTGCCAAGAAAGCGGTCGTGACCAAACCCAAAGCCAAACCGGCTGTTAAAAAGTCTGTTAAGAAAAAAGCGGCGGCAAAGAAAACCGTTGTTAAAAAGGCTGTGGCCAAGAAACCGGCAGCTAAGAAAGTTGCCATAAAAAAGGCGGCTGTTAAAAAAACTGCCGCAAAGAAAGCATCCGCAAAAAAGAAATAATTCTTTCATCGGGTCTTGAAAAACAAAACAGCCGGTGCGGCAA
>CAVSCG010000031.1:0-11337 GCA_963726395.1 uncultured delta proteobacterium
CTATGACTTATCTGTCCTCACCTAATTTCGCAAAAAAAATGGCGTTGTCGCAACTCAAGGACATCAGACTCAACCCCTTCAAGTACAAGGCTTATCCTTACCGGAACGGGCAGAATAACCCACAAATAAATACGGAAAGTAAACAATGACACAAGACATTCTTGATGCGCTGTTAGCCGGCGCCGAAAAACCCAGCCGCTATATCGGCGCTGAAGTCAATTCCATCCACAAGGCTAGGCCAGATGTGCGCTTTTTGCTGGCCTTTCCCGATACGTATGAAGTGGGGATGTCCCATCTGGGATTACAGATCCTGTATGCCGTCTTAAACGCGCTGCCCGACGTCGCTGCCGAACGCTGTTTTGCACCCTGGCCGGATCGGGAGCAGCAGATGCGCCTGCGCCATCTTCCGCTGACATCGCTTGAATCCGCAAGCGCCATGGCCGATTTCGACATTATCGGGTTTTCGCTGCAATATGAATCGTCCTACACCAACATGCTCAACATGCTGGATATGGGAGGAATCCCGCTTCGAGTAAGCGAGCGGCTGAACCATCACCCTCTGATCATTGCGGGTGGCCCCTGCGCATTCAACCCCGCGCCGCTTAGCGCTTTCATCGACGCCTTCGTCATCGGCGAAGGCGAAGAAGTGGTTGCGGAAATTACAGCCGCTGTCGCAGCCGGTAAAAAACAGAAACTCGAAAGAGACGCCATCCTCGCAAAGCTCGCGGGCCTTGATGGTATTTACGTTCCCGCTATGCACGGCAAGAAAACTACCATCAAAAAGCGAAAAGCAATTGATCTTAACGCCTGGCCTCATCCTGTCTCGCCGGTTGTGCCGCTCATGCAAACCGTCCATGACCGCATCGTGCTGGAAATCGCCCGGGGCTGTACCCGGGGCTGTAGGTTTTGTCAGGCGGGCATGCTCTGGCGTCCTTACCGCGAGAGAAATGCGCAGTTGATTGCGGACATGGCCGACCAGGCTCTGCAGGCAACCGGCCATGACGAAATTTCTCTATTGTCTCTCAGTTCCGGAGACTACAGCTGCATTGAACCTCTTATCCAAAACCTGATGCAAAAACATTACACTGAACGGGTCGCCCTCGCGCTGCCGTCGTTGCGGGTCGAGTCGCTGAGCGAGACGCTGATCGAAGAAATCAAGCGCACACGCAAAACCAGTTTCACCCTGGCGCCGGAGGCGGGAACGGATAAAATGCGTCAGGTGATTAACAAAGGCAACACCGCCGATGATTTGCTGGCATCGGTTGATAAAATATTTGCCGCCGGCTGGAAATCCATCAAACTGTATTTCATGATCGGTTTGCCGCATGAAGAAGAAAGCGATCTGGCCGGTATCATTGATCTGGGTTATCAGGCGCTGCGCGCGGCCCGTCACCGCGGCCAGGTCACCATCAGCCTTTCGACCTTTGTTCCCAAGCCGCACACACCCTTCCAGTGGGAAAAACAGCTGTCGCTTGACGAAACTTACACCCGACAGAATTTTATCCGCCAAAGAATGAATAACCGCAATCTTACCGTCAAATGGCATGACGCCCGGATGAGTCTGCTGGAAGGCTTGTTTTCCAGGGGCGATGAAAAAATCGGAGACCTGCTTTTATGCGCCTACCGGAAAGGCTGCCGTTTTGACGGCTGGGGTGAAATATTCCGTTTTGATCTCTGGCAGGAAGCCTTAGAGGAAACGGGAATAAATGTTGACGATTATTTACGCGAACGCGCAACGACTAAACCTCTGCCCTGGGACAACATCGACTGCGGCGTGAGCCGGGACTTTCTGCTTTCGGAAAGACAAAAAGCCGATGCGCAAAAAGCCACACCGGATTGCCGCTACGACGCCTGTCAGGATTGCGGCGTGTGTGGTTTTGCAGACACAAAAAATATTTTTTCGGACAAAGCTCTTGACACCACGGCGACTCAAGAAAAAATCAAGTCAATGGCGGGCCCTGAAAAAGTGTATCGCCTGAGCTTTACCAAAACCGGTCGCACGCGGTTTTTATCGCATCTGGAACTGGCCATGGCGCTCACCCGTGCCCTGCGCCGGAGTTCCCTTTCACTTGCCTATTCAGCGGGTTTTCATCCGCATCCGAAAATATCGTTTGCCACCGCCACGTCGGTGGGAATGGCCAGCCTTGAGGAATATATGGACGTCACCGCCTTTGAGTATCCGAAAGACCTGCCTGTGCTGAAAAACGAAATCAACGCCGCCCTGCCCTCCGGCATGGAGATAACAGACATAAAATTGCTTTCCTATATTGCAAAGGACCTGGCCAAGTCACTTTACGGCTTTGCCTACAATCTGATTCTCCCGACGGAGACGGATGAAGAAAAACTGAAAAACATCGCGGACAGCATTGAAAATTTTCTGGCCGCAAAGGCGTTACCGATCACACGGCAATCCAAGGGAAAAACCGTCACCCGTGACATTCGACCCTTTGTTGAAGCGCTGGCTCTGAACGCCCCGGAGAAAAAAGTGGCCATGACTCTGCGCCACGCCCAGACCGGCTCCGTCCGTCCCATTGACATCATCCAGCACATCCTGGGATATCCTGCCGATCAGACGCAACAGGTTTACGTGATCAAAACAAAAACGCTTCTTACCTGAAAGTTATCCCATCTCCAGTAAAATCTTATTCATCTCTTTGATTTCATCGCGGAGACCCGCGGCTTTTTCAAATTCCAGATTCTTGGCCGCCTGCTTCATTTCCGCCGTAAGATTTTTGATGAGGACGGGCAAATCTTCTTCCCTCGCGGGAATGGCTCTGCCTTTGGCATCCACCGGCACGGTCATATAATCGGCTTCGTATATGGAACCCAGCACATTGCTGATCGATTTTTTGATGGTTTCGGGGGTGATGTTGTGTGTCTCGTTATAGCCGGCTTGAATGACGCGGCGGCGCTTGGTTTCATCCAGACAGGCCTGAATGGATTTGGTGATTTTATCGGCATACATGATAACCTTGCCGCCAACGTTACGCGCGGCGCGTCCGCTGGTCTGGATGAGAGATCGCTCGGACCGCAGGAATCCTTCCTTGTCCGCGTCGAGTATCGCCACCAGTGACACTTCGGGAATATCCAGACCTTCCCTTAAGAGATTGACGCCGACCAGCACATCGAACTCTCCGAGGCGCAGATCCCGGATAATGCTGACGCGCTCCAGCGTGTGAATATCGGAATGCAGATAGCGCACACGGATGCCCAGGCCGCTGTAATAGTCCGTTAAATTTTCCGCCATGCGTTTGGTCAGCGTGGTCACCAGAACTCTTTCCTCTTTTTTAATCCGCAGACGTATTTCTTCGAGCAGATCATCCACCTGATGCTGCGCGGGTTTGATTTCGATTTCGGGATCCATCAGACCCGTCGGACGGATGATTTGCTCCACGCGGATGCCGCGCGCCTTTTCCATTTCATAGACGGCAGGTGTTGCCGAAATATAAATTCGCTGATTGGGCAAAGCCTCGTATTCTTCAAATCGCAATGGACGATTATCCAGAGCGGAGGGCAACCTAAATCCGTATTTCACGAGCGTTTCCTTACGCGAGCGGTCCCCGCGATACATGCCGGTCAGTTGCGGCAGTGTGGCGTGGCTTTCATCGATAATAATTAAAGTATCTTTCGGCAGGTATTCCATGAGGGTCGGCGGCGGTTCACCCGGCTTGCGGCCGGTGAGATGGCGCGAATAATTTTCAATGCCCTGGCAGTAGCCCATTTCTTCCATCATCTCCAGATCAAAGTTCGTGCGCTGTTCCAGGCGTTGCGCCTCCAGCAACATATTCTGTTCTTTATATCGAGCCAGTGTCTGAGCCAGTTCGGAGCGAATATCGGCAGTCGCTCTTTTGAGATTATCCTGTGTGGTCACATAGTGACTGCCCGGATAAACAGCGGTTTTTGTCAGCGATCCGAGTTTTTTACCGCGCAGCGGGTCAATCCAGTAAATCGCCTCAATCGTATCGGCGAAAAATTCCACTCGCAGGGCCTGTTCGTCCTCATAAGGCGGAAAGATTTCCACCACGTCGCCGCGCACGCGAAATGTGCCGCGATGAAAGTCAGTATCGTTTCGTTCATACTGGATTTCAATCAAACGCTTCAATATCTCGTCGCGCGGAATTTCGCCGCCCACTTCCAGTTGCACGATCATGCCCAGATACGCTTCGGGAGAACCCAAACCGTAGATGCAGGAGACGCTGGCCACAATAATCACGTCGCGGCGCGTTAAAAGCGCGTGCGTCGCCGCATGGCGCAGCTTGTCGATTTCCTCGTTGATCGCGGAATCTTTTTCAATATAGGTGTCCGTCGATGGCAGGTAGGCTTCCGGCTGGTAGTAGTCGTAGTAGCTGACAAAGTATTCCACGGCGTTGTCGGGAAAGAGACCTTTGAATTCTTCATAGAGTTGCGCGGCCAGCGTTTTATTATGCGCAATAACCAGCGCCGAACGTCCGGCACGCTCAATGACGTTCGCAATCGTGAAGGTTTTACCGGAACCGGTAACGCCCAGAAGCACTTGATGCTCCTTGCCCTCTTGCAAGCCCTGCGACAATTCAATGATAGCCTGCGGCTGATCACCGGAAGGAATAAAATCTGTGATAAGTGAAAATTTTTCCATTTGTGCCTTTATCCTTGAACCGTGAGCCTTACAAAAATAAAACCGGTTCCCGTAGGATTGCCTCTCTTGCCCGATATGCGCATGCTGCCACTTCCGGATGCGATTCTTTAAGCGAAGCGATCTGCCGCAAATTATCCGCCGTGCGCATAATCAGTGAAGCCATGTCGCCTTCGGCGATGCCGGTGTTCTTGATCACCTCATCCCAGTTGCATCCCTGTGCCCAGTTATACATCACTACGCCCACCGACGTATAAAGCTTCGCGCCGACAAAACCCGCCGATTCCAAGCGGCGCGAAAGCGGCCTCACGGCCAGAAGCATTTTGCGCAACGCGGCCATCAGCTTATGCGGCAGTTCTTTAGGGGCCAGTTGAATTTCATCGTCACGGTCATAGGCAAAGACCGCCACCACTGCCGCCAGTAGTCTTTCATTGTCCTCGGGAAAAGCGTTTTTCCGCAGGCACTCGGCAACCAGGAGTGGATAATCCAACCTCAGGCGTGACGCCCAGCGGCCATCCTCAGTCAGTCTGCCTGCATTTTCTACAAACCCTTCGCGTTGTAAAAATTCTAGATGCAGGGAAAAATCCTTCCACAGCAAAGCGGCGGCGGAAGAGGTTTGCCCTTCGATGCTGTTTTGCTGCCAGGCCGCAAACGATCTTTCAAATATTTTTTTTACATCGGCGGGCGTTTGAGACAACAGCAGATTTAAGACCATCGCAAAGTCATTTTTCAATTGGCTCAAAATATCTTCCGGCGCGGCGGAGATCATTTTTCTGATATGTCCCAAATCCATAAACCGGCCTGCAATCGCCAGCATAAAACCAATATTGTCCTGACCGCGCCTGCCTGCCCTCCCCGTCATCTGCCGGAATTCAGTCGCGGACAGCGGTGCAAAATCATGGCCGTTGAACTGGTCGGAATTAAACAGCACAATCGTGCGCGCGGGGAAATTCACGCCCGCGGCAATGGTTGAGGTGGCAAAGATCACGCGCAGATGTCCCCGATTCATCATTTCCTCAACCAGCAGTTTCCAGGCCGGCAGCTGTCCACCATGATGCGCGGCCAATCCGGCCGACCGAAGCGCCTTGATCTGCCTGTGGCTGCTAAGTTTGGGAAAACGATCCAGCAGTTCGCATAAATCGTCAGTAAATGTTTCGTTATCTTTCATTGGTGTAAGCCCAGGCCGGCAAGAAAGCGCCGTGTCACATTCCGCGCGCGACTTCAAAAAGAAAATGGCCGGCAAAAGGTTGAATCGCTCCAGAACCCGGATAATTCCCGCGTAATCCGGTGGACGGTGGCTTCCCCGGTGTCGGAATCTATCCTTTTTCAAAAACTCGCAAACAGCCGGCCCGGCTTTTTCCCCGTCCAGAAAAGGATGCAGACAGCCGGATGGATGCAGAAACATCGGATACAGGGGTACGGGACGTTTTTCTTCTCGAATTAAGGCGCAGGGTTTTTTGCGGATGGATGCAAGCCACGCAGCGATTTCATCACCGTTGCCGATGGTGGCCGACAACAGCAGCAAATTAACGCGCACCGGCATATAGATCATAATTTCTTCCCAGACCACGCCGCGGTCGGCATCGCCCAGGAAATGCGCCTCGTCCAGAATCACCAGATCGCAATTCAGATCAATGCCCTGATGCATGGCGTCATAGAGCTGATTGCGCAGGATTTCCGTCGTGCCGACAATGATCGGTGCTTCGGTATTTTCCTTGGTGTCGCCGGTGATGATGCCAACATTTTCAGGATCGAAATGCAGGCCAAACTCCACCCACTTGGAATTGGACAGAGCTTTAAGCGGGGAAGCATACCAGGCGCGTCCACCTTTTTCCATGACGGACAAAATAGCTTCCCTGGCGATCCAGGTTTTGCCGGAACCGGTCGGTGCAATCACCAGGCAATCATTTTGCTTGATGGCATCTAGTGCGCGTACCTGAAATTCATCCGGAACAAAAGGCGCGGGATTCGGCTTCCCGATTTGCGCCAGAACGCTTTTGAGCGACGAGGCAATCTCCGGTTTCATAAAAAATTTCACCTCCGGCCGTTTGAATTTTCGACCGGAAAAGGAATGTTTATGCTGGATGGGTATATTTTTGCGGATCATCTTTTCTTTCATTATTGTTTACTTGTAGCATAATGCTAATTAATGGTAAAGGATCGGCCCTATCCTGTGGGGACTTATTTATGATCAACTCGTAACTTATCAGCATCTATTTGAAATAAAAATTGTTTTGGGCGGCATGGACGTTGTCATCCTCACCTTGAAAAAAGGAAACCCCTCCGCGTTCAATCGTTAATTTTCAGGCGGTATGGCATTAGATGTTTTATTCGTTTATATTTCAGCATTGAACGTTTCTTTCAACTCCACAAATTTTTAAACCTTGCCCAGGACTTTCCGAACAGCAAAATAAAATACAATATTCCAATATTTTCAGTTACTTAAAAAATATTATTCCTTTCCTTGTCATTTGGCATACTTATTTCATTACATATTGACAATTACGTTAATTAATTTTTCAAAGGTGTGGAGAATCAGGATCATGAAAAAGTTTATGCAAACAGCTCTTTTAGTTGGTTTTATTGTTCTGACAACGGCTACTTTCAGCTTTGCGCAGTTCAGCGCCGCCGGAAATGCCGCGTTCCCCTTCTTTCATTTTGGCTGCCTGATTGTCGGCGGATTGATTATTGTTTCTTTGAAACGTAAATACGACAAACTATATTTAAGCGAAGCGATTGGTTCTTTCGCCCTTTACACAATCCTAATCGCCCTATTCACCGTACCGGTTGTCGATGCGATTAAAACCCTAATTAGCTAAACCCTTCCCTCCATAATAGTACCAGAAGTAAAGCCCCCGCGCATTCCCTGGCGGGGGTTTTACTTTAGGGAAGAAAAAATACTTTACAGCATCCACTATTTCAATTATTAAACTCAACGATTATGTTTTTTTACTTCAGATAAATATTTATTTCTAAAGGAGATTAAAGATATGGCTAAACGTGTTTACACATTCGGGAAGGGGATCAATGAAGGCAGAGCCGAAATGAAAAACCTTCTCGGCGGCAAAGGAGCAAACCTGGCCGAAATGTCCAACTTGGGGATTCCGGTACCCGCGGGATTCACGATCACTACCGATGTCTGCGTGGAATTTTACAAAAACAATAAGCAATTCCCCTCAGGCCTGGCAAAAGAAGTTGAAACGGCATTAAAAAAAGTCGAAAACTCCATGGGCGCAAAATTCGGCGATCCGGCCAACCCGCTTCTGTTATCCGTGCGCTCCGGCGCGCGCGTCTCGATGCCGGGCATGATGGACACCGTTCTCAACCTTGGTCTGAATGATGAAACAGTTGACGGCATCATCCGCAAATCCGGCAACAACAGATTCGGCTGGGATTCCTACCGGCGCTTTGTTCAGATGTACGGCGACGTCGTCATGGGCTTAAAACCAAAAGACAAAGACGCGCATGATCCGTTCGAAGAAGTCATGGATAAACTCAAAGCTGAGAAAGGCGTTAAAGCCGACCTCGACCTGACCATTGCCGACCTGAAAGAACTGGTCAGCCGTTACAAGCAGCTCATTGTGAAGAAGTTGGGCAAGGAATTCCCCTCTGATCCCAAGGAACAACTCTGGGGCGCCATTGGCGCGGTTTTCATGTCATGGGATACGCCGCGCGCCGTCCTGTATCGCAAGATGAACAGCTACGATGATAAATGGGGCACCGCCGTTAACGTTCAGGCCATGGTGTTCGGTAACCGGGGTGAAAGTTGCGCAACTGGCGTTGCTTTTACCCGCGATCCCGCCACGGGTGAAAACCTGTTCTATGGCGAATACCTGATTAACGCGCAGGGTGAAGATGTAGTCGCCGGCATCCGCACACCGCAGCAGGTCACCCTCGTTGGATCCCGCCGCTGGGCCAAAGACAATAACGTCGCCGAAGAAGATCGGGTAAAATCTTTCCCGTCCCTCGAAGAATATATGCCCAACGCCTATCATGACCTGGTCAATGTTTATACCCGGCTGGAACGTCATTACAAAGACATGCAGGATATCGAATTCACCATTCAGGATCAGAAACTCTGGATGCTCCAGACACGAAACGGCAAACGCACAGCCGAAGCCGCGGTCAGCATCGCGGTGGATATGGTCAGCGAAAAACTCATTGACAAAAAAACGGCTCTCTTGCGCATTGATCCATCATCACTCGACCAACTGCTCCATCCGACTTTTGATCCCAATGCAACCCGCAACGTGATCACCAAGGGGCTTCCCGCCTCCCCCGGCGCGGGAACAGGGCGTGTGGTTTTCAACGCGGATGACGCGGACGAATGGTTCAAACGCGGCGAGAAAGTTGTCCTGGTCCGCATTGAAACTTCCCCGGAAGACCTCAAGGGCATGACGGCGGCGCAGGGGATCCTCACCCAGCGCGGCGGCATGACCTCACATGCTGCCGTCGTCGCGCGCGGCATGGGTAAATGCTGTGTCTCCGGCTGCGGCGATATTGAAATCAGCTATGCCCGCAAAGAAATCAAATTTAAAGATGCTCTTGTAAAAGAAGGAGACTACATTTCCCTGGATGGATCGACCGGTGAAGTCATGCTGGGCGAAGTGAAAACGCGTCCCGCAGAACTCTCCGGTAATTTCGGCATCATCATGCAATGGGCCGACGAAGCCAAAAAACTAGGCGTGCGCACCAACGCCGACACACCACATGACGCGGCCGTCGCCCGGAACTTCGGCGCACAGGGCATAGGCCTTTGCCGCACCGAACACATGTTTTTTGAAGGCGACCGCATCAAGGCCGTACGCGAAATGATTCTGGCCGATAACCTGGAAGGCCGCAAAATCGCGCTTGCCAAACTGTTGCCGATCCAGCGCGAAGACTTTTACGGCATTCTCAAGGCCATGGAAGGATACGGCGTCACCATCCGCCTGCTCGATCCGCCGCTGCATGAATTCGTTCCGCATGAAGAAGAAAGCCAGCGCGAAATGGCCAATGAAATGGGCATTTCCGTTGAAGCCGTCAAATCCAAAGTCAACGCGCTGCATGAGTTCAACCCGATGCTGGGGCATCGCGGCTGCCGCTTGGGCATCACCTATCCGGAAATCACCGAAATGCAGGCGCGCGCAATTTTTGAAGCGGCCTGCCAGTTGACCAAAGAAGGTGTGGACGCACGGCCTGAGGTCATGGTTCCTCTCGTCGGCACCGTAAAAGAGCTTGCCTCACAAAAAGAAATCATCGTCGCCACAGCTAAAAAGGTCATGGAAGAGACAGGCGTGAAAGTTGATTACTCCGTCGGCACCATGATTGAAGTGCCGCGCGCAGCCATCACCGCTGATGAAATCGCTAAGGAAGCGGCGTTCTTCTCCTTCGGCACCAACGACCTGACCCAGATGACCTTCGGCTACAGCCGTGACGACGCAGGCAAATTCCTGCCGGATTACATCGCAAAGAAAATCCTTCCGGTCGATCCTTTCCGCGTTCTCGATCGCGGCGGCGTGGGCCAACTCATTCAGATGGCCGTGGCCAAAGGCCGGGGCGTCAATGCCAAGTTGAAGGTTGGCATATGCGGTGAACATGGCGGCGAACCGAGCTCCGTCGAATTCTGCCACATGACCGGTTTGAATTACGTCAGTTGCTCGCCCTTCCGTGTGCCCATTGCCCGACTGGCTGCGGCACAGGCTGCTTTAAGAAATGCAGCGCCCGTGAAAAAAACGGCACCACTGAAAAAGGCGATCGTCAAGGCGGCCAAAAATGTAACGGCCGGCCTGGCCGCAGCTAAGGAAGCTTTCAAAAACGCAGCGCCAGCGAAAAAGACAACCGCCAAGGTTGCCAAGAAAGCGGTCGTGACCAAACCCAAAGCCAAACCGGCTGTTAAAAAGTCTGTTAAGAAAAAAGCGGCGGCAAAGAAAACCGTTGTTAAAAAGGCTGTGGCCAAGAAACCGGCAGCTAAGAAAGTTGCCATAAAAAAGGCGGCTGTTAAAAAAACTGCCGCAAAGAAAGCATCCGCAAAAAAGAAATAATTCTTTCATCGGATCTTGAAAAACAAAACAGCCGGTGCGGCAATCATTTGCCCCGGCTGTTTTGTTGTAATAGTTATCACCACTTTTTGTTTTTCCAAAAGGTTCCCACACATTACTGTCTGGTATTCTAGATGCTACCATGGGTGGTTTTACATTCGGTTCGTCTTTACCGGAACGGATGGACTCTTTACACAACCTACAATTAGAAAAATAATCACAAATGATAAAAAAATAACTGAACTAATCTTTTTCATATTTATTCCTTTGATTTTGTTAGTGGTCTTTCACAGACTCCTTTTCGTAAAGAGTTGAAAAATGGATTATTCGGTATCTTCACCCATTTTAGTTCAATAACGAAATGACAATTCAATAATTTACCATCCGTATCAAAGGAGAAGACCGATTTATTCATAATCTTCTCTTTTGTACAGTCTATTTCACTCGTGGACTGAATATTGGATAGTTTTTCATATCCTTCCGTCGAAAGTCCTTTTTCTATTCTGTCTTGAATATAGGTCTCTCTTCCTTTATCAGAAAATACTTCTTTGACTACAATCACATATTTCTCGCGACTTTCTTCACTAGTTCCCTTCTTATATGAAGCAACATTCCCCATCTTACCCGTATAAAATTCTTTCCAATCGTCTGAACCAATTACAGGTATTACAAGTAGAAGAATAATCAGTAGTGGTAAAAAAATAA
>CAVSCG010000032.1:0-91006 GCA_963726395.1 uncultured delta proteobacterium
TCACTCCTATCACTAAGTCCCAGAATTTTGAAGAATGATTTTTTTCCCGGATATGCATCATCTCGTGCACCACCACATAATCAACTACCTGCGGAGGCGCCATGATCAGGCGGAAGCTGAAGGATAAATGATTATCTTCCGAGCAGGATCCCCACCGTCTCTCGGCGGATGTTATCCGAATGCCGCCTGACGCAAAACTTAAAGCATGCTCTCGTAGAAATCAACCCGCTCACTTAAATATTGCTGTGCTTTTTTCTTATACCAGGAAACAAAGTAGTGTTTCCTCATTTCCATGTTTACGGGGCAGTTCAGAAAAAAGCGATTATTCCAGAAGATAACGCCCGAGTTCTCCAGCGGATCAAAATAGGCTTCAAGTGAATAAGCCTGTCCCAGATAATAAAAATTTTCACCCGTCGCATAGGTTTTTTCTTTATGCTGAACCGGCAGCAGGGCCTGCTTGCGTATGGTCCTGTCAATCCACTTTTGTTTTTCTTCTACAAAGCGATTGATTTCTTTGACCGGGGTAAAGTAGGGCGCGTAAATCGTGATTTCCGAGTTATTGCCTATTTGCAATGAAATTGTTTTCTTCCTTTTTCTGCTGCGTTTGAGTGAATATTGTGTCGTCATAATTCGTTTCCGGCGATAATTTATCACATCATAGTCCCAAATGCGAGACGGGAAAATGAATTTTATAAAAAAAAAAAAAAAAAAAAAAAAAAAAAAAAAAAAAAAAAAAAAAACAAAGCACAAGGCTTTATGATGAAGGCCCGCTTTTCATTCACACGATAATATGATAGCCAAATAGGCAAAATTTGTGAGTGGAGTTCTATGGAAACAAAAATATTCGACCCTGGGGTTACTACCAGGTCTTGTCTGATGCTCCAGATCATAAGGTGAAACGAATTGTGGTTGAGCACGGCGGCAGTTTGAGCCTTCAACGTCATAAAAAGCGTCGGAACACTGGTATACCGTTGCAGGTGAAGGGCACGCGACCATCGATGGAACAGTCATTGCCCTGCGACAGGGTATTGCGGTTGACATCCCTAAGGGCGCGGCCCACCGTCTTGAAAATATATCTACCGAAAATCTGGTCATCATCGAAGTCCAGACAGGCACTTACTTTGGTGAAGATGATATTGAAAGGCTGGAAGATAAGTACGGACGGATTTGATCAAAACGTTTTTCTACGACAACCTTTGTTGGTTGCGCGTGCCTCCAGGCTTGGGGGTCGCTGATTGCCTCGACGTATGTCAAATACGCTTGCGGAATCTCGCCTTACCGTCTTGGTATCCTGATAAAAGAGTAATCTTGCATAGATTTTTACTAATTGATTTTAAAACCCTTCTCCTTGAAAAGGCGCAGGCAGGCATCCGCTGCTAAAATGTCATAGAGAACACCTTTGTTTTTCTCAATCTCCTCCAAGGCTTTGTCAATCCCCAGTGCAGGACGATACGGACGGTATGACGCCATAGCTTCCACAACGTCCGCCACGGCCAGGATGCGTGCCTCGATTAGAATCTCCTCGCCTTTTAGCCCCCGGGGATAACCAGAGCCATCCATTCTCTCGTGGTGCTGATGGACGATTTCAGCCAGAGGCCAGGGAGATTCCACGTCCTTCAGGATTTCATAGCCCTGACGGGCATGTTCCTTGATCAGTGAATACTCGGCTGCGGCAAGCTTCGATGGTTTGCTGAGGATTTCTGCCGGAACGGAGAGCTTCCCAATATCATGGATCGCCCCGGCCACCCGGATGCCCTCGATCTGATCCGACGAGAGATGCATCTCCGTGGCTATGGCCCGGGCCAGATTGGTGGTCCGCTTCTGGTGTCCTGAGGTGTAAGGGTCTTTCGTCTCCACGATCTGCGATAGCGCCTGGATCGTCGCCTGCATGGCCCGTCGCAATTGTTCAAGGGATTTCTTGAGATCCTCCTCAGCACGCTTGTGGTTGGTGACGTCTTCGATAATTGCTACGCCCCCAAGAATGCCTTTATCGCCAATTTTGATCGGTGCAAAAAAAGCCCTTACCGGTGTAGCTTTTCCCGCGGTTGTGGAATGGTAAACGTCTTCATAAAATGCGGTATCCCCATTCAGTGCTTTCTGAATAGATTCAACAAGTTTTTTATCAGGTAGTAGGAGCATGTTGATGCCAACAATCGCCTCTTTTGAAGATCCGATAAGCTTGACGAAATTATCATTACACGTAACAATGATACCTTTTTCATCAAAGTAAAAATGGCCCAGGGGTGAGTACTCGAAAATCAGGCGATACTTTTCTTCGCTTTCCCGCAGTGCCTCCTCCGTTTTCTTGCGGTCGGTGATGTCCATAATGAGATTCAATGTTGCCGGTCGGTTTTCCCATGCGATCAGGACGGAACTGACCTCAATCCATTGGGTCCGGCCATCCCCGTGCATGATTCTATAGGAATGTAGGGAAGGCGTTGCATCGCCATCGAGCTTCTGAAGATACCGTTGGATCACCGCGTCCCGGTCTTCCGGGTGGATCAATTCAAGCACGGGAATGGACAGCAACTCCGCCTCAGAATAGCCGAACGATGCAACGGTCTTGCTGTTCACAAATTTAACCGCTCCGTCCTGGATCACCAGGATGGCTTCATGGGCATTCTCGACCAGAAGACGGTATCGTTTCTCGCTTTCCCGCAGGGCCTCCTCCACCCGCTTGCGGTCCGTGATGTCACGGGCGATGGCATGAAAGCCGACGATCTGACCATCATCGATGATGAGCTGTACATGCTGTCCCAACCAGACATCTCCTTTATCACGAGGGAGCAAAGGGAATTCGTGGTAGGTTATGGGAATGTTCTTGACAAACTGCCGGCCATAAAACTGTTCCATCTCTTTGCGGAAGTCGGGACGGATAAATTCGGTGTAGTGCTTGCCGATAAGATCCGCCAACGCATAGTCGAAGTATTTCATTGAAATAGGATTGCAGAAAGTGATGCGCCCCTGGTTGTCCGTCCGATAGATAATGTCGTTAGCGTTTTCTACCAGGATGCGATATTTGTCCACACGCTCAAGCAGCGCCTCTTCGGCCCGCTTGGCCTTGATGGACTCTTCTTCGAGAACTTTGATTCGTTGTTCCAGTGCTTCGTAGCTGGGTTTTTGGGTCATCTGTAAGTGGTCCTCCGGTTGCTAAGTTTGAACGGCTCCTGATCTAATGATTTAGAAAAAAATCCTGTCTCTTCCGCTATTTTTCGCTTGGTACATGAGCCGATCTACTCGGTCAACAAACACTTTCATCTCTTCCTTCGGCTTGTACTGTGAGAGACCGATGCTTACGGTCATATATACCTCTTGACCCGACACGGGGGAAAAAGCCTCTTTCCTTAATTCTGCTTGAATTCTTTTCGCTGTTACAACTCCCTCATCGCCCGTGGTCATCGGCAATATGATCGTAAATTCCTCGCCGCCGTAACGATAGGCCGAATCGGTCTTGCGCAGGCATTGCTTCACTACCTGGCCGAGTCGCGATAACACATTGTTCCCCTCAACATGGCCATACGTATCGTTGAACGCCTTGAATTTGTCGAGATCCAGCAGCAAAATGGTTAGCGGGTGTTCATAACGGTTTGACCGTTCTATCTCTTTTTTAAGCTGAGCGTAAAAATGCCTGGAATTGTAAAGCTGCGTGAGGTCGTCGATTATGCTCAGCTCCAAGTACATCTGTTCACTTTTCCGTAACGCGTCCTCTACCCGCTTTCGCTCGGTAATGTCGCGGTAGTTAACAATTACAGCTTCAACGACATTATTGTTTACCAGGTTGCTTCCCACAGCTTCAAACGTACGCCAACTTCCATCCTTATGACGAAGATGCATTTCAGATTGCAGAATAGGAGTGTTTGTATCCCTGGCCAAAGCATTGAATGCATCAGCTAAAGACTTCATGTCATCCGGATGAACACGCTCAAATCCGCTGGCGCCAATCCTTTCTTCAATCTTGAATCCCAAAATTCTCTCAACCGCTGGATTTATATAGGTGATAGTTCCTTCTCTATTCAAGATAACAACGATATCTGAAGAATGTTCCATGAAAGCCCGGAATCGTTGTTCCTCGCGGCGTAATTTTTCCTCTATCTGTTTGCGCTCAGTGATATCCCGGATAATTCCCCTGAACCCAATAGGGTTGCCCTGTGTATCCCGTATAAGGGATACGGAGCTCTCTATGGGTTTCTTCTCACCCGCTTTACTGATAAACTCCCAATCGACTCCCTTGGTAGGTTCTCCTGTGAGGAAAACCTTGTGGAAGGCCTCGAACACCTTGTGCTCAGAATCCTTGTCCACGTATTGGCGGAAGTTCATGCCCATCATTTCATTGTCGGTGTAGCCGAGATTCTTTACTGCTGGGGTATTGAAAAACGTCAAGTTTCCCTTTAGATCCACCTCGTAGTAGGCCTCCTCCATGTTATCGAGGATATTCCGGTAACGCTCCTCTCTCTGCCGGTGACGCGCTTCGTTCTCCCGCAATGCCTCCTCCGCCTTCTTGCGGTCTAATTCCGATTGTTCCATCTGACCAACCCGCTTACGCATAGCTGCCAGCTCTTGGATGAGTTGTTGTTGTGTCTTGCTGTTATCATTCATTTTGAATACCTTAAAAAGTATCGATTAGCAGTTGAAGAAATATACAATATTTTTTTAAATATTGCTTCTAAAGATTAAAGGAAAGATATTTTTAAGTCGATCTTTTTATCTCATGTCAAGAAAACTTTATCTTGGGGCACCTAACGCCTTACGCCTCTCACCCGACTGTTTACGTTCGGAGGTGACAATATCTTTCTGTCTCTGTTTTTTCACCGCATCTTTTTCCACATAAATCTTTCTGCCGGTTGCCGGATCGATTCCCGTCCAATACATAAGTGCTGAGGTGGTGGAGGGAAGCGGCGTGAAAATTTGCACCTGTTGCGGCGTTATGTGCAATTCGCGCGAGGCAAAGGATTTCAATTCCCGCATGTCTTCTTCGGTGCAGCCCGGATGAGCGGCGATAAAATAGTAGGTCAGAAATTGTTTCTGCCCGGTTTCGGCATTCATCTTTTCAAAAAGATTTTTAAACTGAACCAGCGCATGCGACTGCGGTTTGCCCATGAGCTGCAAGCACGGAGGGTGTGGTATGCTCCGGCGCGATCTTCAACTGGCCGGAGATATGATGCTTCACTAACTCGCGCATATAGGACGCGCCGTGTTTTTTATCTGCCAAAAGCAAGTCATGGCGGATGCCGGAGGCGACAAATACTTTTTTGACGCCTGGTATTTGGCGAAGATTCTTAAGCAGGCGAATTTGCCTTGAGTGATCAGCTTTAAGAGAGGAACAGACCTGCGGATACAGGCATCCTTTGTCCGGGCAGGCGCCCCGGCTTTGTTTCCGCGAGCAGTCGATGCCGTACATATTCGCTGTCGCGCCGCCGACGTCCACAAGATAACCCTTAAAATCCGGGAGCGCCGCTATCTTTCGGGCTTCGGACAGGATGGATGCTTCGCTGCGGCTGAGAATGGTGCGGCCCTCATGTAAAGCAATGGAACAGAAATGGCATTCCCCGAAACAGCCCCGGTGCGTGGTCAGCGAGAAAGAAATGGTGTCCATGGCGCGGACCTTACCCTGCTTTTCATAAAAAGGGTGCACACGGCGTGAAAAATCC
Source organism: uncultured delta proteobacterium (assembly GCA_963726395.1). Lineage (GTDB taxonomy): Bacteria > Desulfobacterota > Syntrophia > Syntrophales > Smithellaceae > UBA8904. The sequence goes on from CAVSCG010000032.1 coordinate 5,649, forward strand.
AGCGCGTAAATCGCGTCGAGCTCTGCGATCGACAGATGCGTAGCAGGGGGATGATGAATCAGATAGCGGTTGCCGTGTTTCTGATAAAGGCCGGATGCTGTGACCGGGTCATTGTTGGAACAGAAAATTTTAAACATGTCCGTGAATGCTTTTTTACCGACGGCGACATTTTCGTATGAAGGCAGTTCCAGGTAGCCCGGCAGCGGCTCACTTTCAATTGTGCAGGTGCCTCGAATGTTCTTAAGATCGTCTCCCGCCGCCAGCCGTCGCGCGATTTCAACAATGGCCCGTTCCGCCATGCCGTAAGCCAGAATATCGGCGCGCGCGTCAAACAGAATCGAGCGGCGGATTGAATCCGACCAGTAATCGTAATGAGCGATGCGACGGAGGCTTGCCTCAACACCGCCCAAAACAAGCGGTTTTGTATTTTTAAAATACTGCCGGATGAGATTGGCATAGACGACGCAAGCGCGGTCGGGACGGCGGTTATTTTTGCCGCCGGGAGTCAGGTCATCGTCTCGCCTCTTTTTTCTGGTCGCCGTGTAATTGGCCACCATCGAATCCATGCAGCCGCCGGTGATGCCCCAGAATAATCGCGGTTCACCCAGCCGGCGAATATCGGCATCGCTTTGGATATCGGGCTGCGCGATAATGCCTACACGATAGCCGGCAGAAGCCAGAACATGGCCGATGAACGCCACACCGATATGCGGGCTGTCGATATACGCGTCGCCCGTGACCAGAATAACATCAAGCCGATTCCAGGCTCTTTCTTTCATTTCATCGGAAGTTGTCGGAAGAAACATTTTAAAGGATACCGATCATGAATAAACCCAGGGCAAGCGCGGACACAATGGCGAGCCCTGAAAACCTTCCTATCCATCGGTGCGTTGCGCGCGCGGCTGTTTTGTTTGCGGCTTTAAAGGAATAAAAACCGAGAAATACAGTGAGGCATGTCAGGATAAAAGCGGCCGATCCGAGCCAGTGGTGGGGGGCCGCCAGGTGATGGCCACCGGACGTCGCCACATTGGCAAAAGCCATCGCCGCCCCAACGCCGAGTAAGCAAAAGCCGGCTGTATTGAAACTTTTATGCCATTTTAACCAGAATTTCTTTTTTCGCCCAAACATGGCCATGCCGACACCCGCGATGAAACAAAATGTAGCAGCAATCATCAGGGACAGGTGCAGAAGGATCAGCATAACATTACCTCCGGTTGTCATTTTGGTCAGGCGGTTTATGATGAAACTTACAGAGTCAGTTCCATGGTCTGATGAACGGCAAAACATTCCAGTGTGCTTTTCCGCTCGATGATCATGCGATGACACGAGGCGACGATATCGTCAAATTCAGCATCGAGGCGGTCCTGGTTGTGGTGGAAAAGCCCCAGCTTTTTGACGCCGGCGTCCAGCGCGAGTCTTGTCGCCTGCTCGATGGTGGAATGCCCCCAGCCCCGTCTTTTCGGGTATTCTTCGTCCCGATATTCAGCGTCATGAATCAGCAGATCGGCGCCGCGGCAGAATTCCAGGTAGTCTTCATACGCAAGTCCGCCTTCGTGCCGGAATCCCAGTTCGTTGTCGGTCAGAAAAACAAAGCGTTTGCCGGCCTCCGAGAATTTGTAGCCCGTTCCCTGGTTCGGGTGGCTGAGCGCAATCGGTGTGATCGTCATATCGCCCATTTGATAGACACCGTTGCAAAGGTCTGCGTAAGTGACATTGGCGTGAATGTCATCGTAGTTTATCGGGAAGTAGGGGGCGGACATAACCCGCGCCAGCATTTCCTTTATGGAATCCTGGGCGAACGCACAACCCCAGACCTTTAGATTGGTTTTATGCAAAATAGAGCGGCTTGAAAAAAGGGAACCCCATAATGTGATCCCAGTGAGCGTGCGTCAGGAGAAGTGTGAAATTATGGCGACCTTCGGCCAGAAAAGCATTGCCCGCTTCACGGATTCCCGATCCGGCATCGACCAACAAAATATCATCACGTTTGTTCCGAATTTCCAGACAAGTCGTATTGCCGCCATAGTGTAAATAATTGTTTCCGGAAACAGGGATGGAGCCTCTGGCCCCCCAGCAGCGAATGATCATAGATATTCCTTCGTGTTGAAGAATAATACAGAAAATTTATATTTAAGCAAGCATGTATAATGACTTTGTTTGGCGAAAAAGTCATTAAAAAATAGTTAATCGGCTTGCTATCTTGAATCAGAAGGACCATTATAATTAAAAACAAAAATGCGATTTTCAAGGAGCTATTAAATGAAGACTATCAAAATTACAGGTATGAGTTGCCAGCATTGTGTGATGGCGGTAACCAAGGCGCTCGGCGCTCATCGACGGCATTAAAATGTCCAGGTCGATTTGAAGAACGGGAGTTGCGACCTATGAAGAAGCAAAGTCCTGTTGATGCGAAAGTAGTTGCGCAAGCGATCAAAAAGGCGGGTTACGAAGTTGTCGGATAAAGTCCAGTCTGAACATTTCGCGGAATGACCTGCGCCACCTGTGTGCGGCGTGTGGAGGAAGGATTGCGCAAACGCCCGGTGTGCTTTAGCCACGGTTAACTTTGCAACAGAAAAAGCGACAGTGGAATATGATAAAAATATAACTGATATCGAAACCCTGCAAAATAAAGTGCGGGATCTGGGTTATGAAGCATTTGTTGAGTCCCGGATCGGCAGCCAATCCGGGGAAAGTTACCATTTCTGTTGGCGGCATGACCTGCGCGGCCTGTGTGAGGCGCGTGGAAAATGCACTCAAAGAAGTTGATGGTGTACAGGATGCCAGCGTCAATCTGGCGACTGCCCGCGCGACAGTAACTCATGCGTCCCAATGGGGCGGATTCCGGCGCTGGAAAAAACAATTACAGAACATGGCTATGAATATTCTGGGAGAAATTAAAGATTCCTTTGATGATCCGATCGAAAAGCCCGTGTTCGCGAACTCAAGGAATTGAAGCTTAAAAGTCATCTGCGGCGCGATCTTGAGTGTTATTATTTTTTTCGGTTCCATGCAGCACTGGTTTGGCTTTTTGCACTTAATTCCCCGTCAAGTCATGCTGATGCCATGTTTTTGCTGACTGCGCCGGCTGTGTTCTGGGTGGGAGCCGTTTTTTTATCGGTGCCATAAAAGCAGCACAGCAAAAAACATCGGACATGAATACACTGGTTGCTGTCGGCGCTTTTCGGCGTATCTTTATTCCGCCGCAGCAACTTTTTTCCCGCATTTTTATGACAGCGCGGGTGTTATGCCCCATGTCTATTATGACGGCGCGGCGATGATCGTTACCCTGATTCTCCTGGGCCGGCTTCTGGAGGCCAGGCAAAGGGAAAGACTTCTGCTGCGATCAAGAAACTTATCGGCCTCAAACCCAAAACAGCGCATGTGTTGCAAAACGGGGCTGCATTGACGATTGCCGTGGAAGCGTGCAGATCGGATGATGTTATCTTGGTCAAGCCCGGTGAAAAAGTTCCCGTGGACGGCTTGATATTGACCGGGCGAATCCGCCATGGACGAATCCATGCTGACCGGCGAGAGCATGCCGGTGGCTAAAGAGACAGGTCAAAAGGTGTTTGCCGCCACGATGAATAAAATGGGGAGCTTTACCATGCGCGCGACCGGTGTGGGCGCGGATACCATGCTGGCGCATATCATCCGGATGGTGGAAGAGGCGCAGGGTTCCAAAGCGCCGATCCAGCGTCTGGCGGACAAGGTGGCTTCTGTTTTTGTTCCGATCGTATTTGTCATTGCTTTTGTCACTTTTGCCGTCTGGTATTTCGTTCCCGCGACGCAGCTTCAGCCGGGCTCTGATCAATTTTGTTTCGGTGCTGGTCATTGCCTGTCCCTGTGCGCTGGGGCTGGCCACGCCGACGGCCATTATGGTCGGTACGGGACTGGGCGCGCAAAGCGGCATTCTGATCAAAGGCGGCGAAGCACTGGAAAAATCCACAAGCTCACCGTTATTGTTTTTGACAAAACCGGCACGCTGACCCGCGGTGAACCGGAAGTAACTGATGTTATTTCGCCGCAGGATTCGACTGAAAATCAGGTTTTGGACTGTGGCCGCCGCGCTGGAGAAAACATCGGAGCATCCGCTGGCGCAGGCCATTTTACAGACGGGCGCAAACCGATCAGATCATACCGGTGCCGCGCGAAAAATTTTCTCGCATTGTCCGGCATGGGCGCCCAAGCGTCTTGTTGGCGGCAAGTTGTGCCTGATCGGCAATCAAATGCTTATGGAAAATCAGGATGTCTCAGCGGGGCCCGTTCGTAAACAGGCGGCTGCATTGGCTGGCGAGGGTAAAACCGTTGTTTATGTCGCTTTGGAGAAAAAAATCATGCGGCCTGCATCGCGCTGGCCGACGTGCCGAAAGCTTCCGCAAGAGCAGGCTGTGGAAAGCCTGAAGAGCAGGGGCTTGAAAGTGGCGATGGTGACCGGCGACAATCAAGGGACGGCGAAAAGTGTTGCCGGTCAACTGGGCATTGACTATGTGATGGCGGAAGTCCTGCCCGGCAATAAGGCGGATGAAATAAGAAAGCTGCAAGCTGAAGGGGAGGTCGTGGCCATGGTGGGTGACGGCATCAACGACGCGCCGGCGCTGGCGGCAGCCGATGTGGGCATTGCCATCGGCGCGGGAACCGATGTGGCGATTGAGGCTGCCGACATCACCCTGATCCGGGATGACCTGACAGGCGTGCCGGAAGCGATTGCGCTTTCCGCCTCGACGATGCGGGTCATCAAGCAAAATCTTTTCTGGGCGTTTATCTACAACATTATCGGCATTCCGATTGCCGCCGGCGTCCTTTATCCTTTCTTCGGCATCTTGCTCAATCCGGAGTTTGCCGCCGCCGCCATGGCGTTCAGCTCCGTTTCGGTCGTGAGCAATTCGCTGAGGTTGAAGAGGGTGTGGAGAAAGGTTACAAGGATCAAGGTACAAGGTACATACCCCTTCGGGGCACACGAGGTGCAAGGCTAGAGGAGTGACGCATTTTGGTCATTGCGCTTCCATATCAATTTGGGGAGCATATTTTTAATAGACATCCGCATCAATTGGGTGTATGTAAGACACGGTATTACATTATCATTGCAAAGGATTTCATCATCGATCAGCTCGGGAGATGTGGAAGTTCCGTGCAATGACGAAGGGGAGAATTTACAATAAGATTGGATACATTGTTCCTGAGAACGATCTCAGGCGACAAAAAGGAGGAAATGGTGATGAAGAATATACGAATGAAAATGATAGGGGCGGCAATGTTCTGCCTGCTCTTTATAATTGGATGTGGCGGTGGCGGTGGCGGTGGGGGTTCTCAAACGGTGATCGCCGAGCCGGGTATCAGATTGACTGAATCATCACTATATGATCTTCGGCGGTGTTGTAGTGAAAAACAGTGCGGAAAGGCAATTTACGATAACCAGTACTGGCAACAGGAATCTGCAGAATTAACCTCTTTTTCATCAAGCAATGCACAATTTACAGTGTTCCCGTCAGTGACAGACTGTTCCGGAAATCAGTCGCTGGCGAAAGGGCAAGCTGCACGTTTATTGCTCGTTTCACTCCAGCGTGCGATGGCGGCAAACCGGAAACATTTCCATCGCCGGTGATGTTCCGGAGACTATTGCCTTGTAGGGATTCGGCTATGGGCTCAATGTTTGGATTAATCAAATTACCGTCAAGCTGTACCAGTCCGGCGAGTTGTTACGTAGATGTCACCGTAACGAGATCCCATAAATCTCGGTACAATTGATAATTTAACAGAGGCTAATTTCACACTAAAGCAGGATGGTGTGCGCAAACGGCATTACCGGTATCTCGACAAGTAGACCGGATCCGGTCTCGGTGGTCCTGGCCTTAGATTTAAGCAGCAGTCTGACTGCGGCAATTGGAATCAGATCATTAGGAGCTCGCGAAATCATTTATTGATAAATTACACGAAGAAAATCCAAATACTCCGGCAGTCGGTGATGGTGATGAAGCGGCTATATATAAATTTAAAGCTAACATAACATTTTATCCGACTTTCGGGATTTAAAACAACCGATGTAGCTGGGAAAAATGATTTGAAAGTTGCTATTGATAATACTCCCACTTTCCCAGATCCGTCATTGCAAGGAACGGCATTGTACGATACCCTTGTTCACGCCACCAATAGATTATCCAGTCCGGGAGCTAATAGTAAAAAAGCAGTCATCGTTTTATCCGATGGTGACGACGAACTTCAGGAGAAAATTGGCAGAATGATTCGCATATGCCCAAGAAAGTGATGTAGCAATATTTACTGTTTTTTATGTATGATCCTGATCCTATAAGGCCTATGCGGCTCATGCAAAACCCTTGATCATGCAACAATGGCGAGAGAAACCGGCGGACAATACTTTAATTACGTCGATTATACCGATATGAATGATATTTTTGTCAGATTTCGGCAGTGCTCAGTAAAAAATATACGATTACTTATACGCCGACGAGTTGTGATCCTGCGTTGGAAATTAATTTGGAAGTTGAAGCCGACAATTTGGCCGGCAAGTATGGACTGGACTCAATGCAATAGGTTACCATACCTTGAAATCTGAATATGATTTGATTTATGCCCTGATCGTCTGAAAAATTTCATTTACTCTTGGCGCTCTCCGGTTGGAGAGCGCCAGGGGTTCAAACCCCGCCGTTCTTCTTTTAATCTGTTTATACAAGTCAATTGATATAAGAATATACTGTCACAAGGCTCAGTCTAATTCAGGAATCATATTTATTCCATGATGAGAGAAACTGCTTGTCACCGTCTGTCCGGATCAAACCTTCAGCCTTTTACCTTGCACCTTGTTCCTACTTTTCAATCTCAAATTGCGATTTTTCCGCGCCGCACACCGGGCAGGTCCAGGAATCGGGAATGTCTTCAAACCGCGTGCCGGGGGCGATGCCGCTGTCGGGGTCGCCCTTCTCGGGATCATAGACATAGCCGCAAACGCTGCACACATATCGCGCGGCGGCTTGCGCTTTCGGTTTGGCGGCGGCCGCGTCCTGATCAAAGGTCGGTGCAGTTTTGGGTGATTTGCCGCCTTTGACATTCTGATAATAAGCGTAAGTCATCGGCGCACCATCGCCGGTCAGGTCGGCTTCGACAACCTTGCCCACAAAGATCGTGTGGGTTCCGCAATCGAGTTCGCCTTCCACTTCCGCTTCAATAAAACCCAGAGAATAGTCCAGAACAATTGGCACGCCAGTGACGCCGGGCTTCGTTTTAATGTCTTTGAGCTTGTCCACGTCCCGTCCGCTTTTAAAGCCGAACAGGCCGATGAAGGTCATCGGCGCGGCTTCGGTTACGATCGAAACGGCGAATTTCCGGCTGCTCTTGAATTAATTCGTGTGTATAATTTTCTTTATTGATGCAGATGGCCAGGGTGGCTGGTTTGGAGGTGGCCTGTACAATGGAATTGGCAATCTGGCCGTTGAATTTGCCGTCCTGACCGGAGGTGACAATATAGAGACCGTAGCTGATTTGATGAAGGGCTGCTCTGTTCATTTTTTCTTTCCTCTTTTCCGGATAAATTTTATGGGCAAGTTTATAACCGAATTTTATAATTCGCGCCACGAATTTTGTTCAGGGTTTTTTCTTTTGACAAATGACGGTTTCTCTTATAGTGACATCAAACACTTGAGACTTTGCCCTTTTATCCGGTCTGCCCGGGCACGCAAGCACTGGAATGAATTCGAAGAAACGGTCATGCGCTTTGTCTCTGAAAAAGAAAAAAAATATTGAAAATCTTTCCCGATTGGCGCTATGATCGCCCGGTTTTTTAAATAACTTGCTTGGCTGGGACAGTCTTTGAACATTATTAAAAAAACAGCTCTTTATCTTGCCCGTAAGAAATATTGCAAAACAGCGATTGAGGATCGCGCCGATCTGGCGGCCATTCGGGAAAAACCGACGCCATCAATGATTGTCGGCCTCATCCTGATCGCGTTCAGCTATGTGATAGGTTTGCCGACGGTCGTTGCACTGGGCGTCCTCGCCGTTTCGATGGGAAAACCGATGGTGGGTATCATCGGCGGGGTTGTGATCTATGCCATTTCCACCATTCTCTTTATCCTCGGTATCAAGATGGCAGGGAAAAAGTATGTCCAGGTGTTTTCCCGATGGGTGGTGCGGGTTGTGTTGGAAAAAATTCTCGGCAACGATGTCCGGGCGCTTTCCGAACCCGGTTCGGATAATAAAAATTAGTAAAGTTGATGCGTTTTAAGTGCTGAATTCGTCAGCGCGTGAATTAAATATATGAGGTGGCCCATGAGTACAGTAGAAGAAATAATCGGTGAACTTAAAGTTAAAATCATAGCGACGCTGGGATTGCTGGATGTAACCCCGGATGACATTAAAGATGATGATCCACTTGTCGGCGGTGATAAGGGCATTGATTCCATCGATGTGCTGGAACTGGTTATGATGATTGAAAAAGATTATGGCGTCAAAATTGAGAGCAAGGAGCTGGGCATCAAAGTGTTCGCCTCGGTTCGCGCTCTGGCGACTTACATTCTGCAAGCAAAGAAACCTAAAGCAGCTTAATCTTTACTACAGCCTGATACCAGCATTATTTCTCGACCAACAAGAGCATGACGTCTTCATGAAGAAAGTATTGTTGATCTCTGCCAATATGATGAAGAAGCCCTATCCGGTCTATCCGCATACGGCTCTGTATGATACTGCTGTGAGTCAAGGCCAGATCGGCGCATCCCAGAATCTTCTGGAGCCGGTTTTTTACCGGTCTCCTTTTATCTCCGATATCGAAATTCTGAAAAGAGTCGAGGCGCATGCCGACGGCCGAATAAACTGGCTGGTTGGCGCGGGGGAAAGCAAGGCAACCCGGATATTACCCAGACTCTATGAACGGGGGCATACAGGGCCCCTGTGGGAGTATCTAATCTCATAATACCGGGCCGCTTTCTTCGGCTAACTTTGTTGGCAGCGTCGTCGGTTTCCTCGACGTATTTAACAATACGCCTGTGGAACCTCCTCCTTGCCGCCTCGTTATCCTGTGAAATCGACCCAGTATGAATCGAAAATTTGATGCTTTTTAAAGGTGTTTTTCGTTGAAAGAGAAAAAAAATGCGGAATATGAGTCGAGCCGAGATCATGGGTATCCTTCTGCTGATTGCCGCCTTCGCGGCTTTTTTTATCCATCCTCTGTTGGCCGTCGCTCTTTTGCTTTTCTATATTGTTTTATGTGTGGCAGCCTGCTTTTTCCCCCAGACGAACTTTCTTGGCCCGGTCATCAGCCGGGGTCATACAGGGAAGAATGATGTGGCTCTTACTTTTGACGATGGGCCTTCCGAATTCACAACCAGGAAAATTCTTGATCTGCTGGATCGCTATTCCGTGAAAGCAACCTTCTTTGTGTCTGGTTTCAATGCCACGCGGTTTCCGGGTCTTATTGAAGAGATTCTCAGGCGGGGCCACAGCATCGGTAATCATTCCTGCACCCATGATCCATTCGTTATGATGAAGCGTTACCGCGTGCTTTACCGTGAAGTTTATGAGGCCAAAAGCGTTCTGCAAAAAATGGGCATTGACGCACTGGCTTTCCGTCCGCCCGTCGGCATTATCAATCCCAAACTTCCTTCCATTCTGACACAGTTGGGACTGTTTTGCGTAACCTTTAGCTGCCGGGCGCGAGACGCGGGCAACTTCCGGGTTAAGAATCTTGCTGCCAGAATTCTGAAAAACGTAAACGGTGACGATATCATCCTGCTGCATGATAAACCGCCGCGCAGGTCCGAGGATGATTCGGTTTTATTACAGGAAATTGAAAAAATTCTGACGGGGATTAGAGACAAAGGACTGCGCATTGTGCCTTTGTCCGAGCTTATCGGAAAGGAAATAATGAAAGTGAAGCGGTCAACCTGAATGGCCTTTTCATTAAAATGATATTGATGATTGACTCCGGAAAAAAATTTTGATTGAAAAAACAAACAATGATATAGAGTTCAACCCTTGGCTTACCGTAAGTGTAATGCGAACCGATAGGGAGGGATTTCTTGATCAATCGATGGAATTTGCTCAAAGATGTCAAAAGGATTGCATCCAACGCCCTTGAAGCCCGGGTTTGTTTGCCGGAAGACTGTATCTGGTTTACCGGGCATTTCCCAGGTGAGCCCATTTTACCGGGAATCGCCTTAGTCCATATAGTTTATGAAGCCATTGAGTGGGATGCTCACGATAGAGGAGAGTCTGTGCAAATCTCGTCTCTGAAAAGAATAAGATTTACCGGCCCTGTCCGGCCGGGAGAAAAGTTTATATTGAATCTTACCCATGAAGATGTGGATGGAGAGAGATTGTTTCATTTTAAAGTGGCAGTGAATGAAAACATCGTTTGCAGTGGTCTGGTGGCTGCGGCAAACATCATAAAAGATAAAAAAGTTTAAAAGGAGGATAGGAATGCCTGAAAGCAAAGAAACAAAAGGCATTGTGCGGCATGTGGCCGAAATCATTATAGACGAGCTCAAACTGGAAAACGTCACCCCGGACACTTTCAACCCGGACATGGATCTGGTGGACGAACTGGGTATCGACAGCATGGACCTGGCAACGATCGCGCTGGTTTTGCAGGATGAATATAAGATTGTCATTGATGAAGATGATTATCCCAAGTTAAAAACGGTGCGTCTTATTTGTGAATATATTGAAGAGAAGCTTGCTGCGAAGCATTAAAGGAGAAAACAGCCGTTATATCCATGACCTTTAACGACAAGACATCCGCACCATTCCAAAGACCGAAATTTTCCGATCTCTTAGCCAGCCCGGACGTTAAAGCCCGATGGGAAAAAGTGCGCCAATATTTTTTTCTGCGGGAATCCACCTACGATATGAGCAACCGCTGCAACATCCGGTGCGACGGCTGCTATTATTTCGAGGGGGAAAAACAGTTTGCCGTGGAAAATCTTCTCGCCGGAAGACTGGCGCGCCCTGATGCGGGCGGAAAAGGAGCGCGGAATTACCTATGTCGTTCTGGCCGGCGCGGAGCCGTCGCTCGTCCCGGAATTGCTGGATGTGTGTTATGCCGAAATGCCGCTGGGTAGCATCGCCACCAACGGTTTTAAAAAAATACCCGAATCCGTCGGGTATAAAATTCATATCTCCGTCTGGGGAAATGATGAAACCAGCTTGAAGACAAGAAAAGCAAAAAATCTTTTGAAAAAACAGATTGAAAATTATCAGCACGATCCGAGGGCGGTCTTTGTTTATACTTTCACGCGGGAAAACATCGATGAGGTGAACGAAGTTGCCGCCGAACTGGTTGCTTCCGGCTGCAAGATGACGTTTAATGTATTTTCCTCTCCCGTTGGTTACTCGGGGCCTTTGCGCCATGATGAAGAATCGCTTTTGCGCAACCCGGGCGGCGATGATCGCACTTTTGAACCAGTACCCTCAAAATATTCTTTTTTCCGTTTACAATGCCGTGGCGCATACCAGCGGGAAAGGGCTGCATGACCTTTACAGCTGTTCGTATCCCCGTTGCAATCCTTCGCAGGATATCGGTTTGGGACGCTCGTTTCGTCAATACCGGACAGATCTGAATTGGGACCGGTCCGTTGCCTGTTGTGTGCCGGATACGGATTGTGATGATTGCCGTCACTATGCGGCCGGATCCGCCGTGGTGACGGCGCGCCTGTATCGTCACGTGAACAGCCTGGAAGCTTTTCAATCCTGGCTTGATTATGTCGATACGTATCTGGCGGTTTGGGTGATGGGGTACGAAAAAGGAAAAAATCTCTGCCGGACAGAGATCACGCCGCCAAGGAAGTTGACGCCGTAAAATAGTACGGGGATGTATAAAAAGGATAATAAGGAATGCAAACCATTAGCTCACTGTTGGATAAAGACTGGTATGACCGTTATCGACGGATTGCCAGTCTCAATATCCGCAGCTCCATATATGATCTGACCAACCGCTGCAATTTGCGCTGCAAGGGGTGTTTCTTTTTTTCTTCCGGCGAACATCAGGTAACGGAAGAGATGGATATCGAAAAGTGGGAGCAGTTCATCGATCAGGAAAAAGCCCGCGGCGTGAATCTGGCGATTCTGATCGGCGGCGAGCCGACGCTGTGCATGGACAGGCTGGCGGCCTTTTACAAGCGGTTGCCCACTTATTGCGCGACCAACGGCCTGATTAAAGTGCCCCGGGATCAATTTCCCGACATGATGGTGGGCATTTCCCTGTGGGGCGGCGGCGAAGACGAAAAGGTCCTGCGCGGGAAAGACACCTTTGCCATTTCCAGCAAAAATTACGAAGGCGACCCTTACGCCTACTATCTTTACACCATCACACCCAAGCAGGTGGGAAAAATCGAACCGGTCATTAAACGAATCGCCGATGTCGGTTTGAAAGTGCATCTGCAGCTTCTTTCCAACGATGAAAGCGTGGACGGATTTTACTGGCGGCAAGGCGAACTCGACGACCTGCGTTGGGAAATGGATGAGATGCTGGATCATTATCCGCAAACCATTATTTCCAGCAAGTATTATCATGAAGTGATCACCACAGGCATGATGCTGGGACGGCGTTTCGGCTGGCAGGAATGCCCGTCCGTGACCGAATCGATGGATAACCGAAAGCCACCGGCGCGCCGGCTGATTCATTTTTACCGCTGGGCTGCCGATCTGCAGACCGTCCACCGCTGCTGCACGTCCGCCACGCGGGACTGTTCCACCTGCAAAGACGGCGCGGCACACATGAGCTGGATTATGGTCAACAAGCGCGCACATATGAACACCACCCGGGATTTACAAAACTGGATTGAAGTTTATGAAATGTTCGCCAAGCTCTATCGGTTGATACCGTGGTAAAAAAGGTTCAAGGTGCAAGGTGCAAGGTTCAAGGTGCAAGGAATCGGTAGATCGAGCGCAATTTTTCTCTTCCGGAAAACAATCAAAAAATTATAATTGATATTTTTAGAAAGCTCTTGCATGATGGCCGCGGCTGATTGATCGAAAGGATAAAGGTATCATGTCTCGGGAAAACACTCATATTAGGCTATGATGCGGTTTCTTCTTTAGGAACGGATTTGGAAACCCAGTGGCAGCGCGCCGTCCAGGGTGAAAGCGGTATCGGACCACTGACCCGATTCCCGCTCGCCAAAGATTTTCCGGTGCGTGTGGCCGGTCAGGTGGATGCCGTGGATGTCAAACCTTATTCGTTTTTACAGCCGCGGGAAATGGCGCATTGGACCTCGCCCATTTTTAAATATGCGCTCCTGGTGGTTCACCGGGCGCTGAAACACAGCGGGGTGGAAATTACATCCGACATCGCGCCCCGTGTGGCCATTACATTCAGTTCGGCCGTCGGCGGTATGGACGCGGTTTTAAAAGCCGATCGCCAGATGATTGCCGAAAATAAAATGCCGCACCCCTTTGCCAATCCCAATTCCTGTATCAATATGGTGGGTGGCAGGGTCTCCATTCTAACCGGTGCGACCGGTCCCATCAGTTCCACCATCACGGCCTGTGCCACCGGCGTGACTTCCATGATTATCGGCGAAATGATGCTGCAGCAGGGCCTGGCGGATGTGGTGATTGCCGGCGCCGTTGATTTTCCATTGGTTGAACCGATTCTGGCGGGATTTGTGACGATGAACGGCGCGTATCGTCCGAAAGAAGGCCAGCCTGCCGAAGCGCCGGAAAAAACCAGCCGGCCTTTTTCGGCCAATCGAAGAGGGTTTGTGGTTTCCGAAGGGGCGGGTTGCATTATCCTGGCCTCGGCGGAATTTGCCGGACGCACGGGCTCGAAGCACCAATTGAAATGGCAGGTCAGGCAATGACGTCGGATGCCAGCCACTTTGTTGCGCCCAATCTTGTCAACCGTGCAAAGATGCATCGAACAGACGATGGCGACGCCGGATTGCAGCCGCGGATATTGATGCAGTCAATGCGCACGCGACATCGACCAAAATGGGGGATAAAGTGGAGGCGGATGCCTTGCAAATATCTTCGGCAAAAAAGTTCCGCCGGTGTCGGCCAATAAATCGCAACTCGGGCATGCGATGGGCGCTTCCTGCGCTATTGAAGCCATCTTGGCTATGGAGGGGATGCTCAGAGACACGTTCTGCCGACCATAAATTATGTTCCCGATCCTGCCATGACAATTGATTGTGTGCCGGAAGGCGCCAGAAAATTCAACAGGAATTTGTTTTGAAAAATGCGTTTGGTTTCGGCGGATGTAATTCCTGTGTGATTTTACGCCGAATCGCTTAATAACTATAAGGTAAATTATGAAACCTCCGAAAAATCAGAAGAGTGTTTGTTGTGGGCTACGGCACGGCAACCCCGCTGGGCAGCACGTTTGAAAAAACCTGGCAGCGAGCTGTTAAAGGCGAGGCGGGTTTTCGCAAGGTCACCCGCTGCAAGGTGGAATCGGCCTGTGATATTGTCGGGCGAGATACCGGATTGGTATCCACTGGAACTTGATTTCACCGATGCCAAGGAAGTGTATAACTGGAATGCCGCTTTTGTGATTTTGACGATGGCGGTCTGCAAAGAGGCCCTCGACAAATGCTGGCATTACAATGGATGATCTATTGCGCCGAGAATGGCCTGTCTGATCGGATCGGCGCTTAATGGATCGGATGCTTATCGTGTGGCCATGCACGATCTCGAGCACCGCGGCCCGCTGCGTGTGAGTCCCTACCTGCTGCCGAATTTGTGCGCCAATCTGCCGTCCGGGAAAGCAGGCATGCTTTTGAAATTTACCGGCCCCATCTTTTCGCCGCAGGGCGCCTGTGCCTCCGGTAATCACGCCATCGGGATTGGGGCAAGAATGATTCGTGATGGGGATTGTGATTTTGTTCTTGCGGGCGGGGCGGACGCGCCGATTCTGCCGGAGCTGATTCACGGCTTTGCCAATATGAACGCCACGATTAAAGTGCATCCTGACGACCGTGCCGCAAGCGACCCGGCTCAGGCTTCTCGTCCTTTCAGCATCGACCGCAAAGGATTTGTGCTTTCAGAAGGTGCGGGTGTTGTCGTTCTGGCGGCGGAAGAAGTCATTAAGGCTCATGGTCTGATACCGAAAGCGGAGGTATTAGGCGTGGGATGGACGTCCGATGCCTATCATTATACCAGTCCCAATCCGGTGACGATTATCCGAGCCCTGCGTGAAACCATCGAAGATGCCGGGCTCAAGCCGACGGATATTCAATATATCAACGCTCACGGCACGTCCACGCCTAAAGGCGATCGGACGGAAGTCAAGTGCCTGCGGGAAATATTCGGCAAGGGCATAGAACAAATTCCCGTATCATCCAATAAATCGCAGCTCGGCCATACATTAGGGGCAACCGCCGCCATTGAAGCAGCTCTGACGATTGAAGGCATGAGGCAGGGTATTATTCTGCCGACGATCAATCATCTGCCTGATCCGGAATTCGCCGATATTGATGTGGTGCCGAATGTTGCCCGCAAACAAAAATATGAAATCGCGCTGTCCAATGCGTTTGGGTTCGGCGGAACGAACTGCTGCGTGATTTTTCGAGGAGTCTGACATGAAACCGAAACCCTTTGTGCCGGAGATATACAAAAATAACGAAAAGTTTGTCCGTGACAAAACCACCGGCCTGATCTGGCATCGGTGCGCAGTCCCGCACATTATATGCTGATACCGACCGTTCGCAGGTCGTCTATCATTCCAATTATCTGCGCTATTTTGAATTCGGGCGCACCTCGCTGATGCGTGATGTGGCCTATTCCTATAAGGAAATAGAAGAAAGCGGCTATGTCTATCCCATTATTGATCTGGGCATTACCTTTCATCAATCGCTTCATTATGACGATGTGATGTATATTCATACGCGGCCGGTGAATCTGGAGCGCGTGCGCCTGCAGTTCGACTATATTGTCACGCATGCGGAGCAGGGATATATCGTCTGCACAGGCTATACGAAACATTGCGCGGCCAACACGGCGGGCACTCCGGTGGCGGTGGATCCGAAAACGGTTCAGCTATGGAAAACCTTTCCCGACAAAATATAAAAAGCCGCTTTCCCTTCACGCTTTCGACGCCGCCGTATTTGCGTGATCATTATTTTGAAGGGAAGGCCATTTTTCCTGCTGTGGAAGCCTTGATCACTCTGGCGCGGGCTGTGAGAATTCGTTATCCTCAGGCAATGCTTGACACGATGACCGACGCGCAGTTTCCCAGAATGTTGGCCATTGAGCCTGTGGGGGAGCGACAAGATGCGCAAATCGAAATCGAAGCGCAGGCCTGCGGCATCAGCGCTTCACTTCTGACATCGATAAAAATTAAAAACAGCTCCATGAGCAGAACTCTGGAACACGCGCGAGTGACCTTTGTTCAAAATATGGTTTTGCCTGAACCAGCAATATCTTTTCAAACGGCTCGGAAACTGGAAGGAGAGTGTATTCATGTTCCCGCCGTCTCGATCTATCGAGAGTTGATTCCCTTTGGTTTATCCTATCAAAACATCATCGGAGATCTTTCGGTCTCCAAAGAAGGCGCGCTGGCAAATATTTCAGGCGGCAGCGGCGAAGCCGAAGACTCGTTTTTGGGATCGCCTTTTGTGCTGGATGCGACGATGCACGCGGCCTGTGTCTGGGGCCAGCGCTTTACCGATATCGTTCCTTTTCCTGTCGGCTTTGATCAACGAATTATTTATGCGCCAGCAAAAAAAGGCGGGTCCTACATCGCCCGCGTTGCGCCCGTTGATGTGAGCCGTGAGCCATTCATTTTTGATGCCTGGATTTATGATCAAAATGGTACAATAAGCGAAAGCATTTTCGGTCTGCGTATGCGAGACATTACCCGGGGACGCATGCGGCCGCCGCAATGGATTAAGGAAGGGACGTGGGGAAAGTAATTCTAATTTGCTTTTTAGCTTATCTGGTGGGGTCCGTCAATTTTGCGATTCTGTTTTTTAAAATTGCAGGCCGTGCCGATCCGCGCTTGAGTTTCAGCGGCAACGCCGGAACGACCAATGTCTATAGGCAGGCGGGCATGTCCTGGGCGGTGCTGGTCTTTGCGCTGGATATCGGGCGGGCGCTGGCTGTGGCGGCGCTGGCCATGCATTTCATCCATGGCGAATGGCTGGCCTGGGCCGGTTTTTTTCTGATTCTGGGAAACAGCTTTCCCTGTTTCCATGGATTCCGCGGCGGCAAAGGCGTGGCCAATTATCTGGGCTATACCCTGCTGATTGCGCCTTGGGCGGCACTGTTGGCTGCGATTATCTGGGTTTTGGTTTATGGGGTGAAACGCACGCCGTTTATCGCTTCATTTTTTATGGTGGCCACACTGTCCGTGGGACACGCCCTGCCTTTTCAATGGGCGTTGTCCGCCACCGCAGGCGCTTTGGCGACTCTTGTGCTGATTGTTTTTAATCACCGAATCAATATTAGACAATACTGGAAAGAAAGGCAGGCTTCCGAAACACAGTTGTAGGGAACTACAACACCAATTTGATGGCCCGATGCTCTTTTAGCGCTTCATACAAAGCCGTTCGATGGGATTCACTCTCCACAGTCAGTTCCACATTCAGAGAAATATATTTGGCTGTTTCACTTTGACGTGATAGGGATATTCTGCATGGACGATCCTGAATAATGTCTGCAACAGCACTTTTCAATTCGTCTTGATCAACGCCAATGACTTTATAAATCCATAAACACGGATATTCTAAATGAAGTTTTTGCTTTTTGTTTTCAGACATCGCCTGTCAACTTTTTATGGGATTCAATTATCTGGAAAAGGATAATAGAGTCAAGCGGTTTCATTGCCTTTTCAATTTCGAGAATTACCTTTGACAAGGTATGGCGACTCTGATAGAAATTTATCCATCAATGTTGTCGTTTAAAAGAGTTTTTGATTAAGGCGGCATTCAAGGAATGACATTCGATGCCATCAAAGATTTTATTGTTGTCAGATAAGTGTTTTGGACTCTAACTTTAAAGGAGGGTATATCATGAAAAAAGTTTTGATTTTAGCATGTGCGTTTTTGTTTATTGCCACAATGGCATTTGCCGCAGGACCCAATAAGTATCAGGTGACCGGGCCGGTTCTGGAAATTAAAGGGGACGTGATCGTGGTTAAGAAAGGCAACGATAACTGGGAAGTGACCCGTGATGCCGCAACAAAGGTTACAGGCGATTTGAAAGTCGGCTCCAAAGTCACGATTGAATACAAGATGACCGCGACCAAAATCGAAGTAAAGGAAGACAAGAAGGCGGACGCGAAAAAGAAGAAATAAGAAATATTGTTTATCAACAACCAGGCGGCGCTCCTTCTCGACAAGGTGGGAGTCGCCGCCTTCATTCCCCGAATCAACCAAGACTTCCTTATTTGAACCATTTTTTCTTGCGGCCGAAGGGGCCCGCCGAGGAGCGAAACAGCCGGTTGATGAGTCCTTCCTTAAATTTGAGATCGTAAATACCATTCTGCTTTTTCTCCGCCTGCTCGCGCTCGATATCCTTGAGGCTTGGATAGTTGGCCGTATCATCGATCAGTATCTTTTTTGTTTGCCTTACATTTTCGTGACTTGTTTCAGGGATGATCGATGTTTGCTGATCCCTTGTGGATACCCTTGCCAGGACCTCGTCGCGCTTGGAGAACTGTTTCAGACTAGGTAGCCTGTAGGGTTGCTTTTTTAAAGCCTGAAGGGCCTTTTCTACTATGACGGAGTAGCTCTCCCCTGTTTTTTCCTTCTCCTCGGTGAGGATTGTCCGGGTCTCCTGGGATAGTAATACAGTGATAGAAGTCTTCCCTTCGGCCTTTTGCCTCTTCCGCCAATTATTTATTCTATCTGATTGTTTATTCATTCATTTCATCCGTTACAAGCAATACACTTGTGCGTTACTTGTAACATCTGTTGCGCGATTTTTCAAGATATTTTTTACATGGTTCCCAACTGATGAAGCCGCACCCTTATACAGGCCACCAGGGTTTTCAGATCATTCTCCGGTGATTCCGGCAGAAACTAAAGATAGGTTCATGTTTTAATTGATTATTTTGACAATTTCCAAGAAATCTGAGTTGTTCATCTTATTGAAGTCTGTTCGACCTACTTGCATAAGAGCGCGCGGATTGCAATTGCGGGACGCTGGATCAAAACAATTTGTAATTTTCTAATAAACCTGAATATGACTTTAAAGAAGAAGAAATCAGGCTTTCCATTCATCGGTCAATTTATGATCAATGATCGTGACCTATGCTTCATACATCGAAACAACGAAAGATAATATTTCTTGACAACTAGACGACCGGTCTATTATGGAAGCAAATACGAAGTAAAAATTAAGGAGGCCGCTCGTGCACATCTACGAAGAACTCAGGAGTATTCTGGATTCGCACCCCTCAACAGCGCCTAGAGGAGCTGGCATCGATGAAATATTGCGCATCCTTTTTACGTCCGAAGAGGCGGCCATTGCAGTTAAAATGAGCTTCAAGCCAAAAAGTACAGCCAGCCTGGCTCAGGCAGCCAGCGTTCCTGAAAACGAGACGGAGAGGCGTCTGGAGTCCATGGCTAATAAAGGCGTTATTTTCTCCAAGAATAAGGAGGGCAAAAAACTCTATGGGCTGGTTCCGCTCATTCCAGGTGTTTTTGAGTTTCCCTTTATGAAGGGCGGCGGCTCGCCCATGCATGACCGTTTGGCCAGGCTCTGGGAAGCATACCATCATGACAGCCTCGGTGCATCCTTTTCCGGAAACCCGACGCCGCTCATGCGAGTGGTTGCCGTAGAAAAATCAGTTACCCCGCAGGATCGAATTCATCCTTATGAAGAGGTCAAGCATTTGATTGAGAACTCTAATTATGTCGCTCTGACCAAATGCGCCTGCCGGGTGAGCGTCGCGAAGTGCGATAAACCGAAAGAGGTCTGCCTGATTTTTGATGGGACCGGCGAGTTTCTTGTGCAGAGGGGTTTTGCACGCCAGATCAGTAAAGAAGAGGGAATCAAAGTGCTGGATCAAGCGGAAGCGGCTGGACTGGTTCACACCAGCAATAACAGCGCTGATAGGGCCAGTGTTATCTGCAACTGCTGCCCCTGCTGCTGCACAATCCTGCGCGGCAGAACGCAGTTAAATCATCCCCACGCGTTTGAGCCCAGTCGTTTTGCCGCTCTTGTCAACCGTGACGATTGTGTCACCTGCGGGCTGTGCGCCGATGAGCGCTGCCCGATGCAGGCCATCGAAATCAGCGATGATGACAGCCTTTGTTCATGAAGAAAAATGCATCGGCTGTGGACTGTGTGTTTCGACTTGTCCCTCTGGCGCAATGGGCTTGATCGAAAGGAAACAGATCCCTTCGGTCCCGGCAACGACCCAGGACATGGCCGTCAAAGTGCTGCAAGAGAAGGGAAGGCTCGAAGCCTTTATGAAAGTGATGCAGAGTTAAGGGCGACAGGATTTACTATGGCAACAACGAAAGTTAACACGCGTGAGGAGATCGTCCGCAAAGGGGCCCAACTGATCCATGCCCAGGGATACAAGGCTACGGGTATTCAGCAAATCCTTGATGCTGTAGGCATTCCCAAAGGTTCATTTTATTTTTATTTTAAAAGTAAGGATGATTTCGGTTGCGCGGTCATTGATTACTTCTCCCTCACCATCGGTGAGATTTTTACCGGACATTTGCGTGATGCCGGCATGAAGCCCTTCGATCGACTGAACAAGCTTCTGGACTATTATGAATCAGCCTTCAAAAAGAGTGGGGCGACTCTGGGTTGCCCCATCGGCAATCTGTCGCTGGAGCTTGCCGACGCCAATGAGGAATTGCGCAAACGCCTGCAAGCTGCTGTTGAAGGGTTTATCACTCAGATTGAATTCTGCCTGAAAGAAGCAAAGAAGAGCCGGCAATTGCCGACCGGACTCAATACGGCGGACACGGCAAGTCTTATCTTTCATGGATTGGAAGGTGCTATTCTGCACATGAAAGTTGCCAAGAGTGTCAAACCGATCCGGACATTTCGGCGATATTTAAATGCCTACCTGGCAGGAAATAAAGATATGGAGGTGTTGTAGTGGAAGATGTGAGACTGATAGAAGTCAAAGAAGAAATCATGGCCGATAATAACCAGGTGGCCGCAGGTGTCAGGGAGCGGCTCCGCAATGAGAAGACCCTGCTGCTGAATTTGATGTCCTCGCCGGGTTCAGGGAAGACCAGTCTTATCCTCCGGACCGTCGAAGGGCTGAAAGGTGGCGTGAGGCTTGGCGTCATCGAAGCGGATATTGATTCCACGGTGGATGCCCAGAAAGTTGCCGCCCGCGGAATAACTGCCATTCAGCTGCGAACGGGAGGGTTCTGCCATCTTGACGCCACAATGGTCACGCAGGGGATCGATGCCCTGGCCGCTAATGATTTCGACCTCATCATCATCGAAAATGTGGGAAACCTGGTCTGCCCCGCCGAGTTCGATACGGGCGCTCATAAAAACGTGATGATCCTGAGCGTTCCCGAAGGCGACGACAAGCCGCTCAAATACCCGCTTATGTTTACCATCTGCGATGTCCTGCTGGTTAATAAAATCGATTACCTGTCGCTGAGCGATTTTGATATGGCCGAATTGCGCAAAAGAGCTCTTACCTTGAATCCCCATATTAAAATTATCGAGGTATCCTGCAAAACGGGCGCGGGCATCGGGGATTGGATCGCCTGGCTTCAAAAAGAAGTCGAGACATTTCGTTTGGGTCAAAGGAGTAAATGATTATGACTCAGGAGATGATCATTCTGCTTTCTACCGCAGCTTTTCTAGGTTTTTTTCACACCCTGCTGGGTCCCGACCACTATCTTCCTTTTATCGTCATGGGGAAGGCCAGAAAATGGTCGATGGCCAAGACAACATGGATCACCGTGCTGTGCGGCATGGGTCATGTGGCAAGTTCCGTTTTACTCGGTTTCATCGGTATCGCTTTGGGGATGGCTGTCACTAAATTAGTGGTTGTGGAATCGTTTCGTGGCAACCTTGCTGCCTGGGCTTTGATTGCTTTTGGATTGGTCTATTTCGTCTGGGGGATGCGCCGGGCATGGAAGAATAAACCGCACCAACATAGCCACTTTCATACCGATGGACATACCCATATCCATGAACATCTTCATACCGAAGAACATGCACATGTTCATGAAATGGAAAATAAGGGAAACATTACACCCTGGGTGCTTTTTACAATATTTGTGCTCGGACCCTGCGAACCGTTGATCCCGATTATCATGTACCCGGCGGCAAAAGAAAACATCGGGGGATTGCTGCTGGTAACGCTGGTATTCGGTGCTGTAACTATTCTGACCATGGTCGGCATTGTAATCGCTTCAACTTGGGGCATAAACCGTCTTCCCTTGAAAAAAGTGGAAAGGTTTACCCACGCGCTGGCCGGCGGCTCAATTTGTCTTTGCGGGTTGGCCATCCAGTTTCTCGGATTATAAAAAAGATGTTTCCCCGACAGGGCATCCATTAAATGACTTCAATATCTTCTAAGTAAAGCCGGCGTTTCCGCCGGTTCAGCGATGTTGAAACATCAGGAATCGGATTTTTTATTTGTTGCTTCCTCCTACCATATTGTTTTTCTTGTTTTATCAGTTGCCTATTATCCTTTTACTTGTAATCTCTGTGTTTGGTTCAGACGATGATGATTAAAAACAAAACAGCCGGTGCGGCAATCATTTGCCCCGGCTGTTTTGTTTTTCAATACCCGATGAAAGAATTATTTCTTTTTTGCGGATGCTTTCTTTGAGGCAGTTTTTTTAACCGCCACCTTTTTTATGGCAACCTTCTTAGCTGCCGGTTTCTTGGCCACAGCCTTTTTAACAACGGTTTTCTTAGCCGCCGCTTTTTTCTTAACAGACTTTTTAACAGCCGGTTTGGCTTTGGGTTTGGTCACCACCACTTTCTTGGCCACCTTGGCGGTTGTCTTTTTCACTGGCGCTGCGTTTTTGAAAGCTTCCTTAGCTGCGGCTAGGCCGGCCATTACATTTTTGGCCGCCTTGACGACCGCCTTTTTCAGTGGTGCCGTCTTTTTCACTGGCGCTGCATTTCTTAAAGCAGCCTGTGCCGCGGCCAGTCGGGCAATGGGCACCCGGAAGGGCGAGCAACTGACGTAATTCAAACCGGTCATATGGCAGAATTCGACGGAGCTCGGTTCGCCGCCATGTTCACCGCATATGCCAACCTTCAACTTGGCATTGACGCCCCGGCCTTTGGCCACGGCCATCTGAATGAGCTGGCCCACGCCGGTCCGATCCAGAACACGGAAAGGATCGACCGGAAGGATTTTCTTTGCGATGTAATCCGGCAGGAATTTGCCTGCGTCGTCACGGCTGTAGCCGAAGGTCATCTGGGTCAGGTCGTTGGTGCCGAAGGAGAAGAACTCCGCTTCCTTCGCGATTTCATCAGCGGTGACTGCTGCGCGCGGCACTTCGATCATGGTGCCGACAGAGTATTCGACTTTGATGCCCGTTTCTTCCATTACCTTTTCAGCGGTGGCGACGATGATTTCTTTTTGTGAGGTAAGCTCTTTTACGGTACCGACGAGCGGTACCATGACTTCAGGCCGTGCGTCCACACCTTCTTTTTTCAGCTGGCAGGCCGCTTCAAAAATCGCGCGCGCCTGCATTTCGGTGATTTCCGGATAGGTGATGCCCAGGCGGCAGCCTCTGTGCCCCAGCATCGGGTTGAATTCATGCAGCGCGTTGACTTTGGATTTGACGGCTTCAACGGAGATGCCCATTTCATTGGCCATTTCCCGCTGGCTTTCTTCTTCATGCGGAACGAATTCATGCAGCGGCGGATCGAGCAGGCGGATGGTGACGCCGTATCCTTCCATGGCTTTGAGAATGCCGTAGAAGTCCTCGCGCTGCATCGGCAGCAGTTTGGCGAGCGCGATTTTGCGTCCTTCCAGGTTATCGGCCAGAATCATTTCGCGCACGGCCTTGATGCGGTCGCCTTCAAAAAACATGTGTTCGGTGCGGCAAAGGCCTATGCCCTGTGCGCCGAAGTTCCGGGCGACGGCCGCGTCATGTGGTGTGTCGGCATTGGTGCGCATGCCGAGTTTTTTGGCTTCGTCGGCCCATTGCATGATGATGCCGAAATTTCCGGAGAGTTCCGCGGGACGCGTTTTCACTTCGCCCAGCATGACTTCACCGGTCGATCCGTCCAGAGAAATGTAGTCTCCTTCTTTTACAAGAGCATCTTTAAATTTGATTTCTTTGCGGGCATAGCTGATTTCAATATCGCCGCATCCTGAGACACAGCATTTACCCATGCCGCGCGCGACGACGGCAGCATGTGAGGTCATGCCGCCGCGCTGGGTGAGGATACCCTGCGCCGCCGACATGCCCTTCAGGTCTTCCGGGGAAGTTTCAATGCGGACCAGGACAACTTTCTCGCCGCGTTTGAACCATTCTTCCGCGTCATCCGCGTTGAAAACCACACGCCCTGTTCCCGCGCCGGGGGAGGCGGGAAGTCCCTTGGTGATCACGTTGCGGGTTGCCTTGGGGTCAAAGGTCGGATGGAGCAGTTGGTCGAGTGATGATGGATCAATGCGCAAGAGAGCCGTTTTTTTGTCAATGAGTTTTTCGCTGACCATATCCACCGCGATGTTGACGGCGGCTGCGGCTGTGCGTTTGCCGTTTCGTGTCTGGAGCATCCAGAGTTTCTGATCCTGAATGGTGAATTCGATATCCTGCATGTCTTTGTAATGTTTTTCCAGTTTGGTATAAACATTGACCAGATCATGATAGGCGTTGGGCATATATTCTTCAAGGGACGGGAAAGATTTTGTCCGATCTTCTTCGGCGACGTTATTGTCTTTGGCCCATCTGCGGGAACCAACGAGGGTGACCTGCTGCGGCGTGCGGATGCCGGCGACAACGTCTTCACCCTGCGCGTTAATCAGGTATTCGCCATAGAACAGGTTTTCGCCCGTGGCGGGATCGCGGGTAAAAGCAACGCCGGTTGCGCAACTTTCACCCCTGTTACCGAACACCATGGCCTGAACATTGACGGCGGTGCCCCATTTATCATCATAGCCGTTCATTTTGCGGTACAGGACGGCGCGGTCGTATCCCATGACATGAAAACCGCGCCAATGGCGCCCCAGAGCTGTTCCTTGGGATCAGAGGGGAATTCCTTGCCCAGCTTCTTCACAATGAGCTGCTTGTAACGGCTGACCAGTTCTTTCAGGTCGGCAACGGTCAGGTCGAGGTCGGCTTTGACGCCTTTCTCAGCTTTGAGTTCGTCCATGACTTCTTCAAACGGATCATGCGCGTCTTTGTCTTTTGGTTTTAAGCCCATGACGACGTCGCCGTACATCTGAACAAAACGCCGGTAGGAATCCCATCCGAATCTGTCGTTGCCGGATTTGCGGATGATGCCGTCAACCGTTTCATCATTCAGGCCAAGGTTGAGAACGGTGTCCATCATGCCCGGCATCGAGACGCGCGCGCCGGAGCGAACGGACAACAGAAGCGGATTGGCCGGATCGCCGAATTTTGCTCCCATGGAGTTTTCGACTTTTTTCAATGCCGTTTCAACTTCTTTTGCCAGGCCTGGGGGGAATTGCTTATTGTTTTTGTAAAATTCCACGCAGACATCGGTGGTAATCGTGAATCCCGCGGGTACCGGAATCCCCAAGTTGGACATTTCGGCCAGGTTTGCTCCTTTGCCGCCGAGAAGGTTTTTCATTTCGGCTCTGCCTTCATTGATCCCCTTCCCGAATGTGTAAACACGTTTAGCCATATCTTTAATCTCCTTTAGAAAGAAATATTTGTCTGAAGTAAAAAAACATAAGCGTTGAGTTTAATAATTGAAATAGTGGATGCTGTAAAGTATTTTTTCTTCCCTAAAGTAAAACCCCCGCCAGGGAATGCGCGGGGGCTTTTACTTCTGGTACTATTATGGAGGGAAGGGTTTAGCTAATTAGGGTTTTAATCGCATCGACAACCGGTACGGTGAAAAGGGCGATTAGGATTGTGTAAAGGGCGAAAGAACCAATCGCTTCGCTTAAATATAGTTTGTCGTATTTACGTTTCAAAGAAACAATAATCAATCCGCCGACAATCAGGCAGCCAAAATGAAAGAAGGGGAACGCTGCATTTCCGGCGGCGCTGAACTGGGCAAAGCTGAAAGTAGCCGTTGTCAGAACAATAAAACCAACTAAAAGAGCTGTTTGCATAATTTTTTTCATGATCCTGATTCTCCAAACCTTTAAAAAATTAATTAACGTAATTCCCAATATACTATGAAATAAGTATGCCAAATGACAAGGAAAGGGATAATATTTTTTAAGTAACTGAAAATATGGAATATTGTATGTTATTCTGCTATTCGGAAAGGGCTGGGCAAGGTTTAAAAATTTGTGGAGTTGAAAGAAACGTTCAATGCTGAAATATAAACGAATAAAACATTTAATGCCATACCGCCTGAAATTAATGATTGAATGCGGAGGGGTTTTCATTTTTTCAAGGCGATGATAACAACGTCCATGCCGCCCAAAACAATTTTTATTTCAAACAGATGCTGACAAGTTACGAGTTGATCATAAATAAGTTCCCACAGGATAGGGCCGATCCTTTACCATTAATTAGCATTATGCTACAAGCAAACAATAATGAAAGAAAAGATGATCCGCAAAAATATACCCATCCAGCACAAACATTCCTTTTCCGGTCGAAAATTCAAACGGCCGGAGGTGAAATTTTTTATGAAACCGGAGATTGCCTCGTCGCTCAAAAGCGTTCTGGCGCAAATCGGGAAGCCGAATCCAGCGCCTTTTGTTCCGGATGAATTTCAGGTACGCGCACTAGACGCCATCAAGCAAAATGATTGCCTGGTGATTGCGCCGACCGGTTCCGGCAAAACCTGGATCGCCAGGGAAGCTATTTTGTCCGTCATGGAAAAAGGTGGACGCGCCTGGTATGCTTCACCGATTAAAGCTCTGTCCAATTCCAAGTGGGTGGAGTTTGGCCTGCATTTCGATCCTGAAAATGTCGGCATTATCACCGGCGACACCAAGGAAAATACCGAAGCACCGATCATTGTGGGCACGACGGAAATCCTGCGCAATCAACTCTATGACGCCATGCATCAGGGCATTGATCTGAATTGCGATCTGGTGATTCTCGACGAGGCGCATTTCCTGGGCGATGCCGACCGCGGCGTGGTCTGGGAAGAAATTATGATCTATCTGCCGGTGCGCGTTAATCTGCTTTTGCTTTCTGCCACCATCGGCAACGGTGATGAAATCGCTTCGTGGCTTGCATCCATCCGCAAAAAACCCTGCGCCTTAATTCGAGAAGAAAAACGTCCCGTACCCCTATATCCGATGTTCCTGCATCCATCAGGCTGTCTGCATCCTTTTCTGGACGGAAAAAAAGCCGGGCCGGCTGTCTGCGAGTTTTTGAAAAAGGATAAATTCCGACACCGGGGAAGCCACCGTCCGCCGGATTACGCTGGAATTATCCGGGTTCTGGAGCAATTCAACCTTTTGCCGGCCATTTTCTTTCTGAAGTCGCGTGCGGAATGTGACACGGCGCTTTCTTGCCGGCCCGGGCTTACACCCATGAAAGATAACGAAGCATTTACTGACGATTTATACGAACTGCTGGATCGTTTTCCCTCGCTGAGCAGCCACCGGCAGATCAAGGCGCTTCGGTCGGCGGGATTGGCCGCGCATCATGGCGGACAGCTGCCGGCCTGGAAACTGCTGGTTGAAGAAATGATGAATCGGGGACATCTGCGCGTGATCTTTGCCACCTCAACCATTGCCGCGGGCGTGAATTTCCCCGCGCGTACGATTGTGCTGTTTAATTCCGACCAGTTCAACGGCCATGATTTTGCACCGCTGTCCGCGACTGAATTCCGGCAGATGACGGGAAGGGCAGGCAGGCGTGGTCAGGACAACATTGGTTTTATGCTGGCGATTGCAGGCCGGTTTATGGATTTGGGACATATCAGGAAAGTGCTCTCCGCCGCGCCGGAAGATATTTTGAGCCAGTTGAAAAATGATTTTGCGATGGTGTTAAATCTGCTGTTGTCTCAGACGCCCGCCGATGTAAAAAAAATATTTGAAAGATCGTTTGCGGCCTGGCAGCAAAACAGTATCGAGGGGCAAACCTCTTCTGCCGCCGCTTTGCTGTGGAAGGATTTTTCCCTGCATCTAGAATTTTTACAACACGAAGGTTTTGTAGAAAATGCAGGCAGACTGACTGAGGATGGCCGCTGGGCGTCACGCCTGAGGTTGGATCATCCACTCCTGGTTGCCGAGTGCCTGCGGAAAAACGCCTTTCCCGAGGACAATGAAAGACTACTGGCGGCAGTGGTGGCGGTATTTGCCTATGACCGTGACGATGAAATCCAACTGGCCCCTAAAGAACTGCCGCATAAGCTGATGGCTGCGTTGCGCAAAATGCTTCTAGCCGTGAGGCCGCTTTCGCGCCGCTTGGAATCGGCGGGTTTTGTCGGCGCGAAGCTTCATACGTCGGTGGGCGTAGTGATGTATAACTGGGCACAGGGACGCAACTGGGATGAGGTGATCAAGAACACCGGCATCGCTGAAGGCGACATGGCTTCACTGATTATGCGCACGGCGGATAATTTGCGGCAGATCGCTTCGCTCAAAGAATCGCATCCGGAAGTGGCAGCATGCGCATATCGGGCAAGGGAGGCAATCCTACGGGAACCGGTTTTATTTTTGTAAGGCTCAAGGTTCAAGTATAAAGGCGCAAATGGAAAAATTTTCACTTATCACAGATTTTATTCCTTCCGGTGATCAGCCGCAGGCTATTATTGAATTGTCGCAGGGCTTGCAAGAGGGCAAGGAGCATCAAGTGCTTCTGGGCGTTACCGGCTCCGGTAAAACCTTCACGATTGCAAACGTCATTGAGCGTGCCGGACGTTCGGCGCTGGTTATTGCACATAATAAAACCCTGGCCGCGCAACTCTATGAAGAATTCAAAGGTCTCTTTCCCGACAACGCCGTGGAATACTTTGTAAGCTACTACGACTACTACCAGCCGGAAGCCTACCTGCCATCGACGGACACCTATATTGAAAAAGATTCCGCGATCAACGAGGAAATCGACAAGCTGCGCCATGCGGCGACGCACGCGCTTTTAACGCGCCGCGACGTGATTATTGTGGCCAGCGTCTCCTGCATCTATGGTTTGGGTTCTCCCGAAGCGTATCTGGGCATGATCGTGCAACTGGAAGTGGGCGGCGAAATTCCGCGCGACGAGATATTGAAGCGTCTGATTGAAATCCAGTATGAACGAAACGATATTGACTTTCATCGTGGCACATTTCGCGTGCGCGGCGACGTGGTGGAAATCTTTCCGCCTTATGAGGACGAACAGGCCCTGCGCGTGGAATTTTTCGGCGATACGATTGAGGCGATGTACTGGATTGACCCGCTGCGCGGTAAAAAACTCGGATCGCTGACCAAGACCGCCGTTTATCCCGGCAGCCACTATGTGACCACACAGGATAATCTCAAAAGAGCGACTGCCGACATTCGCGCCGAACTGGCGCAGACACTGGCCGATATAAAGAACAGAATATGTTGCTGGAAGCGCAACGCCTGGAACAACGCACGAACTTTGATCTGGAGATGATGGAAGAAATGGGCTACTGCCAGGGCATTGAAAATTATTCGCGCCATCTCACCGGCCGCAAGCCTGGCGAACCACCGCCGACCCTCATGGAATACCTGCCGAAAGACGCTTTAATCATTATCGATGAGAGCCACGCCACGCTACCGCAACTGGGCGGCATGTATCGCGGGGACCGCTCGCGTAAGGAAACGCTGGTAAAATACGGCTTTCGGCTGCCTTCGGCGTTGGATAACCGTCCGTTGCGTTTTGAAGAATACGAAGCTCTGCCCAATCAACGAATTTATATTTCGGCCACACCGGCCGCCTTTGAAATGGAAAAGGCGCGTGGCATCCGCGTGGAGCAAATCATCCGTCCGACGGGCCTGATGGATCCCGAAATCGAAATCAAACCCGCCCAGCATCAGGTGGATGACCTGCTCGAAGAAATACGCCTGCGGGTTAAGAAAGAGGAAAGAGTTCTGGTGACCACGCTGACCAAACGCATGGCGGAAAATTTAACCGACTATTACAGTGGCCTGGGCATCCGTGTGCGCTATCTGCATTCCGATATTCACACGCTGGAGCGGGTTAGCATCATTCGTGATTTGCGACTGGGAGAATTCGATGTGCTGGTCGGCGTCAATCTCTTAAGAGAAGGTCTGGATATTCCCGAAGTGTCGCTGGTCGCAATACTTGACGCTGACAAAGAAGGATTTTTACGTTCCGAGCGCTCCCTTATCCAGACGAGCGGTCGCGCCGCGCGTAACGTTGGCGGCAAGGTCATCATGTACGCCGACAAGATCACTAAATCCATTCAGGCATGTCTTGACGAAACCAAGCGCCGCCGCGATCATTCAGGCCCGGTATAACGAAGAGAATAACATCACGCCCGAAACCATCAAAAAATCGATCAGTAATATTCTGGGTTCCATATACGAAGCCGATTATATGACCGTGCCGGTTGATACTAAAGGCAAAGCTATTCCGGGTAAAGAAGAAGATTTGCCCGTCCTCATCAAAAATCTGACGGCGGAAATGAAACAGGCGGCCAAGAATCTGGAATTTGAAAAAGCCGCAAGCCTCCGCGATGAAATCAAGGAACTCAACAAGATTCTGCTGGAGATGGGGTAGTAAAATAGGTGTTCGACAAATTTGAAGAATTGCGATAAATTTCACCCGTAAGTGCGCCACGAGGCTGCACAAAAGATGAGGGGTGAGGCCCCTCGAAGTCGGCTTGCAGGAGCAGGCTTCAAACCATCTTGAGCTGCAGTGGTAAAGAGCCATTGTGGTGAGCGTCAAGGCAAAAGGCATGGCATGACCATGTCAGGTGAGGATCAGGGAGGCGAGCGGAAGCGAACTACTTCTGAGGTGTCGAAATGAATTGGACGATGTCAAAACTGGAGGGCTTACCATCTTCCAGGACAAGCTCAAGGGGAACCTGTTTACTGCTTGGGCGGCATCCGGCATAAAGGTAGCGCGAACCTGATACAGGCTCTTGAGTGGAACGTGGGAACCTGTCGTTCCGATGATAAGGGAGAAATTCAAGTGGAGGAAACCACAAGCATGAGAGTACCGATGCGGGGCACGGGGGCGGACCAACTTGTAGTAGTGTTGAAGTTCCTGTAATGGGGATGGAGCGAAGGGGTTGGATCATCTGGTCTTATTATTTGGTCAACCAGAGATGGGAGGAGCCAGGTGATAAGGTAAAACCGCCAAGTTTAGTTTGGTGGTGGGATGATAAGAGCCGTATGACGGGAGACTGTCACGTACGGATCCGTGGGAGCGTGGGGGTGAAATTCCCCTGCGCCACCCGACATCGGAGAGATACAGCAAGGAGAGTGATTTATGAAACGATATACGGCAGTCATTGAAAAATGTTCCGATACAGGTTTGTATGTCGGCTTTGTTCCGGGGTTTCCCGGAGCACACACCCAGGCGGAAACCCTGGACGAATTGCAAAGAAATCTCCAGGAAGTGATCGAAATGTTCTTGGAAGATGGCGAACCAACTCTGGAGACCGAATTTATCGGGACGCAAACCATCATGGTGAATTGATAGAGTCTGCCAAAGATATTCATCTAACCATCGAAGAATTCTTGTCACATAAATAGTCAGTAGCAATTTGCCAGTTTATTTTAACAGTAGCGGATGTGTATTATCCCTTTTCAGACCAGGATGGTTTTTGTTTTGATCACATAAACCTGCTGCGCCTGATCCGCGGGAAAGCCCAGAATGTGCTGGGTGATGTCAATGGGACGGGCAGAGCCGGCCTGGGCATGGCGCAGGGTCGTTGTCACTTTTTTTCTCCGGCGTTCAATGTTATTGCCTCGACAAAGGGGCGGATATCTCGGGTGACGGTTTTTCCCTTGGATTGCCTGGAAATAGGGAATGACTTTGCGGCCAGAAAATTTTCAATGCTGTCCGCGATGTTTTTCAGTTTTTCCTCATCCGTCTCCGCCGGGAGAATCAGGTCGTAAGCAAAGCCGTAAAGTGACTTGGCCAGGTCTTTTGCAATATAAGAAAGTAATTGTATGTCCGTTATCGCCATACCCTCGGGTAGGGCGGCATTGATCTCATTTTTCAGCAAAGACAAGTCTTTCGGATACTCCAGGGCGGTGACGTCCAGATATTCCTGATGGCTTGCCATTCCCACCGACGTGGCGGTGGCAAAAGATATTTTCGGATGCGGGTGAAAACCCGCTGAATAGGCCAGTGAAAGGGAACTGCGGCGCAGGGCGCGGGTGAGTGCCATGGCCAGTTCCAGATGGGATAAAAACCGCGTGCGACCGGTTTTGGCAAAGCTCAGACGATACACTTTTTCAGGGGCCGTCGTTGGCTTGATTTTTTCCTGCGCCGCCGCCGCGCCAAGAGCTTTGTCCGAAAAAATATTTTTTGTGTCTACAAAATCACACACGCCGCAATCCTGGCAGGCGTCGTAGCGGCAATCCGGTGTGGCCTTCTGTGCATCGGCTTTTTGTCTTTCCGAAAGCAGAAAGTCCCGGCTCACGCCGCAGTCGATGTTGTCCCAGGGCAGAGGCTTAGTCGTTGCGCGTTCGCGCAAATAATCGTCAACATTTATTCCCGTTTCCTCTATGGCTTCCTGCCAGAGATCAAAACGGAATATTTCACCCCAGCCGTCAAAACGGCAGCCTTTCCGGTAAGCGCATAAAAGCAGGTCTCCGATTTTTTCATCGCCTCTGAGAAAACAGGCCTTCCAGCAGACTCATCCGGGCGTCATGCCATTTGACGGTGAGATTGCGGTTATTCATTCTTTGACGGATAAAATTCTGTCGGGCGTACGTTTCCTCAAGCGACAGCTGTTTTTCCCACTGGAAGGGTGTGTGCGGCTTGGGAACAAAGGTCGAAAGGCTGATGGTGACCTGGCCGCGGTGACGGGCCGCGCGCAGCGCCTGATAACCCAGATCAATGATGCCGGCCAGATCGCTTTCTTCTTCATGCGGCAGACCAATCATGAAATACAGCTTGATGGATTTCCAGCCGGCGGTAAAGACTTTATCCACCGACGCCAGTAAATCATCGGCGGTGTTGCCTTTGTTAATCACCTGACGCATTTTATCCGTTCCCGCCTCCGGCGCCAGGGTGAAACTGGTTTTGCGCGTGCGCTTGATTTCTTCAATCAGCGTCTCGCTCAGCGACTCGACCCGTAACGACGGCAGCGCGAGGGCGACCCGTTCCGTGTAATGTTTTTGCATCAGGTTTTGGATAAGAGGTTCAATGCAGCTGTAGTCTCCGGAACTGAGCGACAATAGGGAAATTTCATCATGGCCGGTTGCCGCGAGCGCCTGGTCGGCCATGTTCGCAATCAACTGCGCGTTTCTCTCGCGGTAAGGACGCCAGAGCATGCCCGCCTGGCAAAACCTACAGCCCCGGGTACAGCCCCGGGCGATTTCCAGCACGATGCGGTCATGGACGGTTTGCATGAGCGGCACAACCGGCGAGACAGGATGAGGCCAGGCGTTAAGATCAATTGCTTTTCGCTTTTTGATGGTAGTTTTCTTGCCGTGCATAGCGGGAATATAAATACCATCAATGCCCGCAAGCTTTGCGAGTATGGCGTCTCTTTCGAGTTTCTGTTTTTTACCGGCTGCGACGGCGGCAGTAATTTCCGCAACCACTTCTTCGCCTTCGCCGATGACGAAAGCATCGATGAAAGAGCTAAGCGGCGCGGGGTTGAATGCGCAGGGGCCGCCCGCGATGATCAGGGGGTGATGGTTGAGACGTTCACTGGACTCGAAGCGGGATTTCTCCCATATCCAGCATATTGAGCATATTGGTGTAGGACAATTCATATTGCAGCGAAAAACCGATGATGTCGAAATTCGGCCATGGCGCTTGCGGATTCAAGCGATGTCAAAGGGAGATGGCGCAAGCGCATCTGGTGCTCCCGATCCGGCCAGGGCGCAAAACAGCGTTCGGCAGCGACGTCGGGCAGTGCGTTTAAAACGGCATACAGGATCTGCAATCCCAGATGGGACATACCCACTTCATACGTATCGGGAAAGGCCAGCAAAAAGCGCACATTGGGCCTGGCCTTGTGGATGGAGTTGACTTCCGCGCCGATATAGCGGCTGGGCTTTTCGGCGCCGGCTAACAGCGCATCAAGAATGTCTTGTGTCATTATTTACTTTCCGTATTTGTTTGTGCGCCCGGGTTATTCTGCCCGTTCCGGGTAAGGATAAGCCTTGTACTTGAAGGGGTTGAGTCTGATGTCCTTGAGTTGCGACAACGCCATTTTTTTTGCGAAATTAGGTGAGGACAGATAAGCGAGAGAGTTATTCTTAAAAGTGTCCAGGAGCTCGTGTGCGGATGGATTCTTCATCCTTGTCGTTAACAAAGGATCTCTCCATTTTGTGCTCATAGGTCAATTCATCGCCCAAAGTATTTTTTACTTTTTGATAGTCGTCCGGCGAGGCAAAAAAAGATTCCAGAACCTCGATTTTTACCTGAAAAGTCAATTCGACTTTTATCGTGTCTGCGGCAATGCGCCGGGATGAATCCATAACGTTTAGTTTCAGGCCGTTAGGCAGTTGGTGGTTTCGATTAATTCCATGCGTTTTCTATTTCCTGCTTTTCTGTTTTCTTAAGGCGTGTTTAACACTTTTATTCTTGACCTGCAATGCTAATCCTTTTATAAGCCTCTCATGTCTTCACCTTCGGAAATAATGGTTTTGTGCCAGCCGGACGCCGGTAAATCCTGCGGCGCCTGCTGCGGTCTTTACAACTATGTGGACAGCTCGCGCGAGGCGCTGACCGCAAGGCTCTCCGCCCGTACGAAACGATTTCGCGAACTGGTTAAATCGCCGGCTGATGTCCAGTTCTATGCTGAATCGACCTTTGCCGTTGAAGATTTCAGGAAACGATACGAGGTGATTTACTGTTGTGAGTATCTCGGTTTTCTGGATCCCGAAGAAAGAACCGTCGGTTGCCTTGTGCACCCCATGCAGAACGACGGCGTCGATATGCGGTCGGTATCATTTTACGGACGGGAGGTCTGCGCCGGGCATCTGTGTCCCAGTCATCATTTTATTCCCCGTTCCCAACAACTCATCTTGTTGAAAATCATCGATGATTGGTATCTTTACGGTTTGTGCCTGACGGACATTGATCTGGTCGTCACGTATTTTCGTCTGATAGCCGACCGGATCGGACAGGAGCTCAAGCCGGACGTATTTGACCAACAAGCGCTGAAGAATATTGCGCTGGAATACTTCCACTGGAAGACAACGTGGCCTTTCCGCGCAGCGGAGACCAACCGGCTGGGCAAATATTATTTTGATGGATCGCAGTACATGATCAGCCACATTGATTATGAAAAATTCGGCAGGGAAATTTCACCGCTCAATTCCATATTGCTCAGCCTGTCCTCGGAATTTCATGGTGCGGAAGAACTCACAGCTGCGGAAAATATGATTTGGACCAATATAGAGACCTTTGTATCGTTGTATTGCGACCTGTTTTGATTTTTTATTGACAGGTAGAAGAAAACTTGAGTAATATCTGTCATCAGCTACATGACAATAAGGAGCGCCCCGATATGTCCACGTCATCGAAGGAAATTCTCATCCGCCGGTCTGAAATAGCCAGGCGTGTGCAGGAATTGGCCGATGAGATTTCCCGTGACTATGCGGGGGGCGAAATACTGATGATTGGCGTTCTCAAGGGCGCTTTTATTTTTATGGCGGACCTGGTACGGGCGATGTCCATTTCCTGCCAGACGGATTTTATCCGGGCGGCCAGTTATGGCGCCTGGTCTGAAAGTTCGGGCAATATTGTCATTACCAAGGATGTGGAACTGGCCATTGAAGGCCGGGATATTCTGATCGTGGAGGATATCATCGATACCGGTTTGACGTTACGGCATATTGTTGATACGCTAAAACTTAGAAATCCGAAATCCATAAAAGTCTGCACCTTTCTGGACAAGCGAGAAAGAAGGAAAATTCCCTTTGAGGCGGATTATGTCGGTTTTACAATGGATGATGGTTTTATCGTCGGCTATGGTTTGGATTTCAGCGAACAGTATCGCTTTTTGCCGGATGTTTATGTGATTTCAACCAAAGGTTGACCAGGGAAAAGAGGGAGATCAATGATCGTACAATGCAAGCAGTGCCGGACAAAATTCCGTTTTGATGATGCTCAAATGGAAGGTGACGGTTTGTGGATGCGTTGCAGCCGTTGCCAGCATGTTTTCTTTCAGGATAATCCATTGAACATAAAGGCGTCGGCCGTCACGCCACAAGCGTCGCCTACTTTTTCAAAAGAAATCCCGCCGGAAAAAACAACCGGTCGATTATCCTTTGAGCCGGCTGCTGTAGCGCGTGGTGGAGCCACTCCGGATGAAGATTTAACCAACTCCCCTGATGATGTCATGACTCCCGAAAAAATCGCAGAAGACGAATCAAAACCGGAATTCAAGCCAGAGAAAATGACAGGGGTGCTCCCTACGGAGATGGAATTACGACCGGGGTCTGAAAACCGCGATGAGACGGACGAATCCCTGGAAGCTTCTGATGAAACACCGGCGCCCCCGGCTCGTAAGAAAAGAAGCCGGCTGTGGATGTTTGCGCTTTGGACAATTCTGGTCATTATTGTGATACCGGCCATCGTATATTTTGTCGTTTTCCCACAGCGGGGCGAACGTTTAATACAGATTGCCCAGAAGTATATTGGAATTTCACAACAGGCAGAGGGTCAGTCTGTGAAAGGGCAAGTCAAAATTCAGGATATCCGGCAGCGGGTGATTAATAATTACATTCTGGGTAATATCCGAATTATAGAAGGAACTGCGGTCAATCAGGCGGATTTTTCCATCGCCCGCATACTGGTTAAAGCGCAGATCCTGGATGCCTATGCGGTTGTACTGGGCGAGCGGGAGAGTTTTGCGGGAAATGTTCTGACCGATGAAGAGCTTACCAACATGTCCGAAGAAGAAATCTTACAAAGACTATCCTTGACGGAAGGCCGCGACAATTTAAATGAACGGGTGATTCCCAACGGGAGTATCCCTTTTATGATTGTTTTCACACGGGATCCGCCGGGCGGCATTAAAACAACGGTCATCATCTCTGGCGCAGAGCGCCTGCTTTAGCTCGTAGCTCATAGCTTCGTAGCTCGTAGGGCACCCGACTGTTCCCTGGTCTGGTGATTTGATTTAGAACCGGAAAAATAAAGGTAAAATATTTTGAGATACGAAGGAAATATTTTCCGGCCCTTCAGTGAGGCCAATAGCTATCTGCTTCAGTGCACCGTCGGTTGTTCCCATAATCAGTGTACATTTTGCGGTATGTATAAGGACGCGAAGTATCGCGTGCGACTGACCGCCGAGATTTTGGAAGATATTCGCATGGCCAAAGATTACTACGGCGACCTGGAAAAAGTATTCCTGTGCGACGGTGATGCGATTGCCATCGAGACAGACACTCTGCTTACAATCATCGGTAAGCTTTATTCAACCTTTCCCTCCTTGCGTCATGTCGGCAGCTATGTGGGGCCGCAAAGTACCTTATCGAAATCGCCTGCGGAATTGCGCAAGCTCAGAAAGGCCGGTCTGACGAAAGCTTATATCGGTGTGGAGACTGGCGATGACGAATTGCTGAAGAAAATTAAAAAAGGCGTAGGATATGATGAGATGCTTCAAGCCGGCCAGCGTCTGGTGGAAGCCGATATTAATTTATCCGCCATGGTTCTGCTCGGCCTGGCGGGCCCGGGTGAGGCCTCAGTTCGTCATGCGCTGGCTACGGCCAGAATCTGTAATGAGATGAAACCCCAGTATCTGGCCGCCCTGACCGTTACCCCTGTGCCGGGAACGGTTCTCTATCGTCAGGTGCAGAAAGGCGAATTTCAGTTGCTGGATCCTTTTGAAACCCTGGCCGAGATGAAGCAGATTTTCGAAAATATAACAATGGACCATCTGAAATTTGTCGGCACGCACGCATCCAACTATCTGCCCATTACCGGTACACTGCAGAAAGACAAACAAAAAATGATTGCTTTGGTGGATAAGGTTCTGTCTGGCCGGGATGAAAAACTGCTGCGGCCGGATCACATGCGCGGCCTGTAAAGAACGATCTCTCCTGTATCCATTTATTCCAATCCATTGCAATTTCCATCGAGTGTAGGGGATGATCAGGATTTTTGCCAGGTTGATAATTTAAAATAACTTGAACCAACTATAAGGTTTTCGATTATTTAAATAATTTTTGTTGTGATCATTTTGATAGGCTTCTTTTTCAAAGGCAATGTTCCGGTAGGCGTTTCCTTTACAAAGTAATCGAATCAACCATTCAATCAGATACCAGAGATAAAAGAAGACAAATAACATTTCTTTCATTTGCGCTGTGTGGATGGCTTCGTGATTAACTGTTCGGTAAGAAAGTTTTATGCCTTTCGGTGCGAACAATATTCCGAAAAGATTGATGGCGGCAAATCGACGCAGAGGAATCATCTTAGTGAAAATAATTTTCATGTCTCTGCGACAACCCGATTTGTCAGGGTTCCGATCTTTTCAATTTCGACGCTGACCACATCGCCATCTCTGAGAAACAAGGGCGGCTGGCGCGTAAATCCGACGCCTTCCGGTGTGCCGGTCAAAATCACCGTGCCGGGCAGAAGCGTCATCGATCGGCTCAGGTTACTGATGATGTCTGAAATGTTGAAAATCATCTCCGATGTTCGGGATTCCTGAACGGTCTGATCGTTGAGCACACAACGAATGCCCAGATCATTGGGATTGCCGATTTCATCCTTCGTAACAATCCAGGGGCCGAGCGGGCAGAAGGTGTCAAAGCTTTTTCCTC
The DNA here is from genome assembly GCA_963726395.1 of uncultured delta proteobacterium. Taxonomy (GTDB): domain Bacteria; phylum Desulfobacterota; class Syntrophia; order Syntrophales; family Smithellaceae; genus UBA8904. Next base: position 44,533 of record CAVSCG010000032.1, read on the forward strand.
TGGCCCACTGTCCCTTCTGTTTTTCAAATTGCCAGTCTCGCGCGCTTACGTCGTTCGCGCAGGTATAGCCCAGTATATAGTCCATGGCTTCCTGGGGCGAAATGTTTTTTGCTTTCTTTCCGATTAGGACAGCCAGTTCCGCCTCATAGTCCACAGAATCAGCCCCCGCATCAGGCAGGACAATGGATTCCTCGTGTCCAATGATACTGCTGGTTGCCTTGATAAACAAGATCGGCTGATCCGGATAGGACATCGCGGTTTCATCGCCGTGTTTTTTGTAGTTAATGCCCAGCGCCAGAATGTTGACCGGTACGACGGGAGGAAGCAATTGCCTGATCTTCGCTTCTTCGGCGGTGAATTTGGAAGAGCCCCAAAGATCGCCTTCGATGATTTTTGCTGAATCGGGATGGTCTGAAGAGTAAACACCATAAAATATATCCTGATGTTCTGAAATAAAACGGATGATTTTCATTCGGTCTCCTTATTTAATTATTATTAGCCGGCGCGACCATTTTCTACTTTACCATAGTTCCTTTTCCAGGATTTCATTGAATTTTAAAAATACTTTGCGGTCGCTTAAAATGGACGTATGGTCGCAGTCGAAAGCGAAGGTCTCGACGGCGCAGGTGATGGCCCGATCATCCGTGGCTTTACTTCCGCAGTGTTTGTCATTTTTCCCGTAGAAAATATAATGTCTGACGTTCGGTGGCAGCCTGTCTTCCAGTGTGGTTTTGATGAAAGGACTTTGCGTTCCCAGATCCACCCAGACAGGAATGCTTTTGTGGATCAGAATCTGCGAGGCATCGGCGACGCCGAATCCGCTCCAGGGCGTGGCAAATGTCACAAACAGCTTTATAAAATTATTTTGATTATCGGAAGCAAAGCGGGTCAGGAATGACCGGGTTGTCAGGCCGCCTACGCTATGGGCGACAATACCCATTTTCTGGAAGCCGTACTTTTTCTGTAGCTCCCGCAGCTCTTCATTGAGCAGGGCTGCGGCGAGAGTCAGACGAATTCCCGATGGATAGTAAAAGAACCAGGGCTGATAACGGCTCTGGTCCAACCGCATATAAAGATATATCCAGTTCTGCGGGCTACCTTCCGTGCCGTGAATAAAGAGGATAGGAATTTTACGGGGGTTGTATTCTTCAGCCAGGTAGATGTGCGCGCCAAATACCTTCATAAAGGACGATGGATGCCAGTAGCCTGTCTGCGCGTTTTCAGGCGAAAAATATTCATGGTAAATTTTTAATACCTGGCCGTTGTGCGTGATTTGTTTGACAACATCCTGTTTCTTTTTGAGGGCGGATTCCAGAGAAAAATTTGTTTGATTGCTGTTGGGTCTGGCGGTTCGGATCACGACGTCGGTGATCAGTTCGTTTTCACGAATGGATATTTCTTTTGGAGAGAAGAATGATCCATATACTCCGGATATTTCGTCATTCTCGTATATTCCGTTATGGTTGTGGTCTGCGATGGTGTATAATTGATAGCGACCCTGGGGCAGGTAAAGCATGAATGCACCGGAGTTGTTGACGGCCAGATATTCGGCCAATTCTCCGCTGACGTCCGCCGGGCGATGCGCGATGATGAGTGTGGAAACGTTGCCCTTGTCGGCGCCGGTAATCCGGCCTTTAATCACCGCGGAGTTATAAACCGGCGCGTTGTTGTCCCCTTTTGGATTAATCGTTTTTGACGCAACATCATCCTTCTCGGGGATGCTCAGATAACTGCAACTCACTAGGCTAGGCAGCATCAGACAGGCCAGCGCAATTATCCCCAGCAATCTTAAATAATCTGTTTGCCTGTTCATTCTTTCTTAATTTTCGTCTCCAGATATTCAACCGTCTTTTGTCGATTTCTTTTCCTGGCCAAATCAAGGGCGTTTTCGCCTGCCGTGTTTTTCAGCTTAAAGTCTGCCTGATTTTCCACAAGGTAGGTAACCATATTTTCCGATCCATACTGTGCGGCCAGCATCAGAGGCGTCAGCCCCTGTTGATCCTGAATATTGATAGGGGCTTTCTTTTTCACAAGGATGGAGACGATATCCGGCTGATTATAATAGGCCGCCAGATGCAGAGCCGTTTCACCGAATCCGTTTTGCAGATCAATGCCTTTTCCCGTTGCCAGCAAAAGCGGGATGCTGTCCCAGCTCTTGTTGTATATGGCCCACATCAGCGCCGTGTATCCGTGCCTGTCCTGCATGACCGGGTCGGCGCCCGCTTGCAGCAATAATTCGACAATGTTCGGGTGACGTTCATTGACGGCAATCATCAGCGGAGTAAGACCGTCCTTGTCCTGCTGATTAATGCTCGCTTTCTTGATCAGGAAATACTCAGCCAGGTCTTCATGTCCATTTTGTATTGCATACATTAAACCTGTCCATTGGTATTTGTCTCTTTCGTTGACATCAGCGATTTTTTCTTCCACCAGGCACATGATGGTTACAACATCGCCCTTTCTGCACGCGTCAAAGAACGAAGACTTCGTCGCGGCACAGACGGCAGCCACTTCCTGCCCCTGTTTTATTTGCGGTGATGAACAGGCGCAAATGAAAATGACGATGATCCATGCTATTATTTTAATGCTTAAACCGCGCATGAAAGATAAACTCCTCCAACATGATACGTTCAATGATTACATTAACTTTTGTACCACGACCCGCCGGTGAATTCAACTTTTAGTCAGGGGGGATAATAGGCCTTGTCATATCGATGGGTTTTCCTGTATAAAAAGTCAAAACAGTGCGTATCATTTCAAAAATAGACGGCTGATAGCAATGCGCAGTCGTTTTTCTTGCACTGAATTGGTGCTTTTTCAATGACGGATATTTTAAATTATATCAGTACCTGGTCGGTTCTCAAATGGGTGATTCTTGTCCTGATCGCCGGATTTATCGGCCAATTCGGCAGGATGTTTGCGGAAGCCATTATCGCCAGGATTCGTCTTCGCCGCGCCAAACAACATCAATTACCGGATGAGTTGAGGATGGCTGAGGCGCCATCTGTGTCACCCGATGATGCTCCGCAAATAGAATTACCCCAAAAGACCTCTGTGTCTGCGGAAATTCCTGATAAGAAAGCACTGAAGGCAATGGCTAAAGCCAGGAAGAAGGAGGCGAAAAAGAAATTACCCTAATCAATCTTGGGTGGCAAAGTAAATTGATCCTCTTGGGACGAATGCTTTTTGCTGCCTGCGTAAAGCTCATATTCCAGCAGGCGGCATTCGATTTCGCCGTTGTAAAAGACCAGCCGACGCTTGGTGCGTAACCCTACTTTTTTTATCATGTCCAAATTGCCGGTGAAAATATAGCCGCGATAGCCCCGGCTGATGCTTTTGAACCAATCGCCGCAGCCTTCGTAGAGCGCCTCCAATCGTTGCAGAGCGCTGGGATGGTTGCTTTTATGAACCATGTCGGCGGCCTTGCGGAGAATGACTTTCTGCCCCGGCGCGATTTCTTTCTTGCGGTCGGGACGAAGCATTTTAATCTTGAAAGGTTCCATACGCTCGCCGTAGGGAGGATTCATCATGATGATGCCGCCTCCTCCCGGAATGGATGTTTCTTCAAAAGAGCAGGTCACAAATTCGATCAGAAGGTCAACACCCGCTGTTTTCGCGTTTTGGCTTGCCGCCTGCACGGCCGCAGCGTCAATATCCGTGGCGAGAATTTTCGACGGCAATGTTTTTTTGGATTCCATGCGGGCTTTTTTGCGCATCGCCTGCCAGAGTTCATAGGGGAAATCTTTAATGTACATAAAACCGTAATTGTTGCGTCCCAGCCCCGGCGCACGATTGAGCGCGATCAGGGCCGCTTCAATGGCCAGCGTACCGCTGCCGCACATCGGGTTGACAAAGGGCGTCCTGCCCTGCCATCCTGTTGCAAGAATTAGCGCAGCAGCCAGGGTTTCCTGCATTGGCGCGGCCAGCGGAATCTTGCGATACCCGCGCAGCGAAAGGCGATCACCGGAGGTGTCGATATAAACCATCGCCTGATCATTACGCCAGTAAACGTGAATAACGGCCTTGTCTTTTTCCGGGCCGGAATCAGGCCGGATGCCGCTCTTTTCCCGGATTCGGTCAACGATGGCGTCCTTGGCCTTGAGGTTGGCAAAGCGCGAATCGGTCACCAGGGGATTATCAACAACCGACGTGACGCAAACATAAGCGTTGGGGCCGGAGTCGTGCAGGAGCGTCTCCCAGGGTATGGCATTGATGCGTTCATAAAGAGCGCCGGGAGAGATGACTTTGAATATTTGCAGTTGATACAGGACGCGCTGGGCTGTGCGCAAATGAAGATTCAGCAGCATCGTGTCTGTGAGCGTTCCTTCGGTTGAAATGGCGGTGTCAATTTCATGCAGGATCGGGAATCCCAATGCTGCGATTTCCGCTTTCAAATAGGGCGCAACGCCTTTCGGACAGGTCACCAGTATTCTGCTTTTCTTATTCCAGATCGACATGGCTAACCTTTAACATAGGATATGGTAATTGGCAATCGAATGACGTGATCATCTTCGGAACTTGCAGGTTTCTTATCAATCGGTCAATAGGATGCTCACGAAGGTGTCTGTTTTCCGGCAGCAAACGGTGGCAGTGGACATTGGAGCGCGAGCGCGATGACGCGCAGGAGCTCCCCCTCTTCAACCGTCACAGTTTTATCCGCAAAGGCGCAGTGCGCACAGGCGTCGATAACCGATTCCCTGATTTTAAAGGACGCGGTGGTCAGATCGGTGAGTGCCCTGTTCACGCTTGCGTAGGAAGCATTATCTTTAAAAGAAAAAACGGGTTTGCGGGCGGCCAGTTCCGGAATCCTGGACAGGCCTGTTTGAAAGGCATTCTCCGCTTTGACTTTGTCGCCTGTATGCCCGGCACAGGCCAGCGCCCCAAGCAGTGTGATAATGTCCAAACCAACCTGGGAATATGAAAAGAGCGTGACACTTTGAAAGAGCTTTTCGGATGGATTAAGATATTTGTCTAAAATCCATTGAACGGATAATTCAAAAAGACTCACCTGGCCGTCGGCGTTAATGAAAGAATGGAGGATCAATAAAAAATTTCTTTTTTCCATGCTCGTTAATGCCATGAGCGCCGGTATGGCCAATTCGATTAATGGCAGCCGGAGGTCCTGTTGCAGGCCGGATAATTGTCCGCCCATTCTCAGGACACTGTCTGTCTGATCTTGCAAGACCATCGCTCTGTCCAGAGCGGACGCCTGCGCTTCACGCCGTGCAGCGTCGGTATCCATCAAAAGAGCATAAATGACGCAAGCAGCGCCCTGGGGTGTTTTGACGGCTTTGATGATGTCCTCCGGTATGGATTGGAGAAGGGGCCGGCTCTGTTCAATATTTTCTTTGAACGGATTTCCGACATGATTGATTACTTCAGCGGGGATGAGATCCAGGAAAGACGATCCGGGTGGAATGTGGAGTGTGGTGCCCCAGAAGGGGGTTGAATACTCTGGTTTGGCTGTCAGCCGGTCATTTTCTATTTTTATGAATTTGCCGTCAAATGATGGATCCAGAAGCCGGATGCGCTCAGCAAGCGGCGGGTGCGTGGCCAGAAAAGGGAATATCTCATCGGGATGACTTTCACCGAAGAATAAGTGGCTGGCCTGTCTGGCGCTGGCCGATTGAATACGCGAGCCGAAAGCGGAACCACCGATTTTCTTCAGGGCGCCCGCCAACCCCAGCGGATTGCGCGTGAACTGAACGGAGGATGCGTCCGCCAGGAATTCCTTCTGACGAGATACGGCACATTGCATCAGCCTGCCCAAAAAGGTTCCCATATAACCGATCACGATCAGGCAAACCCCTCCGGCGATGACTGGCAAACCCAATCTGACGGAGAGGCGTCCCTGTGATATAATTTTCCTTCCGACGATTCCCATAAAAAGGATGCCGAAAAGGATACCGATCAACTGAACATTGAGTCGGGAGTCACCGTTTAAGATGTGACTGAACTCATGGCCGATAACGCCCTGCAATTCATCGCGGTTAAGCTTTGTTAGCGCTCCGTGAGTGACGGCCACCGCTGCATCGTCAAGTTCAAGCCCTGCGGCAAACGCGTTGATGTTATGTTCCGAATCCAGCACATAGACCTGCGGGACGGGAATGCCGGAGGCGATGGCCATTTCTTCCACAACATTGATCAGACGGCGTTCGGCCTGATCGGTTGCCCCGGTGCTGATTTTTCGTCCGCCCAGCATTTCAGCCACGGCGCCGCCGCCTTTCTGCAGGGTGTTCATTTTGACCACACTGGCAGTGAGGATGACGATGACAATGGCCATGGCCATAAAAAGAAAAAACGCCGGGTCAAAAAACGTAAAGGTTGAAAGTTTTTGCTGGTAGTTTTGCGCCGATCCGGCGTTAAACAGGCTGTACGTCTGAGTGCTGATATATAAATACCAGGCAAAACGAATCGCCAGTGTGGTGACTATAACAATAATGAACACCGCAAAAGCAAACAGAATCATCTGATTCCGGCAGCTTTTGCGGGCCTGCTCCTGCCTGGCAAAAAAATTAGTCGAACGGGTAACGGTCATTTTAAGAAATCAATCGCGTCAGTCCGCGGATCCTCAGGTAAAAGACACTTTAGGTGCTGTCCGCTCTTCGGCTTTTTCCACGGCTTCCAGCAGGGCGGCCGCTTGGAAGTTAAAGGTTGACGATATCACATTGTTGGGAAACTGTTCCCGCTTCGTATTGTAATCGGTCACGGCGTCATTATAGGCCTGGCGCGCGAAGCTGATTTTATTCTCCGTAGAGGTCAGTTCTTCCATCAGATCGCTGATGGTTTTATTAGCTTTTAAGTCGGGGTAAGATTCCACAACCGCCAGCAGTTTGGAAAGCAAACCGGAAAGCGACCCTTCCGCCCGGGTCAGTCCCGCCATTGCCGCGGCGTTGCCGGGAGAAGCCGCTGCAACTTTGCTGGCGTCAAAAGCTGTTTGGCGTGCTTTGATGACGGCTTCCAGCGTCCCGCGTTCATGCGCCAGATAGCCCTTGGCCGCTTCCACCAGGTTGGGAATCAGATCATAGCGGCGTTTCAACTGAATATCGATCTGGGTGTAGGCGTTCATGTAAAGATTGCGCAGCGCAATCAGGTTATTGTAAATCCCGACAAAATAGAAAGCGACGGCAGCGATAATGACGACCAGAACGATCAATGGAATCATTTTTACCCTCCTTGTTTGAAGGCGCCAGGTAGCGCCGGTTTTGCGGACAGGATTCTCTATTATCGGTTCAGCTTTTGTTTTTCTTGATATCCCCGGAGATGACCAGATTATCCCGGTGGATCACTTCATCATAATCTTTGTGACCCAGAACGGTGAATATCTGTGGTGTTTTCAATCCCATAATCTTGCTGATATCACCGGCGCTGTAATTGACAAGTCCCTTGGCCAGGAGATTTCCTTCGCTATCGAAACAGTTAACGGGATCGCCTGTGGCAAACTCTCCCTCCACAGCGGTAATGCCGGAGGGCAGCAGGCTCTTGCCTTTGTCCAGCAGCGCTTTCTTAGCGCCGTCATCCACGATCAGTTTTCCGCGGGGACGCAGTGTAAAAGCAATCCAGTATTTCCTGCTCGCGAGACGTGAGGTTTGCGGCAAAAACAACGTGCCGATTTCTTTTCCCAGCATAATATCCGAAAGAATTTTTTTTCTTTTTCCCGGCGCGATGATGCAGGGAATACCGATGGACGTAACTTTTTTGGCCGCAATAATCTTGCTTTTCATGCCGCCTGTGCCGACGGACGACGTCTCTGTGGTGGCGGCCGCTTCGATCTCGTCGGTGATCTCGCAAACGAGCGGGATGAGCTTTGCTTTTTTAGATTGCGACGGATTGCAGTCGTAAAGTCCGTCGGTCGCGGTTAAGTTGATAAATAAATCCGCCTCGATGACATTGGCGATCATTGCGGCGAGATTGTCGTTGTCGCCGAATTTGATTTCATCAACGGCGACGGAGTCATTTTCATTGATGATCGGCGTGACATGCCATTCCATCAGCGTGGAAAGCGTGTTGCGGATGTTCAGGTATCTCTGCCGGTCGGTCAGGTCCGCGAGTGTCAGCAGAATCTGGGCGACATACAAATTGTTTTTTTCAAAGGCTTTGGAATAGACGCGCATGAGCCTTCCCTGGCCGACGGCCGCTGCCGCCTGTTTTTCAGGAATGCTCTTGAGTTTGCCTAAGATGTTCAGACGATGTTTGCCCGACGCGATAGCCCCGGAGGTGACCAGCACGATGGAGAAGCCTCTGCGCGTCAGATCGCACATTTCCTGAGCCAGGGAGTCGATGATTTTCAAATCCAGACCGTCTGTGCCGGTGAGCACTGCCGAGCCGATTTTGACGAGTATCTTTTTGGTATGAGTCAGTGTATCTTGACGATGGCTATTCATGATCATCCGGGATGTCCGTTTTGTTTAACAGGGTAACCATTATTTTTATAATTTCCTGTGTTCCTTCGCCGGTTACAGCAGAAAACGAATGCAGTATTATCCCTTTTTTTCTGAATCGCGCAACTTCTTTTTTGACCCGAGCTTTTACGTAAGGAAGATCAATTTTGTTGATGGCCACAATTTGCGGTTTATCCAGAAGCTGTGGATTGTAGTGTCCGAGTTCATCATTAATGGCTGTGAAATTTTTCCATGCATCAATATCCGGTTCCATGGAAATATCAATGATGTGAAAGAGCAAAGAAGTTCTTTCCACGTGTTTAAGAAACTGAATGCCCATGCCCTGTCCTTCGTGCGCCCCGGCAATCAGACCGGGAATGTCGGCCATAACAAAGCTTCGGCTGTCCGCGTATTTGACCACGCCCAGATGCGGCGTCAGGGTGGTGAAAGGATAGTCGGCAATTTTAGGTTTGGCCGCAGAGACCCGCGAGATAAACGTGGACTTTCCCGCGTTGGGAAAACCGATGAGACCGACATCCGCCAGCAGTTTGAGCTCCATCTTGAGCCAGCGTTCCTCGCCGTCCATTCCTTCCTGAGCGAAGCGCGGCGTCTGGTGCGTTGAAGTTGTGAAATGGGCATTGCCCTTACCACCGATGCCCCCTTTGGCTACGATAAAGGTTTGTCCCAGTTCGGATAGATCAGCCAGGATCTCGCCGGTTTCAAAATCTTTCACAATGGTTCCGGGCGGAACAATAACCTCCAGGTCCTCCGCGCTGCGGCCGGTGCGGTTGTTGCCGGAGCCGTGGCCGCCGTTTTTGGCCATGTGATGCTGCTGGTATTTTAAATCCAGCAGTGTGTGATGGCTTCTTGCTGCGCGGAAAATCACATTGCCACCCTTGCCGCCGTCTCCGCCATCCGGTCCGCCCTTGGGGACAAACTTTTCCCGTCGGAAACTCACGCAGCCTGGTCCACCATGTCCGCCCTTCACAAATATTTTTGCTTCATCAACAAATTTCATTAATTCGTCCTGTCCAAAATAAAAAGGCGCTTGAATATAAGCGCCTTTAAAATATGCCAGCTTATAGCAGCCCATTGTATTATCTATGCAGCGCGTAAACGCTAACCTTTTTTCGAGTTTTATCGAGTCTCTCATATTTCACGACGCCATTGATGAGCGCGAAAAGTGTAAAATCCTTGCCCAGGCCGACGTTGTTGCCCGGATGAATTTTGGTTCCTACCTGCCGCACGATAATGGATCCCGCATTGATGCTCTGGCCGCCATAAACTTTGACGCCGCGTCTTTGCGCATTGGAGTCTCTACCGTTGCGGGAGCTTCCCTGACCTTTTTTATGTGCCATGATGTCCTCCGCCTATATCGAAATATTCTTTATTTTCATGCTTGTTAATGACTGGCGATGTCCGGTCTTTTTGCGAAATCCCTTTCGGCGTTTCATTTTGCCGATAATCAGTTTCGGACCTTTCGTCTGGGCGACGACCTCGCCTGTGACTTTGGCGCCTTCCACAAAAGGCTTGCCGATTTTTACGGTTGTATCATCCGACACCATCAGAACTTCATTAAAAACAACCTCGGTTCCTTTGTCTCCAGCCAGTTTTTCGACCAATAAGACATCACCCTCGCTGACCTTGTGTTGTTTTGATCCTGTTTTTATGATTGCGTACATATACTTATCCTTAGTTAACGTTAAGGTTGAGACTTATAGACAAATTACGCCTGTTTGTCAATAAAATTTAGCTGTCTCATAAATATTTTCCAAAGATATCCTGAAATGATGTTAATTTGTTTATATCACTCGGATTATTTCCTTCTAGGACGGAAGAAGTGAATGCGATATGGAAAAACATTAAGCCGGCCCGGGAATCCCGGAAAAAAGCAGATGGCGGGATTTATTGGACTAATCAAGGAAGGTAAGTGCGAATAAATCCGCTTGCATAAAGTAGACTCCGAAATGTAGTATGAGGCGGTAAGTTTTGTTGGAGAGAACACAAGCAAAGGCGGATGGGTGCAAAGAAATTTTCTATGTTTGATCATCGTCATCAATATTTTATTTCTATCTACGTCTTTCGGCTTTGCCAACGAACGACAGCGACAGCTGGTCGAAGAATTGTTGATTGCGGAAGGGCTTGATCCTTCCCAGGCGCAAAGTATCATGAAGGATCCCCGCATATCCGTCCGTTCGGATATCGTCATAAAAAATCTTTTCTTTTCCAGTCCCAAAGGAACAGCCAGGACGCCTGATGTCATGGAGGTCGATCAGCGGCAAATTAAACGAGGGAGAGCTTTTATGAAAGAGCATGCCGACGTTTTATCCGTTGTGGAAAATCGTTTTGGCGCATCTCCTCGGATTATCACGGCCATTCTGATTATCGAGTCGAGGCTGGGAGCCCATCCGATGCCCTATAACGTGGTTAACGCTTACGTCAATCTGGCCTTTGTGCTGGATCCAGGCTATTGGAAAGAACTCCAGGACCTTTATGCACATGCTTATCCGCAGCTTTGTGACGACGCAACCATTGCCCGAGCTAAACGAAAAGCGAAGTGGGCGGTGAGCGAGTTGTGTTATCTTGTTTATATCGCCAATCACCTGGGCATCGACCCATTGACCATTACCGGATCATTTGCCGGGGCATTGGGACCAGCGCAATTTATACCTTCTTCTTTCTGGATTTTCGGGATTGACGGTGACGGTGACGGCATGGCCAGCCCCTTTAATATGGCGGACGCGAACCTCAGCATGGGATATTATCTGAAAAAATACGGTTGGCGGGAGGACGCCCCCCTTGAGCAAAAGCGCAAGACGATCTGGTACTATAACCGCAGCGACATCTATGTGAATACCGTTATGATGCTCTATGAACAACTAGGACAGTAGAAAAGCGCCCAGCCCAGAGACACGGATTCTTTTCTCTTACCATGGATCAACAAAAGAATGCCGGGCATCCTGAGGTTGACGGGCGGGAACGGATTTCAGCCCCTGCATGATCCACTTGCGGGTGTCGGCTGGGTCGATGACCGCGTCGATTTCGAGGTAGGCCGCCATGTTGATAGCCTTACCCCTTTCATACAACTGGGCAACCAGGAATTCGTAGAGTTCTTCGCGTTTTTGTGGATCTTCCACGGCGGCCAGTTCTTTTTTAAAACCGGCTTTGACCGCGCCTTCTAGGCCCATGCCGCCGAATTCTCCGGTGGGCCAGGCAGCCGTAAAGAACGATTCATGAAACCCGCCTTTGGCCATGGCCATGGCGCCAAGACCGTATCCCCTGCGCAATACAATGGTAAAATAAGGTACGGTGATGTGAGATCCGATAACGAACATCCGACAAACATGGCGCACCTGCGCGCGTTTTTCGATCTCCGGCCCAACCATAAAACCAGGTGTATCGCACAGCGACAGAATCGGCAGACCATGCGCGTTGCAGATCTGCATTAAGCGAGCGACCTTGTCCGCGCCTTCCGCTTCAATGGCGCCGGCCATGTGCATGGGGTTGTTGGCGATGACGCCGAAAGGCCGTCCTTCTATGCGCAGCAGTCCCGTTACCATACCGGGGCCGAATTTGGGCCTGAGCTCCAGAAAAGTGTTCGTGTCGGCGATGGCTTTGATAACGTTGCGGACGTTGTAGGCGCGCTTGCGGCTCTCCGGAATAAGGTTACGAAGGCGAATGGGATCGCCCGCTTCCCATGAAGATGTTGCGCCCTGAAAATAGGAAAGATATTTTTTAGCTATGGCAACTGCTTCCACATCGTCAGCTACTTCAATATCGACCACGCCGTTTTGTGTTTGTACATCCATTGGGCCGACTTCCTCCGGTTTGAAAACGCCCAGGCCTCCGCCTTCAATCATGACCGGGCCGCCCATGCCGATGTTGGAATTCTTTGTCGCGATGATGACGTCGCAGCATCCTAAAAGCGCAGCGTTTCCCGCAAAGCAGGGTCCGGAGACGACGCCTGCAACCGGTACATGTCCGCTAAGTCTTGCAAACGAAGCGAACGTTCCTAAATCGAGTCCCGCCACCATAACGCCTGTCGCATCAACGTCGCCGGGCCTTCCGCCGCCGCCTTCACCGAAGAAGACTAGCGGCAGGCGCTGTTCATAGGCCAGCTTCAGCATCCGGTCCATTTTTTTATGATTGAAAAACCCCTGCGTGCCGGCCAAAACAGTGTAGTCATATGCCAGGATCATGCAGCGCGCCTTGTCTTCGGGAAAAAGTGCGCCGTTGACGAAGGCAAGGCCTGCAATCATGCCGTCGGCCGGTGTCTTGGCGATCAGATCGTCGACGGATCGTCTTGTGCGCTGAGCGGCAATCGCCAGCGCCCCGTATTCGATGAAACTGCCGGGATCGCATAAGTCCTCGATGTTCGCACGTGCTGTGCGCTGGTTTTTTTGTTTCCTTTTTTCCACCGCTTCGGGTCGGTTTTCGTCCGCGCCGAAAGATTGCCTTTTGATCAGTTCGGCCAGGTCCGTGCGGATCGGGTTTTGGTCGGTGTGCTGATTTTCGGCGGATGCGCTTTTTGCTGTCGTCTCGTTTGTATGTTTGTCTGGTTCCATTTGCGTAATACTCTCCTGTTGATTGCGGATCGATTTTCTTTTCAATGCATACAATAATCCAAGATGTATATCAAGAAATGCATATAGATTTTATGGGACTTTTGCTTTCCTGAAAAACCGTCCCTCAGTCCTAAAAATATTTACGAAAATTTTGCCATATGCGTGTATAATCAGATCGCCGGTTAAAAAATGAAAAAGATTTAAAAAAATTATTGAGGAGTATGAATTTATGGATCTGAAGATAAATGACAAGATTGCTATTGTGACGGGCGGGGGAAACGGCATCGGCAAAGCCATTGCGATGCGTCTGGCCGACGAGGGGGTAAAAGTGGTCGTTGCGGATTTGAATGATGAAGCCGCGCAAAAAGTTATTGACGAAATTAAAGACAAAGGTGGAGATGGTTTGGTTGTATCATGCGATGCAACAAAACCGGAAGATGTCGATGCCATGGTTCAAAAGACACTCGACGCGTACGGCGTAATCGATATTTTGGTCAACAACGTGGGCGGAGGCACGGGAATCGCATTGGTGGTTCAATCGCAAGTTGAGCACTGGGACAAGACCATCGAGATGAATCTGAAAAGCGCCTATCTCAGTTGCCGTGCTGTGGCCAAAGCAATGATTCCAAGGAAACAAGGACGCATGATCAGTATTTCGTCGGTCTCGGGTAAATCCGGCGAGCCGCTTCTGGGATCCTACTGCGCGGCCAAATTCGGCGTGATCGGTCTGACACAGGTATTGGCCAAGGAACTGGCGCGCTATAACATCACCGTTAATGCTGTCTGTCCAGGATATGTCTATACGCCAGGATGGGAAAAACTTGCGCAGGCGCTCAAGGACAGCCAGCCGGCTCTGGCCGATAAAAGTCTCCAGGAAATCTTTGAAGCGCGGGTCAAAGCAGTGACTCCGCTGAGAAGGCCTCAGACGGCTGAAGAAATAGCCGGGCTGGTGGCTTATCTGGCATCGGGTGACGCCGGTAGTATTACCGGCCAGGCTATCAGTATCGATGGCGGCGTGGTGATGGGGTAAAAATTATCTGCAATGACCGGCAGATATATTAAGAATGACGGTCATGTAATTTACGCAATTATATCAAGTGTATCAGAAAGCAGAAAATCATGATTTTTGTTCATCTATACGGCCGGATAATATTCTGATATTGACATGTTTTATTTTTTGAGTGAATAGAACCATCATGCATAATATAGGGATGGTATGATCATTTCCCAATGTCACAAGGAAAACCAACAAAAAAAGAGGAGGGACTGAGAAATGAAGTATTTGAAAGTACTGATATGTTTGGTTGCTGCTGTTTTTGTCGTTTCCTGGGCGGGAAGTAGTAAGGCTGCAGATGAAATTGTTCTGGGTTATACCGGACCGCTGAGCGGTCCTGCCGCTGAATACGGGCAGGACCTATTTAACGGTATCGATATGGCCGTTAAGGAATTGAACGCCGGCGGAGGCATTACCGTTAAAGGGAAAAAATACACCTTCCAGCTGGAAAAGCTTGATGACCGTATCGATCCGACCCAGGCGGTGAATAACGCCCGGCGCTTTAGAACGAATAAGGCCATCGCGGTTTTCAACGGCGTTTTCAATACCACCGCTCCCATGATGAAAATCAATGAAGAGAAGGGCAATGAATTTATTATGATGGCTTACACCAGCACCCCCTTAGTCGAAAAGCTGGGCAATAAACTGGTGGTTTCTACCGCACCTAATTTTACGACCTATGTTCAAGTCTTTGTTGACTGGGGTTTGAAAAAAGGTTGGAAAAAATGTGCCATGGTTGTAACGTTGGGCGCTTATGGCGATGAGTGGAGAAGTGCATTTAAAGAATACTGGGAAAAAAGAGGCGGCGTCATAACCGTTGATAAGCCGGCTAATTATTACACGGAAACGGATTTCTCGCCTCAACTTGCCGCGGCCATCGCCACAAAGCCTGATGTGATGCTGATTGGCGGACCTTCCGCCACAACGGCGCTGGTGATCGAACAGGCCAGAGGCATGGGTTATAAAGGTGGATTCATCATGATCGACCAGGCCAAGCAGGATTACATTGCTATCCTGTTGAAAGGCACCAAGGTGATGGGGAATTTGATTGGAACAGCAGGTGTGGTGAGCGTCCCCTTTGACGGCGCAAAGATATTCGATAAGAAATACACCGAGACTTACAAACGAATGGTGACTTGGGAGTGCGCCCTCAATTATTCCGCCACACACGCTCTTGCCCGCGCGATTGTTGCCGCGCAGTCAGTTGACGACGTATATAAAATCCGTGCGGCTTTTGCCAAGGCTTTGGATCCCCCCATGCTGGGCGATAGATTTCCTACCACGACATTCGGAATCGCCGACACAGGGCGCCTTCATATCTTGGCTTCCGTGCAAACCATTACGAATGGAAAATCTGACCCGTCGTCACTTTATGCCTATTGGCCGGTAACCAAGAAGGAGTTTGACAAGGTCATGAAACTGGGCGAAACGGGCGGAGGGCAAACTCCGGTACTTTGGTTGAAACCATAATCGCCATTTGATATTAATAAACACTGCACAGAAAGGGCAGGGAAACCTGTCCTTTCTTTTTTAATGAGACTCATGTTTCAGGAACGAAATGAAATGAAACATGTAAGTCGAATTATCCCACAAGTGGAGCTTGAAGGGATTCTTGCCGCCACGATATATCTAACGACTGGCCAGCAGAATAACTCCTTCATTTCGGAATACTTCAATTTCTTCTTGTTTATAGCCAAGTTCTTCCAGAACGGATTTCGTATCTTCTCCTAGTGCAGGTGACGGTCCGGTGGGATGTGCCGGCGTTGCTGAGAATTTAAGCGGGACGCCGATGCCTTTGATCGGGCCACAGACAGGATGCGCCTGTTCGTAAACCATTTGCCGCGCCTGCAATTGCGGGTCTGTTTCAACTTCTGAAATATCCAGTACGGGAGTCAGGCAAACATCGAGGTCTTTCGCCTCGGCGATCCATTCATCCCTCGTCTTTGTTCGGAAAAAAGCATCGATCTCTTTGCGCAGGTTGTGAGCCTCTTCTCCCATCACCATATGCTTCTCAATCCACTCGGCGTGGCCGGCCATTTCGCAAAAAATTTTCCAGAACTTGGTCTCCAGGAGGCCCAGGGCGATATATTTGCCGTCGGCGCATGAATACACGCTATAACAGGCCAGCCCTCCGGAAAGAGGCAGCTCTCCCGGCGCCATCATCATCTTAGTGGCCTGATAATGCGCCATCTGCAGGGTCATCAGCGGAAGAACGCAATCCAGCATGGCCACGTCAACCCTCTGTCCCTGGCCGGTCTTTTCTCTGGTCCAGAGGGCGGCAAGACAGGCAATGATGGACATGTACGCACCCCCCGCCACATCACCGAGCTGAGGGCCGGGGAGAATGGGGCCTGTTTTTGGAGAACCGGTTGCCGACAAAATTCCGGCGTATCCGATATAATTAATATCGTGTCCGGCATCTTTTGCGTAGGGTCCGTCTTGGCCGTATCCGGTGATTGAGACGTAGATAATATCCGACTTTAGCCGTTTTGCCGCTTCATAGCCTATGCCCAGCTCGTCCAGTACGCCGGGCCGAAACTGTTCGATGACGATATCCGCCGTTTTCAGAAGAGAGAAAAAAATGTCCACGCCCTTTTTTGTTTTGAGATTCATCGCCAGGCTGCGCTTGGAACGGTTGACAGCAATAAAGCCTGCGGATTCTGATTGGAGATAGGGAGGATAGTATCGCATATAGTCCGGTGCGTTCATATCCTCAATCTTGATGACTTCGGCGCCCATATCGGCAAGCATCATCGTGCCCAGCGGCCCGGGATAAAGCCGGGTCAGATCAAGAATGCGAATTCCCTGCAAAGGACCGTTTTGAGGCTTTCTTTCCATGTTCCGATTTCTCCAACTGCGGCGGGAATTTCCGTTATGGTAACATTCCCGCCACAGATTTCCTTCTTAAATCGCTTCGATCGTGGATGTCGGTTTAGCTGTGATGTTGTAAGTGACGCTGACAACTTCGGGGATGTCTCTGGTGATCTTCGCAGCGATCTTTTCCAGCACATCAAATGAAAGCCTGGTAGGCCTTGCAGTGCGCGCGTCCAGACTGTTCCAACAGCGGATTTCGATCTGGTTGCCAAAAACCCTTTTGTTGTTGCGCATGCCCGTTACACGGTCTTCATGCAGAATGGCCAGATACTGAAACGCCTTGACGTCTTTGAGCGCTGCTTCGGTAATGGCGGTTGCTTTTTTGACTAGGGCGATTTTTGCGGGTGTGACTTCGCCGATGACGCGGGCGGCCAAGCGCCGGCCCGGGAAAGGGTATCCGGTCGAACATGCCGTACGGCAGTCCCAGTCCCTGCTCCGACTTTGCGTACGCCGTCCTTGCGCAGCTCGATGAGCGGTTCCAGAATTTTGTAGCCGAAGGCTTTTTGAGGATCGATGCCCAGTTGCTCAAATACATTGTGCTGCCGTTTAATCCCGGCGACGGTTTCATCCACATCAGTCAGAATGGTGCCCTGCAGAAGGTATTTGGCTTTGCTCTTGACGACCAGCTTGCTGAAAACGTTTTTATAAAAGGTTTGCGTGATGGCTTCTCTTTTTTCTTCGGGATCGGTAATCCCTTTAAGGGCGGCAAAAAAAGCCTTGGACGAGTCCATCACTGTGACCTTGATCCCCAGCTTTTTAAAGGCGGCTGCCACTTTGGCTGGCTCGTTTTCCCGCATGATACCGTTGTCGATGATATAGGTTTTCAGACGATTGCCCAGCGCCTTATGTCCCAGGGCGGTGACGACGGCGGAGTCCACGCCGCCGGACAGGGCGTTGATGGCCAGGCCTTCGCCAACAGCTTCACGGATTTTACGAACTTGATCGTCGATAAATTTTTCCACGTTCATATTAGTTGCTTTTATTTCTTTCATTTTGATCATAGCGGCTCCTTTTTGTCATGGAATAGGTTGCAAATGATTTAAACGAAATTGCTTTGCATTTCAAGTATTAAAGAAAAATAGAACAAAATGATTGCTTACCGGCCCTGTTCTTGAACATTTTGGTTGTAAATTTGACACGTTCGGTTTACAAATCGTCAGCGATGAAGCGCTGCCGTTCAAATTCTTTATTCTGATCTGAAAGGAGATCTTTATGGAACCGATTAAAATCATGCCGTGTCTGGATATGAAAAACGGAAGGGTGGTTAAGGGTGTTCATTTTGTCGATATTAAAGAAGCGGGTGATCCGGTGGAGAACGCCGCTTTTTATCAGGCTGAAGGCGCGGATGAACTGGCCATGCTGGACATTGCGGCCACGCTGGAAAACCGCAAAACACGCCTGGAATGGGTGAAGAAGGTTTCCGCCGTGTTGAGTATTCCGTTGACGGTCGGTGGCGGCATTTCTTCGATTGAAGATATCGAAATGGTGTTAGGAGCCGGAGCGAGCAAGGTGTCCATGAACAGCGCGGCGGTGAAAAATCCGGAACTGGTGAGTCAGGCGGCTAAAAAATTCGGCTCGGAAAAAATCACCGTAGCCATTGATGCGAAAAGAAACGTGGCAATGCCTTCCGGGTTTGAACTGGTCGTGTCCGGTGGCACACTGCCCATTGCCAAAGACGCGGTGGCCTGGGCGAAAACCTGTCAGGAACTGGGCGCAGGGGTGATTTTGCCCACCAGCATGGACGGAGACGGCACCAAGGCGGGCTATGATATTCCCTTTACTAAAGCCATCTCCTCCGCTGTCACGTTGCCGGTGGTGGCCTCCGGCGGCGCGGGCAAGCTGGAAGATTTCTATGAAGCGGTCGTCAAAGGAGGGGCCAGCTGTTTTACTGGCCGCTTCGGTTTTTCATTTCCGGTTGCTCAAAATTCAGGACGTCAAAGATTATCTGAGGGGAAAAGGGCTTAAGGTTGCCTGATGATTAGGAGTGGCCGACCTTAACTTTTTAACATGATTTGCGCCGTCACAGGGAAAATTGTGAGCAAGATGGGTTAATAGTTAATAGCTCGTAGCTCATAGCGTTAAAGGAAGATATGATGAGCAGAATAGGCGACCTCCTTTTTGTAAGAAAGCATCATGTTTGTCCCCGCTGGTTGTGCTTTACCTTTGACAACTGGATTCGCCGGCGTTTACAAAATCCTGATCAAATCATCAAAGCCTATGTCAGGGAAGGCGACACCGTTGTGGACGTTGGCCCCGGCATCGGGTTTTTTACCATTCCCATGGCCCGCCTGGTGGGAGACAGTGGGCAAGTCATCGCAGTGGATATTCAGGAAGAAATGCTTACTGCTATTTCACAGCGGGCCCTAAGAACGGGTCTCGCGCACCGGATTACTGCGCAGTTGGCCAGTCCGGTTTCTCTGAAGGTAACGGTCCTGGCCGATTTCATTCTGGCCTTCTGGATGGCGCATGAAGTGCCGGATCAGGAAAGATTCTTCGCGCAATTGCATCACGTCTTGAAAGATAACGGCAAATTTCTTCTGGCGGAACCCAAGCTACATGTTTCCAAAGTGCAATTCGACGCAGCGGTAGGTGTGGTGCAAAAGGCCGGTTTCAGATTACTGGATCGTCCGGACATCCCTTTGAGCCTTGCCTCATTTTTTGCGAAACGCTAAACAAGCTCAAAGCGGAGCGTTATTTGTGGCCTGTCATTAGCTCTAAACCATAATTCTTCAGGGTATGATTTTATCGATTAAGCCTTCTGGCAAAAATCTAATTAACTTTACAAGCTTATCGCCTTATGCTATGAGGCAAAAAAATATGAAAGATTATCTTTTTTCAGGAGAAAGACAACATGTCCGGCCATTCTAAATGGAGCACCATCAAACGGAAAAAGGGGGCGATTGACGCCAAACGTGGTAAAATATTTACCAAAATTATCAAAGAAATCACACTGGCGGCACGTCTGGGCGGTGGCGATATTGAAGGCAATTCTCGTTTGAGGCAAGCGATTATGGCGGCCAAAGAAGAGAATATGCCTAAGGATAATATCGACCGGGCAATCAAAAAGGGCACCGGCGGCGGGGATGGTGCGGCGGCTTATGAAGAAATCACCTATGAAGGCTACGGACCAGGCGGTGCGGCGGTGATCGTTGATGTCATGACGGATAATAAAAATCGGACTGTGGCTGAAATTCGTCACATTTTTTCAAAACATGGTGGCAATCTGGGTGAAAATGGATGTGTGTCCTGGATATTCTCGAAAAAAGGAAGCATCGTAATCGATAAAAAGCTTATTGGTGAAGACGAACTGATGGAACTGGCCCTGGAGGCCGGAGCGGAAGATGTGAGGGCGGAAGGCAGTGAATTTGAAGTGATCACAGAACCGACGGCTTTTGAAGCCGTGAAAAAGGCTATTGATGCTAAAGGCATCAAACATCTGGAAGCATCTATCAGCAAGATTCCTTCCAATACCGTGAAACTCGAAGCGGGTAAGGCGGAGTCCATGTTGAAACTAATGGAGAAGCTGGAAGACAACGATGACGTGCAGAATGTTTACTCCAATTTCGACATTGATGAAGATGTCATGGAAAAGTTAAGTTAGTGACCAATACTGATTTTTGACGAAAGCTGATATTTTGCGAATCTTAGGTATCGATCCCGGAAGCGTCGTGACAGGATATGGAGTGATTGATAAAAGCGGCAATTATCTGCGTCACGTTCTTCACGGTGAAATCAAGCCTCATAAAGGTTCTCTTTTATCTGAAGTTTTAATGGATATTTTCAGCAAGCTTAGTGCCGTTATTGTTGAAACAAGTCCACAGTCGGTCGGCCTGGAAAATATTTTCTATGGAAAAAATGTCCGCAGTCTGATCCGGCAGGCCCAGGTCCGGGGCGTGGTGATTTATGCCTGTGCCGACAAAGGCGTTCCCGTTTTTGAATATTCGCCACTGGAAGTTAAAAAGGCGGTGGTCGGTTACGGCCGGGCGGAAAAACGCCAGGTGCAGATGATGGTGAAGGCCATCCTGAAGCTCGATGCCCTGCCGCCTGCGGACGCGGCGGATGCACTGGCCGCGGCCATCTGTCAGGCCAATTTTTTAAAGGAGCAGCCTCTCTGAGATGATCGCCCTGCTATCCGGTAAAATTGCTTATAAGGGAATATCTCATATTGTCGTGGATACACAAGGCGTCGGTTATCGCGTTTTTATACCGCTCACGACTTTTTATGAACTTCCGGAAGCGGGGCAGGCGGTAACCTTGCATATCCATACGTCCGTCAAAGAGGATGCGATTAATTTGTTCGGTTTTTACACACTGCAGGAGCGGGAACTTTTTCAACTGATGATTTCCGTCAGCGGGATCGGCCCGAAAGTGGCGATGAATATTCTTTCGGGTATTTCATCATCCGAACTGCTCGATGCGATCTCCGGGGGCAATCTGGCTAAATTGATCACCATTCCCGGGATCGGCAGGAAAATGGCGGAGCGCTTAATTTTGGAACTGAGGGAAAAAGCCATTAAGAAAATGGCGGTGGATCAGATTCCGGTTACGGATGCCCGGCAAAAGCGAAGCGATATGATGCGGGAAGATGTACTTTCCGCACTGGTCAATTTAGGGTATAAAGCCAATGCTGCGAGAGACGCGCTGGACAAGGTTGCGCGCGATGCAGAAGGGGAGTTGGCCATGGATCAACTCTTGAAAAAGGCTTTAAAGATTCTTGGCGGTTGAACGGGTAGGCTCAGGTAACGACAATGGATGGCCATATAAAAAATCCCTTAATTGATCCGATTTGTGCCGAAGACGAAGGCAATCTGGAAAATTCTTTGCGTCCGCCTAAGCTTGCTGATTATATCGGCCAGGACAAGGTCAAAAGCAATCTGTCGATCTTTATTGAAGCAGCCAAGAAACGGCGGGAGTCGCTCGATCATGTGCTTTTATACGGTCCTCCTGGTTTGGGTAAAACCACGCTGGCTTATATCATCGCCAGAGAATTGGGCGTGGATATTAAGGTGACCTCGGGTCCGGTGATCGAACGCCCGGGAGATCTGGCAGCGATTTTGACGAACATGCACGAGCACGAGGTTTTATTTATTGATGAAATTCACAGGCTCTCTCATGTTGTGGAAGAAATTTTGTATCCGGCCATGGAAGATTTTCACATCGATATCTTAATCGGACAGGGGCCGTCGGCCCGGTCGATGAAACTCGACATTCCCAAATTCACACTGGTGGGTGCGACAACACGCGCGGGGTCTCTGACGTCCCCGCTGCGCGATCGTTTTGGTATGCATTTTCGACTTGAATTCTATTCACCGCAAGAGCTTTCCGTGATTATTCAGAGGTCTGCCAAAATTCTGGGTGTCCAGCTTACCGGCACAGGCGCGGAAGAGCTGGCCAAGCGGGCGCGCGGTACGCCCCGCATCGCCAACCGACTGCTCAAGCGGGTCCGCGATTACGCGGAAGTGAAAGGCGATGGAACCGTTGACGGAAAAATCGCCCGCGAAGCGCTCGATGCTTTTGAAGTGGACCAAAAGGGTTTTGATCAGATGGATCGTAAACTGCTTCTGGCGTTGATTGAAAAATTCAACGGAGGACCGGTCGGTGTGGAAAGTCTGGCGGCGGCGATCGGCGAAGAGAGGGTGACGATTGAGGATGTTTATGAGCCCTATCTGATTCAGGAAGGCTATCTGCAAAGAACGGCGCGGGGCCGGATGGCCTGTTCCAAAGCCTATGAACATTTCGGCCTGAAAGCGTCGGGCGCTCAAAAGGAACTGTTTTAATCCCGGAGTTAATTTATTTCATGAAGCTGCTCATGCATATCTGCTGTGGACCTTGCACGATCTATCCTCTCAAGGCATTGAGAACGCACGGCCATGATGTGACCGGCTTATTTTACAATCCCAATATCCATCCCTATCTGGAGTATTCGCGCCGCAAGCAAAGCCTTCAAGACTATGCTGAAAAAATCCTTTTAAATGTCATCTGGCCGGAAGGTTATCTTCTGGAAGAATTCTTGAGGCAGGTGGCGTCCCGGCCCGAAGACCGCTGCGCCTATTGCCTGAGTGATCGATTGAAATTTACGGCCCAGCAGGCAAAAAAAGAAAATTATGATGCTTTCACCACCACATTACTTTACAGCCGCTATCAGAAGCATGATTTAATCCGTCAGCTTGGCGAAACGCTGGGCCAACAGCTTGGAATTCATTTCCATTATCAGGATTTCCGCAGTGGCTGGAATGAAGGTGTTAAGATTTCCAAGGATTTGGGAATGTATCGCCAGCCTTATTGCGGTTGTATTTATAGCGAAAAGGAAAGATTCTATAAGTAACTCTTCACCTTCCGGTGCGTGTTCCCCATTTTACCAAGTGTGTTGTTTCGGACACAAGAGATATCGACATCTGGAAACCAGTCTGTCGCAGGGTCGATAAAAATACCAGTAAATACATATTGTTTCTTAATTTATTCCCATTTCTGACATTTGGTATAATTATTGCTGAATTATAAGTTCTATTAAATTTAAGGTTAAATATGCATCTGCAACGTACGCTGAAAAAAGAAATATTTTGCTCTAGTATCGGTTTACACACTGGCCGTAAGGTGAACATGACGATTAAACCGGCCCCTGTTGATACCGGTATCATTTTTGTTCGTAAGGATCTACCGAATGCCAGGCCAATTCCGGCAGACTTCAAGATGGTTTGTGATACAACCCTGGCGACATCCCTGGGATCAAATGGTGTCACAGTCTCCACCGTAGAGCATATTTTATCAGCTTTCAGTGGAATGGGGCTCGATAATGCCGTCGTTGAACTCGATTCTTTTGAAGTGCCGATCATGGACGGAAGTGCCCGCCCGTTTGTCAATATGCTCAAGGAAGCAGGAACATGCACGCAAGGTAAATTCAAAAAGATGCTGGTCATTAAAAAACCTGTTTCTGTGAAAGAAGGAGAAGGTCGTGCCATGCTCCTGCCTTCTGAAGAACTCAAAATAACTTATGATATTGATTTTGCTCACCGGGCCATCGGCAAGCAATCCTACAGCGTCATATTTTCCGATAAAAACTACGAAGATAAAATTTGCAGCGCCCGAACATTTGGTTTTTTAAAAGAAGTTGAATTTCTGCAGGCCAAGGGACTGGGGTTGGGGGGATCGCTGGATAATGTGATCATTCTCGATGATGAAAAAATCATCAACAAAGACGGCCTTCGCATGCCTGATGAATTTGTCAAACATAAAATTCTAGATGCCATTGGTGATCTGTTTTTGCTGGGGATGCCGATTATCGGCCATTTTGTGGCTTACAAATCGGGCCATCGGCTGAACAATCTTTTATTGCGGGAACTCATGCGCCATGAGAGTAGTTGGGAGATTCTCACTGAATACGACCAAAAAAAATCAGCGAAATTCACGTCCTGTAAGATTCCATCCTTTACTATTCTGGATGCCGCGCCGATTTGATATTTTTACAAAATCATCCATGTCTTTATACGTCTTAAATTAACCTTGATTTTTAACGCCAGGTTACCTAGTATATTTCATTAAAAATTTAGCAACGTCACAAAATGGCTTTCACGGTAATTTTGCCGCGGCCGATAGCTTTGGCCGGAAATCAAGATGAACGGTATGCGCTTGTTACCGATGTCGATTGAAATTTACCGGAAGCGAAATGAAGTTGTTCTCATAGAAAGATTATGGTTTATATGAAAAATAATATCAGTTTTGCGGTGAGGGTGTTTTGTGTCTGTTTATTGATGATGCTTACAGCGCTAGCCTTGCCGGTTACGGCGAGGACGAGTATCATGCCTCGAATGGTTGATACCTTAATAACCAGCAACACAGAAAACGTGCTTTTATACGCCAGGCTGGTGGATTGTTTTAAGCCGGAAATGGAGACCGCCATTTTAGCCGGCGTTCCCGCCGTTTTTACGCTTCAGTTGGATGTCTATCAGGAAAGGTCCTATGTATGGAATAAACATATTATCCATAAAGAAATTCGCCGCGTCATCAAATATGACAATTTGAAAAAAATATTTTCGATTACCACGAACAGCAGCAATCAGCCTGTAATTTTCCCGGATTTTGAAAGCGCTCAAAAAGCCATGGCGGATTTGAATGGAATTTTCGTCATTCCTATTTCGCATTTGTCCAAAGGCAATAATTATTACACCGAGATCAGGGTTAAAATTGACAAAGTACGGCTGCCTTTCAATATGGAATATGTATTATTCTTTGTCTCCTTGTGGGATTTTGAAACACCGTTGTATAAAATAAGATTTTCCTATTAATCAGCAATCTCTATTTCTGCGGGAAAGTTGATCCAATCCACTGATGAAAATTAAAAAAAAATCCAGAAGAGCCTACCTTGATGAAAGCGAATTAAAAAAGCGCCGGCGTGAAGGCATTCTCATGCTGGTTGTCGGCTGCCTGGCGATTGTTTTTACAATCCTGGCCAGTCAGCTTTCATCCCGAAAGGAACTGCCGATATCGGCCAACATTCTGGTATATGGCCTGACCAGTATCAATGTTATGCTGATCCTGCTTCTGATTTTTCTTATTGTCCGCAATATTTTTAAATTATTTTCCGAGCGCCGCAAGGGCGTCATCGGTTCCAAGTTGCGCACCAAATTGGTTGCCGCTTTTGTTGGTTTGTCCCTTGTTCCGACTATTTTACTTTTTTTATTTGCCCTTAATTTTCTTTCCTACTCCATTGAGTTCTGGTTCAACCTTAAAATCGGCGATGCCTTGAACAGGTCGCTGGAAGTTGCCCAGGTGTATTACACGCAAGCGGAGGAATTGGCCAAAGTTTAACGCCCGCCAAATCAGTGACGGATATCACCAAAAACCGTCTCTATGACGCTGATAGAACAAATTATCTTAACAGTTTGCTCTCTCAGCGCCAGAAGAATTATAAAGTTGGAAGGGTGGAGGCCTATTTTGATTTTAAAGGAGAAAGCATTACTTTTGCCGATGCTGAAAATTCCTTACGGACGCCTGTTGATCTGTCGCCGAAAATGCTGGAAGATATTTATTCCGGCAAGGAAATATCAACAGTAGCCCCAACCAGTGCCGGGGAGGCGATCGTCGGCGTTGCGCCGGTTTTTTCTTACGCCGTTCCCACGGAAGTCATTGGTCGTGTTTCCGTTAGTTACAGCGTTCCGCAGGGATTTGTCGATAAACTGCGGAGTATTGCCAACGCCTCCGAACAGTACGGACAGATTAAGCTCTTGAAAAATCCGATTAAATTTAATTATGTTGTGACCCTGTCGATTGTGACCTTGTCGATCATCTTTCTGGCGACATGGTTTGGTCTGTCGCTCGCCAAGAGTATCACGAATCCCATTCAGGACCTCGTTTCAGCGACCAATAGAATCACCCAGGGCGATCTGACAAGTCGAATTGATATCGAGGCTGATGATGAAATCGGGCTTCTGGTCAAATCATTCAACTCGATGACGGATGATTTGCAGAAAAGCAAAACAGGCCTGGAAGAGGCCAATATCTCTCTTGAAGAGCGGCGTAAGTATATGGCCGCCGTTTTGCGCAATGTTTCCGCAGGGGTTATTTCAGTCGATAAAAACTATATGATAACCACAATTAACCGCGCCGCGGAAACTATGTTCGAGATTGACGCCTCTCAATTTCTTTCACGGGATTATCGCGAGCTTTTACATGATGAACATCTTGTTCTGGTGGATGCCTTTTTGCTGGAAATGAACGAAAGCAATGAGCGGATACTGCAAAAACAGTTGGAGTTGATGCTGCGGGATAAGGTTTTAACGGTGCTTCTGACGTTGACGACCATTGAGGATGAAGAAGGCAACGATTCCGGCATTGTTGTCGTGTTTGAAGATTTGACGGAATTGCAGAAGGCGGAACGCGCCGCGGCCTGGCGGGAAGTGGCCAGACGTATGGCGCACGAAATTAAAAATCCGCTCACGCCCGTGCAACTTTCCGCGCAAAGGCTTCAGCGCAAATATGGTGACAAATTGGGAGAGGAAGGCTCGGTGTTTAAGGAATGCACGCAGACCATCATCGATCAGGTGGAAGTGCTTAAGAATCTGGTCAATGAATTTTCCCGTTACGCCCGCATGCCCGTGACGACACTTGCCCCCAATGATCTCAATGCGGTTGTGTCCGAGGCGGTGACGCTTTTCGTAGATGCCCACAAGGATATTAATTTTGAATACCGTCCTGCGGAAGGATTACCGAGGTTCAATCTGGATGCTGAACAGATCAACAGGGTCATGATTAATCTGCTGGATAATGCCGTTGCTTCCATAAATAAGAAAACGGGACATATCGGGGTCATTATTCGGTATGATGAGCCGAACAAGAAGGTGACCGTTGCCGTTGCCGACGACGGCGCCGGTGTTCCGGCGAGTTATAAGCGGAAAGTATTTGATCCGTATTTTTCAACCAAGAAATCAGGAACAGGGCTCGGCCTGGCTATCGTCAGCTCGATTATATCGGATCATAAAGGTCAGGTCAGTGTCAATGACAACTATCCGACAGGAACAATCGTATCTTTTCAGTTGCCGGTTTTGGAAGTTTAATTTATAGTTAACAATAGAGTTGAGTGAACCTAATGAATGAAACCATTCTTGTCGTAGATGATGAAGTCAGCATCTGTCAGTCGTTGAAGGCTATTCTGGAGGACGAAGGTTATCAGGTGCTTGTAGCGGGCAGCGGCGAAGAGGCGATTAAGATTGTGGCCGAAGAAATGCCGCGACTTGTCCTCTTGGATATCTGGCTGCCTGGTATCGATGGCCTGGAAACCCTCAAAGCCATCCATACCGCCCATCCGAATGTGCTGATCATTATGATGTCCGGTCACGGTACCATTGAGACAGCGGTGAGGGCGACCAAGCTCGGCGCTTTTGACTTCATTGAAAAACCTCTGTCGCTGGACAAAGTAATTATTCTGGTGAACAACGCGCTCAATGTGGTTCGTCTGGAAGAGGAAAACATTTTATTAAAACAAAAAGTATCGCATCAGTACGAGTTAACCGGAACCAGTCCGGTGATTACTGAACTCAAGGAAATGATTGGCATCGTTGCGCCGACCAATGCTTGGATCCTGATCATGGGCGAAAACGGTACGGGAAAGGAACTGGTGGCACGTTCCATTCATCATTTAAGCCGCCAGTCACACAAGCCTATTGTGGAAGTCAACTGCGCAGCGATACCCGAGGAACTCATCGAGAGCGAATTATTCGGGCATGAAAAAGGCGCCTTCACCGGCGCGACAGAAAAAAAGCGCGGCAAATTTGACCTGGCCCATGAAGGGACCATTTTCCTTGATGAAGTTGCGGACATGAGTCTCAAAGCTCAGGCAAAGATTTTACGGATTCTTCAGGAGAAAAAATTCGAAAGAGTCGGCGGCAATAAAGTCATTGATATGGATGTGCGGGTTCTGGCTGCGACGAATAAAGACCTGGAAAAAGAAATGGAGGCGGGCCGGTTCCGGCAGGATCTCTATTACCGTCTGCACGTCATTCCGTTGCACGTGCCGCCGCTCAGAGACCGAAAAGAAGACATTCCCTTTCTGGCGGAACGTTTTCTTTCCGACTTTGCCGCGAAAGAGGGTCAGCAGCTGAAGACCTTGACAATCGGCGCTTTGGAGCAATTAATGTCGCATAACTGGCCCGGCAATGTCCGTGAACTGAAAAATATTATTGAAAGACTAATTATTCTGACGCCGTCCAATGAAATCAAGGCGGATGATATTCCTGAACTCAACGTGAAAACGGAGCAAAGCGCTGTGACGCCGGAATCGCCCACCGTCAGTGATTCTTTTAGAGACGCCAAGCTGGTTTTTGAGAGGCAGTTTATTATCAAAAAACTTGAAGAGTACGATGGCAATATTTCCAAAACAGCCGAAGCCATCGGTTTGGAGCGCAGCAATCTGCATAAAAAACTCAAGAGTCTGAAAGTAGCAACGAAAGACTGAAAAGGATCAAGGTTCAAGGCTCAAGATACAAGGTTTACGACTGAAACTGAAAAAATATAATGATATCATTTAACCTTGATCATTTAACCTTGATCCTTGGTCCTCTGCCATCTGTTTGGTCATGTCGGAAATGGAAAGTTTGTTGAAGGGCAGAAAGATGACACCCAGGATGATGACAATAATCATGGACAGGAAGTGATAGACAAGCGCAAAAGAAAAACCTTCCGGTTTGGCAATGCCAAATAGACTCAATCCCAGAATACAAGCATAATGCCAGTTACCGATAAAGCCCGGCGCAGTGGGAATCGCGATACCTGCAATAAGAATCACCATGACAACAAAGGCTGCCAGCACCGGCAGGTTAAAGCTGAAGGCCAGAAGCAGTGTGTAAATCGCAGCGACATCTACCAGCCAGACCACGGCGGATAGCAATAATAAGTAGAGAAGCCTCTTCACGTCGGTGATTACTTGAAAACCATCAATAAAATGGTGGATCACATGATTAACTTTTTGCGTCGGCTTACCGGGCAGCCGTCGTAGAATCCGGTCGATAATTTTAATGGCTCTTTCTCTGCGCAAGATCAATCCAATCATACATGCGATCACCAGCATGGTCACTATAAAAAAAAGGATGCCGGATTTAATCATCCAGGACGGTAAATCCTGCAGCATGAGAACAGCAAACGTCATGGTCAGCACCGCAAGGCTATCCAGTACACGCTCCACAATGATCGTGCCGAGGGCTGAAGACATTTTAATGGAACTTTTTTTTGCGATCAGATAAGGCCTAGCCAGTTCGCCAATACGGGCCGGAATCGCCGCAATAGCCAGAAAGCCAACACTGGTTACAGCAAAGAGAGTAAATTGAGAGATTTTTTCCATTGGCTGCAGGATCACACCCCAGCGGTAGGACCGTAAAGCCTGCATTAAAATGATAAAGAAAAGAGACAAGCCGGCATAGCCCAAGTGGACTTTCTTCAGGTGGGTGAGCGTTTCATTGAAATCGATTCCCCGGACAGAGAAGTAAATCAGGACAAAGCCAAGCCCTATGCCTAAAAGAAGTTTTTTATTCATGATAACGGCACAAACCGGGCCTTTATGTCTGTTGCAATCAATTAAAGTTTGGTCAGATTTTCGGCGATTTTATCGTGGAGGAGCTGGGAGGATAACCTATTCCCAACCAGGCCCACACGGATAGCGACAGAGGTCTGATTTTTTGCCCGATAGGTAATTTCAAACTTTACCTTTTCGTCATTGATCACCGTCGTGATTTTACCTTGAGCGATTTCTTTTACGGGTTGAACTTCCGTGCCGCGCATATCCGCGACCGTTTTCTCACAAGCGCTCCATACTCTATCGAAAGGAGCGGCGTAATCTGTCTTCAGTTCGCCGTTGACATAAAAATAGGTCCCCGTGCCGGCGCCAGCGCCCACCGCTACGCCTCCGACCACCAGAGCTCCTGCGCCGCAACCGGAAAAAAGAAAAAGAACAAATAGACAGACGATGAAGCGATATTTATGACTTTTCATAGTTGCTCCTCCAGACCATTCAATTTAAGCCGTTTTAAACATATTGTGTGATGGATTGCAAATCTATTATGTAGAGGGCATAACTATCCGAGCTTTTCAAATTCCCGCAAGAGCTCTTCCTGCTTTCTGGTTAAAGCCGTTGGAATCTGTACAAAGACTTCAATGATCTGATCTCCCCGGCCGTATCCCTGCAAATGAGGGATTCCTTTGCCTTTGAGACGGAACGTACGGCCGGTTTGGGTGCCTCTAGGAATTTTAATTTTTTCAGACTCTTCTAAGGTTGGTACGGTAACAGTGCCGCCGAGCGACGCCTGAACAAATGAGATGGGAACGCGACAGATAATATCGTCTTCCGAACGAACAAAAAAATCATGGTCTTCCACCTGTAAAAAAACATACAAGTCACCGCAGGGACCGCCCTGTTCTCCCGCTTCGCCCTCGCCGCGCAGACGCAGACGGGAACCGGTTTCCACGCCGGCCGGGATTTTCAATTCGACTGTTTTACGCTGCTGTTCTTTGCCAGTGCCGCGGCATGTAGTACAGGGTTTGGTGATGAATTTACCCTGACCGTGACAATGGGGACAAGTGGAACTAATGGTAAAAAAACCGCTCGATTGAATAACCTGACCTCGTCCTTGACAGGTTGGACAGGTCGAAGAAGAGGTGCCGGGCGCCGCGCCCGTTCCCTGGCACTCATGGCAGGTATAAAGTTTTTCCAGATCTATAGTGGTGGTCAGTCCGAATGCCGCATCGAGAAAAGATATTTTCAGGTCATAACGCAAGTCGGCGCCGGCTCTTGCGGCTTGCCGTGTCCGTCCGCGTCCCCGGGTGCGGCCAAAGCCAAATACATCTTCAAAAATATCGCCAAAATTCGAGAAAACATCGTCAAAACCACTGAACCCCTGGAAGCCGGTGTTGCTCAAGCCCGCGTGGCCGTATTGATCATAGATTTCTCTTTTTTGCCTGTCGCTTAAAACTTCATAAGCTTCGGCAGCTTCTTTGAATTTTTCTTCCGCTTGTTTGTCTCCCGGGTTTCTATCGGGATGGCATTGCATGGCTATTTTCCGGTAATTTTTTTTGAGCTCTTCGTCTGAGGCTGTTTTGCCGACACCCAGAATTTGGTAATAATCCTTTTTGGTCATGCGCTTTGTTTTGCTTCCTCCGCTTTCATCTTAGTTGTAAGCGCGTTTAACAATTCCGCTTTATTGGTTTTTCCCAGAGCGTGCCTTGCAAATAAATATTTTTTAAGCTCGATGGCCCGACGGGCTATGTCTTCCCAGTCGGCGTCTCGAAGATCAATGTTCTGAGCCTTGGCCGCCCCCTGGAAAAGGAAGACATCGCCGTTTGTGAGTGCGAGATCTTTAATTTTTTGCACACCAGCATGGTGTCCGGCTTTGGCATAGAAGTCTAGAGCGTCTGAAAGCGCTCCTGCTTCCAGATATAAATCTCCGTAACTGATCAGTGATGTGGCTGATGTCTTGTCAATATATAAAATTTTTTGTTTTAATCGGTAGTCCGGCAGTTTTCTTATGCTCAAGGAGTCCCTCCTGAAAAAAATGACGCCGTGCAAATAAACACGGCGTAATGTAATAATGGTATGGCTTTTGTCAATGGCCTCAAAAAAATCATTTTACCAGCCGGGAAAACGCTTCTTCATATTTTGCCTTTGTTTTTTTGATAATGTCCGGCGGTAATTCGGGCGCAGGCGGTTTCTGGTTCCAATGAATGGAGAGCAGATAATCACGCAAAAACTGCTTATCAAAACTTCTTTGCGCCCGGCCTTCTTCGTATTCATCAGCCGGCCAGAAGCGGGATGAATCGGGTGTCAGTAATTCATCGATCAGAATCAATTCTTTACCGATCAAGCCGAACTCCATTTTTGTGTCGGCGATGATTATGCCGGCTTTTAAAGCGATGGATGCCGCCCGCTCATAAATGGCCAGGGACTTTTTGATGACTTTTTCCGTGAGTTCAGCCCCGATAATATCTTTCATTTCGGAACGGGTGATCGGCGAGTCGTGATCGCCTTCCGGCGCTTTGGTTGTCGGTGTAAAAAGTGTTTGAGGCAGTTTACAGGATTCCTTCAACCCCTCCGGCAGTTTGATGCCGGAAATGGATTGGCTGTGGCGATAATCATTCCAGCCGGAGCCGGACAGATAACCTCGCACGATACATTCCACCGGCAGTGGCGTCGCTTTTTTGACCAGCATGCTGCGGCCTTCCAGGCTTTCGAAGTAAGGCGCACACTCCGGGGGAAAATCAATCGCGTCCGTTGATAGAATGTGGTTACCGATAATATCTTCCATCTGTTTAAACCAGAAGGCGGACATTTTGTTGAGAATCAAGCCTTTGCCCGGGATCGGATTGGGCATAATCACATCGAAGGCCGAAATCCGGTCAGTGGCCACAAGGAGCAAATGATCTTTCACGGCATAAAGGTCGCGTACTTTGCCGCGATTGAGGAATTTTAGTTTCGGGAAATTTGTCTGTGAAATGCTTTTTGTCATAGCTTATCTGCTCCTTTAGCGAACTGAGGGGTTGTACTTTTTTTCGTGGCCGATGGTGGACGTCGGCGTCCGGCCGTAATTGTGGCCGGGCATGACTTTTGTTTCATCCGGCAGTGCAAAAAGCTTTGTCTTGATCGCGTTGTACATGATTTGCCAGGAACCGCCGGGTAAATCCGTGCGGCCGACGGCTTCCACAAACAGCGTGTCTCCAGTGAAAACGTAACCGGGCGCGTAAAGACACATGCCTCCGGGAGAGTGGCCGGGGGTATGGATGACTTTCAGTTCAACATTTCCCACCGCGATGATCTGGCCGTCCTGAACCAGAAGATCGGGAGGCGGCGATTGTTTCGCGCCGAACATTTTGAGCATCATCGCCGGCGTAGATGTGAGCATGATGGCGTCGTCTTCATGCACAATGATTTTAGCGCCGGTGAGTTTTTTCATTTCCGCATTGCCGCCGATATGATCCACATGGCCGTGCGTGTTGACGATGTAGTTGATGCGTAAGTTGTTTTTTGCAGCCATGGCGAGAATCTCATGAGCATTATCGGCCGGATCAATGACCAGTGCGTCGCCGGTGACGGTATCCCCGACAAGATAAGCGAAAACAGCCATCTGGCCGACCTGTATCTGTTGAATGAACATAACTACTCCTTAAAAAAACATGGGAGCGTACGCTAGCATTTTTTTATTTCATTCGTCAATTTAAATCCGGCGCCGCAGCATAGCCCCAAAGAACCCATCCATGTTGTGACGGTGAGGGTAAGTCCTGAAAAAACCACGGCTATCAATCAGGTTGCCTAAAATTGTCTCAGCAGGTGTCCAAACGATAAATTGGGGATTGTCCGCCAAAAAATGACGGATTACTTCATCATTTTCCGCAGGTAGGACGGAGCAGGTGCAATAAATCAAGTAACCACCCTTTTTAACGGCATTGGAAGCATTGCGCAATATTATTTTCTGGGTTTTCAATAAAGCATGCAGGTCAGTGGCAGTGAGACGCCACTTGATTTCCGGATTGCGTCGAAGCGTGCCGGTTCCGGAACAGGGCGCATCCACCAGAACATGATCAAATTTTTCAGCAAACTCGGCGGGTAGTGGATGGCTTAAATCAGCTTGCATGGATTCGATGATGGAAACTCTCATTCTTAACGCCTCTTTTTTCAATTGCGCGATTTTTTCTGCGTCGCGATCCATAGCTACAATCCAGCCTTTGTTTTTCATGAGGGCCGCCAAGTAAGTAGTTTTACCGCCGGAACCTGCGCAGACATCTAGGACACTTCCACTGCTTTGTGGACTGACCAGATGAGAAATCAGCTGGGCCGCCTCGTCCTGAAGACGTAAAAGGCCCTCGTTAAAGAAAATAGTTCTTTGAATGGGTCGGGGAGGGTCGAGAAGGTTGATTCCGTGAGGCGAAAACTGCGTCGGCGTGCAATTGAAGTCTGTCCGCTTTAAGCTTTTCTTCCAATGCTTCCCGGGAGATTTTCAATGTGTTGATGCGGAGAGTCAGAGGCGGCAATTCATTATTGGCTTTACATAACGCTAATGTTTCTTCTTTATCGAAAATATTGAGCCACATTTTAGCAAGCCACAGCGGATGGGAATAAAACGCTGCAATATGTTCAGCCGGATTTTTTTCAAAACAGGGAAAGGAAATTTTGTCGGTGTTACGCAAATAGCTTCTCAAAACGGCGTTAATCAATCCACTGGCAGCCGGATTAGTCTTTTTGGCAATCTTGACCGCTTCATCCACCACGGCAAAGTCCGGCAGACGGTCGCTGAATTTAAGCTGATACAACCCGGTGCGTAAGATGGTTTTGACGTCTTGATCCATTCTGGAATAATCTCCGCTATAGAGTTGGGAAAGTATCCAGTCCAGATGACCCTGAAGACGCAGGACGCCATAAACCAGATGTGTTAGCAGTCGCCCGTCTGCCATGCCGGAAAGATTTTGTTCGTCCAGGCAGACATCCAGCAAATCCCCGGCAAAAGCCTTGCTTTGTGAAACGTCATTTAAAATGTCCACTGCCTGATGGCGAATTGTTTTTTTCATGATTTAGAAAAAATGACAGGGGGACTTGTTTTATCAGGGTATCGGCCGCGGACCATCGCAAAAAAATCGCTGAATAGACTTCATGTCGCAATCCAGATCACCCGTCGGATAGATAAGCGGGCCTGCCCCTCCCGTTTTTTTTGCATAATCGAGAAATGCAAGCTGAATAGGAACATGGGCGCTTACTGCGATATGATAAAATCCTGACTTCCAGCCATCTGTTTTGTGACGGGTGCCTTCAGGAGCAAGCGCAAGAACAAAAATTTTACTTTCATTAAATGTGCATATCATTTGATCTACTATATTGCTTGACAATGTCCTGTCAATCGGCAAGCCTCCCAACCATTTCATCAGCGAAGAGAAAGGCCGGCGGAACAATTCTTTTTTTGCAATAAAGCGGACATCCAATTTAAATGCAAAGGCCATTAAAATACCATAGAATAAATCCCAGTTGGATGTATGCGGCGCAAAAATGATAATATATTTTGCTTCTTTGGGTAACCGACCGGTTTTTTTCCAGCTGAGTATTTTTAAAATAAGTAGAGAGATACCCATTAATAAAGATTTTAAAATTGGTGTATTAAATATAGTATAATACATCGCATTGCTATCCCAAAATATTCCCCGGTGGCAGACGATAGCCGCGTAGAAAGTCGGCAATCGGCATTCTTTTCTTTCCGGTGAGCTGGACGTCTTTTAAAACGACATAACCATCGGATGCCGCCACGGGTAGGCCTGATGCGCTAGAAACGCCGATGGTGCCAGGTTGCTGGATGATTGCCGCAGTCAGAGGGGAAGCGGTAAATATTTTGAGAGGCTGGCCGTCCAAAAATGTATAGGCCGCAGGCGTGGGGCTCAGCCCGCGGATGAGATTGACGATATTCGTAGCGCTTTCGTGCCAGTTGATTTGGCCTGTTTCCTTGACGAGTCGGGGGGCAAACGTCACACCGGCTTTATCCTGCTGTTGTCTGGATGCTTTGCCGTTAACCACCCGCTCGATGGTTTTGATAAGCAGGGTCGCCCCTTGTTTTGCCAGGC
The DNA here is from genome assembly GCA_963726395.1 of uncultured delta proteobacterium. GTDB lineage: Bacteria > Desulfobacterota > Syntrophia > Syntrophales > Smithellaceae > UBA8904. Next base: position 80,481 of record CAVSCG010000032.1, read on the forward strand.
GGTCATGCAGTTCACCGTACGTCTCTGTAGCCACTAGCGGTGTTTCTTCCTGCGTCAGGATATCCCCGGAATCCATTCCCTCATCCATCAGCATAATTGTTACGCCGGTTTTGGTCTCACCACGGATGATGCTCCAGTTGATTGGCGCTGCGCCACGGTATCTGGGCAAAAGCGACGGGTGGATGTTCAGGCAGCCGAAGCGGGGAAAATCAAGGATCGCTTTTGGTAAAATCTGACCGAAAGCCGCTACAACCACCATGTCGGGTTTGAACTGAGCAAACGTTTCCAGAAAAGACGGGTCTTTCACTTTCAGGGGCTGCAAAACCGGTAAACCGAATTGTTGCGCCAGAAGCTTCACCGGCGGGGCTAGCTCTTTTTGTCCCCGTCCCGCGGGACGGTCCGGCTGTGTGACCACCGCCATGATCGGGTAGCGGTTATTATACAGCATTTCCATGGCGGGCAGGGCGAAAGCCGGCGTGCCCATGAAGAGAATACGTGGTTTGGTCATCCTGTTACGTCCTTGTCAGTTTTCGTAACCTATATGGAATTAAAAAGAATGTGTCAAGAATTACCCGTGACTGGTGGTTTTGTAACAAATTCCTAAATCCTATTGTCAATTTCCATTTCATGCTTTATATTATTATAAAAGATTATCTTTCTAGGCAATTATCAAACGGAAAGGAGATAAAGCATGAAGACGTACGCCATTAAATATGTGGAATTAGCCGAACAGCATGCGGAGAAGATGGCCAAACGATGGGCAATGGATGTGCAAAACAATGTCCGAACAAAAAAATATAAGGAGCTGGATGAAGAGAGGATCATCAATCAAGGCATAAAATTTTATCAGAATTTCAGTAAAATGTATGCCGATGAAAAAATCGGTGACAGCGCATTAAAATATTTTCGCACTTACACTCAGGAAAGTTTCGCCATGGGAATTCCCATGGATGAGGCGGTATACGGACTTATTCTCTTGAGAAGGCATATCTGGTTATATGCCGAATTCCAGACGATCTTCAGCGCTGGCATCGACCAGCGGCAGGCCCTGGACACCTTGAGTCGCACGATCCTACTCTTTGATTATGCTGTCTATGAGGTAACCAAGGAATATCAGGAGTTGATGAAAAAGGAAAAAGGCAAGAAATAATTTTCGTTTCCCTATTCGCTAAGCATTCGAGAAAGGAGCAAAAAATATGGCAGAGTCGATTAAGCTGTTGGACGTACTGGAAGCCAACATTGATGAAATAGCGGGACATTGGGCAGCCGATGTAAAGAAAAACAAGAGAACGGTTCATTATAAGGATATTTCCGATGAAAAGCTGGTGCTGCAGGCTATTAAATTTTACAGCCAGTTGAGAAACATGCTGGTTGCTCCCAATCGTTATGAAAAAGCGCAGGAGTTTTTCATGCATTACGCGAGAACATGTTACGAAAGCGATATTCCGCTGCATGAATCCATTTATGCCTTAAACATGATGCGCCGCCATATGTGGCTCTATGCGGAATTTCAGGCGATTTTTATCAACGCCATCGAGCATAATCAGGCGATCGACTCCGTGATGCGCATCATGCTTTTGATCGACCATGCCGTCTACGAAATAACACAATATTATCAGGATCGTATCCGGTTGGAAACTTGTCGGGCTTAAAGTAAAATAACTTCGTAATGGATCGAAAACGGCAGCGGGTTATACCTGCTGCCGTTTTTATGTATGGTGTTCACGGATGCAGATGATAGTGTTCGAACAGGCAGGTACATAGCATTTTAGAGCAAATTAAAAATAAATGGTCACTTTTACCGCGCGACTTTAAGCTGTTTCTCGCCGCTACATTCGTTTTTGGCTTTTCGCAGAGCCTTGTCGATTCCACCTTTAATAATTTTCTTAACGAGACATTTTTTATCAGTGACTGGCAACGGGGATTCCTGGAATTACCCCGGGAGCTACCTGGATTCCTGGTTATATTTTTTGCCGCGCTTTTCTTTTTTCTGTGTTCCCGTAGGCTTGCTTTTCTTGCCAATCTGCTGTGCGCTGTCGGCATCTTGCTTGATCGGTTTTGGATCGCCCGGCTTTTCCATCATGCTGGTGTGGTTGTTTATCTTCAGTATCGGCCAGCATTTATTCATCCCGCTCAACCAGAGTATTGGTATGGAACTGGCTCACAAAGGCCAAAAGGGCAGAAGGCTTGGGACAGTTTACCGCCGTGGCGAATCTGGCGATGATTCTCGGCAGCTTTCTATTTTTCTGGGATTTAAATTCTTTAAATATCACTTTTCAAATGTCATACGCCGTCGCTTTTTTGGGATTTCTGACCGTTGCTGTGTTTTTATATCGCATGCAGAAAGATAAGCCGTATGCCGCCAGGACAAAATTTCAACTGCGCAAGGAATACAGGCTTTTTTACTGGCTCAATATTTTATATGGAACGCGCAAGCAGATATTTCTAACATTTGCGCCGTGGGTGTTGGTAACGGTCTTTCGGCAAAAGACACAGATGCTGGCGACGCTTTTGATGCTCGGCGGCATAATTGGCATTTTTTTTAAACCGATGCTGGGGCGGGCTATTGATAAGCTCGGCGAGACGATTCATCCTCACGTCGGAAGCGGTATTCCTTGTATTCGTCTGTATCGGTTATGGGTATTCCGAGGAGATGTTTTCAGAGACCGTGGCCTTGATGGTCACTTCCGCCTGTTTCATCGCTGATCAGCTTTTGCTATCGGTGGGCATGGCGCGGGCGACGTATCTCCAGAAAATTGCCGTTCGCCCCGAAGATGTCACTCAGACCCTGACGATGGGTGTTACCATCGATCACATCTTCTCCATATCTGTTGCGCTTTTGGGCGGTTTCATCTGGGTAACCTGGGGCTACCAGTTTGTGTTTCTACTGGGTGCGGCCATTGCCGTTTTGAACTTCTTTTCGGCATTGAGAGTTAAAACAAATCCTACATGAAATTTTCCGGATCCACGTCCACAGTAATTTTCACGGTACTGGTATCATGTTTCTCCAGAAGCTCGACGGCGATGGAATGCAAAATTTTAGTGTCGCAACCTTTAATTAACATCTGCTGGCGGTGTTCTCCCCGAATCTTGGCCAGCGGCGATTCCGACGGGCCGATGATTTCCACCGTGTTGCCATAACGCGCAATAAGTTTTCTGGCCTGTCTGCCGACTTCCTGCGCCGTTTCCATTAAAGCGTCTTTTTTTACGGACGACAGGCGAAGATTGATGATGTATCCGAAAGGCGGGTACTGCAATGCTTTGCGAAATCCAATTTCTTCTTGATAAAAAGCTTTGTAATCATGAGTGCGAGTGTGCTGTAGGGCATAGTGCTGGGGATTAAAGGTCTGGATGATGACGCAGCCTGTCGCGTTCGCCACGTCCACCCCGTCCCGCCACCTGGGTGAGCATCTGGAATGTTTTCTCCGAGGCGCGGAAATCCGGCATGTTAAGCGATGTGTCCGCCGAGATAACGCCCACCAGCGTGATGGCGGGAAAGTCATGCCCTTTGGTGATCATCTGAGTTCCCAGCAGGATGTCGATTTCCTTTTGCGCAAGCGCGGAAAGAATTTTTTCCTGCGAGCCTTTCCGAGCCGTGGTGTCGGAATCCATCCGGCAGATGCGTGCCCTGGGAAACAGGGTTTCCAGTTCCTTTTCCAGCTTCTGCGTGCCCGCGCCGTAGTTGAGTATGCGGCTGCCCCGGCACTTGGGACAAAGCGGCATGGCTTTCTGCGTGTAGTCGCAGTAATGGCATTTGACGAGGTTTTCCGCCAGGTGGCTTTTCAGCGCAACAGCGCAGTTGGGACAGCGGAAATTATAGCCGCAGTCACCGCAAACCAGAAATGTGTCGAATCCCCGCTTGTTGAGAAAGAGCAGCGCCTGCTCTTTTCGGGACAGCGTTCCGTCAATAGCCGCAATAAGCGCGTCGGAAAGAATCGGGGCTTTGCCGTGCAGTTCCTTCTGTGCTTTCATGTCGATGATGTCGATTCGCGGCAGGGGTTTGTCATTCACCCTCTTTGTCAATTCCAGATGAGCGTATTTTTTTGTTTTGGCATTGTAGAAGGTACGCATGCCCGGTGTGGCTGATCCGAGAATAACAGACGGCATTCGCAAACTTGGCTTTGACAACGGCCAGATCGCGGGCGTGGTAGCAGAGCCGGTCATCCTGCTTGTAGGAGGCGTCGTGTTCTTCATCAACGATGATCAATTTCAAATCAGGCAGCGGGGCAAACAGCGCGGAGCGTGCGCCGATGACCAGGTTGATCCGGCCGCGCCGGATTTGCCGCCACTGGTCGTAACGGACGCTTTCGGCGATGCCGCTGTGAATGACGGCGATTTTATCGGGGTCAAACCGTCCGGTGATCCGGGAGATCAGCTGTGGGGTGAGAGCGATTTCGGGAACCAGATAGATGGCCGTGCCGCCGGTTTTCAAAACATGATCGATGGCGGAAAGATACACTTCCGTTTTTCCGCTGCCGGTGACGCCGTGCAGCAGGACGGGGTGGAAAGCTGAATTGTCGGCAAAGCGGCAGATGTTTCTGAGCGCGTCTTTCTGTTCATCATTGAGTTCAAAATTCTGCCGGGGCGTCTCCAGGGAACTGTCCAGGGAGGCCTTACGAATGACTTCCGCGTCACTTACGGTCAGCAGGCCTTTTTCCAATAGCTTTTTCATGATGGCGGCAGTCGTGTTGGTCGCGGCCATCAGTTCACGAAGTTCCTTAGGGCCAGCGTTTTTCAGGTAATCGATGACTGTTTGCTGGCGCGATGTTAATCTTAAGGGATCAACAACGGAATCATCCAGACTGATCATTTTTTGGGTACGGATGGAAAGCTGCTTTTTATCCCTGGCGACCATCCGAATGAACCCTGCGATCTGAAGACTGCGCACAACCGATGCCGCGTTTTTCAGGTCGGATTTTTTAATCAAATCATTCAATGAAAGTCCTCGTAGATGCTGATGGACGATGTCTATAATTTTTTTCTGGGTGGGCGTGGGCGTTGTATTTGCGGGATCGGGCGCGGAGATGACCCACTGGAAATCCTTCTTTTCCGATCCCGAGGGAATCAGCTCAGCCAGGGTCTTCCCCAGGGGGTAGATGAAATAAGAGGTGATCCATTCGTAAAACTTCAGATCCTTTTCATCGAAAAGCGGTTCTTCGTCGAGGATTTGGCTGACCGGTTTGACGTCGGCAAGTATGCAGTCAGACGACAGTGCGACAATAAATCCCGTGCGTTTTCTATGGCCAAAGGGAACAAAAACCCTCTTGCCGATTAAAGCCTTAGATTGTAGATTGGCCGGCACCGCATAGGTGAATAGTTTATCGACCGGGATATTGAGGGCGACATTTATATACATAGAAACTGATTATCATCTTTGAACAAAAAAGGGAATCATTGGACGTACAAAAAATCCGGCAATAAAAAAGCCCCGCGGGCGGGGCTTTTTTATTGCCGGATTTAACTTTTATTCACCTTTGAGTTTTTCGAGCTCTTCCTGTTTGGTTTTGCAATCAATGCACTCCGTGGTGACCGGTCTGGCCAACAGTCTTTTTTCGGAAATCGGCCCGCCACAGGCTTCACAAATACCGAACGTGCCGTCGTCAATTCTTTTGATGGCTTCCTGCATTTTCACGATTAATTTGCGTTCCCGGTCGCGGATGCGCAACTCAAAGTTCCGGTCGGATTCTAGTGACGCTCTGTCGTTAGGATCGGGATAATTTTCCTTGCCGTTGGTCATTTCCGTGACGGTTTTACCCGCTTCACTCAGGAGTTCATTGATTTTCTGGATGAGCAATTTACGGAATGACTTCCAGTTTTTCCGGCTTTAAAGTCGTTTGTTTTTCCAATGCGGCTACTCCTTTGTCTATAGATGTTGAGTTTGTCGCTCTTATTACCTAATGGGGTAATGTTTGTAAAGGAAAAAATTTAACTAGAAAAACTAAAAATATCAACATTTGTCCTTATCGAAAGAAGCATGGAACACTCCAATCATCAGCTTCCGGAACAATAGACGGAAATAATTTTATCCACAATATTGGTGGTGGATTTGCCGGTTACTTCCGGAATAATTGTAACATGTCCGCCCCATTTTTTTATTTCATCTCGGCCGACAACTTTGTCTTCCGGCCAATCGCCGCCTTTGATCAGGATGTCCGGTTTAAGGTAACAAATTAACTCCAGCGGTGTTAATTCCATGAAATATCGTAACAAAATCAATGCATTCCAGTGCGGCGAGTACTTCTGCTCTTTCTTCTTCGGAAACGAGCGGTCTTTTTAAGCCCTTGATAGCCTGCACGGAAGCGTCACTGTTGAGTGCCAGAACCAAGATATCGGCTGTTTTTTTCGCTTCCTTTAAATAGCGGACATGGCCCACATGCAGAATATCAAAACAGCCATTGGTGAAGGCAATTTTTTTCCCTTCTTTGCGAAGCGCTTCAAGTTTGTCTTTCAGGGTTTTTCTGTCGAGGATCTTATGCATGACGGCTCCTTTATAATCATTCGTTTAGAATGTTTTGAGATAATGTGCTTTGGGCAGTGCCTGCTAAAGAACTCTGGCCAGTGTCAATACCGCCACCTGTCCGGCACCGGCTTTGACGAGCGTCTTGGCGCATTCGTTAATCGTGGCGCCTGTTGTATAAACATCATCAACCAGGATCAAATTCCTGCCGCGGATTCTTTCCGGTAAAACGGCGACAAACGCGCCGGAAATATTTTTTTCTCTTTCCTTTTTATCGAGACCTGTTTGCGTTAAAGTCAATTTACACCTTTTTAGCAAGGAAAAATCGACATTCAGGCCATGTTTTTTTCCCAGATCGCGAGCTAAAATAAGCGATTGATTAAATCCTCTCTCTCGCAGCCGTTTGATGTGCAGAGGGACGGGGACAATGGCATCAAAAATGCCAAAGTCTATATCGGTAAAATCGAAATCGGCCATCAGGCATGCTAGCGCGGCGCCTGTTGTAATATTCCGTCCATACTTGAATTGGTGAATCGCATCGAGAATGACACCCTCATAAGCAACAGCGGCGCGAGCGGATGTGAACCAAGGTTTATTATCCATACAGGAGCCGCACAGATGATGTCCGGAAGGCGAGTTGGGAAAGATTATACCGCAAACCGGACAGTGGCTGTCGGTGATAAAAGTGATTTGACGGCGGCATTCGGGACAGAAGACCTCTTGGGGGCCGGCGGGGAGAACCTCGGAGCACGCGAGGCAAAGAGGGCGGGAAAAGCACGTCGGATATTTCAGAAAAAAAATCATTTAAAATCAAGCCATATCCTTGGTTAATTTCTTTATTTCGGTAGCGTTTTCGTCAATCTCCATGCGCGGTGCGTCCCACAAATCTTCCAGACCGTAAAAAGAACGGGCCGATTCCTGAAAAACGGAGATGACCACATCGTCATAATCCAGAAGAATCCATTCCGCGTTTGCTTTACCTTCCACACCCAGCAGCCTGATATGTTCTTTTTTAAGATATTCCTGGACCGCGGCGGAAACAGCCTGAACCTGCCGGTCGGTTGCTCCCGAGCAAATCAGCATATAGTCGGTAAACGAAGAGATTTCTTTAACGTTCAGTACTACAATATTTTTTGCTTTTTTCTGCAAGACGGCATTAATGCATAAAAGCAAACGCCGTGCCGATTCGTTTTTCTTAACTGGCAAAAAAACCTCCTCATATCCTTAATAGCCTTAACCATTAATCCTTGAACCTGTCTTTTCTATGTCACAATTGCTAAAACTTAACAATATGTCATTTTCGGTTGTCACTGTGATGATGCTGCTGGGCCTCTTCATTGGTGTTGTGAAAAAAAAATGACTATGGTAAATCAACAACCCTTATTTATCTTTAAAGGGATTTTAACATGCTTGACATTTTAAGAAGAGTTCACACGCACATGCCTTATCATCTACTACCCCAGTATCTACCGATGATCTTGGAGAAGAAGCTCAACTTGGAGATATATTTCAGTCACTTTGCGTTAGAGTCACTGGATAAGAATCAGTGCATCAAGACAGCCGAAACACTTAAGGATGCCGGACTAAAAGTGACTTTTCACGCTCCTTTTGTGGACCTGAGGCCTGGCGCACTCGATGATCAGATCCGAAAGACCAGTCTGGACAGGATTCGGCAGGTGTTCGACCTGACGCCGTATTTCCAGCCGCTGAAAATTGTCTGCCACCCATCCTTTGATGACCGCTATTATGTGGACTGTGATAATTTATGGCTGGAAAACAGCATCAATTTCTGGCACCAGCTTATCCCACTTGCCAAAGATGGAGGGACCCTCATTGCGCTGGAAAATGTTTATGAAAAAGAGCCGCACATTTTACGCCGTCTGTTCGAAACGCTTGCTTCGGATCAAGTTTGTTTTTGCTTCGACACGGGGCATTTCAACGTTTTCTCCTATGCGCCTTTGAAAACCTGGATGGAGCAGATGGGCCGGTATGTCGGCCATCTGCATCTGCATGATAATTTTGGCAAGTTCGATGAGCATTTGCCGGTGGGCGCGGCGACGTTTCCGTTTGATCCGTTTTTTGCCGCGCTGAAAGCTTAAAGGTGAAACCGACGATTACGCTGGAGGCACATGCGCAGGAACATCTTTGGCAGTCGGCGGCCAATTTACAAAAGATGTCGCTTTTGGATAGCTTGGATTAAAAGATTTGAATTTCTAACGTGGAGAGAAGGATGTCCACCTATCTGATCAAAAGAGTCCTCTTCATGATTCCGCTTCTACTCGGTATCACGATCATTTGCTTTTTTGTGATGCGTCTGGCGCCGGGATCGCCTACGGATTTGCAGACGCAGATGAATCCGAAAGCGTCGGCTGAGATGAAAGAGCGGCTGATGAGCATGTATGAGCTGGATAAGCCCATTCATGTTCAATATTGGTCGTGGCTGAAGAAACTGGGGCGCGGCGATTTGGGTACTTCCTTTTCATCCGACCACCGGCCGGTTTCCGAAAAGATTCTGGAGCGTCTGCCGATTACGATTCTTATCAATTTTCTGTCGTTGCTCATTATCATCGCTGTGGCTGTACCGATTGGTGTTCTGTCGGCCGTTCATCAGGATTCTCTATTTGATAAAGTGACCGCTGTGTTCGTGTTTATCGGTTTTGCCGTGCCGACCTTCTGGCTGGCTCTGCTCTTGATGATCTTTTTCGGTATTTCCCTGGGGTGGCTGCCGATTTCGGGATTGCGGTCTCTCAATTATGAATATCTGAGTGCCTGGGGGCAGCTGGTGGATCTGGCCAAACATTTGATTCTACCAGTCTTTATCTCCGCTTTCGGGGGACTGGCCGGACTTTCCCGTTACATGCGGGCCAATATGCTGGAGGTCATCCGGCAGGATTATATTCTGACAGCCCGAGCCAAGGGGTTGAGCGAAAGACAGGTGATTTATAAACATGCTTTCCGCAACGCGCTCTTGCCGGCGATCACCATCTTAGGATTGTCCGTTCCCGGCCTGATCGGTGGCAGCGTCATCTTTGAAACGATCTTCGCAATTCCGGGCATGGGGCAGTTGTTTTACATGTCGGTCATGGCTCGCGACTATCCGACGGTGATGGGGATATTACTCATCGGCGCGATTTTGACGCTGGTGGGGAATTTGATTGCTGATTTATCTTACGCCTTAGCGGATCCGCGGATTAGAATTTCCTGAGGGTGATTTAGATGAATTTCTGGGAAATGTTTTATAAAAATAAACTGGCGCTGACCGGCTGCGGCATCGTCCTGTTGTTATTAGTGGTCTCTCTGCTGGCGCCTGTGATCGCGCCTTACGATCCCGGCGCGATTGATCTGAAAAATGTCCTGGCGCCGCCGTCGGGACAGCACTGGTTTGGCACGGATCAGCTGGGGCGCGATGTTCTTTCCCGTATGATCTGGGGAGCGCGCATTTCCCTTAAGGTCGGTTTTGTCGCTACGGGTCTCGCTATTCTCATCGGGATGATTCTGGGCGCTGTTGCCGGATACTACGGTGGCTGGATCGACGCGACGATTATGCGTTTTGTGGATGTTATGCTTTGTTTCCCAACCTTTTTTCTGATTCTGGCGGTGATTGCCTTTCTGGAGCCTTCGATCTGGAATATTATGATTGTGATCGGGCTCACCGGCTGGATGGGGGTGACCCGTCTGGTGCGGGCGGATTTTATCTCGCTTCGCGAGCGGGATTTCGTTCGGGCGGCCCGGGCTATTGGCGCAAACGATGCGCGGATTATTTTTATGCACATACTGCCTAACGCGCTCGCATCCATTCTGGTTGCGGCCACCTGGGCATAGCTGGCGCGATTCTGACGGAGTCGGCTTTGAGCTTTTTGGGTATTGGTGTACAGCCGCCGACACCCAGTTGGGGAATATTTTGACGGCGGGCAAGGATAATATCGATATCGCCTGGTGGCTGTCGCTTTATCCGGGGTTGGCAATTTTGATCACGGTGGTTAGCTATGATTTATTGGGTGAAGGGATACGCGACGCGTCCGATCCACGCCTGAAAAGATAACCCATGCCAAGATTTATAAAAAACTCT
>CAVSCG010000033.1:0-63497 GCA_963726395.1 uncultured delta proteobacterium
CTAAATTTCATTGAAATGACCATTATTCTTACACCTCCTTCAACCTGTCATATATATCTTGACAAGCTTCTTGGTATGATTTAATTACTACTGAAACGATAGTGATAGCTTATTAGGTGAAGTAATAGAAGAGGTCTTACATGGAACTGGTTAAAAAGATCAAACGGCTAAAAAAAGAAAAAAATGCCGTCATTCTGGCACACAATTACCAGATACCCGAAGTGCAGGATATTGCGGATTACGTGGGTGATTCTCTGGGATTGAGCATCCAGGCGTCAAAAACCAAAGCTGACGTAATTGTCTTTTGCGGCGTCTATTTCATGGCGGAAACAGCCAAGATTCTTTCGCCGGACAAAACAGTTTTGATCCCGGATAAAAATGCAGGCTGTCCGATGGCGGATATGATTACCGCCGAGGAACTCCGAAAACTTAAAGCGGAACATCCACAGGCAAAAGTTCTTTGTTACGTGAATACCACAGCGGAGGTAAAAGCCGAATGTGATGTCTGTTGCACATCAGGAAATGCCGAAAAAATTGTGCGCGATGTTTTTCGCGAGGATGAGGAGATAATTTTTGTTCCCGATCAGTATCTCGCTCATTACATATCAACCCGGATCGGACGCGATTTTATTTTGTGGAAAGGATATTGCCCCACGCATGTGAAGATACTGCCGGAAGATATTGCGAAGAAAAGGGCTCTTTATAAAAATGCGGAAGTAATTGTTCATCCGGAATGTCCGGCCGGCATCACGTCTATAGCCGACAAAGTTTTATCCACAGAAGGGATGTGTCGCTATATCAGGGAGTCAAAAGCGCAAGGAATTTATCATCGGGACGGAAATAGGCATTCTCCACCGGCTGCAAAAGGAAAATCCCGGAAAAATCATTTCATCCCGCATCGCATCGGGCGACATGTCCAAATATGAAACTGACGACATTGGAAAAAATCTATATGGTCTCTGGAGGAGATGCAATATGAAGTGAACGTACCACCGGAGATAATCGCCAAGGCAAAAAAAAGTTTGCAGATAATGCTTGATCATTAGTAGTGTTGCTCGAGAGAAAATAATTTTAGGAGAGAAAACAAACGGGGCACCTCGGTAAGGTGCATATAATAGTTTATTGGGGAAAGGACTTTTATCTTGGAAGATACAATATATGAAGAACTGAATGTGGCGGAAATCACCAGAGATAAGAACGGTTGCCACATTCATGACATCAGCAAAAAAGTTATTGCTGAAATTTCATTAAAAGTAATCGTCAATGGAGCGGAACTTGTTTCGGTGCTTTGTCTGAACCAATACCAGGAAGAACTAGCGTTGGGTTTTCTTTATAACGAAGGAGTTATTAATTCTTACAATGATATCGAAAAAGTTTCTTTCAATGATAAGCTGCTGGCGGTTATCATTACCCTGAAAGAAGGAGTATTAATTGACCGCCAAGAAAGCTTAAGAAGCATCACCTCAGGTTGCGGCAAGTGTTATACCTACATCAATCCTCTTAAACAAAGCCAATACAAAGCAGTCCAAAGCAACGCAACCTATTCAATTAACTCTATACTGAATTTGATGAGCGATTTTGTTACCAGATCTGAAATATTCGCCAGCGTTGGAGGAGTGCACAGTGTGCTGCTTCATACCGCCGATTATGAGATACTGATTGAAGACATCGGCAGACATAATTGCTTTGATAAGATAACCGGGCTGATGCTGAAGGAAAAGAAACTGGATATGTTCGGTCAGGCAGTTGTTTTTGTGTCGGGAAGAATATCCTCCGAAATTATGACGAAAATTATTCGAATGGGAGTTCCTGTCCTCGTTTCTAAATCAACGCCGACAACAGCCGCGGTTAAACTAGCGCAGCAACACAACGTGACATTGTTGGGATATGTCCGCGCAAGCGGCGGATATATTTACAGTTGCCCGGAAAGATTAATTGCCTGATTGTTTATTATCTTGCTTTCTGAATTTCATTGCCAAGGCCTTACCTTTTTATCCAGTTAGTGTTCCATGGCAAATGTTTTTATTACAACCCTCTGCTTATTTCATGAACATTGTGCTATCCAAAACCATCCACTTTTATGACATACCGATAAAGCGGGTAAGTGCGTTCTGAAAATCATCAAGGCTTTTGCCCGGATCAACGGAGGCTTCCTGAATGCAGCGCCTCATATTGGTCTGAATGATGGCAACTCCTGTTTCTTCATGGCGGCAGTTGCTGCATGCAGTTGGGTGAGTATGTCAGCGCAAGGCGCTTCCTGTTCAACCATCCGTTCAAGCCCACGGATCTGACCCTCAATGCGCCGTAAACGGTTTAAAACATTTTTTCGATGTTCGTCCATTTATATACCCCCTAAGAGTATATATAAACATCTATTAATTCTTAGTCAAATACTTTTTCCGATGATGCCAGCTAAGAGTTAAAAGTGAACGCCTGAAAAGCGATGTGGTCTCTCTAAAAAGGGGGTCTATATCGTGGTATAGTTACACAAACGCGTTACGGATGAACAAGTCAAAGCTGCCATTGGTTGCAACCTGAGCTTCAGTGATACTTACAAATAGTAATCCTTAATCGTGGGATTTTCTTTCACTGAACAGTTGTAGGTGGAGTCGGCGTTTCTACTAGTTCAGCGATCTTGAAACAATCACTGGATTGGATTTCCATCAAGTTCTTCCTGTAGCGTTGTTTTCTCGATTCAGTGCTTCCATGCAAAATTGCAATTGGTAATCCTTACACCCCTTAAGAATTTAGTAGCAATATGCGTTTTTAAATTCTTTGGAATCCACTTGGGCTATTTTGGGAGAAAACCCTTAAAATGCTTTAGTACTAACTTAAAAAGTGGTATAAAAAGCTGAGACAGGTCGTATAGATAGGCGTGATCATAAATTGTTCTTATTTCGAGGTATGGGAAAATGGCTGCCGCAAAAGAACTGAAAAGAACATTGAAGCTAAAAAATGATCTTTTATCAAGCCGATATGAAATTTGCATTGAGCGGATGAAATATTTTACCGAGGCGTATCGCAATAATCCGCAGGACCCGCCGACCATCAAACGGGCTAAGGCTGCAGCACATACACTGCAAAATATGACAATTTTTATTAGAGATGATGAACTGCTTGTCGGAAATGAAACAAGCAAGAATCTAGGGGAAAAAATTAATCTTGATCTTCAGCGATTCAACAACAATCTTGATCAAAAGAGCACCTTTGAAGAATTATCCAAAAGAAATCCCCAGCCTTTTTTTATCGAAGAAAACGACATGAAATCCCTTATGGAAATAATTCCCTACTGGAAAGGCAAATCCCTGGTTGGCGATATTATTCATAACGAATTGCTCCACAAAAATCTTATCTCAGACCAAGGCATGTTCGCGTCCATTGTGCCCAACATTGCCATTCAGATCGGAACGACGGAAGGCCATTTGTCGGCAGGATATGAAAAGCTTTTAAAACAGGGATACAAAGGAATAATCAAAGAGGCGGACGATCATCAGAAATCTCTGTCGAAAGATGATAATGAATTTGATGAAAAATATAATTTTTATGAGGCGGTAAAGATATACTATAAAGCAGCAATTTGCTTTGCGCAGAGATTTTCGGATCTTGCTCATGATCTTGCGATAAAAGCGCAAGGGGGACAGAGGGACAAAGAGCTTAGAACAATCGGGGAGATGATGCTTAAATTTACGACAAATATCCCTGATACATTTTATGAAGCGGTTCAATTTATCTGGTTTACTCAAAATATTGCAAACATTATTTATCAGCGCAGCGTTCTCGCGCCTGGACGGTTGGACCAGATCCTCTGGCCCTATTATCAGAAAGATGTGCGAGTAAATAAGATTACCCGTGAATTTGCTTTAGAGCTCATAGAGGAATTGAACTTAAAACTAACATGGAACGTTACGCTCATACCGACAGAGTTAACCATGATAGCAAATGCCCTCGGTCAGAATACCCAGACGATCACCATTTCTGGTTTGAATAAGGACGGAACCGATTCGACAAACGAACTATCATATTTGTTTCTTGAGGCGTATAAAAACATAAAGGTATTTACCACTGACTTATCCATTCGTGTTCACAAAAATACGCCCACAAAATTTTTCACAGATGCAATATCTGTTTTCAAATCAACATCTGGTATCGCCTTTTACAATGATGATGTGATTGTACCAGCTCTTGAAAAATCCGGCTATTCAATTGAAGACGCCCGTGATTATGTTGTTATCGGATGCGTGGAACCCACCGGTCAAGGGAACAGTTTTGCAGCAACAGGACGTATGTTTATGAATCTGCCCGGCATTCTAGAATTAACACTAAATAATGGATACAGTGGCATGTCAGGACTTCCTGACGGACTTGCGACTGGAGATCCTGCCTTTTTTACGACTTTTGATGATTTGTACAATGCCTTTATCAGACAGCTTTTGTTCAATATTGATAGATCCATTCAAATAGCCGAGGTGGGGGACAAAGAAGCAATGAAACATTTCCAGCATCCTTTTGTGTCGGCAATGGTCGACGGATGTATGGAAAAGGGAAAGGATTATGTCTGCGGCGGTGCAAGATATAATTTTTCATCGATCACCGCGTATGGATTTGCCACCCTTGTTGATTCACTGTACCGGATTAAAAAGGCAGTATATGATGATAGAATGCTTTCATTACCCGATTTGATTAGCATATTAAATTCAAATTATGAGGGGCAGGAAGTCTTAAGACAAAAATTAATTTCGAACTATGATAATTGGGGAAATGACAAAACGGAAATCGACACCTTTGCCTGTCAACTGTGGGATTTATTCACACAAGAAGTAGCTAAACATGCGCCCATCAGGGGCGGGAGATATAGTGCCGGAGCCTATTCGATGGGTGTGCACGTCATGCAAGGATTTATCACTAAGCCAACAGCAGACGGTAGAAAAGCATTCGAACCGATCTCCAACAGTCTGTCACCAGTAAACGGCGCTGGAAAAGAAGGGATTACCGCTATTTTAAATTCTATTGCGAAACTGAACTATCAAAATACAGCCAACGGAGTTGCAGTCAATGTGCGGATCCATCCTCAAAACATGGAAAGACATTTGGACAAGTTTTACTATCTTTTGAAAACCTATTTCGAAAAAGGCGGCATGCAGATACAGCCGACCGTGGTATCAACTGAAACTCTTAGGGAAGCGCAAATAAATCCTGATAAATACAAAGACCTCATTGTAAAAGTTGGAGGATACAACGCAACCTACGTTGACCTGGGCACTCCCATACAGAACGAGATTATCAATCGATTAGAAAATCAGATATAAAAAGCAGGCATGATTAATCAATTGCCACCTTTGAGCTCCATTTCTTGGCGAGTATTATTTACAGGGGTGGTCGATGATAGACAAGACCCAAATTATTCCAGGGTAAATTTTTCAAACCGAAGTCAGAGGAGAAAGTGTAAGCCATTTTGACTTATTGAGAATTACTGCTTCCTGTAGTTTGTTTTTCTTTTTCATCAATTCATACAACATTTCAATTGGTAATATTTACCAAATTATCATAGTAAGCGTTAAGTTCTTTTCGCTGGAATAAATAATTCAAGGGGGAATTTTATGGCTAGAGCTGACTTACCGTGGTTAAAAGAATACAGTGTCTTTGGAATACCTGAAACATTCAAACCTTATCCCGATGAACCGGCGTACGACATGCTGTACAAGACGGCCAAAAAGTACAAGAAGCAGGGCCTGATTCAGATGGATTACATGATGACCTATCCGGAGGTTAAGGATCATGTTGATCGTCTGGCTACCGCATTGAGCAACATGGGATTGAAAAAAGGCGACAGAGTTGCCACTCTTTTGCCGACTTCCATCCAGTTTATTATCGCGGATTATGCTATTTCCAGAGCCGGTCTGGTGCATATTCCCAGCAGTTCCCTGGAACCGGCCGATCACCTTCAGCATAAATTCAAAGAAGGCTCACCCGATGCTTTGATCTGTCTGGACGAATATCTGGATGTTGTCCAGGATATACTCAAGAAAGTTCAGATAAAAAATATTATCGTTACCAAATTGGCCGATTATTCGCTTAATAAACCGAAAAGCTATGAACCGCTGAAAATAAAAAACGCTTATTGGATGGCCGAGCTTATTGCCAAAACCGCTCCCAATCCTCCTGATGTGAAATTTGATGTGGAGAAAGATCTGGAATTGATTCTTTTCACGGGCGGCACAACAGGGCTTCCCAAGGGCTGTATGCTGACGCACCGCAATATATACGCGAACACCATCCAGAATTCAAACGCGATGGGCGGGGCACAAAAGCTGTTGGAAGGTGTTCTTACCGTATTAATGGGGGTGCCCTTTTTCCATTCATACGGTCATTGCGCCATGCACAGCATGACCTATACGGGTTACAATCAGATACTGATTCCCGATGCCCGGGATACAGAGAGCATGGTAAAAATGATAAAGAAATATCGTCCGTTGTTACAGTTGGGCGTTCCCACTCAATTTCTTAAATTAACACAGGGGGAATTAAAAGGAATCACCATTTTGGGAATTTCCGGTTCGGCGCCTCTGCCCAAGACCGTTCAGGAGGAATTTGAAAAGAAGGGCGGCGGCGGCGGTATCATGGAAGGATACGGCCTTTCGGAAATGTCGCCGGTTACACATCTGAATACTTCATTTATGCTTCGTATCTTCGGCGGCAGAATTCTTGTCAAGATGAACAGCAAATTTCTTCGGTCTTCCGGGGGTCGTGCCGGTTACCAATTTCTTCCTGAGAATTGTGGGCAGTAAAATTGTCGGTTTTTTCTTGAGCAAGGGCATAGGCATTTTATCCAAGGTAACCGCCTCTACCAGTAAAAAATCAAAGACAAAAGTTGAAAAGAGGGGAACTATCGGCATTCCCATGCCCGATACGGAAATAAAAATTGTCGATGTCGATACCGGCAGGGATTTGACATGGGATGAAATGATCGGCGGCAAGACAGGCGAAATGTGCCTGCGCGGTCCGCAGAGAATGCTGGGTTACTGGCCTCAGGCCGGCAGCGGTCTGGATGAAGAAGGATATGTTCGCACTGGCGATGTCGTAAAGGTTGATGAGAACGGTTATTTCTATATTGTTGACAGAACCAAGGATATGATTATCGTTTCGGGATTCAAGGTATATTCCAGAGAGATTGACGATATCCTTCACAATTGTCCCGGCGTGGGAAGAGCCGCAACCGTAGGCATTCCCGATCCCGAAAGACAGGGCAGTGAGCGGGTTTGCGTATTTGTCGAGCCGCAGAGCGGATGCGAAAAGGATGTTACCGAAGAAAAGGTTATCAATTATCTGAAAAACACGGTGGCAAAATATGCCGTTCCGAAGGTTGTTCATATAGTTGATGCCATACCGCTTACCGAAGTGCAGAAAATAGATAAAAAGCGACTGCGCCAGATGGCTGAAGAAGAATTTAATTCGTCAGCCAATATATCTGCCTAGTAAAGTATTTGTCGGCATTGCCAAGAAGCGGAGCATATATTCTGTTTATGTTAGAGCTGCACCTTTCAACCCGTAATGTGCAGGTCCCCTCACATATGCGATACAATGACTTGTAGATACCGTTCTCGTCAAGCGAAATTTTGCTTATAAGTTTGGATCATACATTTTGCCCGATTTCAGGACTCCAAAGATAACGTGAACCAACTTCCGCATAATTGCACAGACAATAACTTTCCCATTTTTGCCTTTATCTTTCAGACGATTATAAAAAGCAATCATAACAGGATTGCATTGAATGGACACTAATGCCGGCATATATAGAGCTTTTCGGAGTCTTGCATGTCCGATTTTGCATAATCTGGGTTTGCCTTTAATAGATGATCCCGAAAGCGTTTCTTTTGGCGCGAGTCCGATGAACGCCACCACTTCACGAACATGGTTGAATTTTTCCAGATCATCTAGTTCTGCCAGGAGGTGAGGAATGGTTGCCTTGCCGATCCCGGGAATAGAATCCAGTAAATCCTTTTTTTGTTTAAGATCAGGATTTTGATCAATCAGATCAGCAATTTGTCGTCTGATCTTTTCAATTTCCTGATCCAAATAAGCTATATGTTCTTTGATCAAAGGGATGACAGATTCATGGGCCGTGCTGATCCGATTCTTCTCCTGACTGCGCATGTCGATCAGGCTATCAACCCGTCTGACCAGCGCTCTCAAGGATCTGATCTCCGGTGACGGCGGAATCCATTGACCTGGTTTCATGGCCAGGCAGAACCGGGCAATCAAGGCGGCATCAATCTTATCCGTTTTGGTGCGGATCAGTTCACTCTGACCAAATCCCTTGATGCGTGCGGGATTGACAATACTGACCATGTGGCCGGCTTCATAAAGATAGATCGCTAAATCTTCTCCATAATTGCCAGTGGCTTCCAGGCAGGCATGGACCTTTTGAATTCCCTGCTTCTCCAGCCAGAGCCTCATGGTCTCAAAACCTTCCACTGAATTCTTACAGGCCTTATGTTTTGTTTTCCCATCTACAAGAAGTGCAACATCGAATTTCTGTTTCGCTATATCTATCCCAAGAACCAACACTGACATAATAAAATACCCCTCTAAAATTAATACATTCACCTTCAGTAAAATAGCTTCGTCCGAATCAACCTTGCAAGTGCAAACTCATTCTCATCTGAGAAGGTTTATGATACCGTACGAGTTACTGAACAAAGCAGTGGGAAGAGGATCTACTCTACAAACCATGCTCTCTGGCATCAGGTGAAACACAGATTCACTCCTCCCATTTTACCCCCGGTTTCCAGGGTATCTTATACCAATTGATAATTTTTAAGAACACAAGGTGGAGTTGATAAGATGAAAGGCTAACTTTCCGGCACTTAGGGCGGGTGTGAAAGCATCCGCCTTTTTATATGTTCATCCGGTTGATACATTCTTCCTGAAAATGCTTTTTTTATTATATCTTTCTTTATGCTACATTAAAATCAGTAATGCTTGAAAAAACATTACGCAGAGGAATGAGGAATAGCATGGCATTCAAGGATGTTTTAATGGAGCATATCGGGAGTAAATGCGAACTCTACGTAAGCTGTTGCGGATGCTTTATTAAAATGGGGTCTCAAGGTCAATATCCATCCTATGATATAGCAGAAGTCAAAGATGACTATGTGACCCTCAAGGCACCAGATGAAGTCTTACCGTTATTGGACTGCACCCCTGTGGTTAGACAGATTGGGTTAGGGCAGTCGGCCAGGGTTTATGGTTTTTAAAAAACAGTTCTTCAAATTCCACCGGCGGTCTGTATCCAAGAGAGGAATGCAGACGTTTGCGGTTGTACACTTCCTGAATGAAAAAGGGAAGCCGAATTTGAACATCTTCCAAGGTTCGGTATTCCCAAAGATAGACTTCTTCAACTTTGAGCGTTTTGAAAAAGCTTTCAGCAGTGGCATTGTCATAGGGATTTCCCTTGCGGGACATGCTGATCAGAAAGCCGTATTGTAAGAGAGCTTTGACGTAATCATGGGATGCATACTGGACGCCCCGATCAGAGTGATGAATGACTCCTTTTGGTGGATTCCGGTGGACAATGGCCATGTTCAAGGCTGCAAGACACAGAGCGGTATCTATGTTGCGAGAAATGGAATAGCCAATAGCTCTCCGGGCAAATAGGTCCAGAATGACCGCCAGATAGACAAAACCGTTTCGGATGCCAATATAGGTGATATCTGCGGCCCAGACTTGGTTGGGCGTTGTAACAATAAGATTTTCTGTGCGATTGGGATAAATCCGCTGGCTGTGATTACTATCCGTCGTTTTAATCCAGCGGCGTTTGGTTTTCCTTAATAGCCCTCGTTGACGCATGATGCGCAACACTTTCTTATGGTTAACCGGAATACTTCTGCGGTGAAGTTCGTGGGTTACGCGGCGGTATCCGTAGCCGGGAAAATCTTCGATAATGGCTTCGATCTGGGCGATGAGTTCCGAATCATCCCCGGAATGGTTCTTTGATTGATGATAATAGGTGCTGCGGGGCAGGTTCATGAGTTGGCACCCCCTTTCCGCGCTTTCGAGGAGGTGACGGTGTTCAATAATGAATTGTCGCTTTTCTTCGGCAGCGTCAAAAGGCCCCTCTGAACGGCTTTTTTTAAAAACTCGTTCTCCAGGGTCAGTTTGCCGACCAGCTGCTCCAGTTGGCGGACGCGGTCTTCAAGGGCGGCTTCCTTACTGGGTTCATTGTTAAACCGGCCCTTGGCATATTGTTCTTTCCAGTGGTAAAGAAGGCCGGAGGAAATCTCATAACGGCGTATAAGTTGGGCTGGCGTACTCATTCCGCTCAGTAGTTCTTCAATGATCTGGCGCTTGAGTTCAACAGCAAAACTCCTTCGGTGCTTCATGGCAAGATCCTTTCTCCCGTCTCCCGGGACTCTGGTTCCTGCCAACTACTCTAACATATTTTGTCCAACTTCGGGGGTGCAGTCCATATTCTATCACCAATACATCATTACTTAAGGAGAACTGATGACATACAGAGAACTTTTAAAAGAGTATGCTGGAAGTAAATACGACATTTATTTGGGGGAGTAGATAAAACCACTCCAGCGGTAAAACTCTCTTATGGTTCTGAGGACTTTTAGGTGTATGGTAATGTATAGTTTTGAAGTACAAGGGCAAATTGTCACAGAATCCCAATGATACAAAAACTTGCTCGTAAAGGGCAGACGGGTGAGAGTCGTTATAACAAAGAATAAAGCAGGCCGTCAGATGTCGCGGGTTGAATGCATCACGGGCATCCTTTACAAGTAAACAGCGTAGAGGAGGGTAAGGTCTTGAAAAATCATTTTTTTCGGTTTCTTTCTATATAAGGTGTTTTCGTTGTTTTCGCCGATCTCATGTCAAGCCAAAAAATCAATTGGCTGAATTCCGTAATAAGCAGGATGAAGAGTCTTGACAATATTTCTCAGATAATCGCCTGTTTCCGGATTCAGCATCGACAGATCTACACGCTCCCCTTTTCGAAATTCGCCGCCTGTTACATAATGTACAAGAACTGCCAGGGGACGCCTGGACTCTGACGTTTCCGGCGTTTCCAGTACGATGCACATTTGCCCTTTATCAAGCAGCAAAAGAGTTCCTACGGGATAAATCCCTATGGTATTGATAAAAACTTTTAAAATGAGCGGATCAAAATAGGTTCCCGATCTTTCCATCATAATCTGAAGCGCCAGAGCAGGGCTTATGGGTTCTGACCGATAGCTCCTCGCCGAGGTCAAAGCATCATAATTGTCTGTGATCGTCAGAATCCTTCCCAAAAGACTCACCGGATCCGTCCTGTCCGTTTGAGGATAGCCGGACAAATCTAATCCAAGATGGTGTTCGAAGGGCGGCAGTAGAAGCTTGGCTTTTAGGATATGGTCTGCATTTATTTTAATGATGTGACGGACGCTATTGACGGAATGTTTTTTAATTTGATCGTATTCATTCGTGGTTAACTCACCCGGCTTATTGATCAGGTCATGAGGGATATCCACCTTTCCCAAATCATGGAACAGGCCGCAGAGACCAAGTCTCTCCAGGGTAAGACGCGATAAACCGAGCCGCTTTCCCAAACACATTGATAAAAGCGCCACATTGACGGAATGCGTATAGGTGTAGTCGTCATAATCACGGATCGTACTCATGCAAAGCAGGATGGAGTCGTCTTCCGTAAGTATTTCGATCATGTCCTGGATGACTCTTTTCGCCTTATGAACGCCTACACGCTTATGCGTCGTAAGCTTTTCTGCCATGGTCTTCATGGATGTTAGCGCATGAGAATACGTTGTCTTCGCTATAGCTAAAAGCCCCGGATCATGAACAATGATTTTCGAATCCGTCTCGGTCAATATCTCGGCCCAGGTACAGCCTTTGCTCTGCAGATTCTTTTGAAGCCAAACCGGGGGATTTTCCATGCGTTCTGCAGCGTCAAGCAATTCAAAAAAGTTAACAACGGAATCGGTGGTTGCCTCCCGGATTGCGCTATAGAAGCGTAAACCGTAAACACCCCTCTTCTGCAAATAGGCAATCATTTCCTTTGTGACGTTGAGCATATCGGGGCGATGGATAAGCTTTTCTCCCCGTAAATAAAATCTGCCCCGGTATATTTGAAGATCAACTCTGTCCTCATCGATACAAGCTTTTGTGATGGCATCCACAAATTTGGCAACGTTCTCAATCAGCAGTTGATTATCAGACCGGTAGATTTTGACGATTTGAAATAATCTAAAAAAAGATCGAAGCAACAGGTCTTCGGAAATAATTTTGTCTTCCATCATTTTTGACTTCAATGAATTACGCTCTCCTTACAACTTTCCGACTTTCCTTCTCGCCAATCCTGTAGGCACGTCTGATGCCCGGGAAAAAGCTTTGGGCGGCTTGATTCAGTATGATTTTCGTCTTCCATTCTTTCGGCATCAACAATAACGAGAGGGCGGCGCCTTGCCGATGAGGGTCCATCGATATGCCGAGCAATGATTTCCAATCCCGCTTAAGAAGAATTTTCTGGAGAATGGGAATAGCCTGGGGGCCGGCACATCGCCCTAAAGCGCGGTAACAGTCAAGAAGATGCTCTCGATTCGTTATTTTGTGCCGTTTCTTCTCTAGATAGGCCAGAAGGAGCTTTTCAGCCGTTGAGCTTCTTTGTTGACCCAGATGCTTACAAATCAGGTGTTGAATCGCGGGCTGTTCATCTTCTATACGCGAAAAAAGCTTGCAAATATTTTCATGGTCACGCTCAGCCAGCGCATGAATGGCGTATTCGCGTATCTTTGTCGAGGTGTGTCTTGTCAAATCAAACAGCAGCTTGGTGGTATTGTGTGCGCCGACAACCCCGAACGTGGTGATAAATCTTTGAACAAAGCGCTCATCCATTGTATCGACCAACTCGGTTATGTTGATGAGCCCCGCGCCGGCATGGATCGCGATTACCTCCACAAACATATTTTCTACGCGAGGGTACTTCATTCGTGGCAACATGGGAATAAGGGTGTAAATGACCTCAGGCGGCAACATCAACAAAAATTTGCGCAGGGCATTCATCAAATCATCGGTTGCGGTATTGATCTGAGACCATACCTGTTCCAAAACGGTCAGGATCTCCGGGCTGGAAATTTTCTGCCGGAAATTGGCCGACAGATTCCGTAACCACGGGTTGTCCGGAGGGGCGGTTTGAGACAGGCTTTCGATACTTTCTAAAAAACTCAGAATATAATTGAATTCACATTGGGATAGGGCATACTGAACCTCGCCAACCAAAAAATCAATGACTATAAGGTAATCCTCCGGCGATTGCTGCTCGCGTAAAATAAGCGCCAGAACATCGAGACAGTCCTTGGTGCAATTCCGCGCCTCTTCCTCTTGGATCATTGCTTTTATTTTATTTTCGTCCGTGAAATTTAATTTAAAGGAGCCTGCTTCTGTTTCCGACAGATTAACCTTCTTGGCGAAGGTAGGAGATTCAAAAGTCCTTTCTTCCGTTTGCTCTTTGGAAATGGGGCTTGCCTTCAAATTTGAAAACTCCACGATCGGCTCACCCATCCAGATGGCGTCATCGACTTTATAATTCAAATGAGGGAGATCGGCTTCCCACAGAGCCGTGCTCAGATCATCTTCCGCCTCTTCTTTGACAGCGCGGTGCTTCGTCAGCAAATTCAGGAAGGTATTTAATTCTCCGATGTCCAACCCTTCTCGAAATTCAAACCATTGAATGCCGTCCCTGAAAAGGGGAATAGTCAAAAAAGGTTCGTCAGGTTTGTCCTGATGAACGATTTCCCCTTGAAAAAGCAATTTGCCTTCCTCAATATTCAGCCGTAAGAGTTCATGGTCGGCAAGATATTCCTCAAGGCATTCCTTTGTTGTGCTTAAAGATTTTTGGCTGATGCTGTGGTTTTCCGGGTAAAGCGCATAGTTTTTAAGAGCCATGACAAATGACGCGACGAAACTCTTCACATCAAGAAATTCTTTTGCTGTTTGAGATCTTTCGGTAGGGGAGGCGTCTAATGTTTTAGTCATCTGCATAAAGATTTAAATAATCAAAAAATGTTGGCGTGTCAAGTAAGCATATGCAATCGCACATTTGAGACGAAGCTCCCGCGGACTAATTTTTGTTTATCCGGTTCATGCGGTGTGCCGGATAGTTTAAATTTACGGATGATGGTGAAAATCACAGAAGATGGGAAGGAAGAAGGCATCACGTAATCTGCGTCTCAAAAAGACAAATGTTTAATAATTAAAGATAAAGCGATTGAGTTGGGTCTGAATTCCATCAGGGATTCATTTCGGGCATATTACTTGCTGTATGTTGCCGCAAAGGGGAAGTTGTGCCTCGCCGATAAGACGGCTTAAAGTACAGATCAAAATTGGAAGGAAGCTTACACAGTGTTTCGTGCATTTTACAAAAAAATAGGCCAAAGCCGGTTTACATGGAGGGATCTGATAATCGTCATGGCCCTTGTCGGCATTCTGGCGACCATCGTTATGCTGCAGTTCACGGCATTCAGGTAAAAAGGGGAGGGTACCAGCTTGCAGGAGAAAAACGGAAATCAGATTCCCACAGCCTTTGAGGCATTGGTGCCTGAAATATACATGCCGCGCCTTCAGTTCTTCGTCCGCATACTGCTGGGAGCCCTGTCGGCTTTATACTTTAATTTTATTCCAATTCGTCCGCTCATCTTATCCGTCACCCAGATCAATCTCATTATTGTTTCCTATTATGCGTTTCATTTCTTCTGGTGGTGGTATTATCAGAGGTATGGTTCGAAAATTTCCATGCTTCGTCTGGGTTCATGGATAGACATCATGGGAGCATTCGCCGCGGCTCTCTGCGATCCGTTTATCATTCCTCCCACGATACTGCTGTTCCTGATTGCCGTGCTCGGTAATGGAATCCAGCATGGGCTCTATATCATCGTCGAATCAATGATCGGGGCATTCATCCTCGGTATAGCCGCACTTGTGATTCATTACAGTATTCTCGGGGGTTGGCCTCCCTACCATCTGTACTTTTATATGTTGTTTATTGTTGTCGGCGTGAACTATTCATATTTTCTTGTACGGCGTATTGAACTGATGAAGAAGGAAGCAATCAGAATCAGCGAATACGATAGTCTCACGGAGACACTGAACAGGCGGGCCTTTTTCAGGGTTGCGGAATATCTGCTCCTCCTCAATGAACGGATGCGTATTCCCCTCGTTTTTATATTTATTGATCTTGACAATTTCAAAGCAGTCAACGATCAGTTCGGGCACGACATGGGCGATAAAGTTCTCAAACATTTTTCCGACATGGTGCAATCGAATTTCAGGCAGACCGATATCATTGCAAGATATGGCGGCGATGAGTTTGTCATACTCCTCACAAACACCTCTCGCAAGGTGATGCGGAGTCGGCTGTGCAGAAGCTCCAAGTTGAGTACAGAGACTGGGCGCAAAATAATGGATTGCCGGTTCGTTTCAGTTTCGGTCTGGCCATGGCCCCGGAGGGGAGAAGCAACTTAGGTGATATCCTGAAACAGGCGGACGCTGCATTGTATAATGCGAAGATGAAGGGGTGCGAGAACAATAAGGGACCCTAAGACAAAGAATGGGGTTGTTGAGGTGCATCATTCAATGAGGAGCACGAAGCTCCGTTCTATGCCTGCTGCACATGTTTGACGTTGCGTCTGCGGCGAACGCTATCCGCCGATGTTGGGCGCAGAAAATCAATCATTTCGATGGTACTTATATTTCGTTAGCAACGGTTGGCATGAGTAAGGAGTGATGATGGGTTCAGAAATATTGAGATATATAAGACCTGTTTTAGATATGAGAATGTTGAAGATGACCAAGGATCGCAAACGAATTGCACGGAGAATTGCTTCTGCCTTTCGCCTGTTCTCAGGTCTTATTCAAAACACGTTACTCCTGATGCGCGAAGGATACCGGTCTGTAAGTCTGCGCTTCAAGATTGCATTCTTCGTGGTTATTTTGATGACCTGCACATCTTTTGGCCTCTATATTATTACAGTTCAGATCATGAACAACTATTTACAGAATGAAATCATTAAGCGTGGCGAATCTGTGGGCAAAAGTATTGCCGCAACTGCCGGATTCAGCCTTCTGTCCAAAGACTTATTAAGCTTGGATAATCTTGTTTTTAAAGCAAAGTCTTCAAATAGCGACATGGAGTACGTGACTATCGTCACGCCGGACAAGAAGGTAATGGTTCACAGCGAGATGGCCATGAGCGGTAAGATCTTGCCAATTACTCAGGGCAGGCTGGTTCGGAAAAGCCAGGACGGAACAATTGTAAAAGAATCGTCCGGGGCATCGGACTCATTCTTCGAAATATCCAGCCCCATTGTCTTTATGAATAAATCCATGGGAAGTGTGATACTCGCTATTAACAAGTCCGTCTTATTACAAGCGCAAGGTGAGGTTCGTGACAAGATATTTGTCGTCTTCGGCATTATTCTCATTCTCGGAACAATCGCCAGCGTTCTCCTGGCATCCTTCCTCATCAAGCCCATCAAAGAACTCTCGTTCGGAGTAGATGAACTGAAAAAAGGAACTTCAACAAGTCCTCTCAAAATTTACGCTGACGATGAGTTGGGTAAACTGACTATCAATTTCAATGAGATGTCGTCCACAATTGCCGAGCAGCAGAGCAAACTGAATAAGTATGCCCGCGACCTGGAAGAGGCATACGTCTCAATAGTCAGGGTGGTGGCGGCAGCCATAGATGCAAGAGACTCTTACACCCATGGTCATTCCGCCCGGGTGTCAAAACTATCCGTGCTCATCGGCGAAGCCATAGGTCTTTCAACAGAAGAGCTGAAAGATCTTGAAGTGGCCTGTCTTTTCCATGACGTGGGAAAGATCAAGACACCCGATTCTATCTTGCTGAAGCCGGGCAGGCTCAGTCAGTCTGAATATGAGGAGATGATGCTTCACGTAGAACATGGAACTTCCATTCTCGACAAGGCACCTTCACTACGCAAGTACATCCCTGCGACCAGACACCACCACGAACGTCAAGATGGGAAAGGGTATCCCGACGGACTGTCTGGGGCCAATATTCCGCTCTTTGCGTCCATTATAGCCGTAGCTGACACATTTGACGCCATGACTTCAACCAGACCATACAGAAAGGCTTTTTCCAAAGAGGAAGCTTTACGGGAATTGGTTCGTGTGGCGGGAACGCAGTTAAGGGCGGATCTCGTCGATGTTTTCGTGGAACTCATTGATGAAAGAAGCGCCGAGCATGCACTCGTGGCTTTTGCGAGGGCAGTCTGATGATGGATTTTCGAAGAGCTGTCTGGATTTTCACTGCCCTCACCCTTTTACTTGTCTTCCCATCATGCATGAAGATGAAAAGCTTGCTGTCACCACAAACGCATGGTCAAACACTGAGTCAGGCAAAGCAGCAGGTGACGGCAGGTAAGTATCAGAAGGCGATCGACTCTTACAAGGCAGAGTATGAGAGACACCCGCAAGATCGGGTACTCGTCAAGGAGTATGTGAAAAGCCTGGAGGAGATTAAGGCGGCTGCCGACAGGGCGTTAACCCGAGAGGACTTTGATTCTGCCGGCAAAGCCTACGACGTTCTGTTGAAGAACTATTCGGACTTTAAGGGCTTTACCCACATACTCTCATTCGACAGAGCACAACTCCATTCAAGGCTCACAAACTGTAAGACTGCTCTCTCCAAGAAAGGTTTTCAAGAATACCGGGAGGGTGATCTCAGCGAGGCAATTTCACTTTGGCAAGATTACCTTGCGCTTGATCCACATAATACGGACATCAAAAAGGCCTTGAATACGGCTAAGACGCAGCAGAAAAACCTCCAACAAACGAAATAGCCATCGGCTGGAAGGTGACGAAACTTTCCGACGACGAAGACTGGCGCCACAACCCACATTTTTTAATCAAGATTATCTTGACACGCAAGACCTCGTTTCCTATACTTTACCGCCAATCAAGGGAATTCTTATCACGAGGAGGATTTGTCCATGAGAAAGAAATTGATTGCGTTTCTGGTGGTGTTCGCCCTGATCGCGAGCGCGGCGCCTGCCTTGGCCAACGAGCCCACGGATGCGTACATCATCCCCGATGTGTTGCTCGTGAGACCTATAGGCCTTGCCGCCATTGTGCTCGGTTCGGTGATATTCGTCGTTTCGCTTCCCATAGCCCTTCCCACCGGCAGCGTCGAAAAAGTGGGGCAGCGGCTTGTGGCGGATCCCTTCGAGTTCACCTTTGTCAGGCCCATCGGTGATTTTGACTACGAGCTAGGGACTTGGATGCGGACGACGGGCGCAGCGCAATGACCCTTCGTAGGCACAGTCCGTGCTTCCGCTGCCTCAGCGATGTTGAAAAATTCATCATCGGATTTTTGTATCGTCCTTCTTGTAATTCTTTTTTCCCGTTATATTTTTTTATGCTACATGACAATCAGTAATGGTTAAAAAACAATTCGTAAGTACATTACATTTTTGGAGGTGATCTGAAATGTGGGAGAAATTAACCGATACTGCAACTGATACTTCAAGTCACAGATTGAAAGTTCCGGGAGGATGGATAGTCAGAACAGTTGTAAAGACAAACGACTCTGCTGGAGCAGGCTGTGCGGTAGAACAAACCTTTGTGAGTGATCCAAATTATGATTGGGAGTCGGAGGCAGAAGACCTTTAGAAGGAAGGGGAAATAGCATGAATTACAAGGAACGCTTAAAAAAGCGAATTGGAAGTAAATGCAGGGCTGATCTAGACGCTGGTTTTGATCACATTGTCCTTGGCTTTGATGAGCAACAATATGACAGCATCCTTGAGAATGTCACGAGTGAATATGTAACCTTGAGGGCAATTAAAGATAATACGTTCCGTGTTTATCCTCTCGCTAATACCTCTTTACGTTTATATGGATGGAATAAAAATTTATGAATGCTTTGGTGACTGGCGCTACAGGATTCATAGGCTCGGTTCTTGTTAGGGATCTAATGGCGAAGGGTCATCATGTAAGGGTGCTGGTGCTTCCGGGAGAAAAAGCCGATGCTCTGGAGAAACAGGGAGCCCGGATTGTCCGGGGTGACCTTACCGTTCCGGTAAGTCTGCGCGGGATCTGCGACGGCATCGATACGGTGTTTCACCTGGCGGGGCGCGTTACGGACTGGGGCACGAAGCAGCAATTTTATACAGCCATCTATAATGCCACTCAAAACCTTTTACAGGAGGCCGCGGGCAGGGCAGCGCGTTTTGTTTACGTAAGCTCAATCGCCGCCATGGGGATGGGCCGCCACCTGAAAGGGGTGAAGGAAACCGATCCGCCGCAAAAGTCCGGGGTCTATTACAATGACGCGAAAGCTGATACGGAAGCACTGGTGCGCGCCTATCATGGTGATGGTAAAATCAGCTGTACGATCGTGCGTCCCGCCAACGTGATCGGTCCGGGAAGCGTTTGGGTGCGGGATATTGTTGACCGCATGATGACCGCAACCGGCGTACCTCTCATCGACCACGGGCAATACAGCGCCAGCTTCGTGTATGTGGATAATCTTGTGGACGGAATCATCCTTGCCGGTACCAGGGACATTGCCTGTGGGAAGTCGTACCATTTCCGTGATGATTGGAGCGTGACGTGGAAAGAGTACATCACAGATCTCGGCTCTTTTATCGGGAAGCGGCCCAGGGGAAATATCCCTTTCAAACTTGCGTGGATGATGGGCCATGTCTTGGAGGCCATGCTCAATCCCCTCCATATCCGTTCTCCTCTGACCAGGCTGAGTGTGGGGGTGCTGGGCAGGGACAACGATGTGGACACCACACTGGCTCGCACGGAATTGGGCTGGCGTACACGGGTTTCCTATCGGGAAGCAATGGTAAAAATCGGTGCGTGGGTGAAGGACAATTATACCGGCAGGGCATGACGGCTTGCAGAAAGAGCCATCATGTTTTTTTAACAATAATTTAGGAGAGTACATGAGATTCACAATGCTGTTGTTTGCTTTGTATGAGATTTTGAAACGCGCCTCAAAAAGAAACGCTGCGTACCGAAATTATATCGGCTCCATCCATCAGGTGAAGATCATGATCAAGACGGCGGACGGGAAAAGAGGCAGGCTTTTCATTTTCGATCAGGGTAAGGTGCTGACTCAAAGCGGCGCAAACCATCCTTATGACGCGGCCATTATCTGGGCCGATGCGAAAACAGGTTTCAAGGTGATGGCGTCGAAAAGCGATGCAGAGCAGTTCAAGGCCGCCGCGGCAGGCAAGATGAAACTAGACGGCATGGCGTTTTTCGCGCAATGGTTCAATGACGGCGTGAAGCTGGTGATGTAGGACATATTATTAATTTATTCGGAGAGGGGAATTCTATGGCTTTAATCAATGGCGGGCATCTGGTCGGAAAGTATTTAAAGGAAGTTGAGAAGGTGGATATCGTGTTCGGCATCTCCGGCGGACACATCGAAGCCATGCTGGACGGCTTCACCCAGTATCACATCCGCACGATTGACGTGCGTCATGAGCAGGCGGCGGCCATGATGGCGCATGCCTGGTCGGTTTACACGGGGAAGCCGGGCGTCTGTTTCCTCACGGCGGGGCCGGGGTTTGCCAACGGTCTCACCGGTATCGCCAATGCGTATCTGGACAACGCACCTTTGGTGGTTTTGTGCGGCAGGCATCCGCTCCGTGACGATCTGAAAGGGGCGCTCCAGGAAATTAAGCAAATGGATATCGTCAAGCCGATCACCAAATGGGCGGCCACCTGCTTTGACATCAAACGGATTCCCGAATACCTCTCCATCGCTTTCCGTTATGCCGCCGAGGGAAGGCCGGGGCCGGTATTCCTCGAATTGCCACCCGACATTCTCAGCATCAATGTGGAGGAATCCCAAGTTCCCATGCCGGTCTGCACAACGCGTAAATACCGGATGCATCCGGATGACAAGGATATAAAGGCCGCGGCAGAGCTTATCAACAACGCCAAGAAGCCACTCTTCCTGGGCGGAAGCGGCGTGGGCCTGAGCCACTCTTCAGAGAGTCTCAAACAGTTTATCGAAAAAACCGGCATTCCCTTCATGCTGATGAATTACGGCAGGGGCGAACTGCCGGACAATCATCCCAACTCGGTGATGGAGATGGGCAATCTGGGTTTGATGTTCGGCATCGGGCAGGCGGATGTGCTGATAGCGGCGGGCCTGCGTTTCAACTGGACATTTCAGTCGGGACAGCTGATTCCACCGTCGGTGAAACTTGTCCGGATCGACATCGATCCGCATGAGCTCGACCGCAACTGTGCGGCGGATGTGGGTCTGGCCGGAGATATCACTTCTGTGCTGGGCGAACTCACTGCGCATGTCCGGAAAAATGATCACAGCCAGTGGGCCGAGACGCTGAAAGCGGCGGGGCGATCCGTCCTGGACTATGAACTGCGGATGCGGGAGACGGCATCTGATCCCATTCATCCGGCCCGTTTGGTGGCACAGATACAGAAGTTTGTTGGAGATGACGCGATCTATGTCGCCGATGGCGGCGATACCAGCTATTTCGGCCTGGCGTTTTCGACCAGTCAGAAGGCCGGTGTCATTAGCACGGCTTCCGGCCTTTTCGGCTGCCTGGGAACAGGTATTCCCTTTGCCATGGCGGCAAAGCTGGCCCGGCCCGATAAAAAGGTAGTCGTGCTCAACGGCGACGGATCATTCGGGTTCAATGCAATGGAATTCGACACGATGGTTCGTCACAACATCCCGGTGGTGTGCGTGATCAACAACGATTGCGCCTGGGGTATGATCAAGCACAGCCAAGAGCTGTCCATCGGATGCGACCGTCTGCAGTGCGCGGAGCTGGGCACTCGGCACTATGAGAAAGTGGCAGAAGCCCTGGGCGGACACGGTGAGTTTGTCACAAAGGACGAAGAAATTATTCCGGCGCTGACACGGGCCTTTGCTTCCGGCAAGCCTGCCTGCATCAACGTGATGACAGATCCGTCGATCACCAGCCCGGCGACACCCTTCTTTTATCAGTCGTTGAAGATGGAATAATACAGATACCAGGGGATGTCCGAGGAGCTATTTGATGAAAGCACTTCAATTTAATGTCAATGTGCCGAAATTTTTAATCTCCAGGCGCTACGGCCCATCAGTGGAAGCTTTTGTTACCGGGGTCCGTTTTCTACGGTAAAGCTTGTTGATATGCCGGAACCGAAACTCCCCATCGCCTGAGTGGGTAAAGATAAAGACAAGGCTCTGCGGGGTATGCGGCAGCGACATGAACCTCATTTTCCTGAAGGATTCACCAACCGCGTCACCTTTCACGTCCTTTCCCTGCGTGCCGGGACACGAGATTTGCGGTGAGATTGTGGAAACCGGCAGGGAAGTTAAGACTTGCAAAAACGGCGATCTGGTTGCCGTCGTTCCTGCTCTCAACTGTCATACACGCGCTATCAAACCGGTTTGCCGGAGCTGTGCCGCGGGATTAACGGCCAATTGCGAGAATTTCGCCGAAGGCGCTTTCTCGCCGGGGATGTTCATCGGCATCTGCAAAGACATCAACGGAGGGTTTGCCGAGTATATTGTGGCGCATCAAAGCCAGGTTTATCTTGTGCCCGCCGGTGTATCGCCGGAATCGGCAGCCCTGGTGGAACCGCTGTCTGTTGGTTTGCAAGCCGTGCTGGACAACCGGCCGGATGACACGGATAAGGTGCTGGTTATCGGCGGCGGTGTTATCGGTGCCATGGTGGTTAAGTGCATACGGGCGCTGGACAGCGGCTGCGATATCACCGTTGTCGAACCTTCCGCTTTTGCGGCGGAGTATGTGAAGAAATGCGGTGCCAACCGGATCATCAGAGGCGGAATCATTGATGCCGCCATGGAAATTGCCGGTGGACGCGCCTATCAGCCATTGTTGGGAGAACGCGTCGTGATGGGCGGCTTTGACAAGGTTTACGATACGGTGGGTCATGCCGATACCTTGAATATGGCGCTGCGCGTCACAGCAACAAACGGTACGCTTTCCGTCATCGGCATCGGCAAGGAAGTAAAGTTGGATCTTACGACGTTGTGGCTCAAACTGCAGACCGTCAAAGGTTGTTACGGTTACCGTTATAACAATATCGAAGACGGTAGGAAGCATACTTTTGAAATGGCGCTTGATTTACTTTCATCCAAAAAAATACGGGTGGATGACATGCTTACCCACAAGTTCCCGCTGGAGCAATACCGGGAATTGATCGAAGTTAACGTAAAAAAAGGTGTCCACAGGGCCATGAAAACTGCTGTCAGTTTTAAGTAGGATTAGAACTTGTTCATCATTTCCAACAACGCACATACATGAGGACACAATCATGATAAACAAAGTAGTCGTAAAGTTTAAGGACGGCAATGCTTTAAAGGGGCAAACGAGTAATTTTTTCCCAAACAAAACTTCCTTTCATATGGAACAACCTGAAGGCGGTCAAATTGAGATTCATATGGAGACCCTTAAGGCGATTTTTTTCGTTAAAGATATGGCTGGTGACAAAAATCACAAAAAAACCTACGATGATAAGCTGGCGGGCGGAGGTCGAAAAATACAAGTGAGGTTTTTGGATGGTGAAACAATAGTGGGTTATACCATGGGGTATTCACCGGATCGTACGGGCTTTTTTCTAGTTCCAGCTGATTCTAAGGGAAACAATGAACGAATTTTTGTGGTAAAATCGGCTACTGAAAAAGTTGAAATGATGCAGACGTAAATGACGGGTCAACAGAAACCCGGCAATCGTCCAGTCCCTTCAACACCGTTAGGCTGGCATCTCAGATCACCCTCAAGACCGGCAGTTCAAACACGGCGAATCCCTTGCCTCCGAGTTTTTCAAAAAGGGCCTTCAATGATGCAAAGACAGATTCTTCGGTCTCGTCGTCGGCCACGATGGCCACAGCGTTATTGAATCCCGGCCACACGGCATCATCGAGCTTGGGTTCTGATCTCTTTCCCTTGCCCAACACCCTGTCCCATTTGGTGTAGCCTGCCAGGGGAGCCTGCCGAGCATTTCCATGACCTCATCATCAAAGTCCACGTCATAAACGAGTAAGAGCATCCTCATATGCGCCTTCCTTCCTTTCTCTTCTCAAACATGTAGAAGATGGTCGGTATGAGAACCAGGGTTATCAGGGTAGATACGCTCAGGCCGGAAATCATGGTAATAGCCAGCGGGTTCCAGAACTCAGCACCCTGTCCACTGGAAAGTGCCATGGGTACCATGCCAAAGATGGTGGTCAGGGTAGTCATCATGATGGGTCTGAGACGGTGAGAACCCGCCTTCGTCACCGCATCGGACAAGGTTTCTCCCCGCTTGAGGAGCAGATGGGTATAGTCCAGGTACACGATTGCGTTCTTCACTACGATTCCCGTAAGCATCACGATACCCATGAAGGTCATCATGTCCAGGGGGATGCTGAAGAGGAAAAAAGCGTAGAGCACACCGGTAATGGCGAAAGGGACTGAGAACATGATGATGAGCGGATCTCTCAGGTTTCCATACAGGGCGGCAAGAACCATGTACACCAGGATGACGCCAAGAAGGAGGAGTCCGGTAAGATCCTTGAAGGCCTTTTGCTGTTCTTCCACGTCCGATCCGAATTTTGCAGTCATGCCGGGAGGAATCCCCAGGTTTTTGATCGCAGCCTCTGCATCTGCTTTGACATCCCCTAGTGACCTCTCGAAGGTATCCGCCTCAACCTTGACGATCTTCTGCCTGTTCTTTCTCTGGATCTCCACAGGCCCATAGCCCTCCGTTATCCGTGCTATGTTTCCCAGCTTGATGCGTCTGCCGTCAGGCGTGAAAATGGGTGCGTTTTTGAGTGTCTCCAGGTTGTCTTTGTCTTTCTCACCAAGGCGCGTGAATATTTCATAACTGTCCCCCGCATCCCAGAACTTGGTTGATTCAAGACCATAGAAGTAGTTTCGCAGCATCCCCGAGACGGCCCCCGATGTAAGTCCCAGCGAAGACGCCTTTGCCCTGTCAATCTCCACCAATAGCTCCGGTTTCTCATCTTTCTGGCTCAAAGACAGATCGACCAAACCGGGGATATCCTTGATGGCGTCTTTGATCTTCCCTGCAAATGCAATGCACTGATCGAGATCATCTCCCTGGACATCAATGGCTATAGGTTTCTGCCCACCCATTAACATAGACGTTGTCGGATCCTGTGCCTTGATGTTGACCTGCGACATCCCCGGTATCTCGTATATCTTCTTCCGCAATTCATTTGCGATCTCCGAAGCGCTGCGTTTCCTCCGTTCCTTGTCCACCAGCTTCACAAATACCTGTGCCACATTGGGGGCTTCTTCAAAGCCAATCGCCAAGCCGAAGCCCTCCTTGGTCTGACCGCCGAATGCGAAACTGCTCTTGAGTTCCTCGGGTTTTACGGTCTCCCCGATGATCTTCAACATCTGTTCCACTACTTTCTTGGTCTCTTCCAGGCGCGTGGCCTCGGGCATGCGTAACGCAATACTTATATCCCCTGAATCCATCTGGGCGATAAAAGAGGTAGAGAGAAAAGGAACCAGAGAAACGCTGCTGATAAAAACCATGCCGGCAATAATGATCACGGTTTTTTTGTGACCGAGTGCCCAGGCAAGCAGTCTGCCGTATCCATTGTCGAAGGAGTCAAGCCATCTTTCACTCGTTTTATATGCCCTGCCGAGGGGGCTGTTCCCGTATTTGAGCGCACCTGGCGTAGGGGTCATCCACTTGGAGGCCAGCATGGGGGTCATGGAGAGAGAGGTGAACAGGGATGCCAGAATGGTCGTCACAATGACGAAGGCGAATTGCTGGAAGAAGACCCCGACAAGACCCGTTACGAACATGAGAGGCACAAAGATCACCGCTATGGTGAAGGTGGACGCCGTGACGGCCATGCCCATCTCACCCGCGCCGAAGATGGCACTCGGCTTCGGTTTTCCTCCCTTCTCGATGTGTCTGACGATGTTTTCCAGTATCACGATCGCGTCATCCACGACCATCCCCACGGCTATGGTGAGAGCCATGATCGAGACCATGTTAATGGTATATCCAAAAAGGTAGAGAAGGATAAATGAAATGATCAAGGAAAACGGTATGGCAAGGCATATGATCAGGGAGGTCCTAATCCTGCGCAGGAATAAAACGGTCACCAGCACCACGAAGATGATGGCCACGAAGAGGGTTTCCTGCAGGTTTTTGATCGTGCTGAGGATGGTCGTGGAGTTGTCTATGCTGATGTGTATCTTGACGTCCGAGGGAAGGTTTTTATTGATCTTGTCCAGTCTTTCTTTTGCGTTCCTGATGACCTCCACCGTATTCTTGCCGGTCTGCTTCTGCACGACCATGACAATGGACTTCTTCCCCTCGCTCCAGCCATGCATCTTTTCTTCCTCGAAGGCATCCGAGAGAACAGCGACATCCCGCAGGTACACGGGTCGGTTTTTTGCGTAGCCCACGATGGTGTCTCTGATCTCGTCGGGCGAACGATACCGGCCGGGCACGCGGATGAAATACTCCTTCAATCCCGATTTTATGCTGCCTGCGGGGATATTCATGTTCTGGGCCGCAAGAACGCTGTTGATCTGCTGGATGGACAAACCAAATCCCTCGATCTTCCCAAGGTCGAAGTAAACATTGATGCGCCTGAGGAGTCCACCCACAAGCATGACCGTCCCGACACCGGGTACTCTCTTGAGCTCGTCGGCAATCTGCTTGTCCACTATACGATAGAGGCGGGGCCAGCTCTGGTCACCGGTTACGGTCATCATCAGAATGGGGAGTTGGGCGCTGCTGAATTTGAAGAGCATGGGCGGATCGATGTCCCTGGGCAGATCACGTTTGGTGAATTCGAGCTTATCCCGGATCTCGTTACTTGCATTATCGAGATCGGTTCCCCAGTCGAACTTGCAGGAGATCACCGATATGTTGTCCAGCGATTTTGAGGTGAGCGTATCCAGATTGCTCACACTGTTAATCTGGTTCTCGATGATGTCCGTTACTTCGGTCTCCACATCGGCCGCATTCGCACCCGGCCACGTGGTGATCACCGAAATAACCGGCGGATCAACGTCCGGGAACATGTCGGTGCTCATCATTGTAAAACTGATCGACCCGATCAGAATGATGGCCAGGAAGAGCATCAGAGTCGCCACAGGTTGTTTTACGGAGAACTCGGGAAGCCTCATCTATTATTCCTCCGAGAGGGAGCGCTTGTTCTTCACCACGACATCAAAGCCGTCCTTCAGCCTGTTCTGGCCCGTGACAACCACCTCCTCGCCATTTTCAAGCCCTTTGGTTACCTCGACAATGTTTTTAAACGTGATACCTGTCTCGATATTCCTGAGCGAGGCCTTGCCGCCCTTCACCACAAAGACATAGTAATTGCCGGTGCCTGGAGTCTTCTGCAGGACATCCCTAGGCACGGCAATGCCTTTCACAGTTCTCAGATAGAGGGTGAGGTGAGCGAACATACCTGAGCGCAACTGCATGTCCTGATTTTCCAGGTGGATCTCTATCTCGCCGGACCTGCTTGCCGGATCGAGAGATGGATTGATCACCGAGACAACCCCGGAGAAGACTTTGCCGGGTACCGCATCCGTGGTGATATCGCACTTCATACCCTTTTTGATGAGGCGAAAGTCCTTTTCCGTAACAGTGGTGATAATCTTTAATTGTCTTTCTGATGAAATCCTTACGATGGGCTGCACAGGAGCAGACAAAGCGCCCGCGTCCACGTATCGAGCAGAGATATAGCCTGACGCCGGGGCATAGATCCTGTGGTCTCTCTGGAAGATCGATATCTGGTCCAGTACGGCGTGGGCCCTATCCACTTGGGCATAGGCGGATTCCTTCTGGGCCTGGACATGGTCGAGCTGTTGTCTGGCAACGGCCTTTTCCGCGTAGAGATTGGAAAGCCGCGCATAATCCTTATCCACGACATCCTTATTTGCTTTCGCTAACGCAAGGGCGGCACGAGCCTCCTTGACCTGGGCATTGACGCTCTGATCCTCGATGATGGCGATGAGGGTGCCCTTCTGTACAAAGTCTCCCTTTTCAACAAGGATCTTTTCTATGATCCTTCCGGGCACCTTGGGGAAGACATTCACCTCCAGCATGGGTCTGATGTCGGCGGTTAATTCAAGCGTGCTATCCATCTCAGCCATGGCTGCCACAACCGTCTTCACAGGGATCTTCTCCGGGGCCACTGCGGTGGGACCTTTGGAAATCCAGAAATGAAAGACGTTGTACGCGATTAATCCTGCAAGTATGAGGATGCTCGCTGCTATAATGATTCTAGATTTTTTCCCTTTTGATCGAGTCAAGTCTTCCATGGTTTCATTTGCTCCTTTTTTACTTAGCCGCATGATGACCGGGGATTCTCCCCACGGCCCTGTCAAGCCTTGCTATTGAGATCATATAACCATAGAGCGCACCGTAGTAATTCATCTGGGCCTGGGACAGGTATGTCCTGGCATCGAGTACCTCTGTGGAGGTGGTGATCTGCTGCTGGTATTGTAGGTTCGTCAGACGGTAGTTTTCCTGTGCCTGATCGAGGGATTCCCGCGCTGTCGTGATATTTTTCTTGGAGACATCCGTGTCCAGAAATGCGTTCTTCACCTCCATGCGTATGCCGTCTTCCACAGCGGTTATCTTTTCCATGAGGGCGAGCTTCTCGTGAGAGTATCTGCTGACCTCGGCACGGGTTTTGCCCCACTCGAAGAACTGCCATTGCGCTTGGAGGGTGATGCTTGAGTTATGATCATTGGTGTATTCGTTGTTGCTCGCTTCCGGATTGTCACCCATGCGCTCATAGTTGCCGACGAGGAAAACACTCGGATAGTACGCACTCTGCGCAAGTTTTACCGCGCCATCCGTGTTTTTGAGGGCGATCCTCAAGGCCTGGAGTTCAGGCCTGTTACCCATGGCCTCTTGCAGGAGCGTAACGATATCAAAGGAAAGCTCAGGGACATCGTGGATATCCTCAAGTCTTGTTGCCCTGTTGATGTCGAACCTCAAGACCGTGTTCAACGAGGATACGGCCATATCCGCGTTTGCCTTTGCCCTATCCCTGTTCTGGACGGCGTTCGCCAGGGCTACTTTCGATTTTAAAAGATCATTGTAGGCGATCATGCCTTCTTTGTAAAACCGTTCGGCGTCCCTTGCATGGGATTCCAGGTTTTTTACGGCTTCATCAGCTACTCCAAAGAACTTCTCCGCTAACAAAACATTGAAGTAGGCCTCCCGAACCTGCTTTGTTACATCCATCATGGCAAGTATCTGGTAGGTTTTAGAAAGATCCACGCCATACCTGGCCATTTCGTATCTTGTGATCAGGGCGAAACCGGTGAAGAGGGGCTGGGCCGCAGTGAGATTCCACTTGTACACTTCTTCGCTGCTCAACGGAATTTTCATGCCGTTGAACATGGAAAAGGGCTGATCGTTAAGGTTAGTGTATGAGTATGAGGCCGACAATTTAGGCAGAAAATCGGCCCGTGCGCTCTTTTCTCCTTCCTGGGCGGCAAGGTATCTCTGAGCAGCCTCCTTTATAGCGGTGTTGTTCGTAAGTGCTCTGTTCAGGGCATTTTCCAGTGACAGGGTGTCTTCTCGAGGTTGGAACTCTGCTTTAGAGTTATCAAGTGCGCGTGCAAGGGGTGTCCACGCGAAGAGAAAAGCAAGGATGGTCGCAGCGATGAAAGTGTATCTTGGCATGTCTATTCCCTCATGGATGATTTCTGATGTTTTCAAAGAAGAGCCTGGTCACGTCCTCCACCTTCTCGTAAGGGTGCCTCTGCGGATCCTCGAGCCAGAGGAAGAGGAAAGTGTTGGTGATGCTCTCCAGTACAAGCGCCATGTAGTAAGGCTCCAATAGCCTCTTGAACAGACCTTTATCCATCGCGCTTTTAAACACCAAGGATATTTGTTGGAGGCCTTTTTCGTATAAGGCACGTACCTCTTTATCGAGGCCGGCCTTTACGTCGAAACTGCTTCCCCGTGTCTCCGAGAAGTATATCCTCAGCATGGGGATGTTGTCCATGAACAGACGGCCCTTTGCAACGATATAGGCATGGAGTTTCTCAGCCTCATCACCAGGGCTGTCTAAGGCTTTGTTCATACAAGCTAGGAACTCCAAGGCGAGGTCCATAATGAGGGCACGGTACAGGTCTTCCTTATCGCTGAAGAAGTTGTACAGGGTACCAACGGAGAATTCCGACTCTTTCGCTATCTTGTGCATGGAAATGTTGTGATACCCGTACTTCGAAAAGAGATCGAGTGCGGTATCTAGTATTTGCTTGCGATGATACTGCTTCTGCCGATCCTTCCGGGGTAATATCTTTTGTTTCTTTTGTTGCATTGGCGTGGAATCTTTCATTCAATGGATAAAAAATAAAGCTGCTACGGAATGTGTTGAAGTTCATGTCATGAAATGAACCGAGTGTCAAATATTAAAATGACATTATTTTCACGATGCGATCAACCAAATATTTGAAGGGGTAAGGCGCAATTCTTCTGAACTACAATACAGCAAGTTGTAGTCCGCATTTGACATAATCCTTCGGAAAGTGTAAATTTACAATCATAATCCTTGTAAAAGGCAGGGGGGTTTTGAGGTAGCCACACAAGTTTTTTGTGGCCCTTATACGCCATATGCTGCAAGAGAAAGTTGTTCCATAACGGGGTGAGTTTGAAAACACCCGGATAAAAGAGTGAGGAAACCATGAAAAAAATGCGACTGATAAAAATAATTGCTATACTGCTATTCCTTTCTCTGCAAGGCTGCTACATCCCTGTCGAACCAAGTTATGAAGGCCAAAGTGGAGGTGGAAGCTACTACGAACCACCATCGATCGTATTTGATGGACCTCCGGATGTGGTCGTGATGCCCGACACAGATGATGTTTACGTTGTTCCTGGCATAGATATAGACTTGTTTTTCTGGGGTGGTTGGTGGTGGCGCCCATGGGAAGGCCGTTGGTATCGATCACAGTATTATAACCGGGGTTGGAGTTATTATAACAATGTCCCAAGTTTCTATTTTGATGTAGATCCAGGCTGGAGAGGATACTACAGAGACCGTAATTGGTATGGGCACCGATGGGACTATGAACGGATTCCTCACCAACGACTTCAACAGAACTGGAAAAGCTGGCAAAATGATCGGCATTGGGAAAGGCAAGGAACCTGGGGCGTTCGGAACTATCAGCCTCGACCACAACAACAGAGGCAAGAACTAAGACAACAAAGGCAACAGCAATATCAACAGAGACAGCCTCAGGTGCAACAGCCACAGAGGCGACCTGAAGTTGAGCAACCGCAAAGACAACCTGAAGTTGAGCAACCGCAAAGACAGCCTCAGGTGCAACAGCCGCAAAGACCTCAGGTTGAGCAACAACAGAGGCCTCAGAATGAGCAACAACAGAGACGACCTGAAGTTCAGCAACCGCAAAGACAACCTCAGGTCCAGCAGCCACAGAGAAAGCCTGAGGTAAAGCAACCTCAGATACAGCCTCAAGCTCAACAGCCACAAAGAAAACCTGAAGTTCAGAAACCGAAAAGAAAGCCTTGGGTTCAGCGGCCGGAAAGACAGTCCGAGGTTCAACAACCGCAGAAACAACCTCAGGTGCAGCAGCCACAGAGAAAGCCTGAGGTAAAGCAGCCGCAGAAACGACCTGATGGGGAGAAGATTCAGCAGCCAAAACACTCACAGCCTCAGGGAAAACCCAAAAGCCGGGAGCTGGAAGATGAAAAGTAGGACCACTGATCCGTTGCCAAAAAATGCAACAGAGGCACAGGGTCTTTTAATCAAGGCCTTCCATAAGAAATGCGGCAATGAAATTTTGCCCGTTATCGACAACATTCTCGGCCGTCAGGGACGTGCTCTGGGTCTTAAAGCCAGGAGCAAGCTGCCCGATTGTCATCT
This sequence comes from uncultured delta proteobacterium, assembly GCA_963726395.1. GTDB lineage: Bacteria > Desulfobacterota > Syntrophia > Syntrophales > Smithellaceae > UBA8904. Next base: position 31,916 of record CAVSCG010000033.1, read on the forward strand.
ATCGACTGTTGCCACGGCCTTTACGAAAAACTTTGATCCGGCGACGATCAATGTGGTTTCCATATCCGAGGAGAAGTTCCACATTCAGGGGACAATATGCCCCTTTGGATTGGAAAACACATCGAGGCAACTCTGCGAAGCGGTTATGGCAATTGATCGCGAATATTTTTTTGCGGCAACGGACGGCAAGACCACTCTGGAGATTATTAAAACCAGGGCAGATGGAGATCCGATCTGCGACACCCTCTATACCATCAAAACTTAGGAACTGATCAAGTCAGTAACACATTGCCTTTATTCAAGGAGAAGAGAAACATGAGTAATCAGTATGAACGCTTCATCGTGCGGAAACCAACGCTGGTCAATGAACTGCCGGATCATGACTTTAGCCAAGCCATCCCTTATCCCGTTCTTATGGGCAAGGAGCTGGTTCCCGAAGCCAAGGCCTGGGCACTTTACCTCTTTATCAAAGAGATTACCCAGGAGCTCAAGGATATGGCCATCAGGACGGACCGGGCGACGCCGCACAAACACGCCTTTGATGAAATGTATTTGATGATCGGCGAAGAAAAGGCCATTACCTGGGAAGTCATGATGGGAAATGAAACCTACCAGGTCGAGACACCAGCTGCCGTTTATATTCCCAAAGACACTCCCCATGCCATCCGCCCTGTCGATGCGACGGTGGGAAAATCCGGCGGGCTGATCCCCGTTTGCCTGAACGGAGAATATATCACCCTGCCCGTCGACGAACCGGGATAAGGCGAATCCACACTTGCAGTAAGCCTTTAGGACACATCAGCAAGCCATAGACGTTTGAAGATAAAGGAGGAGAGCAAGATGGCAGATAATGCCGAGGACGACCTGAACGAGTCACTTGAAGGGTATAAGCACGGAATCAATCCGGTAGTGAAGACAACCCTGGCTTGGGAACGGGATCTTGTTTTCACCGGCACTACGCCGCAAGGATATGAGATTGAATTCGATGCCCAGGCGCAGTGGGGATGCAAACCGACGGAGTCCCTTCTTCTGAGTCTGGCCGGTTGCATGGGGATCGATGTGGTGACGATCCTGACCAAGATGCGGATCACACTGGTGAGTTTCCGGATGGAGATTGAAGGGGAGAGGAATCCGACGCCGCCGCAGTATTACAAGACGGTGGAGATGGTCTTGTACATTGCCGGGAAAAACCTGGATTCAGCCAAAGTGGAACGCGCCATTGCCTTGTCCAAAAATAAGTATTGTTCCGTTTATAACTCCCTGCGACCGGATCTGGCGCTGAAAGTGCGTTATGTTCTTGAGGAGAAGAACCCCCTCGTGGATGATAAAAAAGATGAATCGAATGAATAGGAGAATGAAAAGTAACCCTATATAACAGTCAGCATAACAGGCTTTGCGGCGATCATGCCGGCAATATTTTTTATTATGACGAGTAGGATCGGTTTTTGCCCTCTATAAACATAAGGAGTAATCTTATGGATCAACTTAGACAGTATCGTTCTTTTGTGAGCTATATCGATCGCAGCAGAGAGTACTACGCTGCCCAGGGCTATGACAAACCATACAGCTGGCCGTATTATGACCATGTTCCTTTTACCCTCCTTCGAAAGCCACTCTCGGAATGCCGCGTCGGATTGGTAACAACCGCCGGAAAGCCAAAGCCTACTGACCCGATGGAGGCCATGCTGGTTCAGCGGGTGATGTACGCTGAACCAGCAGTCCCGCCGCCAAGCTCTCTTCATACGGATGATCTATTTTGGGATAAGAAAGCTACCCATACGAAAGATGTTGACAGCTTTTTCCCCATAAACCGTCTGGCAGAGTATGCCGAAAACGGACGCATCGGATCGGCTTCACCCCGGTTTTATGGTGTACCCACCGATTACAGCCAACCCAGGACCATCAAAGTGTATGGTCCGCAGCTCCTTAAATGGTGTCACGAAGACGGCCTCGATGCTTTAATTCTTCTGGCGCTATGACCGGTCTGTCACCAGACCGTGAGTCTGGTTGCTCGTCACCTGGAGGAGAATGGTCTTTCAACAGTTGTTATGGGGTGTGCTCGGGACATTGTCGAAGAGTGCGGGGTTGCGCGTTTTGTATTTACCGATTTTCCTCTGGGCAATCCCTCTGGAAAACCCTGGGATGCCGGAATGCAACGATCGATCCTGGGAATGGCGCTTGATCTTCTTGAGCGGGCCTGGATGCCGCGTACTACCATCCAGACGCCTTATCAATGGCCAAACGACGAATGGCGGGAGGCCTTCATGAAGGTTGACGCTTCCAATCGCGAGACCCTTGCCCGTGAAGGAAAAGAGCGTCGCGAACTTCAATCCAAAATGAAGAATAGTCGGTAATCGCGACTGCTAGAGGAATACAGGTGACAGGCATAACCTTTGTCGACAGGCTTCGGGAATGCAGGGGAGGGCGTTATAGTGAATCCTCATATAATGACGATTGTAAGGAAGGGAAGAAATGATGCGACCCATTCGGGAAATCCTAGAAGCTAAAAGCGTTGCGGTTATCGGAGCATCGAGGGATGAAGGGAAGCCGGGGGCGCAGCTTCTTTACGTTCTGAAAAACGTAGGCTATCAGGGTAATGTGGCTGGTGTCAATCCTCAGGGCGGAGAAGTTTTTGGCTTCACCTTATATCGGAATCTGGAAGAAATTCCTTTCAATGTCGATCTGGCGGTCTTGCTTATTCCTCCGCGGTTTATTCCTGAAGCCCTGCGGGAGTGTGCCCGTAAAGGTGTCAAGGGGGTGGTGATCTCTGCGGAGGGTTTTGCGGAAACGGGACCGGAAGGAGCGAGGTATCAGGAAGAAGTAAAGGCTATCTTAAAATCAACCGGCATGAGAGGGTTTGGGCCCAATACCCTGGGCCTGGTCAATACGGCAACCAAACTGACGACGTCTTATTTTACCAATGCCCGGATGCTGATGCCCGGGTCTGTTGGATTTGCTGCACAGTCGGGGATTTTTGTGGGGGCACTTTTACGATATTTGAGTTCATTCGATGGACTTCATCTCTCCAAAGGAATTGGTCTGGGAAATAAAGTGGATGTGAATGAATCGGATGCCCTTTCTTACTTTACGGATGATGAGCAGACCAAAATCATTGGCTTATATCTGGAGGATGTCAAAGACGGACGCTTGTTTGCAAAAAATCTCAGGAAAGCTGCGACTAAAAAGCCCGTGCTCATCATCAAGAGCGGGCGGACTCAGGCAGGCGCCAAGGCTACGGCATCTCATACAGCCAGTCTGGCGGTCGAAGACAATGTTTTTGATGGAGTTGTCCGTCAGGCAGGAGCCATCCGCCTGACCGGGATCGATGATTTCATCCGCACGCTAAGAGGGTTTTTGAACATGCCCCTTCCCCGGGGAGACCGTCTAGCTTTTGTGACTTACAGCGGGGCACAGGCTATTATGAGCATCGATGCGGCCGTTGAGCATGGGTTGCAAGTGGCCCGATTGAGAGAAGCTACGCGGGACAGAATTGCCGGAGTAATCGCCACGCCTTCCAAGACCAAAAACCCGATTGACATTTTTCCGGATTGGCTGGCCCATGGCTATGAAGAAACGATGTCGGAGATACTGAAAGCTCTTCTGGATGATGAAGGAGTGGACGGTATTGTTTTTATTTCCTTTGCTGATGCCAATCCTGAAGTCTATCAGCCTGTGGTTGACATTCTCAAGGGGGAACGTCGTAAGCCGGTCTTTTTTTCCCTTTTAGGCGATAATAAAGAAAAAGAAGCCTGTCAAAATTTTCTGCATGGAAATGGTCTTCCCTGTTATGATTTCCCGGAGTACGCTGTTCATGTTTTTGCCCATATGCGGCAATATGCCAAGTTCAAAGAAAGACAATCGGAATAGGGGAATAGGAAAAACAGGGACAGCGCCTAATTCATCGGATAACTTCCGCTAATCCACGCCAATCATTTAAGAAATATTTTAAAGGAAGCATTCATGTATTTTTCGATTGTTTTTCTGCTGATAGCTCCTTCGCGCAGAATGGCAAAAGGTGCGCAGGTTACGTCAATGATGGTGGAACCTATTGTGCCCGGAGTATTGCCCAGATCAATGATGGCGTCGATTTTATCACCGAGTTGGGCGGCAACATCAGATGCGTTTGCACATTCAGGTGCGCTGGATAAGTTCGCGCTGGTAGCCGTCAGGGGCTTGCCGGTTTTTGCGGCGATTTGTCTGGCGACTTCATGACTCGTCAGGCGGATGCCGATCTTACCGGTGTTGGCCGTGATCAATGGCAAGACCCCGTCAGCAGACTCAAAAACGATGGTGAGCGGACCCGGCCAGAAAGCGTCCATTAACTTTTGGGCGGTGTCCGTGACTTCACGGACTAACGGATAAATGTCCCGGGGGTTGCCGATGATCACGGAGATGGGGTTCGCAAAATCCCGGCCTTTGATCTCAAAAATCCTGCGAATGGCCTGTTCGTTTGTGGCGTCCGCACCCAGGCCGTAAATCGTTTCGGTGGGATAAGCAATAACGCCGCCGCGGGAAACGATCGCGACGGCGCTGGTTATGACATCTTCTTGGGAATGATCTGCGCTGACTTTCAGGATTTGAGGCATGAAAGATTTTCCTGCTTTTTCTCCACATCTTTGGACATTTTCTTCACATAGGCAGCGAGCTTGGCGCTCAAGGCTTTATCTTCCAGAGCCAGACAGCGTATCGCAAAAAGCGCGGCATTTTTCGCGCCGGCTTTGCCTATCGCCATTGTCGCTACGGGAATGCCACCCGGCATCTGTATGGTCGAAAGCAAGGCGTCCAGGCCGTGCAAAGATGTGGCGTCAATCGGAACCCCAATAACCGGTAAAAGCGTTTGCGATGCAATCACGCCTGCCAAATGCGCTGCCGCGCCTGCGCCGACAATGATGATTTTTACGCCGCGCCCGGCGGCCGTTTTGGCGAATTGGGTCGTCCTCTCCGGGGTGCGATGCGCCGACGTCAGCATCAGCTCATAGCCGATTCCGAATTCATCGAGAATTTTTGCCGCTTCGGTCATGATCGGCAAATCGGAGTCGCTGCCCATGACCACGCTGACCAACACACTTTTTTTGGCGCTTTTTTCTTTCATGCAAGCTCCCTTTAGTGTTTGAAATAACGAACACCGGTAAAGATCATGACGATGTCATTTTCTTTGACCGATTTCATAATAAATTTCCCGCTCACTTAGCGCATAGGATCGTACTTTGCAAGATGGTTTTTGCCTTGAAATATCAGCCGATAATCTTTAAAATTTATCTCATCTAACCCCGATAAAATTAATATTCCGCCCAAATCCAGTTGACATACGAATCTTCTCTTCATATACTCCCGCAACAAAAAATTGAGCCCTATCTCGCAGGCGCCGGAGGCTACCTTCCACAATGACGCGACCTCCCGCGTATTAATACACCGCATCCCTCTCCCGCTGAAGCAGGGGATCTGAACGCAAATTGCATTATCCATAACAAGGAGAGAAGTAAAAAATGAAAGAGAACTTATACGAATATCTGGCCGGAAACGAATATCCGGGCCGCGGCATCTGCATCGGGAAAACACCCGGCGGCAACAAAGCCATGATTGCCTACTTTATCATGGGCCGCAGCGTAAACAGCCGTAACCGTGTGTTTGACCCCATTGAAGGCGGCATCCGCACCATGGCGGCCGACCCTTCCAAAATGACGGACCCGCACCTGATTATTTACAACCCCGTGCTGACTCTGGACAACACGACGATTGTGACCAACGGCGACCAGACTAACACCATCCGCGATTTTATCGCCCGTAACGATTTTCCAGGCTTCGGCTTTGAAGCCGCGCTTGCGACCCGTACCTTTGAGGACGACGGACCCAACTGGACGCCCCGCATTTCCGGCGTGGTGGATATGCGCACTTGGCGGCTATAAACTGAACATTTTGAAAAGCGACGACGGCAATGAGAAGAGTGTGCAGCGCTTTACCTTCGATTATTCGCAGCCCCTGGCCGGCGAGGGACACTTTATCAGCACTTACAAGTGCAACGGTACGCCGATTCCCAGTTTTGCCGGCGAGCCGTTGCATGTGGCCATGGACGAGGAAGACCCCGACCAATATGCTGCTAAACTCTGGAAAGCCTTAAATGAGGACAACAAGGTGAGTCTGTTTGTGCGCGCCATCGACCTTACGACCCAGGCCTACAAAGACGTCATCATCAACAAATACAAAACAGTGGAGGGATAATCAATGAACGAATTAGCACTGAAATACGGCTGCAACCCCAACCAGAAGCCTGCCCGGATATTTATGGCGGACGGCAGCAATCTGCCTGTTGAGGTATTAAACGGCAAGCCCGGCTATATCAACTTTTTGGACGCATTCAACAGCTGGCAGCTGGTGAAAGAGCTCAAAGAAAATACCGGCATGGTTGCCGCGGCCTCTTTTAAACATGTCTCTCCCGCCGGCGCCGCACTGGGTTACCCCTTGGACGAAGTTCTGCGCAAGATGTATCACATCGACGCCGGCATGAAGCTTTCACCACTTGCCTGCGCTTACGCACGCGCCCGCGGCGCCGATCGCATGAGCAGCTTCGGCGACTGGATTGCGCTTTCCGATATATGCGACGTGCCCACGGCGAAGATCATCAAGTCTGAAGTCACCGACGGCATCATAGCCCCTGGTTATCAGCCGGAAGCTCTGGAAATTTTAAAGACCAAGAAAAACGGCAACTACAACGTCGTTTCCATCGATCCCAACTACGTGCCTGTTTCTCTGGAGCACAAGCAGGTGTATGGCATTACCTTCGAGCAGGGCCGCAACAGCCTGAAAATCGACAGCCGCATGCTGGAAAATATGGTGACCGAAAACAAGACCCTGACCGACGCGCAGAAACGCGACCTGGTGCTGAGCTCTGATAACCCTGAAATACACGCAGTCCAACAGCGTGTGCTACGTGCAGGATGGCCAAGTCATCGGCGTGGGCGCAGGACAGCAGAGCCGCATCCACTGCACACGTCTGGCCGGCCAGAAGGCCGACAATTGGCAGCTGCGCCATATGCCCAAAGTACTGAATCTGCCTTTCCGCGACGATGTTTCCAAGCCCAACCGCGACAATGCCATCGATGTTTACATCGGCGATACGCCGGAAGACGTGATCGGCGAAGATGTATGGGCCGAAACCTTTACCCGTCAGCCGAAACCATTGACCAAGGCTCAAAAGAAAAAATGGCTGAGCAAGGTGACCGGCGTATGCCCTGGGCAGCGACGCGTTTTTCCCCTTCGGCGACAACATTGAGCGCGCGCACCGCAGCGGCGTGACCGCCATTGTCGAGGCTGGCGGTTCCATCCGCGACCAGCAGGTGATTGACACCTGCAACAAATACGGCATTGCCATGGCATTTTGCGGTCTGCGACTTTTCCACCATTAAAAAGGGCCTTTCGGAAATTAGGGAGGATGAAGGGGATGGTTGTCCCATTTTTCAATTGACGATTTTTTCTCCTGTAGTTGTCTTATTGTGCAATAAATTTGTCCGTCCTTAACGCACTCAAGGCGCTTTTGCCGGATGGTTTTTACCTTGACATATCGGGCTCTAATCTTTAAAGTTTCACGTACCTATCCTAAAGGAGATGATCATGAAAAATAAATTAACAGCGGTTGTTGAAACCAATAAAGGCACCATCCGATTGAACTTATTTGCCGATCAAACACCGGTGACTGTGGGTAATTTTGTCAATCTGGCTCGGCGTGGATATTACAACAATCTGAAGTTTCATCGTGTGATTCCCGATTTTATGATTCAGGGCGGCTGTCCAGCGGGTGACGGCCGCGGCGGTCCCGGCTATAAATTTCAGGATGAATTTGTCAAAGAACTGCGCCACAGCAAACCCGGCATTTTGTCCATGGCCAATGCCGGGCCCCAAACCAACGGCAGCCAGTTCTTCATCACACACGTGTCCACCCCCTGGCTTGACGGAAAGCACACGGTGTTTGGCGAGGTGGTCAGTGACATCGATCAGCAAATCGTCAATGCCATCGCTCAGGGTGACAAAATCCTTTCTGTCACGATCGAAGGCGATATCGCGGAATTGATGGAAGGCATCAAGCCCATGGTTGATAAGTGGAATGCCGAACTAGACGCGAATTTTCCCAAATTGCCGAAAGTTTCGTTATAAAACCTTTAAGATCAATTGAAGACCGGAGAAACGATTGTGAGAAATATTCAAGTGACCCACGCACGGATGGTAGAGGGCCATGGATCGATTAACTTCGGCACTTACCGCACACCTTTTAGGAATGCCAATATTCTGGATGCACCGCTGTATTCTTTCCCTGTTCCTCGCTTCTGGAAATGTTTTCGTCTTAAGGAGTGGCAGCATTACGGCTTTATTACTCCGACTCACTATTTCGGCATGGTCATTTTTGATGCTAAATTTGCGGGCGTTTCTTTTTTCTATGTTTATGATCGATCAAAAAATACCCGGTTTGAACATGCCCGTCAGGTGCGCGCCAGCGAGGTGAGCGTAGCGGAACAGATTTATGATGATACCTGCCGTTTTAACGCCAAAGGTTACCATCTGCGATTTGAAAACAAGCTGGATCAAGGTTTCCACCGGATTTTTATCGATATTGATAGCTCTCAGGATGGTCTTGCAGTAAAAGGCGAAATAATTGTTCATGAAAATTTAGACGCAATCGAGCCGCTGGTTCAGCTTTCACCGATAACCAACACGCGTCCTTTTTACACGCATAAAACGGCTGTTCCCGCATCAGGCAGCATTATAGTGGGTTCACAGGAAATTGTTCTTCAGCGCGATACCTGTATCGCACTGATCGATGAGCAAAAAACGTATTATCCCTACTTCAGCTTCTGGAAATGGGCCACGGCGGCCGGCTACAGCGACGACGGAAAACTTTTAGCCTTCAACCTCTGCCAGAATATGATTGCTCACGATGAAGATTTTAATGAAAACTGCTTCTGGATGGACGGGAAAATTTCTTGTCTCAAAGCTGCGCGGTTTGAGTTCGGCGACGTCATGAAGCCCTGGAAAATGAAGACGAAAGACGGCAAACTGGATTTATTTTTCAGACCGTTGGGCGAAAGATCTGATAAAATTAATACAGCCGGCATTATCCGCTCCGATTTTCATCAGCCCTTCGGTCTGTACAACGGCAGTTTTAAAGACGGCCAGGGCGTGACACATGTCATCAAAGATTTCTTCGGTTTGGCGGAATATCATATTTCAAGGTGTTAGAGCTGTAGGCTATTGGTCATGGCAAGTCAAAATGAAAGAGTTATTTATTTGGTTTTATCGTAAGATGTAAATGTGAACTATCAGTATAATGAGGGCATAACATCTTGACAGGCTTGCCGTCGCGTTATCCTTTGAATGCAACTTGGTATGATTCACATTTTGCGGCTATCGTAAGCCCAGTGCAAAAGCGCCTGCCGCTGTTTGCGCCGGCAGTGAAGGTCGCCGGCCGGACAATTCTTGCGCAATTGAGCGATATGTCTTGGCATGGCTTTCCATCGTTTGATTTGTCTTTCGTCGTCGGGGCAGCGCCTGCCCAGATAGTAACGGCAATACCATTGAAACCAGCCGCGGGGATCTTCGGAATAAATCCAGCCTTTAGAAATCCAGTAGGAAAGAGGCTTGGAGGCATTCACGCCGAAGCAGTTGAGTTTCGGATCATGGCGGTCAGAGCATAGCTTGGCGCGGGCAAACCAGGATGGGGGAAATTCGCTTCGGCAGTCGGTCATGTATTTTCCGCCGAAGACGCCCATCTCGAGCATTTGTTTCGGTGTCAATTCCGGCTGAAATTCAGGATCAAAATCTCTGCCGACCGGTTTGGTCAGAAAATAACGATAGCCTTTTTGCATCCGGTCATGAATGATAATTTCTTTAGGTTTCATTTTCGTCTGCGCCGAATAAATAGGTTCTGAAGCTTCGCAAACTGCCTTTCAGATACGCTAGGTCTAGTAGGATGACTGGCCATCCGGACGCGCCAGATTTTCAAAGGTGGTGAATTTTTCCAGAAACGCAAGCTTCACAGACCCGGTAGGGCCGTTACGCTGTTTGCCGATAATGATTTCCGCAATGCCTTTTTCCGGGTTGTCATCGGATTTATTATAGACTTCGTCGCGGTAGATAAAGGCAATGACGTCGGCATCCTGCTCGATGGCTCCTGATTCCCGCAAATCGGCCATTTGAGGGCGACGGTTGGTGCGGTCTTCTACTTTCCGATTAAGCTGGGAAAGGGCAATCACCGGCACTTTCAGCTCTTTGGCCAGGGCTTTCAGAGAGCGGCTGATTTCCGATATTTCCTGCTCGCGGTTATCACGATAACCGCCGGCGCGCATCAGCTGAATGTAGTCCACGACAATCAGACCCAGACCTGCATCCGCTTTCAGCCGGCGGGACTTGGCTTTCATTTCCAGCACAGTGATTGCCGGAGTATCGTCAATGAAAAGAGGCGCTTCCGAAAGTCGACCGGCGGCAGTTGTCAGTTTCGGCCAGTCGGTTTCGCCGAGAAATCCTTTGCGCAAACGTTGCGAATCGACTTTGGCTTCCGAGGCCAGCATGCGGAAAACCAACTGTTCTTTGGACATTTCGAGCGAAAAAATGGCGACGGATGTTTGACTTTCCATGGCGGCAAATTGCGCGATATTCAGGGCAAACGCGGTTTTGCCCATGCTGGGACGGCCGGCGACAATGATCAGGTCTGATTTCTGCAGGCCGGATGTTAAATCGTCAATTTTTTCAAATCCGGTGGGAACACCCGTAATCAGCTCTTTACGGGAATAAAGGTCTTCAATGGAGCGGAAGCTGTCTTTCACAATCTCCCGAATCGGGTGAAAAGCGGGACGGACTTTGTTTTCGGATATTTCGAAGATGCTTTGCTCGGCGCGATCAAGAATCTGGTCAACATCAGTGCCTGTATCATAGCAACTGGTAATGATTTCCGTGGCTGATCCGATTAATCCGCGCAGGATGGCTTTCTCTTTGGCAATCTTGGCATAGTTGGCTGCATTGGCCGCGGAAGGCACATTATCCACCAGGGAAGCCAGATAGGCCGTGCCTCCTACTGAATCCAGCAAGTTCTTATCCCGGAGAGCATTGCTCAATGTAATAATATCGACAGGCTCGTTTTTATCCGAAAGCTCAACCATGACGCGAAAAATCTTCCGGTGTGCTTCGCTATAAAAGTCATCTTTAGACAGGAATTCCAGCGCGCTGTTAATCGCGCTGTTTTCCAGCAGAATACTGCCGAGAATAGATTGTTCGGCTTCCAGATTTTGAGGAGGAACCTTGTATAAAGATGGATCAATGTCTTTCATGATTTACTCGCCGATAACGTTTAGTTTAATCTCTGCTTCTATACCGCCGTGGAGCTTGATTTTTACCTTAAATTCACCAAGTGATTTTATCTGCTCATCATGGACGATCATTTTCCTGTCAATGGCAAAGCCTTTTTCCTGCAGCGCCATTTCGATATCTTTAGAGGTTACGGAACCGAATATTTTATCCTGATCACCGACTTTACGGGCAATGGTCAGAACAACTGAGGAGAGCTTGGCGGCCTGATCCTGCGCTGCTTTTTGTTTTTTTCTGCTCTTTGCAGAATATTCTTTTTTTCATACTCAAAAGTTTTAATGTTTTTTTCATTTGCTTCAATGGCCAGGCCTTCGGGAATCAGCAGATTACGGGCGTAGCCGTCATTGACTTTGACCAAATCACCGGCTTTGCCCAGGGAAGATACGTTTTGTTTTAAGATAACCTTCATGAAAAACCTCCTGCTAGCAGTGAATGATATTAAAGAATTAATTAATTGCTGGATCTTTACGGAAAAATCTCCGAAAGTCAATCCAGATATCAAATAATCCAATCGCGACTATTGGTATCATAAGAAATTGCTGAATCGCAATTAAAAAATAAAAAAGATAGCGGAAAAAAATCGAGATGTTTTTGCTCTGGAAAAAGAAGCTAACAATAGCCAGACCTTGCAGAAGGTAAATGAAAGATGCAATCAGGAATATGTTGATTCCCAAATAACTGATAGGGTTATGCGGGACGAAACTCAGTCCGCCGCCGGCAATAAAAATCCAGACCAGCCAATTCGGTGCTCTCCATTCGGACAATGCCGAAAAATTGGGCAGAATAGCGCCGGGTTTGCGCAGCAGTTTATTGCCCATCAGAGCATTGATCCAGATCGTGAATAGTACCGCAATCACACAAAGGGCGGGGAAAATACGGGTAAAAAGTAGAATGACTGAAGGCTTGCTGTCGGTAATTGATTTGATTTCTTCGGGCTTCAAAGGCAACCGGCTATAGAGTTTTATATTCAATTCTACCGCTTCCGTAATATGTTTTTCGAGCAACTGCCAGGGGCTGATGGAGAGCTGCATGCCGCCATAAACAAAATAAACAGCAATCGCACTCAGAATGACGAAAGAGGGCAGGAGAACAACGAATTCGATTGAATAATTTTTTCGGGCCGTCTGGGCCATTAAAATACCGGCCAGTCCCATCGCCGCCAGGGCAAATATGGGCAGGACCGCATGCATAAACGACAGGATGATCAATATAACGCAAAGTCCGGAAAAAAAGGCGACCAGTACTTTCATTTGATCATTGAGTATGCACAAAGCAAACAAAACCAACGGCAGGGTCATGAGAAACAACAGACCGATGAAAGGAATTAGGGAGGCTGCTAAAAAAAATACGATGATCAACAACAGCCTGACAAATGGGCTATGAGGAGATAATAAATTCAATTTTGCCAAGAATAATAACCTGCGCTGAAAATAGGTAATGTGATTAAAAGCTTAGTAAATGCGTGTGGATAAATTCAACGCCGGCCGGTTCCTGTCTGGGATAAAACCGGCCGGCGTATGCGAAAATATTTTTACCTGCCTTCCGCGGTGACAAAAGGCATGATGGCGATGGTGCGCGCGCGTTTGATCGCTACAGTCAGTTCTCTTTGATGACCGGCGCAATTACCCGTAATTCTTCTGGGCATGATTTTGCCGCGCTCCGTAACAAAATTATTGAGAATGATGGGGTTTTTATAATCAATTTTAACATTGGAGTCCGTGCAGAAGCGGCAGAATTTTTTTCTGTGGAAAAACTTTCTCTGAGGCGGACGTGATGGTCTTTCGCCGTTGGATATAGCCATGGTTATTCCCCTTTCGTTGTATTTTCTTCTCGAGTGATTGTTTTTCTGAACGCGGGCCTGCTGGGTCTTGCGTCACTTACGGGCCTTTCATCTCTGGGGGCTGCCGTGTTATCCGTTTCGATGCGTATCTGCGTGCGCTTTACTTCCACCACGGCAACTTCCGCATCCATCCCTTCACGGGTGACGGCGCCTTCTTTGGTTACGGTCATGAATTTTAAAATCCGGTCGTCAATTTTAAAATTTCTTTCCATTTCGGCCACAATGGAGCCGTCACCGGCATAGTCGATGAAAAAATAAAATCCGTCTTTTTGTTTGTTGATTTCGTAAGCCAGACGCCGCTTGCCCCATTTTTCGGCTTTGGCGATAACCCCTTTACGTTCGGTGATGATGTTGGAAGAGCGTTCGATGATGGCGGTGATGTCTTCTTCCGTCAAATCCGTTTTGACAATAGCAATAACTTCGTATCTTTTCAAAATTTTCTCCTTTCGGCTCTAAAGCCCCTGATTAAGTTCAGGAGCAAGGGGAGTCCTTATTAAATTGTGATGGTGCCTTCTATACCAGGCTTGTTTGAAAATCAAGGATTATGTTGACTTTAGAAATCATCGGACAACTTTATTGAAATATTTATTGACTTCATAATTTAACTATATTAATTTAATAACGTTAAATTAACGTATATCAGACTTATGTAAGATGCAAGTTCTTTTTAAATCAGCAAAATAAGAAGGGGAGGATTGGTCAGATGGAGCAGACAAGTTTTAAAGTTTACGGCTACAGATGGGTAGTGCTTCTGGTTTATTTTCTTCTCAACGCGTTAATGCAGGTGCAGTGGATTACTTTTGCACCCATTACCAGCGAGGCGGTTTCTTTTTATCATGTTCCTGCGTTGCAAATCGATCTCCTTTCTCTGATTTTTATGATTGTCTACATTTTCGTGTCTTTTCCGGCATCTTATATCATCGACACATGGGGCATCCGTATTGGCATTGGCATTGGCGCAGCACTTCTGGGTGTTTTTGGATTTATGAAAGGATTTTGCGGGTCCAGCTATGCCATGGTTGTCATCGCCCAAATAGGCATTGCCATTGGCCAGCCTTTTGTTTTGAATTCCGTTACTAAGGTAGGCGTTCGCTGGTTTCCCCTGAATGAACGGGCAACCCAGGCAGGCATTAGTGTGCTGGCACAGTTTGTAGGAATTATTCTAGCGATGGCTCTTACACCGCCTCTTTTCAAAATGTACGGTATGGAAACCATGTTGATGATATACGGAATTGCCACACTGGCCGGTTCCGTGATCTTTTTAATCTTCAACAGGGAGTGTCCGGCTACGCCGCCTTGTCCAAAGGGTCACGACGAACGGATAGCCGTTTTCGCAGGACTGAAACATATTTTTAAACAACGCGATATGATCATCCTGCTCATCATTTTCTTTTCCGCACTGGGGATTTTCAACGCCGTGACTACCTGGGTCGAGCAGATTATCCGGCCGCGCGGCTTTGACATTACACAAGCCGGGATTACCGGCGCATTGATGATGGTCGGTGGAATTTTCGGAGCGGCTATTTTGCCCGTGCTTTCCGACAAGTTCCGTAAAAGAAAATATTTTATGGTCCTCACCTCTATCTGTGTCATCCCCGGCCTGATCGGTTTGACCTTTGCCGGCAATTACATGTTGTTACTTGCGTCCAGCATTGCATTCGGCTTTTTCCTGATGGCGGGCGGGCCGATCAGTTATCAGTACAGTGCGGAGATCTGCTATCCCGCGCCAGAGGCCACCTCACAAGGGTTGCTCATGCTTGTCGGACAGATTTCAGGGATCATTTTTGTCTTCGGTATGGATATCGCAGCCGGGGATAGTCCCTCAAAAACACCGGCCATGATCGTATTCATTGTCCTGATGATCATCAATATCTTCCTTAACTTGAAGTTGCGAGAGTCCAAACTGGTCAAGGCGGATGAAATTTAAAAATTAATTGACTTTAAGGTTTAATTTAATTAATTTAATGCCATTAAGCTTATAATAAGGGAATAAGATCGAAATGCCAAAAGTCACCAGAAGTGTAGAAGAAGTTGATGTTATTCGTGAAAAAATATTGGATTGCGCCTTCAAGATTCTCGTGAAAAACGGATATGAAAGTTTATCCATGGCCAAAATCGGCTCAAAGATGAAAATGACTGCGGCGAATCTCTATAATTACTATTCCAATAAAGATGAACTCCTGATTGCCATCCAAAAAAAGGCATATGCCATGCTTTATGACAAGTTGAGTTATGCCGTTAAAATGTCCGCTACCCCTTTAGAAAAATATAAGAATTTAACTTATGCGTTTGTCAGTTTTGGTACGCAAAATATTAATATCTACGACATTATTTTTAACAGGCCAATTCGCCAATACAGCGACTATGCCGATACATCGCAGGAATCAATGTCCCGCAATGAGTTCCGGAGTTCCCTTCAGGTGTTATTTCTGAGTATTACAAGTCATCCGGGAATATCGGGAAAGCAGGCCGGACCTGGAGCCGGTTGACCCGAAATTATTACATACTCAATGTTTCAGTGCGCTTCACGGCATCATCTTATTGCATAACAGCAGAGTTCTTTATCAAATCAGTGATGATCCTGACGCCGACATGAAAATGGTTATCGAAAGTACGATGCGTTATGTTACGGGATAATAGAACAACGCGCTCAAGGGAATTTTCTGTGGTTCTGAATCAAAAACTGGCTGCCTCAAGTTTGAATTGAGTCAAAGAGGTGAATTCATGACAAGAAGCAATAAATATATTCTGGCAATCGACTTGGGCACATCCGGACCCAAGACCGCTTTAATCTCAGTTTACGGCGAAGTCGTTGACAGTGAGTTTAAAGATACCCCCATTATCCTTTTTCCTGACGGGGGTGCTGAGCAGGATCCGCAAGGCTGGTGGGACGCTATTGTGTCCACTGCGAAAAAAGTAATCAGTAAAAATCTGGTTTCCCCTGACGACATTGTTGCCGTTAGCGTAACCTCCCAGTGGTCAGGCACCGTTCCCGTGGACGAGAAAGGCAATCATCTGATGAACGGCATCATCTGGATGGATTGCAGAGGTTCTGAGTCCGTCAAAGAAATATTGCAAGGACCCTTTAAGATACAAGGCTACCCTCTGTTTAAGCTTATGACTTGGCAGAAACTGACCGGCGGTGCTCCTGCGCAATCAGGCAAAGATCCTCTCTGTCATATTCTGTGGATCAAACAGAATCAACCGGATATTTATAACAAGACCTATAAGTTTCTTGATCCGAAAGATTACATCAACTTGTGTTTCACCGGAAAATTTGCGGCGACTTTTGATTCAATCCTGCTGCACTGGGTGACTGATAACCGTGATTCATCAAATGTAGTTTACAATGACCAGTTGTTGAAAATGGCCGGCATCGAGCGTTCAAAACTGCCTGACCTGATCCAGGCTATGGACATACTTGGCCCGGTAAAAAGTAAAGTAGCTCAGGAATTGGGTTTGAAAGAAGGAACGCCTGTGATCGGCGGAACTCCGGATGTGCCGTCAGCAGGCGTCGGTTCCGGAGCAGTTCGAGATTATGAAGGTCACCTCTACATTGGTACTTCATCCTGGATCTCAGCTCATGTCCCTTTCAAGAAGACCGACATTTCCCATAATTTCGGATCTTTCCCCAGTCCGATACCTGGCCGTTATTTGATTCTCACTGAACAGGAATGTGCCGGTAAATGCCTGACGTGGCTCCGAGATAATGTTTTGTATCACAAAGACGAATTACTGAAGGAGGAATGTGCGCCGGACATTTTTAAAGTCTTGGACAAAATCGTGACGCGCGTTCCGGCCGGCGCCAACCGCGTGATTTTTACGCCTTGGTTATACGGGGAACGATCTCCAGTGGATGACTGCCACATTCGGGCTTCCATATTCAACCTCTCACTGGAAAATACTCGTGAGGATATTGCCCGTGCCGTTTATGAAGGTGTGGCTTTTAATTCGAAATGGCTGCTTGCTCCCGTGGAAAAATTCATGGGTCGGCCTTTTCATCATCTCAATTTCATTGGCGGCGGCGCCAATTCTGATATCTGGTCACAAATTTTTGCTGATGTGTTCGACAGGAAAATCCGTCAGGTCAAGGATCCGATCTATTCCAATGCCCGCGGTGCGGCATTTCTCGCATCGATGGCTTTGAAATACATTACACTTGAGGATATTCCTAAGTATATTCAAATAAAGGCTGAATATACGCCGAATCCGGACAATCGGAAATTATACGACGAGCTGTTTGGTGAATTTGTCAGCTATTATCAAGCTCAAAGAAAAGCATGTGCGCGAATGAATAAGAACGCAGCGGGTGTGTGTTCGCTGACAAAATAGTTGCAATAAAGAATGAGGAGGATACGATTCTATGGAATATGCGGAAATCATGAAAAGAAAAGATGCAATTTTATCCGAACCGGTGCACCCGATCCCCAAAGACAAGCTGGCATCTGAGCACAAGCTCTACGCCGAGCGCTGCAAACGCTCTATTGAAATCTTCGAGAAAGCCAAAGGAATGATCCCTGGAGGAGTTGAGCACAACCTAAGCCAGAACAAGCCTTTTCCACTAGCCATGGACCGGGCCAAGGGTTATAAGATCTGGGATGTCGATGGCAATGAGTATATCGATTACCTGATGTGCGGTGCGCCGATTATGCTTGGCCATAGTTACGAACCTCTCGATGAAAAGATTGTTGAGATTATCCGACAAAAAGGGCCGGCAACCGGTTTAACCTCGGAATATGAGCTTCTGGCTGCGGAAGAAATCATCAAGCACATGCCCGGTGTGGAAATGGTCCGTTTTCTTCAGTCCGGTACGGAAGCGGATATGGCAGCGCTGCGCATTGCCCGGGCGTATACCGGCAAACTCAAGATCATCAAGATCGGCGGCAGTTATCATGGCTGGTCTGATCAGATGATCTGTTCCGTTCATATTCCCAGGACCGGTAATTTTGAATCCAAAGGTATTCCCGCGGAATGCTTTGCCCACATCGTTGACGTGGTGCCAAATGACTTCGAGGCACTGGATGCGGCTTTTAAGGATAATCAGGGCAAAGGTGGCGTCGCCGGCGTGATAGTGGAACCGATCGGTGGTGAGTCCGGCGCTCATCCGGTTCATCCGGACTGGAATAAAGCTATTCGGAAATTGTGTGATCAGTATGGATCGCTGCTGATTTTTGATGAGGTTGTGACGGGTTTCCGTCTGGATATGGGCGGCGCTCAGAAGCTATACAACATTATTCCCGATATAACGGTCCTGGGTAAGATCATTACGCACGGTTATCCGTCATCGGGTGCCGTGGCCGGACGAAAAGAAGTCATGAAAGTCTGCACGGGCAGCATGGGCGAAAAGATTTTTGTAGGAGGAACACTGGCGGCCAACCCCATTTCCATGGCAGCCTGTTATTACGCCCTGAAGTATATGGCCGAACACGATGCGGTGGCAAAGGCGACTGCCTTTGCCAACAGGCTCACTCAGGCTCTCAATGATCTCTATGCAACACGTCCTGATCTGGGGTTCTTTGTTTATAATTTTGGTGCCATCATGCATTACATGACGACCGCGTTCTTTTCAATCGACCTGAACGCGCCGGACGGGCTCACTCAGATTTTCACAAGGAAACAGGTCGCGGACGACTATCAGGTCGTTACGATGGCTCACGGATTGTGTACCTTGGCGGGAACCCGCATGTACACCTGTATGCAGCACGATGATGAAGCATTGAAGAAAACGTTGTCGATATGGGAATACATGCTTTCACTGATTCCCAGAAGCTGAAAATGAAATTATTTACCGTATAAAGGAGAGGAAAACGATGAAAAAAAACAAAAGCCCAAAAGTTGTCAAAAAGGAAATAGGTCCCTTCGCGGACAAACCCATTGCCTTGCCCGAAGGCATTGATATGGAGGATCATGTGATTGCCACCTACTGGATTCAAGCTGATAAAGGTTGGGATATGTCCGTGATGGGACAAGTTCTTGCCATTGAGCAGACCACCGGTACCTGGGTGCCCGTTCCTGGTGAGACACCGGAGGTTCGTGCCGGTCACGTTGCTAAAGTGATCGGCGTCTATGAGGCCCCTTATTATGAATACGCTCTGCCTCCGGAAGTTACGAGCCGGCAGTATATCTTGCAGATCGCCTTTCCGTCGGCCAATATCGAAGATCAGTTGCCCATGATGTTAACCGCAACCATCGGCAATATTTCGATGGTGCCCAATTTCAAACTGCTGGACCTCAGAATCCCCAAAGCCACACTGGATCAGTATAACGGACCGAAATTCGGCACGGACGGCTGGTGGAAAGTTCTTGGCGTTAAAAAAGGACGCCCGCTGCTTAACAATATGATCAAGCCTTGCAGTGGTTATCCTCTGGAAGTCGGTGCTGAACTCTTTCGACAAGCCGCGTTGGGCGGCTGTGACGTGATCAAGGATGATGAATTGATAGCCAATATGCGCTACAACGACGCAGTCAAACGGGTTAAGGCCTACATGAAAATTGAAAAAGAAGTATATGAAGAAACCGGCGAACATACGATCTACACCGTCAATGTAACCGACCGCCTGCCGCGGATGTTCGATCTGGCGAAACGTTGTGTTGATGCGGGAGTAAACGGTATGATGGTCAATTATCTGGCTGTTGGTCCGGAAGCCATGCGTGCGCTAGCTGAAGATCCGGCCATCAATGTGCCGATCCTGGCCCACATGGATCTAGCGGGTGCGTTCTACATGTCGCCCTACCAGGGGATTGCCTCGCCGATTATTTTAGGTAAGTTTCCCCGTCTGTGCGGAGCGGACGCGATCGTTCTACCTTTCTCCATGGGTGGGAAGGCCATGTATATGCATGATCGTTTTATGAACACCGTGCGTAATTTGACCTATCCAATGGGTAACCTAAAGCCCACCATGCCGATGCCGTCCGGAGGCATTACACCGGCCAACGTGGCGGATATCGTCAATGCGGTAGGCAAAGATATCATGATCGGCTCTGGCGGAGGCATTCACGCCCATCCCCAGGGGCCGAAGGCTGGTGCTCGCGCGCTACGGCAGGCCATTGATGCGGCAGTAAAAGGCATCAAACTTGAAGAGTACGCCAAAGAGCATGAAGAATTAGGTGTTGCTTTGGGTGTTTGGAGCAAGAAAACCGATTTCAAGATCTCATAGATGTTTGCGTGAGTTAAATTGTTTTTTTCGTAGGGAACGGTTTGAATTACCCATTCGGGTGGCGCGATTGTTCCCTACCTTTTTAAAGGAAGTTAAACGTTGAATTATTATCTGCATGACGACCCCAACCTGCCTGTGGCCTGGGCGCCGTGGTTCTCCCACGAATATATTGCGTACTTTTCCGTACACGCCATCGACAGTCTGATGTCTTTGCCGCCGGTTTCTGTAAAACCAAATCCGCGTTACGGCGACAAACTCTGGCCAGTCGGCCCCAAACATATCGATGTTTACAAGGAAAGTTATCATGAGCACCGCCAACTGGACCCATTATGGTCTTTCGATTATAAAAAGCGAAATGGCGATTTTGCCCTTGAAGCACCTTCCGGGAAAATGATTGAACCATGGAAAGTGCTGGTGATCTACAGCACAGAGCCGGATTTGTATCTGGACAATGATCTGACCCTCCAAAAAAATCAGAAAGTCACTGGGGGGTCTCATGGCTGGCGGCACATGCAATTCAAACTTCTGGGAACAACCTATGGCATCGCGCCACAATCTTTCCGCGTCCATAAAGATTTGGCGAAGCTTGCTTTTGAAAATGGCGACGACTACTGGGGCTGGCGCTATCTTTCCCGATGCGGCCATTATCTGTCGGACCTGGGGCACCCTTTTCATGTGAAGGCTGTCCCTGTTTCTTTTCTGATGAAGAAAATTTTTTCAAGGCATGAACTTTTTAAAATTGTTTCGGCCATGCATCAGAGTTACGAAGTTTATGTCGAACGACGCTTTCGTGAATCATTTGACCCATTCAAACAGGCCTTGTTGCAAGGCGCTCGTGAAGGGCAGAGTGAAGGAGGGGATATCCAAACCCAATTGACTCATTATATTAAACGGGCGGGAAAAAGGCACAATCCGATTTTTTATTATTTATTCGATAAGTTCGGCCAGGAGCTACTCAGCGCTTTTGATCAGATGGACAGAAACAGTCAACTGGACGCGTCGATACAGACCAATCGCTGCTCCGCCGATGCAGCCAGGGTTATTTTTAAAGAGACCAATCTCTCCAAACTGGATTTTCTCGACAGGATTACAGGGGAAATCCTTTTTGATGTCGGCAGAATGCTGGGACTGCTATTCGCCAGGTTTTCATCAAAATCATGAATGCAAGGCATTTCATGTCTTATGTGATGATCCTGCCGGCCTTGATCGCAGCGTTTATTTTCCCTTTGCTTAAAACCTGCTTGCCGTTGATGAAAACGGCTTCGATGCCGGAAGGCATATTGCTGGTTTCCTTAACCGTGTTGTTGTCGCGGATGTTTTTCCAGTCGATCACGGTGATGTCGGCGGCTAGGCCTTCTTTCAAAAACCGCGATCCTTGATGCCATAGCGCTCGGCTGTCGCGCCGGACATTTTATAGACGGCTTCTTCCAGAGAAATGAGGTTTTTCTCGCGGGCCAGCTGAAAGAAACGAGGGAAGTTCCCCGACAATGCCGGATTCTGCACACCCCGGGGAAGGGGAAGGGCATCGGTCATGAAGAGGGATGCGCGATGACGCATCAAAGCCTCGATGATCGGCAGATTACTGTACGAGTGATTTAGTACTTGAGCGACACCTTTACTTTTCCTTGCTATATCCAAGGCGTTATCGAACCAGTCCATACTCCGTTTTTGCGCTATTTGATCGAGAAACATGCCGTTGTACTGATTGAGTTCCTCAGAATTCGCATAGGTGATCTGGATATCTTTAGTTCCGAAGCCGAGAAACCTCTGGATAAGGCCAAGCTCACTTTTGAGTTTGGAAAGCATTTTTTTATCGTTATAAGCTTGTGGCACCTTGGCCAGGAACCACGCCGGCAGTATGACGTTGATGATTGACTGGCCGCAGTGATAGGAGTAGGTGTCGAACTTGACATCCACACCCTGTTTAATGGCTTTATCGATGCGATTTAACGCGTCGTCACAGGTTTTAAAGGTTCTCTCGCCCACAAATATCAGATGGGAAATCTGAAGCCGTACTCCGGTTTCCTGGGCAATGTTCAGCATCTCGTCTATGGCGAGCAGATTATGAGGTTCATAGCCGTCGAAAGGCGAAACGTAATCCAACAGGATCTTCGGGGTGCTCATCGGGTATCCCGGCGCGAGCGAAGAATAAGCCCGGAGATGGACCGTCAGCAACTTGTTTTTCCTTTTAACAAGCTTCGCGATCTCCCGGAGTTCTTCGCCGGTGGCGAAAATTCCCGGCTCATACTGCAACCCCAGGGAAACGCCGGCCGCCCCTTCATCCATGGCTTGTTCAAGCAGCGCGAGCATCTCTTTCATTTCATCTTTGTTCAAAGGCGTGGCATTGAAGCCGCGGATCGAGGTTCTGGTCGTTCCGTGGCCTGCCAGAGTCATCATGTTGTGCGTCATACCGCTACGCGTTACATGATCGTAGTATTGCGACATGGTCTCCCACTTAATGGTCATGAGGTTGGAGAGACCCTTCTTCTGAACCAAGTCCAAATAGGGTGTCTTTTTGCGAAATCCCGCCACGCCATAACCGCATTGACCGGCGACGAAGGTGGTTACACCTTGAGCGGTAAAGGGGAGCTTCATTTCATCATATCCTTTGATGGGCAGATACCAGTCCATGTGAGAATGCGCGTCAATAATACCCGGCATGATAACCAGTCCCGTGCAGTCCATCATCTGAGCTTTCACCGGAATTTCGCCTTCAGAAATATTTTCGATCCGATTGTCGCAAATCAGCAGATTGCCCTTGAAGCCTTTTTTCCCCGTGCCGTCGACGATGAAGCCGTTTTTCAGTAGGATATAATTTCCACCGCTGAACTTGATTGCTGTTTTATGCGTTTTAACTGAAGCCGGCGCGGCGTGTGCTTTTTCCCCGGCAATCTTTAGCAGGGGTAGGGCGGAGACCACGGCGAGCGTTTTGCCGGTTACCGACAAAAACTTTCTTCTGGATGATTCGGTCTTCAGCAGTGCTTCCACTTTTTCTTCAGCGCGGGTTACCGAATTTTTGATTTTTCATTGCAACCTCCCGAGGTATAGTTTACTTGCCGCTTTTTTTCAGCGCCCCCTGAACTTCTGAATTGCGAACCGCCGCTACAAAATCTGCTATTGACGCGGGTAACGTCGTAAAAGGTTTGCCTGTTGATAAGGCTAAACAATATATATGAGCGACTTTCTCCAGAAGCTCCGCGTGGAGAATGGCTTTATCCAGGTCCTTGCCCAACGCCAGAATCCCATGATTCTGAATGATATAGGCGTTGGCATTATTGGATAATTTTCCGCCCACATTGGTCGCCAATTCCGGGCTTCCGGAAAGGGCATAGGGAATAATCTCAATCATCTGGCCCAGTGAAAATGAAACCTCATCAAAAAGAGAGGGTATCGGCGTGTTAATGACACCAAAGACACTGCCGTAGATTTGATGGGTGTGGACGACTGCGTTGACATCCGGGCGATTCCGGTAAACGATGCCATGCAGACCGGATTCCACGGACGGCTTTAGACCGTTTTTTACTTCAATTGCCGAGCTGTCCAAACCGACCACACAGATGTCATCGACGGAAAGCTCCTGATATCTTACGGATGAGGGTGTGATGGCCATCGCAGTATCGCTGAGGCGTACCGAAACATTGCCTCCTGAACCCCGGTGAGAACCAAAATAACCTTGATCGGAAAGCCAGAGACTGGCCTGGAGAACACTTTTCTTTTCATTTTCGTATTGAATCATGGAATGCACTTAACCTCCTGCTTAGGATTTATTGATATCAAATAATCATGATCATGCCGTCTAAATTCTTTTTTCTGAATAAAAGATTTTCATCAATGCAAAAAAGTTAAAATTTTTGTTGACTTCATGATTTAACAGTATTAAATTAATATCATTAAATTAACAATGATTCAAGCTTATTGATTAAAGTAAAGACAACAAGGAGAGTGGAAAAAACTTTATATTTTCTATTGCGGCGAAAAAACGAAGAGGCCTTTAGAAACTACCCGTTTTTCTTAAGGCGTTGTTTTTAAAAATCTGAAAGGATTGAGGAGGGAGCAATGAAGAGACTATGGTTGTTTTTGCTGTCATTGGCGTTGGTCATTGTTTTTAGCGCTTCGGCCTTCGCGGTGGATGTCAAGTTCAGCGGCGAGTATTTCGCGGCCGGTATGTATCTGGACAAGGTCGGTTTAAATAAATCAGGATATAGATATTACTTCCTGATTAGAGATTTTCCACCGGGAGCCGACCACTATGTAATAGTGGAGAGACGAGTACAGCTTTCTATTTTCAGAGATTGCGAGTGCAAACCGATTTTATCGTTTCTCAGGGCCTGAAACTTGTCACCCAATTCGATGCGATGGAAAGAGCCTGGGGTGCCAGCAGGTCAACTACCGATTTGCCGGATTCACGATCGGTAGCAACCAGGGCGGAAAATGAAAACATTGCCTTCGATATAGCTTACATTTACTATGAATCG
Source organism: uncultured delta proteobacterium (assembly GCA_963726395.1). GTDB lineage: Bacteria > Desulfobacterota > Syntrophia > Syntrophales > Smithellaceae > UBA8904. Next base: position 56,737 of record CAVSCG010000033.1, read on the forward strand.
CCTATCGGTTTATTCCAGGTCGGCTATATGCCTGATTGGGGATGGGGAACCGTTTTCAATGATAGCGAAAAAAACAATCCTACCTTGGGCGTAATCCAATACATATTACCCATTGAACCGGTTATACTCAGTGCCACATATTACAAGCTCGTTGACGGGAGCCATACCGCCGTAAATTCTGCATCAACAGCTACCGATAGTGATTTAGATAAGTATATGTTGGGTATTACCTATGGATACAAAACGAATTTCGAAGCTGGGTTTCTCTATGAATACATGCGCGTTGCAAATGCCAAACCCGTTCCCTTTTATGGTTATGTGCTGAAAGGCATGGGTTTTGCGCCTTACTTTAAAGCCAAGTATGGACCGGTTTACGTGGAAGGGGAATTGATATACGCTTGGGGCAAACTAGAATGGGAAAATCCCAGTGATATGACGGGCCCTGATCAAGATCTACAGATTCTTCTGGGTTACCTTAATGTCGGGGCCAATCTGGGGATGTTTTATGTCGGCGGCACATTTGCCTATGTTTCCGGTGATGATCCTGGAACCAAGGATAAAAGGGAAGATGGTTTCGGTGTTCTGGACGGCGGCAGGGATTTCAATCCCTGTTTGATTATGTTTAATGAGGAGCTTAGTTACTGGGCAGGTCCACTTTACGGCTATCCTGGAGATGATCCTACTTTTAATACATCTGTTAACGGCAGTCCGATGAAAAATGTCTGGTTCTTCCAGGGCAAAGCCGGTTTGAGACCTACCGATAAACTGGATATTATGGCCTCGGTTTCTTATGCCAGGGCCGACAAGAAACCAACTGCACAATGGCTGCACAAAGACTATGGTTGGGAAGTGGATTTAACTGCCACTTATAAACTCACCAATAACCTGTCCTATATGCTGGGCGCGGGTTATTTCTTTACAGGCGATTATTATAAAGGCTGGTCTGATGCAGACACGGATCTTTCGGATGATTTACTGGTCATCAACAAACTGACGCTTACATTCTAGTATTGTATTAATGAATTGATTTTTAAATCCCCGGGAGGGTCGATAAAGAACTCCCGGGGATTTTTTATAGGGGACAAAGCTCATGTCGGCTGATTTTAAATCCATTCTGGTGACGGGCGCCAACAGTGGAATAGGACTGGCAACGGCCCAGTATCTTGCATCTCAGGGATTTCATGTTTATGCAGGAGCGAGAAATACGGCAGCTCTGGAAGATTTGTGTAAAAATCCGAATGTCACACCCGTAAAACTGGATGTGACAAATGCTGAAGATGTCATCAAAGTTAGAAAAATCATAGAACAGAGAAAATCAGCACTATTCGGTTTGGTGAACAATGCCGGAATTACCAAAGCAGGACCGTTGATGGATGTCTCTGTTGAAGATCTGCGCGCCCAATTCGAAGTTAATTTATTTGGTGTTCATCAAATCACGCAAGCGGTGTTTCCTTTACTGCTGCAGGCAAAAGGACGAATCGTGATGATGAGTTCCGACAGCGGTTTTTTTGCCACGCCGTTTGTCGGCCCTTACTGTTCAAGCAAATTCGCGCTGGAAGGCTATTCGGATTCGCTGCGCCGCGAAATCGTTCCTCATGGTATGAAAGTAATTTTGATCGAGCCCGGCCGAATCATGACGCCGATATGGAATAAAGGAGAGGAAATTCTTAAGAGTGAAAAACATGTGAAGTCGATATTCTGGAGAGAAGCAAAGGCGATGGGAGAAATACGCAATCCGCAAGGGAAAAACCAGCGGACTTCCGCCGATTGAAGTCGCCAAAATTGTTCATGTCGCCCTTACCACTGAAAACCCCAAATTACGATATATTGTTGCGGAAAATAAATTCGAGTACCGGATGATGAAGATTTTACCGTCATGGTATGTTGATCAACTGGTGATCAGAAAAATTCAAAAAGTGACAAGAGAGGAAGAGACGAACCGCTAGAGTCACGTGTTGACGAGCTTTGAGGTACGACGATGAGAGACTCGAATAAATAGCATAAGGTATTATTCTTATGAATCATTACAGCGTAATTTTCTACATACACCCAAATATACCCCCAAAGCGTAAAAAAAGTGGATGTTTTTACGCCCGCCTGGTCATTTGATCCTGTGTGTTACACCTTGTGTCAACAACTTTAAATTTGATGTTGCACTGAGGATTGCCAATTGTAACCAGTTTTAGAGTTCTACCCACGGCTTTAAAAAATTGCTTTAAAAAACTTGACAGATTAATTACCTCGTGTATTGTATATCGAACGTCCGTTATAAATAAATAATAGACTCCGTTTTACGGATCTCCAAGCAAGGAGGGCATTATGCACAAACCACTGGATGGGCTGTTTCTTTCAACGCGTGAACAAATTGATGAGGAAGAGCAGCGGATCGTCAACACCGTCAGGCAGTGGGCGGATACGGGAAATTCTCGCCAAACGACTTGCCTACCTGGAACACTACGACCAGGAATTTGCCGAGAAGCGCCGGATGCTCCTGATGGACATTGGTCTCCAGCGCCTTGCCCTGTCGGAGGATGATGGGGGATTCGGCTGGAACAGCAATGCCCGCGCCCCCGGTCTGGCCGCTGTTTTGATGGAGATCAGCCGGGCGGACGCAGCTATCGCCTATCATGTCCGCGCTTCAGTTTACTACCATTCTTGCTTCCGGCGCTGACAGCACCTCACCCGTCGGCACTTTGATATCCCGCTTTTACAGCGCTGATAAACCTGTCAACCCGGCAATGATCCTGCCGGGACCGGGTTCCCTGGATGAACAGACACCCCTGTTTCTCGGCCGATCCATCAACGCCCGCCTCATTCATGAAGGTGACGACGACATACTTTTTGGTAAAAACATTCGCCCCGCCGGTTGCGGTTCCATGGCCGACTACTATTGTGTTGTCTGTGCCGACAGTGCGGGAAACCCCCGGATCGCCTTCGTTCCCGCTGACGCTCCTGGTGTGCAAAGAGGCAACATCCTCAAGGAAACGGGGCTCAACGCCTGCGCAAACGCCGATATCACTTTCAATCATGTTCGGCTCCCCCGGGAATCCATCCTCGAAGGAATTGACGCCGTCGAGAGACTCTACCTCTGGCTGAATCTCCTTCTCGGGGCGACAAGTGTGGGCGCGGCCATGAACTTCTTCGAAATAGTCTATGACTGGGCCAGCACGCGCACCATCAAGGGTGGCAGCATTATGAAGGAAAATCCCCTGTGCGCTTCTGTCCTTGCCGATGTGGCGGAGGAGATCGCTATTGCCCGTTTTCTTATTGATGATCTTGCCCGCCTTATAGCCAGGATGGCAGGACCACATAGTCCCGAATTGCAGCATGTCTATACGATGTCTCAAATCGTGGGATACCGGGTACAGCAAGGAACTTTGCGTGCCGTCAACCGGGGCATGGAACTCATGGGGTCCGCCGGTTATGCACGGGAATGGCATGCGGAAAAACACTGGCGGGACATCAAGACAATCCAGTCTTACCTGTGCGGCGTCGGGGCGGAAGTCCCCGTCAAAATGGATACAGCGCGGTTCTTTTTCGACTGCAAGGAAATTTAGGGGGACAATCATGAAAAGCATCGACGATTTTTCACGGCCGGAAGAATATATTTCTCCCATGGACAAACACTTTCGGAGTGCGGCCCGCGCCTGGGCGGATAAAGATGTCATGCCCCACCGCCGCCAGTATGACGAGGACTGGAAGGAACACACCCTCATCGAACCCGCCTTCGACAGCCTCATGGGCAACAAGGGGCTGGGCATTCAGAAGGCCCTGTTCCCCGCCGATCTGGGCGGCTGGGGGCTGGGGCAGTCCGACTATGCTTTTACTATCGCCTGCACTCTGGCGAAGAAGTCGGCCGCGCGGATACGGCCATGGCCGTGGCTTTCATGGTGACCTACTGGCCGCTCACGACCATCCTCGTGGAGCCTCACGTCAACCGGCGGCTCGCGGCAGAATTCGCTCCCATGTTCTGCAAATCGGACAAGGCCGTTTTTGCCGCCCTCGCCATGACGGAACCCCAGGGCGGCGCCGATATCGAGAACATGGAACTCCTCGGGGGAAAGACGATCAAGACAACCGCCCGTCTCGATGGCGACGAATGGGTCATCAACGGCCACAAGCTCTGGCCCACCAATACAGGCGGCGTCGGGCAGCTGTTCGGCGTGCCCTGCACGACCCGTCCTGGCTCAACGGATCCCAACGACTTCGCCCTCATCTTCGTCCCCGCGGATGTCAAAGGCGTCACCCAGGGCGGGCCCTACGAAAAAGCGGGCATGGCCGCGGACAAGAACGGCGATCTCTGGTTTGAGGACGTCCGCGTCCCCGCCTGGTATCGCGCCCACGGTCCCGGTAAAGACGCCCAGGTCTTCAAGGAGATCATCCCCTGGGGACTGGTGGGAAGCATGGGATTTCTCGTCGGGGCCATGATGAACCTCTACGAGGTTCTCTATGAATTCGTATCGACCCGAACCTACGGCAACCGGCCCCTCAAGGAAAACGACGCCATCGCCGGGCTTATCGGCCGCATCGCCGGAGATATCGAAGTCTGCCGGATCCTTGCCTATGAAGGGGCCCGGATCGGCGATCGGCGTAACCGCCCCTACGGCCACCCTCTATATTCCGAGGAAGTCCTCGCCAAACTCCGCAACCTCAAGGATTTCGTCTGCGACCGGGCTGTGGAGAACTTCGGCAGGGCCATGGACGTTCTGGGCGTTTACGGTCCGGACCGGGAGTACGATATCGAAAAGCACTGGCGGGACATCAAGATCATCCAGCTCTGGATGGGCGGCAAGCAGCTCTGCCAGATGGAAGCGGCGCGGTATTTCTACAACTGCAAAACACTTTAAGAGGTCGTTATGGAAAAAGCCAATTCATCTGATAAGGGCGTCATCGACCTGGCGGACCGCGTCCTGAAAGAACTTCTGAAAAAGCCCGCCTTCAAGGACGGCGTTCGGACGGTAATCACAAATATCGATCCGGCATCAAGCCGACAGTTTGTCAGGACACTCATGTGGCAGGATCCGGAGTTCTTCCTCGCCCTCATCAGCGCTCTGCCCCCCATTGTCAATGCCGCTATCACCGGCATCGATGAGCTCCTCATCCAGCTACGGGAAAAAATGTCGCCCCTGCTCCTCCACGATTTCCTCCGTTCCATGGCCTCCTCCGTGGATCGGGAAACCCTGGAGAGTATCGTCAAAAACGGCAAGGGCCTCGCCGTGGACCTCTTTGCCGTGGCAGACGAGGTGCTCAAAGAGACGGGAGAGCAGACCATAACGGAAAAGGAGAGTAAGTGACATGGAGCCATCTCTGGATACGGCAAAAAGCAGCGTCATAAAGGAAATCCTGGCAACCCCATTCGTCAAGGACCTCATCCGCAGCAGCCTGAAAAGCGCCGCCTGCGAAAACGATCCCCCTCTCGTCCGAACGCTTCTGTGGGAAGACCCCGAAGTCTCTCTGGCTGTTCTTTCGACACTGCCCCACCTCGCAAACCGTTGTACCGGCGCCCTGGCCGAAGCGGGCCGGGAGATCGACGAAAAATTCTCTCCGCACCTCCTGAAGGATTACCTGACTGCCATGGGTAATGATATCGACACGGACCGGCTCAAAACCTGCGTCGAGGTTTGGGAAAAGATCATCTTTAATCTTTGGGAAGCATCGCCGGAGTTCAGAAAATATGTTGACGGACTATCTGTCACATAATCTCCCCCGCATGCTGGGTACAGGAATCACGGCCACCGCCCGCTTCATTAATGAGATTGACCGACAGGACCAATGCGCCGTTTCCCATTTTGTTGCGAAAACACTGGACAACACAGACGGGAAAGAGGTCGAGGGGGCAGCCCGAATTCTGTTCAACGCAGTGCTGGACCACAAATCCCGTTTTCTGTCCTGGAAGTGGTTCTGGCGCTTTTTTCGTGACCGGCGCCGTAACCGAAAATCATAAAAAGGAAAGAATACAATGCCCAAGATTGTGGATCATGATGTATATCGCGACGAACTGGCGATGAAATGCTTCGATCTCTTTGCTCGAAAGGGATACGCCGCCGTCACCATGCGGGAGATCGCGTGGGAATTGGAAGTTTCAACGGGGACCCTTTACCACTACTTTCCCAATAAGATGGCAATTCTGGAGCAGGTATTCAATTTGACTGCCGAGCGTGATGTCGCCGACGGGGTTTCTCGTGTGGAAAAATTCATCACCCCTGCCGATCGCCTGAAGACCTTTCTGGAATGGGTGGCCGAATTGGAGCTTCATTTCGCCGATGTCCTACTGATCACCATCGATTACCACCGTCAGGAAGGCCATGATGCGGGTGGGCTTGTCGCTGGCGTTCTTGCAACCTACACTGACGCTGTCGCCTTTTACGTTCTACCAGACCGGGAGTTGAGCGCTCTGGTCATGACCTATCTCATCGGTCTCATCACGGAACGCATCATTATCCGGGAGAATATCGATTTTGCGTCCAGGGTGGATACCCTGTATTGGTTCGTCCTAAAAAGCCTGAAAGACAAGGGACAGAAACCCCTCGCAACATCGGTCAAGACCGTTAAAAAGGCGCGCAAAAAACCGAAAAAAGGGAAGGAAACGGGAGAATAATGGAAATGACACCCCATACCAAAATGCCCCCGCCTGATGACGAATACGGCCAGTTTCTATCCATGATGATAAAGGAACTGGCGTCTAAAGCAGAGTTCAGAGCAGTTGCCACGGACATTTATGCCCGGCGGGTGCTGGCGGACTGGTCCGCCCAGGATCCCTT
>CAVSCG010000034.1:0-100039 GCA_963726395.1 uncultured delta proteobacterium
TGATCAGCGCCTTGCGCGTGGGCTCGCCGAATTCCTTTAATCCCCGGACAATAAAGGCGATCACCATCATCCAGAAACTGTGGGAAAATAAAATGATCAGCGGAAACAGCGTGAAGTTGAAAAAGGTGATGACGACGAACGGCTTTTTTGTGGATCGGTCGGCCAGATAGGCAACCGGAATATAGACCAAAACGGCGGTGAGCATTTCAATGGCGGTGAGCAGGCCGAACTGGGCGGCGGTGATGCCGTTGTATTTGATGCACCAGACGACGACAAAGGCGTAAGGAATCTGCTCGGCAAAACGGATGAGGGTATCCGAAACCAGCAGATTGCGCAGCGCCGGGCTCATGTAACGCCAGAGGCGCGAAGGCCGTTTTTCCGCCAGGCCTTTCGGAGCGTCGGGAGCAATCATTTTCTGCTGAAGGATGATGGAGACAATGCCCAGTAAAAAAGCGCCGGCAAAGGCCAGACGCACGCCATCCTTTTCGCCGTAAATGCCGATGAGCACACCGCCGAAAATCGGGCCCAGCGCCATCGGCACCCGTCTAACCAGAGAATGCAGGGTGACGCCCATGGTGCGTTTGTCTTGAGGCAAGACGTCGGAGACCAGACTCATGGTGGCCGGAAGCGATACAGCCGACCAGGCCAGGAAAAATAACGCGCCGAGAATCACGGCCTGCCAGTAAGGGAAAATAATGACGATGCCGTAACCGGTAAGCGAGATCAGATTGAAGATCAGCAGGGCCTTCTTATATCCCAGCCGATCACTTAAGTAGCCGCCGGGAAAGGAGTAAAGCGCGGAAATCAGGTTGGTTAGGCCCCCCAGAAGCCCGATGGTCAGAGCGCCGCCGCCCAGCGCCATGAGGTAGATCGGCAAGAAGCGCTCGGCCATTCGTTCGCCCAGGCCCACAAGAACCACCATCAGCAGCAGGGCGATCATGCTTTTTTTCAGGCCGAAGAACTTTGTAATTTTGTGCCACTCTAATGAAATCATTTTCCAGCTTTCACTTTATACGCAATTATGGATTGCTTGGGTTTGTCTGGCACGGTTTTTTATTTTGCCAAATTAATCCGTCTAATAAACCGGTCTACATTTCCAATGTTCTTTTTCATATGTTTCTCATTTCATATCAATAGTCAAATCCAAATGAACATTGAGAATCACCGACTCGATCCCAGATGTCCATCAGACGATCCTAAAAGCCTAAGTACATGGTTAAAAACGGCACAAGTGTTTAAATAATAAAGATATGTCACTAAATATTACAGCTTTTATTAATATTTACACAAAAACTTGACAAATTAATTTTTCATCGTTAATAATAACCTAACATGGGAGGGTATATAAGTTAATAGTGAGAGAGGTTAGGATTGTACAGTTGTGTAGATATGGAATAGAATTAAATTAACCCTGACGAAAGAAAGAATGGAGGAAAGAAAATGAAAAAATTTTTTGCAATGATGATTATAAGTGCAGTGTTTTTGATGGTACCTATTCTCGCGATTGGGCGCTACTGTGACCGGATCTGTTCAGGGATTTTTGTGTGTAACACAGGGAACGGTTTGTCCCATTGGGCAAGAAGATCCCGTGGCTGCCGTGGAAAATGTGTTTGTGATCCTTGTTGACGCCGCGAAGGGGGATTATTATTTCGTTCCGAACGTGGACAGAGCGGTGATGGCCAGACACATAGGCGAAACGGTCACAATTGACGGTACTGTGAACAAGGCACAGAAATCCATCAAGGCAGTGTCTATCTCTAAAAAAGGGAAGAAGGTCTGGTCCGAGGACCTGGAGTATAATGCACTCAAGAGATTGCAGAGTTTAACACCATAATTGCGTCACCCAGGAGAAGCAAAGACCCCCCTGAATATTCAGGGGGGTCTTTTTTATGAGTGACTTCACACCCCCTGCACAAGGGTCTTCGCAGGGGGGAGTGATGGCTTAAGCCATGTGCCTGCATAAGATAAATAATAACCTGCTGCAATGTCTGGAATCCGTGTGACCGGGAATGGGCCTAAAATTTCACAGCCTGCCTTTGTAAACAGTTGGACGTTAAAAACCTGGTTTCAAATTTTTTATAAACTCGAACTTATTATCGGGCAGAGCCATTCCCCGGTAAACAATTTCACCTTTCGTGTCAATGCCGATGATATGCGGTATTCCCTTGATGCCGAACATTTTAGTTGTCACCTTACCCTCCGTCATCCAGGAGTATTCCGTAATTGATCTGATTGGACTCTTGAAATCGTTTGACAATGTCTTCCGGTTGTTTGTAATTGATGCCGAACACGATGACATTTTTCTTCTTCGCCATTTTTGCAAATTGTTTAATTTCCGGCACTTCTTTCATACAATTAACGCACCAGGTCGCGAAGAACACCAGCACGACTCCTTTCTTCCCCTTATAATCGCTAAGTGTAACCGGGTTGCCTCCCAGAGACGGGAGGATAAAGCCCGCGGCGGGATTTGCTGAAGGCGGTCGTAATTACCTCGGATTTCAATTCCGATCAAAGCATCCGGTTTTTGAGTCGATACCGCAGAGGGTTCCGAGCTTGCAAGAAATCGCGTGAGGCTCGGGAAATCGGTATTTTGACCCACAAATACAAATAACAAGCTTGCAGCGATAATGATCGATAAAGCGAATCCTTTTTTAACAACCTCCATCCAGGTCCCTGCTTTGGGCAGTTTGAGAATGAAGCCGGTAAAGCTTCCCGACAAGAGGATTAAGGCGCCTTGGCCAAACCCGAAGAGAAAAAGCAGAATGCCGCCCTTCAAAATCTGCAGGGCATAATCCACGCCGTGCACATTTTGCAGCGTGAGGGCAATCGCTCCCAGGGCGACCGCCAAGATAGGGCCGGTACATGGCCCGACAATCAAACCGCTGACGCCCCCGATCACGAACGCACCCAGTATCCCTTTACTGTTTGCCGACTTGGCATGAAGCCGGGAGAAAAATTCGGGAGTGGGCAAATGAAACACGTCCAGAAGGAAAAGTCCCATGATCAGGTAATACATGGCGATCGCATAAAGAACCCATCCGTTACCCATGATCGAACCAAATGTCCCTCCCACCGCCGCAACGATACCGCCCAGAACAGCATAAACCGTCGCCAAGCCGGTCACTAGGGAAAGGCTTAGAAGAAAAGCTCTCAATCGGTTGGGTCCTGCCTGGTTACCGATATATCCAACAGTCAACGGAAGCACCGGATAGGTGCATGGCGTAACAGAGGCAAAAAGCCCGCCACCGAACATCAGGAAATAAAGTCCGACCGTATCTTGTCGAAAAGCTTCCACCAGGAGATGCTGTATTTGTTCGATCATTTCATAACCTTCAGTGAATTATTCATGCAATAAAGCTGCAGAAAACCACACCTGCATATACGACCAATACCCTGCAAACTTTTAACTTGAACACACTGTCCGTGGGTTTGAGCTTTCGCACCGGATCAATATTTTCACTGAATCCAGCTGATTGGCCACAGGCTGCAACAAGCACCTCCCATGATCAACAAAAACACTGCTGCACAGTAAGGCTCTCAAATTCTTTTTTCTCCGTTCGTTTTTTTATCTCCTATTTCAATTCCGACAATCTAATGATTTCATCCAGAAATTGATGAATATCCTGAAAGCCTCCCTCTGCAAAATAGAACTGCTCCTGAATTCCCTTGCCGTTCATCTTAAGCCCGATAAATGTGGGCGTACCTTTTACACCAAGCTTTTGAGAAATTTCCATGCTTGCGTCAGGGAAAAGGGGGAATGGCACTTTGTATCTATTCCTGTAAGCGTTGACCTCATACATGCTGTTGCCAACGCCTATCCCGATCATCTTGATCTTTTCTTTCATATCAGTGCGTCCTTGTATCAGCCGGAAAAGATCGTTGACCTGGGATGCCGGATCGCTGGCAATGAGGGCAATAAAAGCTATAGACCTCGATGATCAGAACCTGAGCTTTGATTTGCTCTATCTTAAAATTTCTGGTCCCGGAAAGGCCCAGGTAACTCTTTCTCCTGCTCACTAACAGGCATCGGAAGCTCGAATACCGGGATAGCCTTATTGTTGGCAGGTTCAGATTTTGATGGATTGGCAAGGACGGTGACATTTGCAGACCAGACATAAGGATTCCCGGTAAAAAGCAAAGCAAGCAAAACAAAAAGAATATAAACAAGTCCGTTTATTGCTTTTCTCCATGATGCACTCTCCTTTTGATTTTTATAATATCCAACCTTTCCTTGACTAGATAGTAGGTCGCGAAAACTCATATGTCAAGATTATCTGAATGAAAATGTGAATATAAGCTTAAGACGGAATAGTAGTCAAACCGATGCCCTCTTTATGTCTTGCCCACTACATTTAGGTATTTCACAAGGAATATGTTTCTTTGATATTATGCCATTGATTCCAATGACACTCGGAAGGCTGTTAACCAAATGGAAGGCTTTTTGAAAAGTGTTGACCAAAACGTTGACCAAGTACCCTCAAAAGCAACAGAGGGCTAACCGATGAATCAGTTAACCCCCTGTTTTTCTTATGGTGCCGAAGACGGGACTTGAACCAGCACGGATTTTGTCCACTACCCCCTCAAGATAGCGTGTCTACCAATTCCACCACTTCGGCAGCAAATGACCATTCGATACGACTACCGGATTCCCGTTGATCGTTTTTGAAAAGCCGGGGCTTTCAGGTTTGCGGATATAAAAAGAACAAATCTTACTTCGCTGCCGGTGCAGCAGCCGGTGTATTCGCCGGGCCGGGTACAGTTGCCGGTAATGCAGGCGGTGCTGCGGGTTTTGGCACTGCGGGAACCGCTTGCCTGGTCACAGGGGCTGATGCCCCATCGATCAAAGCTGATGTTTTTCTTGATGCCGTGTACGTTAAGGTGATCGACGTCAGCATAAAAATAATGGCTACCGCCGCCGTCATTTTCCCCAGAAAAGTCCCCGCGCCGCTGGAGCCGAAAACGGTTTGGCTGGATCCGCCAAAAGCAGCGCCCATATTCGCTCCCTTGCCTGCCTGCAGCAAGACGATTAAAATCAAAGTAATACAGGCTAAAACGTGTATGATGGTCAATAATGTCGTCATTTTTTACGTCCTTTTTTATATAAATTAAATTATTCTCGGCAATCTGCCGGATACATACCACCGGCGGATATTTTATTCAACGCTTCTTTTATGCCAAGTCCGGCGATGAATTAGTAAATCAAAACTAATGATATAGCAATTGAATTCTTCCGCTTAAACTGCCTTAAAGCCGCGGCATCATAGCCAAATGATTAATAATCGTCAACTATTTTCTTTGTCCGTCTGTTTCCAGGCATTACCGGCTGATGGTGACACCGATGCGGGCGCAGTATTGTTTGACGGGACAGGCGCTGCAAAGCGGCGAGATGGGTTTGCACGTTTTCCGGCCAAACGCGACCATCAGCGTATTGTAAACAATCCAGTGCCGGCGCGGCAGCTTGGCCCGGAGCGCAAATTCCGTTTCATCCGGTGTTTTGGTCCGGACGTATCCCAGCCGGTTGGAAATGCGGTGCACATGCGTATCCACACAAATGCCGTCCTTACCGTAAGCCAGCGTGACAACCAGATTCGCCGTTTTACGCCCGACGCCCTTGATGCTTAAAAGGTCGTCCAGCTGATCCGGCACTTTCGAGCCAAAGCGGTTAAGAAGTTCGCGGCAGGTGGAATGAATGGTCTTGGCCTTGACCCGGTAAAAACCGACCGGATAAATCGTCCTGGCGATTTTGGCCTGTGGGACTTTCAGCATTTCTTCGGGGGTAGCGGCCAGCGCGAAGAGTCTGTCGGTTGCTTCGGCAGTTACTTCGTCTTTGGTGCGTAAACTCAAAAGGGTGGAAATTAAAATAACAAAAGGATCGCGCTCGCTTTCCGCCAGATGCGACACAATGGGCATTTCTCCCAAATCCAGTTCTTTTTTCAGAATTTTGATCACTGAATGAATTTTAATGTCTTCCATTACACCCCATCGCTTTCCTTAAGCCAGCGGTGTCATAATATTCCACCTGCAAAAAAGCAAGCTCTTAAGCAACCACTTCGCAGTAAGCTATGGCGAATTGACGCTCGTCCCGCACTAGCGGGATCAGAAAATACCTCTTGACAGGTTTATAAAACGGCGTTAGCACGCTATCCAAATATTAAGCCTAAATCCATTGCCCAAAAATGGATACGGGGGACCCGGGTAACTTGGGGCGTATTTCTTGATTCACGAAGAATAGGACATTTCCCTGTCCGAGCCCGTCAGCTAACCTCGTCGGCATATGGGAGAATCAAGAAGAATGTCTAACGCTCTTCAGTTACCATTTTCTCGGCATGTACTGTGTCCGGGAAAAGGTAAGCAAACTTATCTTATTTATCCAACTATAAAAATGCTTTGATCTCATCGTGCTATCCTGACAATAAACGGCTCCTATCTGACTAACTAGGTCACGCCGGCATGATATTACTATTTGAGTTGGGCTCTTCATCTTTTAGATCAACGAAATTATATTAATTTTTCACGAATTGCGAAAATAGTGCAAAACGCTTAAGGAGGTTACAATGACGACAGGCAACTGGTTGTGTCTTATATTATTTCCATTGATTTTAACTATCCTGGCTTATCCCATGGGAGATATATATGGCGAAGGTTTTCAGCGGCGGAAGAACATTTCTCACACCAGTTGTGGCTCCAGTGGAAAGATTCCTTTACAGAATATTTACCGTAGATCCAAATGAAGAAATGTCCTGGAAAACTTACACCCTCTCACTGGTTCTTTTTAATGTCATCGGCATTGCCGTGTTATTTTTACTGCAACTGATTCAAGGCTGGCTTCCTTTTAATCCGCAAAAATTAGGAGCTGTGCGCTGGGACACGGCGCTCAATACCGCAATCTCCTTCAGCACGAATACAAACTGGCAGGCCTACAGCGGCGAGCAGACGATGAGTTACCTGACCCAGATGCTGGGCCTGACCGTGCAGAACTTTATTTCCGCGGCCATCGGCATCGTTGCCGTCATTGCCGTCATCCGCGGTTTTATCCGTAAATCAGTGGCTGCTATCGGGAATTTCTGGGTGGATTTAACCCGCTGTGTTTTATATGTCCTGCTGCCGCTTGTCGTGATTTTATCGTTAATTCTGGTTTCGCAAGGCGTTGTGCAAACCTTGAGTCCTTCCATTACGGCCAGGACTTTGGAGGGAAGCAAGCAAGTCATTGCCGTGGGTCCCGTTGCCTCGCAGGTAGCGATCAAGCAGATCGGCACGAACGGCGGCGGTTTTTTTAACGCCAACTCCGCTCATCCCTTCGAAAACCCGACGCCGCTGACGGATTTTCTGGAAGTGCTGGGACTTCTGCTGATTGCCGCGGCTCTGCCCTTTCACACTGGGCGCGATGTTGAAAAACCGAAGACAGGGTTTCGCCATTTTTGCGGCATGATGATCCTCTATCTTGCCGGACTGGGGATTTTACCTGGACGGAAATGCAGGGCAGTCCGCTTCTGGAAAAAGCAGGGGTAGTATGCGGAATGAATATGGAAGGAAGGAAGCCCGGTTTGGCGTTGTGAATTCTGTTTTATTTGCCCAGTCCACAACAGTTACGTCCTGCGGGGCCGTCAACAGTATGCATGACAGTCTGCTGCCTTTGAGCGGATGGTTCTCCTGTTTAATATGGCCATTGGTGAAGTCATATTCGGCGGTGTCGGCACCGGTCTTATCGGCATGCTGAGTTATGCCATCCTCACGATGTTTCTGGCGGGATTGATGATCGGCCGGACGCCGGAATTCATGGGTAAAAAGCTGGAGCTTCTGGAAATGGTTATGGCGGTGGTGATTATTATAACTCCCGCCATTTTGCAGCTCATCTTATCGAGCGTGGCTGTTTCCACGCAGGCGGGCATCGCAAGCCTCGGCAACACCGGACCGCATGGATTATCCGAAATTATTTATGCTTTTGCCTCGGCTTCCGGCAATAATGGTTCCGCCTTTGCGGGCCTGAATGCCAATACAGTTTTCTATAATCTGACAACCTCTCTGGCGATGCTGATCGGACGGTTTTCCACGATTATCCCGGCCCTGGCGATTGCGGGAACTCTTGCGGGAAAGAAAATTGTTCCGGCAAGCGTGGCGACTTTTCCAACAACCAGTCTTCTTTTCACCTTCATGCTGGTTGCAGTTAATTATTGTTGTCGGCGCGTTGACATTTTTCCCGGTCTTAACATTGGGGCCACTTATGGAACACCTGCTTCTGGCTATCGGCAAAACGTTTTGAGGTGAATGAAAATGAAATCGAAAAAAATCAATATCTGGCAGACGAAGTTTATAATGCCTGCGCTGAAGGAATCGCTTGAGAAGCTCAATCCGCTGATCATGATGTCAAAGTCCCGTGATGTTCATCGTGGAGATGGTAACCATTGTAACAACGTTTATTGTCATGTATGATATTGTTACCGGCAAAAGTGTCGCCTTTGATTTACAGATTAGTTTATGGCTGTGGTTTACAATAATATTTGCCAATTTTGCTGAAGCCTGGCTGAAGGCCAGGGACGGGCGCAAGCCGATTCTCTCAAAAAGAACCGGTCAGAAGCCAAAGCTAAACGATTATTGAATGATGGAAGCACAGAAACTATATCCGCGCTGCAATTGAAAAAAGAAGATATAATTATTCTGGAAGATGGCGACACCATTCCCGGAGACGGTGAAGTCGCTGTGGGGACGGCACTTATTGATGAATCGGCAATCACCGGAGAATCGGCGCCCGTGATCAGAGAATGCGGCGGCGACCGCAGCGGCGTAACCGGAGGCACGCGAGTGCTTTCGGGAAAAATAAAAGTTCGCATTACCGCCAATCCCGGAGAAAGTTTTCTCGATCAGATGATCGGCATGGTCGAAGGCGCCAAAAGACAAAAGACACCCAATGAGCGGGCGCTCAATCTGCTTTTAATTGCGCTGACGGTTGTATTTATCGTTGTTGTTGTCACTTTGAAATATTTTGCCGCTTACATGGGAGTCCATGTTGCTGTGGCCATGCTCATTGCCCTTTTGGTGTGTTTGATGCCCACAACCATCGGTGGATTATTGCCGGCCATCGGGATAGCGGGCATGGATAGATTGTTGCAGTATAATTTTATCGCGACGAGCGGCCGGGCGGTGGAAGCCTCAGGCGATGTCGATGTGGTGCTCATGGACAAGACCGGCACGATCACACTGGGCAATAGAATGGCGACAGAGTTTATTGCTCTGGAAGAAGGGCGAGGAAAAGGAATTAGCTCATGCCGCGCTATTATCTTCTCTTGCTGATGATACTCCGGAAGGACGAAGTATTGTTGTTCTGGCAAAAGAAAAACTGGGGATGCGCGGCAGTGATATTCGGGCTCCCGAAGGAGCCGTCTTTTTCCCCTTCAGCGCCGAGGCACGGATGAGCGGCATCGACTGGAACGGCCACCGGATAAGAAAAGGATCGTTTGATGCCATGAGAGATTTCGTTTCAGCAAAAGGTAAACAATTACCCGAAAAAGCTCAGAAGATCGTGGCGGCTATTGCCTCTGAGGGTTCAACGCCTCTTTTGATTGCGCAGGATGAACAAATTCTCGGCGCGGTTCGGCTTAAAGATGTTCTTAAAGAGGGCATCAGCGGCCGGATTGCCAAACTGCGGCAAATGGGGATTAAGTCCATTATGATTACCGGTGATAACCCAATGACCGCGGCCACAATTGCGGCGGAGGCGGGTGTCGATGATTTTGTCGCCGAGGCCAAACCGGCAACGAAATTGGAACTGATTCGCAATTATCAGGAGAAAGGACATCTGGTGGCGATGATCGGTGACGGGACAAATGACGCGCCGGCGCTGGCTCAGGCGGATGTCGCCGTGGCGATGAATGCCGGCACGCAGGCAGCAAGGGAAGCCGCCAATATTGTTGATCTGGATTCCAACCCGACCAAGCTTCTGGATCTGGTGGAAATCGGCAAACAGATTCTCATTACCCGCGGCGCGCTGACAACCTTCAGCGTCGCCAACGATGTGGCTAAATATTTTGCCATCATTCCGGCCATCTTTATTGTCGGCTATCCACAGTTGCGGATACTCGACATCATGCATCTTTCCAGTCCCGAAAGCGCTGTTCTTTCGGCGGTGATTTTTAATGCGATCATTATTCCTATATTGATTCCGCTGGCGCTGCGGGGCGTCCGTTATCATCCGTCAAGCGCATCGGCTTTGCTGCGCCGGAATCTCATGAATTTACGGCATGGGCGGGTTAATGCTGCCTTTCGCCGGAATAAAAATAATTGATCTTTTAATATCGACACTGAAGTTATTATAAAGGAGATGCCCATGCTGCAACTGAAACGTGTCTATTTTAGTTTTTACGGGATTATCAATCATTTGCGGATTGATTTATCCGCTCGGTGATCACGGCGGTATCACAAGCCGTGTTCCCCCGGCAATCCAATGCCAGTATAATTAAAAACGGCGATATTGTCATCGGATCGCAGCTGATAGGACAACTATTCACGCGCCCCGAGTATTTTCATGGCCGCCCATCGGCCATTGATCCTCCTTATGACGCGAGTAATTCAATGGGGAGCAATCTGGCGCCATCGAGCGCAAAACTACTGGACCAGGTCAAAGGGCGTATTGAACACGTTCGCAAGGAAAATGGTTTGCCCTCCAATATGCCAATTCCTGCCGATTCGGTGCTGGCTTCCGCAAGCGGGCTTGATCCGCATATCAGTGTGGATGCCGCACTGCTTCAGGCGCCGCGCATTGCCGGAGAAAGGAAAATTCCCCAAGCCGAAATTGAGAAAATCATTGAGCAAAACACGGAAAATCCTTTCTGGGGATTTGGGGAATGAGCGAGTCAATGTTTTGCAATTGAATATTGCACTTGAGAGTATCGGGGTTCAGCGGTAAATTAACGATAAAGGTAATTTTATGGAAGAAAAAAATTAAGGCCTGATCCCGATGCCCTTTTGAAAGAAGTCGAAAAGGATGATGTCAAAAAGGGAAGGTTGAAAATATTTCTGGGCTACGCGCCGGGTGTCGGCAAAACATTTGCCATGCTCAATGATGCCCACGTGTTGAAGAAGCGGGGCATTGATGTCGTCGCGGGCATTGTCGAAACACATAAACGCGCCGATACTGAAGCACTGCTTGCCGGCCTGGAAATCATACCCCGAAAGTCCATCGAATATAACGGCCTGCTGGTCAGTGAAATGGATCTGGATGCGATACTCGCACAGGCATCCTGCGGTTGTGCTGGTGGATGAACTTGCGCACACCAATATCGAGGGCAGCCGCCATCCCAAGCGGTATCAGGATATTGAAGAATTGCTGGAACAGGGAATTGACGTGCACACAACCGTCAATATCCAGCACTTTGAAAGCATGAATGACGCCGTGGCCAAGATCACCGGTGTCCGCATGCAGGAAACATTGCCGGACACATTTTTTGACCGTACCGACGAGGTTCAGGTCGTCGATATTCCCTGGGAAGAGCTGATCCAGCGATTAAAGGAAGGGAAGGTATATTTTCCTGCAGCAAGCTAAGCGTGCCATCGAAAATTTTTTTCAGCGGGGTAATCTGTTTGCGCTGCGCGAACTCATGTTGACTCTGGTTGCCCGCAAAATGGATAGCGAGCTCATTAATTATATGAGGGCCAAGGCGATCCCGGGACCTTGGCCCGCCACGGAAAAGCTGGTTGTTTGTATTGCGGACAGTCCCTATGCCAAGCAACTCATCCGCAAGGCTTACGCAATTGCCAAGGATATTCATGCCGAATGGTATGCCGTCTATGTTTTACCCACCGGGCTTACCGATCCATCGGGCCAGGAAAAAGTTTATTTAACAGATGCCCTCAATCTCGCCGAAGAACTGGGCGCAAAAATCATGACACTTTCCGGCAATGATGTTGCCGAGGAAATTATTCGTTTTGCTCGCGAGAATAACATTACCCGGATTGTCATCGGTAAACCGCTGCGTTCGACGATTGTTGAATTTTTTAAAAGATCACCCGTTTCCCGTCTTCTTCGCGCTTCAGGTGATTTCGAGCTCCATCTCATTACACCGACAATCGAGGGGAAAAAAGAAGATATCCTTCCTCCTCCGAGACAAAGCGGCATTTAACGTGTCACCCTATTTAATGGCACTGGGCATGATTACGATGATCACCCTGATTAACCTGGTTCTTCAGCGCATCGTTGATCCGTCTTCGCTGGTTTATATCTATTTGATCGCCACAAGCGTGAGCGCTTTGTTGTTTGGCATGTGGCCGTCAATATTTACTTCGATCATGAGCCTTATTACTTATGATTTTTTCTTCACCATACCCAAATACAGCTTTACAATGAAAGATCCCAAAGAAATAATCAATGTATTGGTTTTCCTTTTTACCGCGATTATTATCGGGCAATTGGTAAAGATTGTAAAAAAGCAGAATATCTCTTTGCAACTCAGACTGGAGAGGGTCGCTCTGATCGAAGAGATGAGCAAGGAATTCCTGACCCTTCCTCCGCTGGAGCAGCTGGTGGAAGGACTGGCTGCTTTTTCGCAGGAAACCATGAACACCCTGGCTTTCCTGCGAACGACCATTATCAATGACATCAGTAATATTACGATCAAGAATGTCCAGAAGGTCATCAATGTCCCCTGCTTTGTTCTCTTTAAAGAAAAGAAGGGCGATTTACAGTTGTGGGCCAAGAGCAGTCCGGATTTGGAAATTAACCAAAATGATCTGGCCGTCGCTCAGTGGACATTTTCCCACGGGGAAATTGCCGGTGCGGGAACGGAAACTCTGCCGAGTATTCCTTATTGTTTTCTGCCGATTAAATCCCAGGAGGAGAGATTCTTGGTGTTGTGGGCATCCGGCATGAGTTTAAAAATCTCCTCCCCGAACAGCGGCGGATTCTGGGAACCATCTCGAATCTGACATCCCTGGTGGCGGCCCGCTGGGTTAAAATATAAATAAATATACCGGTCATTCTGTTACCAACAGAAAAAGCAAGAGCAGAAAGCGTTAATATCACAAGAGAATCATTAACAAAAATCAGCAATCACTACTCTTTTTTTCTTGACAGAGCCTCCTTATTCTTATAATGCCCATTATGCAACTTTGCGCGTATTTGATGGAGTGTGGCACTTAAGGGAAACGGCTCTGACGATAATCCCCGATAATCAAGCAAATAAATCCATCCGGCAGGTCGCCTTGTGTAAATTCGATTATACAGGGAAATGTATTGAATAAATGCAGAAAACTAAGAAATATCAAATAAATCCACAAAATGAAAACGGTCCTCGGAAAAAAAAGCTGGGGGAGGTCGTTGTTATTGAAGATCGATGCAAAGGCTGCGGCTTTTGTATCGCCAATTGTCCCCGGCAGGTTTTACGAGTTTCCTCCGTTTTTAACAAAAAAGGCTACCATCCCCCCGAAGTGAATGACGCCTCAAGATGCGTTAATTGTCATTTCTGTGAAGTTCTCTGTCCTGAATTTGCCATTTACAGCATTGAAAATGACGACCTTAATGAATGAGGGTTAAAGGAGATTGGTTTTGGTTGCAAAAGAAGTATTAACTGGAATGCATTTCATGAACGGCGATGAGGCCTGCTGTGAGGGAGCGCTGGCCGCCGGCTGTCGTTTTTTTGCCGGCTACCCGATTACACCGGCGACTGAAATTGCCGAATCCATGTCGCGGCGACTGCCCCAACTGGGCGGCATTTTCATCCAGATGGAAGATGAAATCGCTTCGATGGCGGCCATTCTGGGCGCGAGTTGGGGTGGTGTTAAATCCATGACCAGCACGTCCGGGCCCGGATTTTCTCTGATGATGGAAAACATCGGTCTGGGGATCTGCACGGAAACCCCCTGCGTGGTCTGTAACGTCCAACGGGCGGGACCGAGCACAGGGCTTCCCACTGCGGTGGGCCAGGGGGATATGATGCAGGCACGCTGGGGTTCGCACGGCCATTATGAAATCATTGCTCTGTCTCCGTCCAGTCCGCAGGAAATGTTTGATTTGACCATCCGCGCTTTCAATCTCAGTGAATACTATCGCCTTCCGGTGATTATTCTGGCCGATGAAGTGATCGGGCATATGAATGAACGGGTCATCATTCCGCGTGAGGAGGAAATTGAAATTCTTAACCGGCGAAAACCTTCCGTTTCCCGGGAAGACTATCTTCCCTACGAAGCGGATGCCGACGGGATCGCGCCGATGGCCAACTGCGGCGACGGTTACCGGATTCACGTGACCGGTCTCACCCATGACGATCGTGGCTATCCGGCGATGAACGCCAAAGCACAGGAACAGATGGTCTCCCGTCTGGTCGATAAAATCCGCAAGAATCGTGAAAAAATCATTCGCACAAAAAATCTCTTTCTGGATGACGCCGAGGTCGTCGTTGTTTCTTACGGCATCAGCGCCCGCTCCGCCAGGCAGGCCGTCCGAAATGCCCGCAATGAAGGCATCAAGGCAGGGCTGATCCAGCTGGAAACCATCTGGCCATTTCCCGAAGAACTTATCCGCAGCGTCGCTTCTCAGACAAAGGCGATGATTATGGCGGAAATAAACGGCGGTCAAATGGTGCTGGAGATGGAACGCTGTGCCTGCGGCGCCTGCCCGGTGAGTCTGGTATCCAATTTCGGCGGTGCGATTCTCCACCCCAGTTTGATTCTTAGCGCCATTACCAAGGCAGCAAGAGGGAAAACATGACAACAACAAAAGCCGTTAGAAATCTACCCCCCCATCCGATGGATTCTCTGCTGCGGACGGAGAGAATTCCGCATATCTGGTGTCCCGGCTGCGGGATTGGCACCGTTTTCGGTGCCGTGCTCGCCGCGATTAAGAATACCGGTTGGGATCCCAATTCCATTGCGATGGTTTCCGGCATCGGTTGCACCGGACGCATGGCCGGCTATATTCGGCTGGATTCGTTTCATACCACGCATGGCCGCGCCCTGCCCTTTGCCACCGGCCTGAAACTGGCGCGCCCGCAGACCAAGGTCATCGTTGTTTCCGGAGACGGGGATCTCTTTGCCATCGGCGGCAATCATTTTATTCATGCCGCACGCCGGAACATGGACTTGACGGTTGATCTGTGTCAATAATCTCAACTACGGCATGACAGGCGGTCAGCAGGCCCCCAGCACACCGCTGGGCGCCAAGACAACAACTACAGTCAACGGTTCGCCGGAAGAGCCTTTCAATTTCTGTTATCTGGCCTCCGCCTGCGGCGCGACGTATGTGGCAAGATGGACGGCGATGCAGGTTCGGTCGCTTCGCAGTTCCATTAGCGAAGCCCTGGAAAAACGCGGCTTCAGCTTTGTGGAAGTCATCACACCCTGCCCTTCGTCGTTCGGGCGGCGCAACCGCATGGGCAGCGCACTGGAAATGCTGAAATTTTATCAGGGCCGTTCGGTTATCCGCGGCGATATTGATCCCAAGGATGCATCGATGGATATTGACCGGGAAATCGTTGTGGGAAAGTTTGTTGATATTGAGCGCCCCACGTTCATGGATCATTACGAAAAATTCAACCGGCCTCAGATGCCGCAGTGGCGTCCCATGCATCCGGATACTCAGAAAGGGCGGTGACGGTTATGCCGGATAAACGGGAACGACACATCTTAATCACCGGTTTCGGCGGCCAGGGTATTGTCATGGCCGGCGATATTCTGGGGAAAGCGGCAACGCTTTACGATCACAAGCACGCGACGATGACGCAGAACTACGGGCCGGAAGCGCGCGGCGGCGCCTGTTCCAGTCAGGTCATCATCAGCGGCGAAGAAATTCTTTTCCCCTGTGTGGAAGAGCCGGAAATCCTGGTCTGTATGAGTCAGGAAGCCTATATGAAAAACATCAAATCATTGCGTCCCGAAGGCACATTAATCTGGGATACGGATCTGGTGCACACACGCAAGACCGATATGCACTACAAGACGTTTCATATCCCCGCTACACGCTTTGCCGAGCAACTCGGAACCAAGATGATGGCCAACATCGTCATGCTGGGATTTCTCTCCGCGGTGGAGCCTCTTGTCCATGCCGAAGCACTCAAAAAAGCCGTATTAGATTCCGTCCCCGCCTCCACGAAAGATAATAACATTCGTGCCTTCAATACCGGCAGGGAATACGGCACGTCAATTATTAAAGGATTGGTAAAGCCCGAGCCGGGGAAACATCAGGATTAAGGACAGGCACAAGGCTCAAGGTTCAGGATTGATCCTATTTTTTAATTGTAGCCTTCCTCATACGCCAGCACATCCAAATGCAGTGTGGCGATATCTTCGACGTCCAGGTTCACATCCTCAGATGATTTCGGTAGTTCAACAATTTTAATATATCGGCGACACTTGTTGCAGACATCAACCCGATAGCGTTCCTCACCTTCCACGGCAAAATAAGCCAGTGAGTGCTGTTCTTCATTACCGCAGAAGGGGCATTTGATCCGGCGGAAGTGCCATTTATATCCGCACTGGTGGCAGAAAAGATAGCGCCGACCATCTTCGCTTTCGCGGATTTCGCCGATTTTCGGTTCCTTGCCGCAAATCGGGCAGTAGCCTTCCATCCATTCCGATTTTTCAACAGCCGCGCCATATTGCTCGGCAATGACTTCCAGTTCCGGACGGAGACTCTCTTCGATAAACAAATCGATCAGATCAAGTTGTTCATCGTGTTCACCCGAAGTTTTCACTTCTTTGTCCAGAATCTCCTCTTCGGACAGGGTTGGGATTAAATGACGCTCGAATAATCGTTTCCCAGTCGAACTGCTCATCCTTGATAACATCCAGAAACTTGCGCGCTTCGGCCGGTAATCTTTTTTCAGCAATGGCAATCAGCGAGTAAAAGTATTCTTTCGGACGGGTTAAATCGTATTTTTGTCCCGCAAGATCAATCAACGGAAGGCCTCCTTCCATTTTTCCGGAGATTAATTTATCTTCCACTGAAAAAATAGGACTCGTCATATTCTTGCGGTAGGCTTCCCGAAGAATCAGAATTTCCGCCAGGATGTCCAGTAGATCGGTATAGTGAGGATTAGTTACCTTGTAATCCTCTATTGTTTTTAGAGATTTGCGCAGTGTTGCTGCCATTATTTATTGTCCTCCATATTCTTCTTTTGCCAACTTTATCATTCTTAATGCGGCTATGTAATCAAGATAACAACGGCAACACCTAAATGCAAAGTGGTTTTCACCTTATCCGCTTTCCATCGTATCTTCAAGAGATATTTATTTTATGATATATAATGGAAATTATGGAGGTCCAAGATGCAGATACATTATAAACTCTCTGCCGTTTAGCAGCTAAAAACCGGTTTAATTCCGTCTTTGCATTCGAATCTGGAATAAGCCGCCAACAGGAGGTGAATTCATGGAATCCCTGATTTGTAAACACTGGCATCACTGTCCGGCTGACGAGGTCACGACGCTGCTGACTACGAATACATCCAAGGGTCTGTCGCAGTTTGAGGCCAAGCACCGCCTGGAGCGTTTCGGCCCCAATAGCGTGACGGCCAAAAAGCAAAAAGGGCCGCTGATTCGACTTTTCCTGCAGTTTCATCAGCCGCTCGTTTATATTTTGCTCGCCGCCGCTTTTATAACCTTGTTTTTGCGGGAGTATGTGGATTCCTCCGTCATTTTCGGCGTTGTGATTGTCAACGCCCTCATCGGATTCATCCAGGAATCAAAAGCGGAAAAAGCCATTGAATCACTGAAAAAAATGATGACCACGCAGGCGACTGTTCTGCGCGACGGCAAATGGCTATCGATCGATTCCGTTAACTGGTTGTCGGAGATATTGTCAAACTGCAATCCGGCGATAAGGTTCCTGCCGATGTCCGCCTGCTGCAATGCCGGGACTTGCAAGTGGATGAATCCGCCCTGACGGGAGAATCCGTCCCGGTCATCAAGAAAGAGGAAACGCTTGACCCGGAAACCATTCTGGCCGACCGGCGCAACATGGCGTATGCCGGCACACTGGTCACTTACGGGCAGGCTCAGGCGGTCATTATCGCTACCGGCGACAACACGGAGACGGGACGCATTTCAGAAATGATCGCACAGGCCACGGATCTGTCCACACCGCTCACCAAAAAAATTGCTTCGTTCAGCAAAGTGCTATTGATTGCGATTCTCGTGCTGGCGGCGCTGACATTTGCCGTGGGGATCTGGCGCGGTGAAGGCGCTATTTACATGTTCATGGCCGCGGTCGCGCTGGCCGTGGGCGCAATTCCCGAAGGCCTGCCCGCCGCCGTGACCATCACGCTTGCCATCGGTGTCAACCGGATGGCCAAGCGCAAAGCCATTATCCGCAAGCTCCCGGCGGTAGAAACACTGGGCAGCACAACCGTTATCTGCTCGGATAAAACCGGCACGCTTACGGAAAACCAGATGACTGTCCGACGGATTTTCGCAGGCAACACCTTTTTTGATGTCGAAGGCAACGGTTACGCGCCGGAGGGAAAAATCGTTTCCAATGGTGCGAAGATCACCGGGAAAATGCCGGTGCCTCTGGCGGAAACATTGATGGCGGGAATTCTGTGCAACGATTCACGCCTGGTCGAGGCGGACAACCTCTGGCGTGTTGAGGGCGACCCGACGGAAGGCGCACTCATCACAGCGGCCGCGAAAGCCGGTCTCACCCCGCAGGCGGCCGAACATGAGGCACCTAGATTGGATGTCGTTCCCTTCGAATCGGAGCGCCAGTTCATGGCGACGCTGCACAAAACCGCCGCAGGCAACATGCTGTATCTCAAAGGCGCGATTGAAAAGGTTCTGGAGGCATGTTCGGAGAGTCTTTCAGCAGACGGTTCAAGCGCCGTCAATGGATAAAGACGCCCTTTTTAAAGAGGCCGACGAAATGGCGTCCGACGGGTTGCGCGTCCTGGCGCTAGCACGCAAGAAAATCGATAAAGAAAAACTGGAAGTCGATGATTGTCTGTCCGGTATAACTTTTGTGGGTTTGCAAGGCATGATCGACCCGCCTCGCAAAGAAGCCATCGCTCGCAGTCGGCGTGTGCCGGGGTCGCGGGCATTAACGTGAAGATGATTACGGGCGACCATGCGGTTACCGCCACGGAAATCGCCCGCCAGTTGGGCATCGGACATGCGGACGTGAACGGACACGTGAAAATCCTGCGACGCTTACTGGCAAGCAGCTGGAAAACCTCTCGGATGAAGAACTGATTGAAAAGGCAGAAACAACATCCGTTTTTGCACGCGTCGCGCCGGAGCAGAAACTAAGACTGGTAGAGGCGCTGCAGGCGCGCAACCATGTGGTCGCGATGACCGGCGATGGCGTCAACGACGCGCCCGCGCTCAAACAGGCCAATATCGGTATCGCGATGGGCATCACCGGCACGGACGTGTCCAAGGAAGCCGCCGACATGGTGCTCACCGACGATAATTTTGCAAGCATCACAGCCGCCGTCGAGGAAGGGCGGCGTATTTTTGACAATCTGGTCAAGTTCATCACCTGGACACTGCCGACCAACGGCGGCGAAGGCTTGGTTATTCTGGCAGCGATCATGAGCGGCGTGATGCTGCCTATTTTGCCGGTGCAGATTCTCTGGATCAACATGACCACGGCGGTGCTTCTGGGCTTGATGCTTGCTTTCGAGCCGGGGGAAACAGACACGATGAGCTATCCGCCCCGAAAGCCCGAAAGCCCTATTCTATCCGGAATTCTCATTACACGGATTCTGTTCGTTTCCACACTGATGCTCGCGGCTGTTTTTTCAATGTTCACGTGGCAGAAAGCCAACGGCTATACGGTTGAGGAAGCCCGTACGGTGGCGGTGAATCTCTTTGTTATGATCGAACTCACCTATCTGTTTAACTGCCGGTCTCTCACAAAATCAATGTTCAGGATCGGCTTGTTCACCAACCCCTGGGTGCTGGTCGGCAGTGGTGTAATGATTGTTTTGCAACTGTTGTTTACCTATGCATCTTTCATGAATAAAATTTTCCACAGCGCACCGATTGCCGCCAGCGACTGGCTTCTGATCATCATCATTTCAGTTGCGGTTTACACCATCATCGGCTTGGAAAAGTGGCTGCGGCTGCATGTGTTTAAAAAAGCCCGCTAACGTACAAGAATAAGGATTAATATTTCATACAGCTTAAAAGAATACAAACGTGATGACGATGAACAAAACAACCAGAATCGGGATGGAATATTTAAACATATAGCCGAAAAAGCTCGGCATTTTAACGCCCGCTTCTTCCGCTATGGATTTCACCATGAAGTTGGGTGCATTGCCGATATAAGTATTTGCGCCCATAAAAACGGCGCCGGCGGAGATGGCGGCGAGATAAGGAATTTTCTCAACGATCAGGCTGGCGACAGCCTGCGCCTCCGGCACACCGGGATAGAATTTGCCCAGCGCACTGTTAAAGAATGTCAGATAAGTCGGGGCATTGTCCAGAAAACTGGACAACGAACCTGCCGCCCAGAAATAATGAGCCGGTGTATTGACTGATTTTATCAACCAGGCGAGCGCGCCGTGTTCACCCGCCTTTAATATGGCCAGTGCGGGAATAATCGTGATAAAAATACCGGCAAACAAATAGGCGACTTCCAGAATCGGCGCCCATCCAAACTCATTACCTTTCCGCACGGCTTGTTTTGTAAAAATCAGGGATAAAATGCCCATGATAATCAGGATGAACGTCTTTAATCAGGTTCTCGATGGTTTGATGAATACCTAAAATGTTGACCTCACCCAGTTTGACGGTTCCGCTGAATAACACCGCGGCAATGATACCGGCAAGAAATATAAAATTATAAGATCCTTCAATTCTCAAAGGTTCCGGCGCGGTATCCGGCGCGTTGGTCTTGATTTCTTTTTTATAGTAGTAAGAATCCAGGATAAAATAAAGTATCAGCAGAACCACGCTGGCAAAAGCCATCTCCGGCAGAATGTGCATCGTCCAGAAAAAAGGAACGCCATGTAGAAAGCCCAGAAACAAGGGTGGATCGCCCAGCGGCGTGAGCGAGCCGCCGATATTGCTGACCAGAAAAATAAAGAAGACAATCGTGTGGACCTTATGCACGCGCCAGGCGTTGGAACGTAATATCGGCCGGATCAGCAGCATGGAGGCTCCCGTCGTGCCGATAACCGACGCCAGGATTGTGCCGATGAGCAGAATCACCATGTTTACAACCGGCGTTCCTTTCAAAGATCCTCTCACATATATGCCACCTGAAACGGTATATAAAACCCATAGCAGTAAAATGAAAGGAATGTAGTCGATGATGATAATATGCAGGATTTCATTGACGGCGACCCGCCCGAAAAAAAACAAAAAAGGCAGGGCGAAAACAATCGCCCAGAAAGCCGAAACCTTGGGGAAATGATGATGCCAGAAGCGCGGAACGATGAGCGGCATCAGCGCGATGGAAAGTAAAATACCGGCAAAGGGAAGAATCGACCAAATCGGCATCACAGCCCCGAGATTCACTGAATTATCCGCAGCCAGGCAGGTGGAAGGTATGATGAGCGAGAAAATCGCGAAATACAAAATGCTGAAATATCGTTTCATCCGGTTTTATTTTTCTCCTTCAAAATGATTTTGAACATATACCGTACTGGTTGGATAGGCAAACTCAATGCCTTCCTCCTGGAAGCGTCGGAATATTTCGAGATTGATCACTTCCTGTACATCCATGTAGATGTTAAAATCCGGAGTAGCAACGAAATAGACAACTTCAAAATTCAGCGCCGAGTTGCCGTATTCCTTAAAATGAACGCGGTCCAGGCGCGCATTTTCCACTTTTTTGATAATATCGCCGACAATTTTTTTGACGGCCTTTAGTTTTGCCAGTGGTGTTTGATAGACAACTCCGAAACTGAAAACAATCCGCCTCTCCGACATGCGTTTATAATTGCGGATACGGCTTTTCAGAAGATCATTGTTGGAAAAGATCAGTTGCTCACCGCTCAGGCTGCGGATTCGCGTGGTTTTCAAACCGATATGTTCGACGGTGCCGGAGAGCGTATCCACCACGACGAAATCGCCGATGACAAAAGGCTTGTCCAAAACGATCGATAAAGAAGCAAAAAGATCGCCCAGGATGTTCTGTAACGCCAGAGCCACGGCGATGCCGCCGATGCCCAGGCCCGCGACCAGACCGGTAATATTGACCCCCAGATTATCCAGAACCAGGAGCAGAACAATAACCCACAGAATCAGGCGCGCCACAAAACCGAGTAAACGAATAGTTGTGGCGCTGGACGCATCCTGATCCATCCGTTTTTGAAGCGTCCGGCCAAGCGCAAAAGAGATGGCGGCGCTGGCCCAAAGTCCTCCCTGTAAAATTAAGATCAGAACGACTGCTTTCTGCCATAATGCCATAATGGAAGGTTTCAGCGTAAGCGCATAGGACGCCATATAGGCGGAGGTAATAAGTAGAATTAAAAATTTGGTTTGTTTGAGCATACTGACCAGAAGGTCGTCGATTTGAGTATCCGTTGTAGCTGCGAGCTTGGAGAGCCTGGAAATCGCCACGCGATGAATAATCTTCAAGACGGCAAACGCAACGACCATAATGCAGAGGGCAACGAGCCAGTGTTGCAACGTATTGCCCAGATAGACTTTTTCTAAAAACCCCATTCTTTCTCCTTGTCCGTATCTTCTTGATCAGTAATTTTTAATGGTTTGATTTTCCGGCTATTGAATCAATGAGAAACGATTTACTTCTCCGGAACGACTAAAACAGGCAAAAGCGCCGTATAAATGATATTCTCGTCTTCGCTATCGAACATGGAAGAATAAATTTTACTGCGGTGTTTATGCCCGACGACGATCAGATCAATCGCGTGTTCTTGAGCGTATTTGACGATTTCCGCCGCCGTGTCCCCCTTGGAGCTGGCGTAGATGATGTCCAGATTCTCTAATAGAGATTCAGGCACCGTTTCCTTTACCTTTAAAGCGACGGCGTCTTCCCGATCCGTCGGATGACGATACCCCGCCTGCGGATCATTGACATAAACAACATGAATCCGGCTTTTGAACAGTTGCGCGAATTCCAGCGCGTAAACGATCGATGTAATATTGTCATCATCCAGATCAATCGCGTATAAGATATTTTGAAAATCGTTCATAAAAAAACCTCCGCATATCGCAGAGCGATTATATATAATCATGGATTGATGTCAATCTTTTATGGATCCTTCTCATGATGCTGTTCCGGCTTCTCTTTCGGTGCAAGCTCGTTCCAGATCAGAGCCGCCGCCCCCAGAATGGAGCTTTCGCCTGGCTGCATTCCGGACAGCATCACCTTCACCGTGCCCCGATAAAGCACGAAACAGAAAATCGTTCATATATTGCTCGGTCGGCTTTAAAAGGAGATCCCCGGCCGCGGCCAGCCCTCCGGCCAGAAAGATCGCATCCGGGCTTAAGTGGGCAACGGCGTCGGCCAGTTTCATGCCCAGAATCCGCGCAGTCCGATCGAAAGCTTCCAGCGCAAGAGCATCTCCCGCCACAGCCAACTCGAAGATTCGTTTCGAGGTCATTTCCTGAGAGGTCATCGTTCGGAGCGGGCTGGAATTGCATCGCTTGGCAAGCAGCGACCGTGCGGTTCTTACGAGACCCGTGGCCGAGACATAGGTTTCGAGGCATCCTCTTTTTCCGCATCCGCACTGACGTCCGTTCGGATTCACCGTGGTGTGGCCGAGTTCCCCGGCAAAACCGCTGGCTCCACACAACAGACGACCATCCGTCACAATTCCACTCCCCAGGCCGGTGCCCAGGGTAATCACCATGAAATGCTTCATCCCACGGGCGTTGCCGAAAAGCATTTCTCCAACGGCTGCGGCGTTCGCGTCATTGGCGAGAGAAACGGGAAGATCATAATACTTCCGGATCAAATGAACGAAATCGACGGTCTCACCCCAGTTCAGGTTGACGGCCTGCTCGATGGTTCCACGGCAGCCATGGGCATTCGGAGCACCGATCCCGATCCCGCACAAGTGATACGGGGAACGGCAACCCCACCCGGAGTTCTTCGATTTGTTGAGAAAGGCGTTCAGCAAAGATTTCAGCAGAGTCCTGGGCCCGGGTGGGCAGAGATGACGACTGGATCAGTCTCCCTGAGCGATTCACAAATCCCAAGGAGGTATTTGTTCCACCGATATCGACACCCACTACCAGATCCCTGTCCTGCATCCAGTCCTCCCAGAACTAAAAACGCTCCCTTATGTCAATGAACAATTTGACACACAGGAAATGGAATCATTCCCGGATGCGTTTCTTGAGTTCCTTGATTAAGTTGTTAAGCAGATCGCTTGCGTCAGCGGCAATGGCGACGTCGGCCATCTTCATCATGGTGGCCTGAGGATTTTTATTGATTGCGACAATGAAATTCGCTTCACCCAAGCCCGCCGTATGCTGAATCGCGCCGCTGATACCGAAGGAAAAGAGAATCTTCGGCTTAATGTGTTTTCCCGCCTGTCCGACCAGGGCGTCGTGTTCGGCCCATCCGGCATATACCACGGGGCGGGTCGCGCCGACGTCACCGCCTAACAGTCTCGCCAGTTCATCCAGCTTTTTGAAATTCTTTTTATTACCCATGCCGCGTCCACCGCAGACGATCACGGTTGCGTTTTCGATCGTGTGTCCTTTTTGCGCTGCGCGTTCATATTCCACCACGCGAACCCTGGAAACGGGTAGATTGGCCGGCAACGGCAAGCGTTCCACGATGGCGGTGCGTTCATAATTATGCGGGATTTCCTTGAAGGTGCCTGGGCGCACGGTGGCCATTTGCGGGCGGTGTTTTTCCGTAACAATTTCCGCCAGCATGTTGCCGCCGAAAGAGGGTGCAATTTGTTTAAGCAGCCCTTCGGGTGTGATATCCAGACCGACGCAATCGGCGGATAAGCCGGTCTTCAGACGCTTCGCCAGACGTGGTGCAAATTCGCGGCCGAAATCCGTCGCGCCGATCAATATAATGTCCGGGTCTCTTTCTCCCACCAGTCTTTCCATAAGCGCCAGATAATGCTCTGTGCTGTAGCTGGTCAGCGAGGGATGGTCGATGGCCAGAATGCGATCCGCGCCGTGCGCCGTGTATTCCATAATCCATTCTTCAATATCATGGCCGACCACGACCGCGCAAACTTCCGCGGCAATGACGCGCGCCAGATCCACCGCCTTGGAAATGAGCTGCAGCGTCACACGATTTTGATAATAGTTGCGGTAATCGCCGAATACCCAAATGCTTTTTTGTTTTTTCGTCATATGCCAATTCATTCTGCTAAGTCTGGTTTTTCGCCTCAATCGATTTTCCGATAACCGCGCTGATTTTTCGCTGGTATTTATCCAGAAATTCGCCGACGGCATTGGCCGCCGCTCCCGTGATCATCACATTTCCCTTTTGCGCTTTACGGATAAAGACGCGACGCACCTTGGTGCGTGACCCGCGCGCTTCGAGACTTGCGGCTGTTATCCCCAGAGCATCGGCATTCAGAACAGCAATGTCCATCTCCATAAACGCCTTGTTCAGGCCGGTGAAAGACGCGTAACGCGGCTCATATCGTTCCATGGAAATCGTGACCAGCGCCGGACAGTCCATTTCCAGCGTCTCACGGAAATGATCCACCAGGCGGCGAACACGCAGCGTACGACCGGAAATATCCAGGTTTTCCACATAAGCTGCCGCCGGCACGTTCAGCTCTTCCGCCAGTTGCGGTCCCACTTGGGCGGTTTCGCTGTCCGACGTGTAAGCGCCGCACAAAATAAGATCGCAGTCGGGGAATTCTTTTTTAATCGCTTCAGCCAGAACAAAAGATGTGGCGTATGTGTCGGAACCCGCCAGAATCCGGTCGCAGATGAGGATGCCCCGGTCCGCTCCCATCGCCAGCGCCTCGCGCAGAACTTCTTCCGCTACGGGCGGTCCCATCGTTATCACCGTGATCGACGCGTCTTGTTTTTCCTTGATTTGCAGCGCCGCTTCCACCGCGCGCTTGCAGGCGGGATTCATCATGCCCGCCGCCAGATCGCGTCTGAGCGTGCCGGTTTTTTCATCCCACGGCAGTTCGGTGACCATCGGCACTTGTTTGATACACACCACAATATTCAGCATAGATGCTCACATCATCGGTTGAGACAGTATCGCGCGGGCGATGACCATGCGCTGGATTTCGCTCGTGCCTTCGTAAATTTCCGTAACCCTGGCGTCCCGGAAATACCGTTCTACATCATATTCCTTGCTGTAGCCGTAACCACCGTGAATCTGTAGGGCAAGCCCCGTCACTTTAGACGCCACCGAGCTGCAATACAATTTCGCCATCGACGCCTCACAGCCGAATGGCGCCCCCGCGTCCTTGAGTTCACAGGCGCGATACAAAAGCAGTCGCGCGGCCATGATTTCAGTGGCCATGTCTGCAATATAATTTTGAATCGTCTGCTGGGAGGCGATAGGTTTTTTAAATTGTTGTCTTTCCTTGGCGTATTTTACCGCCGCTTCCATCGCGCCCTGCGCGATGCCGAGAGCCTGCGCCGCGACGCCGATCCGGCCGTTATCCAGCGTCGCCAAGCCGATCTTCATGCCGTCGCCGAGTTGTCCCAGGAGGTTTTCTTCCGGCACAGGACAATCTTCAAAAAACAGCGACGAGACGGGATTGGCGCGCATGCCGCAGAGGTCTTCCAGTTCACCGCGCAAAAATCCCGGGAATTTACTCTCTACAATGAAAACACTGCTTTGCAGTTTGTTAACGGGTGACGACGTTAACGCAAAAATTAAAGCGACATCGCAGACCCCGCCATTGGTGACAAATATTTTTGTGCCGTTTAAAATGTAATTCGTTCCGTTTTTAACAGCGGTGGTTTCCACACTGCCCGCGTCGGAGCCTGCGTTGGCTTCCGTCAGGCTGAACGCGCCGATCACTTTTCCCGCGGCCAATTGCGGCAGATATTTTTCTTTTTGCGAGGCGTTGGCAAATCGCAGGACAGGATAGACGGCCACGCCGTTATGGACGGTGACGCACAGGCCTACCGCTGCGCAGACGCGGGAAATTTCTTCGACTACAATGGCGGAGCTTATGGAATCCAGCGCCGCGCCGCCGTACTCTTTCGGAACTTGCAGGCCGAAATAATTGAGCTCCCTCATTTTGGCGATGACGTTGCGCGGAAAGATCCTCTGCTGGTCAATTTCGGCAGCGATGGACGCCAGTTCCGTTTCGGCGAAATTGCGCGCGGAATTGCGGATCAGTTTATGTTTCATACAAGGGTTAAATTGCAATTTCCTTCTCCCATGCAGGATGTCCTATCGGCAATGACCATCCGTTGAAATTTACTTGCCGATCTTACTTTTCATTTCGGCCAGTTTGTCTTTATCCAGATAATACTTGCCGTCTCCGGTTTTGATGACCAGCCCTTCGGCAATCAGGACGCCCAGTGCTTTGGGCCGAAGATTGCTCGTCCCAACGCGAAAGAAATTTTTTCGTTCATCCTGAAGTTTAATCGCCTTGCCCGACACTAAATGCCCTGGCTTCTTCCATTTCAGAGATAATTTTAAAACACACCCGCCGCAGGCCAAGGCCGGTCACATACATGGCCGTCAGGACAAAGACAATAAAGGCGGCAATCAGTAAAATTATTTGTACATAGATAGGCATATTAGTGAACTTTCCTTACTGTTTTTCCACCCTCGCGATTTCTTCCAGGGTCAGTTCATACCCTTCATCAAAGATTAACTTCGCTAAAAGTCCCCTATCGACATGAGACAATTCCTCAACCCGATTGCTTACCTGAAAGTTTTTCTATTCTTACACCAATCACCAGAACTTTGTCCAGCGCATCGTCGGCATAAGCAAATGAATCCCGCCCTGCGTATTTTTTCATCAGGATATTGAGCGCCTTCTTCTTCTCGTCGGCGCCTTCGATAAAAAAAGCCTGGCCAAAACCGATGACGCTTTTGTATTTCATGCCCCACGAACAGGCCGCCTCACCCATGACCAGATCGCCGGGAATATCCACTTCAAAGCAAACCGCAGCATTGTTCCGCAGTAAGTTTATTTTTTTGCCTGATTGTGCACAGTGGAAATAAAGATGGGAATTGTTCACCGCAAAATTAACCGGAATAATATACGGACTGCCTCCCTCGGCCATAGCGATCCGACACACTGGCGCGGCCTGTAAAATGGCGCCAATTTCTTTGGGATCTTTTATTTCTTTATCCGAACGGCGCATCGTCTTTTTCCCTTTCCTTTCCAACAATGGAAGAAAATCATCAGACCCGAAGAACTCTTGGCATGTTTCAGGAAGTTATGATAAAAAAAGCATCACTTTTTTCCGATCGACTTTTTCAGGACTGCTTTCCTGTTGTGTTTTTATCCGAACAACGAAAAAAAGTCGATGACTTTATGATGCGGATATGAGAGGGAAAAACATGGACAACAAAAAAAACCGGGCTATCGGCGTTTTCGATTCCGGCATCGGCGGGCTGACGGTTGTGCGCGCGCTCATGGAACGTCTGCCTTTTGAAAATATCATCTATTTCGGCGATACGGCGCGCGTGCCTTACGGCATCAAATCCGTGGAAACGATCAACCGTTACGCCCTGCAGATTACGGAATTTTTACTGAAGAAGGATGTTAAGCTCCTGATTGTCGCCTGCAACACAATGGCGGCGGTTGCCTATCAGGCCATCCGGGACCTCTCGCCCGTGCCGGTGCTGGAAGTCATTGAAGCCAGCGCGAAAATTGCTGTTGCCGAAACGCGCAGCAAAGCCATCGGTGTGATCGGCACACCCGCTACAATTAACTCGAACGCTTATGCTCGCGCCATTCATCTGCTGGATCGTGACGCCAAGGTTTTTTCACAGGCTTGTCCCTTGTTTGTGCCGCATGTTGAAGAAGGCTGGTTCGATCATCCAGCCACAAGGCTTGTCGCAGAGGAATACTTAAAACCGGTCATGGCCGAACACATCGACACACTGGTTCTGGGCTGCACACATTATCCGCTGCTCAAACCGCTCTTTCAGGATATCGTCGGACCGCTGGTCCGGCTGATTGATTCGGCGGAAGCCATGGCGGAAATTGCCGGTGACCTGATTAACCGGAAAAATCTGGGCAACGAAAGCCATCTGCCGCCGGATTACCTGTTTTGCGTCAGCGATGTCCCGTATCGCTTTCAGACCATTGGCGAACGCTTTCTCGGACGAACGCTCCCACGTGTCGAAATGGTACGACTCTAAAGGATGAGAAAAGAGCAAAAAATGAAAATCCTTCTTGCCGGTTATAATGTTGATTACAATCTACTTCGCGAACTCAAAGAAAAAAGTGCTTTTGGGCAGGACATCACGCCGGAAACCATCTCCGCCGCCTACGCGCGGATCAGCCGCAGTCCCAAATCGGTTGATGCTCTCAGGCAGGACGCCCGCGCTGAAGTGGAAAAAGCCCGTAAGTCCAACCGCAACATTGTTTTTGAAATGGGCCATAGCTCGGTGGCCGAGCATGCCGTCTTCAATATCGATGTCATCGGTGTGTCGCGTCTGCTGGTAGAGGAAATTGAAAAGTTCCGTCTGTGTTCCTATACGGAGAAATCGCAGCGCTATGTTCTGTTCGACAAGGACTTTGTTGTGCCCGAGGAAATTGAACAGGTGGGTTTGACGGATTTGTTTGTCTCCACCATCACCATGCAAAATGATTTTTATCATCAGCTCTATGAGCAGCTCCGGCCTTATGTGTTTGAGCGGAACAAGGCGCTGGCCGAAAATCCCGCCAACAAATCCATGCTGGAAGGCTGGGCCAAGGAAGATGCCCGATACGCTATTGCGCTGGCCACTGAAACGCAACTGGGCATGACGATCAACGCCCGCAATCTGGAGCTGATGCTCCGGCGTCTAGCGGCTGTCGGGCTAGCGGAAGCGCGCCTCTACAGCGAAAAGCTTTATAGCCGCAACCAAAGACATCGCGCCGTCGCTTATCCGCTACACACAGGCGACGGACTACGAACGCCTGACCCGCCGGAACTTGCGCGAGTTTTGCGAAGTGTACGCCGAGAAAAAGGAAAGCCGATCACGGAATGTCGTCCGTCTGGTCTGGGCCATGCCCGACGCCGATACGCAGGCCGCCGCCGCGCTGCTCTTCGCGTCATCTGGCTTGAGTTACGACCATTGCTTCAATCAGGCTAGGCGCATGAGTCTTCGCGATGCAAAAGCCCTGTTTAAAACCGTCTTTGAAAATATTCAGGCCTATGACGCGGTGCTGCGGGAGCTTGAAAATGTAGAGATGCAGTTTGAACTGATCATGAGCGCCAGCTGCTTTGCGCAGCTCAAGCGTCACCGTATGGCCACCATCGTGAGCCAGGACTATGACCCGTCCCTTGGCGTCACCGTGCCACCGGCCGTGCGGGCCATCGGCCGGCAAAAAGAATTTATGGCCATGATCCGGAAAACCAACAGCGTTCATGAACTCATCAGACAAAAAAATCCCGGCGCCGCGGCCTACGTGCTGACCAACGCGCACCGGAAGAGAGTTTTAATGAAGTTAAACGCCCGTGAGCTTTACCATTTAGCCCGTTTGCGGGCGGATCAGCACGCCCAATGGGATATCCGCGATCTATCGGAAAAGATGCTGAGGCAGGCGCGCAAGGCCATGCCCCTGACACTGATGATGGCCTGCGGCAAAGATGGCTTTGCCGTGCTGCAGAAAAAAAACTTCCCCCGGACATAATCTCTTTTCATTTGACGTGACTGCATGACAAGTAAAAGAAAACTTCCCATCGTCCTTCTGGCAACAACCGTCAGTTCCTTTGCAACGCCCTTTATGGGATCATCTCTATTTAGGATAGTCTCGGATGAAAAATAATTTAATCAGTTTTGCCATTGGTCTTGCCGCGGGAATTCTCGGAGGATTGATCGGTCTGGGCGGCGGAATAATCATGATTCCCCTGCTGGTGGGTTTACTCAAACTCGATCAGTGCCGGGCGCACGGTACGTCTCTGGCGGTATTGATTTTTACGGGCATCAGCGGCGCCATCACCTATGGCTATCATGGCCAGATCGACTGGACGGCGGCGGCCGCGCTGGCCGTTCCGGCCGTGCTGACAGCCACCACCGGCGCGCAATTAGCCGACCGGCTTCCCGACTGGAAGCTGAAAAAAGTTTTCGGCATTTTTCTGATTTTCTGTTCCGCTCTTTTGCTTCTCAAGCCTTTACTGGCGGATATGCTCGGCGTCCTGCCGGGTTACTCGCCAATCGTCGCGCTGATCGTTACGGGCGCCGTCACCGGATTTCTCTCCGGCCTCATGGGGGTCGGCGGCGGAACAATCATGGTACCCGCCATGATTTTGCTGGCGGGCTTTACGCAGCATCTTGCTCAGGGAACCGCTCTGCTGGTGATGATTCCCACCGGCTTTGTTGCCGCCTATACGCATTGGAAGCTGGGTAATGTGGAGATCGGTCTGCTTTACCGCATGGTGCCGGGCATTATACTGGGCACGTTTGTCGGCGGCAATATCGCTCAAATCATCCCTGATAACCCGCTGCGCTGGATATTTGTTCTGGTGGCGATTTATATGGGGTGGCGCTATGTGAAGACCGTCTCGCCTGACACATGCAGAGAAGAATAGTTCTTTAACAGAAACCTTGATCAACTATTAAATGTTATGTATGCTCGTTAGTAGATCACCGGATAATCATGGCTAATATCATATGGAAAATGAAAAAACATTGCTGGACTTAAAAAATAGAATCCATTTCCTGGAAGAAGAAGTTGAAAGGCTAAGCAAACAAAACGAAACCCTGATTGAAGGCCAAAGCATTCAGAAAACCATTTTGAAAAAGTCGCTCGTCGGCTACTATATATTCTCAAGGGGGAAGTTCCGTATTATTAATCCTGTGGTGGTCTTATATACGGGCTATCTTCCGGAAGAGCTAATCGGAAGAGAAGCGGATTTTCTGGTTCATCCCGATGATAAAGCTGAAGTAAAAAAGAATTCCCTCGCGATGCGGCAAGGCTCTCTATTCCTGCCTTATGAGTTTAGAATCATTACGAAGCAGAAGGAAATCCGTTGGATCCTGGAGGTTGTCGCACCCATTATGTTTAAAGGGGAACCAGCCATCCTGGGAAGTGCCATGGACATTACGAAACAAAAACTGACGGAAAAAAAACTGACGGAATCAGAAAACCTCTATCGTACGATTTTTGAAACGACGGGCACCGCGACCGTCATTGTCGAAGACGATAAGACGCTGTCCCTGATCAACGCGGAATTTGAAAAACTGACCGGTTATCGCAAGGAGGATTGGGAAGGAAAGAGGACGTGGGTGGATCTGATCGATGAAAGGGATCGCAGCCGTGTGGAGGAAAATCACCGATTAAGACGAATTGATCCCAACGCGGCGCCCAGAAACTATGAATTTCATCTGGTCGACAGAAAGGGAAACATCAAGAACATGCTCAGCACGAACAGTCTCATTCCCGGCACCAATAAACACGTGTGCTCAGTCATGGACATTACGGAACTGGAGGAAAAGGAAAGCGAGTTGCTCGCCAAATCCCATAATCTGGAGGACCTGAACACGGCCTTGCGGGTTATGCTTAAACAGCGGGCTGAGGATCGGGAGGAGCTGGAGCAGACGCTCCTTTCCAATGTAAAGGAGCTGATCATGCCCAATCTGGAGAAGCTACGCAAAGGAGGCACAGAACAGAGCCGCCAGACATATCATGATCTCATCGCGTCCAACCTTGAAGAAATGTTTTCGCCTTTCTCCCGAAAGCTCTCAACACGATTCAGAAGCCTCACAACTACCGAGGTCCAGGTGGCACATCTGATCAAGGATGGTAAAAATAGCAAAGAGATTGCTGACGTCATGAGTGTTTCGAGCAGTGCTATCGATGTTTACCGGTATCGCATTCGCAGGAAGCTCGGTTTGAACAATCAAAAGGTTAATCTTCGTTCCTACCTTTTGAGCTTGCCTTAAGTAATTCCATACAACATGTGTATAGATTTAGTTTTGATTATTTCATATTGACAGCAAATATTTGTTATTATAAGGTGCCCATAATTAGATAGCATGAGGTGATACACTGCGGATGTAGCTCGTGATGAACTATGATTGTTGAGGGCTGAGATTTTCTTATTTTAAGGCATGCGCTTGCACCAGATCTTATATCAGAAATCAAATTACCTTGACACATCCATCGCACCTCCATTATAAGATTATTAAACGTAAACGGAAGCTGAACCAGATGTGATCAACTCTTAACACCGTAGGGGTTTGATTTTATGGACATGAAGCGCGCGTATTACGAGGACATTGAACTTTTCAAGAGCGGCACGATCCTTTTCTGGACAATCAGTCTTATGGCCGCGCTCTTAACGATCCCCCTCTTTGCATCAAACTACCATCTCTATCTTCTCAATCTCATCATGGTTCATGTCATACTTGCCGTGGGCCTCAATATTCTGGTCGGTTCAACGGGGCAAATCTCGCTTGGACATGCCGGGTTCTTTGCTATTGGCGCCTATGCGACCGTACTCCTCATGACAAAACTGGGCGTGCCTTTTTTCCCCGCCATCATTGGCGCGGCTTTTATCGCCGCTTTTTTTGGCTTTATTCTGGGACTGCCGGCGCTGAGATTGGAAGGGCCCTATCTGACGATTGCCACTCTGGCTTTTGGTCTGGCCATCATGCATATCATCGGACACATGGAACTCTTCGGCGGCCGGAGCGGCCTTTCCGCTCCTCCATTGGATTTGGGGATACCCAAGCTGGGATGGAGCCTGGTTCTGAAATCAGATGTCAGCAAATATTTTCTGATCTTATTTTTTACGATTGCCATGGTTTGGGGGGCGATCAATATATTAAAAACTAAAGTGGGCCGTGCCTTTGTTGCCATCCGGGATAGTGACATCGCCGCTGAGGTCATCGGTATCAATCTGACCATTTACAAAACCCTGTCTTTTGCCGTGAGCGCCTTTTATGCAGGGATCGCCGGTGGGCTCTTCGCCTTTGTTCTCGGCTTCTTCGATCCTGTCACGTTCAATATGCTGCTTTCGATCTACTTTCTCGTCATGATAGTTGTAGGCGGGCTGGGTTCGGTGATGGGATCCATAACGGGCGCCGCGTTCATTACCTATCTGATGTACGCTCTCTTCAAAAACGTCCGGGAAGTTCCTTATGTGGGTGACTTTCTGGTCACGATTTCACAGCGTTGGTTGTCGATTACAGGGATGGACAATCTGAGCGCTATCGCACTCGGTCTGGTGATGATTGGTATCATGTTATTTGAGCCCATGGGAATCTTCGGAGTCTGGATCAGAATCAAGAAATACTGGAAGACATGGCCCTTTTAAAGATGGGCGGAAACGGACAGGCACTGCTTAATCATCATGACCGTTTTTGCCAATGGAATCCATATGACGGATCTTTCGGGAAGATCAGAAGCGGAAACGAGCCATAACAAGGGGGAGATATGCCGGTAGGACAGTTGATAATTGAAGGATTGGCCATGGGGGCCTGCTACGGTCTTTTCGGACTGGCGGTTGTTATCATCTACAAAACCTCAGAAGTGGTCAACTTTGCCGCAGGCGAAATGGCGATGTTTTCAACCTTTATTGCTTTTCATGTTTTGACGTTTTACAATTATCCGTTCTGGCTGGCTTTTCTCATCGCGCTGGTCTTTGCCGCGCTTTTGGGTGTTTTTATCGAGTATTTCTTCTTACGCCCTGCAAAAAACCCCACTCTCCTTAGCCTCATCGTTATCACACTGGGGGCGGAAATGCTCCTGATGGGACTGGCGAGCTGGAAATGGGGCGCCGAGCAGCAGCAATTTTCTCTGCCCGTCTCCTATAAGGTAACCTACGAACCGATCAAGGGCTTCATTATCAGCGAGTGGGCCGTGGCTGTTTTTATCGTTGCCGCCGTCATCATGGCGTTCCTCTTTCTTTTCTTCAAGTACACAAAACTCGGGACGGCCATGCGGGCGACGCAGCAAAACAAGCATGCCGCTAAAATAATGGGCATACAAACAGATCACGTCTTTGCCTTCGCCTGGGCCTTCAGTTCGGTGATCGGCCTGATCGCCGCCCTGCTTTTGTCCGCCAAGGCCATTCTGGATCCTCAGTTTATGATGGAACCGTTTCTCCGGGCATTTGCCGCTGCGGTGCTGGGCGGACTCATGAGCGTTCCCGGCGTATTGATCGGCGGTGCGATCCTGGGTCTTTTGGAAAACTTTTTCGGCTATGCCTGGCCGGTATGGAAACCGATCACGGCTTTCGTCGTGATCGTTCTGGTTCTCTGTATCCGTCCCAGTGGTCTTTTCGCTAAACACTATATCAAGAAGGTATAGGCGATGGAGAAAAGCAGTTACAAGAAAGCAGCAAAAATGTGGTTCATGGCCGGCGCTTGTTTCGCTCTGCCCGTGATCATGATTTTTGCCGTTCCTCAAGGCGCCCTTAGCGGATCACCTGAAGATCTGGAGGCAAAAGCAGTTCTAAAGGCTGCCCGGAACTTTCTTGATGCCGAAGTCCGCAGAGATTACCCGGCGGTCTATGCCTGTTTTGCTCCTTCTTCTCCCTATGGGCGGACTCACAGCTTCGAACAGTATGTGGCTCAGGCCGGGTAGTTGCTGGACCGAATCGTGGCCTACCGCATCATCCGGATCAGTTACATTCAGAATCCGGAAGACCACAAAGCGTATCCCTCTGTCGATAAGGTTGCCCAGATCGAAGTGGATGTGACATTTTTTCATCCCCCTACCCAACAGCGATCGGAAGATCAATATTGGATTTATTTTTTTTAAAGAAAAGGGAAGGTGGTATAAAAGCTGAATTTTAAATAGCACAAGGCGAGGATGTCCATGTCATATTATCGGGGGCATGAAAGGTGTTTCCCCGTGATCAACGGGCATTTGTTAGTTGTAATATGAATGACCAGTTTAGCGAGTTAACCAAAAAGAAGGAGGAAAGGCTATGGATCTAAAAAAAATAATGGGGGTAATGCTTGTTTCCATGTTTGCCGTTTTTCTGCTGGCTTATCACAGGCAAGCCGCACAGGAACGGGGCTTCGATGACAAGGAGATAAGAATCGGTCAATGGGGTCCGCAGACAGGTCCCGCCGCACCCTGGGGTTCTGTCGCGCGCGGCAGCAAACTCGTTTTCGATATCGTCAATGAAGAAGGCGGAATCGCCGGAAGAAAAATCAAATACTTCATCCGTGACGACCAGTACAATCCGTCCCAGACGGTAGCCGGTGTGCGGGAACTGGTTGAACGACACGGCATATTCGCCTTCGTGGGCGGTGTTGGCACTGCCTGCTGTCAATCCGTAATGGCCTATCTGCTGGAAAATAAAATTATCTGGATCAGTCCCTGTTCCGGGGCTTCCGCATTTTACAAGCCCTTCAATCCCTATTTATGGAATATGTGGCCCACCTACGAAAATGATGCCAGCATCATCGCGAAATTCGCTATCGAAAAAAAGAAATTCAAAAAGATTGCCATGTTTTACCAAAATGATGACTACGGGCTGAATGCACTTGATTCCGTTAAGTACCGCCTCAGCAAAAATAAAATGGAATTAGTGGCCGCCATTCCCGTAGAACCGATCGAAAGGGATTTGTCGTCACAGGTGCAGAAACTTAAAGCATCCGGAGCGGAAGCGGTCATTGGCTTTGTATCTCCTACTCAAGCGGCCATTGCTCTGAGAACCGGAGCTTCCGTTGGCTTCAAAACCCAGTGGATGCATTCCTACAACCTGTCGGACTATGAACTCATGAATAAAATCACCGACGGGTTATGGGCCAAAGAAGGCGTCATTACCAGCGCGTTTACCCAGGCGCCCTATGCTGACAATGCTCTGACCAAGAAATATACCGAAGCGGTCAAGAGACTTGCCCCCACCGAACGTTGGGGAATATTCTATATGGCCGGCGTTGTTGTGGCGGAGCCCCTGGTTTATGTGCTTAAAAAAGTCGGCAAGAATTTGAGTACGGAAGCTGTCAAAAACGAACTGGATAAAATTACCAACTTCCAGGGCGTCGGTCCGAAAGTTACCTGGAGACCGAACAATCACATGGCCGGTAAGGAAGTTCAGATCTGGCAATGCGGCCCCAAGGGAGAAATTATTGTGCTTCAGCAGTGGACGAAAAACGAGCTAAGTAGAGACTAAAGTATGGCATGAGGGTTGCGGCGCGGGAACTCCAGCGCCTGCGCCGCAACCTGGTTCTTTGCATGAACTGGAGTTATGAGTTCAGGAAGAAGGGCATTGTATTCAGAAGCAACGCCCTTTCTTCCGGTAGCGCGGCACGCGAGAAAAGAGGAAGATATTCCATGGGCTATTTCAGTGTCGAAAATTTGAGCATCAGTTTTGGCGGCTTGAAAGCTGTTAATAACATCAGCTTCAGCGTCGAGAAGAATGAAATTTTTTCCATTATCGGCCCCAACGGATCGGGAAAAACAACCATCTTTAATCTGATCAGCGGCATCTACCATCCCAACGAAGGATCTGTTCTGCTGGATGGGGAAAATATGGTGGGCAAAACCCCTGACCGGATCGCCAAAAGAGGAATTGCGCGCACCTTCCAGAACATCGAACTGTTTGCCAACGCGACGGTGATGGATAACCTCATGCTGGGCCGTCATATTTTCATGAAAACCGGCATCTTTGGCGGCGCTTTCATGTGGGGCAAACGATCCCGGGCTGCCCGCGAGGAAATTGCCCACCGCGAAAAGGTTGAGCAGATCATTGATTTTCTCGAACTGCAATCCGTGCGGGATCAGTTTGTCGGCGGCCTTGCCTATGGCAAGCGTAAACTGGTCGAAGTCGGTCGGGCGCTGGCGCTGGAACCCAAGGTGATGCTGCTTGACGAACCTTCGGCCGGTATGAACACGGAGGAAAAAGACGATCTCACAATATGGATCAAGGACATTCGGGAG
The DNA here is from genome assembly GCA_963726395.1 of uncultured delta proteobacterium. Lineage (GTDB taxonomy): Bacteria > Desulfobacterota > Syntrophia > Syntrophales > Smithellaceae > UBA8904. The sequence continues at coordinate 37,866 of CAVSCG010000034.1, forward strand.
GACTATCAGGTAACCATTCTACTGATTGAACATGACATGAACATGATTATGGGAATTTCGGATCGTGTTTTTGCCATGAGCCAGGGAGAGAAAATTGTCCTGGGATCGCCTCAGGAGGTACAACGGCACCCCGAAGTCATCAAAGCTTACCTCGGAGAGGAAGGAGTCGTCTGATGCTGAAGGTTAAAAATATTGAAACATGGTATGATCTGATTCGGGCGCTTCATGGTATTTCCTTTGAAATCAAGCAGGGTGATGTCGTCGCCTTGTTGGGTTCCAACGGCGCCGGAAAAACAACGACACTCAAAACGATTATGCGTCTCTTTTATGACCTGAAAGAAGAGCAACCGGAAAAGGGAACCATCGAATTTCTGGGCGAGCGCATCGACCGAAAGGATACCTCTGATATTGTGAGAATGGGCATCGGATACGTGCCGGAGGGACGGGAAGTGTTTCCCGAACTCACCGTTCTGGAGAACATCAACATCGGCGCCTATACCCGAAAAGACAAAAAGGGAATACAGAGCGACCTGGAAAATGTTTTCCACCATTTCCCCATCTTGAAGGATAGAATAAAGCAGCAGGCGGGATTGATGAGCGGCGGTGAGCAGCAGATGCTGGCCATCGGCCGGGCTTTGATGAGCCGACCCAAACTGCTCATGCTCGATGAACCGTCACTGGGCCTGTCTCCCCTTTTAACCAAAGAGATATTCGGCATTATCAAAAATATTAATGAGAAGGACGGCATGACCATCTTACTGGTGGAACAAAATGTCAACATGGCGCTCAAGTATTCCCATTATGCCTATCTGCTGGAAAATGGAAGAATTGTTCGTGCTGATAAACCGGAGGTTTTGCGCGAAGACAACGACGTGAAGGAATTCTATCTGGGCATAGCCACGGAACAGTCCGTCAAGGGGTATAAGCGCTACAGAAGAAAAGTCCGTTTTCGTTAGCCTTGCATGGTTGAGATTTGTGAAAACACATCTGTAAATCGTTTCTGTTGATAGGAGAGAGTATGGGAGAGCCAATGGCCATCAAAACGTTGCCCAAAGCATTATTGAACATGGTAGCAAAACAGCCGAAACGTATTGCCATGAGAAGAAAAGATTTCGGCATCTGGCACGATATTACCTGGACTGAATATCTGGAAAACGTCAAGCATGTCACCCTCGGGCTTCATGCCCTCGGTGTGAAATACGGAGACCATGTGGCGATCATTGGAGAAAACAGGCCGGAGTGGCTGTACTCGGCTCTGGGCATTGTCTGCGCCGGCGCGGCCTGGGTTGGGGTTTACACAACTAACCCGACAGCTGAATGCGAATATGTAGTCGGTCATTCCGATGCCGTCGTCTATATCTGTGAAGATGAGGAACAGCTCGACAAGGCGCTGGCCTTCCGGGAAAAAACACCCATGCTCAGGAAGCTCATCGTCTGGGAGATGGAGGGTCTGAAGCATTACGAGGATCCCATGCTCATGAGCTTTCAGGATCTGCTAGACCTGGGTAAAGAAGAAGATCGCAAAAATCCGGGGCTCTTCCTGCAGCTGACCGAGCAGGCTCAACCTCAAGACATCGCCGGAATTATCTATACATCAGGGACGACGGGACCGCCGAAGGGGGCATTGCTTGCGCATGAGGGCTATCTATGGATCGGCCGAGCCTCGCAGGAAATCATGCCCGCAACCAATGAAGATGAGACCATTTCCTTTCTGCCGCTCAACCATGTGTATGAACAGATCTTCGACATGATGTTTCATCTGACCGTAGGGCAAATCGTCAACTTTACGGAAAATACGGATACCGTCATGGCGGACATGCAGGAAATATCACCGACGATGTTTCATGCCGTTCCCAGGATATGGGAAAAGTACTACTCCGGGATTGTTCTGAAAATGGCTGATGCGACATGGCTCAAGCGAACGCTCTACAAGATTGCCGTGAAAGTCGGGACCCAGTACAACAATAAAGCGCTAACCAAGCAAAAGGTGCCTCTTGCAGTTGGCACTGGCCTATCACATCGCTTATTTTGTCGTCTTCAGAAAACTGAAGGAACGCCTGGGATTTGATCGGGTGCGCATAGGTGTTTCCGGTGCCGCTCCGATTTCACATGAGATCTTAAAGTTTTTCCAGAGCATCGGGATCCCCATTCGCGAGGGGTACGGCATGACTGAAACAACGGGTATCACTCACATGTCCAACGAAGTCGACTATAAAGTGGGAACGGTTGGCAAGGCGCTGCCGGGAACACAGGTCAAAATTGCTGAGGATGGTGAAATCCTGGTGAAGCATACCGGCATTTTCAAGGGTTATTACAAGGATGCGGAGCAGACCAAAGAAGTTCTGATCGACGGATGGATGCATACAGGCGACGTTGGTGTGATTGACGATGAGGGATACCTCAAACTGACAGACCGGAAAAAGGACCTGATCATCACGGCGGGCGGTAAGAATGTTGCTCCCCAGTACCTGGAGAATCTTCTCAAATTTTCGCCTTACATTAACGACTCCGTTGTCATCGGCGACCGCAGAAAATACTTGACGGCGCTCATCGTCATCGACGAGGAGAATGTCACCAAATATGCTCAGGACAACAAGGTCCAATTTACAACTTTTGCCAGTATGACCCGCGCACCGGAGGTGAACAGCCTGATTCAGGAAGAAATCAACAAGGTGAACAACCAGGTTTCCCGTGTTGAGAATATTCGAAAATTCAAGATTATCGACAAGAAGCTCTATACCGAAGACGGTGAAGTAACCCCGACCATGAAAGTTAAGCGAAAATCGATCAACGCTCAGTTCGGCGACCTGATCGAATCCATGTACCGGGACTAAACACGCGCCGCAACAATACAAGGATATCATCGAGGCGCGGAGCTGGATTTCATAAAGAAGCGTCTCGATGAAATCGCAACAGGGACAGCAGTGGGCTGACCGTCGCGAAGTTCGCGGGGGTACCATGCCATGGAAAAGGTGAACCCACTATTGTAAGGATTATTTATGCCTTGCCAGCATGGAAACTCGTAAAGGTAATCGTGTCGTAGTCAAGCCGTTGCCAATAATCGCATCGGCCCAGAAAAAACGTCTACCAAATAGGAGGAAAGCGCATGGCTTTGAAAAAAGTTTTATGGATTTCGACAATCGCACTCATGATGATTTTTTTTGTAACGGCTGGCACCTGTGTTTCTGGTGAACCGGGTTTCGACGATCGTGAGATTCGTATTGCTCAATTCGGCCCTCAAACAGGACCTGCCGCGACGTGGGGTGCTGTTGCACGGGGAGGCAAACTTCTTTTTGACCTCGTTAATGAGGAAGGCGGAATCCACGGCAGGAAGATCAAATACTTTATGAGGGATGACCAATACAATCCTTCACAGGCAATGGCGGCAGTAAAGGAATTGGTCGAACAACACGGAATATTTGCCTTTACAGGAGGGGTATCCGGTTCCGGATGCCACGCCGTTAAAGACTATCTTGAGAGTAATAAGATTCTTTGGGTTGTCCCGGGTACCGCCGCGTTGAACCCTGTTCAAACTCCGCCCAGTATTTATCGATTTCACTCATATCCACTGTTTGAAGACGAAGCAAGTGTCGTGACAAAGTATGTGGTGAAGAAACTGGGACACAAGAAGATAGGATTCTTGTATCAGAATGATGTTTTTGGAAAGGCAGGTTTGGCCGGATGTAAACAGAGACTCACTACTTATGGCATGCATCTGGTTGCAGAACTTCCCGTAGAACCGACGTCATCGGATCTTTCGTCGCAAATTCTTAGACTTAAACAAGCCGGGGCAGAGTCCGTATTCATGTGGGTGAGTCCATCATTGGCGGTTAATGCACTTAAAACGAGCGCCGGTGTCGGATTTAAGACACAATGGATTGCCTTTAACGGCCTTTCGGATTACCCCATCATGTATAAAATTACGGATGGTCTTTTTGAAGGTGTTATAACATCGGCTTTTGTTCCTACGCCAGATTCCAATGATCCGTTGATGCTGAAATATCGAGAGGCAGCAAAGAGATTGGCGCCGCAAGAGCGGTGGGGAGTTCTATTTATAGCGGGCATAGCTTTTGCGGAACCTCTTGTAGCAGCCATGAAGCTTGCAGGAAAAGACCTCAGTACGGACGTGGTTATCAATGAACTTAACAAGTTTAAAAAATGGAAAGGAATAGGCGCTCCCATAACATGGAACAAGGATCAACATCAGGGGACTGATTCTGTCCAGATCATGCGATGCGGCCCCGGGGGTCTCACAAGGTTTTGCAGGATTGGACATCTAACGAACTCGCCACATGGAAGAAAAAGTAGCCACCGTTCTCTGGCCTGAAGGGACTTCTTTGATAAATTTGGCGAAGTTGGGTTAAGAAATAACGAAAAATATAAACGATTTACTTACAGAAAGGCAGGGTCAGAAATGGTCCTGCCTTTTTTGTTGTTTGATAATTTCTACTACCGGTAATCCTTAACAGTTTCAAAATAATATGTTATTAATTCGATAGTGCATTAATAATCCATGTCCAATCCACGATTGAATGTATTCGATCTTTTTTATTTTCCATATTGCGTAATTCTTCCTCTAAATGATTTTCAAGCGAATCAATACTATCAAATACTCGATTGTGAAAATATTTCTCTCTTAAATCATCCCATATAATGCTCTACCGGATTAAGTTCAGGAGAATAAGGCGGCAGATTTACGAGACGAATATTATCGGGAATTTTAAATTCAGTACTTCTATGCCAACCGGCGCCGTCCAGAATCATGATCACGCGGTTACTGGGGTGCCTTGCGGCAACTTCATCCAGAAATATCTGCATACAATCTCATTTGACGTATGGAAGAATCAGAGAATCCATTGTGCCGTCATTTACAGAAACAGCAGCGTAAGCATAAGTATATTCCTGACTAACCATTGCCTGGCAAACCGGACGAATGGGTTTCGGGCACCAACAATATCTTGTGGCGGAAATACGCCCAAAACGAGCTTCATCCATAAACATCAAGCGGATGGGGACCTTTTCCGGCCAATCTTTACTGACTTCGGCAACTGTGTCCGCGAATTTTTTTTCCAAGCGTCTTGAACTTTAATGTTCGAATTAGGATGTCGTTTATCCGGCGCCAATTTTCGCCAGTTATGCCGATGCAAAAGATTATAGGTCGATGACAATGCCACTTTCCTTCCCAATCGCCTATCCAGAGCTTCTTTAATCTCGCTCACAACCAAAATGCCCCCACTACTTGCCTTTTCTAAAAATGGCGCAAGAAATTTCTCCTCTTCTTCGCTATTCATGTTTTGACGATATCTTCCGCCTCTTTTTGGTCTCTCATCATCAAAACGCCCGTCCTCTTGGATAAAACGATTCCGCAACTGGCTAATCCATCCAACAGACATCGCGGTTGCTTTGGCTGTCTGTTCTAAAGTTAAACCAAACTCCAAGGGTAATACCACCGCCTGCAATTTTCTTAATCCCTCCACGGTTTTCGCCTTAGGCAATGATGACTTTGCTATTGCCAGTAATTCCTCTCCTCCTAATTTCCGGTTTATCGTCGTACCTCCTTACTGGATTTACGACTATTATATCTTATTCGATAGGTGAAAGTGAGGCACACAACTCTTTGCCAGCCTGACCTGTACCGAAGAAGGCATTAAACTTATTTCCGACAAGATAGATAAGGTCAACAAGCAAATAGCCCGTGTGGAAAACATCCGCAAATTTCGCTTGCTGGACAAAAAGCTTTACACGGAAGGCGGCGAAGTCACACCGACCATGAAAGTCAAACGCAAGTCCATTGCCAAGCAATACAAGGACATCATCGAAGAAATTGTATCAAGGCAGTGAGTATTTTCCTGCCCTTATCATTGTGGTCCCTTTGACAGATAGCCTAGAGAGCTATGGTCTTACCACCTCTGCGATAATTTCCTCAAGTCCCGCACGCCCTGACCAGAGGCGATAAGCCCCATAATCTTATTGACACTCCAGTTTCTTCTCCCTATACTCCAGCAACAAAGTACACCAGCCTTTCCCATTAACGAGAAATCGTATGCAACAAATCTATTACCATGAATTGACCGTGCCCAAAGAAGCGGAAGATCAAAACGGTCATGTCAATAATGTGGAATATTTGCGATGGATGCAGGACGCTGCGATGAAGCACTCTGAAACAGCCGGCTGCACGCAGGAGACAAACACCGCAGGCGCAACCTGGGTGGTGCGTACGCACAAAATTGAATATTTAAAACCAGCGTTTGCCGGCGACCGGGTGGTTGTGATGACCTGGGTCTCCAACTTTCGCCGCGTGCAGTCATTGCGCAAATATCGAATTCTTCGTCCGGCAGACAAAGCCCTGCTCGCCGAAGGAGAGACGGACTGGGTTTTTGTGGACGCCAAAAAAGGCACCCTGCGTTCCATCCCTAAAGAAGTTAAGGCTTCATTTGAACTGCTGCAGGAAGGAAAAGAGGCGGATATTCTTGATGTCTAATATTTAAAGGAGGTTCGCATCATGCCCAGAGTTGAGCTCAATATCCAAGCACCGAATTTTACCATGAATGATTTTAACGGTAAGAGTGTGTCCCTGGCTGATTTTACAGGGCAAAAAAATGTGCTGGTTGTTTTCAATCGAGGATTTTTCTGACCTTTCTGCCGCGCGCATATGGCGCAGTTGCGCCGGATTATCAGCAATTTGTAAAGCTGAATACCGAAATTATTGTTGCTGGACCGGAGAAGGCTGAAGCGTTCCGGGACTATTGGACAAAAGAAAATTTGCCGTTTATCGGCTTGCCCGATCCCGAACATCGGGTCCTGAAATTATACGGCCAGGAGGTCAAACTGTTCAAGTTGGCAGGCTTCCCGCTCAGATGCTGATTGATCAAACCGGAAAGGTTCGTTTTGTGCATTATGGTCATTCGATGGCGGATATTCCGCCAAATGAGGAGATCATTAAACTGATTAAAACACTGCTTGCCACCGGATGATTCAGCTGACGTATCATGGCGGAATTCGGCATTGCGATCAAAATGATATGATGAGGGTAAATTCTGATACCGTTGCCGTGACGATTGCCGATAGTTCACGCAAGACAATGTGAAGCAGAAAAGGCTCCTACGCCTATTGTGTTAACTCATGCTGCTCGAAGGCAGACAGTATTGACTTTCTGATGCTGCTCCAGAGTGCTACCTGGTCCTGGGAAGGCGAGTAAGCCAACTGAGGATACTTCTGCAAAGTTTGAGCAGCAAGGGTGCCGGCGATTTTTGTGCGTGTCTCCCATGTCGATAAACCGGCCTCCCGTAAAACGTCGAAGGGAACTGCTATTTTTATATGGAAAGAACCAATGTCAGTTTCCCAAGATGCTTCCTGCTTTTCAACTCGCTCTGTCTGCTGGACTGAGACCTGCCGTTTAGGCTCGATGGAGGCGATCACCTGCGGTTCCTCTTCCATCTCTTCCTCGACAATCAGTTCGGGGGGAACCATCTCCTTTTCCTGGGAAGACTCCGTCACTTCCAATCGCTCTGTCTGTTCGACTGAGACCTGCCTTTCAGTCTCTATGGTGCCGATCACCTGCGGTTTCTCTTCAACCTCTTCCTCGACAATCACCTCAGGGGCAACCATCTCCTTTTTCCCGGAAGACTGTGCTAGTTGGTCCTTTTGCTCCTTTGGCGCACAGAACCTTGCCTCACGCTTGGCCGCTCCGGTAAATCTATGAAAACGCTCGCCTATCTGATTCACTACTTCAGCGTCTATGACGAGAAAACCGTTGGTCTCTCCGGCCTTCATGCAAAGTTTACACAGTTTATTGATGAGACGGGGTACACCTCGCTCAGAGTGCCGCCAGAGGGCCTCAACAGCAGCGTCGTTGAAGAACATCTGGTTGGCTCCGGCAAGGAGAAGGCGCGCTTGCACGTACTCCTTAAGCTGCCCGACTGATGCTAGCTTGTCGATGCGGCTGTATGTCCCGATTCTCTGATAAAGGTTGGCCCGCCGGGGATGTTCCAACCTTTTTGCGAGTTCCATCTGGCCAGCCAGAACGAGGGTAAACAGGTTGTGACCGTCATCCTGCATATTTGTGAGAAGCCGGAGACATTCGAGGTTGGTCGTCGAAATGGCATTCGCCTCGTCTATGAATATCAAAATCCTTTTTTTCTCATCCATGGTTTCAAAAAAGGAGCTTGTTGAAGATTTCCAGTAATTCGACTTTTCGCTTGATTGCACACTCCTTCCCTGTGATCTGTCCAATGATCTCCCTGAGTAATTGAACAAAGGACATGTTGGGATTCGTGATGAATGCGATTCGATATCTGTCAGACTGAAGTGAATCGAGGATGAGCCTCAGGGAGAGAGTCTTTCCAGACCCTATCTCACCTACTATCACCGAGATACATTCATTTCCCTCCTCTATGGCGAAGAGGGTCTCGGCAATCGCGTTTTCAACGGACGTGTGAGATTCAACGTACATTGAGGGATCAGGAACATTATCAAACGGTGCTTTAATTAATCCCCAGTATTCGTAATACATACTTCCTCCTCTTCATCCCGCCGTCGGGTAATCGATCAAGACCGCTTTTTCTCCGATTTACAATACAGATCTTTTCCATAGGACCCCTCTTGCCCGGTTGACTCTCTCACGGGCTCGCTTCCCTCCCTTAGCGGAGGGTTAAAATGCTTGTCAGGGATTCATGAGTGCGGGTTGAAAACGTTCTCTCGTATGGATTGTGCAAACAGGAACGAAACAATACCCAACTCATTAAACCCTGCGGCCATGCGATCGCAGACCCTGCGGGTACTGTTTCCGCCTGGCAGCCCTGCCGCCGTATCCCGATATTCCCGGACTTAGGCCAGTGGCTTTGTGCCCCATCCTCTCGAATGGTTTACCTTTTTCAGTGGAATACATTGTAATACAACTTCCTGGGGATTGTCAAGCATTTTTCTACATTGAAGGGTAGGTAAGTTGAAAGCAAGGCAAATAAAGATTTTTTCCTCTTCATAAATCAAAAGTACGCATCAGCCGGCTGAACCAGATTTTTCTACTCTGATCAGCATCGCGTCGCCTTGCGCATGACCGGAACAAATACCACAGACCCCATATCCGCCGCCTCGGCGTTTCAGTTCATAACCCAGCGTCATAGCGATCCGGGCGCCTGTTGCTCCGATGGGGTGGCCGTAGGCTACCGCGCCACCGTTGATATTCACCCTTTTAAACATGTCTTCTTTCGTCATGCCCAAGATGGAACGGCAACTCACCAGCACCACTGCGGCAAAGGCTTCATTGATTTCGATGACGTCCATCTGATCGAGTGTCAGATCATTTTGTTCCAGAATCTTTTTAATGGCCAGTCCCGGCACGGTTGCGATATCTTTGGTCGGTTGCGACACTTCGGCATAATCCACAATGGTGAAGATCGGCTTAAGACCTAGTTCATCTGCCTTCTCCCGGCTCATTAACAGACAGACATCCCCGCCGTCATTGACGCCGGGGGCGTTCCCGGCTGTGACACTGCCTGGCCGCCCGGTAACGGTGCTGAGATGTCCGAACACCGGCTGAAGTTTGGCAAGTCCCTCCAGCGTCGTCTCCGGCCTTGGCCCTTCGTCCTTATCCATAACGATTACTTTTTTGCCCTGTTGGACTTCCACGGGGAAAATTTCATTATCGAGCTTTCCTTCATTCATCGCGCGGACGGCGTTCATCTGGGAATTCAATGCCCACTCATCTTGTTCTGCCCTGGTAAATCCGAACTCATCGGCAACTTCCGAGCCGTGAATCGCCATGTGACGATTGTAGAAGGCATCCCATAAACCATCATAAACCATCGAATCCACGACGCGGCCGTTGGGCAGCCCCATCCTTGTTCCCCATCGCATATCCGGCAGCACAAAGGGACAATTACTCATGCTTTCCTGACCGCCGGCGATACAAATTTCGGCGCGTCCCAGCAGAATCATCTGAAACGCCAGATCAATTGTTTTGATGCCTGACGAGCAGACTTTATTGACGGTAATGGAAGGAACGGATTCCGGCACTCCCGCCAGAATGGTTGCTTGTCGCCCCGGTACCTGACCGCACCCGGCGGGAACCACCTGTCCCATGAAAACATAATCCACATCCGCCGGTTTCACCTTGCCCTCCGTCCTGCGCAGAACTTCTTTAATCGCCAGAGCTCCCAGCTCCATCGCCGAAAAATCTTTCAGCGCGCCGCCGGAACGGCCATAGGGTGTCCGACAGGCTTCCACACACACAACCTCGCGGAATTTCTTATGGGGATTTTTTATCTTTCGGCCCATGGTGGTAAAGTCAGGCTTTCTTTCGCCAAACCTGGCAATCGGGGCATCTTTATAAATTTCTGATTTTTTTCTATCCAGTTTTTGCGGCACTTTCGACATGATGATATTTTCCCCCTTTATGACAATTCATGAGCACTCAGCATTATTTTGATATCGTTTTAAGAATGCGTTTTTCTTGCACATCGTTTTCATTTAGTCAACTATTTTGAGGTAAAAATGGTATTGGGTCAACATACGGATTAGAGCCTGCCGTCCCCTCGATTCCAGAAGTAGCTGAAACAATTTGACGAAAAAATATTATTCATATAGAAAATTCATCATAAAGCTGATGAGAGAGCCTCGAGATCACTTCATGAATAGAAATTTAACATTCCGAATCCTATTGCTGCTTGCCTTAATCGGTCTTGGTGCGTATCTTTTTGTGCATTTTGATCTTTATCTTTTTTTTAAAGACAAAGACAAAATCATCCAGTTCATTAAATCGTCCCGTTACGCCGAGTTGGTTTTTATTGCGCTACAGGTTGTGCAAGTAGTCGTCGCAGTCATTCCGGGAGAGATAAGCGGTTTCATCGGCGGCTATTTGTACGGCCCATTCTGGGGAACTCTTTACTCCACCATTGGTTTAACGCTGGGCTCCTGGCTGGCTTTTATACTGGCTCGCTTTTTCGGCGAACCTCTTCTGGAAAAAGTGGTCAAGAAAGAAGTCTTTGAGAAATTCGATCATTTTATGGAACATAAGGGACTGCTCGTTTCTTTCCTGCTCTTTTTGATACCGGGCTTTCCTAAAGATTATTTATGCTACATCATGGGTGTCAGCCGCATTCCGACAATGACATTCATTATTCTATCCACGATCGGCCGCTTTTTCGGCACCATGATGCTGTCCATCAGCGGCAACATTGCCGCAAAAGAACAATACCTGCTTTTAACGGCAGTCGTGGTTGCGGGCGTCATTGTTTCCTTACTGGCCTGGCGGTATCATGATAAGATTCTGGAGTTACTCAAAAACCAAAAGAAATAAATGGTCGCTATGAGGTGCGGAAACCATCAAGGTACGGCAATACGGTGAAAGCCAGCCATGAGAATCAGAACAAAACATTCTGTGATCAGCAACGCCAACCATGGCAAAGAAAAGCCCGCACCGGCCTGGATCGCCTGGAGGCGCGCGCTTCGTCTCTATTTCGTCTTACCCAGCATTCTTCCAGCGCTGCTAGGCGGTGTAATGGCCTGGGCTCAGGGCTACTCACTTAATCTGTTACACTTTGCGCTGGTTGTCATCGGTGTCACCGTCAATCACTTCGGCCTCAATCTGGTGGACGATGTGCTCGATTACCGTCATGCTGTTGATTTACAAAAAGGCAAGGAGAAGAACTTTTTTACCGGCGGCAGTGGCGTTCTACCGGAAGGACTTCTCAAAGACACACAGATGCTGAAGGTGGCCAGTTTATTTTTTGTGGCGACTGCGGTAATCGGCGCTTATCTGACCTATGCCTGTGGTTGGCCTGTTTTAGCCCTGGGCCTTTTCGGCATGGCCTCTTCCATTTTTTACACCACGCCACCTATCCGATTCGGCTATCGGGGGTTCGGCGAACTGGGGCTTCTTGTTAATTTTGGTCCGGTCATTGTGATGGGTTCGTATTATGTTCAGGCGCAGACACTGGCGATTCCTCCGCTGATCGCCTCTCTGGTACTGGGATCTCTGATGTGGTCGATGATTATTATCAATGAGATTCCCGATTATGAAACGGACCGGCGCGGTGGAAAATGGAATCTGGTCGCGCGGTTCGGTAGAAGAACAGGCGCTTTTCTCTACGGGATCGGTTTGATGATGGCTTACAGCATCCTGATGATTGCCGCACTGGTACAGGCTTTATCCCCTTTCGTTCTTCTTAGTTTGATCAGTCTGCCCTTCGCCGTTAAATCCTTCTCCGTCATGCGCCGTCATCTGAATGACCCCCTGGCAATGGCCCCGGCCAATCTGGCGATGATTAAAGTCCACAACCTAACGGGGATAGCCATGATTGTTGCTTATATTATTGAAGCATTCCGTCTTTAGAGTAGATATCTCACTATGAATAAGTTCCCTTCCTCTACGATCTTGATGATTCAAAATACAATATTGCGATCAATACGTGGTTTATGTTAAACAATTAACCAACAAAGTGAACCTTGGGAGGGGGTGCACTATGAAAAAAGAAGCCCAGACTCCTCAAAAGTTAGCCCGCAATCCATTGCCGACTATCATTGAGCGATCCTGCATGCATTTAGTGATCAACTTATTCAATAAAATTGAAGCGGGTGGTCTTACTGTTTATCTCCCGGACGGCAGCGAGCGCTCTTTCGGCGATAAACAGTCGGCGCTTCAAGCCCGGATGACCATTCATGACCTCCGCTTTTTTCAAGATGCTGTCCTCGGCGGTGACGTGGGACTGGGCGAAGCTTACATGAAAGGCCTCTGGGATACGGATGATATTCCGGCGTTGTTCAGCGTCTTGATTAAGAACCGCCGGGCGCTGTCTAACGGGAATATGGCCACGGCATGGCTGGCCCGCCAGAAAGACCGCCTCATGCACATGGTGCGCGCCAATACGCTGATCGGCTCGCGTAAAAACATCGGTAAGCATTATGACCTGAGCAACGATTTTTTCCAGACTTTTCTGGATCCGACCATGCTGTATTCCTGCGGGCTATACAGCAGCGAGAGCGATACCTGCGAAGACGCTCAGCACCATAAAATGCAGCGGATCATCGAAAAGGCGCACATTGAAGCAACTGATCATGTTCTTGAAATCGGCTGCGGCTGGGGTGGTTTTGCCGTGGAAGCGGTTCAGCAAACCGGCTGCCACGTTACCGGTATTACCGTTTCCGAAGAGCAATTTGATTTAGCGCAGGAACGAGTCCGGCAGGCCGGTCTCCAAAAAAATATCACGATTCTATTTAAAGACTATCGGCGTGTAACGGGGCTGTTTGACAAGATCGTGTCCATTGAAATGCTCGAGGCGGTCGGCCATAAATATCTGGGAACATTCTTTTCAACTTGTGACAGACTCCTCAAACCGGCAGGAAGGCTGGTCATTCAGGTGATTACCATCCCTGATCAGAGCTACGAGAGCTACCGGAGCGAGGCAGACTGGATTCAGAAGTACATATTCCCCGGCGGCCATCTGCCCTCCGTAACAGCAATGTCTGAGGCAGTTACCAGAAATACCAGTCTGCTGATGGAGCAGTTGGAAGATATCGGCATGAATTACGCCCGGACACTAAGGGACTGGCGAGTATCATTCACGCGCAATCTGGATAAAGTCAACGCGCTGGGATTTGATGAAGTTTTCCGGCGTAAATGGATTTACTATCTGGCCATCTGTGAAGCCGGTTTTCGTGAGCGGGCCGTCGGCGACATTCAAGTGGTCTTCCGCAAACCGGCATAGCCTGCTTTTGACCAACTCTTCCTATGAGACTGCATTTTCCTTATGATCACTGAAATTTCCGAAAACTTTTACCGCATCACGCTGCCTATGCCTTTTCGCCTGCGTCATGTCCACGCCTACGCGCTCATTGACGGCACAAATGTCGCCCTTTTTGATACGGGGATGCAGATGCCCGGCGCGTTTGAAAGACTGGAAGAGGATTTGCAAAGCATCGGTCATTCGATAAAAAGCATCAGCGACATTTATCTTACACACGGACATACCGATCACTGCGGCATGTCTGGAACCATCCAGGAAAAATCAAACGCCCGCATTCATTTGTCGGAAGTTGCCCATCAGGTTCTCTTGCTTTTCCAACAGGGAGTTCATCTCATCGCGCAGGCCAGGCTCTTTTACTCAAAACATGGCATGTCCGTGTGCGACGTGGAAGCCATTGTCGAAGAGATTGAAGATATGCGCAGCCGGATTTCGCAATTTGCAGTGAATACTTTTTTGCAGGAAAATGAGTCTCGCCAGTTCGGCAATCGTTCCTTTGAGGTCATTTTCACACCGGGTCATGCCGCGGGGCATGTCTGTTTTTTCTTCCGGGAGGAAGGACTACTCGTAGCCGGCGATCATGTCCTGCCTTATATCGCGCCAAGTCTCAGCCCCAATATCTACGATGAAATCTTTCAGCCACTCAAAAGTTATCTGGAATCGCTGGATGTCATTGAAAAGCTGCCAATTACAACGATCCATCCGGGACATGGAAATTCTTTCAGCGGCATTGAAGAGCGAATAAGAGAAATCCGCGCGCATCATGCATTGAAAAAACAGGTGCTTCTTGAAATCCTCAATGCACATCCCAAGACAACTTATAATATCTGTAGCGAAATGATCGGCGTGGCAGCAACCAATTGGGATGACTGGGAAAAATTTATGGCACTTAATGAAACCTATGTTTATTTACAGGAACTCAAACGCGACGGCATGATTCAAGAAACCATGGACCATGATGTTCTGTTTTATACCTCCGGCTGAAGATGCGATCGACGAGAGAGGTTCATTATCCTATATTTTTGCACAACTGCTTTATAAAGGGAGATGCATAAAAAAGGGGCCGCAAATTTTGCAGCCCCTTTTTTGTTTCTATTGAAAAGTTAATTCTAGACCGTGAATCCCTGATCCGTCATTTCCATCGCTGACTTGTCGCCGGCTTTAATGGCTTCGCAACGTGCCTTGACTGTCGTTACAACATCATTAAGGAAGAATTTGGCCGAGGCAACCTTGCCTGCATAGAAGGCTCCATCCATATCTTCTCTTTGCAGACCTTTTTGTTTGCCAATAGTGGTCAGGCCTTTTGCTTCATACATGGCATTGAGTTTTTCCTGAGCAATACTGGCTCCATCCATCAGGAAATAGCCGACAACCAGGTCGCCGAAGATTTCCAGGAACTTGGAGGCATTGTAAATGGGCGCTATGAAATTACCGCCTTTGCCGGCAGCGGCAAAAAACATCGTCAGATCAATAACCGCGTTTAAGGCTTCTTCCAGTGTGGCGGCGGATTTGGCCAGTTCAGGATTGTTTTTGTATATGGCAAGGCCCTTCTGGATCATGCCGGCCATATTCATGACATTCGCGCCTTTGCGCTGACCCAGTTTGCGTCCGACGAAATCGAGCGCCTGGATGCCATTGGTGCCTTCATAAATGCAGGCGATTTTTTCATCGCGCATTAATTGCTCCACGGGGTATTCCGAACAATATCCGTATCCACCGTAAACATCCATGGCGGCTGAACAGATCAGCAGCCCTTTATCGGTCGAGTAAGATTTGATAATCGGGGTCAAAAGCTCGAGGTATCCTTCCCAGTTGGCTTTTTCTTCTTCCGTCTTGGAGATCTCGCTCATGTCCATGCAATAACCACCGAAATAGGCCAAGGCTCGGATTCCTTCAACATGGGCCTTCATCCACATGAGTTTCTTGCGGACATCCGGATGATTAATGATGGTCACCGCTTTGGCGGCCGGGTTTTTCATCTCCCAGACCGGCGTTCCCTGAATACGTTCCTTGGCGTAAGCCACGGCATGCTGAAAAGCGGCCGATCCGGCAGAGACACCCTGCAAACCAACGCCGAGACGCGCTTCATTCATCATCTGGAACATAACCTTAATGCCGGAGCGCTCTTCACCGAGCAATTCGCCGATACATTTTCCGTCTTCGCCGAAATTCAGTGTGGCGGTTGCAGAGGCTTTGATGCCCATCTTATGTTCGATGCCGCCGCAATTCACATCGTTTCCTTCGCCCAGGGAGCCGTCGTCATTGACGCGTATTTTCGGAACGATGAAAATGGAGATGCCCTTGGTTCCGGCCGGATCGCCTTCAATGCGCGCCAGAACGGGGTGAATGATGTTCGGGGTCAAATCATGGTCGCCCGCCGAGATAAAACATTTGGTTCCGGTGATCAGGAACTTCCCATCAGGAAGACGTTTAGCCGTCGTCTTCAGAGCGCCGACGTCGCTGCCTGCACCCGGTTCGGTCAGGCACATCGTGCCGGTCCATTCGCCGGAAAAACATTTTGTCATGTATTTTTTCTTCTGTTCTTCATTACCGTAAACATTAATCAGATTTGCAGCGCCGTGGGTCAGGCCGGGATACATCATGAAAGCATAGTTGGCTGCGCAGAAAAATTCTGAAACCGCATAACCTGCGGCATGAGGTAAACCCTGGCCGCCGACATCGGGAGAATCCATGGGGTTAATCCAGCCGGCTTCGCAATATTTTTTAAAAGGTTCACGGAAACACTTGGGTACGGTGACTTTGCCGTCTTTAATATGGCAACCTTCTTCATCTCCTTCTTTCAAAGTCGGGAATATGACACTAACGGCCATTTTCTCGGCTTCGCTCAGAATCATCAGAATATCATCCTTGGAATAACCTCCATAGGCCTCTGAATCAAAAACTTTTTCAATCCCGAACTGCTCAAAAAGAAGAAACTGCTGATCGCGTGTGTTTACTAATAAATTGCCCATAACTGACTCCCTTCTTAAAATAGTTTATTATTTTTTAAACGTTAACAAACGTCCGTTTCATCCATTATTCCTTTTAGGGACATCCGGTTTGCTGCTGATTGGAATAAGCGCTCGCTCCGGCTAAAACACACTGCAGAGGTTTTCACGATCATTACAGGGCACAAAGCAACTCTGAAACATCCTGCTTGCGGCTTATTGACTAACACCTCATCATACGGTGAGATTATAATTCCAAACGTGACCGAAAGTCAATCAAAATAATAAAAAATGAGGCGAAATAACGGTTCTTTTTCAGGCCCATGCACAAAACAACCCAAGCAAAACAATTTTATTGTCTATTACTCTGATATTCATAGTATTTTTCTATTTTGGCCAGTGCCCTGACCGCCTTGGGGAGTCCTTCGTAAACCGGAATTCCGGCCGACATCAAAATATTCTCAAAGACTGGAACCCATCTCCGGATTTCTGCCGAAGGCTGATACTGACGCCAAGCCACCAGCATAGGTTTTCCCTGGGCGTGCTTTTGCCCTTCCGTCGCCAGATAAGAAGCAATGGTTTCAATATAAGCGCCACCCGGTTTCTTGTTAAATAGCCAGTCAAAGGGGACGGAAATGATGAAATTATCGATTTCACCGCTTTGCGCAACGAGGTCCAGCACTTCACCCATCAAGGGTAAATGGACAAATGCGATAGCGGCGTCAATTGGATTACGGATCATGGAACCGGCCGGCGGGATCAGCTTTCTCAATTTTCGGGTCAGCTGTTCTGAAAGAGCCGGAAGCTCCAGATTTGCTCGCGCGCAATTGTCCGCAATCGACACGCCATTACCTCCGCCGAATCCGATCACAGCTGTCTTCTTCCCATGAACTTTTCCCAGACGATGAAACGCCTGCGTGACATCAGCCATTTCTTCCACGGATTCTACCCAAACCGCTCCTGTTTGCTGGAAAAAGGCCTTCCATATCTTTTCCCCGCCTGCCAGAGAGCCTGTATGCGAGGACACGGCCCTGGCTCCCGATTCCGTCAGGCCGCTTTTATAGATGATTACGGGCTTCCGGCGATTGATTTTTTTCACGCAGTCGAGCAGGAGCCGACCGTCTTTGACGCCCTCAAGATACATGGTGACGATCGCGGTTTCATCGTCATGGGCCAGATAATCCAGAAAATCGGTGCTGTCCAGTGTCAGCGCGTTGCCGTAACTAATGACCTTGCTGAAAGAAATGCCGTAATGATCCGTAAGATAATTTGTAAAATCCTGGGCGTTGCCACCGCTCTGGCTGATCATGGAAACAGGCCCGCTTTCCGTAGAGGCAGCTTCCCAGGTCAACATCCGGATTTTCGGGACATAGAATCCCATACAATTCGGGCCGATTACGCGCAGTCCGCCTTGGCAGGCAATCGTTTCAATTTCCTGCTGCAGCCTGAGGCCTTCCTCTTCACCTGTTTCCTTAAAACCGGAACTGAAAATATGGATGTTCTTGTTCCCCGTCGCGATACATTCTTTCAAAACGTCCGCAACCAACGGCGCGGGGATGGAGATGATGACCAGATCCACCGTCTCCGGCAGCGACGTTAGGCTGGGATACGCTTTGATTCCGTCAATGTTGTCAAGCTTCGGATTGACAGGATAAAGCCTACCCCGATAGCCGAAATTTCTCATGCAGCCGAACATCCCGGCAAATCCGCTCACATCCGGACGGGTGGCGCCGACCACAGCGACGGATTCGGCATGGGTCATGACGTCGAGAGCGGCGCGAATTTCCATCGATCGATTTCTGAGCCCGCCTTCGCTTAAGTTTCCACCGATGGTCACGGCCTTGCCGTCATCAAGTACAATCAGCGCGTCTACGGCCACAGCTTTCCCCTTCGAGGTAACGATGAGCGGGTTGATGTCCACTTCTTGGATATCGGGCTGTTCGAGACCGAGCTTTGCCAGGCCAAGCAAAACATCCGCCAACTGATCAAGATTGGCAGACGCTTCACCGCGGAAATTTCCCAAGAGCTTCCGGGATGAAATTTCTCCAATCATCCGTCGGGCGTCTTTTTCATCAAACGGGGCGATGCGGAAAGTCGTATCGGCCAGTGCTTCGGTGAAGATACCGCCAAGGCCAAACATGACGACCGGGCCGAACTGGGCATCCCGAAACAACCCGGCAACGAATTCCCGGCTGCCTTGAATAAAAGGCGCTATGAGGCATCCTTCCCAATCATCGCCTGCTGATTCTTTGATGGCGCAAAAAGCCTCGCGGATTTCTCTGGCTGATTTCAAATTTGTCTTCACCAGTCCGCGTTCGGTTTTGTGCGTAAGTTTCGCACCATGTCCCTTGACAACAACCGGAAACCCTATTTTTTTCGCTTGTAAAACAGCTTCATGCACATTTCCAACAACCTTGTCTTTCACAACCGGTACGCCGTAATCACCGAGCAGTTTTTTGGATTCTGCCTCCGTCATGAACAAACGCCCTTCCGCTTTCAATTGTTTAATCAGTCTGTCTGCACTCGTCATTTTCATTTTTTCTTTAGTCCCTGCTATTCAAATAATTAAATAATGTTCACGTCGGTACCATAAGGAAAGATTATAGTCAACGGGCTCACCCTACCCGAAAACATAATATTTTGTTGCCTCCCGGCTTTATTCTTCCTATACTTCCTCTCACTTATTTGGATTGTCCTAATGCATATCCACTTTAACCCGAAGGACATCGTCTTCCCGTTAAATGTATTTATTTTTCCTGTCAATTATGATTAGATGACCTACCTGCGTAAAGATGAATAACGCGGCGGAGCAACCGATGAACCCGGAGAAAAATTCAAAAAAAGATTTGATCAATCTGGTTAATCCTATACAAACACCGTTATCGGACATTCACCACAAGCAGCTCAAAGGAGTGTCGGAAGAAGATCTCTACAAGATTCTGGCGCATAGTTCACAGGTGGGCTGCTACATTATGCAGAACAAACGGTTTCAATTCATCAACTCCCACTTCCGGGATTATACGGGCTATACCGAGGACAAGATGTTCAAGATGAGCCCTGTTTCTCTCATCCTGCCGGAAGACCGACGCAAGACGGCCAAAAACGCGATCATGATGCTCAAGGAACAGCGCTTTTCACCCTACGAGTTTCGCATTGTCACCAAAGACGGACGGATTAAATGGATCATGGAAACCGTTATGCCGATTACCTACAAGGGCAAGCGGGCTATTCTGGGTAATTCCATGGACGTCACCGAACGCAAGGAGGCAAGCCGTCGGCTGGAGGAGCTTGAAGCGCTGGAATCCTCCATTCTCGACGCAATCCCCCAAGCGGTCGTCGGCCTGCACGATCGGCGCATCAATTTTGCTAATTCCGCCGTGAAGGTCATTTTCGGCTGGCACCGTGAAGAACTCATCGGCAAAAGCATTCGCCTGATCTACCGCAATGAAAAGGAGGCTGATAAAATCGGCGGCATTTTTTATTCCAGTCTCGAGCATCAGCGGACTTATGAAACGGAATTCCCCTGTCTGCGCAAGGACGGACGGGAAATTCTCTGCCGGATCAAAGCCTCACGCATCGGCGAGAAACTGCGCGAAAAGCGTATCGTGGTCACTTTTGAAGATATTACCGCGCAAAAAAAGGCGCAGGAGGAGCTGGAACGCTCGCGTGAGGAATTGCGGAATCTGTCCACTCACCTTCAATCGGTGCGCGAGGAAGAAAGCACTCGTGTCGCGCGCAAAATTCATGATGAATTGGGGCAATCGCTCACCGCGCTACAGATGGATCTGTCCTGGCTATTAGGCCGGATTCCGGCCAACAGTAAAGCCATCCGAAAAAAAACGCAAAGCATGTCGGGTCTGGTCGATTCGACCATTGAAAGCGTTCACAACATTACGACCGAACTGCGCCCCAGTCTCCTTGATGATCTGGGGCTGCCGGCAGCCATCGAATGGCAGGCGGCGGATTTTCAAAAACGCTCCGGCATCCGCTGTCAGGCTTATATCGTTTGTCAAAATGACGTAATCGACAAGGAGCTGGCCACGGCCATCTTCCGCATTTTTCAGGAAACGCTTACCAATATCGCGAGACATGCCAGAGCCACGCTCTGCAAGGTAAACCTCACGGAAAATGAAAAAGAACTGTGCCTGGAAGTAACGGATAACGGGGTCGGCATCACGCAGTGGCAGGTGGATGATTCCCGCTCCTTCGGCATGATCGGCATGCGCGAACGCGCCCATCTTTGGAGGGGAACAATTCACGTACGCAACGCCAAACCTTCCGGAACAACGGTGAGAGTTCTGATTCCACTCAGGCAAAGGAGATAGACAAACATGATACGTATACTGGTTGCCGATGATCACGCTGTGGTGCGCCAGGGCGTAGTGCAGATTCTAGCAGACGTTCGGGACATGCTGGTCAAAGATGAAGCGCAAAACGGCTCCGAAACGCTGGATAAGATTCTGAAATATGAATATGATGTCGTTCTGCTCGATATCTCCATGCCGGGACGCAGCGGTCTGGAGGTTCTGGAGGATATCAAGGCTCAGCGGCCGAAACTGGCCGTATTGATCTTAAGCATGCACCCGGAAGAACAATACGCTGTACGGGCGCTGCGCGCCGGCGCATCCGGCTATCTCACCAAAGCCAGTGCACCTCAGGAACTGATCGGCGCCATCCGCAAAGTGGCAGGCGGTGGAAAATACGTGACCGCATCGCTGGCGGAAAAACTGGCCGACGAAATGGATATTGACACTCAAAAGCTGCCCCACGAGAGGCTTTCCAACCGTGAGCACCAGGTCATGCTGATGCTGGCGGGCGGCAAATCCGTTTCCGATATTGCCGAAGAATTGTTTCTCAGCGTGAAAACCATCAGCACTTACCGCACCCGCATTATGGCCAAGATGTGTTTAAAAAAGAACGCCGAACTCACGCTTTACGCTGTCCACAATAAGCTCATCAACTAGCCGGCCCGCGTTGGCCGGCGCTTGAAATCCTTGTCGGATAAAATCCGTCATATCATCCGGTATTGGTCCGACACATAAATAAGCCCTCTGCCGATATTTTCTTTTGAATGCCTGTGCTAGTCCAGTATCGTGTTTAAATTCGTTGTCGCTTCGGTGCGGCAGAACAGAGACGGGACAAACAGGGGGGGACTTTATGGGACAGGCACAATCAGAAGCACGGCAGACAAAGTCAGCGAAGCGGATCGCCCGGAAGGAAATGCCGGACCCGCAGGGCAAACTTTTAAAGGATGAACTGGCGGAAATCATCCATCAGGCGGTTCGGGATAACCGCAGCTACCTCATGGAACACGAAAGCAAGGAAATTCTGGAAGGCATCGGCATTACAACCACCGGTTACCTCGTGGCGCGGTCCGAAGATGAAGCGCTGGCCATCTGTGATAAAATCGGATTTCCCGTGGTGATGAAAATTGTTTCTCCGGATGTCGTTCATAAAACGGATGCAGGCGGCGTCAAGCTTAACTTGATGAACGCCGATAACGTGCGCAAAGCTTACCGTGATATTCTGGAAACATTCAAATACCAGCATATCGAAGGCGTCGCGGTGCAGCGCATGGCCCAAGCGGGCATCGAGGCGATTATCGGCGTCACGCGCGATCCCAGCTTCGGCCCGCTCATCATGTTCGGCCTGGGCGGCGTGTTTGTCGAAGTCCTGCGCGACGTATCTTTCCGCATTCTGCCGATTACTGAAAAAGATGCCGCGCAAATGATTGAAGACACTCGCGGCTCGGGTATTCTCAAAGGGTATCGCGGACAGGCCGTCGATCTCGACTCGCTTCAGCAGTTGCTCTTGAAAATATCACGGCTGGTCGTGGAAAATCCTGAAATCAGCGAACTGGATCTCAATCCGCTGTTTCTGTATCCGGACGGTTATATCACCGTCGATGCCCGGATGTTTGTCAGTGAAGCGGCGCAGCACGAACATACTACGGCAACCGGCGCGGAGAGCCTGCGCGATTTCTTTTATCCGCAAAGCATCGCAGTGATCGGCGCCTCCGATGTCGAGGGCAAATTAGGTTATAATGTTTTTAAAAATCTGACCAGCCACCATTATCCCGGAAAACTTTACCCGATCAATCCGGGCAAAGAATCCTTGATGGGTGTTCGTACTTACAAATCCATCCTAGACGTGCCCCAACCCGTGGACCTGGCCATTGTCATTGTGCCGGCGAAGGCGGTTGAGAGCGCTATTGCCGATTGCTGTGCAAAGGGCGTCCGATTTGTTGTGGTGGAGGCCGCGGGATTTGCCGAAATCGGTGAAGAAGGCAAGAAAGCTCAAGAAAGGATTCTGAAAATTATCCGCAAACACGGTTCCCGCGTTCTCGGCCCCAATTGTTCCGGCGTCATCAATACCCATCACAACATGGTGCAGTCCATCGGACTGTTGGATGATCTGAAAAAGGGCAACGTCGGAATGGTGGCTCAGGCCGGTGTTTATGCCGCAGGGATTCTGACGGGATTGAGCAACGTGCTCGATTTCGGTATCGTGGCTACCATTGGCAACAAGATGGACATCAATGAAACGGATATTCTGGAATACCTGAGCGACGATGATCATATCTCCGTAATCGTCATGTATATGGAAGACGTCCGCAGCGGCAAGAGGTTTGTCGATGTCGCCTCGCGGGCGGCGGTCCGTAAACCAGTGATCGTTCTGAAATCGGGACGGACGGAGGCCGGCAAAAAAGCCGTTTCATCGCATACCGCGTCGCTCGCCGGCAATGACGAAGTCAACAGCGCAGCCTTCAAACAGAGCGGCGTCATCCGAGCCCGGGACAACGAGCACCTCTTCGCGCTGACGCGCGCTTTTTCCAAGCAGCCCGTCCCGAAGGGGAACGGCGTCCTCGTCATTACCTATACCGGTTCGTTGGGCGTCGCCGCCACCGACATGCTGTATCTCTCCGATATGCGTCTGGCCACGTTAGAACCGTATTTTAAGCAACGCCTGAAAAGCGCCCTGCCCGATTACGCCAGTGTCGGCAATCCCATCGACTGCTCCTTTTCCATGACGCCCGAGCAGGTGAAAAATCTGATCGAAATCGGTGTGGAATCGGGTGATGTGTCGAGCTTTATCGTGGTAATCCAGGGTGAAATCCTGGGTTCTTTCGTTGATGTCATGAAAAACATCGACTATAAGGAAAAGCCGGTGATGTGCGTGGTGGCCTGCAAGGAATTCATGATCAACGACGTTATGAAAATGGAGCAGGCCGGATTTCCAGTCTACTCCACGGCGGAAATGGCGGCGGAAGTTTTGGGGCAGATGTATCACTATGGTGTGAGACGGCAAAGCGCCCTCACGGATTCCATCGCTCGTCATTTGACCAAAGATGCGTTCTCCGTGGATAACAATCCCGTGCGCCTTAGGCTAATCAACCCGAAGGACATCGTCCTGTGGACGGATTTTGTCAACGGCTGTTCCGAAAAATCACTGTGGCTTCGGTTTTTATCGCCTTTCAGCGCCACGCCGGAGCGGGCGCAGCGCTTCTGCAACCTCAACCCGGAAGAAGAAGTCGCCGTGGTCGCAGAGATGAAGGTCGGCGATCAGTATAAGTTCCTGGGCATCGCGCGTCTGATCAAAAATAAACGATGTGAAGGCGAAGCGGAATACGCCATTATCATTTCAGACCCCTGGCAGAATAAATCTCTAGGCATTACCCTGTCCGAGCAGTGCATCGAGTTGGCCAAAAAGGAAGGATTCAAGACCATCCGGGCGGAAACGATTCAGCAAAATTACGCCATGATCCGGATTTTCAGGCGCTGCGCTTTCCACCTCGATACCAAAGATGAAAATATGGTTTCGATGTCGCTGAATTTGTCATAAGAGTAACCACATCGCAGCAACCCACGGAGAATTAAAGCTCGTCCCGCAGCATCGGGATTACAGAGGATATGAGGTGAAGTATTCCTATGAGAATGGTTTCACTCAGGTCGAGATTCTCGTTTAAATGGCAGAAGGAAATGCCGTTTCCCGATTTCCCGGAAAACGGCATTTGGAGGAGGGACTTCACAATGACGGAGACGGTTGTTACCGTCCCTGCATTGAAGGGGTGCTAACCCAGTTTCTTTCGATTGGCGACCAGATCATCAACTACGGCCGGATCAGCTAGGGTTGACGTGTCACCGAAGTCACCGAACGTTTTAGCGGCGACATTTCTCAAAACGCGGCGCATAATCTTGCCGGATCTGGTTTTGGGCAGACCATCGGCCCATTGAATCTGATCGGGCGATGCGATCGGACCGACGACCTTGCGTACATGTGCGATCAGGGTCTTTTTGAGTTCTTCGGTCTTTTCCACATTATTGTTCAGGGTAACATAGGCGAAGATGCCCTGACCTTTGATGTCATGGGGAAATCCGACAACCGCCGCTTCGGCGACATCCGGATGAGAAGTCAAAGCTGCCTCGACTTCCGCGGTGCCCAGTCGGTGACCGGAAACATTGATAACGTCATCGACACGGCCGGTGATTTTGTAGTCGCCATCGGCATCGCGTTCCGCGCCGTCGCCGGAGAAGTAAGTGCCAGGGAACTGCACGAAGTAATTCTCGACGAACCGGCTCTCTTTGTCATCCCACAAACCGCGGGCTATGCCGGGCCATGAATTTTTAATACAGAGTGCGCCTTTGCCGACGCCTTTGATTTCCTTTCCTTCTTCATCAAACAAAACCGGAACAACGCCAAAGAACGGCACCATGGCTTTAGCCGGTTTGATGTCAATCGCGCCGGGCAGAGGCAGGATCATATGTCCGCCTGTTTCCGTCTGCCACCAGGTATCGGAAATCGTGCAGCGGCCGCCGCCGATTTTATTGTAGTACCACCACCACGCTTCGGGGTTGAGCGGCTCACCGACGGAACCCAGAACACGTAGCGAGGAAATATCGTGCATATCGACCCATTTGTCGCCTTCTTTGGCAATCGAGCGAATCGCGGTGGGTGCGGTATAGAAGTTATTGACGTTGTATTTCTCGACGACTGCCCAGAACCGGCCAAAGTCAGGATAGTTGGGAACGCCTTCGAAAAGAATGCTGGAATGGCCGTTGCACAGAGGGCCATAAACAATGTAGCTGTGGCCGGTAACCCAGCCGATGTCAGCGGTGCACCAGTAAGTATCATCTTCACGGACATCAAAAGCCAACTG
Organism: uncultured delta proteobacterium; assembly: GCA_963726395.1. Classification (GTDB taxonomy): domain Bacteria; phylum Desulfobacterota; class Syntrophia; order Syntrophales; family Smithellaceae; genus UBA8904. Next base: position 63,710 of record CAVSCG010000034.1, read on the forward strand.
CTGGGTCATGGAGGCATAGAGCAGATAACCGGCCTGGGTATGCACAACACCCTTGGGCTGTCCGGTCGAACCGGATGTATAAAGGATGAACAGAGGATCTTCCGCGTCCATTTCTTCCGGCTTGCAGTAGCGCTCTGCTGTAGCCATCAGTTTTTCATACCAGATATCGCGGCCTTCCTTCATGGCAACTTCCGTTCCGGTGCGTTTCACAACGACCACGGTTTTCACGCCGGGACACTGATCCACGGCTTTGTCGGCGGTGGCTTTCTGGGGAACGGCCTTGGCGCCACGGTAGGTGCCGTCGCAGGTAATGACAACTTTCGATCCGGAGTTATTAATGCGGTCTCTTAAAGCTTCCGCCGAGAATCCGCCGAAAACAATAGCATGAACGGCGCCGATGCGGGCGCAGGCCAGCATGACAATGGACAGTTCCGCGATCATGGGCAGAAAGATGGTAACGCGGTCGCCCTTTTTGACACCTAGGCCTTTCAGAACATTGGCAAACTTGTTCACTTCGCGATACATGTCGTAATAGGTATAAACTTTCCAGTCGTTGGGGTCGTTGCCTTCAAAAATGATCGCGGCCTTGTTCTTTTTGGTTGCCAGATGGCGGTCCAGACAGTTGTAGCTGACATTGAGTTTGCCGCCTTCAAACCATTTGGAATGAACGTCTTTGGCGTCAAACGACCAATCCGACACTTTCTTCTTGTCAAAGGATTTGTACCAGGTCAATCTTTCGGTTGCCATCTTAGCCCAGAAAGCATTCGGGTCGGTAATCGACTCTTTGTAAAGTTTGTCATACTCCGCCCTGCTCTTGATGTAAGATTTTTCTCTTACTCTCTCAGGCACAGGAAAGACCTTGTCATAAAAATCTGTTTCGTTAATTTCAGCCATATTATTCTCCTTTTATTTTTTATGCCTTTTTTTCAGCCGAAGGCATGATTTCTTTTGTTATGAATGAGCATTGCGGCCATGTGTCTCTTTGCTTCTAATCTAAAGCGATATGTGACCGTCGAAATCTTTTCAGGAGGGGTACGCCCCGCGGTTGGGCCTCGTTCCTGTAGTCAGACACGCGTAATCTGAATCCCCGGCCACTAACGTTGGGGCGTATTACATATGGCGGATGCAATACGTGTACCCCTTGAAAAGCGATAACTAAATACACATTTAAAAGGACTTCCGGTATCGGCCTCAGTCCTAATTCAGGGTGGGAATAAATCCTACAAACTGTCGGTGTTTTTCTGACAGGCCTTTTAAGTTTTTAACCGGCCGGATAGAGTGGAGATAGAGTATCAATAGGCGAAAGACTATTGACTATAGATTATGGGTTATCTAACCCTGCTGTTCTAAAAATTTCTTACGGAACGTCAGCGGATCTCGGATGGCGGTAAACGGCTCTCTTGTGCTGCCGGTGCCCATGATGATGAGCGTTCCATATCCCAGGATGCGTCCGAGGATACTCTGGTCGACTTTGATGGATTCAATCTTGGAATGATTCATTTCGAACGTATTGCGGGAAATAAATCCGGTCTTGATAATGAGGCGCTTATTGGTGATGGCAAACTCACTCGTAAAATAAGCAATGAGCGGAGCAATAAATAATGTCAGGATGCCTTTTAAAGACACGAAGGTGATCCAGTGTAATTTCGTCTCATAAATGACCTGTTCGCCGCTGATGAGGTTACTGTTGACGTAACTGCCCATTTCAATTTTCTCCCTTGCTGGTTATTCTTACCGCCAAGTGATCAGCGGTTCATTGCGCGTTGGGATTCGATGATAGCGGTATTGTGGGTATCCCAGCATCACTGCGCCAAAGCATTGATGACCCGCCGGCAAATTCAATACTTGAATCAGGGGTTCGTGCAGTCCGGCAGCAGCCGTGAAATAACCAGCCCAGCAGGTTCCCAATCCTTTGGTATTCGCGTAGAGCTCCAGATAGGTCAAAGCAATCGCGCAGTCGGCCGCGGGAAAGGACAAATCGGAGGGACTGTGCACCACAATCAAATGCGGCGCTCCCCTCATGATGCGGTCCCGGCCATTGTCCCAGGCGTTGACGATACGCTGAAAACGTCTGACCGTTGCCTCATCCGTTGTCAGGGGAAGCATCATTTTCATAAAATCAATCACCTGTGCAGCCAGCTTGTGAACATCCTCCGGCTTTTGAAAAACCATCCAGGAAACCTGTTGCTTGTTGCTGCCGGTGGGCGCGTAGCGCGCCGTATCAATTAATTCTGTCAGAAGTTTATTGGAAACGGGTGTTTTTTTATACTGGCGAATCGAACGCCGAGCCAGAAGAAGTTGCTTCAAAGCGTCAGCGTTGGGAAGTATGTTTTTTTCAATCGGCGCGCAGGCGGCAAGCGGCATGGTGGACAGCGTGATGGCATCGTGAGGACAGACAGCCACGCAGTGTCCGCAATTAATGCAAAATTCTTCGCCATGCGGAAGTAGTGACGGGAAGGATTTCTTATCGGCCTGAACAATGATTTGCGCCGGACATTCCGCAGCGCAAATACCGTCACGTTTACATTTTTTCTGATCAATACTGAAAAGCGACATGACGACTCCCCTTTCGTCCAAAGTTTTGATTCCATCAGGCCGGTTCTTTACCGGCTAAACTGTTGATAAATCATTAATATAATTATTGCAATGACTTTTTGCTATTCTCTGTTGTGATATTTTGTTTTTTATTTATAATGCAACTCCGAATTAAAAAAGGTAAGAAAAATTATGGCTAAACTGACATTGGATGAATGGATCGCCCGCTTGAAGAAAAACAAAAGCTTCAATGCCAACGCGGCGGCAATAGTGGAAATACCGGCAAAGCCAGGCGATTGGGAAGACTATCCCGCGTGGGTGGATTCCCGGTTGCTTTCGGTTTTGCAAAAACGCGGGATGGAAAAACTTTACAAACACCAGGCGCAGGCCGTGCGCTTTATTCGAAACGGTCAGGATGTCGTGCTGGTGACGCCAACGGCCAGCGGCAAAACGCTGTGCTACAATCTCCCCGTGCTGCAAAGCATTCTGGACGAGCCGGAAACCCGCGCGTTGTATCTATTTCCCACCAAGGCGCTTGCCCAGGATCAGATGCATGAAGCGCACAGCCTGATCACCGACTTACAGGCCGACATCAAGACCTTTACCTACGATGGCGACACGCCGGACGACGCGCGCCAGGCCATCCGCAGGCAGGGGCATATCATTGTCACCAATCCCGACATGCTGCACGCGGGCATTCTGCCGCATCACACCAAGTGGCAGAAGCTTTTCATAAATTTAAAATATGTCGTCATCGACGAATTGCATATTTATCGCGGCATCTTCGGCTCACACTTCGCCAACGTCATCCGCCGGCTGATACGGATCTGCCGTTTCTACGGCGCCAATCCTGTGTTTGTCTGCTGTTCGGCCACCGTCGCCAATCCACGTGAACACGCGGAAAAAATTCTGGAGCGTAGCGGTTGCGCTCTTGGATAAAAGCGGCGCGCCCACCGCTGCCAAAACGTTTGTTCTGTATAATCCACCCATCGTTAACCGCGAACTGGGTATTCGCCAGAGCGCGATGACGCCCGCGCGTAAGTTCGCGTCTGATCTGATTGATAACCATATTCAAACCATTGTTTTTGCCACAAGTCGTCTCCATGTCGAAGTTTTGACCAAGTATCTCAAAGACAAATTTGTTAAGACCAAACCGCTGGACGATCATTTTGTCACCGGCTACCGCGGTGGTTATCTGCCGAATCTGCGCCGCGAGATCGAAAGCGGTCTGCGTTCGCGCGAAGTCATGGGCGTCATCAGCACCAACGCTTTGGAGCTGGGCATCGACATCGGCAATCTGGAAGCCTGCATCATGGCCGGCTACCCCGGCTCGATTGCCAGCACCTGGCAACAGGCGGGACGCGCGGGCAGACGCACGGGCCGCAGCTCTGGCGATCCTGATTGCCCGCAGCAATCCGCTCGATCAGTTCATTATGGAAAATCCCGATTATTTCTTTGCGCTCTCGCCCGAGCATTGCCGCATCAATCCGGACAATCTGCTGATTCTGCTGCATCACATTAAAAGCGCGGCGTTTGAGCTGCCGTTTGAAAAAGGCGAAAAATTCGGCGGCGAGAATCTGGAGGAGTTTCTGGAATATCTGGAAGAAAAAGGCGTACTACATCGCACCAACGACCGCTGGCACTGGGCGGCGGAAAGCTACCCGGCAGACGAAGTGAGCCTGCGCGCCATCAATCCGGAAAATGTGGTTGTGGTGGATACCACCGACGCTGGCAACCACAAGGTAATTGCCGAAGTGGACTGGGACAGCGCCTTTACCGCCGTCCATGATGAGGCCATTTACATGCTGGCTTCTGAGCAGTATCATGTTGACAAGCTCGATCTGGAGCGCAAGAAGGCCTATGTCAGGAAAGTGGACGCTGACTACTATACAGACGCCATGACTTACACCAATGTGCGGGTGATCGACTCTTTTGATAATCATCAAGGAGTCCGGTGTCGATTGTGGAGCACGGTGAAGTTCAGGTCGTGCGCAAGGTTGTCGGCTATAAAAAAATTAAATTTTACACCTCGGAAAACCTGGGTTACGGCGATGTGAATCTGCCGGAAAAAGATATGCACACGACCAGCTACTGGTTTACGATTCCGCGCGACCAATTACGCAAACTTGAATTCACCCCTGCGGAAATTATCGACGGCTTATCGGCGCTGGCCTATACGCTGCAACATCTGTCTGCTTTGTTTCTGATGGCGGACACGCATGACATTGACCGGTCGCTGGGGGATAAAAGCGGCGAGTGGTTCGTGAGCCAGGGGAAAACCGGGCGCGTGATCACATCGTTTAATGCGAGCCGGCCGGAGATGGTTGACAACAAAACCGGCGCGCGTATTGACGAGTTCGATCCGACTATTTTTATTTTTGATTCCTATCCGGGCGGCATCGGGTTTTCCGAACTGCTCTACCACGAACATGCCAATCTTCTTTTGGCCGCCAAAAATTTAATTGAAAAATGTCCGTGCGCTTACGGCTGCCCTTCTTGTGTAGGACCAACGCTGGAAGTAGGCAAAACCGCCAAGGAAATTGTTCCGAAGATCATTGAACTGGTGTTGGGGAAATGACGAGAATAAAATTTCCTTGGTCATACCGGCGAAGGCCGGTATCCAGGAGCTTTGAAAGAAATGGTTAAACAACCAACCGTATACATTCTAGCAAGCACGAAAAATGGTACACTTTATACTGGTGTTACCTCCGATCTCATCAAGAGAATATGGGAGCATAAAAATGATTTGATCGAAGGGTTTACAAAGCGTTATGGTATTCACGATCTTGTTTGGTTTGAACTCCGCGAAAACATGAATTCTGCTATTGAAAGAGAAAAGAATATTAAGGAATGGAAACGTACATGGAAGTTAAACCTTATCGAGAAAAACAATCCTGATTGGCGCGATTTGTATGATGATATTGTTTAACTGGATGCCGGCCTACGCCGGCATGACGTGCTTGGATGAAAATTCCAGACATTAAAAACTTATGAAATCTATTGATAAATTAAAACGACTGACCGGCGAGGACGTTGCTGTAAAAACTAAGGATCAGGCGCAGACCGTTTCTTCATCATCGGAAAGGCAATCACAACTCGATGAACTGCGCCGCAGGATTGACCGTGTTGTGACTCGCGCGCAGACCCGCAGCCATGCTGCGGCTTCCGAGGCACAAACCCGAGGCAATCGCGGGCTGATCGAAATCCTGGAAGGCTGTGAAATTGAAAACGAACATGGCCGTTTTTTTCTGGTGAGCAATGTTGTGCGAGGCGCGAGCCCGCATGGTAACCGCAACATTCGAGAGGCTTTTGATTTCGACATGTCCGCAGCGGCGATGCTGGCCAACAATCCTTTAATCAGCGGATATCGCTCGTCGGATGCCCTTTTTCTGGATACGGAAACCACGGGCCTTGCCGGCGGCACCGGCACCATGGCTTTTCTCATCGGTCTGGGTTGGTTTGAAGACGGCCATTTTGAGGTCCGGCAAATCCTGGCGCGCGATTTCGGCGAAGAGAAAGCAGCACTGTTTTACCTCCAAGAGATAGCTGGCCGAAAAAAATTCCTCGTCACCTTCAACGGCAAGGCCTTCGACGTAAACCTGCTCACCACACGCTTTATTATGAACCGGATGCAAAGCGACCTGGCAGGGCTGCCTCATTTGGATTTACTGCATCCGTCGCGCCGTATTCTGGGACATCGCCTGGAAAACTGCCGCCTGGTCACTCTGGAATCGGATATCCTCGGCGTTCAACGTGAAGGCGATATTCCCGGCTGGGAAATTCCGCAGCGTTATTTCGACTGGCTCCGCCATCGCGATCCCCGTTTGCTTTCAGACATCTTTGAACACAACCGTCTGGACGTGATTTCCATGGCAACCCTCACCGCCCATCTGGTCGAAATATTGACCGCGCAGTCCGCGGCAAAGTACACGCACGCCGATGATTATCTGGCCGCCGCCCGTCTTTTATTGAAACGCGCCAACGCGAAGGGCGCGCAAAAAATACTGGACATCTTCCAGGAAAACACATGTTCGGATTTTTCTCTCCAGTCGAAAAAGAAACTGGCTCAACTATACAAGCGCACCGGGCGAATGGATGAAGCCGCCCACCTCTGGCAGCAAATGGCCGCCTGTGAGCCTGTCGAATTTTATGCCATTTCCGAGCTGGCCAAATACCTGGAGCATCGCGAGCGGGATTACCCCCGGGCCAAGGAAATCATTGATAACGCTCTGGCTGGGAACAACACGTTTTCAGGAGACGAAAGAGATTCTCTGTCTCACCGTTTAAAAAGATTAAATGCCAAGCTGAAGACGCCTCAGTAATTTTTGTCCTTCCTCATGTCGGTTTATTAATCCGCCTGTTCATACTTTTCTAATTTCTTGCGCAAGGTTTTGCGGGTAATGCCCAGGCGGCGCGCGGCTTCGCTTTTGTTGCCGCCGGTTGCTTCCAGCGCTTCCAGAATGCTCCTTTTTTCGACTTCTTCCAGCGGCAGGTTCTCAGCGCCCCCTGCCGGTTTCGACAAACTTCCCAACGCCAGATCATTTGAAGATATTTGATCCGCCATCGGAAATACCAGTTCATCCGCATCCACCCTATCGGTTCGGGACAAGACCACAGCCCGCTCAACCGCATTCATCAACTCGCGGACATTACCGGGCCAGGCATACTGCCCAAGCTTTTGCATCGCCTGCGGCGTGAAACCTGAAATGGATTTTGGAATTCTTTTCGGCAAACATCTTCAGGAATTGCTGAGCCATCAGGGGAATATCCTCCTGCCTTTCCCGAAGCGACGGCACCTGCAAAGCGACGACATTGAGCCGGTAGAAAAGATCTTCACGGAATCGACCCTGCTGGATTTCCTTTTTCAGATCCTTGTTGGAAGCGGCAATCACGCGGACATCGACTTTGAGGACTTCCTGCCCCCCCACGCGCGTCAGCTCCCGTTCCTGTAAAACCCGCAGGAGCTTAACCTGCATCGCAGGCGACATTTCGCTCACTTCATCCAGAAAAATACTGCCGCCGTCGGCCTGGAGAAACTTTCCTTCCCGCCTTCGATCGGCGCCGGTAAATGCGCCTTTTTCATGGCCGAACAATTCCGATTCCAAAAGCGTCTCGGTAAGCGCCGCACAGTTGATTTTAATAAAGGGCGACTGCTTGCGGTTGCTGTTGAAGTGAATGGCGTTGGCAATCATTTCCTTGCCGGTGCCCGACTCTCCGGTGATCAGAATTGTGGCCTGCGTCGGGGCCACCTGTTCTACTATCTCCAGAAGCTTGACCATCGCGGTGCTTTGACCGATCATGTTTTGCCGGTCGAATTTTTCCCCTAATCTTTCCTTGAGATATTCAATTTCCTTTTTCTGCAAACTGTGCTCCGTCGCCCGGGCGATCTTAATTTGCAGTTCATCAAAATCCAGCGGCTTGGTCAGATAATCGTAAGCCCCTTTTTTCAGGGCGCTGACGGCTGTCTCCACCGACGCGTAGGCCGTCATAATCATCACCGGGAGGGTCGGATTGATCTTTTTGATTTGCTCCAGGGCCTCAATGCCCGAAACTTTCATCATGCGAATATCCATCAGGATCAAATCAAAGGACCGCTTGCGGACTTCTTCAATCGCGACAGCGCCGTCGTCTGCCTCATAAGCACGATAGCCCCAGCCGCCCAGCAGTTTTTTCAGCATCACACGATGGGCGGAATCGTCATCCACAATTAAAATCTCGAGTCCATTTTTCATTTTTCCATTCTCTCCTTTGTCGATAAAGAAAATCGCAGCGTGACTTTTGTGCCGACTCCCGCTTTGCTCTCCATTTGAATGATGCCGCCATGCGCGTCCATAATTTTTTGCACGACCGCCAGCCCCAAACCGGTGCCGGCCGGTTTGGATGTAAAATACGGATCGTAAATCCGCGGCAGGTCTTCTTCTTTGATGCCTGACCCGGTATCGGAAACCGTCACGTCCATAAAATCTTTTTGAGCTGCCATCTCAACGGATAATCTGCCGCCGTCGGGCATGGCCGACAAGGCATTAAGAAAAATATTGAGCAGCACCTGCTTGATTTTGTCCGGATCAATGTCTGCCAGCGGTAAATCCTCATCCGCCTTGACGTCAATCTCGACGGCATTCTTCCCGGCTTCGGCGTTCACCAGCCTGATCGTATGCCGCACCAGATCCGCCAGGTTCGTTTGTTCTTTTTTCAATTCCAGCGGCCGGGCAAATTCAATAAGCTGGCTGATGACCCTATTAAGTCTTTCGGTCTCCGCAATCATAATATCCGCCGTCTGCTCGTCTTCGGCATTGCCGGCGAGCCTCTGTTTGAAATAAACGGCAAAGCCCTTGATGGAACTGAGCGGATTTCTTATTTCATGCGCCACGCCGGCCGCGAGCGACCCGATGGCGTTCAGATGCCGGCTGCGGGCGACTTCCTGCTTCATCTGCCTGATTGCCGTCACATTCCGGGCCAACAGGATTTTCCCTTCATGAACATCTTCATCGGCAAAGGCCGCCGCAACAACTTCCCACATCTGGGCGCCGTCTTTTTCAGAGGTGATGGCAATGTCCTGCTCAGCAAGGTCGGTTTGTTCATTAATTCCGCCCAGCAACTGCGAAAATGCCACAGGCAGCAACTGGACTGCTTCCCGTCCCACCGCCTCGGAACAGGAAACGGTAAGCAACCCGCTCGCCTGCTCATTGCAGGCAACAATCAGCCCATGCTTGTCCACCGCCAGAAGCCCGATGGGCATGTGTTTCACCAGCGCTTCTGAAAAAACAGTCATTCGAGAAAGGGATATACGCGCCAGGCGATAGGCCTGCACCAGAAAAAGCGACACAATGGCAAGAGATCCGATCAGAACGAGAACCAGTGCGGTCATCACCGTCCGAAACGTATCTTCTCGCGACGCTTTTTCGATTTTATCCATGTTAAAGCCGACAAAAACAATCAAAGGAAGTTGGTCAACCTTTCCCGCCTCACCGCGCCACGGAGAAAACCCCCGGTAAACCTCAAATGTATCGGCGCCTTCGGGATTGGCCGTCTGCCGCCAGCGAATTTCCTGACTGTCCGGCAATCTTTTTTACATCCAGATCCAGCCCGTAGGGTCTGCCCAGCATGGAAGGATCGCTGTCCGCAAGAATGTGTCCCTCGCCGTCCGTCACAATGATGTAGTCGATATCCGGCTGCTGAGCAGTTTCCATAAGCAGCTTCTGGAGATAAAACACATCCTCATTCCGATCCAACCGGCCGCGCAGCCCCGCTTCAAATGACTGAATCAGCGTCGCGCCTTTTTCGACAAAAAGGGTAACCGCTTGATCTTTTCTTTGCTGAAACTGCATGAAAATCATCATGCCCAGAATAACGGCTAAAACGGCGATCGCGCTTATGGCAACCCAGACAGAAATATCAAAACGGATTTTTTTCTTCTTTTTCCCCTGCATGGTGCATTCTCCCGTAATCTTCTGGATACAATTGGCCCATCTGGATACCTGACTTGGATACCTATTATCCATCCAATAGCTATAAAAGGCAAATAATTTTTGCCTCTGCAGTTATCTTATTCAGTCATTACAATACTTTGCTTACAATGGCACAGCCCTTGCTCATATAGCGAGTAAATGATCAGCAAAAACTATACAAAAAAGGAGATGTACCATGAAAAAATTAACTTTAACTTTAACAGCCGTCGCATTGGGCTTGCTTCTGACTTCTCAGGCGTTTGCCTGGGGTCCTGGTCCCGGTAAGGGCAGAGGATATGGATCGTGCAGAGAAGCAGGTCTGGAAAGGTTGAACTTAACCGATGATCAAAAAGCAAAAATCGAAGCCCTGCAGGATGCCAATGACAAGGCAACCAAACCGCTTAGGGAAAAGACTTTTGACAAAGCAGTCGAATTGCGCAAACTGTGGCTGCAGGCCAATCCTGACAAGGATAAGATCACAGCCGTTCAAAAAGAATTAAGAACATTGCGGAATGAAATGGAAGACAAAACAACTTCCCTGAAATTGGAAATTCGCAAGGTTCTGACGCCGGAACAAAACGAAAAACTGGCTAACTCGGGCTGGGGCAGAGGTCCCGGTTTCGGACCGCGCGGCGGAATGAGAGGTCACGGCGAATTTGGACGGGGATATGGACCCGGTTTAGGAATGGGTATCTGCCAATAGCTAAAGCACCCATCCCTCCTTGAGAAGGGGAGCCAAAAGCTCCCCTTTTTTATGACAGCCAATCCTAAATTGACGTTAAAATGGTAGATTAAGAAAAAATATTTTGACAACTTTCAATTTTTGCATTATTAAATGCTTAAATATTTTCATGCATTTTTAAAGGATAGCATCCATGTTCAGCTTTACGGCAACAACGATTATGGCCAGTGCGCTTCTGACCCTGCTTCTGGGCCTCGCCCTGTTGCGCCTGTTACTTAAGGCCGCCTGCCCGTCGTTTTTAGGTCGTCACTGAACTTGCAACATAACTGATTACCTGAAAGGCCGTGGGCATTAAAACCCACGGCTTTTTTTTACAAATTTCGGCCAATCAATTTTGAATATATGGGAAAGGAGCAAAGTATGAAGAAGGATAAAAATCGCGTCTATATTTTCGACACGTCGCTCAGAGACGGAGAGCAATCGCCCGGCAACAGCATGAACACAGAGGAAAAGCTGCTTCTGTCCCGGCAGCTTGAAAAGCTCGGCGTCGATATTATCGAGGCGGGATTCCCCATCGCGTCGGAAGGAGATTTTGACGCGGTAAAGCAAATCGCCCGTGAAATTAAGAAATCGCAGGTGGCGGGTCTCGCGCGCGCCAACAAACAGGATATTGACCGGGCCTGGCAGGCCATCAAAGGCGCCGCGCATCCGCGCATTCACACATTTATTTCGTCTTCGGATATTCATCTGAAATATCAGCTCAAGAAGAGCCGCGAACAGGTGCTCAAAGAAGCCATCGCCGCCGTCAAACTGGCGCGTTCTTACACGGACAACGTCGAGTTCTCGCCGATGGACGCCACCCGTTCGGATAAGGACTATCTGGTCGAGATGGTCTCAGCCGTTATTGACGCCGGCGCCGTCACTGTCAACATTCCAGACACGGTCGGCTACGCTGTTCCCGAGGAATTCGGTAATCTGATTGCCTATCTATTCGCCCATGTGAAGAATATGGGCGATACGATTATCTCTGTTCATTGTCATAACGATCTGGGGCTGGCTGTCGCCAATTCGCTCGCCGCGATCACGAACGGCGCCAGACAGGTGGAATGCACGATTAACGGCATCGGCGAGCGCGCCGGCAACACGGCGATGGAAGAAATCGTCATGGCGCTGGCCACGCGTAAAGATATGTACGGTCTTTATACCAAAATCAAGACCGACCAGATTTATAAATCGTCGCGCCTGCTCACGCAGATTACCGGCATTCCCGTGCAGCCGAATAAAGCGATCGTCGGCACAAACGCGTTCGCGCATGAATCCGGCATTCATCAGGACGGTTTGATCAAGGAGAAAATCACCTATGAGATCATGACGCCGCAGTCTGTGGGGATCAGTGATAGCCATATCGTCCTGGGCAAGCACTCCGGACGCGCCGCTATTTCGCAGCATTTGAAAAAAATGGGCTACGTCTTAAATGAAGAACAGATTAATCGCGTGGCGGTGAAGGTCAAAGACCTGGCCGATGTTAAGAAAGATATCTATGATGAAGACTTGGAAGCGATTCTGAGTGAAGAACTTTACCGGGGTGAAGACAAGTACAATCTGGTGTATCTAAATGTGGTCAGCGGTAATGTCGCCATTCCCACAGCCACCATGGAAATGCAGGTGGGGAAAGAAGTCGTGCGCGACGCCGGTTTCGGCAACGGCCCGGTGGACGCAACGTTTGCGGCTATCCGTAATATTACCAAAACCAATTATCCGCTTTTGAAATATGTAGTCAACGCGATCACCGGCGGTTCGGACGCACAGGGCGAAGTGACCGTCCAGCTCAAATTTGGCGGGCATTCCGTTGTCGGCCGGGGCGCTCATCCCGATGTCATTGTCGCATCGGCCAAGGCTTACATTAACGCGCTTAATCGTCTGGAATTTTTAAAGGATAACGCTAAGAAGGTTAAACTTGAATTAAGCTAAAAAATAGGATAGCTAAAACGATATTTTTACCTTTTTAAAGAAGCACTTTTGTTCGTCAAGGAGTCCATACCGTGGGAAACACGATAACGGAAAAAATTTTAATGGCGCACACGGACCTCAAGGAAATCGCACCCGGTCAGTTAATCAACGCCAGAGTGGATATCGCTTTGGGCAATGATATCACCGCGCCCATCGCCATCCGGGAATTCCGTGCTGCCGGCGGGAAAAAGGTTTTTGACAAGGATAAAGTGGCGCTGGTGCTGGACCATTTCACGCCGAATAAAGACATCAACTCCGCCCAGCAGTGTAAAACGGTCCGTGAATTTGCCGTCGAACACGGCATTACGCATTTCTATGAAGGCGGACAGGTGGGCGTGGAACACGCGCTCCTGCCGGAAAAAGGCATCGTGCTCCCCGGCGATCTGGTCATCGGCGCGGACAGCCATACCTGCACATACGGCGCTCTGGGCGCTTTTGCCACGGGCGTGGGCAGCACGGATCTGGCCGCGGCCATGCTCACAGGCGAATTGTGGTTTAAGGTGCCGCCTTCGATCAAATTCGTCATTCATGGAAAGCTCTCCAAATGGGTTTCCGGAAAAGATTTGATTTTAAATATCATCGGACGAATCGGCGTGGACGGCGCGCTTTACCAGGCGATGGAATTCACGGGTGAAACCATACAAAGCCTGCCCATGGCGGATCGCCTGTCCATGGCGAACATGGCCATCGAGGCCGGTGCTAAAAACGGCATCTTCCCGCCCGACGCAATTACTCAAGAATATGTGGAACCACGGGCAAAGCGGCCCTACAAATTTTATACCTCCGATGCCGATGCGGTTTATTCGCAAATCATTGAAATAGACGCGGGCAAGCTGGAACTCCAAGTCGCATTCCCGCATCTGCCCTCCAATGTCAAAGGAATCAGTCAGGCAGGCCATGTGAAAATTGATCAGTCGCTGATCGGGAGCTGCACCAACGGCCGAATTGAAGACTTGCGCATCGCCGCGCAGATTTTAAAAAACCACAAAGCCGCGCCCTATGTCCGGCTGATCGTCGTTCCCGCCACGCCGCTCATTTACAAGCAGGCCATGAAAGAAGGGTTGCTCGACATCTTTATGGACGCCGATGCGGTCATCAGTCCGCCGTCCTGCGGCGCGTGTCTGGGTGGCCATCTGGGTATACTGGCTGAAGGTGAAAGATCGGTCGCCACGACCAATCGTAATTTCGTGGGACGCATGGGACACCCCAAGAGCGAAGTCTATTTAGCCGGCCCCGCCGTGGCCGCAGCATCCGCCGTCCTGGGCCGCATTGCATCACCGGAAGAATTATAACACTGAAAGAGGATAGCTTTCACATGATCTTTAAAGGAAAAACCTGGAAATTTGGAGATAACATTGATACCGACGCGATCATTCCCGCGCGCTATCTCAACACGTCCGACCCGAAGGAACTGGCCAAACACTGCATGGAAGACGCCGATCCCGCTTTTGTCACGAAAATGAAACCCGGCGACATCATCGTCGGCGGTGAAAATTTCGGTTGCGGTTCTTCGCGGGAGCACGCGCCCATCGCGATTAAAGCGGCGGGAATCTCATGTGTCGTGGCTAAAAGTTTCGCGCGCATTTTCTATCGCAATGCCTTCAACATGGGGCTGCCAATTTTCGAATCCCGCAAGCTATGCGACGCGATTGAAGAAGGCAGGGAAATTACCCTGGACAGCGTCCATGGCCTTATTACGGTCGGCGGGACGGATCAAAAATTTTCAATCAGCCCGATACCGCCCTTCATGGAGCAGCTCATCGTCGACGGCGGTCTGATGAAACATATCGCCAAGAAATGAGGAGAGCATGACGAGCAGGGAATTTCAGATCGCTGTTTTCGCCGGGGACGGCATCGGACCGGAAATCATGAAAGAGGCCTTAAAGATTTTAAGGATCATCTCTGATAAGCATCATATTAACCTCGTGCTAACGGAAGGATGCATCGGCGGCAGCGCTTACGATATTTTTGGAACGCCTTTTCCTGATTCGAGCTTGAATCTTGCGCTGCAAAGCGACGCGGTATTGCTGGGCGCCGTGGGCGGCCCCAAGTGGGAGGAACTGGACTACAGCGTCCGGCCGGAACGCGCGCTTCTGGGCTTGCGCGAAAAGCTGGGTCTTTATGCAAATCTGCGGCCGGTGGTTGTCTTTGACGAGCTCCTGGATGCCTCCCCGCTGAAAAAAGAAGTGGTGCGGGGCATCGACATCATGATTTTACGGGAACTGACCGGCGATGTTTATTTTGGTCGGCCGCGCGGCGTGACCATCGGAAAAGATGGCAAGCGCACCGGCGTCAACACGATGATCTATACGGAAGATGAAATCCGCCGCATTGCTTTACGTGCATTCGAACTGGCGCAGGGGACGACGGAAAAATCTTTTGTCGGTGGACAAGGCCAATGTTCTGGAAAGCACGGAACTGTGGCGTTCGGTGGTTACGGAAGTGGGCCGCGATTATCCCGACGTGACGCTCAAACACATGTATGTGGATAACTGCGCCATGCAGCTCATCCGCAATCCGTCGCAGTTTGACGTGATTGTGACCACCAATTTATTCGGCGATATCTTAAGCGATGAAGCCGCCATGCTGACCGGCTCCATCGGCATGCTGCCGTCGGCCAGCCTGGGCGAGGGCAAGGCGCTGTATGAACCGATTCACGGTTCCGCGCCGGATATCGCGGGAAAAAATATCGCCAATCCGCTGGCAACCATTTTATCGGTGGCGATGATGCTGCGGTATTCACTCAGTCGGCCCGAGGAAGCGGCTTTGATTGAAAAAGCCGTGGCGGACGTTTTGAAAGACGGCTGGCGCACACAGGATATTTATTCGGCAGGCAGCAGGCTCGCAGGCACCCGGGAAATGGGAGATGCCGTCGCCCGGAAGCTCGAGACCCTGCTCCATTAAAACAGCGAGGTGATCGCAGCGAACGCGTTCAAGAAATTGAACCGATGAAAAAAAGTTACCATCATACCCAAAGATAAAAATACAATTTGGACAGGGCCGGCCGGACATGCTCGATTCCGTCACTATTCTGGAAAAGATAATTATCGATCCACCCGCAGCGAAAATCTATTCCCGGCTCGGCTTTAAAAAAAAGATTACGTCGCTTTCCGCCTCTCGCCAAAAAGAAACAGATCACCATATCGAAGAAGCAGCCGCAATCATCAGGCTGCAAGGTTCCTTCCTACGTCTTCCTATCCGTAAAAATGACGGGCAGAATATTTCTCTTGATGAACGGACAACCTTCAGCAGCAAAAAACTTTCCGTTTTCTTAACGGCTGCCGGGAAGCCGTGCTGATGGGGGCTACCGCGGGCAATCCGATTATGGAAGCGATCCGGGAGAAAACCAACCAGGGTGATTTAACAGCCGCCGTCGTTTATGACGCCACGGCCAGTGAAATGACCGATGCCGCGTTGGACTGGATCATGGCTTATATCAACCGTCAACTGCGACGTGAAGGCAAGCAACTTTTGCCGCGGCGCTTTTCGGCGGGCTACGCGGATTTTGCGCTGGAAAATCAAAAACAAATTTATGAGAAACTGCAACTGGAAAAAATCGGCGTAACCCTCACGTCCAGCTTTATTCTGCTCCCGGAAAAATCCGTCACAGCGATCGGCGGAATTGCATGATAATCATCGAGAGCTTTACACAACTCCCATAAATTTATCATAACCGAGCTTTTTTCGATATGAGAAGACCGGAACAATTTTCATATAAAATTTCTCAACCCAATTCTCAGAGTCTTAACCATAATTAAATTGTATTTCATTCCTCGTTGCCTTCGCCATCCGGATAGACGGGTGTCACGGAGATCATGGCTTTGGCTTGCCGCCAGGCCTGCACCTCGCGCAGCGCCTTGAGCGCCTTGTAGAAGTCGTTATCCAAAGCGGTCTGATAGCGGGCCAGCAAATCGGTCCTGGACGGCAGCGCCTGGCTCTGCATGATCAACCTGCTCACCTCGCGGATGCGCTGCTCCTCGATCAACGATTCAAAGTGTTCGACTTACGTCTCAAACAAATCAGCCCATGAATCAAATTCTTTTTTCACAACCGAATCAATCTGATTGGCATCAACCTCAAAATCCTCAAGCAGCGATCTCTTCAATTCTGCAGGCAGATGGGCAAAGGGATTCTCCGTATCGGCGATCTCCTCATCCAATAATCGATTTCCACAATTTTATCTCGATCCTTAAGTGAAGCGACGTCCATGTCTTCAGTTTCATCCTCCGGAGCCTGGATGTCTTGATAGACATCGTATTCAAGATTCAGAACATTGCCGACTTCTCTTTTTTGCTTCTCACCAAAACGTTGCTGGTTGAGACTGACCTCGGCCGACTCGGCCTGCACCAGACGCCGCTGACGCCACAGCGCAATCCCCACCCGTTCAACCAGTGCATGCTCCACCAAGCCCACCGGCTGAAATTCATCCACCAATAAGCTCATCAACTCTGAAAACTCTTCCTGCGACTCCCCTTCGAAAATCAGATTGCGGCTCAGCAAACCATGGGTACGGGCATTCTGAGAAACGACCACCTTTCCGTCGGCCGATTTGGGGCCGGTGCTCTTCTGGGCATTTTTGCGGTTGGATTCTGTTTTCTTTTCAGTGCTCATTTTAGTCCTCATTTGGCTTTGTTTGGAAAATTTGCTTTTGTCAAGAGTCATTCCATTTGGCTTTGTTTGGAAAAAATGCTTTTGTTAAGAGTCATTCCATTTTGTCGGTACTATGAATGTGCTACACAATATAACATCAATCGAACCTATCGGCCCCCTTTCTGACGCATGTTTTATAGCCAACATATTGGATTCATTATCTTTTATAGAGGTGCTGTTTTTGCCCGGCAGCCCTACTTCCATTTCCTGGAATGCCAGGAATTAGGATAGTGGCTTTGCGTCCCACATTTTCGTGTGGTTTGCCTTTTTCAAGCTTCGGTTTTTATTAAACCTTTTTTAAATTTGTTATTTTATTTATGGCAGGATTGCTGGACGGATATTTTGAAGTTGCCCGGCAGTTCTGCCACCTTATCTCTCTTATGAAGACTTAGGTCAGTAACTTTGCGCCCCACCTTTTCAAGTGGTTTGCCTTTTTCAAGCGTACTAAATTCAAAGCAAAATTTATACCTAAAACAACATTAATTAATTAGTGCATAATATCATTATATTACAAATAAGCGGCTCTGTTGGCTTTCTCAAAATATGGTCATTTTGCCCATTTCGTCGGGCTAAATTCACCAGGGAGCTAAAAGCAGTGCTCCTTGGACGACTATGCGGGAAAGGGCGGTGAAGGCAATGATGATAAATTTTCACTGTGCTGCAATACTATCTTTACATCACTGAGTACCCTCACCTTACCGACTAGAATCCACAATATTACAGCCCAGACATATTATTGATATTCACGAATTGATTGCAACTTTCCACTACTGGAATTTTCTAAATTTTCAAAGATCTCATTTTTTAAATAGATTTTGATGGCTTGTTAATATAAATAACTCTTAACAAACAATTTAGTGAGTGAAACATGATATGAAAAACAGGAAGTCAAAATGGATTTGGGGTGGCATTTGCCTTTTTATATTGATAACAATAACTGTTGTTTTCATATTCCGCGAGACAATCCTGTTAAAGGCAGGCAGCTTTATGGCGCCTGTCGGCGATTATCAAGCGGACGTCGCCATTTTAGAAGGCGCTGAATTTATTAGAACTGGCGCTCATAACGAGCGGGATGGATTTGTTATCATCAGGTAAAGTCAAGCGCATTGTTATCGTCGTACAGAATATTGCCCCGGCTCATAGGCCGTATGGTATCAAGGGGAACTATCCGGATATCGTCAAACAAGAACTCAAAAAACTCGGTCTGAAGGAAACGGATTTTAAAGTTATTGTCGTACCGATACGACATCCAGTAACTTTAAAAGAGGCGGAAGTGGTATTAAAAGCTCTCTCGAAGGAGAATATCAAGAGCGCCATCCTCTTATCGCCGGGTTTTCATACCCGGCGAAGTTATCTGGCCTATCAACATGTCGGCATGCCCCTGCAACATTAAAATCTTTCCTTCAGCTTCTTTTACCGAATACCAGCTGAACAACTGGTGGGTTCAAGAACCGGGAGTCCGCGACTTCACCGTCGAATTGTTTAAATTCGGTTATTATTTAGCCGGGGGTTATATCCCTTTAAATTTTCTTACTAAATGAATAAACATTATTTGAGATTATTGAGCGTTGCCCTGGCTTCATCAGCACCGGCGAAACCTGCATTTATCGCTAAAGCAGCGCTGAGTTCTTTTTTAGCCAGCTCACGGTTGCCGTTTTTATAGTATGCCATGCCCAGATGATATCTGATCATCGGCTGATCGGGCATTTTATCCGCCGCCTCTCTCAGATATGTAATGGCCGTTCCGGGAACATTTTTCTTATAATAAATCCATCCGAGGGTGTCTGAAATATGAGCATCTTCCGGCATCTGCTCTCTGGCTTTTTGCGCCAGATTCAGAGCGACATCAATATTGCCGCCATGTTCTGCATAAAGGAAAGCAAGGTTATTAGCCGCCGGAACAAAATTGGGATTTATCTTTAAAGCTTTTTCATAATACTCCTGAGCCTTGCTGTAATTTTTTTCATTTTCATAGATCATCCCCAGCGCCATTAAAGCCGGAAGTGCCTTCGGTTCTTTGTCAATAGAAGCCAGATACTGTTTTTTTGCCTTATCCGTCAGATGCTGCCTCATATAGAATCCACCCAATAAGATTTGCAGTGAGGGCAGGTTGGGATTGAGTTCAATGGCTTTCTTCATATAGCTTTCAGCGGCAGGCAAATCTTTTTTTGTCTCGTAGAGTAATCCCAGCATGCTATGGAAAACAGGATTTTGCGGCACAACTTTAATTTGTTGCTGTACTCTTTCAATCGCCTTGTCCGTATCTTTTCTGCTCAAATAGACGGAGGCAATCAGTTGAAGCGCATCCGCATTATCCGGCTTCAGAGATAATGCCTTTTCCAACCGCTCCAAGAGCAGCTTTTTCGTTCTTTTGATACAGAAGAACTTTACTCGATTGGATATAGCCTGCCGGATTACTCGGCGCATACTTGATTACAGCATCATATTCCCTGGCCGCACCGGGCTATATCTCTTTTTGATAAATAGGCATTGCCCAGAAGAATGCGTGCCTGGACGTTGGATGGGTTGTCCTTGAGTATAATGTTAAGCTGATTGATGGCTTCGGAAGAATTTTTTTCTCTAAAGTTAATGTCCGCCATAAGAAGTCTTGGCTGTTCCCATTTGGGATTAAGCTTGATGGCTTCTCCCAATGCAGCTTTTGCCTGCTGGATGTTACGGTTGCCTGAGTGAGCAAGAGCCGTTAAATAATGCGCCATAGCCGATTGCGGATTATCTTTAACATAACCCTGAAACAAATTTAGTGCCTGATCAAACTCATTCCGGCTCAATAAAATTCTTCCCTTCAACAGCAGGCCGTCCTGGCTTTTGGGATTGATCTTCAGAATTTTTTCCGTCAGTTTCAAACCTTCGTCATATTTTTTTTCGGTGATATAGAAATCGGCCAGCCTTGCTATAACGCTGATGTTCTTCGAATCCTGGTCTAACGCTTTTTTGAAGTATGATTCGGCTTTATCTTTTTTCCCTTCGAGCAAATAGAAGTTGCCCAGATGAATTTTTAAATTGGTATTTTGGGGCGCAATTTCAATTCCTTTTAAAAATTGTTTTTCCGCTTCATCTCGTTTGTTGACGACTGTATAAAAATTACCCAGCTTCATAAAGCTTGCTGCATCATGAGGGGCAATTTTTGTTGCTTCGATATATTCACGTTCAGCCAATTCTTTTTTCCCTGACCGGAGATAAAATTCAGCAAGGGCAAAACGTCCGCGCAATGACTTTTCATCAACCTTGACGGCAGCTTTGAGCATTTCTTCAGCGCTGGATAAATCTTTTTTGATGATATAAAGGTTAGCAAGATGAATATATGCCTCCAGTTTGTTTTCTCCTTCAATCGCTTTTTTACTCTCCGTGATCGCCCCATCCAGATTTTTGTCCATGAGAGAAATGTTGCTCAAAAGCATATGAGCCGAAGAATTTTTTGCATCTTTGGCTAAAATAAATTCGGCCTGCTCTCTCGCCTTCTTGGTATCTTTGGACAGAAGGTACAACCCGCCTAGCTGATTACGGGCTTCCACCATATCCGGATTTATTTCTACTGTCTTGATCAGAGAGGCATATCCTTCCCTCAGCAGCCCCATTTTCAAATAGGCCATTCCCAGTTTGTAATAAGCTTTCGAATGTTTCGGTTCCAACTGGATGACGTTTTTATATTCAATAACAGCTTCTTTAAGCTTATTTTCTGAAAAGTATGTCTCCCCTTTCTTCCAGTGACGTTCAATCTTTGACTCTTTAGAGCATCCGGAAAGCAAGATAAGAAAAGCGATAACTGATAAGATACAAATCGCGAAATACATCCTTCTTTTTTCAAATTCATGTCTGTGATCTCCTTTGGGGGTTTGGATTATTTAAAGTATTAGCTTTTACTTATAGCCATTCGTTATTTATTTTTCAAGAGATAAATAAATTTCGAATTGCATCAAATTAAATGTTACCGAAAGAAAGGAGATGAATAAATATTTTTTTGTTGTACTTGACAGCACATAAAAATATTGGAACAGTTGCGAGGCAATATTAATTTTGAGTCACTAAGATTCTTTATAAAATAAGTTGGGCATGCTTATTTTTATTTGCCAATTTATTTTAAAAGTGCTATTTGTATAACGTATAAATACAATTTTCCGAAAAATGAGGTAATAAATTATGAAGAAAAGCCTGATTGCTTTTTTATCGGTAGTTTATGTATTTTGTTTTTTCATCTATGCACAGGATGCTGGAGCAGAAAATCCTGCGGAAAAAATACAAAGATGGCGCGCCGAAAGCGTGTCAACGCATACCTCGAATAAAGTGACTGATGCTGCAAAGGCTCAAGACAATAAAAAAGTTGCCGGCGATGTTGTTACGGAAATTGATAAATATGTAATCGGACCTGAAGATGTACTCCATATTTTTGTCTGGAAGGAAGAATTTCTTACCAAAACCGTTCCGGTGCGTATTGACGGCAAGATATCCCTTCCCCTTCTGGATGATGTTCAGGCTGCCGGTTTAACCCCCCTGCAGCTGAAAGAGGAATTAACCAAAAAACTGAGTGGCTTCGTGGATAACCCTACCGTAACCGTCACGGTCACAGAGGCAAACAGTTATAGAGTTTTTATTTCCGGTGAAGTTAAACAGCCTGGAATTGTCCGCATCCGCAGTGAAGTTACCCTGGTTAACCTGATCATCATGGTTGGTGGTTTTACAGAATGGGCAAATAAAAGAAAAATTTTAATCTTAACGAAGGAAAACGGCAAAGAAAAAAGGATTACGGCTAATTATAATAAAATAATTGATGGAGACATACCGGATATCATCATCAAGCCCGGAGATACGGTGATTATTCCTTAACCTGGTTTCCAGCTTGGAGTGTTTATAAATTAGCACCCCCGGTGTGAAATTATTTACCCTCGGCATTTATGAAAGGATTTATATGATGACTCTTTACCGCGCTATACTAGTTGTCACTATGTTTTTATGCATTCTGACAGCTCCCCATGTTTACGCAGCCGATATTCTCAAACAAATTCATCCCTATATCAGGGTGACAGGTGAATACAGCGACAATCTTGATCTGACCGCCGATAATCAAAAAAGGGATTTTTATACCACGATCACGCCCGGCATTAAATTCTCCAACATGGATGCCAAATCAGGCGTTAACCTGGACGCGTCAGCCGGTTATGTATTTTACAGCCGATACGATGATCTCAATTACGTCACCGGCAATGTAACGCTTGACGCCAAATATCTGACCAGTTCGCATTTTAATTTTTATTTAAGAAACGCCTTCATCCGCTCGGACGACCCGCGGGAAAGAGAATATTTTACAGTTACCCAAGACAATAAATATGTTCTGGCGACTGAGACGCAGCGGGCTGTGTTCTGGCGCAATGTGGTCGAGCCGGTCGTGGAGTACCAATTTGGGCCGGAGAACCGCATCGGCGTCAAGTATCGTAACAATATTTACCGTTCCGAAGATATTGAAAATAATGACAGCATTGAAAACTATATCGGTCCTTTTCTCACTTACTGGTTCAACCGGCAACACGGCATCTCTCTGGATTACGGATACACCAACGGTTATTTCGAATCGGATCCCGACCTCAACGGCCACAGAGTCGGCGGCGCCTACATGCTGCGTTTCACGCCCAAGGCAACCGCCTCATTAAAGGGCGCCTATACCAAACAGACTTATACCGATGAGTGGCTGGACTATGAAATCTATGAAACATCACTCGGCCTATCCTACCTGTTCAGTCCAACATTATCCGCTTCGGTGGAAGCCGGCTATTACTGGATGGAACCCACGATCGGCTCCAGGGAAAAGGAAGATGGTGTTACCTTCAGGGCGGACATCACCCAGCTCGACGCGCGCACCACCTATCGGCTCAGCGTGCAGGGCGGTTACACCCAGGATTTGTTCACCTCTCAAAATCTTGGCTTTCGAAAATATTACCGGGCAACCGGATCCATCACGCATTTTCTGGACCGGAGATTATCCGTCGGCTGCATGGGCAGCGTGGAGCGGGCTGAATCAGAGCCGGACCGGAGGGATACCATATGGAGGGCGGGTGCCAACATCTCTTATCTACCCGCTCCAGTGGTTAAATGTTTCGCTGGGCTATGCTTATCAACAAGACAATACTGATCATCCTTATGAGGCAAATGAATATAAAGAGAACAGAGTCATGCTGAGTTTCACGGCAACTTACTAATGAGGGTCTCGGAAGCGCTTTAAGGAGCATGCATTTATGATTAACCCTGAAAAAAAAATTACCCTTGATGAATATCTTGAAATCCTGCGACGCAGAATGTGGTTCATTATTATTCCCTTTATACTCATTGTGGCCGGAGCATCGATTTACGCAATAATTGCTCCCCGGGAATATAAAGCATCAACACTCGTTCTGGTATCTCCGCAAAGAGTTCCTGAAGATTTCGTACGTGCTACCGTTACCTCCAAAGTTGAGGAACGGCTGCAGTCGATAGCGCAGGAAGTCATGAGCCGTACCCGTCTGGAAAAAATAATCACGGAATTCAGATTGTATGAAAAAGAGGGTAAAAGCCTTTCGAAAGAAGAAGTCGTTGAATTAATGCGCAAGAATATCAAGGTGGAATTGCCGACCAAAAAGGATGAAAAAGGTTTTTTCACCATCAGTTTTATCAGCAGAGATCCCAATACCGCAACGTCAGTCGCCAACCGGTTGTCTTCTTTATTTATCGAAGAAAATCTTAAAATCAGAGAACAACAAGCATCGGGCACGACTGAATTCCTGACGACCGAGTTGACTCAGTCAAAAGCAAAGCTGGATCAGATGGAAGCAGCTGTTGCACAATATAAAAGTCGTTTCATGGGTGGGCTCCCCGAACAGAGAGATACCAACCTGAAAATTCTTGAGCAAATGCAAAATCAGAGTCAGCGTATAGGGGAAAGCCTTAGAGCCGCTGAGGACCGCAAGCTCTTTATCCAAAAACAACTCACGGACATGGAAATGCCCGCAAGTGCGGCCGTTGCAGTAGGGAGCGGGAAAGACAGTCCGTATTCGAACTCATCATCTTTAGCCGGCGATGCAGGTGGAACCTACGAAACCAAGAAGGACAAACTAAAAAGGGAACTCGAAGAACTGCGGACAAAATATACCGACAATCATCCCGATGTCATCTCTATAAAGAAAAAATTGGCTTACCTGGAAAAGAATAAAGATTCTTATGGTAATGATGTAAAAAATGATCCCCGCTATAAAGAATTAAAAAATCAATTAATGACAACGTCGCTGGAAATAAAACGTTTCCAAAGTGAAAGTGCATCTATTTCGGCTCAGATCAATAAATACCTGGGACGGATTGAACAGACTCCCGCACGTGAACAGGATATGGCCGCTCTCTTAAGAGAGTATGAGAGCACCAAAGCAGCTTATGAAACTCTGCTGAAAAAAAGCCAGGAAGCCCAGCAGGCCGAGAATCTTGAAAAACGACAGAAAGGGGAGCAGTTCAGGGTCATTGACCCTGCCAGAGTTCCCGAGGAGCCCTTCACGCCTGATGTTCCAAAAATTTTGCTCATCGGCCTTTTGGCCGGACTGGCCGGAGGTCTCGCGCTGGCATTTATACGCGAACAACTGGACAGATCATTTCACGATGCAGCGGATGCGGAGCTCTCACTCGGAATCAAAGTTCTGGCAACGATACCTAAAATTGAAGAAAAAGCATCTTAATTATGTATAAAAGATTCTTTGGTTTTAAAGAAAAACCCTTTGAAATAGCGCCGGATCCTGCATTTGTATATTTGAGTGAAGTCCATCAGGAGGCCTTGGCCCACCTTCAATATGCAGTCAAGGAAGGCAAGGGATTCAGCGTTATCACGGGAGAAGCAGGTACCGGAAAAACGACGCTTGTCCGCAAACTGCTCGGTAATATGGATGGCAATGTACGAACCTGTTATATTTTTAACCCGATAATGGATCGCGTCGATTTTCTCAACTATATCTGTAATGATTTGGGCATTGAATCGGACGGCATCGATCACTGGGCAAGAGCCTTACCGCACTTCATAATTATCTGCTTCAATGCTTCACTAATAATGAAAAGGTGTTTTTGATTATTGATGAAGCCCAAAGTCTGGAACCGGATTTACTGCACGAGGTCCGCCTGTTGACCAATCTGGAAACAGCTAAATATAAACTGCTGCATGTCATCCTTCTGGGGCAACCGGAATTAAACGTGACTCTTTCAGAGCCTCAGTTTCGTCCTCTCAAGCAGCGCATAGCCATCCGTTATCATCTGCGCCCTCTGACGCTGAAAGAATCGAAAGAGTACATCATTTACAGATTAAAACGGGCGGGGTCAAAAAACTTACATATATTTGACGACAGCGCGATAAAGGAAATTTTCCGTTACTCGCAAGGGATTCCCCGCCTGATCAATATTGTCTGCGACAATGCATTACTGACGGGATTTTCGCAGGAGCAAAACCGCATTGGGAAAAATATCATTCAAAGTGTTATCCGGGATCTTGAAATGAAAGAAAAACCTTCCTGGAGCCTGAAGGGCAAGACCATTCTATATGCTGTGATTATTTTGATTATTTTAGTGTGCGCTGCTTTTGGTTTACTGTATTTGATTTCACCGGACTTATTTCATGAAACATTGAGGATGCGAAACTATGGGTAAAATGTTTGATGCACTGCAAAAAGTGCAGCGGGAAAAATACGTGGAACCTGAAGATGAAGTTCAAAGCTCTGTTCCGGAGGACTCTGTTCTGGATGATAAACTGGTATCTGTTTTTGCTTCTTCATCCATGGTAACCGAACAATTCAGAAGGCTGAGGACTCATATTTTTAAGCCCGGGGTGGAAAATGCGCCCAAAATCATTATGGTCGCCAGTGCGATGCAAGGAGAAGGCAAAAGTTTCGTAGCCGTCAATTTAGCCAGCATTATCTCTCTTGAACTGCATAGCCACGCACTTTTGGTCGATTGTGATCTTAGAAACCCTTCCATCACGCGCTGGTTCGGTCTGCAGGAAAAAAAGGGGCTTTCCGACTATCTGATTGGAGAGGCTGAAATACAGGATCTTTTAATCAAGACCCAAATCGACAAACTAAGCATTCTTTCCGGCGGCAGCATTCAGGGCAATCCCGTGGAGCTAATCGGTTCCAACAAAATGAAAACTCTGATTCAGGATTTAAAGTCGAGATATGATGATCGATATATTATCATAGATTCCTCACCGATTTTAGCCACAACTGAACCCAGCGTTTTAAACGAAATAGTTGACGGGATTATACTGGTTATAAAATCCGGCGAAACACCCCGGGAAACCATTCAACAGGCCGTAAAATTGGTGGATAAAAATAAGATACTTGGCGTTGTATTAAACAATATGCAATTTAAAACGAAAGCATTGCTCCAAAGATATTTTGGCTCTGATCGTCAATACTACGATTACCGGCAAGCCAAATTGCATCCCGAACCGGGATTTTGGGGGAAATTATCCTTATTAGCTGGTGATATAAGAAAATTCCCGAAAAAAACACGGGCATCAAAAAAGGATGACCTATAATATTTATTGTTCTTATAGATGTCTAGTTTGAAGAGGAATAGGTGTCGATAATGGGTCCCGTTATTGAAGATGATCCCGTTTTTTTTGATCAGTCAAGTTTCCTTCAAATATTGCGGGTGGAAAAAATGCGAACGAAACGATCAAAGAAACCATTTTTGCTTTTGCTGCTGGATGTTTCACACCTCATTGAAACCTCGCACGATATGAAATTAGTTGATAAAGTTAAAGAAGCATTAAATACATCATTGAGAGAAGTAGATATCAGGGGTTGGTATCACCATAAGAGAACCATTGGGGTGCTGTTTACTGAAATGGCATCGATTGATGAAGCTTCTATTGATGCCATCACTCATAAAATTTATGATCGTTTTCGTCAAAGGCTGAATCCCAAATGGATTAACAAAATAGATATATCTTATTTTACTCCTTGATCCCTGGCAATACCAAGTTGCCTTCAAAGGATCAGTTCCAGTAAGGAGCAGGCGCCGGAAGCGTATAACCTGGTAACCCATTTCAAAATCTTGTAACCATAAATTCAATTATTTATTACGAAAGCACGTCGATATGATGGTGAAATTTACATTTATTTGATGAAAATAACCGTTTATCTGGCTCGCGAGGTTATCTATTACTTATTGCTATAATAAGTATAGATCTTCGATTTCACGTGTTAATTTACGTTTTTTAACCAATGGTATATAAATTGCTTCAGACAAAGCAAATGTAATGAACTGTTGTAATGTATTACATGGTAGTGTAGAAGGACTTTGTTGCACGGTATAGAATTTTATGAATCTGCCAAAATTAAAAATGGAAAAGAACGCATCCTCTCATCCTAAAAATTTATTGACATTAATGGATCCTGCTAGTGAAGATGATCCCTCTTTTTTCAATAAGTTAGATTTCCATCATCTATTGCGGGTGGAAAGAATGCGAACCGAACGATCCAAGAAACCATTTTTGCTTTTGCTGCTGGATATTTCACGTCTCATTGAAACCTCGCAAGACATAAAAGTAGTTGATAAAGTTAAAGAAGCATTAAAACCATCCTTGAGAGAAATCGATATCAGGGGTTGGTATAACAATAATAGAATCATTGGGGTGCTGTTTACCGAAATAGAATATATTGATGAAGCTTCTATTGATACGATCATTCATAAAATTTATGATCGCTTTCGTGAAAGGCTGAATCCCAACTGGATTAAGAGAATATATATATCTTATCATGTTTTTCCGGAGACAAAGCAGGGATTGTTGGCAGATGAACCTTTTAACATCAATCTCTACCCTGATCTTGTAAGAAAAGATTTTAGCAGGAAACTTTGTCTTTTTATAAAAAATAATTTATTCGATACCGCAGGAAGCGCCATTGCCTTTTGCTTTTTTCACCTCTTTTTTTGATCATTGCCTTGGCCATCAAGGCTACTTCGCCCGGTCCTGTTTTTTTCCGGCAAGAGCGTGTCGGATTAAATGGCAAAACATTTCTTTTCTATAAATTCAGATCCATGACAAAAGATAATGACCCACTCAAACACAAAGAATACATTTCAAGGTTTATCAATCAGCAAAATACGGCGGCAGTCGAACCGGGGATATTCAAATTGACGAATGATTCCCGCATCACACCGGTTGGTCGCTTTATACGCAGAACCAGTCTTGATGAACTTCCGCAATTAATAAACGTACTAAAAGGCGACATGTCTCTCGTTGGGCCGCGTCCGCCTATTTCATACGAATGTGATCTCTATGATATTTGGCACCGCAGGCGTTTACTCGCAGCCAAACCAGGCATTACAGGACTATGGCAGGTTATGGGCCGAAGCCGCACAACTTTTGATGATATGGTCCGGCTTGACCTTAAGTATTTGCGGGAATGGAGCCTATGGCTGGATTTAAAAATTATCCTGATGACTCCCAAAGCAGTTATAAGTGGCCACGGTGCACTTTAATTTTTCAACTTACTCTGCAATTTCGTGTCTATGGAAAATATATTTTAAAGGAGTTCATTGTTTATGTTGCGCATGGGTGTAATCGGATATGGGTATTGGGGCCCGAATATTGTCAGGAATTTCAGCACGGCTAATGGGTCCGAGGTAACAATGGTTTGCGATATGAATCAGCAAAGCCTCAAAAAAGTTAAAAAAGTTTATCCACAGGTAAATGTAACTGCTAATGTCGATGAGTTGATCAAGAACCCGGAAGTTGATGCGATTGCGATTGCCACTCCGGTTTTTACTCACCATGATCTGGCTAAAAAAGCACTTGAAGCAGGCAAGAGTGTTTTTCTGGAAAAACCTTTCACCCATACAATTGCCGAAGCAGAAGACCTGGTAGAACTGGCCGCGAAGAAAAATTTGAAACTCATGGTGGATCACACCTTTCTTTACACAGGAGCGGTGTGTAAAATTCGCCAATTGATTGATGAAGGGGTCCTCGGCAATCTCTATTATTTCGACTCCGTCAGAGTCAATCTGGGATTATTACAACATGATGTAAACGTTGTCTGGGATCTTGCACCCCACGATATCTCCATTATGGATTATGTCATCGGTGAAAAACCGCTGGCCGTTGTAGCAACAGGTGTCGGCCATTTTGGCCGCGGCCTGGAAGATATCGCCTATCTTACTTTTTACTACAGCCACAACATCATAGCCCATATTAACGTCAACTGGCTCTCACCGGTTAAACTCAGGACCACCCTGATTGGCGGAGAGAAAAAAATGCTGGTCTGGAACGATCTTGAGCCGGATGAAAAAATCAAAATCTACGACAAAGGTGTTAAAGTAAAGACGAAGGAAGGACAATACAATCTGCTTGTTGACTACCGCTCGGGTGACATGTGGGCGCCCAAGGTTCAGCAAACCGAAGCACTCAAAGTAATGGCTGAAAAATTTGTTGACTACGTGACAAATGGCGGAACCGTTGTCAATGACGGCATTGCCGGTTTGAACAACGTTAAAATGTTGGTAGCAGCCAACAAGTCGCTGACTAATAAAGGTGAAATGGTTTATCTATGAACCATGTATGCATATCAGATGATGTCAAGCTCGGGAAAGATGTAAAACTCTCCAAGTTTATCAATCTTTATGGCTGCCGTATTGGCGATAACACAAAAATAGGCGCTTTTGTTGAGATTCAAAAGAACGCTTTTATCGGCAATAACTGTAAAATATCAAGCCACACCTTCATCTGCGAAGGCGTAACGATTGAAGATAATGTTTTCATCGGGCACAATGTTGCCTTTATCAACGATTCATTTCCGCGAGCGACCGCCGGAGATGGAAAATTGCAAACAGAAGCCGATTGGAAGAGTGGAGCCCACACTCGTTAAAAAAGGCGCTTCCATTGGATCAGGATCAACAATTCTCTCTAATGTAACGATCGGCGAAAATGCGATCATCGGCGCCGGCAGTGTCGTCACAAAAAATGTACCGCCCGATACAATTGTCGCCGGCAATCCGGCAAAATAAAAAGAAAGGTTAAGGATAAATATGAACGTTCCATTTCTAGATTTAAAGACTCAGTACAAAGCCATCAAAGATGAAGTCCATGCGGCAATTAACGAAGTTATGGAAAACACCGCTTTTGCCGGCGGCCCTTTTGTGGCCAAGTTTGAACAGGAATTTGCCAAATTCTGCAACTGCAAACATGCCATCGGCGTCGGCAACGGCACGGATGCGCTCTGGATGAGCCTGGTTGCCCTGGGTGTCGGCGCGGGCGATGAAGTCATCACCGCACCCAATACTTTTATTGCTACCGCGGAAGCCATATCACTGGCGGGCGCAACACCCGTTTTCGTCGATGTGGAAGAAAAAACTCACAACATCAATCCCGCGCTGATCGAAGCGGCCATCACCAAAAAAACAAAAGCCATCATTCCCGTACATCTTTTTGGACAAACGGCGGATATGGAACCCATCCTGGCTATTGCCAAGAAGCACGGCCTTTACGTCGTTGAAGATGCCTGCCAGGCGCACGGTGCGGAATATAAAGGAAAGAAAGCAGGCTCGATCGGCGTCACCGGCTGTTTCAGCTTCTATCCCGGCAAAAACCTGGGCGCTTACGGCGAAGGCGGCGCGGTGGTGACCAATGACGATGCTTTGGCTGCCAAAATGAAAATGTTTCGCGATCACGGCCAGGCCAAAAAATATTATCATGACATCATCGGCTGGAATGCCCGACTCGACGGCATTCAGGGAGCCATCCTCAATGTTAAATTAAAATATCTGCCGGCCTGGAACGATGCCCGCCGGAAGCACGCCACAGGACTACACGACAGGGCTTTCCGCAGTGAAGGACGTTATCGTCCCCCGGGAAGCAGACTACGCCAGGCACGTCTATCATATCTATGCCATTCGCGTGAAAGACAGAGACAAGCTCATGGCCTATCTTGGTGAAAAAGGCATCTCCTGCGGCATTCATTATCCCGTGCCCGTTCATCTGCAGAAGGCGTATAGCTTTCTCCAGAAAGGCGAAGGCAGTTTTCCCGTTGCCGAAAAATGCGCATCTCAATATATTTCTCTGCCCATGTTTGCCGAACTGACAGACGAACAGGTTGCTTATGTTGTCGAGCAAATCAAAGGATATTATGCGTGAACCGGCGCTCATCAATCCGGCAGAACAAGAAGACTGGAATAACCTGCTTATCTCCACACCGGGTTATTCCTTTTTTCATACCTCCAACTGGGCTGAAGTTCTGAGAAAGTCCTACAGCTACACAGCCTGTTTACCTGTGTGCCAGGGAACAAAACCAGTTTGCAAGTTTGCTGCCCGTGATGGAAGTTGATAGCTTCCTCACCGGCAAAAGAGGCGTTTGCCTGCCTTTCACCGATGCCTGTGAGCCGATAGCCAAACTGCACAAGAGTTTCAGAAGCTGTTTGATCAGGCGGTCGCTTTAGGCAGAAAGCGAAAGTGGAAATATCTGGCCATTCGGGGAGGAGAAAAATATCTATCAGCAGAACAGCCGGCAGAATTTTTTTATGGGCACAAGCTGGATCTGGCACCGGGACAACAGCAGCTTTTTCTGAATCTGCGGGATTCAACACAGAGAAACATCAAAAAGGCGCAAAAAGAAAATATTCACGTGACGATTTCCACATCGCCACAGTCCATGAAGGATTTTTATCGATTGAACACAATGACACGGCGGGAACACGGCCTGCCGCCGCAGCCTTTTCATTTTTTCCGCAACCTTCATGATCTCGTTATAAAAAAGGATTTGGGATTTATTGTAACGGCATCGATAAACAATATCGTCATCGCGGCAAATGTTTATTTTAAGTTTGGGCAATGAAGTCATCTACAAGTATGGCGCTTCGGATAAAAAATTTCAGCATCTGAGGGCAAACAACCTGGTCATGTGGGAAGCCATAAAATGGAGTGCTGATCAAGGCTTTGCAAAACTTTGTTTTGGCCGGACGGAACCGGAAAATAAAGGATTAATGCAGTTCAAAGCAGGATGGGGAGCCAAGGCATACAAGATTTATTATTACAGGTATGACTTGCAGAAAAATGTTTTCACCGTCGATCCTTCGGACATCAATCCTTTGTTTAAAAAAATATTTTCAAGATTACCCATACCGGTTTTGGGAATGATGGGCAGAATTTTATATCGCCACATGGGTTGATAACGTGATTTTGCTTGATTAAATCTTGCAAATTACTGGGCAATAGTCTAATAATTTTAAACTGATTGTCCATGATTTTTTGTTACAAATGTAAGTTGTTTGCCCCCCTCGGATACCCTCCATGTAACCGAGAGGGCGGAGCTGAATCTTGAACCTTGCCTCTGTCTCGAGAGCTTTGCACAACGCTGCTATTCGTCATGCCGACGAAAGCCGGCACCCAGGAAACCTTTGATAATGCTGGATTCTCGCCTTCGCGAGGAATGACAATATAACTGGTTTTAGCAGTTGTACAGGTCTCGCTCCTTTAACCTTGTCCCTTGATCCTTTTTTTTAAATAAAGATTTATGAAAAATAGAAAATTTATTTTAAATTTTACACCGACCGGAATGATACCAACCAAGGCTATGACGCCTCATGTTCCGGTCACGCCGGAAGAAATAGTTGAACAAGTTTTCTTGAGGCCGTTTCCCTCGGGGCCAATATGATTCATCTTCACGCCAGGGATCCGAAAACGGGGGAACCTGCCTACAAGAAGGAAATATATCAAAAAATCATTGAAGGAATCCGGAAACACGATAAACAAATCATTTTAGGCGTGTCAACAAGTGGACGGACCTACAGTGAATTCGAAAAGAGGTCGGAGTGCCTTGATTTGGAAGGAGAACTTAAGCCGGATTTCGGCAGTTTGACCTTAAGCTCGCTGAATTTCAACAAACAGGCCAGTGTAAGCACGCCCGGGATGATTCAAGATCTGGCCAGAAAGATGATGGAAAAGGGAATAAAACCTGAGCTCGAAGTATTCGACCTGGGAATGATCAATTACGCAAAATACCTTATCCGCACAAAACTCATCCAACCGCCTTATTTTGTAAACTTTATACTTGGAAACATTGCTTGCGCTCAATCCGATATGCTGCATTTAGGATTGTTGATTAAGGAACTACCAGGCAGATCCTATTGGTCGGCTGGGGGAGTTGGAGACTATCAATTTCAGACCAACGTAATGGCCTTAATTGCAGGAGGGGGCGTCCGGGTCGGTTTAGAAGATAATATTTTCTATGACAGAAACAGAAAAAAGTTGGCCACGAACAAAGAATTGCTTAACAGAATAATTGACGTAGCGAAAATGTTAGATTGTGAGCCGTACAAGGCTTCAGAGTTGCGCAAAAAATTCAACCTCGAGCCAAAATGATAAACTTTGTCCTGAAAATACAAGAAAACAAAACCCTCCTTAGAATTTATCGAACTGTATCTTCAGTGATACAATTATTTCCTTATTACATTATGGAAGAAGTTTATATTGATCAAATAACTAATCATTGTTCCGGGAAAAGAAGATTCAGAGATCAGTGTATTGACGCGCGACGATATGGCATTTCCTTGGAAATCATGAAGAAAAGAATGATCGAAAAGACAGAAGAGTATGATCAATGGTGGATAACTGGATGCATATGTTTGGCATTCAGGTACAAAGGTGAGATAGCCGCTTATTCATGGGCTGATTTAAATTATTTAAAATATAAAGGCAGGACAGTTGCCCTCAAACCGAATGAGGCTTATCTTTATAACGCAAGAACTTACAAAGCGTTCCGAGGGAAAAACCTGGCACCCTACGTAAGAAACGAACTTTACAAATTACTAAAGCAAAAAGGCATTGACAGATTTCTAAGCGTTACACTCCTGTCCAACACTGCGTCAATGAAATTCAAGCAGAAGTTGGGTGCAAAACCGATAGAACTTTTTTTATATGTTGGTCTTTTTAGAAAGCACCACATGCATTTTCGATTAAGAAATATGGCTCATCACCGATAGAACCTTGATTTTTTATGGAAGAAATAAAAATAATAGATCCCCATCAGGACAAACGCTGGGATAAGTTTGTTGAACGTCACCCTTTCGGCTGGCTCGTCCACTTGTCAGGTTGGAAAAAAGTAATTGAACAAACCTTCCCCCATATCAAGGGCCATCACCTAGCGCTGATCGATACAGAAACTAATGAAATTATAGCCGGACTGCCCATTTATGAAATCCGCAGCTGGCTTACCGGAAAAAGATTAGTCAGTATTCCTTTTGCTACCATTTCCGACGTGCTTACTTCCAATGTCCAACAAAGCAACCTGTTGATCAATGAAGCGATACGATTATTAAGACAGTTAAAATATTCACACCTTGAGATAAAAACATTGGGTTCATCATCGCTGGTAAATAATGAGCAACTTAGAGAAAACCATGATTATAAACATCATTACCTTGATTTAGCCGAAGGGAAAGAAGCCATATGGAAGCATTTCAATTACAAATCTATCCGCTATGAGATCAATAAAGCAAACAAGAATAAAATAAAATTGAAAGTTGCTGAAACTGAAAACGACCTTCGCACTTTTTACATGCTCTACGCCATGACAAGAAAGAGATTGGGTTTACCATCTCAACCCTATCTTTTTTTTAAAACACTTTATAATACCTTTGCTGAATCCAATAACATCAATATTCTTCTGGCCTTATTTGAAGATAAAGCAATAGCCGGCCATCTTCTTTTTAAATACAATGGCAGGATTTCCGCGGAAGCAACAGGCATCAACGATGATTTTCGCAAAATAAGCCCAAACCATTTTCTCTTTTGGGAAGGAATAAAACTAGCATGTTCCGAAGGATACAAAATTTATGATTTTGGCCGAACATCAATATATAACCCTACCCTAATGGATTTTAAAAAAAGATGGGGCACTACCGAGTTGGATCTTTACACATTCTATTATGACTATGGGAAAAACAGAATCGGTACTACCAGCCGCGAAACAAGCTTACCTTACAGATTAATGCGCTATATGTGCAACAAATCACCAGGCCCCATTCAGCCAATTCTGAGCCGTTTTTGTTACCGGCATCTCGGTTAAATTTTAAGGACAATAATGTATTCCACCAACAATAATTTTTATTATTTTTTAAAAATGTTTATTCCACGTCCTGTGCAAATTTATCTGCGCAGAATATTGATCCGGCAAAAAATGTCCCGGCACAAAGACATATGGCCGATCGATAAAACATCGGCAAATCCGCCGGAAGGCTGGCAGGGCTGGCCGGAAGGTAAAAAATTTGCTCTGGTCCTGACGCATGACGTGGAAACAAAAAAAGGACTGGAAAATTGCCGTGCGCTGATGGACATCGAGGAAAAGTATGGTTTCCGGTCATCTTTTAATTTCGTCGCCGGAGATTATGAAGTACCGGCAAGATCTGATCAATGAAATTCAAAACACGCGGTTTTGAGGTAGGTATTCACGGATTGCATCATAATGGCAATATTTTCCGTTCGAGGAAAGTATTTGAAGAACACGCAAAAAAATAAACCAATATCTGAAAAAATGGAATGCTGTCGGTTTCCGCAGTCCCAGCATGTACCACAATCTGGAATGGATCCATGATCTAAATATTGAATATGATGCCTCTACATTTGATACAGATCCTTTTGAACCTCAACCCGATGGCATGGGAACAATATTCCCCTTCTGGGTTCCCGGCAATTCCAATCAGAAAGGCTACGTGGAACTTCCCTATACCCTGCCCCAGGATTTTCTGCTTTTTATTCTCATGCAGCAAAAAAACATCGACATCTGGAAGAAGAAACTGGATTGGATTGCTGAAAATGGTGGCATGGCTCTATTTATAACCCATCCGGACTACATCAATTTCAATAACAAGTCTCACTACGAGAAATATTCCCTGTACAATATTACGAGGAATTTCTTACATATATTAAAACAAAATATGAAGGCCAGTATTGGCATGTATTACCAAAAGATCTCGCAGATTCTGGGCAAACAATTACAG
>CAVSCG010000035.1:0-57125 GCA_963726395.1 uncultured delta proteobacterium
CCTTGTTTTGTTTTTCGGGTCATAGTGGGGGTGTCTTAAAAGGATTCTTCCCCCTCCTGCTGGACGAGTTTAAACATCTCAGTCTTTTTTTCTTGTTATCGCTTTTCTTTCAGTATCATCAACAGGCGCTCGCATCCCCTCCCCTTTTACCGGCTTTGATGAGCTTGCTCATGTCTATCGTACAAACTAATCGACTTTAAAAGTTGCAATAAGTTTTCATGCCTTGCCTTTAGCATATAACATGCTTATATTATTAATAATATCAATAACATAGATGATAGAGAACAGAAGGCCCCTGGCGCTTGCGGCGAAAGGAAAGCCGCCCATGCTGGCACATGGGACCAGGGGGAAATTAATTTTAACACAGAAAGGAGAAAAAGCAATGAAGTATGCCTACAGCATCAAAACAACAAGAATCAAAGAGAAGGATTTTCCCTACGATGGAAAAAGGATTTCATGCACCAGCGACCTTGTGGAGTTCGCCAAAGAACTGAAAGACGCAGACATTGAGAAAATGCTCTGTGTTTACCTGGACACCCAGAACAAAATCATCTGCATCAAGGTGGACAACGGAACCATCAACCAATGTATCGTTTATCCCCGTGAAGTCATCCGTCATGCCCTGCTGTCCAACGCAGACGGAATCATCCTGATTCACAACCACCCTTCGGGCTATCCAAAACCATCAGAGGAAGATATTCGCATCACTCGCACCATTCGCGAAGCTGCCAAGACTTTGAATATTCTGGTTCATGACCATCTCATCTTGTGCGCGAATCAGTTCTTCTCAATGCGCGAAGAAGGCATCATCAACTAACCACAACCACCGCCATTGGCGTGGGAACACCAGGAAAGGGAAGAATCATGGAAAAGGAATCGACCTGCAAAGAGCGGGTGCGGAGTGCTTACAAGAGAAGAATGGCCGACATCCGGAAACTGTGGAACCTTTAGAAGAAAGACCCAGAGGCGAGGACGAAGGACGGGGAAACCTGGTATGAATACGGCCTTTCGTTTGATTATGTAGCGCCGGGAACATTTAACAACCAGAGGCGGGGATATTTCCGCTATCAGATAAGCTACGGCGGACCGTCTGAGGAGTTCCGCTTTTACTCGGACGAGAAACTAAACCTCACAACCTGCAATTTTCATTTTCTGGACTGGTTTGATGGCGCGAGTGTGCGCGTCACCGGGCGCAATCTGGAAACGTGGTGGAGATTTGGGAGGATTTTCGAGACTGCGAAACTTTGCAATATTTAATGACGCAGGCTGAATAAACTTAAACGTCCTCCGCTCTCTGCGGGCGGGTAATCATTTTAAATCAAACAGAAAGGGGAAATAATGCATATGACGATAATTGCTCTGCTCGTGGTTTTATTTTGGGTATCGTACTTCATCGGGCGAACCAGAAGGCTAGGATCGCTTTTAAGGCTCAAGATCAACAAACCCTTGCCGAGAGGGAGACATGGTCTGGCTCAGATCATTTATTCTCGTGCAAAAAATTATTGCTCTGGGTATTTCGGGAAAAGACATCAGGATTAACTATCAAAACAAAAAAAGCTCATTTTATTGGTTAAGGTTAGCAATAAGAATGGCCGACATCCGGAAACTCTGGAACCTTTACAAGGAAAACCCAGAAGCCCGAACTAGAATCACAAAAAAGCAGAGTGAACTTGAAGATAATTACTGTATTCGCGTATTCGCAATAAAGATTGTCTAACAAGGGTTTGAGTGGGGAAGTAGTCATGATTCGGTATCCATTGAGGCTGAAATTTTAAAGGAATACCGGACGCTTCAACTTAATGGTTATGCTTGACAATAATACTGATTTATGGAGAATCAAATAGAAATTAAACGGAGGACTAGTCGATGACTGATTATATAAAGAAAGCTTCGGAAGGCGATTATGAAGACTATATTGAATTTTTAACTAATCTTGTTGAGGAGGAGATAGATAACAAAAGGGTTCCATTACGAGAAGCTGCGGAAGCTATTGTTGAAGAAGCTTTTTATCAACTGAGAGAACAAAAACCAATTTTGGATAAGTTGTTTTTAAAAGCCAATCAAGTTCTTGACCCTCCATGTCAAAACGATATGGATTGGAAAACCATACGTTTGATGCGGTTGTTGAAGAAATTAGACGCAATGAAATATACATGTCACAAAAAACTGCAACCCTTCCGGATAAGAACAGGATTTGAAAAAAACAACAAAAGAACAATAACAATATAAGAGGGTTTCAATTCACCGGACGCGATCTGGAAACGCTTGCAATATTTAATGAAGCAGGCTGAATAGACTTCACGCGTCCCATACCCGTAATCGCGGGTATTAAAGTCTTCTTTCCCACCTCGCATATGGGAAGGATAGTCAAAACAACCATTATTTATCTTCATTCCATCGACGGATTTTTGGCAAAGCCGCTACGGGACAATTAACATTATTGAGGCGACGTAGCCGAAGGCCGAGCCATTAGGACACCGAACAGTCACCTAGGCCACTTACCCCTAGCGGGAATAAAATCCGATTAAGGATGTTCATTTTTAACAAAAGTGGGGAGAGAGTGGGGAGAGAGTAACAAATAAAGAAAAAAGGGGTTAAGCTTTTATTGCCTAACCCCTTGATTTTTTGGTGAGCCCTGTCGGGGTCGAACCGACAACCTACTGATTAAGAGTCAGTTGCTCTACCAGCTGAGCTAAGGGCCCTTTGTCTTATATATTTACTTCTGGTACGCCCGGTAGGATTCGAACCTACGACCAACAGATTCGAAGTCTGCGACTCTATCCAGCTGAGCTACGGGCGCATAATTTCAAATCATAAATGGGGTGAGTGAAGGGATTTGAACCCTCGGCCTCCGGGGCCACAACCCGGCACTCTAACCAACTGAGCTACACCCACCATATTCGCTTTGGTGCGCCTGGAGGGATTCGAACTCTCGGCCAACGGATTAGAAGTCCGTTGCTCTATCCAGCTGAGCTACAGGCGCATTTTAATCCTGCACCAAAAAAGAAGTAGCCTAATATCCCCTCTTCCTTTTTTTGTCAAGGTCTAATGCTCCGGGACTTTGTTTTA
Organism: uncultured delta proteobacterium; assembly: GCA_963726395.1. Taxonomy (GTDB): domain Bacteria; phylum Desulfobacterota; class Syntrophia; order Syntrophales; family Smithellaceae; genus UBA8904. The sequence goes on from CAVSCG010000035.1 coordinate 3,070, forward strand.
CCTAACATAACCGGCGATGCCTTCAAAACGGTAGCCTCTTCTTGTTCCGGTCGCGCCTTTAGGACTTGTTGAATAATAATGCCTTTTTGTTGACGGGTTAAACCAACGATACAATTCCCGGGTGTTGGTCATTCGAGATGTCGCAATATTGCCAATGATGCCTTCGTAAACATAACCGTCTAGTTTTTTCCCGCCACCCGTCCGGTCATAATGATAAAAATGATCCTTGAGAAGAGGATTATACCAACGGTTAAAACTCATCGTCCCGGGAGTTTGCGGCGCGAAAAGACGAAAGGCGATGCCTTCTTTTACATAACCATTCTGCGTCAATCTTCTGGATTCCGCCTGGGGATCCATGGTCAACAGATAGTCATGGTCTTTTGAATATAAATAAACATCAATGACTTTGCTCCCGGAATCGGGAAGCACATCTACAAATACTTCCGCAATGGCTTCTCCGACATTTGATTTAAAGAAGATCTGATCGCCGTAATAACCGGGGACAAAATAGGACGTATCTACTTTAACATTGATATAATCCGTCTCACTCATCGTTGTACCTGAAACAGGATAAACGGTGATCCAACCCTTGGGGCCCCGGGCAATCTCTTTACCGAATACTTTGACACCCTCCAGTTCCAGGCTGCCCTCTTTGATGACAATTGTAACGGTATGCGGGCCGTTTGTCAGTCCCTCGGCAATCAGCAATTCCTTCTTCTCCCATTCTCCGGATAAGACGTCCGGCAGATTCAGCATGACTTCATCAAGATAGATGGAACAACTGCCGTCTTCTGTATGGGACTGTAAGAAGATACTGAGGCCGGTGCCGTTAAACCGAAATTTGATCGAGCTCGCGGCACCTTTGCTTATGGGGTAACCGTTTTTCGCCGTCCATTTTCCCATCAATTCCATGGCATCTTTCAGATGTTCGGGAGTAACGTATTTACCAGGTTCTAGTGGTTCTTCGTTTTGAAATGAGAAGTATCTTTCTTTCTGTAGCTCTTGGATTAATTCATTAGGACTTGGCTTCTGACGGAACAACTGACCATTTCAACATTTCTCTACCCCTATTGGTCAGCTCTATTCTTTTTGACATGATTTTACCCGGCAACTGCACGCCCAAATCCAGACGCTGTGGATTTAAGCTGATGGAGGGAATCTCTTGCAACGCGTGAATTCGGAAATCCAAAAAAATAGTTCTTTGACCGCCGGTTGAAGTCATAATGATTGCCTTTCGGTAATTGCCGGCTTTTAAGTTTTTTTGGCAGATAAGCTCTTTACCCGCGGCTTCCATTTTCATGCTGGTCCGATAGTTGGCAATTCTTGCTTTTTCCCCTGAGACATTTCCATTGCTTTCTGTGATCGCCAATTCCAAACGCAGGTAAGTCGGTTCGTTTGATGCCGTACCCTTAAGGGTTTTATCGGCGACACTCTCCCAGTCATCCGGGCATGATGTTGACCATTTCAGTTCTCCCGGTGCTATATTCTTTAAACTATACTCTCCAAATGCAATTTCACCTGGTTTAATGGCTCCCAGATCAATTTCCCTCGGCGTAACAGTGAGAACAGGACGCTGTTCTTCTTGATTATTATTTGTCGAATTGACCATCTTGGAAGAGGGTTGTTTATTTATTTTATGAGTTGAACCAGGCTGCGTATATGCGTTGATTGAACAAAAACTCACAACCATAAACATCGAAATAAAATAAATAAATTTTTTAAACATAGTTCCCTCTTAAAAATTATTTAAGGCTTACTAGCTCAAAGATGAATTTTACGCAATAATTTTAAAATACTTGACAGAGATCATAAAGAAGATGTAACTTGCGCTCCAATTTTTTCAAAACACCCGTGAATAATAACGGGCGTGTGAAATATAGATGCCCCATCGAAAATTATCCTATGAATGATGAAAATTTAAAATACTGGATTGCCTTAAAGTCCATTGATGGAATCGGTAACGCTTCGTTTCAACCGCTACTGGATCATTTCGGCTCACCGGCCGCTGTTTTTTCGACAACCATTCACAATCTTTCAGCTATCCCCGGAATAAGTAAAAAAAGCGCGGCCGGCATTGTTTCCTTTAAAGATTGGGATAAAATTCTTCGTCAAATGGATGTACTTGATAAAATGGGAATCAGCGTCGTTACTTATCTTGATGAGCTTTATCCGCACAAATCTTCTCAATATTTATGACCGGCCTGCCTTTTTTTACGTTTTGGGTCGTCTGGATAAAGAGGATGTCCCTCTCGCCATCGTGGGTTCGAGAAATGCCAGCACTTACGGCAGATATACGACAGACAGAATCAGCCGGGAACTCGCGCTCAGAGGCATTACGATTGTCAGCGGTATGGCGCGGGGCATTGATTCCTGCGCTCATCGCGGCGCACTGGCTGCAAAGGGACGCACGATTGCCGTCCTGGGCAGCGGCCTGGATGTGATTTATCCACCGGAAAACAAAAAATTATTTGCCGCTATTTCTTCAAACGGTGCGGTGATCTCGGAATTTCCCCTCGGAACTCAACCTCTCTCTTATAATTTTCCGGCGCGCAACCGCATCATCAGCGGCTTGTCCTATGGCGTAGTTGTTGTAGAGGCTGGAGAAAAAAGCGGCTCTCTCATCACGGCCAAACTGGCGATGGAACAGGGGCGTGAGGTTTTTGCGATTCCCGGTACGATTGATTCCGCTTCCTCACGCGGCACCAACAGCCTGATCAAACAGGGCGCCAAATTAATAGAAAACATCGACGACATTCTGGAAGATATTCTCCCTCAGCTGGAGCGATCACCTGCACAGCCGACACGCCGCAAGCAGGAGATTCTTTTTGCAGGCGCTGCCCCAACAAACGCTGAACGAAACGTTGATTCACTGAGTCCCATCGAGCAGACGATCTTGAAGGTGATGTCTCAGGAAAAAATTCATGCCGACGATATTATTACAGGCACAGGCTTGCCTGTCGCTGATGTGTTAAGCGCTCTGATCACGTTGGAATTGAAAGGAATGGTTGTACAACACCCGGGCAAATTATTTTCCCTCAAGGAACCACGGGAATGAATTCCCCGAAGAGCTGCATGGGAACCATTCCCTCCGCTTTGCGGGATAAGTGAAACTAGCCAATTTTCCTGCGCTTCGCTTGCGAAATTGGAGTTTCACTAATAAAAATGCTTTACAAATGTAATGTGAGCGTCTATACGGTGCGGCGAAATCTAAGGAGTTATTATGGCAAATTCATTAATCGTTGTGGAATCACCCACAAAAGTTAAAACGATAAAAAAATTTCTCGGCAGGGATTTCAATGTGGTCGCTTCCATGGGGCATATCAAAGATCTGCCGAAAAGCACGCTGGGTATTGATTTGGAAAAAGATTTTGAGCCCACCTACCATGTTATTGAAACCAAAAAGAAGATCATTGACGAATTGAAAAAAGCGGCCAAGACTGCAGAAAATATCTATCTGGCGCCTGACCCGGACCGCGAAGGGGAAGCCATCGCCTGGCATATTTCCGATGTGATCGGCACAAAAAAAAATAAAAATATCTATCGCGTTCTTTTTAATGATTTAACAAAGAACACCGTATTGGAAGCCATCAATCATCCGTTGCAACTGGATTTCGATAAATATGAGGCACAGCAGACGCGACGTATTCTGGACCGGCTGGTCGGTTATCAGATCAGCCCTGTTTTATGGGACAAAGTCAAAAGAGGCCTGAGCGCGGGCCGCGTACAGTCCGTTGCTGTGCGGATGATCTGTGAACGGGAAGACGAAATCAATAAATTTATTCCGGAAGAGTACTGGAATCTGGTGGCGCAATTTGAAGGAATAAATCCGCCTCCCTTTGAAGCCAAACTGCACAAGATTGACGGCAAGAAAGCAAAGGTCAGTAATGGTGAACAGTCGGCCAAACTTGCCGCCGAAATTAAAAAAGCTTCCTTTATTGTCGAAAAGCTGGAGAAAAAAGAACTCAAGCGTTCAGCCCTGCCGCCTTTCACAACCAGCAAGTTACAACAGGAAGCCTCCCGGTGGTTGAGATTTTCGGCAAAGAAAACTATGAGCGTAGCCCAGAAATTATATGAAGGCATTGATTTGGGCAAAGAAGGCTCTGTCGGTCTTATCACCTATATGCGAACCGACTCTTACCGCATCGCCGACGAAGCCCTTACCGCCGTGCGGGATTACATTAAAGAGAATTATTCATCCGATTATCTGCCGTCCAAGCCGCATACCTATAAGAACACGCAAAAAGCTCAGGACGCGCATGAAGCAATCCGTCCATCAAGCATGTCCTACAAACCGCAGACTATCAAAGAATATCTGTCCGCCGAACAATTTAAACTCTACCAGCTCATCTGGAACCGCTTTGTGGCCAGCCAGATGAGTCCGGCTGTTTTTGATCAGACGACCATTGATATCGCCGGCGCCAATTGTATTTTCCGTGCCCAGGGGCAAGTCCTGAAATTCCCCGGGTTCACCATTGTCTATACGGAAGGCAAAGACGAAAAAGAAGAAGAAAATGGCGTGGACAAACTTCTGCCTGAGGTCAATGAAAAAGAAAATTTAAATCTGCTCAAACTCGACACACAGCAGAAATTTACTCAGCCACCGCCGCGTTTTTCGGAAGCGTCACTTGTGCGTGAACTTGAAGAAAAAGGCATCGGCCGTCCCAGCACTTACGCGGCGATTCTTTCCACTATTCAGGATCGCGAATATGTTCGCCTGGAGAAGGGCAAATTTTCCCCCACGGAATTAGGGACAGTTGTTACCGAGCTTTTAGTAAAGAGTTTTCCCACTGTTTTGGATATGACCTTCACGGCGGATATGGAAAATAAGCTCGATGCCATTGAAGACGGCACCAGTAAACGCGTCGCCACCCTGAAGGAGTTTTATGGACTCTTCTCGGATGAACTGAAAAAAGCAAAAGATGAGATGAGAAATATCAAGCAGGAAGAAACACCAACAGACCTCATCTGCGAGAAATGCAATAATCCAATGGTAATCAAGTGGGGGAAAAACGGTCGCTTTCTGTGCTGTTCCAATTATCCCGAATGTAAAAACACAATGAATTTCACCCATGACGAAAATGGAAAGGTCAAACACGTGGAAACCCAGGAAACCGACATCAAATGCAGCAAATGCGGTAAACCTATGCTGGTCAAAGAAGGGCGTTTTGGACAGTTTCTAGCCTGTTCGGGTTATCCGGAATGCAAAAATACCATGAATGCCGCGAAAAATGAAAACGGTGAAATCATCGCGCAGGAAGCGCCGACAACCGATGAAGTTTGCGAATTGTGCGGCAAGCCGATGGCCGTCAAACGCGGACGCTACGGCCAGTTCCTGGGCTGCACCGGTTATCCCGAATGTAAAAACATCAAAAAGATGGGTAAGGATGGCAAGGTGACAACTCAGGAATACTGCAGTGACGGACGAAGTCTGCGAATTGTGCGGCAAGCCGATGGCCGTCAAACGCGGACGCTACGGACAGTTCCTGGGCTGCACCGGTTATCCCGAATGTAAAAACATCAAAAAAATTCCCAGAATGAAATCAGAGGGATGAAATCCGGGCGGGTCATCATTATCGGCGGCGGATTGGCTGGCTGTGAAGCGGCATGGCAGCTTCTGCGGCGTGGCCACGCGGTTCATCTTTTTGAAATGAAGCCGCAGAAGTTTTCTCCCGCACACAAGATGCAACATCTGGCGGAACTGGTTTGCAGCAACTCTCTAAAATCCAACCATCTTGACAGCGCCCCCGGACTTCTCAAAAATGAAATGCGCAGGCTTGATTCTCTGATCCTATCCGTTGCCGATCAAACAGCCGTTGCCGCAGGCTCAGCTCTGGCCGTGGATCGCACGGAGTTTGCCCGCAAGGTGGAAGCAGACTTATTACAGCAAAAGCATTTTATGTTGAGCCGGGTTGAAATAACCGAAATACCTTCTGATGCCTTAACCATCATTGCCACAGGCCCTTTGACTTCCGATACGCTGGCTCAGTCCCTTCATGCCATACTCGGTGGTTCTGATCTGTATTTTTATGACGCCATCGCGCCTATCGTGGAAGCTGATTCCATCAATCTGGATAAAGTTTACCGGGCATCGCGCTACGATAAAGGCACGCCGGATTATCTCAACTGTCCGCTTTCGGAGGAAGAGTATAAACGCTTCCATCAGGCCTTGCTGGCGGGAGATCAAGTTGCCGCTAAACCATTCGAAGACGTGAAGTATTTTGAAGGCTGTCTGCCGATCGAAGTCTTGGCGGCGCGCGGTGAGGACACGCTGGCCTTCGGTCCGATGAAACCGGTGGGATTAAACAATCCGCGCACAGGCGCCATGCCTTACGCTGTTGTTCAACTACGCCGGGAAAATATTTCCGGCAGTCTTTTTAATATGGTGGGCTTTCAGACCAAGCTGACCTGGACTGCGCAGGAACGTATCTTCCGTCTAATTCCCGGCCTGGAAAATGCACAATTTGCGCGGCTGGGAAGCATTCATCGAAACACTTACATGAACTCCCCTTCGCTGCTGCAACCCTCCCTACAACTGAAAACGGATCCGAATCTTTTCTTTGCGGGACAAATTACTGGTGTGGAAGGTTATATGGAATCCACAGCGATGGGACTCCTTGCAGGATTAAATGCCTCGTCAGTTCTGGAAGGAAAACACCTTAAGCCGCCTCCGGCAACCACGGCCATCGGCGCACTCCTTCACTACATTACCGCTCCAGAATCCTCAGCTAACTTCCAGCCCATGAACATCAACTTCGGAATCCTCGAACCCTTGCCTGTGAAAAAAATGAAGAAAAAGGAAAAACATCTTTTATATGTCCAACTTGCCTCGCAGGCTTTAAGCGACTGGATCAAAACCAGCACTTAAGTTAATCCCACAGAACCATTGAGGGGTGTTTAGATTTTCTATACATCTGAATTATTTTCCTGATAATTTTTATAAATTTCCTGGAAGCGCTCATTAGGCGATAAGCCGTCAGCGTCGGAGGAGAATTCCGGCTTGATCCTTTTTACAAAATACATTTCCACCGCCCCTTTATTTTTCGCCAGAATTCGTCCACGGGCTTCTGTTTCAAATAAATCTTTAATGCGGATATATGTCGATTCGGAAATGTTTACCCTGCCCTTCTTTCCAGAAGATTCCATCCGACTGGCCAGATTCACCGAATCACCCCAGAGATCATAAACAAATTTCTTTTCACCAACGACTCCGGCCATCAACGGCCCTGTGTTGATTCCGATTCGAATTTCAAATACCGGACGTCCGCTGTCTGCCTTTTCCAGATTAACCTTTTCGACCAAAGACTGGATTTCCAGGGCGCCGAGTACGGCGTCAATTTCATGGGTATGGTTGACCACGGGCACTCCCCCGGCATACATATAGGCATCGCCGATGGTCTTGAGTTTTTCCAGACCGTATTTGTCCATCACCCGATCAAATCGGGAAAATACTGCATCGAGTTCACAAACCAGCTGCTCCGGCGTAAGCTTTTCCGTAATTTTAGCAAAACTGACAAAATCAGTGAAAACAATCGTTGCCGATTGATAAAACACGGGCTTGACATTGCCCTGATCCTTGAGTTCCTGAGCAACGGCGGGAGGTAGAATATTCAGCAGCAGCTTATCGATTTTTTCTTTATCCGATTTTAATTCCCCGCTCTGTTGTTCTATTTTCTTTGACTTCAACCAGCTTGTGTACCGTGTGTGGTCCAGAAGATATATAAACAGAATGGCGACAACAGCCGCACTCAGCAAATCATGAAGACTGTATTGGGCGCTGACGGTTTGAAAAGACATTCCTTTGAGATAACCGACAATAAAAAATGTGGCCAACGACGCAGCAAGGACCGTCAAAGCGGCCTGCCTCTTAACGGGTACGATGGCCAGCAGCGTCAGAATAAAAATGTTCCCTCCCATATAGACAGGATCGGCTTTAGTCAGAGCGGTTATCAGTCCGCACGAAATGGCCAGGTAAGCGCCGATGATGTTGAGAAACAGCAGATTCCGTTCGGGAAAACGTCGGGATATATACAGGATCAAAATGGCGAGGCTGACAACGGAGAGGCCCATGCGGATGAAAGGGAGAAGTGGTTCCTCGGGGTGGAGAAGACGATCCAGGTGAAGATAAGGCAACCAGGCTACGATTGTAATGAGTGAAGCAAATAAAAGAATCCGGCCGCACTGATAATTTAATTCTTTGGAAAAAGTTTGTGGGTATTCGGCGCGCTCACTTTCCATAACAGCAAGATCACGCAATCGTCCCAGTAAATATCGTATAAAGGCCACATCATCCTCCTTCTTTATCTTTCCCTCAGTCCGCCGGGACGGAGGGGTTATGGAGTGTGATATCCGGTTTTCGCTTTCTGCAACCTTTTCAGGAACCTGTTGTCCATCTCTATAATCAGCTATGGGATATATTCTTTAAACCCATGACCGGTTGTTTTCGTTTCCGGGACCCGGACGATGACCCGGCAGGGTGAACCACTGACGCCAACCAACCTTAGCGGGAAGACAAATATTTCGCCATGGGCGGGAAGGTTATGAGCCTCCTTCTGATCTAAATCTTCCACCAGAAATTTTGCCGCCCCGGCCACCAGCCGATGTAACGCAAAAGGTTCGGAATTCTCGATTTCAATGGTACCGGAAAGAACCAACAAAGCCGGGGGCAACGAAAGAATTTTTTGCATCGCCTCCCGAAAGAGTTTTGCGGATGAATTTTCGGGCGTTCGTAAAAATAGAATTTTCTCATCATGGTAGGTCTTGAGCGACTCACTGATATCGGATAAAGACGCTGCACCAGGCAGATTCAGCAAATAATATCCCCCCATAAGATGATCCGGTGACAAAGCTTCCAGCGGAGCGCCGTCTTCCAGAAAATGCGCTGGCGCATCTATATGCGTTCCACTCTGCGTCCCCATAGACAGTCGGGTCACACGAAAGCCTTCCCTGTGAAGGGAGCTCCAATCTGAAAACTCCAAGGGCGGGTCGGTATATTTACCCGTCGAATAAGGAATAAAAGATGTACTCAGGGGTTTCGTCAGATCGATAATCGTGTTTCGTTTGCTTTCGGTCAATCGCCCCTCCCCTCCATCAGGAAGTGTGAAGCGTGCTGCGGATCTTGTAGTACCTGACCCGAAGTCCGCTTTTCAGGACCAATTCGCTAAGCCTTATTATACTCTTCAAAAATCATGGAAAAGACAGCGCGCCCCTGGGTGGCGGAACGCAGATCAGTCGAATAGCCAAACATGGCCTTGAGCGGCACCTTCGCTTTGATTTCAGAAACCGGCCCTTTGGGATTAATCGCCTGAATCTCGCCGCGGCGGGCATTGATATCGCCGATGACATCGCCCATAAACTCGCTGGGCGTGATGATATCTACCGTCATGATCGGCTCGAGCATGACGGGATCTGCCGCCTGACAACCATCACGAAACGCCGTGGCTGCGGCAATCTTGTAACCCTGAGCGGATGATTCGCCGTCCCGGTAGCCGCCGCCGATCAACCGGACACTGACATTGATGACCGGGTAGCTGTTGAGCACGCCGCTCATCATGGATTCCCGGATGCCTTCTTCAATGGCTTCATGATATTCAGCGGGAATGATTGCTTCGGTTAGTTGATTAATGATCTCGTTTCCCTCGCCCCGTTTACGTGGTGCAAGCGCAATGCGAACCTGACCATAATGTTTCTTCTCGCCCAGTTCTTTTTCGAAGATGCTTTCGATTTCGACTTGCTTCTGAATCGTTTCGCGGTAAACGACACGCGGGCGACCGACATTCACGCGGGCATTGAATTCCCTTTGCAGCCGATCCACAATGATTTCCAGATGCAGTTCGCCCATGCCGGAAATCACGGTCTGCGCGGTTTCATCTTCATACTTGACCCGCAAGGTCGGATCTTCATCCGTCAGCTTGACGAGCGCCTGGGCCAGCTTTTCCTGATCGGCAGGCGTCTTGGCTTCAATGGCCTGGCTGATCACCGGTTCATAAAACTCCATCTGCTCCAGCATAATCGGATGCGCTTCATCGCAAAGGGTATCGCCGGTGGTCGTTTCTTTCAGACCCAGAACAGCGACCAGCTCCCCCGCGGACGCCTTGTCAATTCTTTCCCGTTTATTGGCATGCATGCGGAGCAGCCTGGCGATCTTTTCTTTCTTCTTTTTGCCAATATTGTAAACTTCGTCATTGGCGGAAATCTGGCCGGAATAAATGCGCAGATAGGTCAGCTTTCGGCCTTCATCCAGCATGATCTTGAAAGCCAGCGCCGCGAGCGGGTCTTTATCCGAGCTGTGACGGATTTCTTCTTGTTTTGTTTTCGGATTGATCCCTTTTACCGGCGGAATATCTTCCGGAGACGGCAGATAATTAATAACCGCGTCCAGCAATGGCTGAATGCCTTTATTGCGAAGCGCTGCACCGCACAAGACCGGCACAATTTTTAACGCAATCGTCGCCTTGCGCAGCGCCGCGCTAATCTGCACAGCCGATAGTTCCTCCCCGGCCAGATATTTTTCGGCCAGATCGTCATCACCGTCCGCCAGGGTCTCGATCATTTTCTCCCGCTCATGCGCGGCGGCTTCGGCAAACTCTTCCGGTATTTCACTGGTCGTATATTCTGCACCCTGAGAGCTCTCATCCCAAATCAAGAGTTTGCGGTTAATCAGATCAATCGCCCCACGGAATGTGTCTTCACTACCCACAGGAATCTGGATCGGCACAGGTGTTGATCGAAAACGTGCGTGCATCATATGAACGACATGAAAAAAATCGGCGCCGGTGCGATCCATTTTGTTGATAAACGCTATCTTGGGAACGCCGTATTTGTCCGCCTGGTGCCAGACGGTTTCGGACTGTGGCTCAACACCGCCTACCGCGCAAAAAACAACAGCGGCCCCATCGAGCACGCGCAGGGATCGTTCCACCTCAATTGTAAAATCCACGTGCCCGGGTGTGTCAATAATATGAATCTCCGTATTCTTCCAAGTACAGGTGGTCACCGCGGAAGTAATGGTGATACCTCTTTCCTGCTCCTGAGGCATCCAGTCCATGACTGCTTCGCCGTCGTGTACCTCGCCCATTTTATAGGATTTGCCTGTATAAAAAAGGATCCGTTCACTGACGGTTGTCTTGCCCGCATCGATGTGGGCGACAATGCCGATATTGCGTGTGCGTGATATTTTGGATTTCGGCGCCATAAGGGTATCAGCCGCGCTCCTCTTTGACCGGCGCGTAAAGATCGGGGTCCGGCCTGAAGGAATTAACAGTGGAAATATGACCTTTGAGCGATGGCAGCTCTTTACCTTCAATAAGAATTATCACGGCTTTAATGGCCGGAACATTGGCCGTCAATGTATTGGTCAATGAATAAATGGTGGCCATTTCCGCCGTTGAACCGCCTGGATGGGATTTTGACAGATTGGCGCTGAAGTTGACCTGTGCCACGCCGTCTTTATCCACTTTCACGTCGCGCAGGGCAACATGGGGGGAAAAGTATTGACGTTCCCTGTTTTGGAACCGTCCAGCAGAGCCTTGACCACTTCTTTCGCCTGCTCGGCCGGATCTTCTTCTTTATAAATATAGCGTTTCTCGGCAACCAGAAAGCGTTCCTGGGAATCGGAAAAATAGATTTCAGCGATTCTTTTTTCCTTCTTTTTTAAGGCCTCCATACCAACAGGCGGGAATATAGCGTTAAATAAGATAACAAAGAAAAGCACCAGCAATAAAACGACACCACCGATAATAGCGACCAGATATGCAATCCGGGTGGATTTCTTTTTCTTCCGATCTTTGAAATTATCAGACCGGCGTTGCTTTTTTGTGGACATATATAATGACTCCTCTTAGAAAAAACTGCGCCAATCTAGGGTATTTTTCTTTCACTGTCAAGCACAACAAGCTGTCGGTTCAAGGGCGCTCGCTTTCCCTCAAGCATCAAAAATATTTCTCGTTCAGACGAAAACAGCCCGCGCAAAAAAACGCGGGCTGTTGGGAAAATCTTGTTTAACGGTAAAAACGGTTTTAATAATTCTCAGCCAATACTTCGTAATAGGACTGCGGGTGCTTACAGGCAGGACATTCCGCAGGTGCTTCCGGCCCTTCATGTACATAACCACAGTTAATGCAGTGCCATTTGGTCGTCGTCTTCTTTTTAAACACTTCGCTGCCGGCAATATTTGCGACAAACTTGCGATATCTGTTTTCATGAAACATTTCAACTTTTGCTATCTGCTCAAATGAGCGGGCCACTTCGGGAAAACCTTCCTCTTTAGCGACGTTGGCAAAGTTTGAGTAAAGGGTCGTCCATTCCAGGTTCTCACCGACGGCCGCTGCTTCCAGATTACTTTTGGTATCCCCGATCACACCGGCCGGATAGGCGGCGGTAATTTCAACTTCACCACCTTCGAGATATTTGAAAAATATCTTGGCATGTTCTTTTTCATTTTCGGCTGTTTCCAGAAAAATGCGGGAAATCTGTTCAAAGCCCTCTTTTTTAGCGGCGCTGGCAAAGTAGGTGTAGCGATTTCTTGCCTGTGACTCACCGGCAAAAGCCGCCAGTAGATTTTTTTCCGTTTTTGTTCCTCTAATTGATTTAGCCATTATTCATCTCCTTTCATTGTTTGTTGCCATTTATAGGTTTCCCGCCGTCTTCTCAATCGTTATTATAACTCTTTACCGATGGCAAATGCTTTCCTCAAAAATTCGCCCATGCCATGATCGTTAATATTTTCCGGCGCATAAATGTAAAAGCCTGTCGTTTTATAATATTATCGTAAGTATATCTTGAGTTTCCAAGTGTAGTGTATATCAAGGTTAAAGCTCCGAAAGATTTTTTATCACATTCCCCTTCATCGGATGAACTGGATTAACTCCAATGTTCGTCTCTGTGAAAATAATGATTAATATTTTAATGTCAAATTTATTCAAAATTTAGTTAATTTTTTAATCATATTGTAGTATGGAATGCAAAATGATCTTTAGGTCACATATCTTTTCCTGATAGGGAGCAATTTCATAAATAATTAAGGAGGAAGCAACGTTATGGCAACAGTCATGCCGGAAGGTGAAAAAATTCAGAAAGCGATTAAATGGATTTCCGCCAGTTTGGAGGATAGCGCCCCTCAGCCGATGCACATGTTAATTGACAAGGCTGTGTTAAAATTTGATTTATCTCCCAAGGATACAGAATTCCTGATGGGATTTTTCCGCGATCACAAGAAATAGGAAAGGCGTAGCCGGGCGGGAGTATTTCATTTCTCTAAGGGTACGATTCCAGCCAGCCAGCAATACAGTTTATTTCATGGATGAAATCCTGATGGATCCACCAGGTCGATGCGACCGGGGTTCCATGTTGGTTTGTCGTCCCGGTCAACAAGCCTTGCCCGAATACCTTCGATATAATCGGGATGACGGGTAATAAATTGGGCAGCTTTCAGTTCGGTAGCCAGTACATCTGCAATCGACCGGCCTTCGTTGTAACGCAATAATTTTAATGTCAATATCAATGCGGTGGGCGATCGTTCAGCGATGCTTCTGAAAACTTCACTGCAATGATCCTCCTGTTCATGACATTGCGATAAAGACGCCAGGATCTCTTGGATATCCGATTTTCCCGCAAAGTATTTTTCCACCCAGGCGTCCATGGCAGGATTGATGGGAATATTTAAATCCAACAAGCCCGATATTTTTTCCAACAGACGATTGAGTATTTCCTGTTTGCCTTGTCCACCTTTCAGTTCATCATTTTCCAGGATGTCAATCAGTCGGGGAATATTTTCCGATTTCATGTAATGGGTAGCGAATCCCAGCCGGACACATTCGCTGCCGGTCATGTCATAGCCGGTCAGTCCCAGATATTCCGGATAGCCTTTGGGACAGCGCGCAAACATCCAGCCGGTTGAACCAATATCCGGGAAAAAACCGATTCGTGTTTCGGGCATGGCCACACGTGTTCTTTCCGTGGCGATACTGATGCCAGCACCAGCGGCAATGCCTAATCCTCCACCCATCGTAATGCCGTTGGCTATAACGATCACGGGTTTGGGAAAAAGATGGATCTTTAAATCAAGGCCGTATTCTTTACGAAAAAAAGAATCTACTTTATCATATTGTTTTAGACTTACCAGACGCGCTAGTTCTTTGACATCTCCGCCTGCGCAAAATCCTTTGGGACCATTGCCGTAAAACAGAACAAACAGGCACTGCTCATCGGCTGCCGCTTCATCCAATAAGTCGTTCATCCTATCGATCATCGCTTCGCTTAAGCTGTTGATCGCCTCCGGACGATTAAGGATAATGGATAAACCTGACTTTAATTTGCGCGATAACACATGGCGGTTGTTTGAAATCATTCTACTAAGGAGAGGATAAAATGTTGTTTAATTTTAAAGTGGACTCTATCAATAACGATAGCTCCAGCTTTGAAAGCCGAAGCTATCGTTGCAACCAATGCCTTCTTCAAAATGTCCTATTTTTTCAGCAAATCCCGGATTTCCGACAACAGCACCTGATCTTTGGTCGGAGCAGGGGGTGCTTCTTCCTTCTTCTTTATGATCATTCCGAGAAATTTGACAATGACAATAAACAGCACCAGAGCAATAATTAAAAAATTGACGATTTCTCCTATAAACAGCCCGTAAGGAATTTCCTTGCCATTCACCACCCACTTCCAAGCCAGATAACCCTGTTCACCGGGGACAATCATGCTGATCAACGGCATAATGATGTGCTTGACCAGAGAATCAATGATTTTACCAAATGCCGCCCCGATGATAACAGCAATGGCCAAATCAACGACATTACCCTTTAATGCGAAATTCTTGAACTCCTCCAGAAGACCTGATACCTTTTTTCGGGGTTCCATGTTTTCTCCTTTCTGCATTTTTTGAATTACTGAATCTTGGACATTTCCTCATAAATTTTTAAATCAATCACACTGAAGAAATTATCATATTGCTCTTTTTGTAACAGGCGGCGCATTTCCCAGCCATTTTTTGTTTTCTTTTCCGTTGTCACAGCGAGGCTCACTTCACATTCCTTCCAATTGAGCCTTTTCACCAGAGCCGTGGTTTTTGTTCGCCAATCGTCCGAAACCACATAGTCCGAATCGACACGGTGATTCTTTTCATCAATGGTGACATTGCTGCCGATGTTTTTTTCTTTTAAAACACTTGCGATGGCTTTGAGAATGACTTTCTCTTTGGCCTCGTAAATATAAGTGTGCTCATCAGGTTTGGATATGACCGTCCTGCCAAACTCCGTGGCGCAAGACATAAGAGGGATGACGAGAATTAAAGCAAGCAACAAAAGAACCTTTTTTTTAACATACCCTCCCCTTCGTAACCCTGATAAAATGCTAGCGGCTATTTCCGTTTACCCACCAATCGCTTTTGTCTTTGAACCACCAGTGCGAGGAATCCGTTTGAATAATGCGGGCGGCCAGATTCTTGCCTTCTCCGGTGGACAGCCTCTGCAGGGCGTACTTTATCCATTCATCGGAATATTTATTGCCTAGATCGCCGTATTCTTTCAGCTGTAAAATGAGCGCAATTTGATCGGCGTCACGCGCAATTTGGGATTCTTTGGTTTCTTTCGCGTTAAACTCTTCGATAGCCTGCCGGATATCGCTGCCGAAAAAAAGGCCTTCCGTTAATTCCCTGACGGCCTTGGCTTCATCGACTTCCACATATTTTTTATTGACATAGTTCATGTCACCCGTGCGCGCTTCCGGTAAATCGTGAAGGACACACATTTTCAAAACGCGCAGTTCGTCCAGCGAATCATTGAGCTTACACAGAGCGTAACCGATGAAAACCGTCCGCAAAACATGTTCGGCCACCGACTCCCTGCCGCTGCCCAGAAACTGGTAACCGCTGCGGGGGGTTTTGCAGAGCATTCCCACTTCAAATAAGAAATCAGCAATACTTTCCATCTTACCCCTTTTTCAGCACCTTAATGCGATTGCCCATCATTTCCGACATTTTTGCAATTTGTAACTGCAAAGAAGCGATACTGTCCGGTCTTGAGCTTTCAATTTTTTCGAGCTGCCCCTTCCAGTGTTCCAGAAGAGCGATCTCATTTTCCCTCAATTTCTTTTCAAATCTTTCCTGATACTCTTTGATAAAAGCGGCGGATGAATCCATAGGCGCCATTTTGCATCCTCCTTGACATCCTTAACGTGATTGTGTGGCATTATATCATTCGCTCTCAAACATGCAACAAACAATTTAATAAATGATAATTTGACAGCCTCCTTTAAATACTATAAGAAAGCGCCACAAAGACATATAAGAATGGTACAAAGATCCTATGAGCTGCAAACCAAATCCCGAAGATATCGCCGGCGGGCAGGCAATTCTCGAAGGCGTCATGATGCGCCACGGCAATAAAATTGCCGCCGCGGTAAGAAGGCCGGACAAAGAAATCGTTTTTCAGGAACGAGACTATGTGCCGCTGACCAAAAGATACAAACCGCTGGGATGGATGTTTATCCGGGGGACAATCAGCTTGTTTGAAATGATGATCGTTGGCATTCAGTGCCTGATGTTTTCGGCAGAGGTCGCCCTATCCGAAGAAGAAAAAAAGCCTCAGGGCTGGGAAATGTATGTTTCATTCGTCATCAGCTTTGCCGTTGCCATTTTTTTCTTTGTCGTCGTGCCGGCTTTTTTCTTTACCAAAGTAAAATTCTATATTGATAGCCTGATTCTTTTAAATATCCTGGAGGGCTGTGTCCGCCTAGGCATGTTTCTTTGTTTTCTATCCGCCACGCTCTTGATGGCTGATATGCGTCGCGTTTACATGTATCACGGCGCAGAGCATAAAACCGTTTTTGCCTGGGAAGACGGCCAGGATCTGACCGTAGAAAATGTTAAAAAATTCTCCACCCGACATCCCCGATGCGGCACCAGCTTCATTCTTTTCGTGATGATCGTTTCCATCCTTGTTTTTTCCTTGCTCGGTCGTCCGGATTTTATCCACCGGGTTATCTATAAGATTTTACTGCTGCCCGTTGTTGCCGGTATTTCTTATGAAGCTATCCGCTTTACTGGAAAATACGGCCGATTCAAACTGGTACAGGTCCTGAGCTGGCCGGGGCTTGCACTGCAAAAGATCACCACCCGCGAACCGGATGACGATCAAATTGAAGTAGCCATAGCCGCGATGAAGAAAGTAATCTGATCCCCTTCATTTTATTGCAGGATATTCACCAAAGACTATAGCCCGGCCGATATGAAGCCCGATTAGCGTTGACTTTTCTTAATAATTACAGTAACTAAAAAACCGTTATTTTTATTTTTCACATTTGGGGACTAAAGACAATGAGGAAGACCTTCTGGCCGGTTTTTATGCTTTGCGTTCTCTCAACCGTCCTGTTTTACTCGCAGGCATTATCTAATGAGGACACGGCGCAACTGACGTTCAGGAAAACAGCCGTTTCCAAAAGAAACTATCAGACTTATACCGTGCAGAAGGGGGACATTCTTTCCACAATCATTCGAAAACTACCCGGCATAACCGAGAAAGATATTCCCCGCTATTACCGGATGATCAAAGAGCTTAATCCCGATATTACCAATTTGGACAGGCTATACGAGGGACAGACGCTCGTTCTGCCCGAAAATAGCGTTGCCGTTCCGGAAGAGAAAACCGCCGCATCAGCCTCTAAGTCCCTTTCATCGGAAGCGTCTGGATCTCAATCCTATCAGGTTAAAAAAGGCGACAGCCTCATTCGAATCGTTCGCCGCAAGCTTCACATAAAAACCGGCACACAGAAAATGTTGCTTGAGATCCAATCATTGAACCCGAAAATTAAGAACCTCAACCATATCTATATCGGCCAGATTATTTATCTGCCCGATGGTCAAACCGCTTTAAAATCCGTTCCGGTCAATGCCATAAAGAATCCGGCAATAATTCCCGAAGAAAAAGTTTCTGTTATTCCACCTGTAGAGGGACCTCCGGTTGTAGAGACAAAAGCCGTTGAGGCGAAGGAGTCCATCTTTTTACCTCCCGCTACGCGCCTGGCTGTCATCAAGCATATTATTACGCAAATGAATGGATCCATGATTACCAGCGGTAATTACTATCTGCCGATTTCCAAAACCGAACAACTGACAATTGACTGTTCCATCATTCCCGTTGTGGAACTAGACGACAGGACAACGATATTCCTTGACTTGGGAAACCGTTCCAATCGTCATCTCAATAAAATGATCAGCGAACGCTGGAGCAACTATCAGTTAATCAAAATCGACGATAGAGATGACATCATCATCATACTGAAAAAAATATTCAATAAAAACAAAACGTATGAGATTGCTAAAGCACAAAAACCTTTTTCCCTGGGCTCGCAGCCTGTGATGGAGGTCATTGTTGACTGGGTCATTGCAAAAAAAGACGTCAATACGTCTTCATCTAAAACCCAGGGATTGAGAGTTGTTTACGAGAATAACGCCTTGTTGCCGAGGGCCATTGTAAATTACGCACGTCAACATTCTCTAATCATCACGGAAATTTCGCCGGGAAAAGGCCTTGTCGGCAAACCGGAAGAAATTTATTCACTGCCTTCGATAACGACTTTACCGACATCATCCGCTAAGGATTTCTCCTCGGCTCTACTTTCTTATCTGAACATACAGGGAGAATCGGATGCCGATGTTAGAGTTTTTAATATCGCTAAAGACGGATTCAACCTATCCATAAAAACGGATATCGTTGTTACGCGCGCCGAAAAGAAAACTCTTATTTTCTCGCGTGATCTGCCGCCACAATTTGTCAACATTCTTCAAAAGGCAGGCAACGAACTCATCTTTATCTCCGATCAGGACAAACCTGCCAAAAACATGGAAAAGATTCTGCGTGGTTTTAATTTTGTCTTTACGTCCGGTTATTTTACTTTTTCCGGTCTGGACAAAAATCAACCGCCCTATAACTTCGGTTTCAACGGCACCAAGATCAAAACCGATAAGGATATCTACGTCGTGAATTTTGACTTCAATCCGGATATGCGCGGGTTGATGCAGGAAACATGGTCGGCAAACATTCTCCGGTATTGAGTTTATAAAGAATAAAATATGGTAAAAGCAATTGCCCTTTTGTCCGGCGGTCTCGACAGCATTTTAGCCGTCAAACTGGTGCAAAAACAAAATATCGACATTTGTGGCCTGACCTTTACAACTCCCTTTTTTAACGCAGTTAAAGCACAGGCGGCCGCCCAACAGATCGATTTGCCCCTGATGGTGGAGGATTTTACGGCTCAGCACCTGCAAATGCTCAAATCTCCGCGTTATGGTTACGGCAAAAATATGAATCCCTGCATTGACTGCCATACGCTGATGCTGAAAATGGCCGGCAGAAAAATGGAAGAAACCGGCGCTGATTTTCTCGTGACGGGTGAGGTTCTTGGTCAGCGCCCCATGTCACAGACCAAACAGTCTCTTTATGTCGTCGCTAAAAACTCCGGTTATGCCGACTATATTTTGCGACCGCTTTCCGCGCAATTACTTGAACCCGTTAAAGCCGAAAGAGAGGGAAAGGTTGACCGCTTAAAACTGCTGTCCATTTCAGGACGCGGTCGCAAAGATCAAATGAGCCTGGCAAAAGAATTCGGCATCCAGCAATATCCGCCTCCCGCCGGCGGCTGTCTCCTGACGGATCCGATTTTCTCCATCCGCCTGCGCGATCTGATGTCTCATTCGGAAGACCGGCAGATTCGCGATTATGAACTGTTGAAATACGGACGGCATTTTCGTGCCGAAGACAACGGTAAAATCATCGTCGGCAGAAACAAAGCCGACAATGAGGCATTGCGCCAACTTGCTATGGATGTTGACTTGGTCTGCAATATGGCCGATTTCCCGGGACCATACGTGCTGGCCCCTTACGGCAGCGAATCGGCCATGGCCACGGCTGCCGCGCTATGTGTCCGCTATTCCGACGCTCCGGCCGATACGGAAGCCAGTGTCGTCTGCCTGCATAAGAACAAATCCACCACCATCAAAGCCAAAGCTATCCCGAAAGAAGACTCCGAGCGGTGGATTATTTAATGTTTGGAATTGCCGCCTCTGTGCTGAGGACGCAAGAGATCATAAACTGTTTTGACCGGATTAAAAACCATCAGCGGAAGCTCCACAAAGACCGTATTCCAATAGGCCATACCGCCGTTCCATAGCCCGGGCATCTCCTGGGCTTTGAGTTTACGCCCCCTTTCCGTCTTGGGACTGATTAAATAAGCATCCTGATTTACATAATCGGCCAGGTCAAATTTTTCTCCAAGATAATTCTTCGTGCAGCAAACCATATCAACCGGATTAAAATACGAAGCCCGCGACCAGATGTCCGCCTGTGAAGCACGGTTGTGATCCACATGGGCCGATTCTACAATCTGCAAAGTTTGCGACTGATCTTTTTCCTGAACCCAGAAAGGGCCGCCGCCCGGCTCACCCTCATTGTGCACCATGCCGCAGACGCGCAGAGGACGGTTCAATAATTCAAATATCGTCTTCTTTTTTGCTGAAAGTGTCTTGTTGGAAAAGTTTTTTGGCATGACCCTATTGAGTTCAGACTGACAAAAAACACTCATGGCCTCAATCTCCCGGGAGTCGATCCGATCTTTTTCTAAATGACGTAACATTGTAAAGACAGACTGCCGCAATTGCAGTGCCAAACCACCCAGCATTTTTTTGTAAGGCAATATTTTCTTCTGCAGAGCATCAGGCGCGATATTATCAATATTTTTAACAAAGATGAGATCGGCATCTAATGCTTGAAGGTTTTTAAGCAAAGCGCCATGTCCACCGGGCCGAAAGACCAAATGGCCGTCGTCATCCCGAAATGGAAGATTCTCTTCATCGGCAGCTACAATATTCGTTGCTTGTGACTGCTCGGACAAATCAATCTTAAATCGGATGTGACAGCGCTTTTCGTATTGGGGGATAATCTGCCTTAGTAAGGCTTTGACGGCTTTGGCATGCTCTGCTGAAATGGTAAAGTGCAGACGACAGATTCCTCCGTCGCTGGCATTGAAGCTTGCGGCTTCCACAAGATGTTCTTCCAACGCCGTCCTGACTTCACCGCCCCGATACGCATGAAAAGGAATGAGCGCCTTGGGCAGCCAACCGAAATGAAGGCCGGTTGAAAGAAGGATATGATCCAGCACAGCCTTGACATCCCTTTTCTTGAGCATCAAACGAACTGCATCGTCTTTTTCCAGCATTGGATAAAATGGCATTTTTCTTAAATCGGCAAAAAAAGACCGATCAAGCCCGGTATTGCCAAAGCTCCCTGCCTGGGCGGCGGCAAACCATGCGGCAAACATCCGGCTGGCCGCGCCGGATGCCGGCACAAATTTCAGTATGCTGTGTTTAGCGGCTTCGGCGTCATACAGTTTAATTAGACGGTTACGCTCGACAGCTGAAAAAGATCGAATCCCATCACCCGGAATGCAGGGACGAAGAAGTTTCAGAAAAGTTGATCCCCGCCGGTAGATTGCCATCTGCTTATTTACATCGGACGTTGTTAAACCCAGCGCCTTGATCTGCTCAATATCTTTTTTGGTAAAAGAATACATTTTTTCATACCGTTGATTTCTTCTTAATATTGTTAACGTTCCTAAAATAGTCCTTTAGCATTCAGCCTTTTTTAACATCATCCCTTCGTGTTGACAAGCCCCTAATCTATCTGAATCCATTTGCCAAGCTGAAAAAATCAATGGATTGCGTCTTGACGCGGCGTGCCTTTTCAAGTAGTACTTCTGCACCATCTTATCAGGGAGTAAAACAATGAAAAACCATCTTTTTCCACAATGGATTTGGATTTCCATTTTTCTATTAACCCTCTGTGCAACGTCCACGGCGCTTAGTGCCGAAACCATTAAAATCGGCATTGCCGGAGCTCACACCGGCGACCTGGCTTCCTACGGCCTGCCCACTGTCAAGGCTGCCGAACTCATTGCCAAAAGCGTCAATGCCAAAGGCGGCATTCTAGGTAAAAAAATCGAACTCATCATTGAAGATGAAGCCTGCAAGCCCGAACTGGCAACCAATGTCGCTACGAAACTGGTTTCCGCTAAAGCGAATGCCGTTATCGGCCATATCTGCAGCGGCGCAACCAAAGCGGCTCTTCGCACTTACAAGGACGCGAGAATTATTGTGATCTCTCCTTCGGCAACCAGCCCCGAATTAAGTCTCTCCGGCCAGTATCCCAATTTTCACCGCACCATCGCGCCTGATGACGCGCAAGCCAGACTGGTGGTGGATTTCGCGCTCAAAACTCTGAAACTGAAAAAATTTGCCGTCATTCATGATAAAGGCGACTACGGAAAAGGATTCGCGGAATACGCAAAAAAATTTCTGGAAGAATCCAAAGATGGCAAAGTCGTGCTTTATGAAGGCATCACGCCCGGCGCTGTGGATTATTCAGCGATTGTCCAGAAAATAAGTATTCGGGTGCGGACGCGGTCGTTTATGGCGGCTACCATCCGGAAGCCGCGTCTGTTGTGCAGTTGATGCGCAAGAGAAACATGAAAACCATTTTTATTTCCGACGACGGCGTGAAAGATCAGACATTCATTAAAGTAGCAGCTGCGGCGGCGGAAGGCGTTTACGCGTCAGGTCCCAAGGACACAACTAAAAATCCGCTGGCTATCGCAGCCATTAATGAACACAAAAAAGCCTACGGCGCTGAACCGGGTGCGTTCTATCTCAATGCCTACAGCGCAATGCTCGCGATAGTCAACGCGATAACAAGGCTAAGTCCACCGAATACAAGGCGGTGCACAAAGCGTTGCGCACTTATTACACCGACACACCGTTGGGCAAAATCAAATTTAATGACAGGGGCGATGCGATCGGTGTCGGTTTCTCCATGTATCAGGTACGCAAGGGCGTTTATGTGGAACTGAAATAATCGTAGGGAACGGTTTGAAACCGTTCCCTGCCTTTAAGACTGAAGACTGACCCCCTTGCAGGGGGCGCGAGGCACGGGAACCTTCGGCCACCCACGTGTAACCTCGTGTCACCTTCAGGTGATCAGGTGGTTAGGTTATACGGGTGTCAAGACCGTTCCTTGCGACAACGGAAGGCCATGAATTTTTTTTGGGACTTATTTTTGGGAGGACTCACACGCGGCAGTATCTATGCCCTGATTGCCCTGGGCTACACGATGGTTTACGGCATTCTGCAGCTCATCAATTTTGCCCACGGTGAAATTTACATGATCGGGGCGTTTACCGCGCTGATTGTAGCATCCATCCTGACGATGCAGGGACTCACCGGTCTGTCCGTATTAATTCTTGCCACCATTGTTGCCGTTCTTTATGCCTCAGCTTACGGCTTCACCGTTGAAAAAATCGCTTACAAACCGCTACGTCAGGCCTCGCGTCTCTCGCCATTGATCAGCGCCATCGGCATGTCCATCTTTTTGCAAAACTATGTCATGCTGGCACAGACCTCCGATTTTCTCCCATTCCCCAACCTGCTCCCGCAATCGGATTTTCTGGATCCGTATCAGCCCCGTCATCGGCCCATCCGATTTCATCATTATTGTTACCTCCGGTGTCATCATGATCGCCCTCACCCTGCTTTTAAAGTTTACCAAGATGGGCAAGGCCATGCGGGCGACGGCTCAGGATCAGGAAATGGCCATGCTCACCGGCGTGAATGTCAACCGGGTGATCTCCCGGACATTTATCATCGGTTCAGCGCTTGCAGCAGTGGGCGGGATACTGATCGCCTCACATGTCGGCAGAATTAATTTCTATATCGGTTTCAATGCGGGTATCAAAGCCTTTACGGCGGCTGTACTGGGCGGCATCGGCAGCATTCCCGGCGCCATGCTGGGCGGCCTGGTTCTGGGTCTGGCGGAAAGCTTCGGCACCGGCTATATTTCCAGTGATTATGAATCCGTCTTCGCCTTTGCGCTTCTGATTTTGATTTTGATTTTTAAACCCGACGGCATTCTGGGACGTTCCTCCCAGCAGAAAGTTTAGGAAGGTGAGATCTGAAATGAAATACGCCTGCGAACTTAAACGATCAACCACCATTGCCCTGTGGTTTATTCTGCTGACGTTTCCTATCATGGTTGATCAAGGTCAACACGATTGAAAACGTCGTGGTCTGGCGCTGGATCAACATCGTAGGCATCGGCGTTGGCGCCTTTGTTCTTTCTTTCTTCTGGCAGATCTACCTTCGCAAAAAAACACCGTCCAGCCGACCGCACCCGAAAGAGCATCAACCCTGAGCCGCCTGATGGAAAACCCGAAAATCTATCGTCCCGCTCTGATCATCGTCGGCTTGTTCGCGTTGATCTTTCCGTTTATCTTTTCCCACTACCAGGTCAATGTCATGACCACCGCACTCATTTACGTCATGCTGGGATTGGGATTGAATATTGAAGTCGGACTGGCCGGGCTTCTCGATCTGGGTTATGTTGCCTTTTATGCGGTAGGCGCTTACAGTTACGCCCTGCTCAATTATCATTTCGGTCTGGGCTTCTGGACGCTGCTGCCGGCGGGCGCGCTCTTGGCCGCCTTTTTCGGCATCCTGGTCGGTTTCCCGGTGCTGAGGTTGCGCGGCGATTATCTGGCGATTGTCACGCTGGCTTTCGCAGAAATTCTTCGTCTCGTGCTGGAAAACTGGAACGCCTTTTCCTTCGGCCCCAGCGGCATTTCCAATATTCCGCGGCCCGGCTTTTTCGGTATGAACCTCACCCCGGAACAATCCGCCACTTATATGTATTTTTTATTGATCGCTCTTTGTCTGCTGACAATCTTCGTTACTAACCGCCTCCAGCATTCCCGATCGGCCGCGCCTGGGTGGCTCTTCGTGAAGATGAATTGGCCTGCCAGGCAACGGGCATCGACAAGACCAAAGCCAAACTCACGGCTTTTGCGTTGGGCGCCATGTTGGCGGGCATGGCGGGTGTCCTCTTCGCCGCAAAAACCACATTTATCAATCCGGCCAGTTTCACTTTCATGGAGTCGGCCATGATTCTATCCATTGTGGTCTTGGGCGGCATGGGCTCGATACCCGGCATCATCCTTGCGGCGCTGGCGATTATTCTCCTGCCGGAATACCTGCGGGTCTTCAGCGATTATCGGATGATTCTGTTTGGCGCGGCACTGATTATCATGATGATTTTCCGTCCCGGCGGGTTGATGACCGACCGGCGCAAACAATATAAATTCCATCAGCCGGACGCAGAAGAAAAGTAATGGAGGACCAAAACATCGACAACATTCTGGAAGTAAAAAATATGACCATGGATTTCGGCGGCCTGCGGGCGCTGGATAATGTCAGCCTCCATATTCAAAGAGGAGAAATCGTGGCGCTGATCGGCCCCAATGGCGCGGGAAAAACCACACTGTTTAATTGCCTGACCGGCATCTATAAGCCAACAACGGGAGATATTCTTCTGTATCGGCCGGGCAGTAAGGCTAGGAGCCTCAATGGTTTGAAGATCAATACCATCACCAAGCTGGGCATGGCGCGCACTTTCCAGAATATCCGTCTATTCGGTGGCATGACCGTACTGGAAAACGTCATGATCGGCCGTCATACCCGATCGAAGTCCGGCATTATCGGAGCAATCTTACGCCCGCCCGCAACACGCGATGAAGAAAAAGACATCATCCAAAAAAGTCACTCAATTCTCGAATACATGGGCCTGGCACCACTGGTCAATGAACTGGCCAAAAACCTACCCTACGGCGCGCAGAGGCGCCTGGAAATCGCGCGCGCCCTGGCCACTGATCCACAAGTGCTTTTGCTGGACGAACCGGCCGCGGGCATGAATCCGCAGGAAACCAATGAACTGGATACACTGATTGCTCAACTGCGAACAGACCATAACCTGTCCATCCTGCTTATCGAACATGACATGAAACTCGTGATGAATCTGTCACAGAATATTTTTGTGCTCGATTATGGCAAAGAAATCGCACGCGGCACACCCCAGGAAATCCGTCATAATCCGGCCGTCATCAAAGCCTATCTCGGAGAGGAAGCCGATGCTGAAGTTAGTTGACATCGAAACATGCTATGGCAGCATCCGCGCCTTGAAGGGCATTTCCCTGTCTGTCACTCCAGGGGAAATCGTCGCGCTCATCGGCTCAAACGGCGCGGGAAAATCCACCACGCTGATGTCCATCTCCGGCATTACACCGGCTCGTGGCGGACAAATTCTTTTCAAGGGTGAGCCGATTGAAAAAACCGATCCCGATAAAATCGTGGCGATGGGTATCTCCCAGGTCCCGGAGGGACGGCGGATTTTCCCGAAATTAAGTGTTTTGGAAAACCTGGAAATGGGCGCGTTTTTGCGCGACAATCATGCGGAAATAAAGAAGGATCTTACCTATATCTACGAGCTCTTCCCCATTCTTCATCAGCGCCGTCATCAACAGGGCGGCACGTTGAGTGGCGGAGAGCAGCAGATGCTCGCCATTTCGCGCGCACTCATGGCCAAACCAAAGTTGCTGCTGCTGGACGAACCGTCTTTGGGGTTATCGCCTCTCATGACCAAATTGATTTATTCAATTCTGGCTAAGATCAACACCGAACAACGCACCACAATCTTTCTGGTCGAGCAAAACGCCTTCATGGCGCTTAAGCTCGCCCACCGCGCCTACGTTCTGGAAAACGGCATCATCACCCTGGAAGGCAAAGCCTCCGATCTGCTGCATAATGAGAATGTGAAAAAGGCTTATCTGGGAATTTGACACCAAGCTGTGGAAATTTTCTTCATGTTGACGAAGCAAATCGGTGCGGAAAAAATCGCGGCAACTGAATTCTTTCAGGATGTGGCAATTAATGGAGACGGTTGTCCCCATTTACTTTGATTTTAACTTTGTATCTCCCTGCCCGTTTTTCACTGCCATCTGATCACTATCAGGTTTGATGAAAAGATAGTACAGCCGCCCTTCGCGGTAAGTTCCGCCGGCAAGTTCACCGGCACGGTCGCCCACGCCCATATAAACATCACAACGGCCTGCAGCCCGGATAGCGCCACCTGTATCCTGATCCAAAGCAAACCCTACTGGCCTGTCCAGATTAACTGAGACAAAGGAAAACATCGCCCGGGGGTAAATAGACTTATCCGTTGCAATCGTTCTAAATGGCGTTACCGGCTCATTGAGCGAGCCTCTGGGCTCACCTTCTTCAGACCTGAAGAAAACAAATCGGGGATTTTGATTAATGTACTCATCGACTTCATCACGGTGAACCATGAAATAACCAATCATGGCCTTGAGATTGATGTTTTTCTGGGAAAGCTTTCCATCTGCTATCATTTTAGGCACGATACTCTTGTATTCCCAGCCGTTATGAGCGGCATAGCCGACCGATTCGATCTTTCCGTCTGGCATGCGAATTTTGGCTGAACCTTGCACATGCACGATATAAACCTCAAACGGGTCGCCGAGCCATACAAGCTCGTTACCGGCAAGGATATTGGAATTTTGTATCTCCTCCCTGCTCGGATATTGCTGGATCTTGCCATCCGGTCCCTTTCGGCCCAGAATCGTCCCGTCAGGTCCTTTCACCAGATCGGCGGGCGACTTATATAAAGGATACTTGAAACGATCTGTGCTTGTAAGCGAACCGTTAAAAATCGGCGTATAGTATCCCGTAAACAATACGGTCCCCTGATCATCACAGCCGACCGAAATATACGTATCGAATTTTTCCCGCAAAACCTCGTTCATCTCCTTCGGCGACAAGCCCGAAGTAACCAGTTTTTTCAGTTCCTGCAGGCTTATTACCGCATGTTCATGTGTGATGTCGCCATAAGGATAGAACGCTTTGCTGGATGGCTTTGCCATATAGTTCAGACTGCGCTCAATTGCTTCCGCCAAGCCGTCCATATCAGAGAAAGCCCGTGTGTAGTCGGGAATCTGGTTAGGATCGGTAATTTTTCTCAGTGCCAGTTCGCCTGGGGGCAAAGCACGACTATAATCTTTGGGGGGCTCTTGATAGTCAATAAGAACAGCACTACGTTTTTGACAGCCCGCAAGCGCTGAAAAAACAATGACCAATATCACGCCGATAAGAATAGTTTTTATTTTCATGGCAGAAGCATATGACAAGAGAGTCGTGTATGTCAAAAGAAATTTGGCGGTAAAATTGCGAATACTGAAGGATAAAGGCTCGAGGCTAAAGGATTTTGAACGGAGGCACAGAACTAATCATCATCAATAGTCAACTCTGCCGCGTGTTGCCACAAGGCCCGGGCCGATTTCAATGGACACGTAATGGCCTTTTTTGAAGCTCCCTGAATTGGCTACCAGGGTGCTGCAAAAGCGCTCTATCCCGGCCGCCTCATGAATATGGCCGCACAGGCAGAGACTGACCGGATTTACTTCGAGAAACGCCTTCACGCTGCGACTGCCGCCCCGAAGCCCTATGAATGACCGGTCCCGGACGCCCCGGGGTGGAACATGGGAGATCAGGACGACTTGTGACGCCTCCCGTACCTGCTCATATCCTGTCCGGAGGGTAAGGTCGATTTCTTTCTCCGTGTAAACCGTGGCCGTTTTCACAGGCGTCGGCGAAGACCCGCCCATACCAATAAAGCCGATCCCATCCAGTATTCGGCCCTTCCCGTGTAGGCTGTACCCTTTTTCTTCAAGTAATTCTTTAACCTCTAACCTGTCCCAGTTGCCATGGACAGCAAGAATCCTTGTCGAATATTGTTCAAGGCAGGCAAGAACATCGGCCGCCTCGTTCCGCGTTTTAGTATGGGTTATATCACCGGCGATCACAACCCAATCTGCCGCGCGGATGAGTGGCGCAGCCTCGTTGATGGGCTTAGTTGCCCCGTGAATATCGCTGATTGCAAAAAGTTTCATGCCCTACCCTTCTGATCGCGACAATCTTTCAACAATTATTCGGTTTCGTAGCAGGCCAGGATCTCGCCAAAGTAGAGAGTGTGGTAATCTTTTTTCGGATAGAGGGTCTTATCATAATTATTATCCAGATGAACCGGATTCATCGCGGATTTGAAAACGATTTTGCATTCAAAATGAATCCCCGGCACTTGAATGATCGGTGACACGACATTCCGTCCGTCTTCTGTTCCCAGATTGCACATCTTGAACTTGTCCACGTCCCGGCCCGATTTCGATCCGCAAAAAGCGATTGCTTTGCTCATATCGCCTGAAGGTATTGTAACCGTAAAATCCTGAGCTTTTTCTATAATACCAAATGTGTGACGGGAATCGCGCACCGCCACCATCATGACCGGCTTTTGCCAGATGAACCCGAAAGTGGCCCAGCCAATGGTCATGGTGTTGAGCGCGTCCGCGGCCTTAACGGTTAAGAAAGCTCCTTTTTTGATTTTATTCATGGCATCTTCGGCAATGCTCATATAATTTAGATTTTTCATAGTCATCTCCTTTTTAGTTTAAGCGGAATGTAAAATATTACATAGAACAAACCGGATATTTGTCCCTCTGGATTTATTCCTTTCCATGATTTTTGTAGAACCCTCCCCAATTATTTACAGACTTCTTTTTGAATGTCTCACTTTCCCCCTCATTCTGAATTGCCAGGAGTAAAGATTTTACCCAAGTTTCAATTCCTTATCTATTTCCTTCATTATTGTGTCAGTTTCCACAAGGGCTACAATTATTTTCTGATAGTGTTCGATATCTGCATTCGTTAAAATACGATTTTTGCGGTCTTTCAGCCATTTCTGCGCCGGTTGATAACCACCGATGTAAAAATTCCATGCTACTGCTGGAACATTTCCAAAGTATTGCTTGACGTTGATCATTACTTTTTCATTTTTATAAGCTAGATTTTCAACGGTATCGGAACCAGCCACAGGATAAGTGGTTATGAATTGATTTACTTTTGGTGACTCAAGAAGATGGAGTAAACGCAGCTCAGCGCCAAGCGCGACAAGTTTTTTGAAGCTTTCTTTGTTTTTCGGATACGGCACTCGTGGAAAATTAACCTTAAGAAACTCCTTGTATTGATTGCGATAGCTTGGTGAGTGAAGCGCTGCGTATATGTAATCAAAAATATCTTCCGGTGAAACTTTGCCAACAATATTTTCTATTTCAGAAACTATTTCTTCTTTAAGATTCGGAATACGTGAGCCGTCTTCAAGATAACGGTAAAGAGGGAAAGTATAAGCACCCTCTTTAGTTTGCAAAGAGACAGTACACCTATCAACAAGTGTTTTAGTCAAAAAAATGTGCTGGAAATCAGAACTGCTTTGTTGTCTAGAGATCAAAAGCGCTATATTATTCTTATTGGCTAAATGTTTATATACCTTATATCCAGAACGACTAACTAATTCTGGATCATAATAAATCCATATGTAATCAAACAATCTATATTGTTCCGCTTGTATATAATTTTCATCAAACACCTTTCCTTTAAGTCTTTCTGTTAATTTATACCCACTTGAATCAAACACACGATAAGTAGACTTAAAACTAGCAGTATAATTGCCTGATAAAAGTTCCTGGATTTTCTTTGTGAGATTACCCTTATCAAAATCTATAAAAAGAGAATCTCGATCCGTCTGAACACCTGAGTTCAAAAGTGGGAACAGATCATCAACCTTAAATCCATTTTCATAATCTGATTCCAGTCTGAAATTTTTTGGCACAAAGAAATAATAAGGATCGGAATAATTGATTTTCTTCCATTTGATATTTTGCATATTGCTTTCATCGAGTGATCGGAATTTTTCCTTACGTTTGCCATAAATCTCAGCGTGATATACGTTGCCAAGAGTTTTCTCCTCGCTCGTCTTTCGCACAAATATAGAAATTGCAACACCTTGCTGTATATCAAACACATTTTGTCCTCGCCTCCATCCGCCGCTCTTTCTTTCTTCTTTGAATTGCCGTGAAGATCAAGGATGTATATTTCATCAAATGTTTCAAGCAAATGTTTTCTCATCTGGCGGTAAGTAATGCCGTCTATAAATGAATGATTGGTGATCATCGCCACGATGCCACTCTTATTTTTCTCTACAAAATGTTCAGCAAAGCGAATGAATTTAATGTAGTCATCGTCAAGGTTGGTCTTGCGTTCATTGAGATTTTTCTTATAATCTTTTATTAAATCCAGTATCCACTTTGATTTATTTGAAGAACTGACGCTATATGGCGGATTGCCCATAACAACCATAATCGGCGTTTTATTC
The DNA here is from genome assembly GCA_963726395.1 of uncultured delta proteobacterium. Lineage (GTDB taxonomy): Bacteria > Desulfobacterota > Syntrophia > Syntrophales > Smithellaceae > UBA8904. The sequence goes on from CAVSCG010000035.1 coordinate 34,218, forward strand.
TTTATCAGTTCCGCTTCTTTTGATTCTTCAGCAATACTTTCAGCAAGACCGAAACTCGTGAGCATTTCTGTCTGTTGGGAACCTTCTTCGAGGGAATTAGTTAGATAAATACCAAGACTCCGATGGAAATTCCAAAAACCGGTTTCTTTAAACGCCATGCTCAATTTTAAGTGCGCTATTGTATAAGGCGCCATCATAAGTTCAAAACCGTGCAAACGCGGAAGCAAATCGTGATGCACATAGGCTGGCCAACGTCCCTTTTGGCCGCCATCAAGTAAACGTTTGTAGATTATTCGGATGGTGGCACTAATGAATGTCCCCGTGCCAACAGCAGGATCAAGAATCTGTACTCGATGGATACCGTTAGCCGATTTTGAAGTATCGGCTAAACCGGAAGCAAGACCAAAATCTTTTTCAAGGAGATAGTCAACGGAACGCACAATGAAACGCACGACAGGCAATGGTGTATAGAAAGCGCCAAGTTTTTTCCGAAGTTCCGGGTCGTATTCTTTCAGGAAATCTTCATAAAAATGAATTACCGGATCAGGGCTTTCATGCGTTTCACCCCATAGATCCTTTTGATAATATTGCTTCATTAATTCATGAACATCGGCATGAGAAAATACTGCGCATAATTCATTTACGATATACTCCAACCGTTTATCAAAATTGGGGCCAACAATGTGATCAAAGAAATGCCGGAGAAGAGGATTTGATGCCGGGACAAGATCGCGGGCCTCCTGTCGGGAAAAGGTTTCAGGAGATGTATCGTGATAGCGCGCGACAAACAAGCCATACACAAGGGTTTGCGCATACATATCTGCAAAAGCATCTTTCGAAAGGTCGTGCACCAGAAGTTTTTTAAAAGTTTCATAAATGCGAGTTATCTCAACATTTCTTTCTGACTGGGTAGAAAGAAACTGCTTGATATTTTCGCGGATTCTTTGCGATTTACCTCCCATAATTTTCGAGAGATGTTCGCCGGAACGTATTGGCTCTTTATGTTTTTGTGTAAAATCAAGAAGTGTTTTAGCAACGTGGTGGAAATTTTCCGGTAGTGGAGTAATGGTTCGATGTTTTAAATCATAACTGGCAATTTTGATTGGTTCTTCGTAACGAAGACCATTTCTATAAAACCGAAACTCAACATAATCAGTCAGAACTAAATTTGCATATCCATAATACCTGGCCATCTGTTCCGATTTTTCAACTTTATCCAAAGGTACACCAATATCTTTGGCTTCGATATAGAGGATTGGCACATCATAATTAAGAACAACAAAATCCGGTTTATTTCCTTGTTTAGCTCTTGCATCGTGGTCGATACGCCTAACATTGATAGACTCAAAAATTCCTTTGAGTAAAATCTCAAAGTCCGTACGGTAACCCATTTCACTGGTTTCTTTGTGAACGAATTTCGAAGAAATTGATGAGATATATTTATCAAAAATATTTTGCATAATTTACTCTGAGTTTAAGAAATAATTACGGTCAGTTTTTTAATATAAGTTTTTCTGTTCCAGTAGATATTTATTTTTAATTGCGCGTCATCTTACAACTTCAAAATTTTAATGCAAGGATAAATCGGAATAAAATGTTTCATACCCCTACGGGGCGCGGTTCAAAATCAGACTTACCCTTCTCATACCCTTCCAATAATTCCCTAATGACCGGTTTTACATAAATATCACTGATGTCAAATTGCTGTAATGCTTTAATCATCACTTGAATTTTTTCTTTGACGGTGGCCTTGGAATGAAGAATCAAAACAAATTTCCCTTCAATACGGCAGAGCCCTCCGGTGGTGGATGATTCCTCAATGATGATATTTTCATCACGAACGAATATTTCAAGTTTATCGGCCAGTTCTTCGAGTTGACTTAAAAGGATTTCTTCATGCATAAGCTTATTGCCTGGGAACAAATAGGAAGAAATATATTTATGTTTTCTCATCATCCTATTTTATAAAAATACGATAACACCCCGCAGATCAATTAACAATTCCTTTAATGATTCCTTTAATGATTCAGGATTGGTAAATTCTTCGGGTAAGCTCATAGGGAACGGTCGCTCCATATGCACCGGGTAAGTTGACTGTTCCCTACTGTTTTCATCACTTCCCCAATCCCGCCACATTCCTTTCATTGACAATTGTTTTCCTTTTTGCCTATACTTTAGCCATCCTAATAATCTAAAAATACGCTAAAGGAGAAAATATAATGAAACGATTAGTGATTTGCCTGTTTGCCGTTTATTTTCTTCTCGGCTTTTCTGCGACCGTATCCACCGCCGATGATGGCAAGAAAACAACGGATAAAAGTGTCGGCGCTGCGATTGCCGATGACGCCAGAGAAGTAAAAAAAGAATTAGGTAAAACAATAGAAGCAACGAAAGACGGCATCGTGCGCGATGTCAAAGTGATGAAAGAGGATATTCCCAAAGGACTGAAAGAAGCGAAAGACTCCGCGATTCAACAATCCAAGGAAATCAAAGAGGGCGCCACGAAGGAACTTCAGGAAATCCGTGACAACATGGCCAATCCTTCTATCAAGTCCAAATCGGAAAGCAATTAATACAACCACCATATTTCTATGGGGAGGATCTATTTTGAGGAAGTTATTTCACTGGCTATTTCAATTAACTATATTGTTCATGATCATTATCACCTGCGCATCAACTGGTCATACTCAGAACAAAGCGTCGCAATCCGCCGGACAGGCAATGCTTGAAGCAATCAGAATTACTGAACCACTCAACTTCTGCGGCGAACCGGTGCCCCTCAACGATCCGGATGTAAAAGAACGGCTCGAAAGAGAATTGCTGGTATCGCTGGACAGCAGCGACGATGTCATCCTTTGGCTGAAACGCGCCAATCGTTACTTTCCCGATATTGAGAAAGCCCTGAAAGCCCAATCCATGCCGGATGATCTCAAATATATTACCATCGCGGAAAGTTCTTTGCGGCCACTGGCCTTCTCCAATAAGGGCGCTGTGGGATACTGGCAGTTTATCGAAAGCACGGGAACAAGATACGGTCTTGATGTCAGCAGCGATATTGATGAAAGGAGAAACGTTTACAAAGCAACGCAAGCGGCAACGAAATATCTTAGGAACCTTTATGCGCTCTTTGGCTCCTGGACGCTCGCTGCAGCCGCTTATAACATGGGCGAAGACGGTCTAAAATCTGAAATCCTGGTTCAGAAAGTTAACAACTATTACGATCTTTACTTAAACCAGGAAACGCAGAGATATGTTTTCCGAATCCTGGCGGCAAAGATCATCATGTCTAATCCGGCAAAATTCGGTTATGTCCTATCCAAAAACGATCTTTATTTACCCCGGCAGTTTGATACGGTTGAAATACAGGCCCTTCAACCCGTACCCCTTCACATCATCGCACAGGCGGCTAATACCTATTTTAAAGTCATTAAAGACCTTAACCCGCAAATCAAGTACTATCATCTGCCTGCCGGGACCTATCAGATGAACATTCCCAAAGGGTCCTCTAACGGGTTTCGTGAACGCTATGATAAACTCATCGTCGAATGGTTTGCCCTGAAAAATGATTCTGTTTATACGGTCAAAAAAGGAGACAGCCTCACAGGCATTGCCTCCCGTTTTAATATCCCCTATAAAGCTCTGACGATTTGGAACTCGATTGGCAGCAGCAAAAAAATTGCTCCCGGCGATAGGTTATATATCTTTGCGGACCGTCCCAAGTCGGTCGATACCTCGGATAAAACAGTCGAACCGTCACCGTGAATTATTGATTCTGTGTTGGGGAAATCATCAGGATCGATGGCATCGTCAAAAGCAGGATTTACCCGCCGATTCTGTTTTTTGCGTGTTTTTCGCCGACCTTAACAAAACCATAATCCAGCAATTTCCTGGCCTGCTGAGAACGAATCCTCCGGTTTTCCGCTCCTAAAACGATAGCCATTAATTTTACATCACCCCGATTCGCTGTCGCGACGAGATGAAAGCCGGCAGCACCGACATAGCCTGTTTTCAGTCCGTCCACTCCTGGATAGTCGTGAAGGAGATCATTGCGATTGGTCAGGACAAGATTATTAAAAGTAAAACTTTCAATGGAATGAATTTTTTTCGAATTTGGAAAACGCATCAGATAGTCACGCGACAGTTTACAAATATCCCGGGCGGTTGTTGTTTGTTTTTTGCTCGGTAAGCCGTGGGGATTGACAAAATGAGTGTGATTCATGCCAAGCTGGCGGGCCTTGGCATTCATGCGCAAGACAAAATTGTCCACGTTTCCGCCGAAATGCTCGGCCAGAGCGACGGAGGCGTCGTTGGCGGAATGAACAGCCATGCCCTTGACCAGATCAAATACTTCGTATTGGGCGCCCGTTTCAAAGAGCATTTTAGACCCCCCCGTGTGAACGGCACTGGCACTGATCGTGACAAGATCGGAATACCTTGCCTTATGCTTCTCAATGTCTTCGGAGATCAAATACAGCGACATGATCTTGGACAATGAGGCGGGCTGAATCACCTTATCGGCATTTTGCTGGTAAAGCACCTTGCCGGTATTCAATTCTACAAGCATTGCCGCTTTTACACAAAGCGGATGAAAAGATTTTTGGGCCGGATACCCGGCAACAGGTAGAAATAAGAAACACAAAATAAATACCGTTATCTTTTTCAAACTGATCTCCGTCCTTCCGCGCTGAATTGTTTGGAACAAACTATCAATTTCATCCCTAAAAAGCAATCATTACCGATGATAAATCATAAAAATATTTTTATTAGACATGAAGACGATCTGATCGAGCGGCAACCATCATGATTCTTCCCGTCGGCAAAGAAATTATCGGCTGTTGTTTTTACCGAAAATGTTGTAGATTTTTGAAAATTAAAATACTTCTTCCACGGAAAGAACCATGTTAAAAAACCAAAAAGCGCTTTATCCATATCTTGTCTTTTTGATGATCAGCGTATGCCTGTTTTCTTTGATATCATGCGGCGTAAAGAAAACCTTAACATCTGATCAGGATCAGGCGTTGCAAAATGACACTCTGACAGAAAACACCTACCGTAAAGTCATTATTCAAAATTTTGAAGCCGATCAGAATCTGATCAAAAGGCATCCGAACGCTGCCGTCCTTTGTAAAGAAGCTACGTTTCAAGAACTGCTGAAAATCGGCACCATTCCGATGATCGTTAAAACCGTGTCAGCTTCTCTGCGGGAAACAAATACGATCATTATCAAAGTCCACCTTGCCTACCTCAGCGAAACGCAACAGATACGCGGCCAGACAAAAACCGGCCCCGCGAAAATGACGGCACAACTCAGATTAATTGATGCGTCAAACGGCAAAGCGGTTCATGAAAAAAATCTTTCTCTTGCTGATCAGCCATCCATTAAATCCACAAGTAATGCGTCTGAACTGGGAAAATTGATTGCACGGCATGTCAGCAAAGTTGTCCGAAGCAAATAACCAAAGCATCCAAATAAGCTTTACTGAATCCCGACAAATACTGAATTCTTTTTCAGGTATAATTCTTGACAAATTTCGATTTCTGCCTTAATTACTATCAATAGAATAGTGTTTGATCATGTATTGTGATCATGAATTTTTAAAGTTTTGCCGCCCTGCATGAAAAAGGCATTTTAAAAGAGAGTATTTGATTATGAAGCTATCCACTCGATCAAGATACGGCGTCCGGCTGATGATCGCTCTGGCCGTTGCCGGCGGCGATAAATCGGTCTTTCTCAAAGACATCGCCGCCAGTGAAGATATATCGGAGAAATATCTGAGTTTGATCGTCATCCCCTTAAGGGCTGCCGGACTCCTTCGATCCATACGGGGTGCGCGCGGCGGTTATGCCCTGGCGAGAGAGCCGAGGGATATTTCATTGCGCGACATTGTGGAAGCGGTTGAAGGAGAAACCTGCCTGGTGAACTGCGTTAAGGATCCGGATGTGTGCAAGAGAGTATCGGTCTGCCCGGCAAGAGATACCTGGACTCAGCTTAGCAATACGATCAAGGAGGCGATGGCCGCTGTAACACTCGCTCACCTTGTCACCGGCCAGAAAGGCAAAAAAGGCATCACCAAGCCTAAAGCCAGACAAATCAAAAAGGGAAAATAAGAGTTCTTCATGGAAATAACGAAAGAAATAGAAGAGTTGAAAAAAGATTCTTTAGGAATTGTGCATACCCAATACTTTACCTTTGCAGAACCGCCCCATCCGTTGCAACTGAAGTCAGGACGCAGCATCGGTCCTGTGACGATTGCCTATGAAACATACGGCAAGCTTAACGCAGACAAATCGAATGCTATTTTGGTCTGCCACGCGCTTTCGGGTGATGCGCACGCGGCTGGAATTTCTCCCGACGACAAAACGCCAGGCTGGTGGGACGATTTAATCGGTCCCGGCAAAGCACTCGATACCCATCAATATTTCGTGATCTGTTCTAATGTCATCGGCGGGTGCAAAGGCAGCACCGGACCTTCATCCATCAACCCCGAAACCGGCAAACCCTATGCGTTGGATTTTCCCATGATCACGATCGCGGACATGGTGGAAGCCGAGCGATATCTAATTGATCATCTTGGCATTGATAAGCTATTGTGCGTCATCGGTGGTTCAATGGGTGGTATGCAGACGCTGCAATGGGCTTCAGCCTATCCCGACCGCGTTTTGGCGGCAATACCTATTGCCACAGCGCTAAAACATTCGCCACAGCAGATTGCCTTTAATGAAGTTATCCGGCAATCCATCATGTCGGACCCGGCCTGGCGCAAGGGTTACTATTACGAACACGGCCAGCCCGAAAAAGGATTGGCGGTGGCGCGCATGATCGGTCACATCACCTTTATGAGCGATCAGTCCATGGAAGAAAAATTTTCGCGCAAACTTAAAAATGACAATCTGAGTTTTCAGTTTACCGACGACTTTGAAGTAGAAGGTTATCTGCGGTACCGCGGCTACAATTTTGTCAAGCGGTTTGACGCAAATTCATATCTTTACATTACCAAGGCGCTTGACTACTTTGACCTCTCCGGAAATTATTTCATTCCGGATGTCAAAAAAACCTCTGTCCGGTTTCTGGTGATTTCTTTTAAATCCGACTGGCTCTACCCCTCCTATCAGTCTCAGGATATCGTACGGGCGTTGAAACGAAAACACGCCTACACCACGTATTTTGATCTGATCTCGACTTACGGACATGACGCTTTCTTAATAGAGATTGAGGATGAAACAAGATTGGTTAAAAATTTTCTGGCCAATATTCATCAACGCTAAATGGAAAAGAATGAAGCCATGAAACCCGATCATCAAATTATTATCGATATTATTCATGACGGGAGCGCATGTTTTAGACCTGGGCTGCGGCAACGGTGAACTGCTTTCCCTTTTAAGGCAGCATAAAAATGCACTGGTGCAGGGCATCGAACTGGATGAAGAGCAGATGCACGCCTGTGTGGAAAGCGGTCTGACGGTTTTGCAGGGCGACATTGAGAGCGGCCTGGTGGATTATCCAGACCAGTCTTTTGATTATGTCATTCTCAATCAGATCATGCAGGAAATCAAAAAGGCGGACTATGTCATTTCGGAATCACTCCGCCTGGGACGAAAGGTCATCGTCGGCTTTCCCAATTTTGCGCATCTTTCGGCGCGCTTGACCCTGCTTCTCTCCGGCAAAACACCGATCAATGAAGCACTGCCGTATTGTTGGTTTGAAACGCCCAACATTCGCTTCCTGACGATTCGCGACTTTATTGACTACTGCGCAAAGAAAAACATTTCTATTGAACAGCAATATTATCTCGGCAAAAAAGGCAGGATTTCTTTTCTGCCCAATTTAATGGCGCAAAACGCCATCTTTGTTATTACAAAATAAGGCAGGAGAGATACATGGAAAAGAAAATAATCACCTCGGACAAATTACCCGTCGCCGGGCCATACTCAGTTGCCGTTGAGGCGGGTGGTTTTATTTTTATATCAGGGCAATTGCCGGTAAACCCGGCGTCGGGCGAAATCGTCATGGATATTCAACCGGCCACCCGTCAGGTTTTAATTAATCTTCAGACCCTTCTTGAAGAAAACGGCTTGTCCCTGAAAAATATTGTCAAGACGACCATCTTTTTAAAAAACATGAGCGACTTTGCCGCCGTCAATGAAATTTATGCCGGTTTTTTCCCCACTGAACCACCTGCGCGCTCGACAGTGGAAGTTGCCGCTCTGCCCAAAGGCGCGCCACTGGAAATTGAAGCCGTTGCGATAAGGATATTATGATGGCTAAAATACTGTCGGTTAATATCAGTGAGAAAAAAGGTGAAAAAAAGCACAACATCGGCGCCGGCCGCGCCCTGATCCAACAGGGATTGGAAAACGACGCTCATATCGGCATGGCCATTCGCCAGATCAGCCTGCTGGCTTCGGAAAGTATCGAAAAAATCCGTCAGAAGGGATTAAACGTCAATTACGGTGACTTTGCCGAAAACCTGACAACAGAAGGCATCGAGCTTTTTACGTTGCCGCTGGGAACAAAATTAAAAGTCGGCAAGGATGTCTTGCTGGAAGTCACACAAATCGGCAAAACATGTCTTACGCCTTGCGCAATCTATCATGCCGTCGGCGATTGCGTCATGCCAAAGGAGGGTATTTTCGTCCGCGTTTTGTCGGAAGGTATGATTTCCGTTGGCGATGAGATAGTTGTTATTTAATCTTATGCAGACTTTCCTCCCTTACCCTGATTTTAAAAAGTCGCTTCAAACGCTTGATTATCGGCGTCTGGGAAAGCAACGGGTGGAAGCCTATCAAATACTTCGTGCCATCAAGTATGGAAGCGGCTGGCGCCATCACCCGGTTACGAAGATGTGGCGCAACCACATCAATGCCTTAAAGCTCTATCACAACCTCTGCATTGACGAGTGGGTTCGGCGCGGCTATCAAAACAGGATGGAGAAAATGAAAATAACCGGCAAGATTTCCTATCCGCCATGGTTTGGCCGCGAGAACTTCCATGCCGCCCATCGTTCCAACCTGCTGCGCAAAGATGCTGTGTTTTACGGGCGATATGGTTGGGCAGAGCCGCCGGATTTGCCTTATCTGTGGGAATAACATTGCGCACGACAACATTTATATTATTAAGAGTTATCATTTGAGGAATTCATTATGCAAGCCTTTATTGATCCGCCAAAGAATATCCCGCTTTATCTGAGAATCGGTATCTGGATTTCTAAAATCGTTACCGGCCGTGATTTGCTGCCCGGCAGACTTCTGGCTTGGTATCCTAAAACGGCCGTCAGCTCCGGCATTATGGAAGCCTTAGTCGCGCACAAAGACAAAACGCTGGACAAACGGATTCTCAAACTGGTCCGTCTGCGAACATCTTTTTCCGTCGCCTGCCCTTTTTGCATCGATATGAATTCTTATGATTATGACCAGTTCGGTATCACACCCGAAGAGTTTGCGGCTTTGCAGGGAAGGATTGCAATGGATACGGTGAAAACATTCTCGTCGCGCGAAGTCATTGCAATGGAATATGCTGTTTTAATTTCCCAGGCACCCTTGATGTTCGGGCAGGAGTTTGTTGATAAACTGAAGTCAAATTTCAGCGAGCGGGAAATCGTGATTCTGGCCAGCACAGTCGCGCAGGTCAATTACTGGGCAAGACTGCTGCAAGCTCTGGGCGTGCCCCCCGCCGGATTTTCGGACCATTGCAAGATTTAACCATCAGTCTTATTGCGATGTGCAGCCAGTGCTGAAGTAAACTTTATCTTCAAAGAAACAAAATGTACCAGAGACGTCCCTGAATTAAGTATTGAAAAATGGCTGAACAATATCTTAACATGTGGTACAAGCACATAGGTTAGGCAAGGGATGTCCCTCCTGCTTCAAGTATGCGGTAAGAGGTTCAAGATGATGCTGGTAATGATTCGGTCATAGAGTTTCAAATCCAAGTAGGAGTCAGCCATGAGCGATGGATTAGAAAAAAGGAAATTTCAGCGCCTTGAATGCCCTTTGGAAGGCACCGTTAAGATTGTACCTGTTAAGGAAGTGTCAAATGATTTACCTCCACTGCATATTAAAAGCCGAAATATTTCAAAAGGTGGGATCTGTCTCGAAACAAAGGCTATCGAAGTTGAAGGCGTCAATTTGCTTTCAGGACTCCCTTTTGCACGGAAGCACCGTTTACACATGATCATTGAGCTCATTCCGAATGAACAGCTATTTGAGGTAATAGGAGAAGTCCGCTGGTATGACGTATCTCATGATGTACCCGAATACATCTATCGTGTGGGAGTCGCATTCATAGACATTAAAAACAACGGAAAAGAACAGCTTTTAAGGTTTTTAAAAAACCATAAAAACAGCAAGGAACATTTTCACAAATTATTTAAATTGTCCTGACCTATTGTTGACATGACAGACTCTGTCCAATAAAGTTTTTTCTTAGCAATCGCTTCACCTACCAAGTCAACAATCGCCTTATTTAAATTGAATTGAGGATTACCACTTCAAATATTCAAAAATGCCTCAAACTATATGCTGCAAGGATGCGGACTTCAACTTTCGCTTAACAAAGAAAGAAATCACAGATTTTGTTCGGACAGATCTTGAAGCAAAGTCCTACATAAGCGCCATCTTTATTTACCGAAAAGATGGCCTCGTCCCATTGATCCCCCGAAATCATTCATCCTTAATCTTGGCCAAGGCTTTCGCCCACTTGATCTTCTGCGGCAGATTGCCCAGGCGCTGGTACATGACCCGCTGGCTCTGGGGAGGACCGGCGCCGTGCATACTTTCGACCATGCATGTGCCGCCCGTCATATTTTCGATCAGTCGCAGTATTTTCATCCGCGTTTCCGTCGGAATGCCCTCCACACCCGCCAGGAATTTCTTCACATACTTGCCGACTTCGGGGCTTCTCAGGTCCTGGTCGAAGGGAAGGGTCGCCATGATCCCGCCGGCGATATCATGGGCCAGCCGCGAGATCTCATAGATGTTCCGGGTAATGTTGTGCTTGGTGCAATTGGCCAGGAGCGGATCGGGATAGAAAGCGCCGCTTTTTGTTTTAGATCCCATGGCGGAGCAGGCCACCGAGCCGGCATAGACCGTTTCGGCCAGGTGCATCATCTCGATGAGCTTGTCCTTGACGTGGGAGGCATTCGCCGTTCCCTGATACTGGGCGGCCAGGGCCGTGGCGCCGATGATGATATCGGACACGCCGCCCTTGCATCCTCCGTAATTCTGCCGGTGCAGTGTGGCAAACCGCTCGACGAGCATGCCGCTGAATTCGATCTCGCCGCACATGAAGACCCTCTCCCAAGGGACGAAAACATCTTCGAAGACAATGAGGGCTTCGCCGCCCACAACTCCGAATTCCTTGTTTCCGGCATCAATGCCGTCTTCGAGCTTTCGTTCTTCATTGGACTGGCGCCCGAAAATGAGGGTGATCCCTTTGGGCGTCAGGGGAATCGCCGCCGCGACGGCATAGGCCTCATCGCCTTTGGTCATATTCTGGGTGGGCATGATGAGAATCTCATGGCTGTTGACGGAGCCGGTCATGTGGACTTTGGCCCCGCGGATGACGATACCGTCTTCCCTCTTTTCGACAACATGGGTGAACAGATCGGGATCGGACTGTTCACTGGGGCGCTTGGACCGGTCGCCCTTGGGGTCCGTCATGCCGCCGACGACCATGAGATTTTCCGACTGGATCATCTTGAGAAACTCGACAAAACGTGGGAAATATTGCGTTCCGTGGGCTTCATCGATTTCATAGGTGGTCATGTACAGGGCATTCATGGCATCAAATCCGACACAACGCTGATAACAGCTCCCCGTTTCATGGGAGATGAGGCGGAGCATCTGGACCTTTTTAATCAGGTCATCCACGGATTGGTGGATATGAGTGAAACGGTTGATCTTTTGTCCCGTCAGATGGCTCGTCGCCGTCATCAGGTCTTCATTTTCCGGCATGGAGGGCCAGTTCGTAAGTTTTTGCCGCCGCGTTGATATGGGGGATCAATGCCGGATGGGTCGTAACGTCCTCCACGCGCTTCTCCTTTGTAATAGACATTCAGTTTCTGTTTCTTCAGACTTTCGATATAATCCTGCTTTTGTTTTGATCATGTTCCCTCCCACCCATGCTATGATTCTGATAAGACATTGTTTGTTAAGTCATATTCTATACGTATTTCGGTTTTGTATGTCAATTAAATACTGACTACAAAATGTCATTTATGGTGTCGATGTTTGTTGTTGTGATCGAATTGTTTTTACTACGGATTGGTGTCTTGCATTCACGTCGAGGTTAACGTTTTGTCTGTCTCAGGAAGAACATCACGGAAAAAATCCATCATCGATGTTTTAATTTTCGGAAATGGTCACGTCTTGCATCATCCACCTACTAAGTCTCAGTAGTGGGCAGTTGTCAGAATTGATGATTACGAATTGAAGAACTAAACCGCTGCGCGGTAGCCATGCCATCGCCTGTTTCATCGGATTAAATTACCAGCCTTTATAAATCCAACATGATTATTTATCGCTTGTTGATCAAGCGGAATCCCCATACAGCATCCTTTGTCATACCGCCGGCCCGTGCTGGCGGACATCAAAATCAAAGGAGGTTGTATGATGGGAAAGTTAAGAGATCAGATGCTGATGGATTTACAGTTAAGCGGGGCTAAACCGAGGACACAAGAGACCTACCTTCGGGAAGTGGAGAACCTGGTAAAATACTTTAACCGGTCGCCGGCGGAACTGGGAGAGGCAGAACATAAAGCAGTACATGCTTTACATGATCAACGAGCGGCACCTGTCCGAGGGGACATTCCGGTTCTATGTTGCCGGGCTCAAGTTTTTCTACAGAACAACGCTGAAGCGGGAATGGCCGGTGGAAAAGATCAGGCATCCCCGGAGCAAGAGAAAACTACCGGTTGTGCTGGACCTCTCGGAGGTGGAATCCATCTTTTCGGTCACCAGGAACCTCAAGCACAAGGCGATACTGATGATGACGTATTCTTCGGGATTGAGAGTGAGCGAAACGGCCCGCCTTAAACTGACTGATATTGACAGCAAACGGATGACGGTCAAGGTAAGTGATGGCAAGGGCGGTAAGGATCGCTACTCCATTTTGTCCAAAACAACCCTGGAGTCCTTACGGCAATACTGGCGGAAATATCGTCCTACAGCGTGGTTGTTTGAAGGGCAAAAGAAGAATGCGCACATCACTGTTATTCAATCCAGTTAATGTTTTACGCCAGCAAAAAAGCGTGCCGGCATCACCAAACCGGCCAGCGTGCATACATTAAGGCACAGCTTTGCCACCCACCTGATTGAAGCGGGAACAAGCCTCCACCATGTCCAGCTGCTTCTGGGCCACAGATCCCCGACAACCACCACCGTCTATCTCCATGTCAGCCGGTTGAACCTGTCCCAGGTCACTTCCCCCCTCGATAAAACGGCACAACCGATTTCGTAATCCGGATGCGACCATCCGGCGGCCTCGAGGTGGCGGACATTTTCCGTCAACACGGCCCTGTTTACAGAGAATCCCATAAATTGCCCCGCAATCATCTGCGGGTCATGCGTGCCATCGAGCTCTGCAGAACATCTGCCCTGGGTGGCCATAGGGACAAGTGCGACCATTGCGGCCACCTGGTCATATCATATAACTCCTGCCGGAACCGCCACTGTCCCAAATGCCAGACCCTGGCCAAGGAAAAATGGATCGAGGCCCGCAGCGAAGATCTTCTGCCAATTGAGTATTTCCATGTGGTCTTCACCATTCCCGTCGGAACTGAATCCCCTGGTCTCCATGAACCGGAAGGTCATGTACGATCTTCTTTTCCGCTCGGTTTCCGAAACGCTCATGGAACTTGCCAATGACCCGAAACATCTCGGAGCAAAAATAGGCGTCATCAGTATTCTGCACACTTGGGGACAGAACCTCATGGATCATCCCCACATTCACTGTATTGTCACCGGGGGCGGACTATCCTCTGACGGCAACCGTTGGGTATCCTGCCGCAAAGGTTTCTTCCTTCCCGTAAGGGTCATGTCGGCATTGTTCAGAGGCAAGTTCCTGGACCACCTCAAACATTGTTTCAAAAATGGCGCTCTGGTGTTCGACGGTGCGATCCGTCATCTCAAAGAACCGGAAACCTTTGAATCCTTCAGGAGTCAGTTCTACCATAAGAAGTGGGTCGTCTATTGCAAACCGCCATTTGGCGGTCCCAAAGGGGTTCTCCAGTATCTCGGCAGATATACCCACAGGATCGCCATCAGCAACAACCGCATCCTTGCCAATCTCGACGGCAGGGTTTCCTTCCGCTGGCGGGATTATGCCGACGGCAACCGTCAAAAGACCATGAATCTCAAGGCCGATGAGTTCATCAGAAGGTTTCTTCTTCATGTATTGCCCGAATCGCTTTGTGCGGATACGCCACTTCGGCCTGCTGGCCAACAGAAACCGCAAAAACAACATTGCGTCATGCCATAAGATGTTCGGTGAGAAAAAGTAACAAAAGAAAAGAAGCGGGAAACCTGGCAGGAACAGCTCCTCAGAATCTGCGGAATCGATGTTAACGGTCTGTCCCGTCTGTCAGAAAGGCAGGATGCACACAATAGAACGCCTGCTTCCCGTCAGGTGCAACAGCCCGCCGGAGTTGATGAGATGAGAACCATTTACACCATAAAATCCATATGCCCGGCTTCCTGCGAAAAAAACACTCTGTTTCGCCATGGTGTCCTATTGCCAAAAATCGAATCCACTCCAATAATCCGGTCAAAAAATAATCTGTCCATGGCGTTTCCGGTATCCATTGCAAAATCATTCAGCTCAAAACGCACATCACCGATTCCGATTTTGTCTTTCTCCATAATAAAAAGTGGCCAAGACGCAATTGAAACCCCATAGCTCACGACACGCGGCTTAGTTCTTCAAGCGTCAATCCAAAATCGCAGCAATGTCCCGAATCTGATTCCGCTTCTCCGTTATCGCAACTTTGGATTGACGCTTATTCGAAAATGTTCATAAAAAGGCAGAGCCATTTCTGACCCTGCCTCAAATTAACTTCTCATCCCTTCAATGATGATAATCTGCTTTTTTATCTCACTCTCTCTTTAAGATCATTTAACTCTGCCCTCAGTACAGCATTAATCTCTTGCTGCTCCTGAATAATCCCTGCTGCTCCTTCACCACTTTGGTAAGAACGGCCACAACATCCATCGAGCTTAATCCTTTCCGGTCTTGTGTGGCAACAAGATCAGGAACATCCTCGGCAATAAATCCTACATGCTGTTGAGTCCTGTCAGCCTTATAGACATACGTCACCGGAGTAAGTCCTTCCAAAGCATCAAAGGCATCCTTCGTGGTCAGGTCTGCAATATCATCTTTGTATTCCCTACTCGATGTCTGCACTATTGCTCCATTGACCTTTACGGTGCCAGTACTAAAGTCCCCCCAGATAAGCGGAGTAGCAGTTTCTGAGTTGGCTATATAAAGCTTGTTAGACCCTGTCTCATAATACCCTGCCTTAAAGCCCAGGAAGATATTTCCGCTACCGGTGGTGCTGGAATAGCCGGCGTAATTCCCAAGGTAGAGGTTCCGATAACCGGTAGTGTTGAGGTAGCCGGAAGCATATCCGAAGAAGGTATTCCGGTAACCGGTGTTGTTGTTTCGGCCGGTAGCATACCCGAGGAAGCTGTTGCCATAACCGGTGATATTGGACTTACCGGCAAAATACCCGAAAAAGTTGTTGTAATTACCGGTGGTGTTGTAGCTGCCGGCATAATCCCGAAAAAGGTGTTTGCTTTACCGGTGGTGTTGGCGTAGCCGGCATTAGATCCCGATGGAAGGTCGTTGTGATACCGGTGGTGTTTTGTAGCCGGCATAATTCCATGAAGTCGTTGTAGGACCGCCGATGTTGTTGTACCGCCGCCTTCACATACCGATGAAATTGTTGAAGTTACCGGAGTATGGATTGCCTGGCATATTCCCGAAAAAATTGTTGTAATAACCGGTGATGTCATTGCGTCAGTTCGGAATCGTCATAGAGTACCCGTGGTTGCTGTGAGTACCGGTTGTATCGGCGTTGGCCGGCATCATTACCGAGGAAGTTGCTGGAACCGTGTGTTGATTGTAGCCGGCATGATTCCCGATGAAGTTGTTGTCATGACCGGTGGTGTAATATCCGCCGATATCCGATGGAAGTGTTGCTTCCTGGTGCTATTGTCCGGCCATGCAACCATCCCAGAAGTTACCCCTAAGCGGTGTTATGGTGTACCCTGCCTATAGCCATAATAGTGTAATTAGCATTCTCAGTACCATGGCCGGAATTAGACGACTCCCCCGTAATAAGCCCGACAAGATCTTGTTAAACATTAAGAACCAAGGTACAAATCATAATTCTAGTCTTCATCGTCTTATTCTCCTTTTGTTGTTTTTAAATGTGATAGTTCTGTACCCCCCTGCTGGTAATCCATTTATTATTTCACCCTCTCCTCAAAAGATGAGAGATGCTAATAATATTTCAGTATAGGCAAAGACTATAGCTTTCTGTCTTTGACTTGCCGGGCTGGAATTGATTGAAACTAAAACAAAAGCCTCAAAGGGACTTAATGACCACCTGGAAACAAAGTATTGGCAACCTCCGATAAATCATTTTCACGGTGGACTCCAGAAGTTGAGGGTTAGGTTGATGTGTTAACTAAGACAATAAGAGAAATTACGCTTGATAAATGCTCTTATGCAAATAGAAAGTCAATAGGGAAATTACTGCCATTTTAATCAAAGTAATTATCGTTTGTAATGTGCATAAAAAAGGCAGGGCCATTTCTGATCCTGCCTCTATGTTTTACATATGGATTAATTATTTCCTATTTTTACTTTCCTTCCAATCAAGAAGCCGTTGCTCCAGTTGTTCAGCCTACTATTCTTCTCCTGCATTCCTTGCATTAACCCTGTTGCTCCTGAATAAGCCCCTGCTGCTCCTTCACCACTTTAGTAAGAACGGCTACAACATCCATTGAGCTTAATCCCTTGCGGTCTTGTGTGGCAACAAGATCAGGAACATCCTCGGCAATAAATCCCACATGCTGTTGAGTCCTGTCAGACTTATAGACATACGTCACCGGAGTAAGTCCTTCCAAAGCATCAAAGGCATCCTTCGTGGTCAGGTCTGCAATATCATCTTTATATTCTCTACTCGATGTCTGCACTATTGCTCCATTGACCTTTACGGTGCCGGTACTAAAGTCCCCCCAGATAAGCGGAGTAGGAGGTTTCTGAGTTGGCTATATAAAGCTTGTTAGACCCCGTCTCATAATACCCTGCCTTAAAGCCCAGGAAGATATTTCCACTACCGGTGGTGCTGGAATAGCCGGCGTAATTCCCAAGGTAGAGGTTCCGATTACCGTTGGTGTTAGAGTAGCCGCAAGCATATCCGAAGAAGGTATTCCAGTAACCGGTGGTGTTGTAGGCGCCGGTAGCATACCCGAGGAAGCTGTTGGAGTGACCGGTGGTATTGGACTTACCGGCAAAATACCCGAAGAAGTTGTTGTAATTACCGGTGGTGTTGTATCGACCGGCATAAGACCCGAAGAAGTTGTTTGCGTTACCGGTGGTGTTGGCGTAGCCGGCATTAATACCCGAGGAAGTTGTTGTAAGTACCGGTGGTATTGGCGTGGCCGGCATAGTACCCGAAGAAATTGTTGTAATTACCGTCGGTGTTGTGATAGCCGGCATAATACCCGACGAAGTTGTTGTCATGCCGGTGGTGTTGTAGTAGCCGGCATAATACCCGAGTAAAGTTGTTGTAGTTACCGGTGGTGTTGGCGTAGCCGGCATAATACCCGATGAAGTTGTTGTAGTTACCGGTGGTGTTGTCGTAGCCGGCATAATACCCGATGAAGGTGTTTCAGTACCGGTGGTGTTGCGTAGCCGGCATCATACCCGATGAAGTGTTGTAGCTGCCGGTGGTGTTGGAGAAACCGGAACGATACCCCGATGAAGTTGTTGTAGTCACCGTCGGTGTTGGAGTGGCCGGCACTAACCCGATGAAGGTGTTGCTGTACACCGATGGTGTTGTAGCAGCCGGCAAAATACCCGATGAAGGTGTTGTGGCTGAGCGGTGGTGTTGGAGGGCCGGCACCATACCCGAGGAAGGTGTTGTGCTACCGGTGGTGTTGGCGTAGCCGGCGCTCTCCCGAAGAAAGCGTTGTAGTAACCGGAGGTGTTGGCTTCCCGGCAGACATGCCATAGTAGGTATAGGTAGTATTCTCCGTCCCTCCCCAGACGCTCCCCGCAAAAGCCGAAAACATAAGAACCAAGGTACAAATTATGATTTTAGTCTTCATCGTCTTATCCTCCTTTTGTTATTTTTAAATGTGATAGTTCTGTAACCCCTGTCTTCAATCCATCTATATGTTTCACCCTCTCCTAAAAAGATGAGAGACGCTAATAATATTTCAGTATAGGCAAAGACTATATCTTTCTGTCTTTGCCTTGCCGGGTTGGCTTTATTGAAACTAAAAACAAAACCCTCCAAGGGACTTAATGCGCCCCTTGGAGGCTAAACATTGGCAACTTCTGATAAATCCTTTTCACGGCTGACTCCAGAAAGTTGAGGGTTAGGTTGATGGGTTAACTGAAATAATAAGAGAAATTATGTATAAATCCTTATGGGAATGAGCAGTCAAGAGGGAAATTGCCTCTGGAATAGTCTTGGTTTTCAGCCCAAATTGAAAACGTAAGGTTATAAAGATTCGATTATTTGGAAAATCAATAGTGCGGTCAGTAAGGATTACTGTTTGAAAGGGAGTATGTGTGTCAAAATTGCGGCATGCTTGACTTCAGGAAGAAGTCTTACTTACCGCCATGCCACACCGAACCTTACCCCTGCCGATCAATCATCACCGGTCATCGATAAGGGGTGTAAGTTTCTCTAAAAGTCCCACCATTTTTTTAGCAAAACGTTTTTTTCATTCTTTCAAAGATTAGATCAAGCCTAACAATCATAGTCCAACAAAATTATATATCCATAAATTTCAATTACTTAAAAAACAAACATGTTCATAATAATTCCTACTTGACATTTCTGAATTATCTGACAGCCAGAAATTATGATCATCGATTTTTTATATTTTGTAACGGAGGCACAGCTATTAATTATCAGCGTACTTTTAATCCGTTGGCCGCGGGTTGAATCGCCCGCACGGCCCACCAGGATTATCAAAGGTTTCAAGGCTCTACGCTCTGAAGCCTTTTTTTCGTTTCTCGCCAAATTACGCTAAACCTCACCAAAATGCGGGCCGCCTTTTATTCGGATATTTTTTTTGAATTACAGACACGCTTATCTCTGTATATTCCAGCTTCATCCTAAAACACCTTATTAGGTCATATGCACCCAAATTAAAGGTAGGAGGCACCAATTATGGCAACAGAAGAGTGGTTGGTCGGTTGGGGCGGGAAATTGGAAAATATTTAAAAAATCTGCAAAAACTGCGCAGAAATATGCACATGATGAAATGCCCTTTTTCAGAGACCCCGCGGGCCACCCGATTGCGAAACCCTCCATGATTGACAAATACATCGTGGACCTGAATCAGGATAACTACAATGACAAGAAATGGCTGGATGATGGTATCGGTACATCCCTGTCTTATGAGGACTACAAAGAAAAGTTAAAGAAGGACTTTAATGAAAGACGCATCGAGGCGCAGCGGCCGTCAAGGAGTCGATTCTAGGCGCAACATTTACTCGTGTAAGTAGCTCTAATATGGTCATATTATATCCTATTTAATAATAATTTATCCCTAACCAACAGACCGTAAGTTCATTATGATTAATAGTTTATTATCTTTAGGGATTTTATTAAATATGGAGGGAAAAATGCAAGCCCAAATCAAAGTTAAAAACGGTCATAGGAATGTAAATTTGAACAGAAGAAAAGCGATACACGAACGATGCCTCAATTGTGCGAGTTGGTTTCCTAAAGAGGCTGCAGACTGCATTTTTAATCAGTGTTCATTGCATCCTTACCGATTGGGGAAAGGCAATCAGAATGCACTAAAAAGACAGAAGGCAATTCTTGAATATTGCCGGTGTTGTTCGAATGGGCAGGTGGGCGAAGTAACGAAATGTCCTTCTAGTAATTGTCCTTCTACACATTTACCGTAGCGGGCGGGTGCATAAAAATGTATCTCCCTTTGTCTAATCTTTGATTTTTGACAGAAGTTAAGTAATGCTTCAATTGGTTCATTCAGTAATATTTGATTGTTAAAGGAAACTTATTTTTTAACAATTGTCGAAATGAATTGTTTTTTTGAAAATAATTTAGTCGGAAAGGTTAAGACTTCTTATATGCTCTGTACTATATTTGGTCTGACAGACAATGTCCAATTAAGGCTTGCCTCGGTAATTGTTACACCTACAAGTCATTATATTCGTAAAGTCAAGAATACTGACGATTACTCATTGAAAGAGAGTGGCGCTTCAGATGCAGATTAAAGCCTAATAAAAATTAAAAACAATCGGAATAATGTTTATCTCGTGAAGCGACTCGATAATTTCCATTATCCCGAGAAGCCAGACAAACCAGAGAGCGTCAAACATGTGTTTTCTATAAATAACCGGTCTTACAACGTATTCCTTAGGTTCTTGAAGCTTTGACAGATTCGGGATAAATCGTGGCACAGTTTCAAAATATGCTTGTATCTATCGCCGTGTAATTTTCGCAGTTCCGCTTCCTCGCTTCTTATAACAAACGGATAATAGATCGTAAATATAAGAAAGAGGACGGCAGGGAGCGTAAGCGTTTCCGAAGCAAAGCCCACCCCGACAGCTCCGAGAAGACTAAAAAAGTAAAGAGGGTTTCGACACATGGAATACGGTCCTGCTGTCACCAGAACATCTTTTTTATAGCCGGCAATATAAAGGGAACACCATAACCGTCCGAGGGTAGCGATCCCCACCAGAACACAACCGATCATAAACAGGATTGAAGTAATAAAATGTTCCTGATTTTCCCATGCGCTTCCGGAAAAAACTATCACAAGAACCAGCGCGACTACGAATATTCGACTGATGCCGATTCGATATTTTGCAATCATTAAATCCCCTTTTTTCTATATCAAACATAGGTGATCGTTAATTCATCTGTAGCGATTATCAATAGAAGAAATGTATAACGCCTATCATATAAATCTACCTAACGTAAAAGCAATAAATCCACAAATAACAACCATTAAAATAATAGCTATTATAAAAATAATATCTGCAATTTCTTCAATGTTATGTAGCCTTTTGATATTTCTTTCCTTAATGCCCAATAGGATAATAAACAAGAAAATAAAAATAGAATTGCGTCAATAACGAGTAAATCATCTGCTATTGTAGATTCTTTGCCAGAATGAATTATAATTTGAACCAACCCAATAACAGTTAGACATACACCCACCAGTCCTGCCGATACCGTAAAGATATGGACAGCAATATTTTCATCAAGTGATGGTTTTTGTGGATTCATTCATTTTGCTAATTAATTAAGTCATGCTTATATTATCTTAAATCATTTGTGGAATATAAGTTATTCATTACAAGTCGACATATTCAACTTTTCTCTTTTTTTCTGCACGAGATTGCAACATCCAAACCACCAAACCAATCAATATCATAATCCCTATTATAATGAATTCGTACTTTTTAATATCATCGAGAAGGAGCTCAGCCGCATGTCCGAAAACATAGCCCAAAGAGGTTAACGCTAAAGCCCACGTTATCGCACCAACGGCATTCAATACCAAATACTTAAATGACGAGACACCGCTTACTCCAATTAGAAAGGGGGTAACGGTGCGAATACCATAAACGAACCTGAATAAAAGAATAACAAGATTTTGATGCTGCTGTATCAGTTTGCGGATGCGGTCTGATTTTGTCTTCCATGATGGATGTTTATCAAGATACGCTAAACCCTTTTTCCGTCCAGAAAAAAATAGAGTTGGTCGCTGATAAGTGAACCAGTGAATGCAACCAAAACAACCAGAGAAAAAGTAAGGTGGCCGCGATGCACCAGAAACCCGGCCAACACCAGAATTGCCTCACCTGCAAAGAAGGTACTCAACAGGATAACAATATATCCAAAATGGATGATGTATGCCTCGATCCCCATGCTCTTAAATCCTCAATTTTATGAGCTATGCCATCTCCTTAAGTGAAAAAGAAAAATGAAGATTTTGGAATGAATAATTTTAATGTTGTATTTATTCTTTTCAGGTCTTCAACTAATTGGCTTAAGAGTTTTAATTGTTCTTCCTGAATTGCAATCAGCTCCTTCCACTGCTCCTGCCTTAGTGAGTCAATTTTCTCATGAAGACCAATTATTTCAAGTTCTGCCTTCAAATTGACTTCATAGTCATGTTCCGCACTAAGTCTATCCTTATAGGCCTGTCGATTTTGAGACATCATAATAATTGGAGCCTGAATGGCAGCAAGCATGGATAAAATAAGATTTAAAAAGATGTATGGATATGGATCAAAAGAACTGCTTCCTAAGTTTAATTAGAATGAACGAATTCAGAATAATCCAGGCAATCAGCACAATCATAAATATTATGATGAAAACCCAGGAGCCCCCGAAAGAAGCGACATTATCGGCCATCCTCTGGCCAAAGGTCAATTGTTCGGAATAGTCTTGAATGACATTTGTCCGAAATAGGGGTTCTTTCGGTTATATGATGAGCAACATGCTTTTCTTGTTTGGTAAGCTTTTCATATTCAGATCTAAAGAGCTTTTCCGCTGTATCGCGTATTTTCTTATCCATCATGCCATCCCTTTGCGCCAAGAGTTTGATATTTTTTATTTTGACAAGACATTGCTTACGCTTGAAGGAAGTATAGGAATAACGTTCTTGTCTGTCAATTAAATATTG
>CAVSCG010000036.1:0-246792 GCA_963726395.1 uncultured delta proteobacterium
TATAAGGATTCATATTCTTTGTAATTGACACATATTGATTTTTTTGCTATATTATTGCCATCATGATGCTACCTAGATTTTATGACAATCTAAGTTCGTATTTGAAGCCTAACAAAGTTCTGTTCATTTTCGGCTCACGCCAGACAGGCAAAACAACTCTTCTGAAAAAGTTCTTATCCGAAAATAAGGACAAATTCAGGTATAAGCTCGATTCAGGCGACGACATTAACCTTCACGCAGTTTTAGGTTCCAGTAACTTCAAAAAGATAATCGAATACGCTAAGGGCTACGATCTCATTGCCATAGATGAAGCCCAGAAGATAAAAGGTATTGGCCAGGGTTTAAAAATTATGGTTGACCAGGTGCCAAACCTAAAAGTCATTGTTACGGGTTCATCCTCTTTCGACTTAGCAGGGCAAATTGGTGAACCGCTCACTGGAAGAAAAATAAATCTGGCTCTTTACCCTCTTTCGCAAATTGAAATGGGAAATATTTACAATGATTATGAATTGAAAAACCTCCTTGATGATTACTTAGTTTACGGTGCCTATCCGGAAGTACTGACAAATGAGTTTATTAACGATAAAAAAAGAATCTTGGAGGAACTTGTCGGCTCTTACCTACTTAAAGACATTCTGGAGTTGGAAAAAGTAAAAAGCTCAAAACTGCTGCTCGATCTCCTGCGTCTTTTAGCTTTTCAAATTGGCAGTGAAGTGTCTCTGTCCGAACTTGGGAAACAACTGGGAATTGATGGCAAAACAGTTGCCCGATATCTTGATTTATTTGAAAAATCATTTGTTATCATAAACATCAGGGGTTTTAGCCATAATCTGCGCAAAGAGATCACCAAGAAAAGCAAATATTATTTTTTAGATAACGGAATACGGAATGCCATCATAGCCAATTTTAACCCTCTTGAAATCCGTGACGACATTGGAAAACTCTGGGAGAATTTTCTGGTTGTGGAGAGGATTAAAAAACAGTCTTATCATCAGATTTACGCGAACAACTATTTCTGGCGGACATGGAACCAGAAAGAGATTGACTGGGTTGAAGAAAGAGACGGCAAGTTGTTTGGCTATGAGTTTAAATGGAAAAGCAAGCCGCTAAAAGTCGCAACAGCCTGGTCTGAAAATTATCCGGATGCTTCTTTAGAAATTATCGACAAGGAAAATTATCTGGAATTTGTTATATAAATTGTCAAATAATTCGGAAAGGTGAATATGAGCGAAAATTCTCTTGCTGAAAAAATCAAGGAACATCTCAACACCAGAAACATTGTTTTTCTTCTTTTTACCGCTGTGGCATTGATCATGGCTTATACGCCGATCAAGGCACTTTATTCATCAAACAAAAGTGAATACTATTCGCATATTGCTTTAATACCTCTGGTAAGCATTTATCTGATTTACATTAAACGCAAAGAAATCTTTGCCAAAGTAAATTATTTATTTGTCGTGGGAATTCCCGTTTTACTTCTGGGCATTGCTCTGTTTCTGGGCGGATTCCTGTGGGGTGCGCCGCTGGATAAAAACAATTACGCGTCTCTTATCGCCTTTTCTATCTTCATTTTTATAAACGGAGCTTTTATTCTTCTTTACGGTATGCAGGCTTATCGAAGCGCTTTGTTCCCTCTTCTCTTTTTGATTTTTATTGTTCCGATCCCCACGGCTCTCATGGACAATATCATCTATTTTTTACAGGTCGGTTCCACGGAGTTTACAAATCTGTTATTTCTGGCCTCGGGTGTGCCATTTGTGAGAGATGGCTTTGTCTTTCAATTGCCAAATATCAGTGTCGAAGTGGCTAAACAATGCAGTGGCATCCGGTCAAGCATGGCTATTTTTATTGTCGCTATTCTGGCCGGTTATATGTTTCTGAAATCCTACTGGAAAATAATTTTTCTTGTTATTTGCGCAGTGTTGATTGCAATGTTTAAAAATGGCATCCGGATTTTAACGCTCTCCCTGTTGGGAAATTATGTTGATCCGCGAATTCTTTCCAGCTCTCTGCACAGAGAAGGCGGCACGCCTTTTTTCATTCTGGCGCTGCTGCTGTTGGCTCCGATACTGTTTTTTTTAAGAAGATCAGAAAAGAAGTAATATGATTCATTGATAGCGGATGGCCGGTTTTTGATTTACAGTTAACAATTAAAAGTTCATAGTTAAACAGAAAAAATAGAAGTTACGGATGAATCATGGCTTTTAATGTTGGGCTTTCATTTGTGGCGGCGGGCGTTACTATTGCAGTGATTGCCATCGGCATTTACCGCGGGCCGCGTTCTTTTGTTCAGGGTATATTTGCCTTCGGCATGCTGCTTCTGTCTCTGGAGGCTGCACTCACTGGTTTTGTTTATCAGTCAAACACTCTTTCGGAATTTCTTTTCCGGCAGCGGCATGTTGTTTATTATATCCTCTCTTGTGCCGGCTGCCTGGCTGTTCTTCAGCATCAGCTTTGCCCGCGCTAACTATTTTGAACAAATATCTAAATGGAAGTGGGTTTTGCTGCTGGCAGTTGCCGCACCGCTTTCCCTGATTACTCTTTTTAATAATGATTTTATTTCTTTAGTTCTGGCACCGCAAAATTCGCCAACTTTGTTTATCCGGATAGGATGGTCCGGTTATCTGTGGCACATTATCTCGATTATAATATCCATAGCCATTCTCATGAATCTGGAAAGAACTTTCCGCCATTCTACCGGCCACATTCGCTGGCAAACCAAATTCATGTTTCTGGGTATAGGCAGTATTTTTGGAATAAGGATTTTTACGGACAGTCAGGCTGTACTCTTCAACGGCGTGGACATAGGTCTTTATGTCGTTGATCTGGGCGCTCTTCTGATAGCCAACATTTTTATTTTCCGGTCGCTATTTCGCGGCAAACCGCTGAATGTCAGCATTCAGCTTTCACATCAGTTTCTCTATACTTCCTTCACTATCCTGATTGTTGGCGCATATTTTATATCACTGGGAATGATTGCCTGGATTTCTCTGCATTTCGAATGGCTCAAAAATATCAACCTGGTTATCTTCCTGGTTTTTGTTACGATGATTGTTCTGGCTACTTTTCTGCTTTCCGACCGGCTGCGAATCAAACGAAAACGTTTCATCAGCCGGCATTTTAAGCGTCCGCAATACGATTATCAAAAAATATGGGAAGACTTCACGCAGAGAACCGCCTCTGTCACAAAGACTGACGAGCTATGCAGTATTATCGTCAAGATGGTGTCGGATACACTGGAGATTCTTTCCGTCAGCATCTGGCTTGTTGACGAAAAGCAGGAGCAATTATCTTTTGGCGGGTCAACGGTGTTTACCGCAGATCAGATCGAAGAAATGCACTTTTTCAAAGAAGGCGGAACGAAGATGATCCGCGCCATGACCAATCAAAACATGCCGCTTGATTTGAAAGGGCGCGAAGATGACTGGGTTTCTGATCTGGCCCATACCTATAAATTGGAAACCAAGGAATCGCGCATCCGCTACTGCGTTCCTCTTAATGCCGCAGGACAGCTAATTGGAATAATGACTTTAAGCGAAAAAGTATTTTATGAAGCGCTTACCTTTGAAGAATCGGACCTGATTAAAACTATTTCCGATCAGGCCGCGGCCGCTTTATTAAGTCTGAGACTTTCCGAACGTCTGCGCCAGACCAAGGAACTGGAGGCGTTTCAGACCATGTCTGCTTTTTTTATGCACGATTTGAAAAATCTGGCATCAAAACTGTCTCTGGTGACGCAAAATCTGCCTCTGCATATGGATAACCCGGAGTTCCGCACAGATGCGCTGAAAACTATTTCTCAGAGTGTATCCAAAATTAACAAGATGAGCAGCCGCCTTTCTCTCTTAAGCCAGAAAATTGATCTTTCCTTTCGCGAAACAAATATAAATGACCTGATAACCACAGCTATCTACGATTTGAAAGAATATGTAAAGGCTCCGGTGTCTCAGAATTTCGATCAGAACATTCCTCTGCTTCCCATAGATCAGGAACAAATGCACAAAGTACTTGAAAATCTGCTCATGAATGCATACGATGCGACGGGCAATGATGGACAAATTTCTGTTGCTACAAGTTTTCAGGATAACTGGGTGGAAATTTCCGTAAGCGATACCGGCTGCGGAATTTCTAAAGAATTTATGGAGAAAAATCTTTTCCGTCCTTTTCAGACAACAAAAAAGCAGGGGATGGGTATTGGCCTTTATCATTGTAAAACTATTGTAGATGCGCATGGCGGCAAACTTAACGTGGAAAGCGAGGAAGGCAAAGGAACCGTATTCAAAATACTGCTGCCGCTTGGCAGAAACCGTGAATACACGGAAGTGACGAGGTATTATTTTGCGAAAACAAAAACTATTAATCGTTGATGATGATGAAGATCTGCGCACTCAGATGAAATGGGCGTTAACGGCGGACTATGATGTTTATCTGGCTGAAGACCGGCAAAGCGCCATCGCCATTATAAATAAAGAGCAGCCGGCCGTAGTCACCCTGGATCTGGGACTGCCGCCAAATCCAGCCGGTGTTGAAGAAGGTTTCGCTGTCCTGGATCATATCCTTGATGATTATAGTCACACAAAAGTAATTATCATAACCGGACGCGGTGAAAAAGAAAATGCCCTGCGCGCTGTCGAAAAAGGCGCATACGACTTCTTTTACAAACCGATTGAATTAGACGAGCTGAAAGTCGTGCTGCGGCGGGCATTCCATGTTTCTCAACTGGAACAGGAGCAACGTGAGATGCGGCATCGTTTAAGCGGCGACACTTTTGAAGACATGATCGGAACTTCCCAAAAAATGCAGGATGTCTTTTCCACCATTCGCAAAGTGGCAACAACCGACGCACCCGTTTTAATAACGGGCGAAAGCGGTACCGGCAAAGAACTGGTTGCCCGTGCCATTCACCGGCTGAGTATCCGCGAGTCCAAGCCTTTTATTCCTATTAATTGCAGCGCCATTCCTGAAAATCTTATTGAAAGTGAACTTTTTGGACATGAGAAAGGAACATTCACCGGCGCGCATGCTCAGCGTAAAGGAAGATTTGAAATGGCTGAAGGAGGAACTCTTTTTCTTGATGAAATTGGTGATCTTCCGCTGTACACTTCAAGTAAAACTTCTTCGTTTTCTTCAAGAAAAAACAATAGAACGTGTAGGGGGCAGAGAACAAATAGAGGTGGACACTCGAGTTTTGGCGGCTACAAATCGTGATCTTGAAGAAGCGATGAAAAATGCAACTTTCCGGGAGGATTTATATTATCGTCTAAACGTTGTAAAAATTTCTCTTCCGGCATTGCGGGAAAGAAACGCAGATGTCGTCCTTCTGGCTAAAACTTTTCTGGATCGATATACAAGTGAAATCAGAAAAAAAATTAAAGGATTCAGCAGCCAGGCGATTGAATCCATTGAGCGCTACCCCTGGCCCGGAAATGTCCGGGAATTGGAGAATCGGATAAAACGAGCTGTGATTATGTCTGAAGGCAAAAAAATTACACTGGAAGACTTGGAAATGGAGTCAACTGCAGGCAAGAAAGAGTCCATGGTGCTCAAAGATGCTCGCGAAATGTTGGAGAAGGAACTCATTTTAAAAGCCATAGCACGCAATGAAAATAATCTAACGAAAGCAGCATCGGATCTTGGAGTAAGCCGTCCTACTTTATATGATTTAATGGAAAAATTAGGTATCCCAAAGTAAGCTCTTGTCCAAATGAGATGGCTGTGTTTTCCTCCTTCTTTTGTATGCTAATCCAATGCCTGCCGGAATTATGAATAATACTGCCATTAAATAAGGATACTCAACACTATAAATAACCGGGACCAACGCCAATCTGGTAGCATATTTAAGTGATGCATGCTTTCTGATGACATCGGCTATGGGCGGCGAGTGCCTGTAATAGAAATTCACAAAAGCCTGACCCAGGGAATTGGTTAACAAGGATCTGTCCCTGAAGTCCCTTAAAACCTTTACATGAGGCTCGAGGTATGAACCGAAGGCAGCAGTAGCAATAAAACAACTACCGCCGCTCACTACCACCCCCTATCAGCGGTAGTATCCGAGGTAGTAGCCGCGGCTAGCAGACTGACTTCACCTGAAAGTTCGCTTTCAACACCGGCAGCATTATAAGCGGTAACGGAAAAATAATAGGTCTTCCCGTCAATGAGATTGCTCACCGTATAGCTTGTTCCATTACCGACGTCTATGGCCATTGAATAGCTACCAGAAGCCGTTCCGTAATGGATCATATATCCAACCACGTCTGTGGGAACAACCGGTGGGTCCCATGCCAGGGTTGCTTCACCTGCGAAGGGTTCGCTGGGGATAGGAAAAAGCATAGAACCAACGAAATAATGATGTTTGAAAATAGTCTTTTTATCCCGAGTACCTCCTTTGTTACATTAGCCGAGGCTAATCAGAGCCCTCAAGGAGGTACTGTTTTTGCCTGGCAGCCCTACTTCCATTTCCTGTGTGTGTGATGCCAGGCGTTCGGATAGTGGCTTTGCGTCCCGCACTATTGACTTCAAAATTCTCTGAATTAACGCTGTTATAATTTGTATAATGTATTAAATTTTTGCTGAAGGCTGTCCAACGCCTGTTTCATTGTCTGTCTTTCGTTCTTAAGATTATTCGTGATCAGTTCCATTTCAGACTCCCGCTTGGCCAGTTGCTCCTCAAGTGAAGCCTTGACCGCGTGGAACTCCTCCTCAATACGCTTCCGTTCCTGAATCTCGCGTTCCAATTCCTCTTTGAGAAGTTCCTTTTCGGCGTTACTATTGGCCAGTTGTTCCTCGAGAGAAGCCTTGACTACGCGAGACTCATCCTCGATACGTTTTCGCTGAGCTAACTCATTTTCCAACTCTACTTTAGTTTTATACTTTTCGTTGAGCTGATTCCGCATTTCAGCGATCTCTGAAAATAAACTCCTTAATGTTTGAAACTTCTCCTGATTGAATTCTAAATCTTCCATAAAAATCCCTTTCAATAACTATATGTAACTCTATTAGTTGATAAGAACTTACTTTTTCCGGGACGTGAATATAATAAAAACTTCGACCGGAAAGCCAGTGTCGGCTTCAACGTGTGTATCTCATTCTGAAGATTTTTCTTACTCAGTTCAATTTCAGACTCCCGCTTGGCCAGTTGTTCCTTGAGAGAAGTTGTGACCGCGCGGGACTCCTCCTCAAGACGCTTCCGTTCCTTGATCTCGTGTCCCAGTTCCTCTGAGAGGAATTCCTTTTCGGCGTTACTATTGGCCAGTTGCTCCTTGAGAGAAGCTGTGACCGCGCAGGACTCCTCCTCAAGACGTTTTAGCTGAGCCAATTCTTCTTCCAACGCTACGTTGTTTTTACCCTGTTCGCTTAGTTGATGTAGCATTTCCGTGATCTCTGAAACGAACTTAATCAGGGTATGAAATTTCTCCTGATTTAACTCTCCATCTTGCATAAAAACCCTCTTTTTGATCATCTATTTGTTTTGAGGATGGGTCATTATCAATCATTATCTTGTATGTCAAGACAATATTGACCACAAGATATTGTAGTTTGACGCTGATGATCACAGTCCCACTCTCCGGTCGGGAGTTTTTGCGGGACAAATAAAAAAAGGGCTAACCATAAATGGCTAACCCCTTTATTTTACTAATGGGTCAAGGCAGAATTGAACCGCCGACACTCAGATTTTCAGGTTATACGCTTCCGTTGCCTCCCCCTTGCCGGAGCTGATCCTTTGAAAGCGAAAGAGTATTAGTTTCTCTCCCGAAATAGTTTCAGGCAGGTATCTGCTACAGTCTGGTCATAAAGAAATCCCTTGTTTTTCTCGATTTCTTCAAGGGCGACCTCAATACCCAGGGCCTTACGATAGGGACGGGGGGAAGACATGGATTCCAGGACATCGGAAACCGCCAGAATGCGGGCCTCCATGAGAATCTCGTCCCCTTTCAGATTTCTTGGATAGCCTGAACCATTCATCCGTTCATGATGCTGATAGACTATCTCCGCCAGCGGCCAGGGGGATTCCACATTCTTCAGCATCTCGTATCCCTTCCGGGGATGTTCTTTAATCATGGAAACTTCGATTTTTGTCAACGGGGTAGGCTTGTTTAATATTGGCGCGGGAATGGATAATTTCCCGATATCATGAATGGAACCTGCCATGCGGATTCCTTCAATTTTGTCATGATCTAATCCCATTGCCGTGGCAATGGCCCTGGCTATATCCGCAGACCGGGATTGGTGACCGGCCGCATAGGACTCCTTGGACTCTAAAGCGGATACGAGAACATGAATCGTCGTGCCAATCGCTTTTCTGAGGTTGTCAACGGTCTGTTGAAGTTTTGCCTCTGCCTGCTTTTGCTTTTTTCTAACTTCTGCATCTTTTAATTCTCTGTTCACGGCCGGGCAAAGACGCGATAAGTTGCCCTTCGTGATGAAATCTTTGGCGCCTGCTCGCATATACTCTGCGGCCGTATCTTCACCGATACTTCCGGATATAATGATAAGAGGGATGTCAATATTGGTTTCTTTCAATACGGCAATGGCTGAAGGAGCATCGAATTTTTGCAGGTTAGAATCGCAAAGGATCATGTCCCATTGCTTTTCTTGCAGAGCTTTTTTCATTGCGTCAGCCGTTTCCACCCTTTCATAAAAAGGATGGTATCCGTCTTTTTCAAGCTCACGGATGATAAGCAACGCATCTTGCTCTGAATCATCAATTATCAATACCCGCAGAGGGTTATCATTCATATTTGTATCTCTTTTACTTTGTATAACAATTTGATTTATATAAGCATTTTAACAAAATGCAAATATAATACCAATTCTTTAATTGCTTGATTTCAATAAAGAACTATATTGTGTTGAATTTTGAATGATCATCTTTGTAAATTATTCCGACATTTATGAAGAGTTATAGCTGTGTTATTCGATAATTATATAAAGAATTTAACAATATAGATAAGATATTTGAAGTGTAAAGAATATCGACACTCCTGCGCTAATCTTCAAAAAACGCTCTCGGCAACTCGGCAAGCGACTGCGAGAGCTTTGCGTAAATTCTCTATTCATCGAATATCCTCCAGCGGCGGTGACATAAATTGTGCGGCACAATAGTCTGTTATTCAAACTTTTCCGCTTCTTTAAACGGTGTGCCTTGAGTGTCTTTGGCTGAGAGGATTGGCGGGTTTTGCAATGGCCAGCCTATTGCGAGGTCGGGGTCGTTCCAGAGGATCGTGCGTTCGTATTGGGGGGCCCAGTAGTCTGTCGTTTTGTAGAGAAACTCCGCAACGTCGGAGAGCACCAGAAATCCGTGAGCGAAGCCTTCGGGAATCCACATCTGGCGATGATTGTCGTCGGAAAGCTCTCTGCCCACCCACCGGCCTAAGGTCGGGGATGACCGGCGAATGTCCACAGCCACATCAAATACGGCACCGCGGACAACCCGCACAAGCTTTCCCTGGGGCTGCGAAATCTGGTAGTGCAGGCCGCGCAGGACATTTTTTTCGGAACGGGAATGATTGTCCTGAACAAAAGTTGTTTGCAATCCGGTTTTCTCAAGCCAGACTTGCTGGTTGAAGCTTTCATAGAAAAAGCCCCGCGCATCACCAAAGATACGCGGTTCGATGACAAGCACTTCGGGAATTTCGGTTTTAATAATATTCATAAGTAATAGCTCATAGCTGATAGTTCATAGCTCGTAGCTGATAGCTCGTAGCTCGTAGGTTAAGGGTTATAAAAAGTATTTTTTTCCTTCAGGATTCTTTCCAGATAGTCCCGATAAGACGATTTGGGGGTCTCTTCAATCACCTGCTTCATCTTCTTTTTATCCACAAATCCCATGCGAAAAGCGATTTCTTCCAGGCAGGCAATCTTCAATCCCTGCCGTGCTTCCAGCGTGCCGATGAAATGGCTGGCCTCCAACAGGCTGGTGTGCGTACCCGTGTCCAGCCAGGCGATACCGCGTCCCAACGGAACAACATGCAGACCGCCGCGTCGCAAATATTCCATGTTGACGTCCGTGATCTCCAATTCGCCGCGCGCCGACGGCTTCATGGCTTTGGCAATCTGCGTGATGTTTTGATCATAAAGATACAGTCCGGGCACCGCGTAATTGGATTTTGGCTTGGCCGGTTTTTCTTCGATACTGATGGCTTTGCCTGTGGCGTCGAATTCCACCACGCCGTAACGTTCCGGATCGTTGACATAGTAACCAAAAATGACGGCTCCGCTTTGAAATTCTTGGACGATTTTTTGGAGATCCATCTTGCCGTAAAAGATGTTGTCCCCTAAAATCAAACACACGGCCTTACCGGCTATAAATTCTTCGCCAACCAGAAACGCCTGGGCAATGCCTTTTGGTTCGGGCTGGACTTTGTAAGAGAGTTTGATCCCCCAGCGGCTGCCGTCACCCAGCAAGGCTTCAAAGCGGGGCGTGTCCTGCGGGGTGGAAATAATGAGAATGTCGCGAATCCCCGCCATCATGAGCGTGGCCAGAGGATAGTAAATCATAGGTTTATCATAAACCGGCTGCAATTGCTTGCTGGCCACCAGCGTCAAGGGATAGAGTCTGCTGCCGGCCCCGCCTGCCAAAATGATACCTTTTTTAATGCCTGTCATATTTTTCCTCCGGAAATAAGCTGAATAGCTTATGGTGGATAGTTGCATAGTGCATAGCTGGATAGTCTTCCATCTCACCATTGACTATTCGGGAATTCACCGTGATAGCGAGCATATCAGAGCCATTTAACATCTTCCTAGTGATTGTAATGTTGAATCAGTCTTAAGCTTTCTGAATAGTTTATTCTATCCACCCAATGTCTGTGGAATATTTCCAGAAGATTGAGTTTCCATATTAGTGATCCGCGAACGCTAAAGCAATATAAAGGAACTGAATGAACTCTTTCTTTGAGTATCTGCCTTGATGCCCCTTCTGCAATGTTCATTGCAACGGATGTGCTTGCCGACTCAACGTTGCTCATTTAATCAGCTAATGCGTTGCGTTCTGTCTTTGAATACCTCTGAGCAGTATTAATAATATTACATGCCCACTCTATAGCCCGTTGCCATACTACAAGTTTTTCATATCCCGAATTAGAATCATCTTCCATTTTCAACCACCTATCAGCTATACACTATGCACTATAAACTAAGTTCGACCAAGAACTATCTTCTGCCATACATTTTTTCGTAATATTCGCGATAACTGCCATCGGTCACGGAGGCGATCCAGGCTTTATTATCCAGATACCATTCCACGGTCTTTCGCATGCCGTCTGTAAACTTTACCTGGGGCTCCCAACCCAGATTCGGTGCGGATTTTGTGGCGTCGATGGCGTAGCGGCGATCATGGCCGGCGCGGTCTTTGACATAGGTGATCAGTGATCGTCTATTTTTGCCACCGGGCAGCAGGCCGACTTTTTCATCCAGAATATCACAGATGGTATGGACGATTTCGATGTTCTGTTTTTCACTGTTGCCGCCGATGTTGTAAGTTTCGCCAATTTTCCCGTGTTGCAGAACCGTGAGATATCGCTTCACAATGATCGACAACATAAAGCCAGTCGCGAACGTTTTTGCCGTCGCCATACACCGGCAGCGGACTTCCCCTGAAGGGCGTTGTTAATAATCAAAGGAATAAGCTTTTCCGGAAACTGATAGGGGCCGTAATTATTAGAGCAATTGGTTATCAGCGTCGGCAGTCCATAGGTATGAAAATACGAGCTGACAAGATGATCGGATGAAGCCTTGCTGGCGGAATACGGCGACCGGGGATCATAAGGGGTGGTCTCCTGAAAAGCACCGGTTTCACCCAGAGAGCCGTAAACCTCGTCCGTGCTGACATGCAGAAACCGGCAGATTTTATTTGCGGCTTGCCTGATGAATCTTTCAGCCACGCCTCCCGCGCCGCCTCCAGCAGATTGAAGGTTCCCAAAATATTGGTCTGAACAAATTCAGCCGGGCCGGTGATGCTGCGGTCAACATGGGACTCGGCGGCAAAATGGACGACCGTGTCTATTTGCTCTTCGGCAAAGATCTGCCCGACTAAAGCGGCATCGCCAATATCGCCCTTCACAAAACGATACCGGGGATGATTTTCAACATCTGTTAAATTGCCGGGATTGCCGGCGTAAGTCAGTTTATCCAGATTAATAAGGCGATAATCGGGATAGTTTTGCAGGGTGTGGCGGACAAAGTTAGATCCGATAAAGCCACATCCGCCTGTAATAAGTACTTGTTTCATAGTATTCATTCCTGTTTAATGTTATTGTCTCCACAATTATTATCAGCTATAGCTAGAGCCACGAGCTATTTACAGAATGCCTTCGTTTTCCTGCGGCATATATTCGGGCACAATTTCCTTAAGTTTTATTTTAATGCCTTTTGCGTCGTGTCGAGCTGCTATCTTCGCCAGCTCGTCAATTTCATGATAAAGATGTTTTCTTGCTTCCTGCGGATTTTTTGCACCATTGAAGAGGTTGTTGGTACGCAGGACCATAACTTTCTTGTGCTCGGTGGGCAAAATATCTTCTCCAACCGTGATCAGTTCTTCGTAGAGTTTTTCACCGTCCCGTAAACCGGTAAAAACAATTTTGATGTCCACATCCGGCTCTTTCCCCGAAAGACGGATCAAGTCGCGCGCCATGTCTGAAATTTTTACAGGCGTTCCCATCCTCAAAATAAAGATTTCGCCGCCCTCCCCCATCGTGCCGGCCTGCAGAATCATCTGCGACGCCTCGGGTATGGTCATAAAGAAGCGGTTTACCTCCGGATGCGTGACCGTCACCGGCCCTCCCCTGCTCGATCTGTCGGCGGAAAAAGGGAATGACGGAACCGGACGAACCCACCACATTGCCGAATCTTACAGCCATAAACTTGGTGCCGTTTCCCTGCTGACATTGCATAATCAATTCCGTTACGCGCTTACTGGCGCCCATGACATTGGTCGGACGAACGGCCTTATCCGTCGAAACCACAACAAATCGCTCCACATGATATTTGATGGCCATTTCCATCACCACACGGCTGCCGATAATATTATTAAAAACAGCCTGCCAGGGATTTTTCTCCAGCATGGGCACATGCTTATAAGCCGCCGCGTGAAACACAACTTCGGGTTTATATTTTTCAAAAACATGATTCATTAAATCTTCATCCTGCACACGTCCCAGAACGGCTTCACAGTGGTGACCGTAATTTTCGTTTTGCATTTCCATTTGGATATTGAACAGATTGGATTCACTCGAATCCAGCAAGATGAGTTTACGAGGCTGATATTTCATGACCTGCCTGCATAACTCGGAGCCGATGGAACCGCCGCAACCGGTGATCAGAATAGTTTTGCCGTCCAGATAATTTCGGATGCCTTTAGTATCCAGATGGACGGGTGACCGCCCCAGCAAGATCTTCATAGCTGATGTCCCGAAGCAATTTCACGCTGACCCGGCCGTCAATCAGATCACCGATGCCAGGCAATATTTTATAAGAGGTATTCGGATTTCTGGCAGGCTTCCACAATCCGCCGGATTTGATCGCCGTTGGCAGAAGGAACCGCAATAAGGATTTGCTGGATAGTTTCCCTCTTTATAATTTCGGGCAGGCGCTCTAACAGTGCCCAATACCCGTATCCCATGAATTGTTTGTCCCTGTTTTTCCGCATCGTCATCAATAAAGCCGACAACCTTATAATTCAATGTGTAGTTTTCCATGATTTCCCGTAAAATTTTTTCTCCTGCGTCGCCGGCGCCAATAATCAATACTCTTGTTAAGTGGGTATTGACGAGAGGATAAAACCTGTCTCCGGTGTTACATGTGCGCCGCATAAAAAGAACGAATAGCCATGCGCACTCCACCGGTCAGAACAAAAGTGATAATGCCATCGGCAATAAATACGCTGCGGGAATATCCTTCAAATCTGTTGATGGTCAGGATAATCACCATAACGAGTACCGTCGATAAGAAACAGGCCTGGGCCAGCAGCCAGAAGTCCCGCACGCTGGTGTAACGCCACATGCCGCCGTAAAGCCCGAACGAAAGGAAGATAATAAATTTCAGCGGAACCATCCAGAGAAGCAATCGATAGATTTGTTTAATGTTAATATTGGCAAGAGAAAATTCAAAGCGAAGCAGATAGGATAAACAAAGAGCAACGATAAAAATGAAAATATCTATAAATATCATTAAATAGAATTTCGGATTTTTGAGCTGAGGATTTATGATCATATTATTGTTAAATACTATTTATTTTGAATACTTATATACAACTGCGAGTGATAGCGCAACTATTACTTCTACCGGCATACAATAACCCTAACCTTTGTTCTATGAACAGATTCAAACATCAGGGAACGGTGCTTTAGATAAATCTTAATAGTTAAATCCTTCATTATTCAGCGAATCAAACATCTCTTCCATTGCAGTAATGGGATAGATGCGGAAATTACCGCGCTGCTGGATCTCTTTGCCACCATAGATCAAACCGCCACCATGGGATGGCTCGCCTGCCACGCGGGAAAAATACTTTAGGCCCTTAAAGAAATCATCCGCAATGGTTGCTCCGGCCTTGACCTCTACTGGAAAAACTTCTCGTCCGCTTTCGAGCATCATATCCACTTCGTTTCCCCGGCTGTCCCGATAAAATGTCACGGCGTTTTTTTTGCCCCTGTTGAAACGATATTTAATTGCCTCCATAAGCGCAAGATTCTCGAAAAGATTACCTCTCAACGGATCGCGACTGACATGAATTTCGCTCTCCATCCCCAGCAAATAGGCAGCCAGGCCAACATCATAGAAATATAGTTTAGGAGATTTGATCAGACGCCTAGAAATATTACGATACCAGGGCTTCAGTAAAATTACGATATAACTCGCTTCGAGAAGGGATACCC
Source organism: uncultured delta proteobacterium (assembly GCA_963726395.1). Lineage (GTDB taxonomy): Bacteria > Desulfobacterota > Syntrophia > Syntrophales > Smithellaceae > UBA8904. The sequence goes on from CAVSCG010000036.1 coordinate 14,874, forward strand.
ACTGTTGCACCGTCGTATGGGAGACACCGGTATCATTTGCAAGACTTTGCATATTGAGAATCTGCCCGATTCTCCCCGCACAAAGCCGGACAAACTTTTGAAAAAGGCTCAAATCGCGGATAGACATCAATTGACGCAAATCTCTTTCGATATAGGTCTCATAGTAATCTCCCAGAGCCTGCGTTGGATTCAATCCATGATCGTGAATACGCGGATAGAATCCTTTTAAAAGCATCATATCCAGTGATTCGGGAAGCGTCGTTTTCTGAATCTCGGAGATGCTGAATGGTAAAAGCTTCAGCAGAGCTGTGCGACCGGCCAGTGATTGATTGATCGTGTTCATGACTTCAAACTGCTGACTTCCAGTAAGGATAAACTGTCCCGGCGTTTTGCGTTCATCGACAATACCCTGGATATAGGAAACAAGTTGAGGAACACGCTGGATTTCATCAATAATAACACCACCCGTGTAAGCGGATAAAAATCCGCGTGGATCAGTGGCAGCGTATTCGCGGACATCGGGGCTCTCCAGGTTGGCATAAGCCATATCCGGAAAGACTTTCGGCAAAGAGTTGTTTTGCCACTTTGCCTTGGTCCTGTCAGTGTAACAACAGGATACTGAGAGGCCAGATCATGAAATATTGGTTCAATTTTTCTATTAATCATGTTCAATACTTATCAGAATAATGAACATATTGCAACTTAAACTTTATATTGTGCATATAAAAGAATTTTAAAACCCCCGCTTTTGCCGGGGGTAATTGAATACAGAACTGTTTTTTCGCCTGACTCCTTAAGCCCACCATCAACTATGCACCATTTCTTTGCCCCCATCGCCTACGTTCTAGTGCGTCACTCCTTCACGGCGCAGCACCTTGAACAGAGTCAAAAAAAGTATCTTAATATCGAACATCAGGGAGTCGGTGCTTCAGGTAGTAGACGTCATACTCCACTTTGACTGGTATCGGCAAATCGTCCCGGCCATTAATCTGTGCCCATCCCGTGATACCCGGAATCAATTGGTGCACACCTTTTGCTGTCCGCAAGGCAATCAGATCATCCTGATTGAATAGCGCGGGCCGGGGGCCGACCATGCTCATGTCTCCAGTAATAACACTCCATAATTGCGGCAACTCGTCCAGACTGTATCTGCGAAGGAAAGCGACCAACCGGCGTTAAATATTGATGTGAATCTGCAAGCAGGTGGGTGGCGACTTCCGGCGTATTGACGCGCATCGTCCGAAACTTGGGCATGCGGAAAAGCAGATTATCTTTCCCGACGCGGTCAGACCAGTAAAGGACAGGCCCCGACGATGTAAACTTAACCAATAGAGCAATCACTAAAAGCGGGAACGCAAAAATCAGCAATAATAACAGGCTCAAAAATCAAGTCGAAAAGACGTTTCATCATGAATACCCTTCGCCCGATAGCCTCAGGGCAAATGTCATCCCTGCAGACAATGACCTCATCGCGGCAGATCTTTTGAGGTCAGCCGAAAGGTTCTGGGAGGAAGTTGAAATCTCTGGCTGCCTCGTCATGGTCAAACACCAGATTGACATTCATCCGTTCGGCCATTTGCATAGTCCAATGTCGATAGCGCGGAAAGCAACGAATCAGGGCTGCCACCAGACGAAAAAACCAAAGAGGTACGCAAATCAACATCGGCCGGCGCCCAAGAGCAGAAAACAGCCGATTAACCATCTCCCGATAACTGAGCGTCTCACCGCCTGAAAGATTATAGTCACGATTGACAATGTTGGTATTTTCTAAGAGCTGATACACAGGCCGCCGCAATATCTTCAGCGTGAACGGGCTGGCGAAGTCCCTTTGCCTGTCCCACCATAGGAAAGAAATAAAAACGGCGGACAAGGCGAATATTTCAGAAATATTCTTATCTTGTCCCAATCCATAAATCAACGTCGGACGAAGAATCACCCAGTCGACGCCTTTCATCCTGCGCCCAGTTGCGCAGGCGGTCTTCACTTTCCGACAATTGGCGAGCCACAACCATTTCATCTGTAGTCCGATGAATTATCTTGGTAAAGCGGCTGGTCGAAGAAAGCGCGATGATACGGCGCATGCCATATTTTTCCATCATCGGAAAGTAATCCGGCAAAATCCAGAGCGGACGCAGCACAAATCCAGAAATCAATTCTTTCAATCCCGCCATTAGAGGGTTGCTGAGAATCAGGAGAGTTCGGGAGTTGTATCCACTGAACGTCCTGATCACCACTGTTAATCTGGCGGCGGGAAAATGCTCCGAACCTGCCATCCATTTTCTTTGAGCAACGGCAAGAGACACTGGCCGACTAAACTCGTCGCCCCGAGCAAACCAACACGTTTTTCACTCACGCCCAATCCCCAACAATACTTCCTGCTTTGCGCACAGAATACCATATTGCCAACACTCCAAAACGTAACCATACGCCCAGTGCCACAATCCACATCAATATCCCCGGGTATTGATTCCGGAAAAACTTCCGGTAGAACCGCATCATCCCTTTGTGTTTGTGCCATTCCACAAAAATCGGCCGTGTTTTGCTGCAAGTGCCCTTGTGATGAATCACACGGGCATCAGGAACAAACATAATTTTCCATCCCCTCTGACGAAAACGCATGCACCAGTCCAGATCCTCGCAATGCATAAAATAGCCTTCGTCCAAGGAACCGACATCCGATAAAGCCTCGCGCCTGACCAGCATGCAGGAACCGGAAATGGCCTCAACTTCCATGGGACTATCCGGCAAAGGCTGCTGATGCAGCGAAAAATCAGAAAAGAGACGCGGATATCTTTCACCAAGCTTTGATAAACCAAAAGCGCGAACAAAAGAACGCCAGGGTGTCGGTACGGCGCGTCTTCCCCCTGCCTGTTCTGTTCCATCCGGATTCAGCAGCAGCGGCCCGGCCATTCCTGTTTCCGGTGATGACTTCATAAACGCTAACAACTTCTCCAAAGCTTTCTTTCCATCAAACAATCCGGATTCAGAAAAATCAAATATTCGCTTTCACCGGCATTAGCTACCCCAATATTACAAGCTTTGGCAAAACCGAGATTCTCTTGATTACGAATACATATCAGGCGTGATTGCAAAATGGCTATCCGCTCCATTTCATCCATGCTTTGATCAGTCGAATGATTATCCACAATAATTACTTTGGACACAGCCTCCGAACACAAAAGGGCTTGAACAGCCTGATTCAACAAAGTCCCGGCGTTGTAATTTACAATGATTGCATCCAGAAAAGACATCTAAACTCAGTTTTCCTCACATATAATTACAGGTTTTTTAAAGGTCATATTTGCCGATGATGATAAAAGCGACAACGGGCAAAAAAACTTGAACGATCAACAGAGAGGTCAGCGATTTTGTGCTGACACCTACCAGACGAATGAAATAGCCATAAACGAAAGAACAATCGTTCGTCAAACAATTTGAAACGGATGTTAAAATATAACTTACTGAATCACCAAGAAAAACATCAGTTGATGATCAATCCATAACAACACACCCTGAAGAATCAGCAATAAGAGCAAAAAAACGATCCATGCTGTTGCGTTTTGTTTATTTTTGTTTGTTGCTGTGCGAAACATATCTATGGGCTTCCTGAAGATTGATGATAAATATTTAACCGGCAGTCCCTTAAAATCCTTAATGCCTGACGAACAAGAGCCGGTCGTTCTTCAAATTTTGACAGCTCTTCATCAGTGGCGGTATCCACACTTAATGCTATTTCATGGAGTTTCTTAAAGTAAGCTTGCCGATGCGGCTGAATTCGCCATTCAACGATCGACGTAACCAAGATACCCGAAAAAATTACGACGGCAGGCAAATACAATAGTATCCGCTTATAAGGCTTTATATTGTTAGAATTGACCAAGAAAAAAATAATCATCCAGAGACTACCGACAAGTCCATATATGCTGATGCACGTATAGCGCGATGCCATACCATAGTCTATTCCGTGGCCAAATCTTCCTATCATCATAAAAACAATATAAAAAAACGACTGCATGATCAGATAAAGGGGCAAATAAGTAATTTTATATAATTTCGATGCGACAAACAAATACATACTCAAACCATAAAGAAACAAAACAAACATTCCGAGAGTGGCCATGAATTGAAATGATAAATACGTATCGGCAACATTGACGCCCACAACACTCGCTCCCAAAGCGGCCAAAAGAAACTGTAAAGCATTTGTGGGACTGATCATTATAATCATGATTTTATCTAGCAGACCCGAGGAACTTGACAAATAATCATTTTCGTGGATTCTGTATACATATAGGCAAGCAATTGCGATTAAAAAAATACTTATCAAAAGTAGTCGAAACCAGCAATCTTTCGATAGTTTGAAGCGATGAATCAGTAAGTAGCATAAAAACGTCGAGCCCAACGAAGGCGCAAAAACGAAAGCCAAATTTCCACCAAAGACTAGTATCGCCAAAGTAGAAAATACAAAAGCTGGGAACCAGTACTTCAGGTCACTCCTCGTTAGAAATAATTCCAGACTGATAAAGCTGGCAATAAAAAAAGGCATTGGCGCTTGAAAAACAAAACCATACGCAAAGGTCAGTCCTTCCCATTGAATAACACTAAAAACAACCAAGCTTAGCAAAAAAAATGATGCTGTGATGAACTCCAATGAACACCTGGGTAATAGACTCTTTCGATAGTCCCGATAAATCAAAATGGCTGATGCCAGCATCAGAAAAGGAATCAAAAGAACAATTATCCTTGATTTCATGCCAAATATTTTTATATTGACCCATTGAATAACTCCGTATCCTAATATTCGATTTAGGGCAGTTGGTCGCCAAAGATCCCCAAAGGTCAGAGATCCGTCGCAGTACTTTTCAACAAATCCACCTTTAATGAGATACATATCATCCCGAAAGGCCACATCAGCGGCAGTGGACCAGACATAAAAAAGCGTTATGGCAAAAGGAATGCATATGGATAAACAGCAATATAATTTTGATTTCATACTCATATTGATAAACGCCCTGTAAGAAGTTCTGAAAAGACATTGCCAATTATCTTTTCCGCCTCTTTCATGGAAAAGTTTTCTTCACAGTATAGAAGCCCGGCGCGAGACAGTGCTTCCCATAACGGTTTATCGACGCACAGGGACTGGATCATTTGAGCCAGTTCATACGGATCGTCAGAAACGAGAATATTTTTATGATGAACCAAACCTGTACCTTCAGCGGCTGTTTTTGTCGCTACACAAGGAACGCCGTAACTGAGGCTGGTAATCACCTTGCCTTTCATGCCCGCGCCGTATCTGAGCGGCGCTATGGAAAGACGACATTTACCGAATACATCGGCAAGGTCCTTCACATATCCCATAGCAACAATATCATCGGAAGCCAGAGCAGCTACCTCGTCGGGCACGTTACTGCCGACAATCAAAAATCGCTCCGTAAAACCGCCGGCGCGTAGAATCGGCCAAACTTCACTGACAAAATACTGGACGGCGTCCGCATTAGGCGGATGCGTGAAGCCGCCGATAAACACGATATCCCGACGATCTTCCCAGGGAATATCAGATAAACCAGGAATCTCTCTCACAATGGGAATGTTGAATAACCGGGCATCCGGAACCAGTTCTTGTAAAAATTCTACTTCGTATCTGCTGCGTAATATCGTCGCGTCAACTTTTCTGATGATTCCAAGCTCTTGTGTCTTGATGTTTGCTGCTCTGGCCAGCAATGCGGCAGATCCCTCTAATTCGGCTCTCCGTTCCTCGCGTAAAAAATGCAGATCCACGGTATCGAAGATTATCCGCGCATCGGGTGCGTATAGCCTGACTAAATCAACCAGATGAGACGCCACATACACTCTGCAAAGAATCACGATATCCGCTTCCGGCGCATATCGCATAACGGCTTCTTTGGATGTATTCACAAACGGAAGATAAGCGCATTCTACACCAATTCTCTGCAAATCTCTGGTGTAATCATCAAAATATATAAGGTTTTCCGGAACAAAGGTGACATGAAAACCCATTTTTTTCATAATCTTCATATAATTAAACGCATCCATGGATCCCGAATCTTTATCTGGCGTTGGCGTTAAGGCATCAATGATCAGAACACGACCTTTCAACGTGCGATCAGCAGGTATATCGTCCGGATCGTAACTGCCATGCATGGTCAACACATGCTTCCATTTGTGAAAGAATTGCTGTTGATTAACAACCTGATATTTTTTGATTCCCGAATCTTCTGATTTTCCATGTGTTATCCCCTCAAAATGTACAACTTCGGCCAGAGGCTGATAAAGCACTCTATAACCAGCTGCTCTCACCTGAAAAGCAAGATCAGTGTCTTCATAGTAGGCAGGAGCAAATCGCTCATCAAAACCACCCAACTGCTTCCAGAGTTGCGAGGAAACAGCAATAGAAGCCCCTGAACAATAATCAACATCTCGCAGATAATTAAACTGAGGACGCAAAGGATTAGTGCAACGTCCGTAAATCCAAGCGCCAACATCATGGAACACAATGCCACCGGCATCCTGCAACATTCCATCCGGATACAACAGCTTGCAACCGACAAGTCCCACGGCAGAATTTTCATCCAGGGGTTGCACAAGTTCATCAAGCCAACCTGGACACACTAATGTATCGTTATTTAAGAACACGATGTACCGTCCCTGAGCTTTTTTTGCGGCAGCATTGCAATTTTTTAAGAAACCCTGACTTGTTTCATTACGGAAATATCGTACCTTCGTAAAACGATTCTGAAACACGGCAGGCGTCTGATCCGTTGAATGGTCATCGGCAATAATGATTTCATAATCATCTCGACCGGCGTTTACAAAGATGGAGTGCAGACAAGCTATCGTAAACCTTATCTGATTATACACAGGAATGATGATGGATATTCTGACAATATCATGATGTCCGGAAATATTTTCTGACAACTTTTTTAAATCAGATATCCATAAATTTATTTCATCATCGCCCGGCAAAGCCAGCGTTGAATGTTTTGATGAAATCGGTAATTGATACTGAGAAATCAGACGGTAAATAATTTCCGGAAATTTTTTTGTGTATTGCTCCTCCCGGATATACAATTCTTCGGACCTTTGAAGGAATTTTCGCAGATCCCATGAATTATTAATCAGAAAAAACCACGCTTTTTTTATCATATGAGGCTGCAAAAGCCTCAGGAACATTCGCGGATTAGCCAAAACAGATCGTAGAATTCGCATGAAAATCATTTATTTATTTCTGTGCATCATGATTTATTTTTAATAATGCTTAAAAGTTTGTAGCCCAGCGTCTCGCATCTCAAAATCGTTGAAAGATTTTTTAATTATCGCTTCACTTTTTTATCTTCTGTAAGACAGGAATATCACACATGCCATACCGAAAAATTTGCAGAACTGATTTTCATATCATTTCAATGACAAAGTGATAGTTATGCGATCATACCGTAAAATCGGATTATCAAAACACCTATGCTCTATAATTGATTTATAAAAAATTATGATGCAATATTTGGGACAGTCTAGCTCTTGTTATCATATTTCCCAACCGGAAGCCCGCCATATCGAGCCAATCTTCAGGCTGTTCTTTGCAAATATTGCCGTATGCGTTTCAATTGATTCTTGGTTCTCGGAAATCTGCGGCCAAAAGCATTTAACCAACGTTCCGCTTGTTTCACCCCTGGAATAGCTTCAAGTTGTCTTATCCGATTGCGCAGCTCTTCTACGTCCTCAGGAAACAGGTAGTTGGGATATCCACCTACGGTTGTCACCGGCAGCGAGTATGCTCGAGACAGCGACTCCTTCCTTCCAAGCCGCTCCCAGTGTATCAATCCGCGAATCACCTTGTCCCAGGCCATAACCGTTGCCAGAGCAAAAGAAAGTTCCCCGTCGTTCTTTTCATCAAGGCGAAAATTAAACTCTTCGTAAGCCTTGGCTACACAGTCCTCAAAAGAAAACCCATTTGATGAATAATTATCTTTCAGGGCATATTGAAGCTGCCGTTCTATAAATTGCTCAACGCTGTTGTAGTTCTCATGATGAATGTGCAGACAGCCCGGCGGTTCCAGCGTATGGAGCCGTTCCTGACCCGTCAGTACTTCCGGCAGCTTGTGGGTGGTATCGCTCCACCGCACACACCCTTTCCGGAAAAGGCGGATTTGTTGATCCGGATACCAGTTGCTGCCCCGCATAATCTGACCGGCAATCATGTTGTAGCGGGGAATAAAAAAAGCATCACAACTTCGCCCATACTGCTCCAACAGCTCATGAATTATTTGTTCTGCGTCTTTGGCCAAATACTCATCCGCATCAAGTACCAATATCCATTCATGACGGCCACGTCCCAAAAAATCATTCCGAATACCGTCTATTCGCTGTACAACCGGAGCCTGTAATACCGTAGCCCCATACTGTCGGGCAATCTCGCAAGTTCGGTCATGGCTATCCATGTCAACCACAATACATTCCTCCGCCCAACGCACTGACTCCATCAAGCGGGACAAAGTCGTTTCCGCATTCCTCGTATGAATAATCACCGTAATGTTTAGCATGGCATCACCCGTCTATTGTGTATTTCCCTCTCCAGCGCTCAAGAAACAGCTGGCGGGACGTAACATCCAGCTCGATGCGCCCTGGCGTCAGCGATTCAAAATGAAGAGGACGCCCCGCATTGACACACACCACTCGATGGCCACGTTGCCTGACTCTCAAACAGAAGTCAATGTCCTCGAGTCCGAACGCATAGGATTCGTCAAATCCCCCGACCTGCTCGAACAGCTCCCGTCTGACCATCATGCATGCGCCGGTTACAGCTTGGAAATCTTCAACAAAACAGAGCGGTTCCAAGAATCGACCACGATCCAGATGATAGGGCCCTATATCATCTCGGCCGAATACCACGCCTCTGTGTTGCACGCGCCCGTCCGGGAAATAAAGCCATGATCCGGTAACACCTATGCCAGCATTACAACCGTGCTGCATCATAAGTAAAAGGGATGACTGGTCGAGAAGCACGTCGTTATTAAGAAAAAGCACGTATTCTGAAGTGCTCTCCTGCACAGCCTTATTGCAGGCTGTCGCAAACGCTTTGTGACCATCAAAACGCAGAAGCCGAATTCGCCGGTCAGCAAAAGAAGATGCATTATAGGGCCGCGGTGATGCGTTATCCGCCACGATAACCTCAACCGGCTCGGACAGATGGACAGAACTTTCAAAAAAGCTTTTCAGGCAAAAACGCAACATCTCATCGAGACCGCGGGATACAATCACTGCGCAGAGAAGATTCTTCATACTGTTTTTCTCCAGCTCGATAACGGTCCATCCAGTAACGATGCAAGACGTTGCATCATCCGGCCTGTCGTGTATCGCCTTGCGGTTGCAACTGCCGCTTGCCGCATTCGGAAAAGCAGACCGGCACATTGTTCCTGAAGAATCTCTCCAACGGCGCCCACAAAGTCCTGCGACTTTACGATCCGGCAATTTATGCCATCGTCAAGGTATTCCATGCCTCCCAAAACCGGTAAAGACACAACCAGGCAGCCAGCCGCCATTGCTTCTAGTGCAGGAAGTCCAAACCATTCATGCTCAGCGGTCGCCAAATAAATTGAGCTGTACTGCATGATACGGGCTACCTCAGCTTCACAAATATTGTCGATCGCAATATAACGCTTGCTCGCGTAAGCGCGCTTTACCTCATCGCATATATACCCGCCACGGCGTGGCATGTATGCAACAGCGTTTTCGAATTTCGGCACTCCGGCGTAAAAAAAACTCGACGTTATTGATATTCCAACCTCGATAGGATTAATTACACTATGCGTCTGGACATATTCCGTGGCTTGCCTCCAGCAGGTAAGCACCTGCACGGAAGAATTGGCAAGAATAGGATCAATGAGAGGATCTGTCCCCTGGCAGTGGAACACTAACTGTCCGGGAAGTTTCCGTAAAGCAGCATAATCATGCGGCAGTGAAAACACAGCGGTGTCTTCCGGCCGAAATGAATCACGCACGGCTTCAGCATCAACGACCGCAGCATGAGAAAAAAACCAATCCGCAGTTCTTCCTCCGGGAGAAGCAATGACTGCCATTACTCCAAGCGCATTCAGCGCATCAACAAACTGGTAGGCAACCTTGATCCCACCAAATATTGTCGTATCGGGAACGAAGTAATACAACATCAGTTATGCCCCTGTTGTGTCATCCTTTTGTTTTTTGGTATTAACATAAACAAAAGTCTTTCAAAACAAGCTCCGTAATGTCGACGTGCATATTGCATTCTGGCAGCATTTAACAAATTTATACGATGATTGCAATCGATCGATGAACCGAGTTGAGCATGATGCTGTACCGTGAAGTCGAGCGTCATCACGTTACCACCCAACCGGGTAATCGCTAGTCCAAATTCAACGTCTTCCATATACAAAAAATACCGCTCATCAAATCCTCCGGCTTCCAAGAAAAGATCCCGCGAAATAAAAGCACAGGCACACAACGGCCATTGCCAGCTTTTAGTGTCATAATCGGGGAGAAGCTTGATGAGTTTGACGATCCGGGACCAACCACGATTGATTTCAATCATATCGGCAAAAATCTTTTTCCATGTATAACCAGGCTGGCAGCCTTTAACAATCGTCCCGTCGTCGTGAAGAAAATCGGGCACTGCAACGCAACGCCCGTGCTTTCGGAGTAATTGCGAGGCAACCTCAAGAGCCCGGCATCAACAATGCAATCAGGATTAAGAAAGCAAAGAAATGGTGACCGTGCCGCACGCGCACCGTAATTTACTGCGCGTGCAAATCCATAGTTCTGGTTTAACGCATAGACTTCCGCTCCGGCATCACGTGCAAGCTCCACCGAGCCATCACTTGAAGCGTTGTCAACAACCAGCACCTGGCCGGCAGAACACGCCTCCAGCGCAGCGAGGCAATCCGGCAATACAGCAGCGGAGTTGTGCGTAACGATTAATGTCGTTAATTCCCGTTTACTAAATCCCAATTTTCTCCTCTCCGGATTGAAAATTTTTTCCGTCTATTGTATAGAACTCTTAACAACGACACCGCAGCGCCCGCATACGCAAGGCCGTATCCGGTGCCGGCCCTTTGCAGAAATTGCTGAAATGCGCAACTCGCGCTCCCCGACGGGGGAAACCTTCATCCCAGTATTCGCAGTGGTTCCACTCCCATGGCAGTTCCTGGCATATGCCGGGATAAAGACTGTTCGTCCATACCTGGAAGTAATCCTGATCGGCAATCATATGTTGACCCAGTATGATGATCCGAACTACTCCTGCGAATCTCCATTAGAGCCCAGCGTGTAACAGCGGCAATTGCCTTTCGTTGTCCAAGAATCACGCCGCTGTTGAAAAATCGAAATGTTGACAAGGCAGGCGGAGCAAGATCCGGCGCAATAAAGGCCAGTGAATGGCGACAGTAATGCTCCCTGAATGCAGCCCGGTTCATCGCCGATCCGGTAATGGTTGTCTGTTCAACCATGCCCAACAGGTGCTGATTGAGTGCCGCCCTCACCAAACGGTCATCCAGAGGTTGAAGCAACATCGCATCCGCATCAAGTAACATAATCAGATCATCATCGCTGCTACGAAGACAGGCCTCGAGCGCCCTGAATTTGCCGAGAAATCTCCAAGAACGGTGAGATCCTTCATATCGGTTATATTCGGCCACGCATAGCCGGGAGGAACTCAACTTCAACAAGGACGTATTGTCGCAACTTACAAACACATTAAAAGCAGTCAGCTCCAAGACTGAGCGGACTGCTTCACATCCTGCTTTGTAATAGGCATCACTTCCATGGATTAAGAAACAAACACAGGCCATAGCAAATGAAACAGCTCCTATTTTAAAATACTGAAATTATGATTAAAGGAATGATAGGAAGAAGTCCGTTTTTATACAATACATTTTTTCGTAAATAAATAGTAATGGATAAAAAGGAAACATCGAGGGTTTAGTTTATTAAGATCGATGTATCCATATAAATCCGAATGTCAACAAAACGTGAAAGAAATGTTCGGCAATCATTTCTTAATTTCGTAAAAGGAGAAAATTGTTTGGTTGCGTAAAACACCATATTTATGTGTACTTTGTTTGCATCTCCCCGCGGGGAGGGCGTAGCAGAACAAAACGAAGGCCTCGAAGCCTGAATTCGTGTTATTGTTGAAAGTGCTTTCAAATTTGTAATCCAATGTCTCGTGTATTTAAAAGGACATACCTATTTCAAAAATAATTACTATAAATTCGACTATAAACAAAATTTCACACTGCATGTTTTTTCTTATCTTCCAGAGCGTTTCTTCATATCGTTCACAAACAAGTCTTTCATACTTCGATGGCTTTAAGCTTGTTTTTTTAGTTTAATCATTTCTTTGAATCTTTTCAATCTTTGTCCAATCATACGAAGAGGCCTGGTAATGCGCCAACTGGTAGAGTTATAAAGTGCTGCAATCTGGTTGTCTCTCGCGGTCAAGAACTGTTGCAGCTCCTCCTTTTGAGCCAGGAGTTCTTCTTTCGTCACGTGACTGGCGCTATAAATAAATTCTACGCTCGGATTATGTCTGTATGAAATATTCGTTAACAGCTTAACATCCAATTTGTGTTGCCATATAACATAAGGAAGGCTGAGCTGATCTCGCCTTGAATAATTTTCAACCCACCACCACCAATCATTCATCACAGCGATGACTCGATCATCGTGATGTTCCCTGTACATTATATTACTTTCAAACAGACCATTTTTTGCCGGAAAACCGGCTCTTCTGATCAAGTCCACCTGTCTTCTCATGACATTTTCATCGTCTTTTCCCAGTTCCATGCAAGCAGTGAGTTCATCATAAATGCAACTTCTGACCGGATGTGGTGCAATGGATATCAGACGGGATTCAGCTATGGCCATGTCGATGTCGGCAAACAGATCTTTATTCAAAATATTGATGTTGGCGTCAAGCCATATGCTTTTTTTATACTCGGGAAACAGGATGTGCGGATGGATTTTATGCCATCTCTGGTTGCGGACATTATCCAGCTTGTCAAAAAGAAGAGGCCTGATGTCCCAGAAAGAATCGGCGGCGTTGACAATGGATAAATCATCGGTAAAACAAACATAGTCCCAATCCTGATTGACAAATGTATGATTGATAAGATCATCATAGCCGTCGGTTATGCAAGTGTATATCACGCCTTTTTTTTGACTATTATCCACAGGACTCGACCTTATGTCGCTTTGTATAAATAATGGGTTAATTGCATGAATTATCGCTTTAAAAATGTCATGATGGTTTTCTGCGCAAGAATAATATGTAAATACGCCTTGCCAATCTTTGTGCCGGGGGTGGCAGCAGATGCATATGTTCTTTAACTTTATTTCCTGCAAATCGCAAAGGCCTGGTTATTCGCCAGCTTGTCGACTGGTAGAGTGCAGCAATCTGCGCATCGTGCTCGGAAACGGCCTGATCGAGGTCTGTGCCCCGTCCGACGCCGTTCCCAGTTAAGATTTGCATTGGCTGCCGTCCCTCCGGCAATCGTCCGGCCGGCATCGGCATCAGATGCATATATTTTTTAACTTTGTCTCCTGCAAATCGTAAAGGCCTGGTCATTCGCCAGCTCGTCGAGGAATAAATGGCGGCAATCTGCGCTTCACGGTCCGCCAATATTTCGAGCGGAAGGGATGGGCTTTCGTGATTCATGTAAGTACGCATTGTTTTATAGTAGATACAAGTGCTGCAAGGAATATCTTCCCGCGGAGGCATCAGGCCCATTAACATTTGACGCGCATAATTTATCTTTTCATTGTTGATGCATTCCAGCAATCCCTCTTCAAACACATTTCCGTAGTCCAGTTTATAATTAATGCTGCAACCCAGCAGTCTTCCGTCCGCATGGATCTGGAGGTTTTCCCAAAGCTGCCCGCAGGAAACTTTTTGCAGGTAATGCTCCCCGTGCTTTTCTAAATATTCCTGCCGGTCGGCGCAATCCAGGCCGCTTTCTCTCCGTATACGTTCCCGATTTCTTACCGGCGAAAATATTTTGCCCGTATACAGATCGCCAAAGGATAATTTTACGCGAAAATCCATTTTCAGTTCAACAGCCATATTTCTTGCTTTTTCAATTTCGTGTTCATTATGTCCAAAAGCAATAAACTGCCAGGTCATTTTAGGCAGATCCGTTTTGTAGCGCTGCTTGAATGCATTGATCGTACGAATATGAGCAATGACTCTTTCAAAGTCGCCGCCGACACGGTATATTTTATAGGTCTCATTGGACGCCCCATCCAAAGCAACGGTCATACCCTGTAATTGATATTTCACCAGAGCCTCTAATATGTCGCTGGTGGCGGTATTCAAATTCACGCCGCAGTTTGCCTGCAAGGCGACATTCTTTTTAAATCCGTATTTAAGAATGGCTGTTATTTCAGGATTTAAAAGGATTTCTCCCCAGTTCGACAATTCGATAGATTTGATCCATGGATTGGCATCAATTAATTTTTTGAAATCGGTAAATTTCAAGAATTTTGCTCCTAAAGTCTTTAGCGTCATCCCCTGACCGGTAGGACAGGAAGGGCACTTAAGCTGACAGGCTGAAGACGCGTCAAGCATAATGAATGACGGCTTAATCATTCCATTCAGTTTGAAACCGGATAATTTCTGCCATCGCTCTGCGGAATGTCGATGAAATTCGAAGACGAGATATTTGGCTGTACAATCGGTAGGGTTGGACATTCCATGGGGTTTCCCGGCTTCATAGAAAATCACGCTGGGCGCTTTGATGATTTGGCCAAGCGTCTCTACTTCCCCTTCCAGGAGAAGAATGGCCACGTCGTAAGGATCAACATGCGGTTCATAACCGGAGCCGGAAGCCAGACTCGTCGCGTGACAGTGAAGCTTTCCCAAATACTGGGTCGGCTCCTCAAACATAAGTTGCATCGAAAGACTCTGATCGACACCAATCTCATCCCGTGCCGGCAGAGCATTGAAACGACAAAAATCCAGCATGGCGTTCCGAAAAGAAGAGAGTCCGCGCCATCGAAACATAAGATAATTTGCTGGTTGTTCGCTGATCGTTTCGAGACTGTGCGCGAAGTTGGCCGGGTAGAAAACAAAATCGTATTTTTGTAAACGTTTCCGATAAAAGCCGGGTTGAGCGGAGGCATGATGATCTTTCAAAATAATATCGATTTCGCCCGATAAAACAATCAGAATCTCTTCGTCTGTGTGTTCATGAGGGGCGTGCGGACTGAAACCGCAGGCCAGTGTTGAAGCATGACAGGAAAGATGGTTCAGTGTAGCCGTTGAACCCTGAAAAATAGGATAAGGCTTCCACACTTCCCCGGCATCCAGAGGCAAAGGAAGTTTGAAGGGATAGCACCCGCTTTTTATTACCGTTTGATTGATGATTCTCAAAACTCCGTTTAGTTATCCGCGCCTGCCAAAAAGCGATAGGTCTGACTATTATGATCAAAGCTGTTTGAACGCTTTACCATGCCAATTTTATGATTCAATTTTAAGTTACTATCCATCTACGCGGAAATCAAATTACCGCGGTCCAATTGGATAGTCCGGTTGCAAACTTTTTCGACCAGTTCCGGTGAATGCGTCGCGATAATCAGGATGCTGGATTTCTGAACAATTTCATGTAACCGTTGCTGTGCTTTTTCCTTAAAATCGGCATCCCCGACCGTCAACCATTCATCCATAAGAATAATCTCGGGTTGCACAAGCGTCGCTATTGAAAAAGCTAAGCGCATCTGCATGCCTGTGGAATAGGTCCGAAGCGGCATGCGAATGAAATCACCCAAGCCGGCGAAATCAACAATATCAATTATCTTGGAGGACAGCCATTGACGGTTGAAACCGAGCAGAGCTCCTCTAAGGTAGATATTTTCTATGCCGGTTGCCTCTCCATCCATCCCGAGGCTCAGATCAATCATACTGGTAATTTTCCCCTGGACTTCGAGACAACCCTCTATCGGCTCATAAACTCCGGAAATAACCCGCAGCAATGTGCTTTTACCTGCGCCATTGTGACCGACCACACCCACCCGGTCTCCTTCTTTAATTCAAGGCTAATGCTTTGCAGAGCCCTAACGACCACACGACCCTGTTCATTGGAACCCATGCGGCCGCCGGTTGCCGCCTGCATCAGCTGGTTTTTCAGCGAACGTCCTGTGGTATTATAGATCGGAAAATCAACACTTACATTATTCATACGAATGTGTGTCATAAATCAATCCTATAACCAATAAGCTATGCGCGAACGAAACCGTCCGTAAAATAAGATTGTAATGCACCATCCTACCAAGGCCAGTACAACACAAATAAGCCAGCTGAAGCAGATGGCAGCGTTCCCAGTAAGGGTGCACGGACAATTTCGATCAAATGGAAAAAAGGATTGGCGTCCAGCAAAAGAAAGCTGGCGCGTTTCGGCAATAGATACGGCATCCAGATGATCGGCGTCAGATAAAAGCAAACCTGCAAAAGATTGCTGAAAGATCTGAGGCATGTCGCGAAAACGGGTACAAAAACACCAAGCAGCAGAGCCATCCAGGACAAGTTAATCATCAATAGCACAAATCCAAGAAGCGGAAAAAATTGCGGTAGCACGTAAAGGCACCCAGAAGACCAATAAAACCAAATGGATAGATGACAATGTTATGAGCAAAAATAACCACGATTGCGCCATATCACCCGAAGAATATGCGTAAATAGACGGCAGAGAAATTTGCTTGATGATGGCCTCGGCCACTGTGAAGCCAAGTGCAGCCCTCGATTAGCATCGTAGTGATCAGCGTCCATAAAATCAACCCGATGGTAAGGAAGGGTAAAAACTCTTTCATCGGAGCGGCAAAGAGATTACCAAATACTAAACCAAGCGCTCCAATCAACACACCCATGCTGATGGTAATCCAAAAAGGCCCGAGTGATGATCGCCGATAACGTTGACGAATATCCTGCATGCCGAGAATACCGGCCAGTTCATAACCCTTTAGAGCCGCAAAGATATCGCGCCAACCGGAAATAAATAATTTATACATAAGTTTAATAAGCACCAAGCTGACTATCCATTATATATCTTTAATACCATACCAAAGCTGCCCCACATACTCTCTGAAAATAAGCTGTTATTGTAAAGCCATTGAGACTGCGGAATGTATCGGACTGCGGGAGTACCTGCCGGCGATGCGTAGAGATAGTTAGACGGCAGAGGAATCACATTGTTGAAAAACTTTCGAAATTCTGTCTCGCTTCGTTTCATGTGATAGGCCGAAGTCACCAGTCCGATCTTTATATCTTTATCGACGAACATTTTGTTGAACTTCACCGCATTTTCATACGTGTTTTCCGATTTGGCTTCGATGCGGATCCTCTCCTTGGGCACGCCGAAGGCTTCGGCCATTTGCGCCATAAGCGCCGCATCGGATATTTTGCCATCGCCTTTCCCGGAGCAGACAAGATATTTGGCATTGTATTCTTTATACATTCGAATGGCATGAACCAGCCTGACGGTGGTAGCTTCGCCGGGAAACGTTTTGTCCAGGGCATGAATATAGTAATTGCCCCCGCTCAATGCTACGATAACATCAAGTGTCATTTTTTCTCCGACCGGACGGTTCTTGATATAGTCTTTCTCCAGCCTGTAGCTCAGGTAGTTGGATGTAGGCTCGATGCTGAATCCATAGAGTAAAACAATGGTTAAAAATAAAAACAAAACACCGCTTTTTTTCTTGCCTGAAATCAGGCAAATCAAAAAAGAGATAAGCAGAAAGACAAAAATAATAAAAATGGGATCAACGCATGATTTCAATATATGGTAAATTTGCTCCATGGCCTATCTGTTCTCCTGGGATTTCCATTCGACAATAAGTATTTTTAAGCCTGTTTCCTGATCTTTAAACCTTGATGAAACTTGTCCTTTTTACAGCTCCGCCTCTTCAGTTACATCAGCGAAAGAAATGTAATCTATTAATAATTACAATACTTTCCCAACGTTTTTAATAAACTGATGATGCAAGTTATAGAAAACAATGAGAATAAGCAATAAAAAGTTATTTATCGATTTGAAATATTTTTCTTCGGAATGCCATAGTCTCGCATCACATCTGGATGACCTTGTCTTCGGGCAGCAACTGGCTGACAAGGCTTTTGAAACGGTCCAAAAGCATTCCTGGATTAAAAAAGCGGAGCGAATTGAAAGATTCATCGGCAATATGAAACCTGCCGGGATATAATTATTTATAATGGTCTTTCCTAGCGAAAAGTGATAGTTTTTTTAAAAAGCATTTCGGCTTCCCCAGGTGAAATTTTCCATCTCGCTGATTGTGCATAAGTTTCAGTAGAATTCAGAGAAAAAGGAAAAAAAGGACAAGACTTTTCAGCATGATGATTAGGCAACTTTTTCACAAATACACCCAGATCGTCATCGTCCTTTGTGTTGCATCCCTTGTTTTTTTAAATCCTTTTCCTCATGTTACCGCTCCGAGTGAAATATTTTTTTATACCGCGCTGGCCCTGGCGCTATTGCTGTTTATTTCCAAGGCCACGAGACCGGACATCAGCTCACCACTTGGCCTTCCTTTCCTTTGCTTTCTGCTGTTTGCGCTTGCCAGCATCGCCTGGGCCTTTGATTGGGAAAACACCGCGCATGATGTGTACCGGCATCTCTTAAGGCACATCGTTTTGTATCTCATGCTCATTTCTTTCTTTATCAGAAAGGAACACCTCCTGGCCCTCATCTGGTCCATCATCGCATCAACAACCCTTTTTTCTCTGGCTGCTCTCATCCACAGCTACATCATACTTGCAAGCCCCATATCATTCCGGATAAACTTTGAGGATATCGGAAGCAACCAGATCGCTCAGTATTGCCTGCTTGGAACGCTCTTATCTCTGTTTTATTTCCCCGTGGCTAAAAAATGGTACCAAAAAACCGTATTAATGATTTGTTTTGTCATTACCATTTCAGCCGTCATTTTATCTTATTCAAGGGCCTGTTTACTGGCTCTGGGAGTAGCATGTCTTTTCTGCATTTTTACGGCATCTAAATTCAAGAAGACCCTTATCGTGGTCAGTCTATTGATTCTGGCCGTCTCCATTTCACTTTTTAATCTAAGTCCGGATTATCATGAAAGAGCCCGGACCAGCACATATGAAAGAATAAAGATTTATGCAACGGCTTATGAAATGATTAAGGAAAGACCTGTTTCCGGATTCGGCTACGGAATGGAAGCATTCAAACAAAACTTTTTTAAATTCAATAAATTGAACCCGCAAAATCTTGTAAGTCAAATCGATTACGCGCATCCGCACAATGTATTTCTAGATATTACCATAAGGCTCGGCCTGGTCGGTCTGGTTCTTTTTTGTTGGATCTTGTTTCGTGTTTTTAAGATGGGAGGAGAATTGATTTGCCGCAGCAGGGATCCTTTTTACAGGCACTGGGGAATCGGCATCACTGCCTGCCTGATCGCTTTTTTGACTGCCGGATTATTTGGAAACATTTTGAATAACAGGAGCAGCGTGATCCTTTACACAATTATAGCCATGATCACGATTCTCTGGAAACTTAATCAATACCCGGTATCGGATCCGAATCGATAACTTTCTTATGTTGAAAAAGAATATCCTGGCATGTTAAGAGGCAGATTGATTGTAACTATAGAACATGATTGCGTGAGGGTCCGGGCATAGAAAATGAGCTTTTTCAAAGAACTATTATTCGGCATAAGCAGACGGAAAAACGTCGCCCGAGATTTGTCAGGGAGTCTCTTGGCGGCGAAACAAATCATCTTGACCAACTATTTTACCGGCAAGAAGGATTCTCAAAGGGGTGGAAAAGATCAATTCGAACCGAATCAATTTGAAAACATGAAGGGGTGGTATAATAGCATCTTAGCCAATCAACTTCATGGCCTTATATTTCACGATCAGCTTTCAGAAGACTTTGTCGGCAAATATACCAATGACTACATCTCCTTTGAAAAATATGAACTCAAAAAAAGATATTCATTAAATGACGACCGTTTCTTCTGCTGGTATGAATGGTTGCTTCAGCATGAAGAAGTGGAATCCCTGTTTTGCACGGATTTATTTGATGTGGATTTTTTCGGGAATCCTTTTCACCTGATGGATCCTTTACGATATGATTTATATTGCGGTGATGCTAATGGTGCTAAAATGGATGAGTGGGTCAATAATAGAATGGAATGGGCCTATGGCAAGACTTTTCACGCCGGGAAAATCAAATTTATAGCGGGCATCATGGGCGGAACACGCGAAAATATGCTGCGCCTGTTCCAAGCCATGACCCGTGATTTCGAGAAGGCGAAGCGCGCAACACGAAAAGGGAAAAATATGAATATGGGAGTGTTCAACAAGTGCGTTCATGACTTGTTTGAACAAGACAGGATATTATTCGGGTCACCGCTGAATAGCCGTTTTAAAAAGTTTGAAGGACAAGGTAACTTCTGCATCCGGCATAAGTAGAATTAACTTCCATGGCTTGTTGTCGCAAATGCCTCAATGCATGGATGAGATGCGTGCGAAAGGAAGGCATTTGCATCCTTGAGCACGGTTCGGCAAATGAACCTCAATGGTCCAACGAACTTGATCCATTTGGAGCGGATATTTGTCTAATGCCCTACCTCATCACATCATGGGGAAAGGGGAAGTATGGCGTGAGGGAACTACTCACAGCACCAACAAAGCGTGACAGTCAAAGCCATCTGAAGTTTATCGTAATCCAGAGGTTTTGAACCGTGAATATGGTGGAGTTGACGTGCGTTGGCCAGGACAACCTTAAAACCACGGCTGTCCAGAATCTCAAATAACGGTATCCAGTATACACCCGTGCTTTCCATGGCGACGGTCTCAACACCCTGCTCCTTGAGCCAATCGGCAAGCCGCACCAGTTCAGGGGTCGTCATGCCGAAGCGCGCCACATTCGGACGGTCGTCATCCCGTGACGGACCGGCAACCCAGTGTTCACGAGAACCCAGGTCTATCCCGGCTGCATCCGGTTCGATGGTCTTAAGAGACCGATGTGAGTGTGCACGATCATTTTTGTTGACTTTCTTGCGTTGACCTACCATTATTTATTGCCTCCTTTTCTGGGGATGCAGGTGTGGCAGCCCGGGATGGCAACTTTTTGATTCTCGTATGGGTGAGAGCGAATGCCTCAACAATGATCAAGGGCAGTCCGGAACCATGCTGAACTGGGGGCAAGATTGCTCCAGTGCAATTAGGGTCTTAGCTGCTGCCGCACCTACTTAAAAACGCTTGATAGACCCGGCAGGGCAATGGTGCAAAAAAAAGTTTCATCCTCGATCAAACTCGGTGCCTTGGCAGCCAGCGGCGGACTGTAACTTAATATATGGTAAAAATATTTAAAGAAGATTAAGAATAATAAAATGCATTTAAAAAGTAATAATATTTTAGTTACCGGTGCTGCCGGGTTTATTGGTTTTCATCTTTGCAATCGTCTTCTTGGTGATGGCAATGACGTTGTCGGTATCGATAATATCAATGATTACTATGACGTGAACCTGAAACATGCCCGTATTGCCATTCTACAAAAACATAGCAACTTCACTTTTTATAAAATAGATATTGCTGATCTTCATGCCATGGAAGACCTCTTCGCCAACCAACGCGAAAATGCTTTTGATGTTGTAATAAATTTGGCTGCACAGCCAGGTGTACGCTACTCACTGAAAAACCCTCATTCCTATATCAGAAGCAACATTGTCGGATTCACTAACATTCTGGAATGTTGCAGGCATAACAAAGTCAAGCATCTTGTCTTCGCATCATCCAGCTCTATTTACGGAATGAATGACAAGATTCCCTTTTCGGTCAGCGATAACGTTGATCATCCTGTTTCACTTTATGCCGCTATCGAAAAAAGCAAATGAACTTATGGCGCATACTTACGCGCATTTCTATGGATTACCCTGTACCGGCCTGAGATTTTTTACAGTGTATGGCCCCTGGGGCCGTCCCGATATGGCTTATTTCTCTTTCACGAAAGCCATTATGGAAGGGAAACCGATTGATGTATTCAATTATGGCAAAATGAAACGCGATTTCACCTATATTGATGATATTATCGAAGGTGTTGTTCGTGTCATGGATAAAATTCCTCAGCCAAATCCCGAATGGGACAGAAAAAATCCCGATCCAGGTTCAAGTTATGCTCCCTATAAACTATACAACATTGGCAACAATAATCCCGTAGAACTGATAAAATTTATCGAAGTATTGGAAAACAATCATCGGTAAAAAAGCACAAAAAAATATGCTGCCCATGCAGCAGGGAGATGTTCCGATTACATATGCTCGATGTAGATGATCTAATGAATGATGTTGGATTTAAGCCAGCCACACCGCTAGAAGAAGGGATCAAAAAATTTGTCGAGTGGTACAAAGGGTATTATAAGTAGTCGTCCCTGAAAAAGTCTTTTTTTTCTAAAAAGCGTGAGCGGAGTGACTTATACCAAGTCGCATTCTTTGGATAACTTTCTTGGCTGCCAGAAAAAGAAAAACATTTATCAAACAGTCCCCCTTGTCATTTCGTAAGTTCTATAAATACCGAAAGACACAGCAAAAGTCACATACGAATTGCTTGTACTCAACCCTGTCAATGCTTGATTGAACGCCCTTTTTTTCAAGAAGTTTTTAGTAACGCGGCAGACCGCCGCAAACTAAGCATTTCAACCACCTCCGAAACAAACTTTTACCTCGTCGCCGCTGACCAGAACACAGCGGGAATACTCCCATGAAACAATTAACACAGGTTGCAGTGAACTCATCCTTTCTCTTACTATCATGGCTCGTGCGCATGAAGAATCTGCAACTAAAGCTATACGTTTATCTAAAGTATGGGAAAGGAAAAGGTAACTTGCAAACGTAACGAAACTTATTGCTTCTTGTCCTGCATGGCTTAAACTCAATGACACTAAAACTCAGTTTGATATTATTTCCGCTTTATTAATAAATCATCTGTTAGGTGCACTCAAGGTTTGGTGCATCAGAATTTCATAAATCGCCTCGGTGCAAATAAGTGAGCATTCAAAAATTCCCCCGGACATACTTTCTTTCAAATAGTACACTTAAATATATTGACAAAGAAGACAGGATTTCCTAGGCTTCCTCCTTAAAAAGGGGGTTCTTATCAAAAAAATACTGTCAATCATAATTCCAGCATTCAACGAAGACAAAACCATTCATATAATCTTAGACAAAGTGAAAGCAGTGCAATTGCTTGCTGGCGTTGACAAAGAAGTAATTATCGTTAATGATTGTTCTAACGACAACACAGAAGAAGAAATATTACAATACAAACAAAGCAATCCTGAGCTGAATATTGAATATTATAAACATTCCTTCAATAAAGGCAAAGGTGCTGCAATACATACGGGTATTGATAAAGCTAAAGGAGACTTTATTATAATTCAAGATGCCGACCTTGAATATAACCCGCAAGAATATAATTTAATGCTACAACCAATATTAGACGGCTTTGCCGATGTGGTTTATGGCAGCCGATTTATTGGCGGAAATCCACACCGTATTTTATTCTTCTGGCATAGTATTGGTAATCGTTTTCTCACATACATTTCTAATATGTTTTCTAATTTAAACTTAACAGACATGGAAACTTGCTACAAATTATTCAGAGCTGAAATTATTAAACCTATCAAACTTCGAGAAAACCGTTTTGGTTTTGAACCTGAAGTGACTGCAAAAATTGCCAGAGTGAAAAATATACGAGTTTACGAAGTGGGTATTTCATATTACGGTCGCACTTATGAAGAAGGAAAAAAGATTGGCTGGAGAGATGGTTTCAGCGCACTTCAGTGCATCCTGAAATATAATATGTTTTCCCGGTAGTCCGGAATGCGTGTGGAAAAGACACGGCTATAAGAAAATTAAAACTTTTAAAACTGATGGTTCAAGTGTTTACCTTTACTACTTTAGTGAATAGGTTCTCAAATGACCTAGGTTTGGACTGCACCCCCGTGCTTAGACACCCCAATCCGAGTTAAGTCTCTTTACAGCACGAGAATATTCTTCTGATCATCCCCATGAAATGCCATTGGTACATCCCTCTGGAATGATTTACGATGGTCATGATACTCGGGCATTCAAATGGTTCTTCCAAGGGGATCATATCTTTGTCCTTCTGTACAAGAAATTTTTCCGGGGACTTTTCTCTCTCTTCTTTTTAATCTTTTTATCGCGTTCGTTCTCGCTCAGCTGCAAGATTACGTATATGTCCGCGGACTCCAGAAAGCGGCTCGGTATCCAGTTCGAAAAAAAGACAACCTTTGCCCCTGTGGAATCGAGAAAACTTCCGGATGATTTTTTGTCAATTTTAATCTTTTCCCATTTCAATCGCCAGAATCGGGTTGAATAAATGGTATTGTCATCAATCACCAGAATATCTTTCCGGCCGAAGTTGCCGAAACCCAGCCTGACAAATCTTTTGACCATATATGTCTTCCCTGCTCCGGGAAGTCCGGCTATGGCAATCACGGCTCTTTTTTTGATTTCCCAGGATAGTATTGATCTCCTGCAATAACTTTTCCAGTCCCATGGTTCCCTGATACGTGCCGATATCTTTCATATTCTTTTTTCACCGGAAATCCTGCCTCTTTCAGACAGGATGGATTTTAATTTCGGTTCCAGAACAGCTGTCACCTCTTCAAGAGAAAGCTCATCCAGACACCGGCTTTGACCGCTTCCATCGCACCCTTTTTTCCCGCAAGGCACACAGGGCCAGTCTTTTTGAATGATGACATGACCGTCTCCCAATGGCCCCCATCGCCATGCACGCGACGGGCCGAAAATGGCCGCCACAGGCGTGTTCACGGCCGTGGCCATATGCATGGGACCGGAATCGATGCCGATGAATAATGCGGCTTTGGACAACAGAACGGCTGTTTGCTTCAGGGATAATTGGCCACCGAGATTAAGCGGGTGGCTCTTGGCCAAAGCGCAGATTGCCCGGTTCAACCGGAGTTCTTCTGCATCCTTACCGCAGATCAGGATGGTCCGGATCGCCCTCTTTTCGAACAGATAATCGCAGATGGCGGCGTAACCTTCCGCAGTCCATACTTTGTAAAGCGCATTAGATGATGGATGCAAGACGACATAGGGAAGATTATCAGATACGCCGTTGTTCTTTAATATTGCTTCGCAAGTACTCTGATCTTGGGGGCTCCAATAAATGGTCGGTTTAGCGGGGGGAAGGAAACATTCCAATGCCTTTGCCATTTCCAGGTGTTTTTTGACAATGTGAAGATTTTTTTCAACTTCAACCAAGTCTGTAAATAAAAGCGATAGATTGAGGTCTTTTTTCCTTTCTATCTTATAACTCAATCTTCTCTTTGCACCGCTCAACCAGGCAAGAACTGCCGCACGTTCGTTCCATGTCAGATCAAGGGCCATATCAAATTTATCGTTTCGAATTTCTTTTATTAACCGGAACTGCTTCTGTAGATCCGATAAAAAGTTCGAATCCCTTTCCACGGTAAAAATTTTGTTGATGGCCGGATTGCCCGTTAACATATCTTCCGTCCCCTTGTTTACGACAGCTGCGAGGAAGGCCTGGGGGAAACGGAATCGTAGCGCGTCAAATACCGGTGTGGTAAGCAGAACATCACCCAGGTATCTTAACTTGATAACGAGAATGCGTGGAGAGCCGGCGATCATGATTTGCGCTCTGGAATCAGTAAACTTTTCATGCTTCGGTTGACTCATTTCTTTGCGGAATTGGTCGCTACCCAATTGAATATTTTTTCAATCTGTTTCTGATAGGTATACATTTCCAGAACTTTTTGCTGTCCTGCCGACGCAATGCTTTTTCTCTCATTCTCATTTTTCAGATAGTATTTAACTTTTGTGATCAATTCATCATCTGTATCGAATACATCGATTTCTTTTCCAATTTCAAATGCATATTCGACACCGGGTGTCCTGCGGCATAAGTAAAACCCTCCGCATCCCATCACTGCAAAACTCCTGTTGCTGAGGTATTTCCCTGTGATCGGGATATCAGCGTCTTCGCCGATGAAAATTTTAATATGACGAATCACATCAGCGAAATCCTTCGTGTACACTTCTCGCCCCGCCCATATATTGCCGACACCTTTAAGGTGGTATTTTATATTCGTCAAATCCCTCGCGAGATGCGGCCCCCACCACTTGATGTCGAAACCGTATTTTTTCAACAGCAGAGCGTTTTCGCACCTCCTGCTATAGATGGGGCTTCCCATGGTACCGATCATCGCCAGATCTGCATAACAGGGGTAAACAAATGTCTCCCCACCCTCAATCCCAAAAAATTCCTTGGCAAAACCCTGATGCATCCATTTTATATTCCTGATTCCCGCCTCTTGGAGTCGTAAAACGTGATCTTCATTGTTGGAAAAAGCAAAGTCGTGTTCCCTGGCTATCGGTATATACCAGTCCCCCATCGCGGCATCGAAACACCAGTAAATGGTCATACATCCCTTGCTTCTGAATTTTTTAATAATTTCCGGATTAAGAATTTCTCCCTTCTGGGTAAAAAAATAGTCGGGCTTTTTTTCCTCAACGAGCGCTAAAAGATCGTTTTCGTAGTTCACTTTATTACGATAGGCATATAGAAAGACCTTTAAACCCAGGCGTTCCATAGCATCCACGACGAACTGGCTTGAATTGCCTGGTTTATCAATTGGAGTGCAATAGATGATAATTTTGTCCCTGATGCGCTCATTCACCATAATAAAAATCTCTTCATTAATATTTGTGACGGGTAATTTCTTCTATCAACTCTCGGAATCGTTGTTCCCTTTTTCCCATTGAGAATTCTTTGATGACTCTTTGTTTAAGGTTTTTGGCCCTCTCTTTCGCTGCCTCCGGTTCCCTTTCAAGAACAAGGGCGATGGTGTCAGCAAGTTCTTTCGGGTCCAGAAATTTTGGTTTCATCAGCTCCATCGTGTCGGGATCCACCACATAATCAGGCATAGACGACTCGTCAAGATAAGAATAGCTTGAAGGTTCTATTTTGGGTTTCAACAAGTAGCCGAAGCTGTCATCCGTAATGATTTCCGGAATGCCATCAATTTTGGAAGCGATAAGGGGTGAACCAGCCAGGGCAGCTTCCAGATTGACGTTACCGAACGGTTCTCTTGCCGATGGTACGACTGTTACATCGGCCATCTTATAGAAAATTGCCGTGCCTGTCTGCATGCCCGCAAAGATGACCCTGTCTTCCTCTTTTTTCGCTTTGACCAGCGCTTCCAATGTTTTTCTTATTTTGCCGTCGCCGACCAAGATAAGCTTTTTGTCCTTTCCCGGGAGATAATTGAGTGACTCGATCAGAGTATGCGCCCCTTTGATCGTTTCCAATCTTCCGAGAAAGAGTATCACTTTTTTTCCGTTCAGGTTAAATCGTTTTCTTAATTCTGCCAGTTCGCTGTCTCCTATCCGGTCAGTATGTTCGAGATAATCCAATGGCAAGGAATTGTGTATGACCTTTATTCTGTCTTCAGGAACACTCCATCGCTTGTTCAGCATTGTTTTGGAAGCTCTGGAGTTGGAAAAGAAAAAATCGAATTTTGAGAGATATTGCGATTCCTCTGCATTGAGAAACCATGAATGCCCCCTGTCGTAAAACACATTTTCCCCTTTTGCATAGGTGGCAAATAAGTTCATCAGACTCAGATCTTGGATCTCATAGAAAAGGTTTACATCGTGGGAAAAGTCGATATTTTTTTTCACCAGATATGAGCGAAGAAATTTTGGAATCTTGATCCCTCTCCACGTTTTATATTCATAGACGTGGAAATGGTCCTTGAAGAAAGTCCCGAATTTCTCATTGATTCTGTCTCCTGTGTGCAATATGTCGTGCTCCCATAAATCTCCCTTTTCCAGTCCGAACTTAAGACATCGGTACAGATGTGTTTCTTTTCCACCGGGGATTTCCAGGTGTATGCAATGAAGAATTTTCATAAAAAAGTTTATACCTTTTTTTCGCGTGCGTGACTTAGCATTTTCTCCTGATACAGATCTTCGTACAGGACAGACATTTCTTCAAGATAACGCTTCCAGGAATACGCTGGAAGCACTTGCCTGTTATAATCACAAATGGTTTTTCTTTCCAGCGTCAGCCCATTTTCAATCTTATCGGCAATTTCAACGGGATTCGTCGGATCATCGATGATATAGCCGTTTTTACCCTCATCCAGAAGCTCTGAACCACCGCATATTCTCGATGTCACCAGAGGGATTCCCGCCGCCATGGCTTCCAGACAGACATTGCCAAAGGGTTCATAGATGGTCGGAAAAATGAAAAGATCGCTGGCGCAGTAATATCTTTCCACATCGGCCAGAGGACCCAGGAAGATGACGCGTTTTTCGACCCCTTCCTTTTTTCGCAAGGGCTCGATATGGGCTAATACTGTCTTTTCCTATTACCATGAGCCGAACATCTGAATCCACTTTTGTCAATGCCTCTGATAGCAAATGGAAGCCCTTTTCTCTTAAAACCGGATCCGACAAAGAGAAGGACTCGTATATCCTGTGAAATTCCGAGGAAATGCCTTACCTCATTGCGCATCTTCTCACGGTCTGGCAGGTCGAATCGATTTGTGTCGATGGCATTATAGACGACTTTGATTTTTTTCGACGGCATCTCATAATGCTTGACAATTTCATCTTTTCCCCTTTTGGATATAGCAATGATCATTCTTGCCTTGCCTTCTCTAAAAATTTTCTTTTCTATCCAAAGAATGCTCAGGTGCAACGGATTTATCTTGTGCAAAAAGAACTTGTACCAGGGATCTATTTTCTGTCGTTGAATGAGCCATTCGCGGTGACACCCGTCGCTGGCCCTGTATATGTCCTGGTAAAGGGTTCTCTCAAAACTATGGACGATGTCGAATTCTTCCCGTTTCAGCATCCTGCGTGCATTAAGGGCAAAACTCAAGACCTCTAAGAAAGATAACCCCCGGATGATCGGAACCTTATGCAAGACCATCCGGCGCGGTGCAAAATCAGATTCATTTTTGTTAATTTTCCACTCACTGGCAAAAAGATGAATTTCATGGTTGGATCCGGCAAAATGCTTTATCAAGGCCGCGAGATATCGCTCCGCGCCGCCAAACTCGGAATATTTCTGTTTCACGAAAGCAATTTTCATCGTTTAGAGCCCTGCAACTCGAGGAGCTTAATGTATTTCAGAAAGGTATAGAACGCATAAAGCACTGAAAGAACAAATCCATAATATCCTTCAAGAAGACCGAGTCGCAACAAATACATGTTGATGAAGGTATAGGCGGGCCGGAACACGATATGAGAGATTCCGTAAGTCTTCTTTTCCTTCAGCAGTTCTTTCGCGGCAAGCGTTGAATAACGATCGAGCCGCTTCATAAAGTCTTCCAGTGATTTATAAGTGTGATGCTCCATTGGAAATTTAAGATGGCCGGCAATACCGTTGAGTTGAACGGCTTCATGGACCTCTCTGATGCCAAACAGCCCTTTTCCCTTTTGGAAAAGCCGCAAGTTGTAATCAGGATACCATCCGCAGCGTCTGATCCATCTTCCCAGAAAGAAATTTTTTCTGGCAATAAAATAGCCGTCTTTCGGATTGCCGCTTTCCATGAGGCTTGCAATCTCTTTTCTCAATTCAGGCGTTATCCTTTCATCGGCATCGAGACTTAATATCCAGTCTCGTGTTGCCTTCTCAATTGCGCTGTTCTTCTGCAGCGCAAATCCTTTCCATGATTCTTTGATAAAATTGACGCCGAAAGCCCTGCAAATTTCTTCAGTGCTGTCAGTACTGTCGGAATCGACAACAATAATCTCATCAGCCCATTTGACGCTTTCCAGACATTCTCTGATATTGTCTTCTTCATTGTGGGTAATGATGACCGCAGACAGCCCTTTTGAAGAATTTTTTTGAGTCATGGCTTTATTCCCTATATCATCTCTCTATTTAGATTCATTTCGCATACCTGAGATTTAATCAGCCCAAAGACGGCAATCCATCATTTTCTATTTAAATGTTGCAATGTTACGAGAATTTTGTATAGATCTGTTCAGGCAATAGATAAGATGATCCTTTCAACGAGCGGAAGTATAAGAAACACACCCTTCCGTGTCAAGAAAATATTGGGTCAAGGATGGATGAAACGGTTCGAATGAGCGCAGTTTCTGATCTATCGACGGTATTTTGTTTGACATACAGATTTAATTTTATATAAACATCAAAAATGGCTGGTTCTTATAAAACTTAAATCCCGGGTGCTGAAATGCGTGAACTGAAAGATTACACCTTGCGTGAATGGTTGCGGATAAAACCAATTGACCATTTCATGATCGAGGTAGCCAACGACACTCTTCAAAGCGTCTTTTGCAAATTACGGCCAAAAGCACTGGGACATTTTCTTCAAGATGCCCAGCATCTGTCGGGGAAAAAATATCGGGTTGGTCATTGCCTTTGAAAAACCGTGGGTGCTTGATTTGTTGTTAAAAACATCGGCCCGCAATTTAACCGGCGGAACTTTGCTCGTCTTCGACAATTCCCGCACACAGGAAGCCCGGAAGGATATTGCCCGTGTGTGCCAAGAGAGCGCTGTTCCTTATCTTTCTCTACCGCCCTGCCCGACGCGGCATGCCAACCGCTCAAATGGCATGGCGATGACCTGGGTATTCAATAATGTGGTCAAGACAATAATGCCGAAAACCTTTACCTTCATTGATCACGACCTTATCCCGCTTGAAAAAACCAAGCTAGGGACAGGGCTGGAAAACCAACTTTTCTATGGAGCCATTAGGGCAGGCAAACTGGGTTTTTGGACCCTGTGGGCCGGATACTGCTCTTATAATTTCCCGGCCGTGGAACATCTCAAGCTGAATTTTCTCAATGATTTCTCCCGCGACCTGGACACCGGAGGACGGAACTGGCCCCTGCTCTATAAATTCCATAATCAGAATCAAATACGATTTGCTCCGAGAAACAAGACCGAACTAATAGATCCTCTGGATAAAAGCATCAGCAATTATCGCGTCAGCATTGTGGATAACTGTTGGCTTCATTTCGGCGGGGCCAGCTATCAAAAAAAATTCCAGGAAGGTTATGAGTTTTATCAGCGCATAGCCGGAGCTATAACCGAAGGCAAAAAATTAAATACATTAATAAATTTATCTTCCGGATAAGGCGGCATCCAGCGTGTTTTTCATCAGCATGGCAATGGTCATCGGGCCCACGCCGCCGGGCACCGGAGTAATATAGGACGCTTTGGCGGCAACTTCATCGAAAGCAACATCGCCGGATAGTTTGCCGTTATTCAGCCGATTGACACCAACATCTATTACGACAGCTCCTTCTTTCACCATGTCCGCTGTAATCATCCGGGCCTTGCCTACAGCGGCGATCAGCACATCGGCGCGCGAGGTCACAGTAGGCAGATCTTTTGTTTTGGAATGACACATCGTGACCGTCGCGTTTTGCGCCAGAAGCAGTAGCGCCATAGGTTTGCCGACGATATTGCTGCGCCCGACGACGACCGCGTCTTTCCCGGAAAGCTCAATGCCGGTGCGGGCAATTAATTCCATGATGCCTCGGGGCGTGCAGGGAATAAAGAGCGGCGAGCCGGTAACGAGTCCTCCCACATTGTAGGGATGAAAACCATCCACATCTTTGTGGGGATCAATGGCGGCAATGATTTTGTCCGTGGCAATATGTTTGGGAAGCGGAAGCTGAACCAGAATGCCGTGAAGGCATTGATCCTGATTCAGATCATTGATCAAGTTCAGCAGTTTCGTTTCAGTGGCATCTGCAGGCAATTTATATTCTCGCGACAGAAAACCAACTTCCGCGCAGGCCTTGGCCTTTCTTCCAACATAGATCTGCGAAGCCGGGTCGTCTCCCACGAGCACAACCGCTAATCCGGGAACAATACCGGTCTTCTCCTTGAATACGGACGTTTCTTCACGAATCGCCTTACGGATATCCTGCGCTATTTTATTACCATCTATAATGATCGACATGCCTTGCCTTTTATTTGAATATTATTCTTTGTGCCCAACCGGGCAGGAATATAGGGTAAAAATAAAGCACTGGCAAGTAAAAAACACTGCTGCCCGATGAAATAATGTCATCCGATGGATATCTTCTTGAAAAAATATCCATTCTTTGTTAAGTGAGCAGCAAGAATTGCGGGGTGATATGAAAGCTGTTAATCTTGCACTGCTATTAGAAGAATCCGTTCAAAAGCACGCGGACCGGCCCGTCTTGATTGCGGAAAATCAACGCATCACATACAGGCAATTACACTCGGCCGTTCACGCTGTCGCACCATCTCTAAAAAATATGGGGATGGGAAAAGGCGATAAAGTAGCCATCATGCTTCCCAATATCCCGGAGTTTGTTTATTACTGCTTTGCCGTTTTCCAATCAGGTGCCGTCGCCGTTTTGCTCAATACATCATCCACACCGTATGAACTGTGCTATCTTCTGAATAACAGTGACGCTAAAATTCTCATCACCCAGGCATCGGGTGAAAAAAGGTATCGGGAAATAAAGGATCAGCTTTCAACGTGCCACTCTATCTTCATCACTGACTCCGAGGAGAATCGTAGCGTGGTGAATCAGAAAAGCAAGGTCAACGAAAGTGATTCTCGTGCGACACTTATCAATCCCGATGACCCGGCCATGATGATTTATACGGCGGGATTGACCGGTAAACCGCTTGGAGCAGTCCTTACCCATCACAATCTTTGTGAAGAGCTCAACATGATTCAACCCATTTTTCGAAGAGAGCCGGACGATATCGGACTTTGTCTGATCCCTCTATTTCATTCTTTCGGCGTTACCGTGAATATGCTGAACGTCATTCAAGCGGGCTGCTCTACCGTCATGATGGATCGATTAACCATGGATAGTCTCTTATCCACCATCGAAAGAGAAAGAATAACTTATATCTGCGCCGTTCCCCGTCTCTATGTCGGGATGGTTCTGTACGAAAAAACGGCAAAATATGATTTGAGTTCTTTGAGGCTCTGCGTCACTGGCGGTTCAGCCATGCCGCCTGAGTTCATTCCTCTTTTTGAGCAGAAACTGGGC
This sequence comes from uncultured delta proteobacterium, assembly GCA_963726395.1. GTDB lineage: Bacteria > Desulfobacterota > Syntrophia > Syntrophales > Smithellaceae > UBA8904. Next base: position 47,996 of record CAVSCG010000036.1, read on the forward strand.
GTCCGCATTCTGGAAGGATACGGCTTGACAGAAGCGTCACCCGCCTGTTCTTTCAATAGAATTGAATTAGCGGCAAAACCCGGATCCATCGGTTCCGCTCTTACCGGGATTGATATCAAAATTGTTGATGAGGCCGGGCAAGAACTGCCGCGCAACCAAGTCGGTGAGGTGATTCTCCGGGGCGGCAACGTGATGAAGGGCTACTATAAAGATGATGAGGCCACCGCTTCAGTTATCAGGGATGGCTGGCTTTACACCGGAGATCTGGGCAGAATGGACGAGGACAATTACATTTTCCTCACGGGCATCAAGAAAAGAATGATTATCACCAGTGGCTTTAATGTCTACCCGCGTGAAGTGGAAACGGTCCTGAATCTGCATCCGGCGGTTCAGGATTCGCGGGTGTTAGGCAAAAAAGACTTAATGCGCGGCGAATTGGTCACTGCACAGATTGTTTTGCGCGATGGATTTCATCCTGACGACAAAGAAATCATCCGGCATTGCAAAGTGTATCTCTCCCCCTACAAAGTCCCGCGGGAAGTGGAATTTGTCGCGGCCGTCGAATAATCTTTACGACTTCCCGACAGGCGCCATTTCTATCAGTGACGGATCATACTCTTGTGGTTTTTCATACCCCAGAAGATTCAACAGGGTTGCCGCAATATTTGACAAACCTTTTTCTTTGGTATCCGCCATGTGATATTCCCCCTGATACAAGGGATCATAGATTATAAAGGGGACCGGATTCAGGCTGTGTGCGGTCTTTACTGATTTTGCGCCCTTCTTGTCTATCGTGAACATCTCATCCGCGTTGCCATGGTCCGCAGTGATAACGGCAATGCCTCCTATTTCCTTGATGGCATCCAGCAACTCTCCAACGCATTTATCCGCGGTCTCCACCGCAATAATAGCTGCATCCATCTTACCCGTATGCCCGACCATGTCACCGTTCGGGAAATTGAGCCTTCCGAATCGATAATCGCCACTCTTGAGCAGGTCTATAACTGTATCCGTTATCTCTTTGGCCTTCATCTGAGGGGCGCGGTCAAACTCAATCCGGTCGGAAGGGATCTCCACATATTTTTCAAGGGATTCATCGATATAACCGGAACGGTTGCCGTTCCAGAAATACGTCACGTGACCGAACTTCTGGGTCTCTGAGACCGCAAAGGTTTTTATTTTTTCAGCGCAAAGGTATTCGCTGATGACGCGATCAATAGCCGGAGGTTGCACAAGAAAATGGGGAGGGATATGGGCATCCCCGTCATACTGCATCATTCCCGCATAAAATATGTCCGGAAGAGGTCCCCTGTCGAATTCAGAGAATTCCTTCTCGGAGAATGTCCTTGATATCTCAATGGCGCGGTCGCCCCGGAAGTTGAAAAAGATTACGGCATCCCCGTCATTGATAGTCCCAATGGGCATCCCCGAACCATCGGCTATAACAAACGCGGGCAAATACTGATCCGTTGCCTTCGGGTCTTCTTCGTAAAAGGTCTTCACTGCATCGGAAGCGGATGGGAATTTCCTGCCCTCTCCCAAGACATGGGCATCCCATCCCCTCTTAACGATATTCCAGTCGGAGTTGTACCTGTCCATGGTTACCTTCATGCGTCCGCCGCCTGAGGCGATGGCGTAATCAAGACCTTTTTCCGCTGAGATTTTTTTCAGTTTTTCCTCTGTGGGAATAATATAATTCAGCGCCGTCCTCTCCCCCACATCTCTTCCGTCCAGAAGGGCATGGACCCTGACTCTATTGAAATTCAGCTCGGCGCACTTGTCGATCATGATGAATAACTGTTCAATATGTGAATGGACATTCCCGTCCGATAATAGCCCGATAAAATGAATCGTCCCACCATTTTTGGACTGCTTTACGATATGGTCCCAGACCCCGGATTGAAAGATCCTTCCGGTCTTGAGCGCCGCATTTACAAGGCGGGCGCCCTGGTCAAAGACCCTGCCGGCGCCGATGGCATTGTGCCCTACCTCGCTGTTTCCCATATCATCATCTGAGGGCAGTCCGACTGCCGTACCGTGGGCCTTCAGCTGCGTGTACAGATCAGATTTGAACAATTGATCAAGGTTGGGTGTATCGGCCCTGTAAACGGCATTCGTTTCATCTGCTTTGCCGATGCCAACACCGTCCATGATAATCAACAACAGGGGGCCTTTTCTGCCATGAAAGGATTTTAATTGATTGAGTTTTAATGACATTGATATGCTCCAAAAATCATGGGTAAATATGTCAATAGAGTTTAAAATATAAAGTAAAAGAGCCCTTTCTTTTCAGATCGGGCTCTTTGGAAAATCAGCTTATCATGCTTGGTAAGGTTGAATTATACGGCACAAACATCAACCGGGGCCTTAACTTCTTCCTTTCCCATGGCCTTGACAACCAGTTCCGCAATATCCCAGGCGGCCATCGTTTCCGTCATCTGATTGTCCTTGATGCCGTCGGACATCATGGTCAGACAGAACGGACAGCCCACGGCAATCGTGTCGGCCTTCACAGCGATAGCCTGCTTGGTGCGCGCATTGTTGATCCGCTCTCCAATATCTTCTTCCATCCACATTCTCGCGCCACCGGCGCCGCAACAGAAGCTCTTGTCGAGATTGCGTTCCATTTCCACCAGTTGAAGGCCGGGAATGGCTTTCAAAATCTGACGGGGTGGTCATAAATATTGTTATAGCGGCCCAGGAAGCAGGAATCGTGATAGACAAATGTACCCTTGAGCGGCTGGCGTAGTCTGATCTTGCCGTCGGCAATCAGTTTCGCGATGATTTCCGTATGGTGATACACTTCGAAATTGCCGCCGAAATTGGGGTAATCTTTCTTCAAAGAGTTATAGCCGTGCGGGCAGATGGCGATGATTTTCTTCACGCCGTAGCCGTTCATCACGTCAATATTGGCCTGGGCCAGTGACTGGAAAAGATACTCGTTGCCGGAACGCATCGCGGAATCGCCGCAGCAGCCTTCTTCGTTGCCCAGAATACCGAAGCTGACACCGGCTTCCTGTAAAATCTTGGCCAAGGCGATGGAAATCTTCTTGCCGCGGTCGTCAAACGAACCGGAACAGCCCACGTAGAAAAGATACTCAACATTGGGATCTTCAGCCAGGGTCTTGATGCCCAGTTCTTTGGCCCAATCGCCACGCATGTGCGCACCGACACCCCAGGGATTGGAGTTGTTTTCCATATTACGACAGGTCAATTGCAATTCGGGAGCGAAATCCGCTTCGGTCAGAACCTTATACCGTCTCATGTCAATAATCTTTGGCACATGTTCAATCGACGCCGAGCAGTGTTCCATACAATACATACAGTTGGTGCAAGCCCATAGTTCGTGCAGGTCAACGACTTCACCCACCAGCGCTTTCCCTGTTGCTTCTTCGGCCGGAGCTTCCGCAGGCTCTTCGCCTTGGGCCGGAGGAGCGGGCACGAGGCCCAGTTTCTGGGATACCTTCTCCATCAGGGGATCCGGACATTTTTCCAGCCAGTAGGTTTTAATATCCTGAACCATTTTCTTGGGAGACAAAGGCTTGCCCGTCAGGTAAGCCGGGCAACCGTCCTGGCAACGACCGCAACGGGTACAGGCGTCGGAATCAAAAATCTGTTTCCAGGTGAATTCTTCAAGTTTACCGACACCAAACGCTTCCGCATTTTCGAAATCGCGGATCGGTTCAATGTAACCGGTCGGCTGGTGCGATTGGAGAAAATGGTTCGCCGGGGTGGTAATAATATGGAGCAGGCGTGAATAGGGAATATACGCAATAAATCCGAGCCCCAGAATCGCATGCACCCACCAGGTCAATTGATGAACGGTTCTGGCGGTATCCAGTTCTATGCCGGTAAAGGTACGGGACAAAAGCCAGCCCACGAACGACCAGACTTCCCAGGGCGGATTGGTCACATAAATGCGAAGCGCTTCTGCTATAAAGCCGGTGACGATGATGGCGCCGATGAGCAGAAGAACGATCACATCATCGGGTGTATTGTCGATCTCGCCTTTATAACCCAGACGATCCGGCTTCGCCACAAACCGGCGATCCAACGCAAGAACGACTCCGATCAGGACCGCCAATCCGAAAAGATCCATCAGGAAAGAAAAGCCTAAATAAAAATTGCCTTTCAGAAATGTCCAACCAAAGAGCGGTTCCGTAACATGATGCTGCCCCGCATCAAATGCGGCGCCGAAAATCAAAACAAAAAAACCAAAAAAGATTAAAGCGTGCATGATGCCCGGATAGGGATCTTTCAAGACTTTCTTCTGCAGGAAAATTTCCTGAAGAACCGTTTTGACTCTTTCCTTCATATTGTCCAGGCGCATCTCCGGCTTGCCCATGGCTTTCCACATCAGCCAGCGACGATAAATGCCAAAAGCCATAATGGCCAGGGCAACGGCCGTGAGGGCAAAAAGGACGATCTCAAACGCCGGCAGGGGAATGTTCCAGAAAACCTCGCGGCCTTCACGACCTACATAAAATGCATGTTCTTTCATTGATCCTCCAACAAGACTTGAGAGCTAATTCTTGTCTTTTAAATATCAAGCACCAAAAAGGTCTTTGCCCCGCAGCTGCGGGGCAAAGACCTTATGGTTTTTAAGCAACCAGTTTCTTGCAAACTGCTGTCAATTCGGGAACGACCTTGAACAGATCGTCAACAACTCCGTAATCCGCTTTCGTGAAAATAGGAGCCTCGGCATCCTTATTGATTGCAACGATACACTTGGATGAGCTCATGCCCGCCAGATGCTGAATCGCGCCGGAAATGCCGCAGGCGATGTACAGGTTCGGAGAAACAACCTTACCGGTCTGCCCGACCTGATCTTTTTGCGGACGCCAGCCGGCATCGACTGCCGCGCGGGACGCGCCAACCGTACCTTTGATCGCTTCGGCCAGTTCTTCGAGAATAGCATAGCCTTCGGGGCCTTTCATACCGCGGCCGCCGGAGACAATCACAGTGGCTTCCGTCAAATCGACTTTACCACTGCTGTCTTTCTGCACTTCCAGAACTTTGCTCTTGATCGATGCTGCATCGACAGCTGCATCCACTTTCACCACTGCGCCGGCTTTGGCATTTTCAGCGGCCGGAAACACATTGGGACGGAGCGATGCCATCGCCGGTGTTGAACTGGTAACGATTTCACCAAAGCACTTCCCTGCATACAAGGGGCGAATAGCGACAAATTTGCCACCATCCAGCTTTACATCCGTACAATCTGTGGCGAGACCCGTGGCTAATTTAGCGGCCACGCGGGCAGCCAGATCTTTACCCTGAACCGACGCGCCCAAAAGCAGAATCGCCGGATCATTTTCTTTAACCACTTTGGCGACCACGGCGGCGTGCGCTTCAGTGATATAGGGCTCCATGGCAGCATTGTCGCCCACAAAAACCTTATCCACACCATATTTGCCCAACTGAGCGGCCAAACCTTCTATACCTGCACCAAGCAGAATGGCGCTGACTTCATCGCCGGTCTGGTCGGCCAGCTTGCGGGCTGTCGAGGCCAGTTCCATGCTGATTTTCCTGAGCGCGCCGTCCCGCTGTTCTGCTACTATCATAACTCCTTTTGCCATTTTTCATTCCTCCGCTTCTTAATTAAATAACTTTTGCTTCTTCTCTGAGTAACCGGCCTAATTCCGCCGCCTTTTGCGCGGGCTCATCTCCGCAGATAATCTTTCCGGGAGGTCTGGCCGGAGGTGGAATGGTTTTGGCTACTTTGGCTTTCGCGTCGGTGGCAGTGCCAACGGCGGCGGCGTTTTTTACATCAACCGGCTTCTTCTTCGCTTTCATGATGCCGGGCAGCGACGCGTAACGCGGTTCATTGAGACCCTTCTGACAGGTCACAACGCAAGGCGTCGCCGTTTCAACCAGAAGCTGTGCGCCTTCGATCGGGCGAATCACTTTGACTGAGGAACCGGCGAAATCCAGTTTGGTGACCAGAGTCAATTGCGGGAGATTCAAGGCTTCAGCCAGCATGGCGCCGACCTGACCTGAATCGTCATCGATGGCGCGCTGTCCGCAGAAGATAATGTCGTGGGGCAGCGTTTTGATGACCGCAGCCAGAGCATTGGCCACAACAAACGCGTCCGCGCTGTCAAAAGCGGGATCGCAAATGTGCACGCCCTTGTCCGCGCCCATCGCCAGAGCGGTACGGATGGTTTCCATCGATCTTGCCGGACCGAGGCAAACGATTGTGACGTCACCGCCATTTTTCTCTTTCAACTTTAATGATTCTTCCACGCCATATTCATCGTAGGGATTCATCACCCACTTGATTTGGCCTTCCTCGATACCCGAACCGTCAGCCTTGACTTTGATCTGTGCTTCGGTGTCTGGCACTTGCTTCACACATGCAATAATATTCACTGTCAAAAACCTCCTTATCCTGCACGTCGTATATTGAGGACGATCCGTGCATTTAAAATTTTCTTCTTACACTTAATTCTATCAAAACGCCCGATTCTCTCTCGGAGGGAACCGGGCGTTCATACTACAGTCTGTTTTTGACGATGTCGTCAACTACCGACGGATCGGCCAGCGTGCTGGTGTCACCCAACTCGTTCAATAGATTGGCGGCAACTTTCTTCAGAATTCTTCTCATGATCTTGCCGCTGCGGGTTTTGGGAAGACCATCGGCCCACTGAATCTTATCGGGTGTGGCAATGGGTCCAATTAGCGTGCGGACATGAGCGATCAACTCTTTCTTCAGAGCGTCGGATTTTTCAACGCCGGTCTTCAGGGTAACATAAGCATAAATTCCCTGTCCCTTAATGTCATGCGGCATACCGACAACGGCTGCTTCAGCAACGGCCTTATGGGCAACCAGAGCACTTTCCACTTCGGCTGTTCCCATGCGGTGACCGGAAACATTGATAACATCGTCGATACGGCCGGTAATCTGATAGTAACCGTCTTTGTCTCGGCGGCAGCCGTCACCGGTTACATAGTAGCCGGGGAACTGTTCAAAATAAGTTTCCTGGAATCTCTTGGGATCACCATAGACGCCTCTCATGATGCCGGGCCATGGCACTTTGATGCACAGAGCGCCGCTGGCTTCCGTATCCTTGAATTCTTTTCCTTCGTCATCCACTAGGACAGGCTGCACACCAAAGAAAGGCATGGTCGCCATACCGGGTTTGATATCGATCGCGCCGGGCAGCGGGGTAATCAGAATACCGCCGGTTTCTGTCTGCCACCAGGTGTCCACGATGGGGCATTCGCCGCGGCCAATCACATTATAATACCAGTTCCAGGCTTCGGGGTTGATCGGTTCGCCGACGGTTCCGAGAATGCGCAGGGAGGAGATGTTGCATTTTTTCACAAAGTCATCGCCCTCTTTGGCAATCGCGCGGATAGCGGTCGGAGCGGTATAGAAAATGGTGACTTTGTATTTTTCGACGGTCTGCCAGAAGCGGCTGTAGGTCGGATAATTGGGAACGCCTTCGAACATAACGGACGTTGCGCCGTTGCAAAGAGGCCCGTAAACAATGTAGCTGTGACCTGTTACCCAGCCGATATCGGCGGTGCACCAGTAAACATCTTCTTCATGATAATCGAAAACTATTTTATGGGTGTAGGATGCAAAGGTCAGATAACCACCCGTGGTGTGCATAACGCCCTTGGGCTGTCCGGTGGAACCCGAGGTATAAAGGATGAAGAGAGGATCTTCGGCATCCATCCATTCCGGTTCGCACTTGGCATCGACTTTGGCCATTTCTTCATGCCACCATTTGTCGCGGCCGGCAGTCAATTCACATTTAATTTTATCGCCGACTCTCTTGACAACAATAACAGTCTTTACAGACGGAGACTGTGCTAATGCTTCATCAGCTATTGTTTTCGCGGGAACGGCTTTGTTGCCACGGAAGGTTCCATCGCAGACCACAAGCAACTTGGCACCGGAGTTGACAATTCTGTCACGGAGCGCATCAGCGCTGAATCCGCCGAAAACGATTCCATGAATGGCGCCAATGCGGGAGCAAGCCAGCATGGCAATTGCCAGTTCGGGAACCATCGGCATATAAAGACATACACGGTCGCCCTTCTGGATGCCGTTAGCTTTTAGAACATTGGCGAATTTGCAGACTTCTTCGTGGAGCATTTTATACGTAAATGCTTTTTCTTCGCCCGGCTCGTTGCCTTCCCACTGGATAGCAACCTTGTCGCCGCGTGTTTTCAGATGCTTGTCGAGGCAGTTGTACGAAACATTCAGCTTGCCGCCTTCGAAAAACTTTACGGAAATGGGACCTTTCTTAATGTCAAAATTATAATCCATGACTTTGTCCCATTTTTTGAACCATTCGACCTGCTGTTCGGCCACTTCCGCCCAGAATACGTCCGGCTGCTCAACGGATTTTTTCCAAAGTGCATCATAGGCAGCTCTTCCGCTGACCCAAGCATTCTTCTTCATTTTTTCCGTAACCGGATATATTTCCTTCAATTGAACCTTTGCATCCGCCATTTTAGATAATCCTCCTCGTTTTAAATTTTGTATTTTAAACGCTTGCCTAACGTTTCGCCATAAAAAACATATTTTTAACTCTGGGATTAAGCCTGCAGCACGAAAGCTTTCGGTACGCTTAAGGTGCGCAATGAGTAAGCTAACTCACTGGAGTTGAGGTGTGCACCGCCATCTGTGAACACGTTAAAACTTAATTTTTACCTTAAGCCGCGAAGCGCCCGAGAAAGCTCGTCTGCGTGACTGTTTTCATTAAAGAATTAACTGTTTGCCCCTGATACTCAATTTTTTTCGCGGGGCGTCACTTCTTCAAAGTGCTGAAAATACTGAATCTTACTGATTTATAAACATGAGGTCAAAATTTGACCGCAAGTCAATCTATCCTTGGGGACTCACCTACCCTAATATCAATATCCTGTCAAGAAATATTTAGAGTGAAAATAAACCCCTAACCGCCACCGGCGCGTGTATCTTAATAATGGTAATTTAACAATAAAATAAGCAAGATGATGCCATTTCGCCTTCAAAGGATAACCAAGAGGCAAGACCGTTCCCTGCTTTCAGAAATTACCACTAGACTGTGCGGCCTACCAGCCTTTCTTCCACATATCCTCGTCGTCGTAAACTTTCTCATCGTCAGACGCTTCAGGCGCATCCATTTCACAGTCGCGTGTTTTTTGTTTGGCTTTTTCACGGAAATATTCACGATACCACTCATGCGCGGTAATCATGGCCATCACTTCGCTGGTACCCGTCCAGATCGAGGCCAGACGAACGTCTCGATAGATACGTTCAATGGGGAAAACGTTCGTATAGCCGATGCCGCCCATGACCTGCATAGAATTATGGACCACTTTCTGACAGGATTCCGTAATGAATTTTTTACTCTGTGAAACCATCCGGCGAATGAGATTCATATCAGCACGCTCATCCACCGCGCGCGCCGTCGCGTAAGCCATGGCACGCGCCGCATCCAGCAGCATAACGGCTTCAGCCACCTGAAAACTCACGCCTTCAAACGTATTAATGACCTGTCCGAATGCTTTGCGCCTTGATGTATAATTTGTGGCGATTTCCAGAGCAGGACGCGCCGCACCGATCGTCATAGCTGCTGTGCCCAGACGCTCCGGGATCATCATGGTATTAAACACCGCCTGAGCTCCCTGGATTTTACCGACAACATTTTTTTTAGGCACCTTCACATCGCGAAAAATGATCCGGCCGGTACCCCCACCGCGGCAGCCCATCAGACCATACAGATATTTCACTTCCACACCCTCCGTCCGGTCAACGATGAAGCAGGTAATGGCGTCCTGCGGCTTCGCGTCCGGATGCGTGCGGGCATACACCAGGAAAAAGTCAGCTCCCTCCGCGCCGACGATGAACCGTTTCTGACCGTTTAAGAGATAGTAGTCTCCGCAATCTTCAGCCTTGGTGGTCGCGCCGAAGAAATCCGATCCACCGCGCGGTTCGGTCAGGCACTCCGCCGCAAAAAGGTCGCCACGTAAAAGCGGTTTGACGTATTTTTCTTTTTGCTCATCCGTTCCATGCAGAATAATCGCATCGCAAACCAGCTCCGCACCCACACCGAAGACGCAGGCAAATTCATAGCCGATCACACCGACTTCTTCCATGATCATGCAGGTCGTCACCCAGTCCATATCCCTGCCGCCCCATTTTTTCGGATAGCGGCAGCCCATCAGATTTCTTTGCGCGGCTTCGCGCAAAAACTCTTTGGGAAATTTGATGGTGTCCGTATCCATATCCAGAATCATCTGGCGCGGAATGCCTCTGACAAATTCACGAACTTCGTCACGGATTTTAATCTGCTCTTTCGTCAACATATACTCAAACATGGCTTCCTCCCTTATCATGCGGTGGTTTTTAGCTTTGTCTCGTCGCAAAGTTTCGGGGATTATAACAGAAAGGTGTCCTGATACGTATAACAAATGACAGTTTCAGAACAAAAATCCCTCTTGACTATTATCCGGTAGTGTGACCATGCTGCAGCCATAGAGCGTGATCTTTTTTAAAATACTGGTTATTTTTAATCAATGAGACGCAACCACCGGAACCGCTTTTTGTCCTGGTGGTTTTTTGTTTACCACCCTGCGACGACGACATTAAGAGTATAAAGCCGCGGGTGATATAGATAAACCGGGCAAGCACAATCGCTCGGCAGGTGAGGCATACAAGCCCTCCCTTCAACCTTCCTTCTCAATCAGGAGCTGGATGGGGGTGATGACGATGCTTTGTGGAACCCCACGGGGGAATGAAGGTTTAACCTATGCCAAACGATTGGCATAAAGAGAAAGGGAACTAAAATGAACAAGAATTTGTATGTCGGCAACCTGTCTTTCAAGGTCACGGATGAAGACCTGAAGACAAACTTTGCGGAAGCAGGCGAAGTCGCCTCCGCGTCCATTATTAAAGACAAATTTACCGGCCAGTCCAAGGGATTCGGCTTTGTCGAAATGAAAACTGAAGAAGGCGCCACTCAGGCCATTCAGAAGTTTAATGGCGGCATGCTGGACGGCAAGGCCATTACCGTCAACGAAGCCAGACCGAAGAAAGAATTCGGCGCAGGCGGCGGCGGAAATCGCGGCGGCGGTGGTGGATACCGTGGCGGCGGCGGTGGTGGAAACCGTGGCGGCGGTGCTGGTGGAAACCGTGGCGGCAGATACTAAGATCCGCTAAAAAATTGAATTTCAATTGAAAAGAGCAGAAGGCCGTTGAATATACTCCTTCTGCTCTTTTTGTTTATTTGCTCGAATGAATATATTCGGTAATTTTCGCGGCGATGGTTTTGACGACAAATTCAAATTCATCAACATCCTTGTCCAGGAGCGTCATTCGGAAACCAAGCAGCGGTGAGAAAAATGACGTCAGCGGCACCACACAGATACCGGTGGACGCCAGCAGATAGTAAACGAACCGTTTGTCGTACTCAACGTCCCCAGTGAGGCTCTCCACATAATTTCGTACATCCGATTGCTCAATCGACAGAAATTGCCGCTCGTTGAGCACTGACTCGTTGAAGAGGACTGTCATATAAAACGCGCCGTTGCTTTTGTTGGCAATTAGAAAAGGAACATCTTTCAAAATGCCGTAGGCAATGTTGGAGAGCTTTTCATAATGCTGCGTGCGCTCCCGCAAATAATTTTTATATTCCGGATGCGTCATGATTTTTGGAATCGCCATTTGCGGCAGCGTGGTAGAACACACTTCCGACATCTTTTGATGTAAAATGGTATTGATGAAGCGGTTGAAAATCGGATCCTTGTCCGCATTATATACTTCCATCCAGCCACAACGCGCACCCGGCCAGGGAAGTTCCTTGGAAATGCCCTTCATGGAAATGCCCGGCACATCGCCGATCACATCTCCGATCGGCACCGTCGATTTACCGTTGTAAACAATGTTGATATAGGTCTCATCGGAAATCACAAAAAGATCATTTTCCCGGGCAATTCGCACTACATTCTCCAGCGCCTCCACCGGATAGACAAAGCCGGTGGGGTTGTCGGGATTAATGATCAGAATGCCGACAATGGCCCGATGACTTTTCACTTTCTGCTCCAACTCCCTCAGATCGGGCTGCCAGTTGTTGTAAGGATTCATCCGGTAGGTATTGGGCGGAAAGGAAGCGTGAAGCACTTCCGCCATCAAATGCGTGGAATAGGTCGGCTCCGGCATGATCATGCGGGCATCCACCTGAATGGAGCTATAGGCGCGGGCAATCGCGTCGCCCAGGCCGTTGAAGAAAATAATATCTTCGGGTGTAATCTGAATTTTTCCGCGTGCATTCACACGGTCGGCAATAAAAGCGCGCGTGGCATCGACTCCCTTGGTGGGCGAATAAGCATAGGATACGTTTTCTTTAATAATGTCAATGAGTACATCTTTCATCCAGGCGGGAATATTTTCCCCTTTTTGCACCGGATCGCCAATGTTTTCCCAGATGATTTTCAAACCGTATTCCTGCATTTTTTTAGCAATGAGCACGATATTGCGGATTTCATAAGTCAGCCCGCTGCCGCCGCGGGAAATTTCAAAACGCATAAGTTACTTAACTCCTTGGATATTTGTAGAGCAATCCATAATACATATTTTTTAATTTATCCAGAGTTTTTTAATTTTTACGCTATTTGCTGACCGGACGATAACTTTCTAAAGGACAAAAAGACCTTTTCGTGATATTCAAAAAAATAATAAAAAACAAAAGGACATAGATTATGGACGATACAAAGACTTTTGCCGAAATGTTCGAGGAATCCTATGCCACCCCCAAGCGATTTTCCGTGGGGGAAAAAGTGGAAGCGACAATTGTCAAAATTTCGCCGGAATGGATTTTTATTGATTTGGGCGCTAAAAGTGAAGGCTACATGGATAAAAAAGAATTCCTCGATGACGCGGGCAATCTGACCGTTAAAGAAGGCGACACCGTCACCGCCTACTTCCTTTCGTCGCGTCACAGCGAAAGACTCTTTACGACCAAATTGCTCGCACGCAAAAGCGTGGATGAATTTTTAGTCAACGCCTATTCCAACGCGATTCCACTGGAGGCGATTGTCGAAAAAGAAATTAAAGGCGGCTTCTCCATAAAAATCAGCGCCAGTGCGAACGGCTTTTGTCCTTACTCGCAAATGGACACGAGAAAAATTGACAACGCCGCGGATTACGTCGGTAAAAAATTCGATTTCATTGTCATAGAATATGGAGAAAATGGTCGCAAGATTATCCTATCGCGCCGCCCGTTGCTGGAAAAGATTGAAGAGGAGAAAAAATCCGTCCCTGCAAAACTCCCTGCAAAAAGGTATGACGGTACAAGGCGTGGTAACCTCGGTGCGCGACTTCGGCGCGTTTGTCGATATCGGCGGCGTGCAGGCCCTGCTGCCGGTTTCGGAAATGACCTGGGGTAGAGTAGAAGACACGCGATCACTCTATAAACCAGGCGACACCATTGAAGCCGTCATCATTAACCTGGATTGGGAAAACGACCGCGTGACGCTATCCTTCAAAGATACACTCCCCGATCCGTGGAATGAGGTTGTCCGAAATTATATCGAAGGCAGCATCCACAAGGGCAAAGTTTCAAGGCTGACGGATTTTGGCGCGTTTATCACGCTGGAAGCAGGCGTGGATGGGCTCTTGCATATCTCCAAACTGGGCAAAGGGAAAAAGATCAAGCACGCCCAAGACGTCCTGTCCAAAGATCGCGAAATCGACGTGAGAATCGAAAAGATTGACCGCGACAATAAGCGAATATCACTGGATCTTGCAACAAACAGCGAGGAGAAAAATGGCTCGTCGGAAGAAAGCGACAACTATCAGAGTTACATGCCCAAGGCGCCCAAAACCATGGGTACATTCGGCGATCTGCTGAGCAAAGCAAAAAAGAAGAAATAAAAGACAAGGTATCATCTCTTATGAGCACGAAGCATAATTTGATGACCTGATACCCTGAGGACGAGGTCACACGAGGTTATATGTCTTGCCCCGACTTTTCCTTGAACCTCGCGCCCCCTCCCGGGGGTTATCCCTGAACCTTCGCGGTTAAAACCATCAGCGCATCCGCCACGATCGGTTCATCGTCTCGGATCATGATGGGATTGAGATCGATCTCGGCGATTTCAGGATGCAGAAGCGCGATGTTACCTACAGTCTGAAGAATCTGCGTCAATACATCCAGCTTCACCGGCGGCATGCCCCGATACTCGTGCAGTAATTTTCCGGACCGGAGATCGGCAAACATTTCCTTGGCGTCCACATCGGCCAGAGGAGCCTGGCGGATCGTCGTATCCTGGTAAACCTCCGTCAGTACACCGCCCAGTCCGAACACCACACATGGCGCAAATCCGGCAAAGCGCGTCATCCCGGCCAGAAACTCACGGTTGCCGCTCACCATTTCCTGCACCAGCACCGCCACATGCCGGCCTGCCGCCTTCTGAATGCTGTCGAATGCTTTTTTAACCTGCACCGCATCTTGGATATTCAACTCAATCAACCCCTTGCCGCTTTTGTGCTGGATATCCCAACTGCATGCCTTGAGCGCAACGGGATACTGAATGCCTTCGGCGGCATCCACCGTATCTTGCTTTGTCAAGACCAACACCTCTCGTGTAACCGGCACACCGTAGAGAGCCAGAAGTTGTTTGGCCTCGTATTCATCGAGCGCCGTCCGGCCCGCAGCCTGCGCCTGCCGGATCACCTCCACCGCCTGCTCTTGCACCTGCGGCACGACCGGGGGAACAGCGCGGACGCGCTCTCTAATCAACTTATAACGGTAAAGGGATCCCAGCGCACGGGCGGCATTTTCCGGAGAATTAAAAACAGGCGTATTGGCATCCTGGTAGCTCTTGGTATAATTGTCTTCGTGATCAAAAAAGGACGAGATCAGAAACGGCATGGAACACATATGGGGCAAATCAAAAGCATTCCCCTTGAGGGATCTCGTGCCTTCCAGGAAATCCTCATAGGACATGCCACGGATAAAATCACGTAAGTGCGAGAAAACTTCGATCATGAAACCCGAGTGCACGATACCGTGCAGAACAATCGCGTCCACCTCACCGCTTTTCATGATCATCTCCGGCAGCGTCGTTGTCAGTTTTTCCATACTTACATCAAACGTCATATCCACCGGGTTGGAGGCCGAAGCATGCGGTGCAATTTGCGGCCGGATTTCCTGCTGAAGACGTTCCGAAAAAGGAGAAACTTCCATACCCGCTTGATCACACGTATAGGCAATCGCCGTGCCCGGCCCGCCGGAATTGGTCACAATTCCCACTCGTTTTCCGAGAAGTGGCGGTTGCGTCGCCAACGCCCAGCCGTGGGCATAGAGGTCTTCAATACTGCGCACGCGGATAATGCCCGCCTGCTTGAAGATACCGTCGTAGAGAAAATCCGGACCGGCCATCGCGCCCGTGTGACTGGAACCGGCCCGCGCGCCGGAGGCCGAACCACCCACATATTGCGCCACCACCGGCTTGCGCTGCGTAACCCTGCGGGCAACTTCCACAAATCGTCTGCCATTGCGGATTCCTTCAATGTAAAGAATGATCGCTTTGGTCTGCTCGTCTTCACCCAGGTACTCCAGCGCATCGACCATATCGATATTGGCTTCATTGCCCAGACTGATGGCCTTGCTCAAGCGAATACCTTTTTTCCTTAAATACGGCAGAACCTGCGTCACATAAGTACCGCTCTGCGAGGCAAACCCCAGCAGACCAGGCCCGGTTGTCAATGGGAAGACCGTTGTGTTGAGTGAATTTTCGGAATTGATGATCCCCAGGCAATTGGGGCCCACAAAACGAATCCCGTACTGCTGGGCTATAGCGTTAATCTGCTCTTCCATTTTCCGACCGGTAGCACCGGTTTCCTTGAAACCCGCAGTGACGACGATCGCTCTTTTCGTTCCGATTTTGCCAAAATCCGCAAGCAAGGTCGTCATGGCTTTGTTGGGCACGATAAAAACGACCAGATCGGGCACCTCCGGCAAATCGGACGCCGCCTTAAAAGCAGGATATCCCAGAACGGTTTGTTCCGTCAGGTGAATGGGATAAAATTTGCCCGCATAGCCGTCTTTTATAATGCTTAACGCCTGAATAGTTCCCATTTTGAAAAAATCATTACTGGCGCCGACAACCGCGACGGATCGTGGATTCATAAGTAATTGCAAAGGGTTTTCCGACATGAGCGTCATTCCTTTTGTGAATTTTTCAAAACTTGCTGAGAGCAAGTACAAACAAAGAGCCGTGTCTGTCAAGGTAAAATGCAGTTTTCCTGACGATTACCGGGAAAATCCTGCCAATAAGTTTTCGATTCTGATCGACATCCGGGAGCGGTCATGAAAACTTCTTGTTGAATATCCCGGCACCATGATTTATGCTCCCGGACAGTTTAGAACAGAGCGACAAATAATCTTTCCCCGTGCAGGAAAGAGATGATTGAGGACAGTGATGGGTTTAATCCGTTTGTTAATCAGCGATCCGGCGGCATTCGTCATGCTGGCCGTGTTGCTTTTGTATTCCGTGATATTGCACGAGCTGGCGCACGGCTGGGTAGCCTACAAGATGGGCGACGAAACGGCCAAATGGCTGGGCAGGCTGACACTCAATCCGATCAAGCATCTTGATCCTATCGGCTCGCTAATGCTTTTAATTATCGGTTTCGGCTGGGCCAAACCGGTCCCGGTCAATCTGGAAAATATCCCCGTGCCGCAAAGACGCAAGGGCTTGATTCTGGTTTCCGCCGCAGGTGTTACGGCCAACATCATCATTGCCTTCATTGCGCTGCTTTTATGGCGGCTCCTTTCTCCCGAACCGGGCGGGATGGTTTATCAGGTACTTTATACGCTGTCGTATATCAACATCCTGCTGGCCGCGTTCAATTTAATTCCAATTCCGCCGCTGGACGGCTCGAAAATTTTGATGGGCTTTACGCCGGAATCGTTCAACCGCATCCTGTATCAAATCGAACCTTTCGGTTTTTTTATTGTGCTGGGCCTGCTGCTTGTAGGCGCGCTCAATCCGGTGATTAACGTGTTCCAATCCGGCATTATAAGTTTTATATCTTTATTTTTGCCTTCATAAGCGAAAGAAAGGAGGAAATACCATGGTGACATTTTCCGAGCTGTTACAGAAAAGACGGGCAATCCGGGATTTCGAGGAAAGAGAAGTTCCCTCGAAAATAATCGACGAAATCCTTCAGGAATCTACGCTCGCGCCGTCCGCCAGCAATAATCAACCCTGCCGTTTTGTCGTGGTTCAATGCCGTAAAACAATCAAAGCCTTGTCGGACGAAAGTAAAGCCAATCTCCTGTATGATCATGCTGAAAAAAAGATCAAGCTCGCTCCCGACTACGTTACGTTTCTGCAAAACGAGAATTTCAATGTGTTTTACAACGCGCCCTGCCTCATTTATATCGTCGGGGCAAAATCGGTGGGTTCGCTGGATGTGGACGCGGCGCTGGCGGCAAGCTACATCATGTTTTCAGCGGCAGCCCGGAATTTAGGCACCTGCTGGGTTGCCTTGGGCGCGAATATTCGAGATCCTCAACTGAAGGGAGAACTGGGCATTTCCGATAATCACCGGATCGTCGCACCAATTATTCTGGGCTATCCTAAAGTGATTCCCGCTTGCAACAAAGCGGCACGCGCCGGAAATTCTCCGCGTGATCACTGAAGCCCATTGATGATGGACTAAAGATTTTTAACCAGCGTTTTTATTCCGGCTGCGGCGTCTTTTTTCCAGTGGATGCGGATAATTTTGCGGCCTTTATCCATCAACGCCTGACGGTCTGCCTCGGCCTGCGCGGCTTTGAGCTCTCCGAAAGTCAGAGAAGAGTCGGGTTTGCAAAGAGCGTCGGGGATATCCAGATCCGATTTGTTTTCGCTGGTCATCTGAATAAACAGGCCGTGGCCTGCGTCGCCTTTATGCAACTGGCCTACCGAATGCAGATAGCGGGGGCCGTAGCCGACCGTTACGGCTATACCGTATTTTCGGGAAATCGCCGACCGCAACTGCCCCAGCGCATCGTCGATTTGCGGCGACGGACTTAAATAAACCTGCAACCCCATGTAAGCGTTTGCCGTCGATGGCGTTAGAAAATTGGTCAGTGCTTCGGAAACGGTTGTCCCGGAAATATCGCCGTAAACCTCACAGTCGCCGGCGGCAAGTGACGGTTGCGTCTTCGGCCACGCCTTATTTTTTTTGAATTCCGCAAGCATCCGGTTCGTGTGCTTTTTGGTCGCTTCGACATCCGGTTGATCGAATGGGTTGATTCCCATGATGTGAGCGGCGACAGCCGTCGCCATTTCCCACAGAAACATTTGACCGCCCAGATCATAGGCATCATGAATCCGAATTTTCAAGATGGGATGTCCGGCGGTCGCCAGTTCCATTATCTGTGAATTCCATTCGTTATGGTCATCATAAAAAAAGACAAAGACGCGATCATTCCCGTAAGTGCTGACATCCATCGACGGTTCATTCAACACCGGCAGAATTCCCTTGCCCTCTTTGCCGGTGCTCTCCGCGATCAATTGTTCCAGCCAATCGCCAAAAGATTTCCAGGACGGCGGAAGCATCAACGTGAGCTTGTCGCGGCCGTATTGCGCAAGTGTTCCCAAAGCGGCGCCTAAAAGACAGCCGGTGGAGTCGCCTTTGCCGGAAAAGAAATCAGTCTTTTCCTGCTGGGCAACGGCTACCGCGTTTTGCAGTAGTTTTTCAATCTGAACACCGATTAATGCCGCGGGAATCATTCCCACCAGGGAAAGCGCCGAATAACGGCCGCCGATATTGGGATTGTTGGAAAAAATGTAGGGAAGCTGCAATTGCCAGGCCTGCTCAAGCATGGGACTGCCTTCATCAGTAATGAACATGAAATGCTCGTTGGCCGAAACGTCCGGTTTTTCGTCGGTTACGTTGTAGAAATAATTAAAAAGCGAGACAATTTCCAGAGTCGTCCCTGACTTTGAAGAAACGATAAAAAGCGTTTTTTCCAGGTTGAGTTTTTCGGCCAAGCCGCGGATGGCCGCCGGATCGGTTGTATCCAGAATTTGCAGCCGTGGGTAGCCCGGCGCGCATCCGATGATGTTGTTGAAGACTTCCGCCGACAGACTCGATCCGCCCATGCCCAAAAGGACAACGTCTTCAATGCTGCCGTTGGTGAAGGGCGTAAGCGAGGCGCGGATGCTGTGGACATGTGCTGACGTTTCCACGGGGGCGTGCAGCCAGCCCAGCCGATTGGAAATTTCCTCAGGCGCCGGTTTCCAGACATGAAAGTCGTTTGCCCAGATGCGCGCGGCAATGTTTCCGCGGCGCATCTTCTCCAATGCGTTGGTGACAGCACTCTGATAGGGTCCAAGTAAAAAAGAAATGCCTGTTGTCTGCATTACATTTCTCCTTCGCTACGAATGGACAGCATTTTCGTGGCCGCCGCGACAATGTTGGCGGACGTGAAACCGAATTTTTCATAAAGCGCGGGCGCGGGCGCGGACGCGCCAAAGGTTTCCATACCCAGGATCTTTCCCGTCAGCCCCACATAATGTTCCCAGCCCAGCTTGATGCCGGCTTCCACGGCCAAGCGAGCGGTTACTTGCGGAGGCAATACTGAATCGCGGTATGCCTGAGGCTGGCGATCGAATATTTCCCAACTGGGCAAAGAAACGACGCGGACTTTTATATTTTCCGCAGCAAGCTTGCGAGCGGCATCTAATGTCATGGCGACTTCCGAACCGGTGGCAATCAGAATCATCTCCGGATTCGATGACGACTCCCATAAAATGTAGCCTCCCTGCCGGACACCGGCGGCGGGTGCCAAGACCTGCCGATCCAGCACCGGTAAATTCTGACGGCTGAAAACCAGCGTGGTGGGACCTTTGGTGTTCATGAGCGCCAGACGCCAGGCTTCCAGGGTTTCATTGGCATCCGCCGGACGCAACACGGTCATATTGGGGACTTGCCTCAAATTCATGATCTGCTCAATGGGTTGATGCGTTGGGCCGTCTTCGCCCACGCCGATGCTGTCGTGTGTAAAAATAAAAATGGCACGCAACCCCATCAAAGCGGCCAGCCGCATGGGCGGACGCATATAGTCGGCAAACGTTAAAAAGGTTGCCGTGTAAGGAATTACACCGCCGTGCAGCGCCAGGCCCACGACAATGGAACCCATCGCGTGCTCGCGCACGCCGAAGTGGATGTTTCGTCCCGAGTAATCCCATGCCCCGCCCACCATGCCGTGCAGACCCTCGCAGGACAAGGCCGGGCTTTGGAAATCGCCAAAGCCCTTAAGCCAGGTAAACGTAGAAGGATTAAGATCCGCCGAGCCTCCGGCCAGTTCCGGAACTTTGGCCGCAAGAGTCTGCATGACGATTTCAGAGGCTTTGCGGGTGGCGACATCTTTGGAGCCGGAGGGAAACTCGGCAAGCGCCGCTTCCCAATCAGCGGGCAGTTCGCCGCGCATGGCTCTTTCCAGTTCAGCAGCCAGCACTGCATCTTTTTGCCGGTAAGCCGCGAACGTTTCAAGCCAGCTTTTTTCACTTTTTTTGCCGCGGGAAACAGCCTTGCGAAAATATTTGCTCTACGTCATCGGCAACATAAAAGGATTCATCGACCGGCCAGGCGCAATGCCTCTTTCGCGCCTTGAATTTCTTCAGCCCCCAGCGGCGAGCCGTGGGCGTCGCAGCGGCCTTGTTTGCAAGGCGCGCCGTAGCCGATAGTGGTCTGCACACAGATCAGCGAGGGTTTGCCGGTTTCCTTTTTGGCTTTTTTAATCGCCCGGTCGATGACGGCCACATCGTTGCCGTCCTGAACTTTCTGCACCTGCCAGCCGTAAGACTTGAAGCGCATTTCGATATTTTCGGTAAAAGACAATCCTGTGGAGCCGGCCAGGGATACTTTGTTGTCGTCATAAAGAACGATGAGTTTCCCCAGACGCAGATGACCGGCCAGAGCACAGGCTTCCGCGACCACGCCTTCCATCATGTCGCCGTCTCCGGCCATGACATACGTGTAATGATCAACGATGGGTTGCCCGTCGCGATTGAACCGCGCTGCCAGATGCGCCTCGGCAATAGCCATGCCGACGGCGTTCGCCAGTCCCTGCCCCAGAGGGCCGGTAGTCACTTCTACGCCTGCCGTATGTTTATATTCAGGATGTCCCGGTGTGCGGCTGCCCCACTGGCGGAAATTTTTGATGTCGTCGAGCGAAAGATCGTAGCCGGTCAAATGTAAGAGAGCGTATAAAAGCATCGAGGCGTGGCCGGAGGATAGAACAAAGCGGTCGCGATCCGGCCACTGTGGATTTTTCGGATTATGCTTCAGATGTTTTGTCCATAAAGTAAAGGCTGCCGCCGCCGCTCCCAGGGGCATGCCGGGATGGCCGGATTTGGCTTTTTCAATGGCATCCGCGGCCAAAAATCGAATGGTATCAATACATTGTTTTTCCAACTCATTTTTATCAGACATAACGTCTCCTTAAGGTCATTGAAGATGTTTCACTTAAAACAAACATTAAATTATTGCACGAAATTTTTTCCGTCTGTTCAATGACATTGCAATGTTATTGAAATTAAATTTCGGTTACAATCGCAGCGTAATTCCATGTTAAGGTTTTTTTACCAGCGATTCGTCCAGCCACTTCAGATATTCAGTGCTACCCTGGATAATTGGAACGGCAATAATTTCCGGTGTTTCGTAGGAATGCAGTTTTTTGATGGCGGCTTCGACTTTGGGGAAAAGGTCTTCGCGGGTTTTCATTAAACAGGAGTATTCCCTGGCATTTTCCACCTTGCCTTTCCAACGGTAAGTGCTTTCGATAGCGCCTGTGATCTGCACGCAGGCAGCCAGTTTCTGTTCCACCAAATACCGGGCGATGGCTTGCGCCTGCTCTTTGGTTTCCGTCGTCGTCATAACTTGAATAAATGACATCCTTCTACCTTGCTCCTTTATCCTTGCGCCTTTATCCTCTTTTTCGTCATCTCATACATCATGATTGCCGCTGCCTGCGGAAGGCTTAGAGAATCAGACTGCGCATTGCCTGGAATAATCCAACGCTCATCGGTCGGCGCCAATAATTGCGCAGGCAGTCCATGACTTTCACTGCCTAAAAGCAGGGCGGCTTTTTTAGGCAGCGGGTGCGGTGGCACTCCATTGCGCACATCGCTGCCTACTAGATAATGAGTCTTATTGATCTGCGGTAAGACCGCGATCAAATCAACGCCAGAGACAACCGTTAAATGAAAAAGGCTGCCCATGGAGGCGCGTACGGCTTTGGGGTTGGTGTAATCGGCGGAGTTGGCGCTTAAAATTATATGGGTAAAACCAAACCACAGCGCACTGCGCATCAATGCACCCAAGTTGCCAGGATTATTGATTTCATGGAGGATGATCATATTCCCGGCACTGGAATTGATCAGTGCGGAAAGAGAGGGTTGCTCTTTCTGCTTTACAATCGCGATAATCCCTTCCGGTTCTTTGTCCTGGCTTAGCTTTTTCCATTCAGAGCGCGTCAGTTGATAGACAGAACTCTGATCTTTCGCAGACGCAATCAGTTTTTCCCAGTATGAAATTTTTTCGGGCAACACGAGAATCGCTTCCACCTGCCAATCGCTTTTGAACAGCTCTTCGACGACTTTTACCCCCTCGGCTAAAAACAAGCCGTATTCCCGGCGGTATTTAGCGTCGGCAAATCTTGCCCATTTTTTTAAATGGTTTTTTGAAGCGTTTGAAAACTCACTTTGCATAAGGGCTGTTACTCCTTCATCGTTACCGGAGGAACCTCGCCTTCTTCCTTATCCGGCCAAATGATGGATGATAGGATCGAGACCACCAGAATAGAGGCGATGACGAGCAGCGAAGCCGCAACCGGTACATGGAAAAAATCTTCAATGAGCATCTTGATGCCGACAAAGCTTAAGATGGCCGCCAGACCGTAATGGAGAAGGTGGAACAATTTCATCAAACCGGAAATCGCGAAAAAGAGCGAACGCAGGCCTAAAATCGCAAAGACGTTGGACGTATAAACGATAAAAGGATCTTTGGAGATGGCCAAGACAGCAGGAATCGAATCAACTGCGAAAAGAATATCGGTGGTTTCCAGGGCCAGAAGAACGGCCAGCATCGGCGTGGCATATCGGACGCCGCGTTTGACGACAAAAAATTTGGCTTCGGAAAATTTATGGGTGACAGGCATGAAAAAACGCAAAATTTTTATCGCGATATTCTTGTCGGGATGGACTTCCGTCTGTTTGTTCAGCGCCATTTTGATGCCGGTAAATATCAGGAAAGCGCCGAAAATATACATGACCCAGCTGAAGGCATTGATCAGCGCGACCCCCGCGAAGATAAAGACCCCGCGTGTCACCAGCGCCATCAATATCCCCCAGAACAGCGCCTTGTGTTCGTAAGCGTGAGGAACGTTGAAAAAACGGAAAATCAGCATGAATACAAAAAGATTGTCGATGCTCAAAGAGTATTCGATGAGATAACCGGCAACAAATTCCATCGCTTTCCCGTGGCCATAGAAAAAGTAAATCGCTGCGGCGAACAAGAGCGCCAGTGTCACCCAGAAGGATGTCCATAGCATGGCTTCCTTCATTTTAATGACGTGAGATTTGCGGTTGAAAACGCCAAGATCAAGCGCCAGCATGGCCAGAATGAAGACCGTAAAGATTATCCACCACCATGTCATGGATTCAGTTCCTCGAATTATATTGAACGGCCGAGCGCCTGAGCCGCGTTATGAATAATGTCCCAGGCCGGACTGAAAGGCGGGGCATAAGCCAGATCCAGATAGCCGATCTGATCGAGATCCATTCCCACCCAGAGCGCGACAGAGAGCGCGTTGATCCTTCCCACCGCGCCGGCCACACCGACGGCCTGCGCCCCCAGCAGCTTGCCCGATGATTGGTCGGCAATCAGTTTCAGGCCGATTTTTCTCAGGCCCAGCGCAGGCGCCATGGCGCTGCCCCAGGTTATGTTGCTTGCCGGCGTAAAGCCCACGGCAAGGGCTTCTTTTTCTGAAAGTCCCGTGGCTGCGCATTCCAGATTAAACAGCCGAAAAGACTGAGCACCGACGATGCCGTCAAAGGTCAGCGGTTTGCCGCCGATGTTGCGTCCGGCAACACGTCCCTGTTTGTTGGCGATATCGCCCAGTGGAATATTTACCCAGCGGCGACTGACACGATGAAATGATTCGCAGCAGTCGCCCACGGCATACACATTTTCCAGAGAGGTCTGCTGGGAGAAATTGACGGCAATTGCGCCGGATGGGCCAATTTTCAAACCCATCGATTGCGCCAGACGCGCGTCGGGCCTTACGCCGATGGCCAGTAAGACCAGATCGCCTTCATATTCACCTTTATCCGTTCTAACGCAAAGCAGTGCGTTTTTTCCCTTTTCAATCGCCAGGGCGGCAGCATCGGCTACAAATTCCACACCGTGGGCATGAAGTTCTTCAAGCATCATGGACGACAGAGCCGCGTCCCAGCGGTTGGCCGGCAGCGGGTCTTTGTGGATGATCGTCGTTGTAATGCCCGAGGCAGAAAGCGCCTCGCTCATTTCCAAACCGATAAAGCCGCCGCCGATGATCACGACGCGTTTCGCGCTTTTTTCCTTAAGCCAAGTTTTAATATGGATAGCATCTTCCAGATTGCGCAGCGAAAAAACACCGGACAGATCTAGCCCTGGCATGTCCGGCACAATCGCGGACGTGCCGGTGGCCATGACCAGAATGTCATAGGGTATTTGACGGTTATCCTGAATTTCGACGATGCCTTTTGCCGGATCAATGCCAGCCACCCGTGCCTGAATTTGCACCTCAATGCCGCCTTCACGGAATTTTTCCGGCGTTCGGGCAATCAGCTTGCTTTGTTCTTGAATTACATCCCCGATGTAATAGGGCATCGGTCAGGCGGTAAAGGCGACAAATTTCCCCTTTTCCAGCATCGTGACATTCAGGGACGGATTGTTTCTTTTCGCTTCAGCGGCAGTGGAACCGCCGCCCGCGCCGCCGCCGACAATTACTAAGTTTCTACTCATCATGACCTCCGCATCATTTCTGACGGATTGAGGCTTCCTTGCGCCAAAGGATGATGGCGATGCCTGCCAGCATCATGAATACACACAGGACTTGTCCCATCGTGTTGAATCCGAGAACAAACCCCAGGTGCGCGTCCGGTTCGCGGAAAAACTCGATGAGGAAGCGCACCAGACCGTAGCCGAAAAGATAAAGACCGATCATGAAGCCGTCGAAGGGATTGCGCTTGCGAATCAACCAGAGAATGCAAAACAAAAACAGGCCCTCGAACAGGGCTTCGTAAAGCTGCGAGGGATGCCGCAGACTCTGCGTCGCATCCAACGGAAAATACATTCCCCACGGTACCGTGGTCACGCGGCCCCAGAGTTCGCCGTTGATAAAGTTTCCGAACCTGCCAAACATGTAACCCAGCGGCGCTGCCGCGCATATCCAGTCTCCGAATTGCCAGGGGTTGATCTTGCGTTTATGGCAGAATAAAAGGGTAACCAGAATTACACCAATCAGGCCACCGTGATAGGACATGCCACTCAATCCGACAAATCGGAAACCGTTAGAAAAATCAAACGGCAGGATAATTTCCAGAAGATGGGAGCTGTAGTAACTGAAATTGTAAAACAGGGCGTAACCGAACCGGGCGCCGACAATCAGGCCGACCATGGCCCAGACCAGATAATCCTGCAAGGTCTCCGTAGTTAAGGTGATTTCTTTGTGTTTAATCCGGTAGGCAAAAAGCAGATAGACCACGGCAAAAGCGACCAGATACATGAGACTGTAGTAACGCAACTGAAAAGATCCGATGCTGAAAAGCGTGGGACTGATCTGTGAGGGCAACTGCTGCCAGGCGCTGAGAAAATATTCCATAAGTTATTTCTTTCCGTTTTCCGTATTTAAAAATCTCTAATTAAATATTGCGGTTGATGAACGCAGGAAACGGTCGCGGCCACCCACGTGTGACCTTTAGGTTATACGGGTGACAAGACCGTTCCCTAAGGCTTAGTACGTTTGACCCTTTATTTCATCTATATACAACTCCGCGCTATGTACGGCATTTGCGCCGTCTCCCGCAGCGGTGACGACCTGGCGGAAAAGTTTGGCGCGGCAATCACCCGCGGCAAAAATGCCGTCCGCATTGGTTCGCAAATGTTCATCCGTGACCAGAAAGCCTGTTTTATCCATTTCTACAAGACCTTTGAACATTTCCGTATAAGGCAGGCGGCCGACAAAAATGAACGCGCCGTCGGCGGCTATTTCGCTGATCCCACCGGTGTTGACATCTTTAACTTTGACACCTGTGACAAACTCAGTGCCGGTGATCTCCGCCACCGTCGCATTCCAGATAAATTCAATCTTTTTTTCGGCAAAGGCCCTTTTTTGCAGCATACCCGCCGCGCGCAGTCGGTCACGGCGATGAATTACGATGACTCTTTTGGCAAAATGGGTCAGGAAAAGCGCTTCCTGAATGGCCGTGTCGCCACCGCCCACCACAATGACATCGCGGTTGCGGTAAAAAGGCCCGTCGCAAGTGGCGCAATATGATACGCCTTTCCCGGCAAATTCCGATTCTCCCGGAACGCCCAGATTGCGCCACATCGCGCCTGTCGCCGCAATAATACAGAGGGTTTTATAGATTTTGTCTCCGGCGGTCACTTCCCAGATCACCTCGGCGGCAGAGCTCTTTTTAACGGCTGTTACATCCCGGGGAAGACTTTCCAGACCGAATTTCAGCGCCTGCTTTTTAAAAAGCTGCATCAGCTCAAAACCGCCGATACCATCGGGAATGCCCGGATAATTTTCGATCATATCCGTTATCGTGATCTGGCTCACCGTTCCCGCACCTTCAATGAGCAGCGTTTTAAGACCGGCGCGTGCGGCATAGATGCCGGCCGTGTAGCCTGCCGGCCCGCCGCCGATAATGACGATATCATAATCATATTCCGGCAAGTTTGCTTGCGTCATAAGAAATCTCCTGTTGTTTTATCGCTGACTTTAATCAGGAAGAGGGGCTTTTGTAAAGACTAAATTGATAAGATTTTAGGCAAGGCTGGAGAAGCTGCTTTATTCATCGGCGGCTTCTCCAGAGCGGCTGATTTTCCCAGCGGGACGGGATCGAATCTATCGCTTGCGTGGATCAATGATGGATTCTCTCTTTATGTTTGCTCACTCTTTTTTCATGATGCCGGTTGATTTTTTTCTTATACTCATTGATAAATTCCCTGGATGACAGATATTTGTCGGCAAAAGAAACAATATAGGCTTCTTTATATTTCGGCGGCACAAGGGTCAGCGGCCACATATGTTTTTTTATAATATCCTCTTCAATATCATTGATTGAAAAATGCCTTTTGGCGTTGGCTACGGCTATCGCCGGATGCGCAAACCCGTGAAATTTTTCCCGGGGCAGATCGGGCACGTCATGATTGCGCCAATCATACAGAAAGAAATCATGCAACAGCGCGCCGCGAGCCGCGGAGCGGAAATCCAATTTAAAATATTTGCATATTCGATAAGAAAAATAGGCCACGTCATGAACATGGGCGTAAATGGAAGAATTATGATGAAAATAATCTTTGAGTTTTAAAAACTCTTCATGTTGGAGAATATCCTCCACGGTTTCATAATATTCTTTTTCAAACGGTGTCCTGCCTGCCAGTTCCAGAATGATTTTATTCTGGATGGGCTTTAAAAAAGAATTAAGCCGGGTTCTGATTGTCTTGTTGATGTTTTGATTAATGTACTTATTCAGGTCAGGGAATGCGTCGCGTAAACGTTGAAATGATTCTAAATTATTTTCAATTTCGGCACTGCTTAAGTTGAAGTATTCTTCATAAAGGTAAGCGACACCCTGCCGGAAGGCAGCCAGGGACATCACGGAAAAAGTATAGTCGATCCAGAAATAGATCATGAAGATGATGGCCGCCGTTTTGGTAAAGACGTCATTCAGCAGCACCAGCCATCGAAATACTTCCGGATGAATAAAGGTTACGAAGATCAATGCCAGCACTGTCCAGAATATTGAAAAGGGCAGGCACACGTGGCCATGAAGATTGAACCGGTTTTCCGAGTAGTCCCAGAGCGTCAGTTTAAATATCTTTTCGGATAAGAATCCGACCATGTATTCCATGAACGTGATGGCCAGACCGAAAATAATAAACCGCGGCACAAGATGCCAGCCTTGAAAAATATGCTGCATGACAATGATCACGAAAGCGCCCAGGCCGTAAATGGGAATGAAGGGACCAAACAGGAATCCCGCATTGACAAACTTCCGCTGTGTGAGAGACCGGTAAATAACTTCCAGCAGCCATCCCAGAAAGCAATAAATGGCGAAAAGTACAATATAATAAAAAAAGCTTAGGGTTTCATCCAATATGATGTTTTGCATAATGATCCTGTAGCGTTAAAAATGATTCAGAAAAACGCCGTCCTCTAAAGGACAGGATTCCTCGGAATACGTTTTTTTCAGATAGTATCTCGTTCGGGCCTTTTTCAATATCAAGCGGCATCCGGAGAGACAAACTGCCAATACCTTATGTGGAAATTTGCCGCGATATTACACGATCGGATGATTTTTGTGAAGTTTTTTTGCCCCGACCTGAAAAACTTTGTAACTCGCAGACAGGCTTTTTTTGAGCCGATATCTTTGATTTATTGACATAAAAATAATCCCCTGCTACATTCCGGCGGCAAGGGGGAAACGCCATGGAAAAAATAAAAATCGGGATCAGTTCATGTCTTTTGGGTAATGCTGTCCGATATGACGGCGGGCACAAGCTTGACCGTTTTCTTCGCGACACATTGGGTCAGTATGTGGACTATGTGCCGGTCTGCCCGGAGACCGAATGCGGCATGGGAATTCCTAGAGAGTCAATGCGACTGGAAGGAAAGACGGGTGCTCCCCGTCTGGTAACCCACCGCACCCGGGAGGATAAAACAGAAATGATGCTTCGCTGGGCAAAAAAGCGCGTAGCGGAGCTTGAGGCCGAAAATCTTTGCGGTTTTATTTTCAAAAGCGATTCGCCGTCCAGCGGGATGGAAAGGGTTAAGGTCTATGACGATAAAGGCATGCCCACCAAAACAGGCGTAGGGATATTCGCGCGGATTTTTATGGAGCATTTTCCGCTGCTGCCGGTTGAAGAAGAAGGCCGGCTCCACGACACAGGCCTGCGCGAAAATTTCATCGAAAGAATCTTCACCCTCAAACGGTGGCGGGAAATCCGAAATATGAAATCCAGCCGGGGCGCTCTGGTGGACTTTCATACCCGCCACAAATTATTGCTTTTATCGCACAGCACAAAGCTCTATCAGGCGATGGGAAAACTGGTCGCCGGGCAAAAAAGCCTCAGTGTACAGGACCTCTTTTTACAATATGAACTGATGATGATGGAAGCGTTGAAACTGAAAACAACGCCGAAAAAAAATGTCAACGTGCTCCAGCATATGATGGGATACTTCAAGGAACAGTTGTCCGCCGACGAAAAAAAAGAGCTGCTCGAAATTCTCGATGATTATCAGAAGGGCTTTCTTCCCTTGATCGTTCCCCTGACCCTGATCGGCCATTATGTGCGCAAATATGATCAGGCTTATCTTCGAAAACAAATTTATCTCAATCCGCATCCGCTTGAGTTGCAACTGCGCAATCATGTGTAAGAAAAGGCAAAAGGCTTACGGTTCAAGTAAAAAGGGAATGGTTACAACCATTCCCTTTTTTAATCCTAAATCCTGACTCCTTGCTTATGCTCTCATTCCTGCGGAACGCTTCAGCGCTTCGATGCGGTCTTCCAGCGGGGGATGGGTCATGAACAAGAGCTTCAAACCGCTTGTCGACGGCTTACCGGCGATGCCGAAAGCTTTCATCTGACCCGGCAGCGGCTCGATAGCGCTGCGTTGTAGGCTTTCCAGCGCGGCAATCATACTGCCGGCGCCCGCCAGTTTCGCGCCGCCCGCATCCGCCAGGTATTCCCGCTTCCGGCTGAACCACATCACGATAATACTCGCCAGGATACCGAAAACAATCTGAGCGACAATGTTGGTCATGAAAAAGCCTATCCCGTGGCCTTCCTCGTTTTTCAGGATTACGCGATCCACAAAATACCCAACAATGCGGGACAGGAAAATAACGAACGTGTTGACGACGCCCTGAATTAAACTGAGCGTGATCATATCACCGTTGGCGACATGACTGATTTCGTGACCCAGTACCGCCTCGACCTCATCGCGCTTCATCGTCCGCAAAAGACCAGTGCTGACCGCTACCAGGGCTTTGTTTTTGTTCATCCCGGTGGCAAAAGCATTGGGCGAATCCGATTCGAATACGGCAACTTCCGGCATCCCGATGCCCGCCTGAGAGGCATGTTTTTGCACGGTGTTGGTAAGCCAGATTTCCGCATCGGAACGTGGCTGCATAATCACCTGGGCTCCGGTGCTCCGCTTGGCCATCCACTTGGACATTGCGAGTGATATGAACGAACCGCCGAAACCGATCACGGCGGCAAAGATCAGCAGGCTCATGTAGTTGATTCCGTTGGCAGAGAGCACTTGGTCAACGCCTAAAAGTTTGACAACAATACTTAAAACCAAAATCACGGCGATATTGGTCACCAGAAACAGAAATACTCTCTTCATATTTTTTTATCCTCCTCCACCTGTTCAAATCATTATGGCAGACGGTTTGAAAAACCAAACCTTTTTTCAATATGCCTTATCTTAGTGTCAAGCGATAAATTGTCAATATTTTGTTGTTATTCTGTAGCTGATTATTTAGTATAAGTTTGAAGAGAGAGTATTATTATCCCGCATATGCCTATAAAAACGCCTATCCAGCCGGCCAATCTGATTTTTTCCCTGTAAACGAATGAAATGAACATGCCCAGCATAATCGGAGCGCTGAGCGTAATGGGAAACACAACCGCAGCAGGCATAAGTTTTAGCGCTTCAAGGGTGCAATATACGCCGACATAGCTTGCAAAAGCCGCAAGGATTCCATACAACAAAGCCCGTGCTTTCACTCGCTTCCGCCTGGTCAGGAAGAAAATCAGCAGCAGAATAAAACCGACGGCGTATGACATAAAAAGGTATGCAAATGAATTGAGCTTGTGATGACTTATTAAAAGCTGTCCGATTCTTGGAAGACCGCTTAACGCAAAAGCACCTATGATCATGAAAAACCATAGCGTGTTATTATTGTTCCTGCCCCCGGCAAAGACATCGTTTGACCAGGAGACTAGCACGATTGACGTTAATATGAATAATATTCCGGCAATGGTTATGATATTCAGCGTTGCCTTGAAAAATATAACACTGAAAATAACCGGGATGAGAAACGATGATCTGTAAATGGCGTTGGAGTAACCGAAATGACCAATCCGTAACGATTTGTTAAAAACAAAAACGGCCGTTGCTCCGCCGATTCCGGCCATTGCGGAAATGGAGCATAATTCAAATGTATAACTGGCGATCTCCACATGATTAAATTCCGCGAAAAGATACCCCAGAACGCCGGCAGCCGCGAACATCACAAAGGTAAAATCAAATGATGATATGCCGTTTTTCGCCGAGAGTTTTGCAAGATATGCGAAGGATGTGATTCCGAGCACAACGAGTAAGATATATATAAAACTCATATTTTCAACTTCTTACCGAAGATTGACCATGTCATTAATTCTTTCCCAATCTCTGAGACACGACTCCGCACGCGACTGCTCCGTCAATTATTTATCGATGCCATATCAAAAGACGATGAGCATGGCAACGAAAGAAAGTTTTCGCCACAGGCGGGAAGATCTTCATCTACGAAATATTTCTTCTCGCTTGTTCTTTTTTATCTAAAATTGTGATAGGTCTGTCCAACAATTTGGAAAATACGGGAAACACTGTGTTTCTTTTTCCCTATGAATCACCCGAGGACAAAAAGCAGGATAAAAGACCATGGATTTGATCAACAACCTGAAAAATAAAGCCTTCAAGGGAAAGGGCATCGGCGCTGATGAAGCGCTGGAGCTTTTTATCGAAGGATGCGGTGTTCCTTACCGCGTTTTTGCCATGGCATCAGAGATCCGTGAACACTTTAAAGGAAAAGAAATTATTCTTTGCGGCATCACCAACGCCAAATCCGGCAAGTGTTCTGAAGACTGCAAATTCTGTGCGCAGTCATCCCACTATTCAACTGATGTTTCTTCCTATCCGCTCAAACCGGCAAAAGAATTATTGCCGAGGCCGACAGGCCAAAGAAAGACGGGGCAGAGTTTTTCGGCATCGTTACCAGCGGCAAGCGCGTGAAAGCCCAAAAGGAATGGACGGAAATTTTTAAAGCCATTGCCGGCATAAACAAAATAGGCATTCATCCCTGCGCGTCTTTGGGCATCATCGATGCGACAAAGGCCCGCGAACTCAAATCTGCCGGCCTTTTCCGATATCATCACAATCTGGAGACAGCCCGCAGCTATTTTAAAAATATTTGCACAACACATGATTACGAAGAAAACGTAGAAACAATCAGGGCTGCCAAAGCCGCCGGATTGTCGGTTTGCGCGGGCGCACTCATCGGCATGGGTGAAGGCGTTACGCACCGCATTGAGTTGGCCACGACACTTCGCCAGCTGGATGTCGATTCGATTCCGATCAATATTCTCAATCCGATCAAAGGCACACCGCTAGACCATCTGAACCTGTTACCGCCAATGGAAATTCTCATGACCATCGCCGTTTTCCGTTTCATGCTGCCGGATAAGGACATCAAACTCTGCGGAGGCAAGGAAAAGAATCTGCGGCAGCTCTTGCCACTGGGCATCATCGCGGGCGCGAATTCTTTGATGACGGGAAATTATCTGACGACCACGGGTCGAGTGGGCAAGCTTGATCAAGAAATGATTGCTGATTTGGGGCTCAGGCCAACACGGGAGCCAGATATCTGCCAATGCGGCATAGAAGGAAAGAACGCTTGTATGGCCCGGGCAACTACAAAGAGAAAATCGGCGCGGAAATAACGTTTCATCCGGCTGATGTGTGCTTTTTATAAAATTTGATTCATAAAAGAATATGATAAAATTTCCTCTTCTTTTGTACAAATCTTTAACACATCATTAATCAATACTTATTATTTACCACTTAACGACATCACCGCTTTTCAAGACAATTCCCTTTATTCTTTTATCGTACCGGGATGTGTCGATAGAAGTGCAGATTTATTCACCGGACTAATACTGTCAGCACTTTGCAAAAGTTGAATCATTTTCTTCTTTTTAGTGAAAATGCCTTTCGCATAGGACATAGCGTTTTTTTTGTGCTTATCACGTAAATTGACGTCTGCCCCTCTTTCCAGCAGAAGATTTGCTATCGGCAGGGAATTATTTTTTACTGCAAGCATAAGGGGAGTTGTTCCTTTATGATCAAGGGCATTTATATCAGCACCTTTGTCAAGCAACAATTTCACCACATCAACAGATCCGGAAGAACTGGCATAGTGTAAACTTGTAAAGCCATTAGATTTACTCTTATAATTGACATCCGCTCCTTTTTGAAGGAGCTGCTCAATGCACGAAAGCTCTACTTTCTTACAAGAAGCTGCCACGTGTAAGGGTGAATACCCGTAGGAATCAGTTGAATTTACATTAGCCCCTTTTTTTAATAAAAGTTCCGCAGTCTCAAATTTACACTCAGATAATGACCAATATAAAGGTGTTGCACTCCATTTTCCCTCATTGGGTTCATCAACTTTAGCACCTTCATTTAGAAGCTTGTTGGTCATGACGACATCACCATGCTTGGCCGCTGCAATCAATGGCGTCGCTGTGCAACCGGTAAGTTGCAGTGCAACTAATGGAAGCGCTATGAAACAAACCAACGTAGTGAGTTTAGACTTCCGTAGCATCATCTTTTTACCCCCTGGCTAAATTTAATTATTTAAGGATAAGTTCTTCGGTTTCTCATAAATCTTTTAGGAGATTTTCACTATTTTTCTTTACCTGTCAATATAAATCATCATCTTTGTATGACTTGCTCCCGAAAGCAGTATTTGCCACGTTAAATTTTACTGCTTATCTAAGGAAGGTATATTTAAAATTGGATGAACCGAAATAATCTGTAGCCTGATTAATCCGCTTCCGTATCCACGATCGTTATCGACTCGGAAGCATCCGGCATGGCTTCCACCGCCTTTAATTTCCCGGCAAGCGTCCGCGTCTTTTTCTGTGCGTCGTCCACGGAGCTTGCGGCCTGATCCAGTCTTTTGCGCACCGCATCAAGCGAATCGCCAAACCGGCCAAACGCTGCTTTTACCTCGCCCAGCACTTGCCAGACTTCGCCGGAACGCTTCTGAATCGCTAACGTGCGGAAACCCATTTGCAGACTATTGAGAAATGCAGCAAACGTTGAGGGACCTGAAATCACGATACGGTATTCGCGCTGCAGGTGCGAAACCAGTGTCGTGCGGTGGATCACTTCAGCGTAAAGCCCCTCCGACGGCAGAAACATGATGCCGAAATCCGTGGTTTTGGGAGGAGCAAGATATTTTTGCGATATGTCTTTGGCCGCCTTTTTAATACTATTCTCCAATTGCCTGACTGCATCTTCCGCGGCGGACGCATCGGATCTTTCCTGCGCTTCCATCAACCGGGAGTAGTCTTCCACCGGAAATTTCGCATCTACCGGAATCAGTACAAAATCGGAGGGGGAATCGCCCTGGCCGGGTAGTTTGATGGCGAATTCGACAAAATCACCGCTCTGCTCGTTTATCCTGACATTCCTTAAGTATTGTTCCGGGGACAATATCTCTTCCAGGAGCGCGCCTAGTTGGACTTCTCCCCATGTACCACGCGACTTGACGTTGGTGAGCACCTTTTTTCAAATCTCCCACGCCCGCGGCCAGCGTACGCATATCGCCCAGGCCCTGATGGACCTGCTCAAGCCGTTCGGAAACCTGCTTGAATGAATCTCCCAGGCGTTTCTCCAGTGTGCTTTGCAATTTTTCATCGACGGTTTCACGCATACGGTCGAGCTGGCGGGTATTGTCTTCCTGTATCTGCTTGAGCTTCTCATCGATGACCAGACGGACGTCCTCCATCTTTTTTTCATTGCTCGTGGTGAGAAGAGAAAGCTGTCGGGAAAAGCTTTCCATCTGATCATTTTGTGTTTTGGCGATGTCGGCCATACGGGTCTGGACGGAATCGCCAAACGATTTCAGTGTTCCCGCAAGTTCCACTCTTTCCTGCTGAGCCTGTAGCTGTGTTTCTGCGCGCGACCGGGCAATCTCATCTCGCACGGAACGGTCTGTTCTTTCCTGTGCATCCTGCAACGCGCCCAGTTTGCCAGCAAGTGGCGTCAGGTCAATAGAACTTCGCTTCAAAAGCCAGAATTGCAGCACGACAATAATCAGCAGAAAAAGCAAAATAATGTATAAAAATATTTCCATTTAATCCTTCAATCCGTAAGGGCACGGGGCATAACCTGAAGGCTACGCGTCATGTCCCTACGCTTCAGTCTTTTCTAGAACACCTTCTGAAAATCACGATCCCTCATAATGGTCGTAAAGGCTAGATCCACTAATTGGTAGCCACGTTTTTCAAGCTCAGCTGGATTATCCGTTGCCGCCGCAGCCATCGTTACAGTGTATTCCTTATCTAATTTTGTTGCGCCATCTCTGAAAACAAGAACCTTAAACTTGAATTCCTGATCGGTCATAGACAAAATCATAAATTGAAATTCGGGAACACCCTTGGGGGCCTTATAGCCAACGGGACCGGGACCACCCCACCAGTAACCATGACGATAACCTTGACGGCTACGATAGTCGTCATCATAAGTGTAATCTACGAGATTGACTCCAATATGCTTAAATGCTTTCGTGAAGCTGTTCAGGTATAAATTCTCCAGACTCACATTTCCCTCATAGTTCAATTTTTTATCCGGGCTGAAATAATTATAGGTTTTGGTATTTTGAGCTTGATTTGTGAAGCTTGAAAGAACCAGTTTTTTGCCTTTGTATCGGCTGTAATCCCCGGCACGAAAAGACGGAGAATACTTTTCCTGCGTCATCGTTATTTTAGTACCGGAAGCGCATCCAGTCAAAAACAGGCCGATGATGCAAAAGACAATGATGCTGCTCCACTTCATGTGATTTTTCATAATAGAACGCCCCCTTTTATAATTGCAGGATTAAGGTCGTTTAGAAACGCTTGCGGAATATAGCGGCCTGAAGTTTAAAGTGTCAAGTAAAATAAAGGGCTTAAAAATGCGACGAAAAGAATGGGTTAAAAAGCACAGATTATTGAACGTAAATTTTTGGAATGATGGTGGGCTAATGTTCTTCCTGTACTACAAAACCATGCAGAGTCAGGAAAAGTTGATGCTTTCTTATGGAAATGCACATCCTTTTCCAATCGCGTCGCCAGCACCTGTTTTTCGATGTAAAATATCCATTGACAAAACAGAAACCAGCCCCCCTATATTTCCCACAACCAAAAGCAATGCCTTATAAAACAAATTTTATCTGGAGCAGGCAGGTACGTCGAAGTGTAGGCTCCTTCCTGAAAGGTATTATTGGTTTCATTACACCAACAAACAGAAGGAAGGGTACATATGGGAGCGATGCGGAATCCGGGAGTTATCTGGAAAGCACTTGACGAGGCAGCGCGGGGGGTGCCCAATGATAGGATGTATATTTACAAGGACCACACGATTTCCTTCAGAGAAGTGGATGAAGCCTCAGATCGGGTCGCGACGTGGCTTCTGAAGCAAGGCGTCAGGAGAGGCGACCGTATTGGCATCATCGCTCTGAATCAGCCGGAGTGGCTCTACACATATTTTGCGGCGGCAAAGATTGGCGCCGCTATCGTGGGACTCAATGTACGCTACCGCGACATGGAACTCGATTACATGCTGAATCAGAGTGAAGCAAGCATGGTTGTCGTGGTGAATGAATTCGGCGGATTCGATTACGTGAAATTTTTCGATACCTTCCGTACCAAGATTCCCACCGTGAAGGATTTTGTCTTCATCGGGGATGGCGGATTTCCTGGCAGTGTATCCTACGATTTGCTTCTTGCCGAGCCTGCTGACAAGAATATCCTTGAAAAGGCAAAAGGATCGGTTTCGCCGGAAGATCTTATGATCATTATCTACACTTCCGGGAACGACAGGTATACCCAAGGGGGCAGCCATTACGCACAAGAGCCAGCTTGCCTCTGCAGTCGCCCAGGTTGATCATGCGCAAATGAATTCCGATGACTGCATGCTTATGATCTTGCCTCTCAATCACGTTGGGGGCATTTCCTGCTCAGTTTTACCAAGTCTGCTGGCCAGGGCAATGGGAATCCTGATTCCCTTTCCCGATCTCAACGCAGTCATCGAGAACGCGCGTAAATATACCCTTACCATATACGGTGGCGTACCCACACTCTATTCCCTTCTTTTCATGACCCCGGATTTTCTGAAGCTCGATTTTTCCAAAGTGCGGATCGCCATATGCGGAGGCTCGAACTCAGAACCCGCGCTTCTCTCCCAGATCAAGGAAGTCTTTCACAATGGCGTGGTGATGAACCTTTACGGCCTCAGTGAAACCTCGGGGGCCGTGGTCCTGAGTCCCTGGGATAGTGATTTTGATACTACTGTCCGTTCCATCGGGAAACCCATCGGCGATTTCCAGGTAAAGGTAGTTGATGGCAAAGGGAACACGCTGCCCGCCGATGAAATCGGCGAGCTTTGCTTCAAGGGAGATGCCTTATGCAGCGGTTATTTTCGCATGCCTGAAGCAACGGCGGAGTCCTTCGACAAGGACGGTTGGCTCCACTCCGGCGACATGGGGTATATAGAGAAGGATGGATACATCATCCTGAAGGGACGCAAGAAAGAAATGTACATTCAGGGAGGGTTTAACGTTTACCCCGCAGAGGTGGAGAATCTGATCTCGAAGCACCCCAAGGTGCTGCTTGTGGCAGACATCGGCGTACCCGATAACGTTCTGGGCGAGGTGGGTAGATGTTATATCGTTCCGCGGCCCGAAACAAATCTCACGGCGGAGGAAATTATCGATTACTGCAAGGGGCACCTTGCCGACTACAAAGTACCGCGCCAAATCGTATTCAAGGATGCTCTCCCACTAACGCCAGTGGGAAAGGTGATGAAGATAAAGCTGAAGGAAGATTTCGAAAGAACAGGTGTCTAACCCTGGGACATAGGAACGCTGTGAACTTATTATCTTTTGATAATTAACGACAGCCCCTTATTTTCTAAACAGTGGGACTTTTTAAACGAACAGTTGCATATGAAAGAGTTTCGTGAATGGATAATAAACCTTGTATATAAGATAGCGACGGGCACAAGGAGAATTCGTATAATCCTTACCCCTTTGGTCGGCTTTATTTTTTTCTGCATCGTATTGCTGTTGATATTTACCTCTTTTTATCTGGACCGTTTTTTCGGATTGCCAGCATTTATTTCAAAACCTTTCAGCATAGTTGTCTCAATGCCCCTCCTGATTGGAGGTGCCCTCTTATGGTTGTGGTGTGCGGGGAAATTCCTTAAAACAAAAGGAACTCCTGTGCCGATAAATCCTCCACCAAAATTGGTTAGCGACGGCCCTTACACTTATTCACGAAATCCGATGATGACGGGTCTTTTTATGGTAATGGTTGGAATTGGC
This sequence comes from uncultured delta proteobacterium, assembly GCA_963726395.1. Taxonomy (GTDB): domain Bacteria; phylum Desulfobacterota; class Syntrophia; order Syntrophales; family Smithellaceae; genus UBA8904. Next base: position 86,636 of record CAVSCG010000036.1, read on the forward strand.
ATTTTATTTGGCTCAATAACGCTCACATTTATAATGACGCCGCTGTTTATCTTTATGAGTATTCTTGAATTCAAATATATTGAAGAACCGGAACTTGAGAAGCGTTTTGGGAAAGAATACTGCGAATATAAAGGGAGAACCCCTATCATTATTCCAAAGATTCGCTGAAATATTTACACTAAACTTTATTTAACTCCCAATAATCATGCTCAAGATTTTAGACGGTAATCCGCAGTTTATTGATAAGCCGTAATCTGAAAACAAGGCGTAACGCACAGAATCAGATAGTCGGGGCGGGTGTGAAAGCATCCGCCTTTTTGTTTTTTATGGGGAATACTTTCCTCAGAGCTTTTGTTGCCAGAACATTCAGAGGAAGCTGGGTCGGATCAGCAAAACACTGCAGTTTTCCAACGAGCATACTTGGCCATGTAGGACAAGGATCGGACAGCTTTTCTGCTGTTCAAATAAAAGGGGATGCCCAGGCATTCGGCCAGAACCCCGAATTCAAGGACCAATTGCCTCGATGGCCCGTAACACCAGCAAACGATGGGTTTCTCCCGGCATGAACCGATGTAGCGGAGCAACTCTTCATAATAGGCCGGTTTTAATCCGTGTGAAACGTAAGCGTTCAGGTAAATGCAATCGATGTTTTCATCCGCCCTTAGGATATTGAAACACTTTTCGTACATGTTGAATATTTCAGCACCTGCAGTGGCCGAAGCCGGTCCCACATCAATGGGGTGGCTGCCCATCGTATCGCTGATGGCGGTAAGCTTCTGCCGACTTTCCGGGGAAAGCTTCCCGAGAGAAAGACCGTTGGCTTCGGCGGCATCGATACACTGGATGCCGATGGCCCCTGAAAAGGTGATGACGCCGAGACGGTTTCCTTTGGGCAGGGGAAAACGGAGAAACGGGGTGGCACAATCACGGAGGTCTTCGTATTCCTCGACCCGGAGGGCGCCGCCCTGACGGAGAACCGCCTGGTACAGGTCGGCATTGCCGGCCATGGAACCCGTGTGGGAGGCCATGGCGGCAGCCGCACCGGGCGAACCGCCCGGCCTGAGGCAGAGAACAGGTTTTTTCATGGAAACCTTCTTCAGGACGTCCAGAAACATCTGGGGTCGCCTTGAGTTTTCCATGTAGAGGGAGATAACATTTGTGCTTTCGTCATCCCCGAGATATTCCAGGCAGTCCGTTTCATCGATATCGCACATGTTCCCAAGATCAATGACTTTATTGATCCCAGCTTCGTATTCATGCCACGCCATGGCCTGCGGGCTGTACATGCCTGTCTGGGTGATAATGGAAAGCCTTCCCTTTGTTGTATACTCATAGCCCCGGTCATAGGGAACGGTGGTGAAGCAGCTTTCGGAATTGAAGACCCCGACCGTGTTCGGTCCCATGACACGTATCCCGTAGGATTTTGCAATTTGGATCAGTTCTTCTTGTCTGATTTTACCTTCCGACCCCGCTTCGCCGAACCCATCGGAAACGATGACAGCGGCCCTGACGCCCTTCGTACCGCACTGGCGCAGGATACCGGGCACATGTTTAAAGGAGGTGACGATAACGGCCAGGTCGGGGACGGCATCCACCTCTCCCAGGTTTTTATAGACCTTGATCCCGTAAACGGTATGGGCAGTGGGATGAATGGGGTAGATTTGCCCTCTGTAGTTCCATTTCAACAGATCGCCGATAATGACACCGGCGCCGAAAAACCAGTTTTCCTGCATGCTGCCGAATAAGGCGACACTTTGCGGGTTGAAAAATGGAACAAGCCTATGAGCCTTTCGTGTCATGCCGTTTTATCCCCCTCATGCTAATCGTATGTAACATTATCTTTATCCCAACCAAGACAACACTTCGAATAGTAATCCTCAATTCAAACGACTGCGCAATATTGTTGACTTGTAGGTGGGTGAACTCAACAAGCACTTCTTCTCAAAATCAAAAAGATTTAAATTTTTGTAATACGGCTAATATCCAGTTTTTCTATACCAGCCGCAGCGTTAACCATATGCTCACGTAATTTTATATCATACTGCATGGTGATGGCGATTTGTTCCATAATGGGCGATCCGCCCCCATGATAAGATCCATAGGTCATAAACCCGGTGTTGGATGAACAGGTCACTTCCGCGAATAACAGCCAGAATTTCAATTGATCGGCAATAGGTATTTTGGGGTTGCGTTTCAGGTATTTTTCCAGCAGTGGTTTCAATTCAGGATTGGCCAGATCGGCTTCATAGGGAAATGTTGAAGGCAGGCCGCCCGCTATGTTGCATAGCATTTCCTGTTCATCGAAAACGGCCTCTCCCGTAAGACACCTCCCCACATTGGCATAAATGGAATGCGGAATATAAGAGCCGGGGCCGTATGGCATCTGGCCTATACCCGGCACATATATTTCAGGCTTACTTTTTGCCGATGCGGTAAATCCGGCCGCGTAACCTAACTCAGTAATCATAATAATCTTGGAGAGTATTTCCCTTACATGAGGGGCTTTTGATATTCCGTTATGCTTTGACGCCAGAGAAGCTAGCCCGAGAAGCATATCGCCGATGGCCGGTTTGCATCCTGAGTAACTGTGGCGATGGAACAGGGCGAAGAGCATGGCCAGCGCGCCTCCGTGAATGTACTCGCCGCAAAGAAACACTCTTTCCCACGGGACAAACACATCATCAAATATTACATAAGAGTCGGTATAGCCTATCTCTGGATTTCCTGTTTTAAAGTGAGTTCTCTTGCGGGTTTTATGGATGTGAACAACCTGTTTTACTCCATCGTAATCCGCCGGCACAGCGAACGATACAGCATATTGTTGTTCATCCGGCCCCAGCATTCTGGTAGGAATAACTATAATCTCATCAGCGATAGAGGCTTCGGAAATATGCAATTTGCAACCTCTGACCACGATGCCGTCGCTCTTTTTTTCCACTACTCTAAGATACATATCGGGATCGGTCTGCTCGGCGGGCCTTTTGAGACGCTCTCCTTTCATATCGGTTTGAGCGCAGCAGCCAACCAAATCGTTTTTCTGGAAATTTTCGAGCCATTTAATAAAATTTTTGTGATATTGCGTACTCCCGTTGTTTTGCTTGTCAGCCTCAAAACTTGCCGCGTTAACTGCGTTGATCGCGTCCGTCCCCATGCAGCGCTGAATGCACAATCTGGCAGTCCGACACAGGGCACGTGTCATATCCTGTTTGTTATGCAGATCCTGCTGGCTCTGATGAATATGACAGAAGCGATTGATAGTATCACCTGTAAGATGCGATTTAGCGGTGCATAGCCCCTTGAATTCGGGAATATGGGGAGCATCGAAAGTAAACCCCATAACATTTAGGGCGGGAAGCTGTTCTTCGTCATCGCGGTCAATCTTGTTGCCGTCAAAATAAAGGTTCCTTTTCATCTTCCTCAAGCCTTCAATGTATTGTTCTTTGGTTCTCATATAAGTCTCCTTTCCTATGTTTTACCCTTGATACTTGTACCACATATTAAGTTAGAGTTCTGTCATTTTTTAATTCTCGATTCAGGGACGCCTCCGGGGCTGAAGGAGAGTACCGATGCGGGGCGCAGGGGCGGACCAACTTGTAGTAGTGTTAAAATTCCTGTAATGGGGATGGAGCGAAGGGGTTGGATCATCTTATGGCCAAGATTCCCTTGACACACAACAACGGACTTCCTATAATTCAGCCCTACAGAACGCAGTCTCTTATCAAAAAAATATGTTCAGGATCATCGGAGGCAAAGGAACACTCAATAAATGTGACATGGCATCAGATGCCTGAAATGTGTGACGAAAATAGCAAGGGTTCACTAAAAATGAAGGTGATACTATGAGCACATTCAGGTATCCCCCTTAACTGATTCATGAAAGGAGCGCTTTGATGAAAACCCTGTCCGCAATCCCCATCTATCTAGCAGTTCTGGGAATGCTCGTCGGCTGTGGCGGTAAATATTCTGTAATCGGCGGTGTTGCCGGTGACGCAACGCTCGCCACGCTCAAGGCCCATGAGCGTTTCTCTCAATCACTGAATCTCGATGACCCGAAAGATTTCGACGATGCCAAACGCGGTCTTATCGCCAGGCCCAGCGGAAAGATCACCAGTGCGGAGGGAGCGGTGCTTATCGATTTCGACGCCTTCACGTTTGTCGAAGGCAAAGCGCCCGCGACGATCAACCCAAGCCTCTGGAGGCACAGTATCCTCAATGCCCAAATCGGCCTGTTCAAAGTAACTGAAGGCATCTACCAACTGCGTGGCTTTGATATAGCCAACATGACCCTGATCGAGGGCGACACCGGGTGGATCGTTGTCGATCCGTTGACCTGCCGCGAAAGTGCAGCGGCGGCGATCACCTTCGCCCGAAAGTATTTAGGTGACAAGCCGGTATCTGCAATCATTTTCACGCACAGCCATATTGACCACTTCGGCGGTGTTTTCGGAGTGACTTCGCCTCAGGAAGCGGTTGAACGGAAGATACCCGTGATCGCACCGGATGGCTTCATGAAGGAAGCAACCAGCGAAAACATCCTGGTCGGTCCTGCCATGGGACGACGGTCAGGCTACCAGTTCGGCAGGCATCTTGAACGCTCTCCCAAGGGCCTGGTTGATACCGGCTTGGGCAAGGCGTTGGTGGACGGCCACTATGGTATCCTGCCGCCCAACCTCATCATCACGCAACCCAAGCAGGAGATGGTCCTTGATGGCGTTCGCTTCGTCTTCTACAACGTGCCGGGGGCGGAGGCTCCCGCCGAACTAACCTTCCTGATCCCTGATAAAAAGGCCTATTGTGGTGCTGAAATTCTCGTCCAGACCATGCACAACCTCCTGCCGGTACGCGGGGCCAAGGCGCGCGATGCCCTGCGTTGGGCGGACTATTTGGACCAGGCACTGGAGCAGACCGCCGGCACCGAGGTGTGTTTTAACTCGCACAACCAGCCGATCTGGGGTCGGGCGCGCATCGCCGAGTTCATCACCAAGCACCGCGATGTCTATAAATATACGCACGACCAGACGGTTCGCCTCATCAACGCCGGCTCCACTGCGCGTGAAATCGCCGACATGATAAAACTGCCCGCCTCACTGGAGACCTACCTCGCGAGCCGCGGCTACTATGGCGATCTGCGCCACAACGTCAAGGCAGTCTATCAGTTCTATATGGGCTTCTACGACGGCAATCCGGCGAACCTGAACCCCCTGCCGCCTGAGGAATCGGCCAAGCGATATCTCAACCTTGCCGGCGGCGCCGAGAAGGCCATCGCGGCGGCACAGGACGCATTCGACAGGGGAGACTACCGCTGGAGCGCGGAGCTGTTGAACCACGTCGTGTTTGCACTGCCCGATAACAAGCAAGCCATCGAGTTACTGGCGCGCACCTACGAGCAAATGGGCTACATGGCCGAAGCAACCACCTGGCGCAATAGCTATCTGACAGCGGCCTTTGAATTACGTAATGGTCCGCCGAAGAAGGGCATCGACAGGAGTTACATAATCGACATGCTCATGCAAACACCAATCGAGTATTTCCTTGACGCCATGGCGGCAGGTCTCAATGGCCCGGATCGCGGAGGATATGAATCTCAGGATTAATTTGGTAATCTCTGATACCGGGGAATCCCACGTACTCTGGATAGAAAATGCAGTGCTGCACCACAAGAGGGCAGCTCCAGCAGCCAATGCCAATGCAACCCTGACAATGACCAAGGATCTCTTCGTCAAGATGATGGTCGGTACCGCCGGCGTGAAGGACACGCTGATGAACGATGATCTGAAGATCACCGGCAGCAAGATCGATCTGGCCCGCTTTTTGATGCTGATCGATCAAGCGCCCGGTACGTTCGCCATCGTGACGCCATAGGCTTGCCGGCTGCCGAGAACCGAAGCAAAATAAGTTTTCTGGATTGAGGAAGAGCAGGACTAATGGGTATATTCAGCAGTTTAACCATCACACCCAAACAGAAGGAATTGGAGAAATAATTCTATGAAAAAATTTATTATCGCAGCAACAATCATTATCGTTGTCGCCCTCACTGTTTATTTCGGCTTGCCACTGCTTCTGAATGCAATGGGGTTGCACGCGCATTACCAGGGACAGAGTTTTGATCTCGGCGGTCGTAAGGCTTTGATTATTACCACTAGCCGGGGCGTTCTCGGCGACACCGGCAAGAAAACAGGCGTATATGCGTCTGAAATGACCGTCCCCTACTACGAATTTTTAGATGCCAAGATGCAAGTGGACGTTGCCAGCATCAATGGCGGGGAAATTCCCATAGAACCAATTTCTCTTAAATGGCCAGTGCTAACTCCGGCCGATGAAAGATTCCGGATGGATGCTGATTTTCAGCAGAAGGTGAAAAATTCTCTAAAAATAGATGATGTTAATTTTACCCGGTATGATCTTGTTTACATGGCCGGTGGATGGGGTGCAGCCTATGATCTGGGCACATCTGAAGTCTTAGGCCGTAAAATAAGCGAAGCATATTCCATGAAGATTATTTTAGGTTCTGTCTGCCACGGGGCGCTGGGATTCCTCCGGGCGAAAGATGAGAAGGGCAATCCCCTGGTAAAAGGGAAAAAGATGACGGCTGTTACCGATAAGCAGGTAAAGGAGTTGGGCATTGAGATAACGCCGCAGCATCCGGAAAGGGAATTGCGTGCGGCGGGTGCCCTTTTTGAGGCCAAGAGTTCGTTCCGGGATATGTTTGCCAACTATGTTGTCATTGATGGCGCTATTGTGACAGGGCAGAACCAGAATGCCGGCGCTGAAACTGCCCAGAAAATGATGGACCTGTTGAATAAAAAGAAGACAGTTCCTACAATTGGGGAATAATAATGGAAAATGCAAACTCAGGTAAAAAACCTACGGGGCGTTTACTGAAAGCCGCCATTTGGGTGGTTTCTATAATTGTCATCGTCGTGCTGACAGCTGCTGTTTTCCAGAAGCAGATATTCATATTCGTAGCAACTAAGATAATCCAGCAGCGGCTTCTTAGTCAAACGCATAAGAAAGACGACGGGCTTTATGCGGGACTGGCCGGCACAGGGGCACCCTTTCCCGATATAAACCGCGTCGGTCCTTGTATAGTTGTGGAGGCTGGCAGATCACCTGTACATTATAGATGCCGGGCCGGGGTCTGCCCGAAATATTGGACTGATGGGCTTTGACATAGGCAAGGTGGATGCGATTTTACTTACGCACTTTCATTCCGATCATATCGCTGATCTGGGGGAGATGATGCTTCAGCGCTGGGCAGGTGGTTCCAATGCAAAACCAGTGGATGTTATCGGTCCGAACGGGAGTTGAAACCGTAGTTGATGGATTTAATCATGCTTACAGCCTCGATGCGGGATACCGGGTGGCATTTCATGGGGCAGCAACCGTTCCACCGTCAGGCGCAGGCGGCACTGCCCGACCGTTTGGCTTATCCTCTGAAGAAGAAGCGTCGATTATTGTTGTCGATAAGGAAGGGGTCAAGATCACTGCGTTCAAAGTGAATCATTCCCCGGCATATCCAGCTGTTGGTTACCGTGTTGACTACAAAGGAAGGTCATTGGTTGTCAGCGGGGACACTGTGCCTTGCCGGTCATTGAAAAAACAGTCACAGGGAGTTGATGTGCTGTTTCACGAAGCACAGCAGCCTGCCATGATCAAGATGGTACACGACCAGGCGGGATTATCACCCAATCCATCCCTGGCTAAAATAACGGCGGATATTCCCAGTTATCACACATCGCCCGAAGATGCCGCAAAAATAGCCAATGAGGCCGGTGTTAAGCATCTGGTGCTTTATCACATTCTGCCACCTTTGCCGCCGGTGCTTAATAGCATGTTCCTTGGCGATTCAGAAAAATACTACAACGGACCTATCACGCTGGCAGTGGATGGACTGCTCATCAGCCTGCCGGCCAACAGTGCTAAAATAAGCATTAAGCAAATCCTAAAATAAAAATATTCAAGATACAAAGTTCATTTTTTTATCTATCCGATGATTGTTGGGTAGTAACTATTCAACTGGATAATGAAGCTGGATACATTTTATCCACATATTCAGATTAAATTACGAATGAAATTTTCGCATCGAAAGAAACAAGCATGTGATTACAGCATGTTATTGGTAATAATTCCAATTGGCATAAGCCTTGCTGAATAATATCTTAGACTGAAGCTAAAGATAATGTCGAAAGAAAATTGATTATGAAAAAGTTGACATTAATTTTGATGGCAATTAAAATCGATGTGCTACTAAGTGTCACGGCATTTGCTTTTAAACCTAGAGCATGCTTAGCGACTGAATGGAGGAGTGAAAAGATGCGGATAAAGAATCTCAAGATTATACCAATTGTTTCCATTGTCCTTTTGATTATCGTGTCCTTCTTCTGCAAGCCAAGCTATGCTGAAGGAGCATCAGTTGTATGGACTGACAAGGACATCTATAATCAGGGTGAAATAATCAGGGTAAATTTTACGAATGCGCCAGGCAACTACAATGACTGGATATGTATAGTGCCGGTAGGCTCTCCAGATACTGATGGCGGGGACTGGAAATATATACCCAGTGGATTGCGTCAGGGGGTCTTAATCTTTGACCTTCCCTCACCAGGACAATACGAGGTGAGGGCTTATTACAACTATTACCGTAACGGATACGTGGTAACCGGCCGTTATGCTTTTTTAGTAGTGAATGATTTTGTTGAAGCCACCCCCCCTCCGCCGCTTCCGTTTGACGCACCTCCGGATGTGATCGTGATGCCCGATACAAACGATGTTTACGTTGTTCCTGATATAAATGTTGACTTGTTTTTCTGGAGCGGCTGGTGGTGGCGTCCATGGTTAGGTCATTGGTATCGCTCACTGTATTATAACTGGGGTTGGGGGTATTATAACGCTATTCCAAGTTTCTATTTTGATGTAGATCCAGGCTGGAGAGGATACTACAGAGACCATAATTGGTATGGGCACCGATGGGACTATGAACGGATTCCTAACCAGCGACTTCAACAGAACTGGAAAAGCTGGCAAAATGATCGGCATTGGGAAAGGCAAGGAACTTGGGGTGTCCAGAACTATCAGCCTAGACCACAACAGCAGAGGCAGGAACTAAGACAACAAAGGCAACAGCAATATCAACAGAGACAGCCTCAGGTGCAACAGCCGCAAAGGCCTCAGGTTGGGCAACAACAGAGACGACTTTGGGGTCAGCAGCAGAGACCTGGCTTTCAACAGAGGCAGAGACAACCTCAGGTGCAGCAACCACAGAGACGATCTTGGGATCAACAGCCACAGAGTCAGTCTCAGGTTCAACAGCAGAGACCTCAGTTTCAACAGAGGCAGAGACAACCTCAGGTGCAGCAACCACAGAGACAGCCTCAAGTTGAGCAGCGGCAGAGACCCCAAGTTCAACAACAGGAGAGACAGCCTCAGGGTCAGCAGCCACAAGGGCAACGCCAAGGTCGGCAGCAAAAGCAACCTCAGGACCAACAGAAAAGGTAGTTGTTTTACAAGAACTTGGCTTTAGTGACCGGTGTTCTGGAGTCTTTATATTTTAAAGTATTGGATATTTAAACAGATTGAAATTTGCCCGTTAACATAAAAATTATTGACTTCCATTTCCCATGTTGTTATAGGAACACACAATTAAATGAGGAAGACAGATAAGTGAAACAAATCGCAGTAACATTAAATCTTAATAACTGGTGGTGGTGGAACCTCACAGGGAGGATTTTCCGCCGCTAATATTTTATTATAATAAAAGTTAAAGCCGTGGAGACCCTCTTAGGACTCCACGGCTTTTTTGTTTGCATAAACTAAAAAGGCCGTGACGAAACTCACGGCCTTTTTATATTGTAAAGGAGAAAGAATATGTACCAACCCAAATTCGCAGAATTTGAAGCATTCGCCCGGAGGGGAAATCTGATTCCCGTTTACCGGGAAATCCTGGCCGACATTGAAACGCCTGTTTCCGTTTTGAAAAAGCTGCAGCAGAAGGATCACGTCTATCTGCTGGAAAGCGTCGAAGGCGGCGAGAAGTGGGGGCGGTATTCCTTTATTGGCACGGATGCGGGTGTTGTGTTCAAGGTCCGCGGCCCGAACGTGATCATTGAAGAAAAAGGAAGGTTATCCACGCGGGAGCATAAAGGCGATCCGTTAAATGCTATGCGCGAGTTGCTTAGCCGTTATAAGCCTGTCGCCACTCCCGGACTGCCGCGCTTTTTCGGAGGCGCCGTTGGCTACCTGGGTTATGACATGGCGCGCTATTTTGAAAAGCTTCCCGATGCGCCATCGGATGATCTGAATCTGGATGAATCCGTTTTCGTCATCAGTAATTCTCTGGTGATTTTCGACAACACCCGCCACACCATCAAGGTGGTGGCCTGCGCTTACACAGAGGATACGGATTCCCCGGAAGAAGCTTACGAGACGGCCTGCCGGCAGATCGATGAAATGATCGATCTGCTTTCCACCCCGGCTATATCGCCTACTCCCGCGCCACAAACCAATGACGTGGCCTTTGAGTCCAATATGACACCCGATCAGTACAAAGCCATCGTGGAGAAGGCCAGGGACTACATTGCCGCGGGAGACGTCATTCAGGTGGTCCTGTCCCAGCGCTTTTCCACACTCTGCCACACCGATCCGATTGATCTTTACCGGGCGCTTCGTTATGTGAACCCTTCACCTTATTTGTTTTTCCTTAAACTCGACGATTTGACAATGATCGGTTCCTCGCCCGAAGTCATGGTGCGTCTTGAACAAAGTGATGTCGAACTGCGGCCGATTGCCGGCACCCGCAAGCGCGGCAGGACCGAGCAGGAAGACCGGGCACTGGCCGACGAACTGCTCTCCGACGAGAAGGAACGAGCCGAGCATGTCATGCTGGTCGATCTGGGCCGAAACGATCTGGGAAGGATTGCCGAAACCGGCTCGGTACAGGTCAACCAGTACATGGTTGTTGAAAAATATTCTCATGTCATGCATCTGGTGTCCAACGTGCGTGCGCAATTGGCCAAGGGCAAGGACGCGTTTGACGTGCTCGCAGCAACATTTCCCGCCGGTACGCTCACTGGCGCGCCCAAGGTCCGCGCCATGCAGATCATCGACGAACTTGAACCCGTGCGACGCGGCGCATACGGCGGCGCGGTGGGCTATTTCAGCTTCAGCGGCAACATGGATCTGTGCATCACCATTCGCACCATGGTCATCAAAGACGGCTGGATATTCGTTCAGGCCGGCGCAGGTATTGTCTATGATTCCCAGCCCGAATCCGAACATCAGGAGACGCTCAATAAGGCGCGCGGCATGCAAATGGCTGTGAAGCTGGCCTGCAGCGGATTTGTTCTCGAAAATGGAGACTAGGAGCGCCTTATGATATTAATGATTGATAATTACGACTCATTTACATTTAACATTGTCCAATACCTGGGGCAGATGGTTGAAGATGTCCAAGTTTATCGCAACGATAAAATAACAATAGATGGCATCCATCGGCTCAAACCGCAGGCGATTTTTTTATCGCCCGGCCCCTGTTCGCCACGCGAGGCGGGCATCACGGTCGATGTAATTCGCGAGTTTCATACATCCGTTCCGCTTATGGGCATCTGTCTGGGACACCAGTCCATCGGTTTCGCATTCGGCGGCGAGATTGTCCGCGCCGGACGAATCATGCACGGCAAGGTTTCGCCCGTTCGGCACGACGGCAAAACGATTTTTGCGGGACTGCCCAATCCCTTTACCGCCGGGCGCTATCATTCGCTTGTCGTGCGACCCGAAACGCTGCCGGATTGTCTGGAAGTGAGCGCCCAGACCGCCGAGGGAGAAATTATGGGTCTGCGACATAAAGAATTTCCGGTGGAAGGCATTCAATTCCATCCCGAATCCGTGCTCACTCCGCAGGGCAAACGAATTTTACGGAACTTTTTAAAAACACTTGGACGAAAGGAGTGTTCATCATGATTAAGGAAGCCATTGACAAGGTTGTGAGAAAAATCGATCTGCCGGAATCGGAAATGATGTTGGCTATGGGAGAAATCATGGAAGGCGAAGCTACACCCGCGCAAATCGGTGCGCTGATCACGGCACTGCGCATGAAGGGCGAAACGGTGGAGGAAGTAACCGGCGCCGCACGCATCATGCGCCAGAAAGCCACGCGCGTAAACGCCTGCGCGACGACCATTGTCGATACATGCGGCACAGGCGGCGACAAGCTCAACACTTTCAATATTTCCACAACCACGGCGTTTGTCGTGGCAGCAGCGGGCATTATTGTCGCCAAGCATGGCAACCGGGCCGTCTCCAGCGGCTGCGGCAGCGCTGACGTTCTGGAGTCATTGGGCGTCAACATCAGCGTCGATCAGGAAATCGTTGAAGAGTGCATTCAGCAGATCGGCATCGGCTTTTTGTTCGCGCCCAAACTGCACGGCGCAATGAAATACGCCATCGGCACCCGCCGCGAAATAGGCATCCGCACCATCTTTAACATGCTGGGGCCGCTTACCAATCCAGCGGGTGCTACCGCTCAGCTTCTGGGCGTTTATGATCCAAAACTCACCGAAATGTTTGCCGACGTTTTGAAAAACATGGGAACAAAACGGGCGTTTGTTGTGCACGGATCGGACGGACTGGATGAAGTGACGATTACCGGCGAGACCCGCGTGGCGGAATTAAAAGACGGTATTATCCGCACCTATAATATTCATCCGAAAGATTACGTCGGGAAAATCTATCCGTTGGAAGATATCCGTGGCGGCGATCCGGCTGTAAACGCTCAGATCACCCGTGATGTGCTTTCCGGCAAATCGGGCGCATGCCGAGATGTTGTGCTGATGAATGCCGCTCTGGCTATTGTGGCCGGGGAAAAAGCAGCAGACATGAAAGAAGGCGTTAAAGTTGCCGCCGACTGCATCGACAGCGGCGCGGCCGTGAAGAAGTTGCAGGCACTCATTGAAATGAGTAATAGTTGATTCCCTATGATTTTAGATCAAATTATTGAAACAAAAAAAGAAGAGGTGGCATTGCTGAATAAAGCCACAACGCTATCCACCCTGAGGCGCACCATTGCGAATCTTCCAGCCTGCCATAACTTCCGGACGGCCATTAGCGGTAAGGTCTGCTCCATTATCGCCGAAGTAAAATCCGCCTCGCCTTCACGCGGCAGACTGGTTGAACAATTTGATCCGCTCTCTATTGCCAGAGCATATGAACAAAACGGGGCGGCAGCCATCTCCGTTCTGACCGACGAGAAATATTTTTGCGGCCATAAAAACTTTCTGACGCAAATTAAACGCGAAGTCGGCATTCCCGTCTTGCGTAAGGATTTCATTATCGATCCGATTCAGGTTTACGAAACAAGGGCCATTGGTGCGGATGCGATTTTGCTGATCGTCCGCGTTCTGGGGAAGGAGCTTGCTGAATTCATAGCTCTTTCCAAAGAGTTGGATTTAAGTCCGCTGGTTGAAGTCCACGCACAAAACGAACTGGACGTGGCGCTCGCCGCGGGTGCGGAGATCATCGGAATCAACAACCGCAATCTCGATACGTTTGTCACGGATATTAACACCAGCCGAGACCTTAAAAAACAAATTCCGGCCGGTAAAACCGTCGTAGCGGAAAGCGCCATTAAAGACCGCGCCGACATCGACTATCTGATGAAAGCAGGTATCAACGCCTTTCTGATCGGCGAGGGACTGGTGACAGCGCCAGACATCGGTAAAAAGCTGCGAGCATTTATAGGAGAAGTTCGGGAATGATTCAGGTCAAGATCTGCGGCATAACGAACATTGAAAGATGCTTTAGCGTGTTGCTGAATGCGGCGTGGCAGCCGTAGGCTTTATCTTCTACCCGCCCTCTCTTCGCTATATAGAACCGAGAAAGGCAAGGGTCATCATCGACAAGCTACCGCGCAATTTAATAAAAGTCGGTGTATTTGTAAACGAAGCAACCGAAGAAATAAAGAGGATCTACGACTATTGCAGTCTGGATATGATTCAGTTCCACGGAGACGAATTTCCTGACTTCTGCCGGCAATTTCCGAAAGACCACATCATCAAGGCGCTGGAGTTGAAAACCGAAGAGGACATAAAAAGAGCCGCCGCGTATTCTGTTGCCGCCATTTTAGTGGATAGCCGCCACGCAGGCCTTTACGGCGGTACAGGAAAGACCTCCAACTGGGACATGGCACGTCAAATTTCGCAACCGTTGATTCTTTCCGGCGGATTAAAAGAAGAAAACGTCTTGGACGCGCTGCAAAAGGTTCATCCCGCCGCGCTGGATATCAACAGCGGCGTGGAAACCGCTCCCGGGGAAAAAGATCCTGCGAAAATCGCGCGAATCATGCAAATCATCAAAGACGGAACAGCCGGCGGCAAGACACCGCAAATATTTATTCGAAGGGAAAAGACATGAAAACACTACCGGATAAAAACGGACATTTTGACATCTTCGGAGGACGCTATGCCGCCGAAACACTGATGCCCGCACTGCTCGAGCTCGAACAGGCTTATGACAAAGCCAAAAAAGATAAATCCTTTGCCAAAGAGTTTGACTGGTATCGGCGTGAATATGCCGGTCGTCCCACGCCGCTTTATTTGGCCAAGAGGATGACACAGGCTTTAGGTGGCGCAAAAATTTATCTGAAACGGGAAGATCTGAATCATACCGGTTCGCATAAAATCAATAATACATTGGGACAGGCGCTTTTGGCCCGCCGTATGGGCAAGAAGAAAGTCATTGCTGAAACCGGAGCGGGGCAACACGGCGTGGCCACTGCTACCGTCGCAGCACTCTTCGGCATGGAATGTAAAATATTCATGGGCGAGGAAGATATCCGCCGTCAGGAACCCAACGTCTTTCGCATGAAAATTCTGGGGGCGGAAGTGGTGCCGGTCAACAGCGGCACAGCCACGCTCAAAGATGCGATGAACGAAGCGATGCGTTACTGGGTGGGAAGCGTCCGCGACACCTTTTATATCATCGGCACCACCGCCGGGCCTCACCCCTATCCCATGATGGTGAGAAATTTCCAGTCGGTCATCGGCCTGGAGATCAAAAAGCAGCTGGCCAAAATGGAAGGCCGGAATCCCGATGTACTGGTGGCCTGTGTGGGCGGTGGTTCCAACGCTATGGGCACGTTTTACGCATTTCGCAACGAAAAGAAAGTGGCGATGTTCGGTGTGGAGGCATCTGGTTACGGCATGAATACAAGCAAGCATTCTGCGAGCATCAGCGGCGGGAAGGTCGGCGTTTTGCACGGTAACAAGACTTATCTGCTTCAGGATGAGCATGGTCAGGTGCGTGACGCATACTCCATTGCGGCGGGGCTCGATTATCCCGGCGTGGGGCCGGAGCACGCTTATTTTGCCGCAACTGGCCGGGCGACATATGTCACCGTTACAGATGACGAAGCTGTCGAGGCGTTTTCATTTCTGTCGCGTCAGGAAGGGATTATTCCGGCGTTGGAGAGCGCGCACGCAATTGCCTATGCCATGAAAATCGCGCCGCAGATGAAGAAAAACAAGATTCTGGTGATTTGTTTGTCCGGACGAGGCGACAAAGATGCCCAGACGATTATTGAGACAATGTGAGGAAGATATGGGACGAATTGGAGAAAAGTTTGAATCATTGCGCGCCAAGAATGAAAAGGCGCTGATTGTTTATTTAACGGCCGGCGACCCGTCGCTGGATGTTACTAAAAATTTAATTCTCGGCCTCGAAGCAGCGGGCGTGGATATTATTGAAATCGGCGTCCCCTTTTCCGATCCGACAGCCGACGGGCCGGTCATTCAGGCCGCCTCTCAGCGTGCACTCAAAACCGGGACGACCCTGCAGGGCGTCCTTGATCTAGTCGCCGAGATTCGCCGGACGTCGCAAATTCCTATCCTGCTTTTCGGTTACTTCAATCCGATTTTTGCCTATGGCGTAGAAAAATTTGCGAAGGCCACGCAGAAAGCCGGCGTGGACGGCGTTCTGGTGGTTGACCTTCCGCCTGAGGAGGCACAGTGAGTTGAGAGATTTATACGGATGCTGCAGGACTGGATTTTATCTCGCTTGTCGCGCCGACGACCGGCAAAGGCAGACTGAAAACCATCCTTAAAACTGCCACGGGATTTCTCTATTACATTTCCATCACTGGCGTGACCGGCACCGCCGCACCCAAAATAGACGACATCGCCCGCGAAGTCACCAAAATACGCAAACTCACCAAAATGCCGATAGCCGTGGGTTTCGGCATATCCAACGCGGCACAAGCCAAAGAAATCGGCGCTCTTGCCGATGGCATCGTCATCGGCAGCGCAGTAGTCAAACTGATTGATGAAAATCGGAATAACAGTGAATTGGTGAGAATTGTTGCTGATTACACAAGGGAAATTAAAAATGCCTTATCAAATTAAAACAGGAATCTATAGTTAGAAGCGGAGGGCATCCCTGTTTTCACTATTTTTAAATGCATTGAAAAAAGGCCATGACTATTTTCAATTCTTCAATCTTTATTCATGAAGTGTTTTTCAAAAAGATCTTTAGCTTTGAGAAATCCCTGCTCCGTCATGGCAACCGACTTGGCTTTTCCTACCGGATTCGATATAAAGCCCTTATCGTGAAGTCTGTTTAACGTGTCCCAGTCGAAGCCCTTCCATGCCCGTGCGCCAAATCCTTCTTCTCTTTCATGGGCTACAAGGTAGAGCAGAGCTAGGGTAAAATCGTCCACTTTATCTTCATCATATTCCATATATCCTTCCCCCCCATGTACTCCAAACACTTGTATACTATTTTCCGTTAATCGTCACCATGATCTCTTTGAAGCTTTCGACAGCGGATTCGAGATTTTCGATGATGTCGTTAGCCAATACATCCGGATCGGGCAGATTGTCGAGATCGGCAAGGCTTTTATCTTTGAGCCAGGTAATATCCAGGCTGGTCTTGTCGTGACTGACGATTTCATCGTAGGTGAATTTACGCCAGCGGCCTTCGGGATTCTTTTCCTGGTGCCAGGTTTCTTTGCGTTTATGCCGGTTGGCAGGGTAATAGCACGCAATAAATTCCTGAAGGTCGTCAAACTTCAACGGTGATTTTTTCAGGGTATGACGAATATTGGTTCGGTAATCATATATCCAGACTTCTTGCGTCCATGGATCTTTACTGGCCGGTTTATTATCAAAAAATACAACGTTGGCTTTGACGCCCTGCGCATAAAATATTCCGGTCGGCAATCGCAGGATGGTGTGCAGGTCCGTTGTCTCCAGTAATTTTTTGCGAACCGTTTCACCCGCCCCACCTTCAAACAAAACATTATCGGGTAATACAACCGCCGCTTTACCGGTGGTTTTGAGCATCGTGCGGATGTGCTGAACAAAGTTGAGTTGCTTATTGCTGGTCGTCGCCCAGAAATCCTGACGGTTGTAGGTAAGGTCTTCTTTCTCCTGTTCACCTTCTTCATTCGTAAAGGTCATGGAGCTTTTCTTCCCGAAGGGCGGATTGGTTAATACATAATCCACCCGCAAACCCGTATCGGCCACAAGTGAATCGGTAGGCAGGATAAATGTCTCGGAATCAATATCGCCGATGTTGTGCAGGAACATATTCATGAGCGCCAGACGGCGCGCTCCCGCGACAATTTCGTTGCCGTAAAATGTTGAATTTTTCAGAAACGCTTTTTGCTCCTTGGTGAGCGTGAAAGCTTTCGGATCGGAAATGTAATCATAAGCCGCTAGAAAAAATCCACCTGTGCCACAGGCCGGATCGGCAATGGATTTCATGGGCTCGGGCTGCACACAGGCCACCATGGCCTTGATCAAGGGACGCGGCGTAAAATACTGCCCAGCGCCGCTTTTGGTATCTTCGGCGTTTTTCTCCAACAGGCCTTCATAAATCTTTCCTTTGACATCCGTGCCCATCACCGTCCACTGCTCTTTGTTGATCATGTCAATCAACTTGTAGAGTTTGGCCGGGTCCTGGATCTTGTTTTGGCTCTTGGTGAATATCTGCCCTAGAATACCCTGTGTTTTGGATAGCTCGCGCAGCACCGTCGTATAATGCCCCTCCAGAGCCGCACCGCTTTTCGCAGTCAGGCTTTCCCAGTTGAATTCCTTCGGAATGGGTAACTTCCGGTTATGCGGCGGCCGGCTGAACTCGTCAGCCATTTTCAAGAAGAGCAGATAGGTAAGCTGCTCTAAATAATCACCATAGCCGACCCCGTCGTCACGCAGGGTATTGCAAAAGCTCCATATTTTACTGATGATGCCGGATGTATTATTGTTTTCGTTGCTCAAGATTTGTTACTCCTGTTTAATATACTCATAATGATCTTTTTTACCGTTTCCATCTCGCCGGGCTTACTTTCCGCAATCATCAGCGTGATTGCGGCTAGAGTGTTTCCATCAATCAACGTCGTTTTGTCCCGACGGTACAATATTCCGTTTACATTGAGAAAATAGAGGAATATCGCTGCAGCGATCCGTTTGTTTCCGTCAATGAAAGAATGGTTTTTAACGATCAGATAGAGAAGTACTGCGGCTTTTTCTTCAATGGACGGATAGAGAGCTTTGTCGGCAAAACTTTGGTAGATCTGGCCAATAGAGCCACGAAAGCTGTCATCCTTTTCCTTGCCAAACAAAGCGGAATTGAACGCGTCTTTTATCTGGCTGATAATTTTCCTGCACTCCTTATAAGAAATCACCACGGCTTCCTTATCCGTGAGTCCTTTGGCGTCCAGTCTTTCGTTGTCAAAGTCATCCAGGATTTCCAGACCATTGGAAAAATCAGCAATGATATTGACCAGCGTTTTTGCCTGATCTAATTGATTAGCCTGTTTGATAATACTGCGTCCCAACAGTTGGATGCTTGTTTTCAGCGTTTCCAGTTCGACTTCCCGATCACTTAGCCGTTTTTCATTGAGTGCATAGCCTTTTATCAGATATTCCTTTAAGACATTGCTTGCCCAGATGCGAAACTGGGTGCCGCGTTTCGAGTTGACACGGTAACCAACAGAGAGAACGGCATCAAGGTTATACAAGCACACCTGGCGGCGGACCTGTCGATCCCCTTCCTTTTGAACTACCGAGGATTTCTCGGTAGTTGCCGATTCCTTTAGTTCCGCCTCTTTGTATATATTACGAAGATGTAAGCCGATCGTGTCGGTGTCCTTATCGAAGAGCAACGACATTTGCTTTTGACTCAGCCAAAGGCTATCCCGATCAAGGCGTACATTGAGTTCAACCCTGCCGTCCGGCGCTTGGTAGAGAACGATTTCCCCTTGCGGTTCTTCTTTTTTTCGGCCTGTCATCTCTCTGTTCTACTCCTCATCATTGTGCCTTTTCGTTTTTGTTTTTCCTGCCGACTCGAGAGGCGGGTTTTCCGTCTTTTCTTTTTCCGATTTGATGCGTTCCAGTAATTTTGACGCCGGTTCGTCCGATGGGTCTTGGGGGACGAGCTTGCCTTCAAAGGCTTTCTTTAAAATGCTTTGCCGCAAGGATTCGGACTCACCGAGGCTTTGCTCAATACTCTCCTCAATTTTATCGCAGATGGAAAGACGGGATTCGATTTCGGCAACTATGGCTTTTTGTTCAAGAATGGGAGGAAGTAAAACTGGTACTAACTTCATATCTTTTACGCCTGCCAAATTCAGCATAGCAGTTCCTTTTGCATCATTAATAATAAGCCTTTGAAAAAACGAAGAAGTAAATAAATACATGAAAAACTTATCTAAGATCAAATCCCTGTTTATTCTAATGATCAAGAGGGCCTGATTTATTATACCTTTGGGTGCTTTTTCAGGAATCATAAACAGTTTGCCAATAGTACCAGAACAACTAACAATAAAATCGTTAGGCTTAACTTTAAACCTTATTAATTCTTTAAATTTATTTTCATTAATAAAATATTTCCCAAGTTCTGTAGATTGGTAAATTGCATTTTTTTGCTCATATATTTTGTACCCATTAGGAACAAAACATTCTTTTTTTAATGAACCACCAAAAGGACCACGGACAAATTCATCAACAACCTCGTCTAGCTTTATCCATTTCCACCTTTCCGGCAATTCACCTTCCTTTACATTTTTGTTCGTCAGTTTGCCTTCAAATGCCCATTTCAAAACCGCCTGACGATAGACTTTGAGTTGTTGCTGCGCGGTTTTGAGGCTTTCAATACCTTTAT
The DNA here is from genome assembly GCA_963726395.1 of uncultured delta proteobacterium. Taxonomy (GTDB): domain Bacteria; phylum Desulfobacterota; class Syntrophia; order Syntrophales; family Smithellaceae; genus UBA8904. The sequence continues at coordinate 106,784 of CAVSCG010000036.1, forward strand.
CCAAACTGCTGAACAGTTCTTCTATTTTGGCGACAATACGGTGCTGCTCGGGGAGGGGTGGAATAGGAAAAGGGATTTCGGCCAAACGACTTTTTGTAAGTTTAAGTCTTGTTGTCCCATTTACATAACCATTGTAATTAAAATGATTTAGAAAATGAAGAATAAAAGCGTTTGTTGTTAAACCTTCTTTGAACCTTAAAATATGTGCGTGATTGTTTACCCAAGTTTTGCCTTTAATTATATATGCTTTAGGTTTGTAGAAATCCAAGAACGGCGCACCATCTTCACCAACTAAAACATATTCACCATCTGTAATAAAGTCGTCAATCCAACCGACTTGGCCAGTAGCACCATAGTAAGGATACAGTTCGCTTTCTTTTTTACCCGCAATCCTTGTTTCCCTTTCATCGGAGTTAATGGGCTTTCTTAAATTATCAAGGACATCAACTGCATCTTGTAAATCAGCTATTACCCAGCCCTTCGGCATTTCTTTATTCTCTCTCATTTTATATAGTCACTACCTTGTTGTTTCATTTTGGTTTCGACACTTCGACAAGCTCAGTGTCCGATTTACTTTGCTCAGTGTCCGGTTCATTATGCTCAGTCACCGTCTTTGTTCGCTGAGCTTGTCGAAGCGCGGTCCCTGATCCTATCGAAGTGAGCTTTTCGACAACCCGGGCAATTTAGCATACTCCCCATTTATCAATGCCTCTTTTTTCTTGCGACTTCAGCCCTGAATTTGTTTTTCTCTATAAAATGCATCCTTTATGTTGTCGAATTCTTCCAGGTAAACTAATTTTACAGGCAGATGCTTTTTCGTAAAATTCGATCCTTCACCGTTTTGATGTTGTGCTAATCTTCTTTCAAGGTCATTCGTGCTGCCCGTGTAATACTGGCCGTTTGAACAAAGCAATATGTACATGTAGCCTCTCATAATGCGCCTTTGGCTTCGACAGGCTCAGGGTGCTTTATATTTGCTCAGTGTGCGGTCTGAAGAGTGGCTTCGACAGGCTCAGCCACCGTCTTTATTCTCAGTCACCGGGTCCGGTCCCTGAGCTTGTCGAAGGGCCGGAGTCAAGCCGCCAATGCTTCTTTCAGTTCGTTGATAATCTTTCCCGTCTCATTGCCGAATAGCTGCCACATTTTGCCTTTGCCGCCTCTGTGCGTCAAATGGCGTGTAGTCCAGATCATCAACACTCAACAGAAACGGATGCGGCGATATGGTCTTTGAGCATTCTACAGCCACTGCATTTGTTCTTCAGTAAATTTCAATGTACCTGCCTGCTTTTTAAAAACCCAATTCTGAAAATTTCTGTCCACTGTCTTGTCGTAGGACGTCAGCGCGGCATCAATGCCCGTCACTTTACGAATGAGCGATACCAGCGCCACCAGTTCGTTTTTCGGCTGGCCGCTGACACTTTCCAATAGTTCATAGGCGCGCCACACATTTAGTGGTGCAAGCGTGGGCTTATCGGCCACAATCGCATCCACCAGTTCCCGAATCATCGCATAGGTCAACTCGCGCCTACGGTAGGGTTGGCTGTAGAAGATTTGCAGAGCGGTGATTTCGTCTTTGTGTTTGGTAATCCATTCGGCAAACGTTTTGACCAGTTCTTCGGCTTTTTCTTTATTGTCTTTGTCCCAGCCTGCCGCCACGAGCTTATCGGGGTTGAGAATATCAATAATCTGCTCATGCGCTTTGCGGACGTTTTCAATGTAGTCGTTCAGCTCGCCGTTAAAAGTTGCTGGCTGCCACATTTTGTAAGTCTTCGGTGAGTTTCTTGACTTTTCTGTCTTTTTCCACCGGCGGCGCATCGGGATTTTCATTTTCAACTTTAAGGCGAATGTCTTCCAGCGTGTCGGGATTATAGGCGTTGAGTAGTTCCTTGACGACCTGCGGTAATGGTCTTTTTTTTGCTTTTCCGGCAAAGGTTGTCTTTTCTTTTTCGCTTAATTGTTTGTCGAGCCGCGCCAGACGATTGGCAATAGTGGTAAAGAGTTCTTCGTCTCTTGCGCCCACGGTAATGGCAGCGAGCAAATCCTTGAGCGGCACACCCGGCTTTTTCTCCAGCGGGCGGCTGTCCGTTTTCAGGCTTTTGGTGACGCCGATGGCATCGACAATCACATAATGGTCTTTGGTGTATCTGGCAGTGGGCGTCACTTTTTTAAGATCGTCCAGATTAATGGTGCGCGTGCCCCGGCCTTTCATCTGCTCAAAGTAGTTGCGGCTTTTAACATCCCGCATGAAGAGCAGGCACTCCAACGGTTTGACATCCGTGCCGGTAGCAATCATATCCACGGTAACGGCAATGCGCGGATGGTAGTCGTTGCGAAACTGCGCCAGCGTGCTTTTGGGGTCTTCGCTGTTATAGGTGATTTTTTTGCAAAATTTGTTTTCTTCGCTGAATTCTTCCCGCACGATTTGAATAATGTCGTCAGCATGGCTGTCGGTTTTGGCAAAGATCAAGTGTCTTGGGCACTTCAAATTCGCCCTTCTCGTTGAATCGTTCGGGAAACATTTCCGGCAGATGATCTTTGAATGTGCGGATGACGGTGCGAATCTGGTTGGGATTGACGACTTTGTCGTCCAAGCTCCGTTTGGGAATAAACAACATCCTCATCCAACTGTTCCCAGCGTTTTTTGCGGGTGAGTTTTTCCCGATGATCAACATATTGGCCTTTCCATATCTTGCCGCCTTTTTTGGTGATCTGTGTTTCAATCAAATAAACATCACTGCCGACGTTGACACCGTCGGTAACAGCTTCTTCGTGGGTGTATTCGCTGACGATGTTCTGATTGAAAAAACCAAACGTGCGGTTGTCGGGCGTGGCGGTAAGGCCGATCAAAAAAGCGTCAAAATAATCCAGCACCTGTTTCCAGAGATTATAAATACTGCGGTGGCATTCGTCAATGACGATGAAGTCGAAAAACTCAACGGGCAGTTTGGCATTGTAGCACCATCGGCACCGGCTGGCGTCCTCTCCCATTTGATTTCACCGGGATTTGTTTCTTCTTCTTTTTCATCCAGCTCTTTTTCCTTCAGAATCGAATATAATCGCTGAATGGTGCTGATATATACTTGATTATCGGTCGGCACAAAGCTGGATTTCAGGCGATGCACGCCATAGAGTTCGGAAAACTTGCGGTTGTCGTCATTGGGCATATAGGCCATGAATTCCTGCTCGGCCTGCTCGCCGAGATTTTTGGTATCCACCAGAAACAAGACGCGTCCGGCTTTGGCATAAGTGAGCAGGCGATAAATGGCCGTAATAGCAGTAAAGGTTTTGCCCGAACCTGTTGCCATCTGAATGAGCGCCTTGGGATGATTGCCGCGAAAGGAAGTTTCCAGCTTATTGATGGCGCTTATCTGGCAATCGCGCAGTCCGGCGGTTGGCAAAGATGGAATGTCCTTTATTCTACACCGCAGCGTTTTGTCTTTCTTTAACAATTTCTGAAATGTTTCCGGACGGTGAAAGGCAAAGACGGGGCGTGATCGTGGTTTGGGATCCCGATAATCGGTAAAACGGGTTACCGTGCCGGTGCTTTCATAAACAAACGGCAGCGGATCGTTATTGAGATATTTTAATTTGCTGTTGGCATAATCTTTGGATTGATCTTCATGAATGGTTAAGTGAACGCCCTCTTCTTCTTTTTTTGCTTCAATGACGCCAACGGGTTTGCCTTCAACAAACAAAACATAATCAGCGGGGCCGATTTCGGTTTGATATTCTGTGACAGCTACACCCAGCCCGGCAGATAGATTAATCTGCTTCTTATTTTGAATAATCCAGCCGCAATCAGTTAATTGTTTATCAATGATGTCGCGGGCAATTTGTTCGGGGTTCTGGTTGGTCATAGGCTCATACGATCTTTCTTACGCGCCAGCCATATTTCAACTGGTTATGAATATTGTCTAATTGTTTTGGCATCATACATCTTTGAAAGTACAATGCAACAGGTAAATGAAACACATCTAAACGAAGCATCTTCATTAGCAAATCGCTCATTTTTTATTTTCAGATTATTTGCTTGACACCAGCTTTCAATCACATTATAACATTAAAGCTCAACTTTAATGTTTGGTTTGACGAATGAAATTAAAAATCGGTGAAATCGCAAAAAGAAGCGGCGTACGGCCATCGACCATCCGCTATTATGTCGGAGAAGGGCTTCTGCCCAAACCCGAAAAAGCCAATGAAAAAATGGCCTACTACGATGAGGCCTGCCTTGACAAACTGCGCGCCATTCAGGAACTTAAGGAAAAACGTTACTTCCCGCTCTATCTCATCAAAAATGTTTTGCGCCGGATGGATGAAGGTCTCAGCTTATCGGAAGCGGAAACGGTTGAAAACGCCGTTTTTGGTTCGTCTGACCGTATTGGCCGCGGACTGATTGATCGGCAGACCTTTCTTGAAGCTACCGGCTTGACGGAAAAGGAGTTAAAGCAGTCGGAAAAACTGGGCATTCTGATTCCTTTTACGACCGGCACGGACAAACCGCTTTATAATGAAGACGATGTGCGTGTGGGTCGTGACGGCATCAAGAAGCTCACCGGATTAGGTATAGCGCAGGACGAGCTGTCTTTTTGGGTTGAACTGGGCAAAAAAATTGTGAAAAAAGAAATGACGCTTCGCCGTACAATTGTTGCCGGTAAATCTACGAGAGAGAATATCCTCATCACCGCTGAACTTACCCGAATCGGTGAATTCTACCGTGACTATATATTAAGGCGTCTTTTCCAGAAGCAGGTTGAGCAAAATATTCAAAAAAGTTTGAAAAAATTAAAAAACCGGCCGCACAAGCCAAGCGGCACAAAAGATTAAAGGAGGCATTAATGTTTAAAACAGCAATTACAGAAATGTTTGGCGTGAAGTACCCGATTATCTGCGGAGCCATGATGTGGCTTTGCAAACCGAAACTGTGCGCGGCGGTGTCCAACGCGGGTGGCATTGGCAATCTGACCGCCGGCAATTATGAAACGGCGGACGAATTTCGCGCGGCCATCAGGGAAACACGCAAACTCACCGATAAGCCGTTCTTTGTAGCGATTACCCTTTTACCGTCGGTGCGGATCACACCGGAACACCACAAGATGTATGTTAAGGTCTGCGCCGAAGAAAAGGTAGCCGGTATTGAGTTTTCCGGAACGCCGCTGGATAAGGTGGCGGGAATGGAAGCCGTAGAGATGTTGAAAAATGCCGGCGTGAAAATGTTTCACAAAGTCGGTGCGGTGCGACACGCGCTGCATGCCGATAAAATCGGCTTTGACGGCATTTATGCGGCGGGCATTGAAGAAGGCGGCCATCCGTTAAATGACGATGTCACCTCTATGGTGCTCACACCGCGCATTGTCTCTTCCGTTAAAATTCCCGTCGTGACTGTCGGCGGAATTGCGGACGGCCGGACCATGGCCGCGGCGCTGGCTCTGGGAGCCGAAGGCGTGATGATGGCCAGCCGCTTTATCGCCACAAAGGAATGCGAAGTTCATGATAATATCAAACAGGAACTAATCCGAAGGCAGGAATTTGATACGGTGATTTACGGCAAATCCATTGGCCTGCAGGGACGCGGCCTAAAGTCCAAAGTTTTAGAAGAAGTGCTGGCGATTGAAGCCAGACATGGCGGATTTGAAGAGCTCATCCCACTTTTATCCGGTCAGAAGGTGAAGGAAGCCTGGGAAACCGGCGATATCAATTACGCGCCTTTGATGGTTGGCCAGTCCATCGGTCTGATCAACGATATCCCCACCTGCCAGGAACTGATGGAAAGAATGGCGGCCGAAGCCAAGGCGTGTTCGGCAAGAGTCGCAAAGCTCTGTGGAAATTGAATCACAAAAGTTTAGTAAAACTTAAATCATATAAGGAGCAACTATGAAAACACGAATCACTGAAATGGTCGGCATCAAGTATCCGATTGTGCTCTCCGGCATGAGCTGGATCAGCACGCCGAAAATGGTGGCGGCGGTATCCAACGCCGGAGGACTGGGCATTCTGGCAACAGGTCCGCTGAACGCTGCACAAACCAGGGAAGCCATCCGCGAAATCCGCAAACTGACGGATAAACCCTTCGGCGCGAACGCGTCGCTGATGTTTCCGGGCGCGGCGGAAAATGCAAAAGTCCTTTTGCAGGAAAAAGTACCCGTGATTAACTTTGCGCTGGGCAAGGGTGACTGGATTGTAAAGGAAGCCCACAAGTACGGCGGGAAGGTTTTTGCCACTGTGGTCAATGTGAAACATGCCAAGCGCGCGCAGGATTTCGGTACGGATGCGGTCATCGCCACCGGCCAGGAAGCCGCGGCACACGGTGAAGACGTGACATCGCTGGTTTTGATTCCGCATCTGGCGGAAAATCTGAAAATTCCCGTCATTGCCGCCGGCGGTTTTGCCGATGGCCGTGGAATCGCGGCGGCGCTCGCACTGGGCGCGGAAGGCGTTGCCATGGGAACCAGGCTGATGACGACCAAAGAAAGTCCGCTGCATGAAAACTTTAAAAAACTCACTATGGAAAAAGACGTCTATGACACGCTCTTTTCCAAACGATTTGACGGTATTTTATGCCGGGTCATGAAAACGGACGCAGCCAAAAAAGCGATAAAAAATGGTTTGAGCTGGCCCGCCGCCTTTTTCAACTCGCAGGATATCGCCAAACAAATAGGCGTACCCTATTTCAAACTGTTTTTGGGTGTGCTGGCGTCCGGCTACAAAAACGCCAAACAACTGGCTTTCATGGCCAATGCCTTCAAAGCTATTAAGGACGCTACCGAAGACGGCGATTCGAAAAAAGGCGTGCTGCCGGTCGGACAGGTGCAGGGCCTGATTCATGACCAACCGACGGTTGCCGAGCTTTTTGAAAGAATCATGAAAGAAGCAAAAGCCGCACAGGCCAAAGTAAACGCGGCTCTCGATTAAGTCGGCATTGCCGAAAGACTGCAATAAGGTTATGATGCATTTACCTAAAACGGAAGGGAGTAATCTTATATGTCTATCGAATCGGTATTGAAAGATATGGAGAAGTTTATCGGGAAGGAAATATTTGTTTCCGATTGGACACAGGTGACCCAGGAGCAGATTAATCAATTTGCCGACAGCACAAAAGATCATCAGTGGATTCATGTGGACGAGGAAAAAGCCGCCAAGGGACCCTTCGGTAAAACTATCGCGCACGGGTTTCTGACACTTTCGCATCTGCCGTTTTTCAGCTATCAGGTGCCGCTGAAATTGGAAGGCGCCCAAATGTCCATCAACTATGGCCTGGATAAGGTGCGCTTTATCAATCCCGTGATCTCCGGATCGAAAATCCGCGACCGGATTGTTCTTTCCACCATGGAAGAAAAACCGGGCAATCGCCTGCTGATGAAACAGACCCATACGATTGAAATTGAAGGACAGGCAAAGCCTGCCTGTATTGCGGAAGCGCTGGCGATGATTTTTTTCTGAGCTTATGATGACGGGGCTAAAGACCCGAACTACTAGACCCAAACGTGAAGGGAACGGTCGCGTGACCTCGCGCCACCTTCAGGTGGTCAGGTGGTTAGGTTATTGAAACCGTTCCCTACATTCATGATCAGTTATGGACCGCTTGAAAGGTAACAATCTTTTGTCCGGCGTTCCGTGAAATTCTGCCTTCGCCTTCCAGATAGCGCAGATGGGCAATGGCTTCTCCGGTGGCAAACCATTTCTGGGCGATGGGAAAATCCGCCCAGGTTTCACAATCAATATCCCAGGTCATGCCGGCGGCGATTTCATAGGCATTGAGAGATAGGCTTCCCAAAACGTCCATCACTTCATCGGCGCGTTCGCGGTGATGGGCTTTCAAGGCATCAATTCTGCCTTTCAGATTCCCTACAAAATTCCGGTGCCCGGGCAGGACAAGATCCACCGGCAAATTGTACACTTTATCCAGACTGGCCATATAGTCGGCAAGAGAATTGGTGGTATAGGCCCAGGATTCAATATGCGGCGTGATATCAAAAAGAACGTGATCACCGGAAAAGAATATTTTTTTATCTTTTTCGTAAAGGCAGATATGCCCCTGCGTGTGTCCGGGCGTGGCTAAACATTGCAGACGGTAACCGCCGCATTCGATCACATCTCCGTCGTCAATCAATGTAAATCTGGGTTTCTTTTTCGGACTGTATTTGAAGCCGGGATGGCTGTCGAGCGCCTTTTGCAATTCGTCAGACGGAAATCCGTTGATTTCCGCAAAGTCAACCAGGGGTTGCCAGCTTTTGTCATCGTCGAAGACCCGTGAATCAATCCGGCTGAAAAATATCCTGCTGGTTTCTGATGCCAGCCGCGACACAAGCCCTGTATGATCGGCGTGCATGTGGGTGAGCATAAAATCGGTCTTGTTCAGATCAATCCCCAGTTGGGCCACTCCCTGCTGCATCGCTTCATAACAAACACTGCGGTTGAAGCCAGTATCGATGATCAGATTACGATCTTCGCCTTTAATAACGTAGGAATTCAAATCCTTGAGCGGGCTGTTCGGCAGAGGCACGACAATCCGATAGAGTCTTTTCATGATTTCATCGATCATGGATACGCCTCCTTAAGGGCTGCAATAACAGGACACCGCCTTCACAAGTCGTGTCCGGCCGGTGTTTAATGATCCCCTTTATCTTCTTTCGACTCATCTTGATCCGGCTCCGAAGCAAATAGGTCGCCGTCCAACTCCACAGGATAGAATTCATCCGGTAGCGCGCCGATAATCTTCAGCGGCTTTACAGGAAATCGGGGCGACTGTGCGGAAGGAATCGGCGGCGCCATAGCTCCGGACGATGGTTCCGGAGCAGAAGAGTCCGACGACGCACTTTCAGGCAAAACACTTTCCGTCGATGCTCCCAAAGACTTTCTTTTTCTGTGGCGAGGACGGCGACGGCTTTTCTTTTTAGGGGGTTCTTCAACGTCGCTCACTTCCGCATCCGTTTCGATATCGGAATCCGTGTCCGACTCCGTCTCTTCAGCCAGTGTCAGTAAAGGAACACCCTGCATAGCGCTTACTTCCAGCGTTTGTTCTTTAATGGATTGCTGAATTTCGAAATTGTCCCACGCCATATCCGATTTTCCTTCAATGAGGAGGCAGACGCCGAAATTGGTTTCCAGCCTCAAAAGCTCGGTTCTTTTGTTGTTCAGAATGTATAAAGCGATTTCATGCGGCAGGCTGACCTTCAACTCCGAGTAAATGCCTTTGACCGCTTCTGATTCAATTTTGCGAAACGCCCCCAGAGACGCGTATTCCAGAGAGGGCCGCAGCCCGCTGCCTTTGCAATATGGACAGGTAATATAACTGATTTCCTGAATCGTGGATTGTTTCTTCTGACGGGACAATTCCAAAAGTCCGAACTTGGAAATGCGGGAAAGCTGGATTCTGGCGCGATCCATACTGAGGGCTTTCTTAAATGCTTTTTCCACTTCGGCGATATTTTTCTTATCAATCATGTCGATAAAATCGATCACGATTAAACCACCCAAGTCGCGCAAGCGCAATTGACGTGCGATTTCCTCGCAGGCATCGACATTGGTTTTGAAAGCGGTTTCTTCAATATTTCGTTTATTGGAGCCGCGGCCGGAATTGACGTCGATGGTGATCATGGCTTCCGTAGGATTGATGATAATGTAACCGCCGGATTTCAATTCCACGCGCTCCTGGTAAATCACCCGGATTTGTTCTTCCAGTTCGTAGCGTTCAAAAATTGGGACTTTGTCTTTATAATTCTTTAATATCCGTAAATGGCGGGGGGCGACCGCTTTCAAATAAGCGCGCATTTTGCGGAAGGTCTCGACATCATCAACCAGAATTTCATCGATTTCCAGTGTTAAATAGTCCCGCAGCGAACGCACGCCGAAATCCGTTTCCTGGTAAAGAAAATAGGGCGCTGAGGCACTTTCGGCTTTTTTGAAAATATCCTTCCACAGACGCATGAGAAACTGGTAGTCGCGCTGGATTTCCGGCTTGGTTCGATTGATGCCGGCCGTGCGGACGATGAAGCCCATATCTTCGGGAACTTTGATCTGTTCCATCAGAGATTTGATTTTCTGACGGTCTTCTTCGCTTTCTATTTTACGCGAAATGCCACCGCAGAGCTTATTGGGGAGTAAGACGAGATATCTTCCGGGCAGTGAAATATAAGACGTCAGCAAGGCGCCTTTATTGCCTATGACTTCCCGGACGACCTGCACGATAATTTCTTGACCGGATTTGAGAACCGGTTTGCCGCCGGACTGACCGTTTTCCGGTTCGGTCAGATATTCATGGCTCACGTCCCGAAGCGGAAGAAAGCCGTCCTTGACGCCACCGTAATCGACAAAGGCCGCCTGCAAACCACGTTCTACTTTTAGTACTTTGCCTTTGTAAATATTCCCCGTGATCGGCTCGCGCACCGTCATTTGAATATTGAATTCAATGAGCGTGCCTTTTTCGTCAATCGTGGCCATGCGCATTTGTTCCTTGTGCACGGCGTTAACGAGCATGATATGTTTCATAAATGTCCTTTTCGGCTGCATCCAACATCACGCGTTTGCTTTGGGACCAGATGTCCGACCAACGCGCAACTTGTACAATACAACCTTGTATATTTTATATAAAGGCGCTTACGTCGCCTTTTCCAATTCTAATCAGCTCAATCGTGTCATCAATCAGGCTGATGACACTGGATGGTTCAGGAACAATCGTCCCACCATCAATAATCAAATCAACGACACGTCCGAAGTATTCGTCGATGAGTGAAGGATTGCCGAGGTCTTCTCCGTCCTGCGTCTGCACACTGGTGCTGATAATCGGCTGTCCGAGTTCGCGTATCAAGGAAAGGCAAATCTGGTTGTCCGGCACGCGAATACCAGTGGTCGGCCTTTTCGGTAGAATGATTTTCGGAACAAGACGCGATGCCTCCAGAATGAACGTGTAAGGCCCCGGTAAAAACCGTTTCATAGTCTTATAAGCGTAATCCGTGACCAGGGCATACTGGCTGATATGTTTTAGATCTGAACAGACAAAACTCAGCGGTCGTTTCTTATTTCTTCTTTTAATTTCGTATATTCTTTCAATGCCTTTTTTATTGGACAAATCGCAACCCAGTCCATAAACCGTATCCGTGGGATAGATGATAACGCCGCCGTCCCTTAATACATCCACCACTTTCTTAATGAGGCGCATTTGCGGATTTTGGCTGTTAATCGATAACACCGTCCAGCTCCCGTCTTCCAGTTGCCATTTTTACCGTGATGCGTATACCAATAATTTTGAGATTTAGCAATGGCTGCAAAAGGATTTCGGGAAAGAAAAAAATCATCTCTTTTTCTTGTCTTTACTGAGCTTGTATTCGATACTGTCGATCAGTGCCTGCCAACTGGCTTCAATAATATTTTCGGAAACGCCGGTGGTACTCCAGAGTTCAGAACCGTCCGTCGAATCCAGCAAAACGCGGACGCCCGCCGCCGTGCCCTCGGAACCTTCCAGGGTGCGAACTTTAAAATCAACCAGGTGCATTTCCTTGATTTGCGGATAGAATTTTGTCAACGCTTTTCGCAAAGCATGATCCAGCGCATTAACCGGACCGTTGCCTTCGGCGGCCGTCAACTCCTCCTCACCCTTGACAGATATTTTGATGGTGGCCTGGGAAAGACATGGATTTTCCAGCGTTCGCGACGTGACCACACTGAAACACTCCAGATTAAACGGATCAACAAACTCGCCAATTGCTTTTTTCATCAAGACGGATAAGGAGCCGTCAGCGGCGTCAAACTGATAGCCTTTGTCTTCCATCAGTTTGACCTGATGAACAACTTTGCCCAGCGCATTCTTTTTGTCCAGATCGATTCCTAATGCCTTGGCCTTATACGCAATATTGCTTTTGCCGGCCATATCGGAAACCAGCACACGCCGGCTATTGCCAACCCATTCCGGCCGCATATGCTCGTAAGCCAGCGAATTTTTCGTCACGGCGCTTACATGCACACCGCCTTTGTGCGCGAACGCACTGCGTCCCACAAAAGGCCGGGACATCAAAGGCGGGATATTGGCCACGTCGCTGATAAACAGGGAAAGATTAGTCAACTGACGAATCGACTTTGTCGGCAGACAATTCATTTTCATTTTGATTTGCAGATTGCCGATCAATGAAATCAGATCCGCATTCCCGCACCGTTCTCCATAACCATTGACGGTTCCCTGAACCATTTTCACTCCTTCGCGGACAGCCGCAATGGAATTGGCGACGGCCAGTCCGCAATCATTGTGAACATGGATGCCGGACCGTTCCATTGGAATAACTAAAGATATTTTTTTAATGATCTGCGTGATTTCATGAGGCATGGCGCCGCCGTTCGTATCGCAGAAAACAATTCTATCCGCGCCTGCGTCCAAAGCTGTCTTTACGACCCGGGTCGCATATCTGGGGTTATGCTTATAGCCGTCGAAAAAATGTTCCGCATCAAAAAGCACTTCCTTGCCTTTGGATTTTAAGTAGGCAATCGAGTCGCGAATCATGCAAAGGTTTTCTTCCGGATCGATTTTAAGAATATCGGTGACATGCAGGTCCCAGGCTTTGCCGAAGATGGCCAAGGCGGGCGTCTCGGCCTTGATTAATGCCTTGAGGTTCGGGCAGGTTTCCGGACGAATGTGCGGCTTGCGCGTGGAGCCAAACGCGGTCAATTTAGCGTTTTTAAACTTCACCGTTTTTGCCATTTCGAAAAAGCGCATATCTTTAGGATTGGAACCGGGCCAGCCGCCTTCAATATAATGGAAGTGAACATCATCCAACCGCTGGGCAATACGCAGCTTTTCTTCGGCGGAAAAGGTGACCTGCTCACCCTGCGTGCCATCTCGCAACGTCGTATCATAAATCAAAATCTGGTTTTTTGTCATGAAATCCTCTCTTCATAAAAAAAACCGCTGCCTTTTTGCCTGGCAGCGGTTTGGAATTTGTTTATTTCAAGTCGAAACTATTCCACGGCCAAGCCTCCCATGCGGAAGCAAACTATAATATTGGTAATTATTGTTTCTGTGTGGATCATCATACGCCTTGCGCGATTAAATAACTAATTTTTTGCATATTAATTTTTCATGAGGGTTTTGTCAATCAAAATTAATGAAATGATATGTTTTCTTGGAAAATTTTCTAATCAATGGTAAATATACGAAATGAGATGCTTAAATTCCTGAAAATGGGCGGATGCCATGCGTCCATTTTCAGGAATAACCTTTAACAATCAGGAATGCCCGTGAACGGACTGAATTTTTTTCACCAATTGATTATTATTCTCGGTTTCTCCATCCCTGTTATTTACATCTTTAATAAAATCAAACTGCCCTCTATCATTGGTTTTCTCATCACAGGCATTATTATCGGTCCTTTCGGCTTAAAACTGATCGATGACATGGCCGGAATTCAGCTCATGGCTGAAATCGGCGTCGCTTTTCTGCTTTTCACCATTGGCATCGAAATTCGGTTATCCCGATTCCTGAAACATTCATCCGAAATTCTCCTCACGGGCGGCTTGCAGATTCTGTGCACATTTTTCGTGGGGATGATTATTGGGTTTACGATGCAATTGAGCATCAGCCAATCTATTTTCATCGGCTTTATTCTGGTTCACAGTTCATCGGCTTTGATCTTGAAGATCCTCAAAGACCGTGATGACGAAGCTTCCCCGCAAGGCCGAATCTCCATCGGCGTCATTTTGTTTCAGGATATGATGGTCGTGCCGATGATGTTGCTTATTCCGTTTCTGGCCGGAGAAAGCGGGCCTGACGCTTTGATGATCATCTGGAAACTGGTCAAATCCATCCTGATCATCGTCGTCATTCTGGTCGCTGCCCGGTATGTCATCCCCCACGTGCTGGAGCGTCTGGTTAACATGAACATGCGCGACGTGCTGGTGATTGCCTCCGTGGTGATCACGATGGGGATTGCCGGGATTACGGAATCGCTGGGATTGTCGCTGGCCATCGGAGCGTTTCTGGCAGGACTGGCTCTCTCTGACACAGATTTTACACATCAGATCATCAGCGACATCAGTCCGTTCCGAGATGTCTTCTTATCGGTTTTTTTCGTGGCTTTCGGCATGATCCTTAATCTGGATTTTCTGCGGGAAAACCCAGATTACATTATCCTGATTTCTCTGATAATCATTATGATTAAAGCAACGATCGTCTTCGGGTTGGTCAAACTGCTGAAATACCCCTTGCGCGTCGCTTTGCTTTCGGGCGTTTTACTGTCACAGATTGGTGAATTTTCTTTCGTTCTGGCGTCTCAGGGCTTTAAAAACAACATCATTTCCAATGACATCTATCAGACCTTTATTGGCGCGTCCGTTTTAACTTTTATTGTCACGCCTCTGCTTACTTCCCTCGTTTATTATTTGTTGGCCCGAAAAAATATTTTTGATCCGACACAACGAGATGTTAAACTCGATGAACGTGTACCTGTGTCCAATCATGTGATTATCTGCGGGATGGGACTCAACGGCAGAAATCTGGTTAAGGTACTCAAAGATACCGCCATTAATTACGTGATTATTGATCTTAACTTTCAGAAAATTAAAAAATCGAAAAGCAAAGGAGATAAAAACACTATCTGGGGTGACGCCTCCAGCGTAGAAATTCTGCGGCGCGCAAACGTGGAGGCCGCGCGTGTCATGGTCATCGCCATCTCTGACCGTTTTCTCACAAAAAGCTGTCTCTCCAACGCCAAGGCCATCCATCCGAATTTGCATGTGATTGTAAGGACGAAGTATGTCGCCGACATCGAAGACCTGCTGGCAATGGGAGCGGACGATGTGATTCCTGAAGAATTTGAAACCTCTATTCAAATATTCAGCCGGGTTCTTAAAATGTTTCATATTCCCAATAGCATTATTCTTGCACAGGGCAACATTATCCGTAATAAATCATATGGTGTTTTCCGGGAAGTGCGTTATACGCAGGAAGCCTTTGATCAGATCAGCCAGATTCTGGCGCAGGGCACCATTGAAACCTATTATATTGCCGCCAAGAATCCTATTATTGGTCGCAGCATCAGGGACGTCAACCTGAAAGCAAAATCGGGTGCCATGATCATTAATATCATCCGCAATAACCAGACCATCACCAATCCACCCAGTGACTTTGTCCTTCAGGCAGCGGATCAGCTGATTCTTTTCGGAAGTCATGATGCGATTGACTTGGGTCTGAAAATACTGGACGGAAACAATCATGACGACGCATCAGCATAACCATAATCAAACCAGAGAAGAATCCTGGGGCAAGCGTCTGGTAGCTTCCATGGTAATGAATCTACTGATTCCGGTGGTGCAGATTTATGGCGGGATCGTATCCGGCAGTATGGCGCTAATCAGTGACGCACTGCATAATTTAAGCGACTTCATTTCGCTGGTCATCAATTACGCGGCATTGATCATTGGAAAACGCGGGCCGACATTAAAACATACCTTCGGCTTCAAGCGTGTGGAAATTTTTGCCACATTACTCAGCGTGGCTCTTTTATATGGCGCGGCTTTCTATATTGCCATTGAGGCGTGTCAGAGATTCCGTGAGCCTCAACCGATTATCGGACAAATGGTTATCTGGATTGCCTTGCTTGGTTTTGTCGGCAACATCCTCTCTGCCCTGCTGTTGCATGCCGGCTCGAAAGTCAATTTAAACATGAAAAGCGCTTTCCTGCATATGCTGGCTGATGCAGCGACTTCCCTGGGCGTGGTAGCGCTCGGTATTCTATGGATATTTAAACCCTGGTACTGGCTCGATCCACTGTTTTCCTGGCTGATTGTCGCCATGATTTTATACAGCGGTTGGCGTTTGTTAAAAGACAGCATTCTGATCCTGATGAACGCGACGCCGCCCGGAATCGATTTGGGAGAAATTAAAAAATCATTGGAATCCATCGATGGCATCAGGGAAATTCACGACTTGCATGTCTGGAATCCGTCAAGTGACAGCATAGCCCTAGCCATGCATATTACCGTTCCCGATCAAATGCTGGGCAGGGTGGATGAACTCGCGGCTCAGGTTAGGACGATTCTTTCCAGTAAATTCAACATTGATCATCCGACCTTGCAGTTCGAAAGCAATGGCTGTAATAACGGACAGCTTCTATGCTGCGTGCCGAAGAACGGCCATAAAAACCATAAACATAATTAGACTGACCTATACAGAGGGAGAAAAAATATGGACATATTAGTAAGCAAACAACAGGGTATTCTCAGAATCGAATTCAACCGTCCGGACAAGAAAAACTCGATTACGGCGGCCATGTATCAGATGATGGCGGATGCCATCAAGGATGGAGAAGAAGATACGGCTGTGCGCGTGATATTATTTTGCGGCAAGCCGGAGGTTTTCTCTGCGGGCAACGATCTGGAAGACTTTATGAACAACAAAGAGGATGTCGCGGATCGACCGGTGGCACAATTTATGCGGAATCTCGGCATGGCTTCCAAACCAGTCATTGCAGCCGTATCCGGAATGGCCATCGGCATCGGCGTTACCATGTTGTTACATTGCGATCAGATTTATGCGGCCGAGCACACCAAGTTTTCAATGCCGTTTACCAAACTTGGGTTGTGCCCGGAATTTGCCTCCAGCAAGCTGCTGCCGGAAATGATCGGCTATAATCGCACAGCTGAACTGTTACTTTTCGGAGAATCTTTTTCCGCCGAGCAGGCCTTTGACATGGGACTGGTCAATAAAGTTTTGCCGACCGAGGATTTGATGACCTATGCTTACGCACAGGCGGCAAAACTGGTCGTCCTTCCGGCATCATCTCTGCGCACAACCAAACGTTTGATGAAGGCCCGGCATGCCGATGCGGTGATCGCTCAGATGCTAGAAGAAGGCAATCACTTTAGTGCCATGCTTCAGTCACCGGAAGCCAAAGAAGCGTTTGCCGCCTTCTTCGAGCGGCGTAAACCGGATTTCTCGAAATTTTCTTAAGAAGAAATTTTATCCAGGGTTGACCATAATTTTGACCGCATCGCCCGCCGGATCGGTCAGGCTTTCACAGGCAAAAGCTTTTTATCTCCGCTTCGTGTTCATTTCCGAAAACCCGATACGGCTGCACCGAAAATCCGCGTCCGAGCGGCGCATAAAAGTCCGATGATCCCGCCGCCGATGAATAATTGGTCACCCGGTTCAACTTGTACGAGCCGAACGGCGTGCAACCAAAAATGGGACAAAACTATTTTTTGACAACCGTTAAAGTTCAGTTATTAAATACATGGAATCTCTGTTTAAATCATTAATAAACGATAAGAAATATTTCACATATTTTAACTTTGCCACGAGTTTAATTATGTGCTATAGGGCTGCCTCGTCATTCGAGATATCGCGCGCCCATGGCTCAGCTGGATAGAGCGCCAGACTACGAATCTGGATGTCGCAAGTTCGAATCTTGCTGGGCGCACCAAACAAATCAAGGGGTTAGACAACATCGTCTGACCCCTTATTTTTTTGATGTGAAAGATTTGTGAAAAGAATTATTGATAATGAACCTCCTCGCAGCAAGCTGCGGGTATCTTCTGGTTTATAGCTTTACTTTAATCGAAGCAAACTCCTGGGAATATGACCCTAAGCGATTCAAAAATACTGAACTCCGACACAATATGTGATAGAGGTATTAGCGCGTGATTTTCACGCTTGCTCCAAGTATAATCTGTAAATCATACGGCAAATTCTATTACGGAGAGAGACATGGAAAAGCCTTCGTCCATTCCCAGAGCATTAAAGAATCCCTGCCTTGCAGATTTCGACGGAGAGTCGCACAAAATTTTTTGGTAACCATGAATACTGATCGCCCGAAGCATTGATTTAACCTGAAAGGAGAAGATATGTTCCCGCACCTGTTTACACCCGGACAAATTGGAAATCTGGAAATCAAGAACCGCATCGTCATGCTGCCCATGACCATGGGGTATTCAGAGTCTGACGGAACCGTTGGGGATCGCTTCATCGCTTACTTTGCAGAGCGTGCAAAAGGTGGGGCGGGGTTAATCATCATTCCCTTCACTCCCATGTATGCTGGGTCGCACATGGCGCCGGGCGTGTTCGACGACTGCTTCCTGCCGGGCATTCGAAACCTCACGGCAACTCTTCAAGATCACGGTGCGAAGACCGCCTGCCAGCTCATCACAGCCTACCAGATGGACTTCGGTGACGGAATAGCCGAACTCGCCGGTCCCTCGGCAGTTCCAAACCAGTTAATGAGGGGAACACCCCGTCCCCTCACGATTGAGGAAACCCAGAAGTTGGTCGAGAATTACGGGAAGGCAGCCGCAAAAGCACGTGAAGGAGGATTCGATGCTGTGGAAGTCATGACCGGCGCGGGCTACCTGCTTAATCGCTTCCTGTCCCCCATCACGAACCAGCGTGATGATCAGTACGGGGGAAGCTTGGAGAACCGGATGCGTATCATCCTTGAAATCATTGCGAGCATTCGCCGAGAGGCGGGCAGTGAATTTCCGCTGGGCATCCGACTGAATCTCGACGAGCAGATGCCGGGCGGACACACCATCGAAGAGGCAAAAATCGTCGCCCAGGCCCTGGAAAAGGCGGGCGTGAATTTCATCAACACCTACACTGGGTGGCACGAATCGCGCGTTCCCACCGTGGGTTCCATGGTGCCGAAAGGGGCCTTTGCTCCCCTAACTGCCCAGATCCGGGGTGTCGTCGGCATCCCCGTTATTGCCGCAAACCGGATTAACGACCCGGAAACGGCGGAGCGGATTCTTGCGAACGGGCAGGCGGACTTCATCGGCATTGGCCGGGCGCTGATCGCCGATCCGTACCTTCCGAACAAGGCAAAAGAAGACCATATCGAGGAGATCGTGCCCTGTCTCGCCTGCGGGAACTGCCTTTCCGACATCATGGTCGTTTATAAGGATCCCCTCTGCGGGGCGTCGGCCGGATGCACCGTCAACCCAAGCACGGGGAAGGAACTGCTGTATGTCTCAACGCCCACCGGCAAGGCAAAAAGGGTATTCGTGGGCGGCAGCGGTCCCGCAGGTCTTCAGGCGGCCTTGACGGCCGCAGAACGGGGCCACCGGGTTACGCTGTTCGAGAAGGAGACGGAACTGGGGGGATGGATGCGGATCGGCTGCCTGCCACCTCACAAGGAAGAAATCGCGAATTTCACCCGGAGCCTGGCATTGCGGGCCCGCAAGGCGGGCGTCGAGTTTCGTCTGGGAAGCTCACTGGATCTGCAGACCGTGGAACGGGAGCAGCCCGACACCCTGATCCTGGCCGTGGGGGCCGCTCCCATCGTTCCAGACATCCCGGGTGTCCACGCGCCTCAAGTCGTGCCTGCGGAAGAGGTCCTGACAGGAGGAAAATGCATACAGGGGCGGGTTGTTATCGTCGGGGGTGGTCTGGTAGGTTGCGAAACAGCGGAGTTCCTGCTGACGAAGACTCAGGGCGTCACAAGTGTTACCGTCCTGGAGATGCTGGACCGCTTGGCGCCGACGGTATCGACTAGCTATCGGCCATTTTTCCTGGGAATGCTGAAAATGCTGGGGGTTCGCCTGGAGACCCAGACCACTGTTGAGGAAATCACCGGGCAGGGCGTGAAGGTGAACCGGAAGGGAACTCCCGAATTTATCGAGTGCGACGCAGTAGTACTTGCCGCCGGCCTGAAACCGGAGCCTGGGATCATCGAAGCCTTCCGTGGAAAATCGCCTGAGTGTTACACTATCGGAGATTGCGTGAGGCCCAGAACGATCCGCGAAGCCGTCGAGGAGGGGTTAACCGTTGGCCTGAAGGCATGATTCACTCTAAAATAAGGGGTGGCCATTCTGTTTAGCAGGTAATTTCCCACTCGCAATATATTCGACTCCCCAGCGTTTCTGGAGGGATTCTTATGGGGACTGCTTTCATATGGGGATTGAAGTACGCTGTCTGAAAATCCATCATGCGCTGTTCAATGACCTTACAGAAAGTCCGCTCACGGCCTGCACCTTCCTTTACCAGAGCATCTATCGTCGGACAGCTGGTCGCCCGCATAATCCCGTGGTTTTTTGTAATGAGGTCAAGCTCCATCCTGATATTGCCGGACACAGCCATAAGCTGGGAAGCTTTAAAAAACGCGTCAACATCATGACCGGTAATATTGAACATTCGCGTAAGGTGTTTCATTTCGTAACGCATGTGCTTTTCCCAAACCCAGAGATCCATCTCCATGGCGATGTCGTTACCAAAGCGTTCTTTGGCTGCTAGGTACCAAAATCCATCAACGGCCAAAAACATTTTGCGATAAAGATCAAGTCCTTGTAACTTCATTTCATCGGTGAAGGAATCCCATGTTAAGTTCGGTTGGAATTCAGCTGCGTAATCATTCATGTTACCCATTTCATCCTCCAATGTTTTCTTGATATGTGATACATGTTACAGTTAATGAATGCTTCACTGCATAATTCAACTATTACCCGTGTTCCTAAAACCTCTCCCTGAAAGGGGCCAGAGGCACATATCTGAAGAAGCCGGATTTAGCCGCACATACATCCGGGATGGCCCTGATCACAGTAGCCGCTGTCGCATCAGCTCCGGCGCGTGATGGTGGCGCCTCCGGATCGGGATCCTCCAGACTAAAGGACAGATGAACATGAGGACGTCCCTTAATTTCAATACGCCAGTGGGCTGGATCATCATCTCCGTGAAGTTGTGGCGAAGATGTCCAGAGCAGGGAGTGGGTCATTCTTCGTCCATCTGCAAATTCGGCGTTCCATCGCCACTCCGTGGCGGCGACCGTTCCACGGCGGATGATTCCGGCGGCAATTTTCATATCCTCCGGAGCGAGCGTCAGGCGATGGTCGGGTTTAATCGACGCAATCTTCGTGCCCATGGCCTCGGCTACGTAAGCGAATGTTTCGATATAGAGATCAAAATACAGCTGGGCGAGAGGTCCCTTCGTGATGTCGGTAACGGAGGGATCGGCGCCAAAACCCATTGTGTCGAAAACGAAAGCCGGTGCAGCGATGTAAGATCCGTCCACCATTTCAAAAGAACCTATGTAGTCAACCTTGGCACAAAGACCCGACATCACTAATGCAAGACGTTCAGCGATGAATCCAGGATTGATACCCACCCCGGCAAGGGTGCTGTTTCCACGCTCGCAGGCCGTACTCAGCGGTTTGGCATATGTTTCTCCATGGGCTTCCGGATAGAAGTACCCGTTGACGGAGATGACGTTTTTCCCTGACGAGAGGAGCTGTTCAACTTCGGCATTCTGTTTTGCATAGGGGATGGTGATGCGTGGGGTATGAACAACAACGTCTGCGTCCAGAGAGAGAATTTCTTCCAGGTTGTTGGTTGCGATAACGCCGGTGGAAGGACGCTTGGCGATCTCGCCGGCATCGCATCCTATCTTGTTTTTTCCGTAGACGTAAAGACCCACTAATTTGAGATCGGGATGATCGATGATGCGGCGCAAAGTGGAGCGCCCAATAGAGCCGGTTGCCCATTGAATGATACGATACATGGTCCTTCCTCCTCCATAGTCACGTTCGGATTAAAACAGGCCAGACTTTGCCTGACCGGTGATCAGAAGAAGTCCTGTCCTATATTTGATAAGAGATTGCTCTCCTACGCGCCAAATATAAGGGAGTCCCGTTAGTATGTCAATTATCTTAAGTAACCTTTGCCATTCCAAATATTACATAAACACTTGCAATCAGAAAAACAATGATCCAGAGAAAAAAATTGCCGGCAAACAGCTTTTCTCCATTATGTGTCCCATTCTTATCTATTTCATATTGAGGTTCTTTATAGACATTTCAACAAAAGGACCATCCTCGCGCCAGGGGTGACATGTATCAACAATAAAATGAAGCATCTTCTTTGCTCGGTCAGGATCGAAAGCTGCTGGCTTTTGGGTTTGCTGTGCTGCAAATCCCTGAAAGATGGCCGGGGCGATTGCCTGGAGGAGCTCCACCAGGTGGGAGCAGCCTTTGTTGCCTCCGGCTATTTTTTTTATTTTTAACGTAAAACCTCTGGTAATGGTCAGTCCCTTTATAGGGGCAAGGCAGTCGATGGTTTCCCGGCACACTTCCCGGGGAATAGATAACAAATCAACATCAACATCCTCGATCACAAGATTAGAACAATTCACCAACAGTCGTATAGCCATGTGATGAATGATACCACTTGGAAATGTTTCACCGGTTATCGCATGAGATTCCTGCAAAATAACGTCTTTTAGAAGTCCTTCTACAATTATTCTTTGTCCGTCATAATCGTACGTCGCCACTTCTATATTTCGTGTATGTAGCTTTTTCCCTTTTGATTTCCAAATGGATTGCATTTTATTTTGATTCTCCTAAAAATATTTTTGCAAACTGAGAATGCCTATTTCCTCCGCTTACCACCTATTTTTCAACGATGCCATATTATTCCAACCATTACCGATGGTAATGTAACATAAAACAATAGAATGGAGAAACAAGAATTAAGAAAGCGAATTGCCGGTTGGCAATTTCTTTAAAATGATATATCTTTCTTAAAGAACGTATAAATTATTTCTTTGTCTCTAATGCACAAGTTTCACTAAGGATGCGTAGTGAATCATAAATTCTCGCTTTTATTGGAGAGATTAAAATGTCGTCCACTTTTAATGAAAGCTACCCAACACAATATGAAAACCAGATTACGCTTATAAACGGGAAAGGGGTATTTCTCAGGCCTATTCTGGAGACAGATAAATATCTTCTAATAGATTTATTCAACAAGCTTTCATCTAATTCCCAATATATGCGTTTTTTAACCTACCTTGATGCCATTCCAGAAGATCTACTTTTTCGATTAACGCACATTAATTACAATAACCAATTTGCCCTCGCCGCCGTGATACAGGAAGACGGGAAAGATTCCATAATTGCTGTAGCTCGTTATGGTTATGATCCTGGAGAGAATGTTACAGAATTTGCTGTTGCGGTCCGTGACGACTGGCAGCACCAGAGCCTGGGCAAATTATTATTGCGAAAAATCTTTGCCATTGGCAAGGAACATAATATTTCCCGTTTTGTGTCGACCATTGATCCAACAAACCATGCCATGAAGCATATCCTTGGAGAAATCGGTTATACGGTGAAGTATTCTTATCGAAATGGTGCTACTCAAGCCGTGGTTCTTATCTAAAGGACATGATCCTTACGCATTCGTAATGTTCGATTGTTTCCTGTCATCCTTCAGGGAGGCAGAAGACCATAAGGTGTTGATGCCTCACATCTTCCTGAACTGGGCTATCTGGCGCGAGATCGCCGCAAGGTTACCTCCTTCATCCCATACTTCGCCATCAGCCTCAAGGAGCCCGCTGGTGATGAAGCGGGTCCTGAGGCTGCATTTGAGTCGATCGGTCTGCGGCATGTTTCTGACGTTTACGGAAAGCTCTATGGTCGGAACCCATGCGGTTACGCCCTGTGTGGCCACGGCCGCGGGGGGCATGGCATCGATGATCAGAAAAAGCGAAAGGAGATCTATGGAACGGCCGTCATAAAAACTGAAATAGCCCTTATTCTGCGATACATCCGTCAGTTTCCCGGTCAACCAGCCGACGCAGGTCGGGTCAAGCCTGAGGTCGAGGTTTTGAAAAAGGGTGTATTGGGGCATGGGAGGCATCTGCACACATTCTCCGAGCGGGGCAAGCTCCGGAGCCTCTGTTTCATATCGCTTAATGGCATAGTCATTATTTTCTGAAGCGAATGTGCCGAGAGCCCTGACCTTTTCCTCCCCTTTCTGTGAAAGATGTGCCTCAAAGCGGGTGAACTGCCGTGAACGGGCGATTTCTGAAATGTGGATCTCCACTTCACCGGGAACACATCGAGAAAGATAATTCGCGGTAACAGTGGGCGTCTCCTTCTTATCGCTCTTCCGGAGCATTGCGCTGGCGATCATCGCCATGAGATATCCCCCGTTGGGGTTACCGTTTATCGACCAGTTATCCGAAACAACGCCGGTAAAACGGGAATCGCCCAAGTCATCGAGCCGTATGTCTCTATCAAAAAGATTCATGAATGTCCTTGCAGGGGGTAGCGTATCGTCACTCGTCGCACCCACTGATGACGGATGTAATCTCGGCGCTAAGGTCCCCTTCGATTGGCGCCCGCTTGCCCGTCTTCAGATTAACGGCAACAAAAGTGACATCCGCCTCCAGTATGATCCGATCTGTGCCCTTGATTGTGGCGGTCTGATGGATAGTGCCGCTCGCCTCGCCTAGACTGGAGATCCGGGTCCGGATGTCCAGGATGTCATCAAGAAAGGCGGCTTTCCTATAATAGATGTGGATCTCTGTGAGGGGAAGATAATACCCGATTTTCTGCACCCGTGTGAAAAAACCGGGAAACTGATCAAAGAAGTCGTAGCGGGCTTCTTCGAGCATTTCGGGATACCTTATGTTGTTAACATGTCCGAACTGATCCAGGTGGAATCCGCGAATCTTGATTTCCTTATTTTTCATGGGCTGTTCCTCTTTTACATCAGAAAATGTAGACGGCACCTCAGAAGGATATTTAAACTTGTCTTTTCAGACAGTGCCGTCATATATTCTTACCAACAATGTTTGCAATCTTTCACATTTTTTAAAAATGGTCAAATGACGAATACAGAAAAAAGACTTCTTGGCAAGTACGCCGGAACCGGATGAACCACATTCTCTTTTTAAATTTTTTCCAGCATCGTCATTTTCCTCTTCAATATACCGGCTTTCCTATCTAACTGGAGGGCGTAATATTCTATACCGAAACGGAGGGCTTGAATAAAGTTCTAGACGCGATTCTAGGATACAAAGATACGGTCAGCGCAAGGCACCGGACGCAGTCGCCACTCCTAAAAAAACTGGCAAAGGGAGGGAAGGATTTCCACCCTGAATGGTCTGCATCGCGCCTATTCGTTTACACGAACTGCAAAAGAAAACCCCCAGCCATCATGCAGAAATGGCCGGGGGTTTTTAGAGCAAGCATACGCTACTGTCAATGCGATTCCCGTATTGGTTTCGCACATCAATGCAACGGATCAAATTGCACCAAAATTTTAACCGCCCTTTTTGACAGAATCTTGCGTCTTACACAGATAATGATTTTACTATTTCTTTATAATTAAATCATCCATCATTTTAAGAACGTTGTCAATCTCCGCCTTGGTCCAGGGGTTGTTTTTATCGGCATACTTTAAATCTCTCGGGGTCATATTCCCCGAAGCTTGCTTCGTTCCTTGCCGTCTTTGGATACCCCGTAGCTTGCTGCGGGGTAGTTCATTATTTAATCTTTTTGTCTTTTCCAATCAATACAAACACCGACTTGCCTTTACGATTGCCCAGCCCCCAAGCATTGGGAAGCGTAAGATCAATATCAGTCAGGATTGTACTTTTGTATTTTTCGACCTTTCCCTTGATTATTTTTCGAATAACGAAGTTGGACACAGCGGAGTCCTTTACTGAACACCTTTAGTAATTTGATGCAGTCTTCTCAATTTAAACGATAGTACGATTCTATAAATACCAATACTCACAAAGTTAATGCTGTCCAGATTACGATTGTGGCACCTGCAAGAATGGGATTCCATAATTGGACTAAAAAAATAAAGGGCCTGAAAGGTGCACACCCCTCAAGCCCTTGAAGTACTCTTGGAATTAGGTTACTTTTTGCCAAGCATTTGGGCCTTAAGGTCTGCCTGGGCAGGTTTGTCTCCGAGCCAGATGCCGTAGAGGGCCTTTTTGAAGGCCAGGCCTTCAATGGTACCCATTTGAACCCCATTCTTGAAAACCTCGACACCTTTGCCTGGTACGTTGATGAAATCGAAATAATCATTAACCTTGGTTGTTCCTTTGAAGGTGAGGCCCAGGAACTGGTCTATCTTTGCCTTGATGGGGACGATATTGCCGTTTGTCGCATTCTCGAAACCTTCCATGGTCGCTTTTTCCATTTTCTTGCTGTCGACCATCCCGGAAATGACCTGGAGTCTGACTGCCATGACCTCGTCGGCATTAACGATGGCCTGGGCATTGCTATCTTTCTGCGCCAGGTATAGACCTGTTACATATACCTTGATAAAGAATTTCGTCCTGATTCCTGCACCATTCAATACCAAGTTCTTGCCGCCTGCACTCAGTGTATCAGGTAATTTGGCACCGCCGACTTCCAATGCATATGCTGATGTCGCAAGAAATACCATTGCCAGTAAAATACCAATAACCTTTTTGAACATGACTTCCTCCTCATACGTGAATTTTTGATAACAACTTGCTTTTCGTGGAGGGAGTATAGAAATAATGCTGCTGAATGTCAATTATAAACTAGGCCACAAAATTTTGGGGTGGATTCAGATCCGATATTCGGCTTGACTTATGATCCTCTTATATCTATAAATCGCTGCCAGAACCGACATGATACAGCTCCTACGCAGAAATATTTCATGACAGCCTGATTAAGGATGAAACAAGTTTAAATGGAATTTATCAATTGAGGAACACATGTCCACTGTCAATTGCGATCACAAGTTAGATGATGACCAGCGGTTACTTGCCATCGCCGCCTTGTTTAACGGGGAATTCTCTATCGACTGTCTTTTTGAACTTCTTTCGGAAAAGAAACCATCCCAGATTATCTCCCGGCTTGATAAAAGCGTCACCGAAGGGATCCTGGTGAAAAAGACACCCGGCTCTTATGCATTTAAAGATTTTAAAAAACAGAAGAAATTCATACACCTTCTTCCGGAACAGGAAGAGAAGATACTGCATGGATACATTGCGGACATTCTGATGCGCCAGTTGCCCGACGATGAGCAGAAGGCCTATGCCGTCGCCCATCATCTCGTCCATATTGCCAATGATTCGGAAAGATGCCGTTTCCTGATCAAAGCGGGTGATCTCCACCGCAAAAATTTCCAGACCGAAGATGCTCTGCAGTGTTACAGCAAGGTTCTCGATGATCTTTCCTGCCTTGACGGTTCGGAAGAAGATCTCCTTTTCAGCGAAACAGCCATTAAATACTCCAAGATATCGACAGCAAGACATGACACCATAAAAGTCCTTTCCATCCTGGAATCGGCGCTGGGGCGTGCTGAGAAGAGGGATATGAAATTCCATCAGGCTCTGCTGAAGATGCACATGGCCAAAAATGAGTGGCTCCGGTCGAGATATAACAGCGCCTTGAAATTTTTTGAAGAAGGCTGGTCCTTGGCCCATGAAGTGCAAGACCCCCGGCTGATGCATATGGCAACCACCTTCAGCACCTTTTTTCTCTTCTGGCAGGGCCGCTTCCGGGAGGCGATCCGAATCTACGAAAAATCCGTACCTGATATCGAACGATATCCCCAAGGCGGTTTCCCCCTCCTATCTGTTATCACGGTGGGTTACTGTTACGCCCAAATCGGCCAGGTCACACAGGGACTGGGGATGCTCGACGCCCTGCGCACCCATGGACTGGATAAAGGGGACGTCTATCTGACCGCTTATGCGGAGGGCAATGTCGGTATTATTCTTCTCAACATCGGACGCGTCGACGAGGCTATCCAGTTTCTTGAAGGGTCGGCCAAGGAGGCACAGGAGGCGCATAATGACTGGGTCTGGATATCGGGGCAAATATCCCTTGCTTATGCCTATTACCTGAAGGGGAAAAAAGAACAAGCGATGAAGTGCCTTCAATGTTTCCTTCAGCATAGCCGGAGAGTTCAGACGACAGTCTATCTCTATGCTTACCTTTTGGAACTCTGCCTTGCTATAAAAATGGGGGAACTTCCTTCCGTAGAAGGGCTCTCCATCGAAAAAGAGATTCAGAGCATGATCCGCGGGAAGAACATCCTCCTTAAGGGTGTGGCGTACCGATATGAGGCCATCCTCCGGCAGATGGAAGGCGAGACACCGGAGAGGATCGTCCAGTCCCTGGAAAATTCCATCAAGTGGCTTGAAGAATCGGGCAGCGAAATTGAACTCGCCAAATCACGATTGGAACTAGCCAGGCAGAACCTCTTTCTTGGTCATGAGGACATGGCCAAGGAACTGACTCTCATTGCTACCAAAGTCCTCGATGTTATAAATGAAACGCTGGTTCCGGACGATCTCAGAGCCCTCATCAAAGACCGTCCCCTAAACGAAAACCTCCTCAAAGAGATATTGACCCTGGGCCAGGAGGTTGTCACAATAAAGGACCACAGAGACCTCGTGCAGCACATCCTGTCAACATTAAACAGAATCACCGGCGCAGAGAGAGGTGCCATCTTTCTTCTCGAAGACGAGGAGCATCTCCCGAAACTATTGTTAAGAGCTTCTAAGAACCTCACGCCAGAGCAGATAGGGAATCACGAGTTTTTATCTTCCATGAAACTGATCAATGAAGTGGCCGTAAAGGGAAAGGGCCGTATTCTAGGCTTCGACACGGAGGAAAACGAAGAATTTGCTGCATCTTCGGCCATCCGTTCCCGCATTTGCGTCCCCATGATCCTCCACGGCAAAACCGTAGGGGTTCTCTATCATGACAATCGTCTGCTCAGCAGCGCCTTTCGGGAATCCGACCTGGAACTCATCTCTTATTTCGCAGCTCTGGCCGCATTTGCGCTGGACAATGTCAAGGCCTACGAAGAGATCAGGAGATTGAATCAAAATCTCAGTGAAGAAACCCTCTATTACAAAGAAGAACATTTGCAAACGCTTCATTTTGAAGATATTGTGGGTGAAAGTCCTGAGATCAAGCATGTTCTGGCACAAATCGATCAGGTGACGGAAACAGACGCCACAGTGATGATTATCGGCGAAACCGGCACGGGCAAGGAACTTGTGGCAAGGGCCATTCATCGCCACAGCCACCGGAAGGGCAAGCCTTTTATTAAGGTGAATTGCAGCGCTTTACCGGAGAGCCTCATCCCCAGCGAGCTGTTCGGCCATGAAAAAGGCTCCTTTACAGGTGCCACACAAAGGCGTTTAGGGCGGTTTGAATTGGCAAACGGCGGCACCCTCTTCCTGGACGAGATCGGTGAAATCAGTCAGGACATCCAGGTTCGTCTGCTGCGGGTCATTCAGAACGGCGAGTTTGAACGGGTCGGTGGAAACGAAACACTGCATTCCGACTTCCGGCTCTTAGTGGCCACCAACCGCAATCTGGAAATAGACGTAAAGATACAGAAGTTCCGGGCAGATCTCTATTATCGCCTCGCCGTATTTCCAATTTACGTGCCGCCTCTGAGGGAAAGAACAGAAGACATTCCCCTTCTAGCTTATTATTTTCTAAAGATCTATTCCCAGAAAAGGGGGAAAAATTTTTCCAAGATTCCCAATTCCGAGATGGAGAAACTCCTTCACTATAACTGGCCGGGAAACGTACGTGAGCTGGAGAATATCATCGAGAGAGGAACGATCCTCAATCCCGGGCCCATCTTCCGGGTGCCCGACCTCGGATCAACGCAGAAGAACTCCTCCATCAACAGGGACGGGATGACTCTTATGGAGAATGAACGCCGTCACATCTTGTGGGCACTTCAACAGACAAACTGGAAAGTGAGGGGCAAAGGCGGAGCGGCGGAGCTCCTCAACATTCCCCCGTCCACACTGGCCTTCCGCATGAACAAGAATGGTATCCACAGACCCAGGGATCCTAATCACGTCGGGTCATCGGACAACTAGGGGAAATACAACCATGAAGCGTGACGGCCTTTCGGGGAAGGCCTTGGCTCGTCGCAACGATCTTGCTGATGTCGCGAATCTCTCCCGTTGTGGTGCCAGTGTGATTCCAACCGTGGAACATGTTAAAGAGCCAAGGCAATATATTCCCCCTGTTCAATCAACCAGCATGAGACAGTAATCGTTGTGAGTATCTGTTTTGTTGCGCAGGGGCTCGATAAAGAATCCATTGTTGCGTGCTGTCTGGTAGACGTCGATGCCGCAAGCCTCCATGGCCGGCCGGACATCGCCCATATGAACGCAGGGATTTCCCGTCAGTTTGCCGCATTTTTTACACTTGATACAGGGGCCGGCAAGGAATAAAAAGGCCTTGTAGTAGCCGTCCTTAAACAGATCCCCTTCCAGGTTCACGAGCATGTCCATGTATGCATGATATCGCTTACCGCGATCCTCCGTTTTTGGTGCCTCGATGTGAAAAAGGATCGCCCGCTTGTATGCATCGAGCATGGCTCTTGTCTGATCGTGTGTCGGTGTGTCCGGTGGACAACAATAACCTCTCCCGTATAAAGGGCAACCGAACTGACATTTCATCCTTACCCAAGGTGCGGTTACGACACTGCCGGGCTGGATGATAACTGCGTGGCTCGCCCCTCTATCAACCGCCATTTTGCAATATTTTTCAAGATCATTTTGTTTCATAAGCTCATTATCAATGAACCTCCCCCCCCAACAAGCTGCGGGGTATCTCGTGGTTGACATCTTTACTCTAATCGAATCAAGCTTCTAGGAATGTGACCCTGAGCGATTCAAAACTCTGGGCAAATATAAAAATGTCCCACCAAATCAGAGATTTCCCAAAGTAGGTGGGATGGCGTGAATATCTCCAGAGCCGTGTGTCATCATGCATCCTTGTACATCTGATCAACCAAATTTTTATACTTTTCCAAGATGATGCGACGTTTTAGCTTCAGGGTCGGGGTCAATTCGCCGGATTCCTGCGACCAAGCATTATCAAGAAGGGTGAATTTCTTTATCTGCTCGACCTGTCCGTATTCCTTGGTCTGTTCTTTAATCTGAGCCGCATAAAATTCCTTGACCTTTTCATGTTTAACCAGTTCCGACCGGTTGGCAACTGAGATGCCATTATCTTTGGCCCAGGGCTCCAGAGCGTCGAATGCCGGAACGATCAGCGCGGTGACATAATTCTTTCCATCTCCGATGAGAGCGACATAATCGATATACGGGGAGTACATCAGGTCACCTTCGATGTTCTGCGGAGAGATGTTCTTGCCACCCGAGGTGATGATGAGGTCCTTGATCCGTCCTGTTATTTTGAAATCGCCCTCGCTGTTAATTTCCGCGATATCACCGGTCTTGAGGAAGCCGTCGCTGGTGAATGCTTCTTTGGTTGCTGCTTCATTCTTATAGTAACCCAGCATGACCTGCGGCCCCTTAATCAGTAGTTCGCCACCCTCACCGATCTTGCACTCAGTCAAA
Source organism: uncultured delta proteobacterium (assembly GCA_963726395.1). Taxonomy (GTDB): domain Bacteria; phylum Desulfobacterota; class Syntrophia; order Syntrophales; family Smithellaceae; genus UBA8904. The sequence goes on from CAVSCG010000036.1 coordinate 137,869, forward strand.
ACGAGGGGCTTGCCGACTGTCCCGGGCCGGATATGGCCGGGTACATTGGCTAGAGCCAACGGTGAGGTCTCGGTCATCCCGAAACCTTCCAGCACCATCATTCCCATCCCGATAAAGAACTCCGCGTCCGCTGCTGAAAGCGGCCCGCCACCGGAGCCGCCAATGACAACCCGATCCAGACCAATGGCGTGCAATAGTTTGGAGATGATCAGCTTATGCGCCAGCGCATATTCGAGCGCGAAAAGACCGGTGCGCTTTTTGCCGTTGCAGACATAGGGCAGATTCCGCTTCGCCACGTCCATGGCCCAGTTGAACAGTTTTTGCTTCAGCGGCGGGGCCGTAGCGACTTTGGCCAGGATGCCGGCGTGCATCTTCTCGAAGACGCGCGGCACACTGGCAAAGATGGTCGGCCGCACCTCAACCATGTCCGACAACACGGATGCAATATCCTTGGCAAAATAGACCTTGTGGCCGGCCGAGACACAAGCACCGTAATAAGTGATCGTGCGTTCGAAAACATGCGACAGGGGCAGGAATGAAAGCGCTACATGCGGCATAGTGTCGATCACTCCCGGAGAAAGCGCCTTCCACTGTTCGGCGTTCGTCGTCATGTTGTTGTGGCTGAGCATGACGCCTTTGGGGTTGCCTGTCGTCCCGGAAGTATAAATAAATGTCGCTACGGCATTGGGGTTAATGTTCTTTACCCGCTGATCGAGTTCACCCTTGTCATCAATGACCTTGCCCTTTTCCAGAGCCTGTTTGAAAGTGATGATCTTCGGATGGTCAACGGCAATTTCATCAAAAACAATGATCTCTTCCAGCATGGGCAGAGCGTCTATAATCTCCAGCACCTTCTGCATATGATCCTTGGTGCCGACAAAACAGATGCGCGTATCCGAATCCTCGAGGACATACTGTGTCTCTTTGGCAGTGTTGGTTGGATAGACGGGCACATTGATGGCCCCGGTCGCGAGAATGCCCAGATCGGCGACCCACCACTCATAGCGGTTGGCCGAGAAAATGGCCACCTTGTCTCCGGCCTTGATTCCTCTTGAAATGAGATATTTCCCCAAACTACTTGACATGCTGTCCATTTCCAGCCAGGAAATGTCAACAAACTTGCCTTCATTGCCTCTGTATGCGCACATGGCGGCATCACGCTTAACAGCTACTTGCTCGCGAAACATAACTGGAATTGATTTGTTGCCTAATTTCAAATTTGCCATCTCTAATCCTCCTTTACGTGTTGATAAAAATTATATTCGTTCCTCGAACTCTTTCCCTAGGAGACCTTCTTGCTGTATGTCTTCAAATGGTTTTGGAGAAATCAGGCCTTAAAGCAACAGATGGCTTAAATGATTACCGAGATATCACCCCGCAAAAGGAAAAGTTTAAATTTCAAATAACGTGGCTTTGATCAAGCCGCCCCCCTGTTTCAATAATCCCAGAGGCCAGCCAGCGTATTGCTTAACACTTGCCGTGTTCCCCCGCCGCTGAGCAAAACCATGGAATCACGGAGATAGCGTTGGGCATCGTATTCCATCGCATACCCATAGCCGCCGAAGATCTGCACGCAATGCAGTGCTGCCATATGGGCCGCCTCAGTCGCCGCAAGACGCGCCTGAATGATTTGGGCCAGACAATCTTTCCCCTGATCGGCAAGGGATGCCGCCTGACAGGTCAGCAATGCCGAGACGCGCGCATGTTGTGCCATCTCCACCAGCATCTCCTGAACGGCACCGAATTTGATAATCGGCCGGCCGAACTGGGAGCGCTCTTTGGCATAATTGAGTGCATAATCATAAGCGCCCTGAGCAAGTCCCATCCCGCAGGCCGCAACGGCCAGATGTTCCGAGCTCATGACCTGTTCCCATTTCTTTCGTTGAGTCGCTGCATCCGCAGCCACTCCCAGCCGCTCACTTGCTGCAATGGCAACAGAGGTCAGCGACACCTCACATAGGCCCATTCCGTGGAATCCGACCTGTGGCAGCGAATGGACGACGATCCCAGGACTATTGACATCAACAATTACGAAATCCGGAACGCCGTCGGCGCTCTCTGTGACAACGCGTGTAATCATAAAAGCGGCGCGATCGGCCAAACGCACAAACGTTTTTGTTCCGTCCAGAACCATTTGTTCTCCGTCCGCTTTAGCCGTTGTCCGGACAACCGTATCCTCATAGCCCTGCTGGGGCTCCATCAGGGCAAGAGTCATCAGCGCCGATCCGTCGATCACGCCGGGAAGATACTTTTTCTTTTGCGCCTCCGTGCCCAGAGCGGCAATTATCTGGCCCCCGCAAAAGCTTTGAGTGGCAAATATTCCGGCCAGAGCAGGATAGATGGCCGCAAGTTCCGCCGTTACGATCACCGCACCCAATGTATTGGGGCCACCGCCGCCATAGGCCTCGGGGACCGTCAATGCGCAAAGACCAATGTCGGCCACTTTGCCAAAGAGGTTCGCGGGGAATATTCTTTCCTCATCCATTTTTTTAATGGCTTCCCGTTCACACTCTTTCGCTACAAACTTCTGTATCGTATCTTTAACAAATCCTTGTTCTTCAGTCAGTGCGAAATCCATTTTTTATTCCTTTTCTCTTTCCATACTAAGTTTAGGATGGCAGATATCAGACATCTGCCGTTCCCATGTTCCCAGAAGGATAATTATTTACACTCTACGATCCTTACCTTTCCAGAATGGTTCCCGGATCTTTTTCTTATCAAGCTTGCCCAGATTCGTCAGGGGAATCTCTTTCCAGAATTCAATACTTTTGGGGGCAACGAGGCTTCCTTTCTTTTTCTTCACAAATCCGATCAATTCCTCTTCCGTCACCGTCTTTCCCTCATGCAAAACAACAATGGCTTTTACCAGTTCACCCCATTTGTCATCAGGAACACCAATAACGGCCGCATTCTTTACCGCCGGGTGCTCATGAAGAACATCCTCAATCTCCCGGGGGAAGATGTTGAATCCGCCGCTGACAATCATATCCTTGGAACGATCCACGATATAGAGATAGCCTTCTTCATCGAACTTACCGACATCGCCGGTCCACAACCAGCCGTCCCGGATCGTCTCCGCCGTGTGTTCGGGATTCTTGAGATAGCCGGACATCATGTTGATCGTCCGGCAAACGATATCACCGGATTCTCCCCGGGGAACTTCCTTGCCGTCTTCACCGATAATGCGCACGTCGGCGGACATCACGGGCCTGCCGCAGGATGTGTAAATCTTCATCCGTTTTTCCGGATCGACAATGACATGTTCCTGGCGGGACAGGGCACTGATCATCATGGGAGTCTCGGTCTGGCCGAACAGCTGGGTGAATATCGGACCCAGGGTATCTACCGCCTGTTTCAGGCGTGCCGGAGCAATAGCGGATGCACCGTAAATGATATTGCGAAGGCTCGACAGATCGTATTTCTTGAGTTCCGGATGGTCGAGAAGAACGTAGATCATCGTGGGCACAATGAAGGTCGAAGTGATCTTGACCTTCTCCACTCGTTCCAGAAATACCTTCGGGTCAAAATGGTCATGGATCTCGCAGATTCCCCGTTTCAGCAGAACCGGCAGAATCAAACATCCTCCCGCATGGGTCAACGGCGTGGCAAAGGCAAATGTTTCATCCCAATCCAAACCAAGATGCAGCATCTCGCTGATAAAGGTTCCCACCCAGGTATTCTGGGTCAGCATCACGCCTTTGGGAAGGCCCGTCGTGCCACCGGTATAAAAAATACCGACCAGATCTTCGCAATGATGCTCGACCTTGGGCACCTCCGGTGGATTTTTGTCGATGAGACTCTGCATGTGCTCATGGCCAGTCGGAACTTTCGCCGGATCCTGAGCCACGCAAATGAAATGCTTAACCGTCTCGAGTGCGGGGATCATCTCCTGAACACGTGCAGCCATCTTCTCATGATAGATCAGCACTTTGCATTCGGCCTGGTTCATCATGTAAATGTGATCTTTGTTAGTGAGCAGTACGGCCAGGGGAACACGCACCATCCCCAGTTTGCCCAGGGAGTACTCAGCGAAAATGTATTCCGGACAGTTGGCCATAAGAAAACCAACCCGATCGCCCTTCTTGAGCCCCAGCTTGTGCATGGCGTTCGCCAGTGAGTAGGCGTTCTTCTGCAGGTCATCGTAGGTATATTTTTCATCGTTGAAAAGAATGGCGGTATTTTGCCGGAAAGCCGCGACCGAACGGTCATACAAGTCTGCACAGCTGATGCCGTGAAACATGGTTGTCATAACATTCCTCCTTTTCTCGCCGGTCATCCGGATCGTCCGTTTTTCAAATAAGCGGACGATCCGGCGGCTGACGATTCAGTTATTACTTGTAAAATTTCTCTCCATAAAGTTTATCGCTCAACCCGATCAAATCAGCCCATTTCATCGGACCACCCTTGTCGCCGGGGAAACCAACTCCCCAAATTGCGCCAATGTCGATCGACCGGGGGTCGGCAACTACCTTCTTCTGCAAGAGATCATATCCGGTTTTGGCAAAGGGGGTAAAAAGCATTTCCTGCAGCTCCGCAACAGAATATTCATTTTGTTTATTGTCGGGGTTGATCAGGGGCAGTGCCTCCGGATCGGGGGCTCCTTCCTGTGTATAGAATCCCTTGCCATTCTTATTACGTCCGTAGCGCCCGGCCTTGTAAACATTTTCCAGAGCCATGGGTGGCACCATTCCTAAAGATTTTGTCAAAACGAGATAAGAAACATCGATTCCAACCTCGTCAAGCAGACGGATTGGGCCTACGGGCAGGCCGAACTTCATCATGGCGGCATCAATCTTATCCATCGCCACACCCTCCGCCAGAAGTTCCAGGGATTTGATAAAGTAGGGGAAGAGCATTGCATTGACGACAAACCCGGGGTTGTCATTGCAGACGACCGGACGCTTGCCCAGAGCCGCGCAGACCGTAAGCATGTTGTTTACCGTTGCGTCGCTGGTCGCTTTGCCCCTGATCACCTCCAGGAGCTCCATCATCCAAACCGGGGAAAAGAAGTGGGCGCCGATAAACCGCTCCGGATTCAGGACGCTTCCCGCGAGTTTATCGACCGGCAGACTTGAAGTATTCGTTGCCAGGAGGCAGTCTTTCGCCACAACCTGGCACAGTTCCTTGTAAACTTTATCCTTGATGGCGGGATCCTCGAAGACGGCCTCGATAACCACATCGACATCCTTAAAATCATCCGTCCATTCCGCCACCGGTTTCACCAGGACCATGAGACTATCGACGGTGTCCTTAAGACGGTTCTTTGCCGCCATTCCCTCCAGAATCTTGCGGACAAATGCTATTCCCGGCTCCAGGGCCTCGGGAACATCCTTGACGACAACCGGCAGTTTGGTCCGGGTAATGATGTTGATGATGATACCACGGCCCATCGTTCCAAAACCGAGAACACCGAATTTCCTGATGGGCTTGGGTTCGAAGCCTTTGGGAATCATTGCCTTCGGCTTGTCGGACATGGTTTTCAGGAAGAACGTGTTGATCGTCCCTTTGGATTCAGGCGCCTTCAATGCTTCGATAAAACAATCCGTTTCAAATTTCAGGCCCTTTTCAATCGATACCTTCAAGCCCTCGCTCATAGCCTTGAGGGCCAGCATCGGTGCCGGAATCGCCCGACCCCGCGTCGCCTTCAGAACATTCTTCTTCGCCGTCTCCAGGGCGGCATCCAAAGCGGAAAGGTCCGGCTTCGCACGCTTTAGTCCGGCCGTACCGGCAACTATTTCCAGCAGAAATGCTTTCGCTTTTGCCAGCAGATCGTCCCCCTCCGGGATAACCCGGTCGATCATGCCTGCTTCCATTGCCTTGGCCGCTGGCAGCACAGCGCCGCGGGGAATAAAATCCAGCGCCGGATAACCGATCAGCCGTGGAAGGCGTTGTGTGCCGCCGCCGCCCGGAATAACACCAACGTTACATTCGGGCAGGCCGATGATCGTCCGCTTGCTGTCCGTGGCAATCCGTGCGGTCATGGTCAGTGCAAATTCATAACCACCACCCATGCAGGGGCCATTAATAGCGGCCACCGTGGGAATCCCGAGATTCTCCAGCCGGACAAACATGCCGTTAAACTCATCACATCCTTTACGGAAGTCGTCGAGATTCTTTTCCGCACCCAGCATGTTCAGATTTGCGCCGGCGTGAAAATTCGTAGCTTTACCAGAGATAAAGATCACACCCTTAAAGGCGCTTTTCTCTTTTTCTAGAAATGCCAATGTCACTGCAAAATCCGCAATGGCTGCTTCCGTCCAGGTATTCATCTGTTCGCCGGGCACGTCGAACCGCACCACGGCTATTCCATCCTGATTCTCATAGGCAAAAATCTGTCCCATCTTCCATATCCTCTCTTTCCAAGTAATATTGAGCTCAGAAGCCTGTCACGGCATGTTTTTCATGCTTATGTCTTCCATGAGCCTTCAAAAACATTTAGAGCCCATAGGTCTTGCAGATAATGTTCTTCTGGATTTGCGAGGTTCCGCCGCCGATGGAAAAAATAAGAATTTCCCTCAGGTTTCTCTGCATATCGTAATCCATGGAGGCAGCGTTCTCACCTAGAACGTTCATACCCTTCATGATGATGCGCTTGGCCGTTTCGGCGCAGAAATACTTGGTCATCGATGTTTCCCGGATCGGATTTAAACCCTGCGCCTCTTTCCAGGCGGTACTGTAAGCTAAAACTTTCATCGCCTCCAGTTCCGACGCCATCTCGGCAATGTCGTGCTGAATAGACTGCACATCCGTCGAGGGAGAAGTCCGCTGCATCTTCTTCCGGGCAAACTGCAGGGCTTCGTCAAACGCGGACTGTGCCATCCCCAGCGTACAGGCGGAAAGGACAAGGCGTTCCTGATTCAGAAGTTTCATCTCCTGCTTCCAGCCGTTGTTAAGCCCCTTCGCTTCTCCGCCGAGGATACATTGCGGCAAAACCCGGACGTTGTCATAGACCACTTCACAGGTATTGGAACCGTGAAAGCCGAGCTTCTTGATGGGACGGGCACTGTAACCTTCAAGTGATGTATCGACAATAAAAGAAGTGATACCGTTATATTTGTGTTCGGCTGTTCGGGCAAAAGTCACCGTATATTGCGTCACTCCAGCGCCGGTAATAAACATCTTGCCTCCATTGATCACGTAGTGCCCTTTATCAAAGAACGCCTTCGTCTTGATACCGGCCGCATCCGACCCGGCATTGGCCTCCGTAATACCGAAGCTGAACATGATCTCGCCTGCAGCCAGTTTTGGGAAATATTCATCCTTCTGTTCCTGATTACCGTTCACGCCGATAATTTCATTACCATACAAGAGGATGTTGCCGAGATTCCAGGTCAATACGGGCAGTCTTTTCGCGATTTCTTCAAAGAGGATCATCAGGTCCACGATATCGCCACCCATACCGCCGTATGCCTTGGGTATGTTGATCTTGGCCAGGCCGAGATCGCAGAATTTCTTCACCAACTGGTGGGGAAATTCATCTTTTTCTTCAATTTCCCGGACTACGGCGCGGGAAATATTGGTGTCCACATATTCCCGCACCTTGTCCCGTAACGCATTTTGTTTCTCTGTAAAATTAAAATCCACTTTCGCTCTCCTCCCGATGATTTCAATCAAGCACCCTTAAAATATGCCAGGCGCTCGATAAATCAGACGTCATGCACCCTTACGTTGCATGAGGAATTTCATATCGAAAACCATTACGGACTCGTCTCGCTGGTTCTTCACCGTATAGCGCCAGGTCTGCAACCCCTGTGAAGGTTTGCTTGTCTCCTTGCGCTCCACCACTTCCACATAGAGCGTAATCGTGTCCCCGAACTTCACCGGGGCCAGCATCCGCATTTTATCCGCGCCCATCCAGGCGATAATCGATCCTCCTTCAACTTTCGCCAGGCCAGCCATGCCAACGGCCATGCCGAAGATCAAAGGACCATGGGCTATCCGTTCCTTGAATACCGTCTTCGCACAATAATCAGCGTCCATATGGAGAGGGTAAAAATCCATCGTCAGCCCCGCCCAGTTCACCACGTGCGTCTCCGTTACCGTGATGGACGGTGTCTTGAAACTGAAACCGATATCAAAATCTTCGTAATATTTCTGTGTCATGGTTGACTCTCCTTAGACTAACCTCACCCTACTCACTTGCAGGACGGAACTTGGGAAGTTTGAACTCCTCGTTGAGCTGCTCGAACACTACCTCCACAGGCATGTCGCAGCGAACTTCAGCCGGCTTGCACCCCACAATATTGCTCAGCATCTGAACACCTTCCTCCAGTTTCACCACCGCTACCACATACGGAAGGTCCACAATAAAGGCCGACGGGGGATTGCTCTCGACCACCGTATACGTATACACGGTCCCTTTCCCCGACGCTTTGATCCACTCGATATTATCCGAAAAACAGTTCGGACAGGCAATCCGCGGATAAAAAATATTCGCCCCACAGTCCTTGCAATGCTGAATCACCAGCTTATCTTCCCGGGCCGCCTCCCAAAAGGGCTTCGCCCAAGGATTGACTACGGGAACCGGTTTTGCTTTTACGGGTGTATCCATATTCTATCTCCTTTCATCCTACGGAATCTCTGTCCCCAGAATCGTAACCTGGGCATCCATGTAGGTCCCTCCAACAGCCGTTTCCACGGCGAATTTCGCATCTCTCACCTGACGCTCTCCGGCTTTTCCCATCAACTGACGGATCGTCTCCACCATTATGGCGCAGGCACCGCCCGCTCCCGTATGGCCCTGCGACAGCATCCCGCCATTGGTCGTAGTAGGAATCTTTCCTCCGGGCCACGTATCGCCGCGCAGGAACATCTCGCCGCCCTGACCGCGCTCGGCAAACCCCAACTCCTCAAAACCAATCATCTGATAAATGGGATAGGAATCATAAATCTCCGCAATATCCATGTCCTGTGGCTTTAATCCCGCCATCTCGAACGCCGCCTTGCCCGCCCGCGCCCAGCCGAAACGTGATACATCCGGCTCCTGGGAAAACACAAAGTGAGTCACCACACCTCCTTCGCCAAGCAGATACACCGGACGATCCGTAAGGTCCCGTGCACGCTCCGCCGACGTCATAATAAAGGCGCTGCCGCCGTCGAACAGCATGTTCGACATCTTCGCCCGCAGTGGCGTCGACAGCATCTTCGAGGCCATGACTTCTTCTATTGTCAACGGTTTCTTGAAAAACGCATTGGGATTCAGGAGAGCCCACTTACGGTTCGACACACAGACAGATGCCAGTTGCTCATCCGTGCAGCCTGTTTCATATTTGTAACGCATTGTTGACAGCGCTGCTATGGAAGAATAGTGCTGACCATACGGCACCTCCCACTCCGAAGAAATCCCCGCTGTAGAAAAAAGATCAATACCGCCCTGAAGACTCACTCCGGTCCCCAGACGATCTGCATGAACAAATAAAATCGTTGAGGCCGCGCCACTATTGATTAGGCTCGCAGCTATCTCCGTCGCGCAAGTACTGCTCGAGCCACCCGCAAATACCTGGCAGTTCTTCTTTACATTCTTAAGACCCAGTTCCTCCGCAACCCGACAGGTCACCAGCTCCGTATTAAATGCTGGACTGTACAAGGCTGCCGTCGGCAATACATAATCAATCTCGTCCTTTTTTATCCCCGCATCACGGATGGCCAGCTTAGCGGATTCTATCGCATGATAGATCGCCGCCGTCTCCGGGTAGCGTCCCGTCGGCACCTCGCCGATTCCAATAAACGCCATTTTACCTTTCAGTTTACTCATGTTTGACCTCCTTACATGATCACAATCAGTCTGACACCACCGTGCCCGGCAGCCGCCGGCACGTTTCGCAATATTCAGCTACCATTTCAGCGACGATCTGTGCCGCCGGTTTTATATCTCGCACCTGGGCCACACTTTGTCCGGCGCTCCAGAAATCCCGCCATTTTTTCGACGTCAGCGGCGGCCTCTCCTCCATATCCGCGATACTGGAAGCGATCCAGTTTGCCGGATTTCCCGTCACCCGATTTGTACAGACAATTCCATCCGGGTCTGTATCGACAACGGCCTGTTTGTAGGCCAGTGAAGCCCGGGATTCGGGTGTGGCGATCAGTCGCGTTCCCACAATCACCGCGCAGGCACCACAGGCAATGGCCGCAGCCATCTGCTTGCCAGTACTGATTCCGCCGGCTGAAACAACGGGCAGGCCTATCTTTTCTCTGAGATAGGGCACGAGAACAAGGGTTGATACGCGGCCTCCATGGCCTCCGGCTCCTTCCCCCACAGCCACCAAACCATCCACGCCGCCCGCTTGGGCTTTGATCCCCTGTGCCAGTGAAACTACATCGACAAATACCAATCCCCCGCGGGCATGTACGGTGTCCAGAATCAGACGGGGATCTCCCAGGGATGTAATGAAAAATTTCACGCCGTGGTCCAGACAGATGGAGAGTTGTTCCTGCCAGGGAAACTTTCCGGAGAGATGAATATTGACACCCACCGGCGCATCCGTCTGGGAACGGATGATCTCCATGGCCTGCCGCAACTGTTCCTTCGTGCGGTAATTCGGCAGGGGAAGCATCCCCAATCCTCCGGCGTTACAGACGGCTACCACCAGTTCTTCGTATGATACTAAAAACATTGGTGCCCCGATAATAGGATAACGAATTCCCATCATAGCCGTGAATTCTGTTTGAATCACAGGCACCATATCTGTCCTTTATTCCCGTTACTTTTTTAAAGCCTCGGAAAGAGTTTAAACACGGGCCAGCCTTCTTTCCTGATTTTCCAATAAGTCGAACCCTTCAAGAATAATCTGCTTTCCGGAGGCGGTCCGGCCGGACCGCCTCCGGAAAAAAATGTTACTATTATTTCTTAATACCCGCCATTTCTTCAGCAAGCACCTTGCACCTGGCAATCGTCTTCTTCGCTTCCATGAGAATAGTCATTCTTTCCGCAAAGGGTGACCCCTCGCCATGCAGGCAAATTGTTTCCAGGTCGCCTGCGGTCAATCGGCGAATCAGATCAAACATCCGCAATCTATGCTCTGTGGGAACACTCGCCTTTCCCTGGAGGTATTTCTTGATATCATCGTGTGTTTCTGGATTCTGCCAATCCCGGTAAGTCGGTGCGGTAACCAGCAGCCCGCCAGCAAGATCCTGACAGATCTCGACAATCTTGTGATAGTTGTGGGCAAAATGGTATTTGGCAATATTTGTCGTAATGGGATTGGGCACGGGAATACCGGCATGATCAACGAAATCCAAACAGGCCGACCTGGACAGTGCAGTCAGCGTCTCAAGATAAATCACGATCTCGGTGATTTTTTCCTTGACGTGGGGAGCATCGGCAATGCCGTTATATTCGGCAATGGCCTGAGCAATTCCCAACAATTGTTCGCTCATGGGTATGCGATAGGCACAACCCGTCCGGCGATGCATCAGGGCAAAATTATAAACCATTGTCGCTGCAAACTTCCACTCGCCACAAAGGAATACTCTTTCCCAGGGAACAAAGACGTCATCAAAAATAATGAGAGAGTCCGTGTGCATCTTCCGCTCCATATTTGCCAGGGGGAATTCGTCTTCACTGATCAGACCGTGGAATGGACGAACAATCTGCCGGACACCCTTGGTATTGGCCGGAATGGCAAAGGCAACTGCGTAAGGAGCTTCTTCAGGGCTGCTCATAGCCTTACAGGGAATAACGAAAAATTCGTTACAATAGGCGGCTCCGGTAATATGAACCTTGGCGCCCCGAACGATAATCCCTTTATCATCTTTGCTGACCAGGCGGACCTGAAAGTCGGGATTCGCCTGCCCCGGGTCGGAAGGCCGGAGATGCCGGTCACCTTTGGCATCGGTCACACCCGCGACAACGCACTTGTCCGTCTGCTTGAGGTATTTCCTGTAATTTTCTATACGCGTTGCATACTCTTTGCCGGCATCACCCATGGTTCTCGCCGTAATGGCAATGGCGTTCATGGCATCGGCGCCAATATCATGCGCCAGAGGAATGTATCCTTCACCCAGTTCTGTTGCCTTGATGATGAGTTCCAAATGCTTCAACAGATCCTGGCCGTTCTTGGGAATATGGTTGTATCTGCTGATATTTTCCTTGAGTTCTTCGTCATACACCAGCGCGAGATCCTTGTACTTCGGATCGTGAGCCATTTCATAATCCACGGCCACCGTATCGACGCAAGCCCTGAGGTGGGGATGGTCGCACACATTATCTATTTTCTTCCCTTTGTAAAAGACAACCCTACCGTCATTTAAACTTTCTCTATATTGATCTGCTGTCATTAAGCCCATTACAATTTATACCTCCTAATTTTTAACCCTTCCTGGGGTTATTTTGATAATCAGACTCCCCCGAAGGGGAACCACAAACCTTTAACACTTAAATTGATCCGCCACCGTCCGCAACAAGAATCTGTCCCGTCATGTAAGCCGATGCCTCCGAGGCGAGAAACAAGGCGATACGACCCATTTCTATCGGCTCTGCAACACGTTTAATCGGCATATGAGCCATTTCTACCTTCATCAGCTCTTCGTTACTCCAGAGAGCCTTGCTGAATTTAGTCCTTGTAACGCCCGGGGCGACACAGTTCACACGCACACCGAATTCGCCCATTTCCTTAGCCATGGCGCGGGTCAGCATGCCGATGCCAGCCTTGCTGATGCAATACAATCCCAAACCTTTATCCGGGGTCACACCGCCAACAGAAGAGATATTAACTATATTACCGCTCTTCTGCTCGCGCATAACCTTGCCAACCAGTTGGCTCATGATCGTATAACCTTTAAGGTTCGTGACCATGATCTGGTCGTACATTTTTTCGTCCATATCAACGAGATATCCCATACCGGGATTGGTAGCTGCATTGTTGACGAGAATATCAATCCGCCCGAATTCCTTAACGATAGTGTCAATTGCTTTTTTTATACTGTCTATTTCCCGGTTGTGCATAGGCACAGCAAGGGCTTTACGTCCCATGGCTCTGATTTTCACAGCAACCTTTTCCAGATCTTCCAGTTTACGGCTGCAAATTGCCACATCGGCTCCCGCATCAGCAAAAACCAATGCTATAGCCTCACCAATGCCCCGACTGCCTCCGGTAACAACTGCGACTTTCCCTTCCAATGACAAATAGGATGTATCCACGATTTTTTCTCCTTTTCCTGATATTAATTGCTAAATAGAACAACTAAGTAACATATTCTGCAAAATGAATGCCAACCCCCTTTATACACCAAGTGCTTTTTATTTCAAAGGTTTGACTTGAAAACCTTTCCCAAAATACTCAAGGCGGCACAACATACGGTTTTTTGATCATCCATATATGGTGCATCTCCCCTCCTTCTCCTTTTTCCAATATGCCGCCACACCACCCTGTATTCCAGTTTTATGATTTTTTTCTTCAGGTTCGTCATGATTTGAATTGTTTTAAGTTTTAAATGGAAGGAACAATCCACCGGGGATTCCCCGTCTCAAAAGAGTAGCGACATATGGCGATAATTCGAACTTATTTAATAAAAAATATCTGTCCGGCATAGGAATTGCGTCAAGTTACTCAAGACAAGACGTATCATTACCCGGAAGAATGATGTTCCCATGATTTATATCAAAGAAGCTAATCCGAAGAAAAACATCACGATCATCGAAGTGGACGGCATACTAGATGATGAGTCCATTCCGGTCTTGAAAAGAGTTTGCGAGCATCATCTAGGAAGCGGAAAAAGCGTTGAGATAGATTTGGGCGGGATTACTCACATTACAAGAGAGGGAAGAAGGTATCTTCAAAAAATCCAGGGTGAGGTATCCATCGCCCATCTTCCCGATTTTGTGAAGGTTGACCATACGTAAAAACGGAGGAGAAAATGAAAGACGTTTATATTATTGGAGCTTATTCAGCAGAATTCAAGAAGTATCCGGACAAGTCTTTTCGGGATTTGGTCGAGAGAGTCCTATCTCGGTGCCATCCATGACGCCGGAATGGCGAATGGAGACGAGATCCAGTTTGCATATTTCGGCAACTGTGCCATGCATTTGTTCGGACAGGTGTTCGGACAGGGATGCATTCGGGGGCAGATCTGCTTCATTCCACTCGTGCGGGAAGGGTTGTTTCCGGAACGAGTGCCGATCATCAATGTGGAAGGGGCATGCGCGACCGGCTCCATGGCCATTCATTGTGGTTGGAAGGATATTCTGAGTGGCCAGAGCGATGTCGTTCTGGCACTGGGTGTAGAAAAGCTTTTTATTCCGGACGACCCGGTAAAGACTTTTAGTATTTTCGAGGGAGGTGCCGACAACTTCACAAGAGAAGAAACAGTTGATAACTACAAGGAACTGGGCAAATTGATTGGTCAGGAGTTCCAGACGGGCGGCAATCGCAGCTTTTTTATGGATACCTACGGCATGCAGGCCCGGTATCACATGTGGAAATACGGCACGACCCATCGACAGCTTGCCCAAGCGGCATCAATTACTCATCATCACGGAGCATTGAATCCGAAAGCTCAGTTAAAAATTGAAATGACACCGGAGCAAGTGCTGGAAGACCGCTTGGTATCCTACCCGCTGACACGCGCCATGTGCTCGCCTATCGGGGATGGCTGCGGCTGCGGTATTAATGTGTTCCGGCGATTATTTAAAGAACCTTCCCGCAGATGTACAGCGCAGAGCGGTGAAAATAAGGCCAGTGCGTTCACCGGGGGAAAATACAAAAAGTTTGATGAACCGAGTTTGTGCTACGTGGCTGCAAAAAAGGCCTATGCGATGGCCGGAATTAAACCTGAAGATGTTGACGTTGCGGAAGTTCATGACGCCACTTCATTCGGCGTTATTTATCAGTCGGAGATGATGGGTTTTTGCGAAATAGGGCAGGGCGGACGATTTGTCGAGTCCGGCGCAATTACTCTCGAAGGGAAGAACCCATCAACACCAGCGGCGGTCTTGTATCCAAGGGGCACCCGGTTGGCGCCACAGGAATATCGATGATTTATGAACTGGCGACGCAGTTGCGCGGTGAGGCAGGTCCGCGGCAGGTAAAAAATGCCGAATTTGCCATGCAGGAAAATGGCGGAGGGGTTATCGGCACTGAAGAAGCCGCCTGTTCCGTGATGATTCTGCAAAAGGACCGCTGAAAGTGAATCTGTATTTCACCTAATGCCAGAGAGCATGTTTAACAGATACTGGTACACGACCTCCTCCAGGCGAGACCGTCCGAAATCTTACTACCGGAAGAAATGGTCTTCATAGATCCGGACAAAGGTTTCAAAGCGGTCCTCCATACAGCTTTGTGAGATGAGTATTATGTCCCAGGAATTTTAAACCTTTCTTGTGTCTCATCATTCGATTTTCTTTGGGTATGCACAATTTTAATGTGCACACTCAAAGAAAACCTGCCATATTAATTGATCACGAAGCGGTTCAAATTACATTGCTTCAATAATGACTGAGCGGGCCGGACCATTTCCTCCACAGAGAGAAGCCAGACCCAAATTAACGCCTCGTCTTCTCATTTCATAAAGCAAAGTCATAACCAGTCTGGCTCCGGTAGGACCACCCGGATGCCCCAGAGCTATACCTGACCCGTTGACGTTGGTTATTTCTCTATTTAGCCCGAGAAGTTTTTCGACAACCAGATATTGGGCGGCAAATGCCTCATTAACTTCAATCAATCCGATATCGGAAAGCTTGATACCGGTCTTTGCCAGCAATTTTTGTGTTGCCGGGACCGGCCCATAACCCATCAGTTCCGGTTCAACGGCAGCAAGCGCTCCGCCAATGACTTTAGCAAGAGGCTTAATGCCAAGTTCTTTGGCTTTATCCAATGACATCATCAGAACGGCTGAGGCGCCATCGTTTAAACCGGAAGCATTGCCGGCGGTAACCGTGCCGCCCTTCTTGAAGGCAGGTGGTAACTTGGCAAGGTCTTCCATCGTCATGTTGAATCTGATATGCTCATCAACCTTGAATTCTTCAAATTTCCCTCTTCCTTTCGGCACAGTAACGGGAACAATTTCTTCTTTAAACCAGCCATTTTCCGTGGCCCTCTGGGCGCACTGATGGCTGCGCAAAGCATACTCATCCTGTTCCTGACGGGAAATACTATATTTTTCAGCCAGGTTTTCTGCTGTTAAACCCATGATGATGTTACCGCCCCCACTCATCCCTTCCCACAAACTATCAACCAGCACGTCATTTTGCATTCTGCAGCCCGTGCGGTGATTTTTCAAAACATAAGGTGCCTGGGTCATACTGTCGGTTCCCCCCGCCAGCACAACATCCATATCACCAAGTTTGATGCGTGAGGCAGCGATATCTATGGCATCCATAGATGACGGGCAAACACGGTTAATCGTCATGCCCGGAACAGTGACCGGAAATCCAGCCTTCAGCGCGGCTCCCCGACCGACATTATTCTGGGCCGAATCATATCCTGTGCATCCCAAAATGACGTCATCAATCAGGCTGACATCAAGGCCAACCCGGTTTACTGCTTCCTTCAAACAAATTGCCGCCATATCCGTCATGGATATGGCCTTCAGAGAACCTAAAAAATCTCCAATGGCGGTTCTACAAGCCGAAACAATTACGACTTCCTTTAAATTTGCCATTTCTTTGCCAACCTCCTTAGCTATAATTTTCTACATCATTTCAAAGATTGCCGCCGCGCCCATACCACCTCCGATGCACATGGAGACAATACCTCTCTTACTGCCGCGCCGCTTCATTTCATGAAGGAGCTGGGCCGTCAACTTGGCTCCGGATGCGCCCAGAGGATGCCCCAAAGCTATCGCGCCGCCGTTGGGGTTGATGTCGCCGGCCTTGAGCCGATCTTCGATGCCGATTTCGCGAATGGAGTAGAGGGCCTGGGAGGCGAAGGCTTCGTTGATCTCGAAGACATCGATATCTTTGGTCTGAAGTCCTGCCTGCTTAAGAACTTTGGGAATGGCATACCTTGGGCCGACACCCATTTCTTCGGGCTTGCAGCCCGCCACGGCATAATGGGTCAGCTTTGCAAGAGGAGTGAGGCCGCTGGCCCTGGCCTTTTCCGCCGCCATGACTAGAGCGAAACCAGCACCGTCCGTTGTCTGGGACGAGTTGGCGGCCGTTACGTTTCCTCCGGCTTTGAAAGGAGATTTTAACTTGGCCATTTCCTCTATCGTCACAGGCCATCTCACGCCGTCATCCGTATCGAAAATGAATGTTTCGCGGATATAATTACCTCTCTTGTCGATCTTATATTTATAAGCATTAATCGGGATGATCTCTTCCTTGAATTTTCCTGCCTTGATGGCCTCATAGGCCCGGCGGTTGCTCTCCATTCCCATCGCATCCATGTCATCACGGGAAATTTTGTAGTTGGCAGCAATGTTTTCTGCCGTCAACCCCATGGATATATAAACCCATGGCAAATCAGCAGGCCAGTCATAGTTGGGGCGCGTAACGGAACCGCCCATAGGAATACGAGACATGGATTCCACACCGCCGGCGATAATGACATCGGACCAACCCATGCTGATCTTGGCTGTTGCGTCGGCAATGGCCTGCACGCCCGATGAGCATAAACGGTTGATAGTCATACCTGAAACAGGCTCAGGCAGACCAGCACCAACAGCTAAAACTTTTCCAATTTGCAGGCCCTGCTCCCCTTCCGGGAAGGCACAGCCGACAATGACATCATCGATGTCTTTGGGATCCAGTTGAGGATGTCGGGCAAGTAAACCTTTAAGCACCTGAGTGCCGAATTCATCCGGTCGGGTTGAGGCAAGACCTCCTCTTCTTGAACGCCCACCGGCACTTCTGACGGCATCTACAATGACAGCTTCTCTCATGATGTTCCTCCTTAGTATATAACAGGCGCCGGCTCCGGTGTGAACCGGCGGCCTGTCCATGATGAATGGTTAGTTGCGCAGGGGCTTGCCTGTCGTCAACATGTGCATAATGCGATCCTGGGTTTTCGGTTCGCCGCAGAGGCTCAGGAAGGATTCTCTCTCCAGATCCAGGAGCCGCTGCTCCGTAACATAAGTTCCCTCTGGGCATTCACCGCCCGACAGAATATTGGCGACCTTCGTGGAAACATGGACATCGTAATCTGAAATGTAATTGCCATGACGCATATTGTAAAGCGCCGCTTTGATGATGCCTCGAAAACTCTCGCCCATAACAGGAATCAACGCCGGCCTTTTGGTTTTGTAGTACATCGACATGCCCAGGACTAGTTGCTTGGCATCCCAAATCTGCTGATCGCGGTTAAGACTGACATTTTCCGTTTTCCTAATGTAGCCGAGATCCATGCCTTCAGCTGCGCTGGTGGACACTTTCGCCGTGGCGATGTTTTCAAAGGCCTTTATATAATACTGTTGGAGGTTCAGACCGGCCTCAACGACGCCGGCGGGAATGCCTTCGGTCATGCGTAAGGCCAGTTCCTTGCAGCCGCCACCGGCGGGAATGAGACCGACGCCAACTTCGACCAGACCAATATAGGTTTCGCCGTACGGCTGGCATCGCGCGCCGTGCATGGCGATTTCACATCCGCCACCCAGGGCCATACCGGCGGGAGCGGTGACCGTCGGCTTAGAAAGATATTTCATTTTCATCAAGGCATTCTGGCCTTTGATGAGGGTGTCCTCCACAAAGTCCCATTCGCCCTTCTGAATGGCCATGAGCACTTTGAAAACATTGGCGCCGGCGGAGAAAGCGCGCGGATCATGATTGGCGACGACCAGGCCCTTGAAATCTTTCTCAACGATATTGCAACTGGCGTCGATCATGTCGATGATCCCGTCGTCGAGGGCATTCATCTTGGTATGGAATTCAAGACAGGCCACACCGTCACCGATATCAATCAGACTGGCGCTGGCGTTTTCCTTGACGATCTTCTTCTGATCTTTCAGAGAAGGCAGAAGAATGATCTTCGGATTTATCCCAATGGGGACATAGCCTTTGGTTGCAAAATCATAGTAGTACTTACCGTCATTTTTCCGGACATAGAAGGATTCGCAACCGGCTTTCAGCATTTCTTCGATCTTCTTGGGGACCTCCTTCTTGAGCTTCTTCATGACATCAACAGCGGCGCTCACACCCACGGCATCCCAGGCTTCAAAAGGGCCGAGCTTCTGATTGTAGCCCCATTTCATGGTGTTATCGATATCCACAACTTTGTCGGCGATTTCGGGAATCCGGTTCGCGGCATAGATAAAATTGTTGCAGAGGTATTCGCGGACGAGTTCGGCGGCCGCATCATTGCCGTTGAAAAGGACTTTCATCTTTGCGCCGACACCGCCTTCTGTCTTATTGGCTTCAGAGACAGACGCAAACTGTACCTTCGGCACCGATTTGTATTCCAGCGTCTTATAATCGACGACCAGCTTGAGTCTTTTCCCTTTCTCATCCTTGGTCTTCTTGTAAAAGCCCTGCTTCGTCTTGTTGCCCAGCCACTTCTTTTCCATCATGGCAGTGAGAAAGTCGGAAGGCAGAAACCAGTCTCTCATTTCGTCATCCGGAAGAGCTTCATAGAGATTCTTCATGACGTGATGGCCGGTATCGAGACCAACGAGATCCATGGTGCCGAAAACGGCCGTGCCGGGACGCCCCATGGCCTTGCCGAAAATGGCGTCGATTTCCTCGACCTTCATATCTTTTTCAACCATCAGATGAACAACATTGGCAACATCGAAGATCCCGATACGGTTTCCGATAAAGTTTGGGGTATCCTTGCAGACGACAACGCCCTTGCCCAGAACATCTTCACAGAAGGTCACCATGTAGTCGACGATTTCCTTTTTTGTGTCCTTGCCGGGAATAATCTCCAGAAGCTTCATGTAGCGGGGCGGATTGAAGAAATGGGTACCAAGAAAATGGGAGTTCATACTGGCGTCGAATTTCGCCGAAATATCCTTAATGGGAATACCGGACGTGTTCGTGGAGATAATGCAATCCGGTTTCAGGAATTTTTTGATTTTTGCAAAGAGTTCCTGCTTTATTTTCAGATTTTCGACGACGACTTCGCATACCCAGTCAACATCTTTGAGCATGTCCAGGTTGTCTTCGAGATTGCCGATTTTGATCATGGAGGCATTGGCCTTCGTAAAGAAGGCGGACGGTTTTGCCTTCATAATGCCGGCCAAACCGTTGGCGGCAAAACGGTTCCGCCATGCCAGACTCTTTTCTGTCAGTCCTCTCGCCTTATCAGCATCCGTCAGTTCAAAGGGAATAATGTCCAAAAGGATGCATTCAATCCCCGCATTAGTCAGATGAGCTGCAATGGTGGCGCCCATGACGCCTGCACCCAGAACAGCTGTTCTTTTGATTTCATAAGACATACTTTCCTCCTCAGAGAGTTTACCCGTGTGCGGCGCCGATGTATGCCATGACAGGTCGCATCGGCATCCGACACAGGGTTATAAACATTGCATGAACGTTAAATGGTGAAAGATTCTTCTGCAACTTCCAGGGCGATCTTGTCACCGGCCTTGATCACTTCACAGCGGCCCTTGATGGTCGGGAGAATCTCCGTTGCGAAGAATTTGGCCGAAGCAACTTTTCCTGCGTAGAAGGCGACTTCAGCGTTTTCGCGGATCAATCCGCGCTGTTTACCTTTGGAGTTCTCGGCGCCCACTTCTTTGTAGATGGCGTTGAGTTTTTCCTCGGCAATGACGGCGGCCTGCAATAGGAAGTGCCCCATGAGGACGTCACCGAAAATATCCAAAAACGGCGAGGCGTACAGAATGGGAACAAGAAAATTCCCGCTTTTACCAGCGCCGGCTAATATCATGATGAGCTCCAACAGGGCATTGGAAGAATCTTCCAGCAATCCGGCGTACTTTTTAAGATCTTCAATGGCCTTGGCTTTAGCGACCGTTTGCCCGATTTCACCCGCCATGGCCATCATGTTGGCGCCTTTGCGCTGACCCAGCTTTCTTCCCACGAGATCCAGAGACTGGATGCCGTTGGTTCCCTCATAAATGCTGGCGATCTTGCAGTCCCGCAGATACTGTTCAACGGGATATTCCTGGCAGTAGCCGTACCCGCCATATACGTCAATGGCTTTATTGCAAACGTCGAATCCGCGATCGGAGGAGAAGGCCTTGCACAGAGGTGTGAGGAGTTCTACAAAACCGTTCCATTTTTCTTGTTCTTCCTTCGTTGCCGCTACCTTGGCCATATCCATACAGTAGCCCGCGAAATAATTCATGGCGCGAATGCCTTCCACGTAGGATTTCATCCACATCAGATCCCTGCGTACATCAGGATGCTGAATGATGGAGACGGATTTGGCGTCCGGATTTTTCATTTCCCATACGGGGGTGCTCTGGATGCGTTCCTTAGCATACTGGACCGCATGCTCGTAGGCAGCGGAGGCATGCCCCAGTCCCTGCATGCCGACTTCGAGTCGGGCCGCGTTCATCATTTGGAACATGACCTTAATGCCTTCACGTTCCTTACCGAGAAGTTCACCGACACATTTGCCTTCGTCACCGAAGTTCAGCGTACAGGTGGCGTTTCCTTTGAGTCCCATCTTGTGTTCCACGTTGCCGGTATGAACATCGTTCAGTTTCCCGATGCTTCCGTCGTCATTGACCTTGTACTTCGGTACAATGAAAATGGAGATGCCGGCTGTTCCGGGAGGATCACCTTCGATCCTGGCCAGGACCGGATGGATGATATTCGGCGCCAGGTCGTGATCACCGGCAGAGATGAAACACTTGGTTCCCGTGATGCTGTATGTGCCATCCGGCAGCCTCTTAGCCGCCGTTTTTAGCGACCCGACATCAGTGCCGGCGCCCGGTTCGGTCAAACACATGGTACCGCACCATTCACCGGCAAACATTTTGTACATATATTTATTTTTCTGTTCCTCCGTCCCGAATTTCTCGATCAGTTCGGCTGCACCAAGAGTGAGGCCGCCGTACATTAGGAAAGCGATGTTAGCGGCGGCAAACAATTCTTTATACGAAGTAAAAACGACAATCGGGATTCCCTGCCCACCGACATCCGGCGACTCCATGGGGCACATCCATCCGCCTTCCTTGAATTTCTGGAAAGCGTCCTTAAAGATTTTCGGCGTCGAGACTTTACCGTCCTTCAGGTGACAGCCTTCCTTGTCTCCTTCCGTGTATGTGGGAAGGATGACGTTGACGGCCATTTTCTCAGCCTCTTTATGCATCATTAACACGTCATCTTTTGAGAAATCCTTGAACTTATCAGTTGTAAATAACTTCTCTATGCCCAGCTGTTCAAAAAGGACAAACTGCTGATCCCTCGTATTCACTAACCCGTTGCCCATAAAATGCCTCCTATATTGATTTGTTGTATGAGATTAATGTCCCTATGCTGAAAAGCCTCTGAGAAGACCCACGGAGAAACTTCTTGCCAGTCATGATTTCCAGCGTATGATTTTTCCAGGTGCTCCGGCCCAAGTCGGCAAAAGAGGATAAAGCAAATGCGGACCGTTCTGTCCCGTTCGATTTAAAACTTTTTCCAATTTTTACATAGTTATATTCAAAACCAGAGCGGTTTTAGAAGGGGTTGCAGTTCATTTTCTGCAACCCCTTCTAAAATTTTTCTCACCCAGGTGTAGCCCGGTAAAGTCGCATGCTCTTACCAGGCTTTCTTTGGTGAAGGCATTGCCCGATGATAGAACGGGAATACTTTTTCTTCGGTATTGGATCCCATCATGCTGTCAATACAAAGAGTAGCGCTCAGTGCGGCGGCATCGACACCGCAACCCCACAGGCGTTTGCCATACTGGTCACCGGTAAAATACAGACCTTCGATATCTGGGTGATTTTACATCAATTCTGTCCTGTCCGATGGGCTGAATCCAGGCGAAGGCATGGTCAGTGGACATCCAGAGCATATATTCCATTTCACTTGCCCATTTCTTGGCTCCGAAAGTTCTCTTCCACCAGTTTTCATTCCATTCGACAACTCTTTGAACCTTTTGCGGAGTTCTCATTTCCTCATGGGTCATAGCCGTTGAGAAAATCCATCCGTGTTTGCCTTTAGGAGCTGAGCCGGTTTCGGAAGTCAGTTCGGGACTGGAGTTGCTTCCTTCTGCGCAATTGGCCAGATTCCACAATACCATGTCGATACATCCGCTGTATCCTTCTTCGGCTCCGATAACATCCGGCATGTATATGAAGCTTCTCTCTTCGATTCCTTTTTCTTTCCAGACGTCGGATTTCATGTTGCCGTAACCGGTAATCATGCCGGCGCCCCAGAATTTGTTCTGAACAGTGTCGACAACATCATGAGAGAAATAACGGGGATGAATTACATTCAGCATCTGCTTGGAAGGAATGTTGCAGATAACTCTATCCGCTGATACCGTCTCGATGCCTTTAGCGGTCTGGTAAGTGACGCCCTTGACTACAGCCGTTATCAATTATAACTTCGACAACGGGTGAGTTCCGGAGGACTTCGCCGCCGTTATCTTTAATGACCTTTTCCATTAATAAAGCAAAAGATATGGTGCCGGGATTGGCGACCGTTGCGCAGGAGCCTTCAACCAGGTTCATTTTTATGGGGCCTGCGGCAGCCATGTGTCCGAGGACGTCGGGTGCCGGAGTCAGACGGAGATCAGCCTGACCTGTTTGGGAGGCCGCCAGAACTTTGATATAGTCGTATGCCTCCTTATGAACATTTCTTGCCAAAAGCCATTGTTCAAAAGACATATGCGCGGTTTGCGCTATATCTTCCAGAGTCATCATGGCCATGTCCCGCAGTGCTATCATGGTTGACCGGAAGCCTTGCTCGCTCATCCACTTATAGGGTTCGTTTTTGGCCTACCTGATAAGCCTTGTTGCCTTTTTTGTAGTCGACAAAGGCAAAGCCGACATTACAGGGCATATCCACAGGTTTTTCCAGATAGTTCATCAACATGCGGATCTTACCTTTATTGCCCCAGAACAAACCGTGGCCGGTGTCGATGGTATATCCGTCAAACAGCCCGTCTTTGAAACATGTCTCCAGATCCGGTGTGCATTTGGGTATCCAGGCTCCGATCAGTGCCAGAGCGCGTCTGAAGCCATTGGCATCGAGTTCCACGACCGTCGATGTATACCTTGTCTCCCTTGCCGACGAATGATGCCAGTCGTCCGCCGATAAAGGGGTTTCTCTCCAGTACCAGCACTTTCTGCTGGAAATCCCTGGCGAGGATGGCTGCTGTTCCCAAACCGGCAATGCCGGATCCAACTACTACCACATCGTACTTTTTTGTCATGATCGCTCTCCTTAAATTGAAATTAAATTAAAATCGCTTTGTTGCGTACTGGTAAACATGACCATTCCTGCTGAAGCAATTCAATATTTCCACTTTCGAGGAACATCCTTTAGGAAAGGTCAGATCTATCCGGAGGGTTTCGAAATCCGAATTTGGAATATCGCCGCTCCGGACGCCCATCTCCCATTGAAAAGATCCAGTCATTATCAATGATTTTTCCGCCCTATCATCTTCCGTGAATGGCTCCAGGGAGTAACGCGTAATTGATAATATGCATAATAAATGCCATGCAATGCTATGTAAAATTCTATGTTATTTCAAATGTCTAACATCTTGACTCCAGAAGATATCCGGATGATCGCACAACATTTCGTTTTTAAACAATCCATATGCTGTGCGAACAGATATTCTGAACTCATTCCACCAGGGCAGGATCGCATTCTCTTTAAATCAAGGAATTAGCCTTCACAGTTAATTCCTTCTTTTCTGCCTCGAATTTCCTTGACTTGAACTTCGCAATCATTTATTTTGCATACTAAATAATTTGGACGGTGTTTCCATGATCAGCTTTCAGGACGTCATCCTGTTTACCCTCAGCAAAGCTAACCAGAAAGTTTACGGGACTTATAAAGGCCGCCTGCAGCCTTATGGCCTGACACCCATGCAGGCTCTGGTTCTGCACGCCTTGTATGAGGAAGAAGGCCTTTCCGCCGGAGAACTGGGAAAGCGTCTGGCGCTGGACAGTGCCACCTTATCCGGTGTTTTGGACCGTATGGCGGAAAGTGGTTGGATCATTAAGGACGTAAAAGAAGATCGGCGTGCCCTGAACATCCGATTATCCAACAAGTCCCGCCAATACCGGGACAAATTTCTGAAAGAAACCGAGGAAGTCAACCACGAAGTCCTTTCCAGGTTCAACGCAGAAGAAAGACTGCTTTTCATCCGGATGCTGAAAGATCTTCGAAAATAAATATTCGGTTCATTGTTTAGTATGCAAGGTAAAATTGCCGGGAGGTCAATAATGTCAGGCAGTACAAAAAAAAACGGCAGCCGCAAAAAGGGCCGTTATCAACCCACGGACTATGAAAGAATTTTTCATCCCGAGACTATCGCGATTATCGGCGTTTCCTCGGATGCAAACGGCCTCGGTTTCGGCGCCGGAATGTTCAGGGCTATCACGGCAATGGGCTTTGAAGGAAAAATATTCCCCGTCAATCCCAAGGGCGGCAAAATTGCCGGACTGGAAATCTACAAGCGGGTGGAGGATATCCCGGAGCAGGTTGACTTTGCCGTCATCGCGGTGAACGCACGGTATGTCCCGGACGCCCTGGAAGCCTGCCGCCAAATCGGCGTGGCCGGTGCGGAGATTCTCTCTTCCGGCTTTTGTGAACTGGGAACAGAGGAAGGAAAAGAACTGGAACGGCAAATTAAAAATATAGCCGCAAAAGGGATTCGCGTTATCGGACCCAACTGTTTCGGTATTTATTGCCCGAGCCAGCGGATTGACACTACTTCCGGGACCCGATCTTTCCCGCAAGAGCGGTCCTGTCGCTTTCATCTCCCAGAGCGGAGGCATTGCCATTGATTTCGCGCACACGGGAAAATGGATGGGCATCTTGTTCAGCAAGGTGATCAGTTTCGGCAACGGTGCAGACCTGCGCGAAGCGGAGCTCATCAACTATCTGGCCAATGATGAAGAAACACGTGTGATCACCATGTATATTGAAGGCATTGAGAATGGCGACGCATTTTTTCGGGAAATCAAAGCCGCCGCGCGTAAAAAACCTGTCATTGTCTTAAAAGGCGGTCTATCATTTGCCGGCCAGAGAACCGTCGCCAGTCATACGGCATCCATGGGCGGCAGCCGCGTGATCTGGCAGTCCGTTTTGAACCAGGTCAATGCCATTCAGGTTAATAATCCGGAGGAAATGGCGCAAACCAGCCTGGCTTTTTCCCTTCTGCCGCAAAAATCATTTAACGCGATCTCGGTTATAGGCGGCGGCGGAGCTCTAGGTGTGGCCGCCTGCGATACCGCGGAAAATTATGGCATCGAAATCCCGCCGCTTCCCATCACACTTCAGCAACAGATCGAAGAATTTCTGCCCAGGCCCGGTTCCAGCGCGATCAATCCCATTGACGTTGCCAACCCGACCGTCCCCCCGCACGCGCTCAAAGAAATTCTGCTGCGTGCGGCGGAAGACGAGCGAATCGAGCTGCAGATTTTTGTTTCACTTCTTTATCATTACAAACCATACGCCCAGGCCATGAAGATGCTGATAAGCGACGTGGCGCCATACCGCCAACTGGCGGAAGCCTTTCGTGAAGTCGTCGATATCACGGGAAAACCCGTTACGATAGTGCTGCACAATCCGAAGAATGGATTAGCGGATCTGGACGTTGTCGAAGTCATTGCCAGAGCGCGGCAGGAATTTCTCGATCGGGGCATTCCGGTCTATGACAAACTTCATGATGCCATCCGGGCAATCGCGCATGTCAATGCCTACTATACTGAAAGAAAGATATCATCCTCCTGTGGGAAAGCTTATGAACCTGATCGATGATTTACAAGGGAAAGTTGTTCTGGTGACCGGCGCCGCGAGAGGCATAGGCTTCAAAGTGGCGGAGGGTTTTGCCGGTTGCGGCGCTTGGGTTACGGCCTCGGATATCGATCCGTCTATCAATGAAAAAGCATCTCAGTATGGCGGATTCGGCGTCTGCGCCGACGTGTCCGACGCGGATCAGGTCAAAAAAATGGTTGATGCCTGCCTGGAGAAGTTCGGGCCGCCTGATGTGCTGGTGAATGTCGCCGCCATATCCACGCCCTGTCCTGTTAGAGAAATGTCGCTTAATCACTGGCAGCATACGTTAAAAGTTAATCTGACGTCTGTTTTTCTTTGCGCCGCTGCAGTGCTACCCCACATGCTGGAGAAAAAAAAAGGAGCCATCATCAGTTTTTCCTCGAGCAATGCCGCAATGGGAGGAAAGACAACGGCGCATTATGCCGCAGCAAAAGGCGGAATCGAGGCATTTTCCAGATCTCTGGCGATGGAAGTCGGTCCAAAAGGTATTCGCGTTAACGTGGTGGCGCCGGGTATGGTGGACACCGACATGCTGGCCCTGATGCCCCAGGCACAGAAAGACGCCCTGTCGTCCCGCTTGCCTCTGCCGCGCCTGGGCATTCCTATGGATATTGTAAAGCCGGTACTGTTTCTCGCCTCGGATGCCGCGGCATACATCACCGGCCAGACGTTGCACATTAATGGCGGTTTATACATGCAGTAGCGGAAAACGGATGCGCGCTTTTATGGATATAACCGGGAGTCGGCAATGAATTATAATTTTGATTTTAAAGAAAAAGTTGTCCTTGTAACTGGAGCGGTAGGCGGCATTGGCAGTCAAGTCGCTAGGTCGTTTGCGGATAGCGGCGCAAAAGTACTGGCTACGGATTTGAATCCTGCCATCAAAGAACTGGCGAATGAATATGGAGGACTCGGGATAGAGGCTGATCTCAGTCATCAGGATCAGGTGAAGCGGGTGGTGTCGGCCTGTATCGAAAAATGGGGCCCGCCGGAAATACTTGTCAATATTGCCGCCTTCGGACGGCTGGTTCCGATCACAGAGTTAAGCCTGGAAGAATGGCAAAGGAGCCTCGATGTGAATCTTACGTCTGTGTTCCTATGCACCTCCCACGTCCTGCCTCATATGATCGAACGCAGGAAAGGATCCATTATTAGTTTTTCATCGGTCGTGGCGGGGGAGGGAGGTAAATATCAGTCCCATTATGCGGCAACCAAAGCCGGCATAGAATCTTTTTCACGTTCTCTGGCGCGGGAAACAGGTCATCTGGGTATTCGTGTCAATGTCATCGCGCCCGGCATGGTGGACACGCCCATGTTCGATTTTCTGGGACCGGAAATGAAAAAGAAACTGTCCTCACGTTACCCGTTGCCGCGTCCCGGCATGCCGGAAGAGTTCATCGGCCCCGTTTTGTTTTTAGCATCGGACGCCGCCTCATACATCACCGGACATACGCTGGATGTTAACGGCGGAAGGACCATGAGTTAACGTACAACTATATCATCAGAAGGAAAGGAGAAAAGAAAAAACATGAAAAATGATAAAGCAATTAAAATTATCGGCAGCGCCTTGCGTAAAGGACGGCAAACGCTTTCGGAATATGAGTCCAAGCAAGTTCTTGCCGCTTACGGCATCCCAGTGACGAAGGAAATTCTGATCAAAGATAAAGATCATCTGGAAAAAGGCATACAAAAAATCGGCTTCCCGCTGGTCATGAAAGGCTGCTCAGCGGATATCGCCCATAAGACGGAAAAAGGATTGATCCATGTGGACATCCGCTCCGCCAGAGAAGCAAAAAAAGCTTACGGAGAGATCATGGCTGGAATGAAAGGTTTTGACGGAGCCGTTTTAATCCAAGAGATGATTAAGGGCCGGCGTGAACTGGTCGTGGGACTGACGCGAGATCCGCAATTTGGCCCCTGCGTTATGTTCGGCCTAGGCGGCATTTTTACGGAAATCCTTCGCGATGTTTCCTTCCGCCGCGCCCCTTTGGAAATACGTGACGCCCAGGAGATGATGCGGGATATAAAGGGACACAAAATCCTGGATGCCGTCCGGGGCATGGAGGCAGCAGATGAAAAGTGTCTGACTGATATGCTGATCAACGTCGGCCGCATCGGTTTGGATATTCCGGAAGTCTCAGAAATTGATCTCAATCCCGTTATTATTTCCGGATCAAAGCCCGTCGTGGTGGATGCACTGATGATACTAAAGAATCAAGGCTAAAGGCAAAAGGTTTAAGGCAAATAAGCCGATCGCTACGCTCCGACTGATTTTTTTGTTGGTCCTCAATGTCATTGACAAAACCATATCGATCATGATATCGTAGCACAAAATAGATCGATGGAGGTTTTGGCATGCAATCAGTAACCGTATCACCAAAATATCAAGTCGTTATACCTAAAACCGTCAGGGAAGCATTGAAGCTTCATCCGGGCCAAAAAATGCAAATTGTTGAATATGCCGGACGGATTGAACTTATACCGGAACGCGACATCAAAGAACTCCGTGGTTTCCTCAAGGGCATCAACACCGAATTCAAACGAGAGGAAGATAGGGTATGAATATCGTAGATTCTTCCGGCTGGCTTGCATACTTTGCCGATGAGCCTAATGCCAAGCATTTTCTGGTGCCACTAAGTGATTCGGCTTTGCTTATTGTTCCAACGGTAACGATATACGAAGTTTTCAAGGTCATTCTGCGGGAGTCCAGTGAGAATGAAGCATTGCAGGCGGTTGTTGCTATGCAAAAAGGTAGAGTTATAGATCTGAGTGCATCGTTGGCAATAGCGGCTTCAAGGCTGAGCCTGGAGCATCAACTTCCAATGGCGGACAGCATCATCCTTGCAACAGCGCAAGAATTCAAAGCCATGATATGGACTCAGGATTCAGATTTTAAAAATGTGAGCAAGGTGAAGTACTATCCCAAAAAATAAAGCCCAACAAGGGCAATCCAGCTGATCGCTACGCTCCGGCTGATTTTGTTGCAGATATCTATTTTGAACTACATTCTTTCCAGGTGGATCCATGGAATGCAAAAAAGAAAACAATCTAAAAAAATGCAACTGCTCTTACGAACCATGTATTCGCAAGGGAATCTGCTGCGATTGTATCGCGTATCATCTGCCCAAGAGGCAGCTGCCAGGATGCTTTTTCCCGAAGGACGCGGAAAATACATATAACCGATCCTTTGAACATTTCGCCGATCTGGTTGCAACGCGGCGGCTGTAAGTAGTCAGAAGTGCTGAACCCACCGCCTATTTCCGTTCGCCCTGATCAGTTGATTAATTGACAAAAATTCATAATCATGCTCATAAGCAAACGCATTGAATAATAAATACTTCATGGGAGGTTTTACTATCGTATGGAAAGCCTGAAGGACTTACAGTTACACTACGAATCCCTCAAAGGGCTGGATTTAAAATTGAATATCGAACGCGGCCAACCCGGCGATGATAATTTCAATTTGTCGAATGCCCTGCTCAGCATCGTGACGGAAGAAGACATCATGACCAAAAGCGGTTTCGATATCCGTAATTACCCCGGCGGCGTTTTGGGTCTGCCGGAGGCGCGCGAATTATTTTGCGGTATCTTAGGCGCAAAGCCGGAAGAAACATTGGTCGGCAATAATGCCAGCCTGCTCATCCTCTCCAAGGTCCTGATGTGGGCGCTGCTGCGCGGCCTGGTGGGAAGCCCCGCGCCCTGGAGTAAAATCGATAAGCCCAAGATGATTGTCACCGTGCCGGGCTATGACCGTCATTTCCTGCTGCTTGCCGAAATGGGCTTCGAAATGATCCAGGTTAAAATGACGAAGGACGGACCCGATATGGCAGAAGTCGAGAAAGTTGCCGCGGCGGATCCAGCCGTGAAGGGCATCCTTTTTGTCCCCACTTATTCCAATCCCACGGGAGATACGGTTTCCGACGAAACAGTCCTGCGACTGGCTAAAATGAAAACGGCCGCGCCGGACTTTACTATTTTTGCCGACGATGCTTATGTCGTCCACCATCTGGTCGAAAATCCCAGAGTACCGAAAAATCTTTTGCGCGCCTGTGAGGAAGCTGGAAATACCAACCGGGTGTATCTCTTCAGTTCAACATCAAAAATAACCTTCTCCGGCGCGGGCCTGGGATTCATGGCAACCAGCACGGCGAACCTTGCGTATATTACAAAATTCTTCGGGACGATGTTTATCGGCCCCAACAAGGCGGAACAGTTACGTCATGTAAAGTTCTTAAATACTTACCCGGGCGGAGTAAGCGGACTTATGAAAGAACACGCCAAACTCCTGAAACCCAAATTCGACATTGTCCAAAAGGTGCTGTCGAAGCAACTTGGCGCTGCGGGACTGGCAACCTGGAGCAAGCCGGATGGCGGCTATTTTGTGAGCCTGGATACGGCCAAACCCATCGCCAAACGTGTCGTGGCACTGACTAAAGAAGCAGGCGTGGCCATCACGCCCGCCGGTGCGACATTTCCTTTCGGCAAGGACCCGCAGGATGCGAATATCCGGATTTCACCGACCAGGCCGCCGGTGGTGGAGCTGGAAAAAGCCATCGAAATGCTTGCGGTATGCATCAAACTTGCTTCAGCAGAATACGAAAACAGCACGAAATAATCACCAATTCGTTCAAACCACAAAAAACCCCCTCAGTCTGTTGGACCTGAGGGGGCTATCTTTACAGATCATGTTTGTTGTAGCGGCTATAACTCCTTCATTCTTTGCTTCGCTTCCTGATAGAGTCTCATGACACAGATGAAGATTGCCAGCATGAACAAGCCCAGCATGAAGTTCGGTGCAGTTCCCAGCATTTCATCCAGGAGGTGACCGATGTAGAGGAACAGGAAAGATGCAATCACCATCGCCATACCCCAGGCCGATAACATCAACACGCCGGTGAAGCCCTGATACTGTTTGTGGTTTATCTTTTGTGTTGCAATCATGATCCTATCCTCCTTTCTTAGTTTCTTTCTCTGGTCTTCTTTACAACTTTCTAATCAGGTTACAATGTTCTTCACTGCATCAATAACAGGGTTGGTAAACAGCGCCATCAAAATGGTGTAAAGAGCGAAGGCGCCAACAACTTCCGCCGTGTACATCTTGTTATACTTCCGTTTCAGGCTGACTAAAATCAGTCCGCCCACAATCAGGCATCCCAGTTGAAAATACGGGAAATTCGTTGCTCCCGCTGCTGCATACTCCGCAAAACCAAAGGTTGCCGTTAAAAGAACTACTGCCGCCGCCGCTACGATGGTTCCTAATGTCTTTTTCATGATCTGTTCCCTCCTTAGGGTAGTTTGTTTATTTGCCTTTATACTAATGAAATTTGCGTGCCAGATTTTAACGGCGCAAGAAATATAACATCAAATAATTGATATTTATGATTATTTAATGATTGTCTCGCTGAATGCCACAGCTGAAAAAAGATCTTTCTACGCCTTCTCTTCAATGAAATGTTCAACCGGTTTGAACGAAATATGAAAAACACTGAATTTGATAACAAGCACTTACCCCGCAGCAAGCTGCGGGATAAGTGAACGAATACTAAATAATATTGTTTCCTAAGCATCGAAGCTCTCCACGGCAAGCCACAGAGAGCTTCAAATTTTATGGTCTTCAAATTTCATTGACAAGTATTCGGTAACAGGCTTTAATGATTTACAAAATTTAAGATTTCCCCTTAATGAATCTTTTCAGTCAGCAGAAAAAGACATTGCAATGACGACACATCCACAACAAGATTGTCAAACTGCCTACAAGATTGCTTCTAAATGGAGAGATTTGAATCTTTTCATTTATCTTACAGGCGAGTTCGGGCTGAAAAATCTAACGGTCTTCACAGGCGACATCAAACGGGAGATCTCCAGTCAAAAGGCACAGTCCGTCACCATTGACTTTTCTCAAGTCTGCTATTTGGACAGTGCGGCGGCTCTGGCCTTTGTTCAAATTGAAAAGGAATCCGCCACCCAAAAAATCCCGTGCCGGCTGGTAAATTTGAATGATGAATCCAAGGGAATTTTCAGCGTCATTCATGAGGATGCACTGACCCATCCATCTTTTAAATCTGAAATATCCGACGATGGCTTTATCCGTCAGGTGGGACAAGCCTCGCTGGATATCGCCCGCGATTTTGTTCATTCCGTCACGTTTATCGGCGAGCTGCTGGTTGCTCTTTTATACACCTTGAGGCATCCCAAGAGCCTCCGGGGAAAGGACGTTCTTTTTTACGTCCAGCGGGCAGGTGTGGATGGCCTGCCCATTGTCGCCCTGATCGGCCTTCTGATCGGATTGATCATTGCCTTCATGTCTTTTTTGCAGCTGAAACAACTCGGCGCAAATATTTACGTTCCCGCGCTGGTCAGCTTCGGCATGATCAAAGAACTGGGGCCGATTATGACGGCCATTTTGGTCGCAGGACGTTCCGGTTCCGCATTTGCCGCGGAGATCGGCACGATGGTTGTCAACGAAGAGGTGGATGCGCTTGCATACGATGGGCTTTGATCCGATTCGCTTTCTGGCTGTCCCGAAGGTTCTGGCCACCATCATTGTTGTGCCGGTCCTGACCATTTACGCCGATTTGTTCGGCATTTTTGGCGGCTTGCTCATCGGTGTTACCAGTCTGGACCTGACGGCAAAAACCTACATCACCCAATCGATAAAAACGATCCATGTGTTCGATGTGGTCACAAGTTTGATCAAGGCCGCCGTATTTGCCGGACTGATTTCCGCCATCGGTTGCCAGCGGGGATTCCAGGTGCGTGCCGGCGCTCAGGATGTCGGGAAATTTACGACCTCCGCCGTTGTCACGGCGATCTTTCTGATCGTGGTGGTCGATTCCATTTTTGCCGTTATGTTATATTACATTAAAAGCTATTAAGGAGTTTAGGTTTTGGAACCGTCGGAAAATAAACCCATCATCGTGGTGAAAAACCTGTCCGCCCGCTTCGGAGACAATGTTGTTTTTGAGGACGTCAGCTTTGATGTATATAAAGGAGAAGTTCTGGTGATTGTCGGTGAATCGGGGTGCGGCAAATCGACGTTGCTGAGGATCATGATCGGACTGCAAAAACCCTCCGCCGGTCAGGTTTTATATCAGGGAACCGATATTACCCACGCCGCGGAAAAAGATCTCAATCTATACCGGCAGAATATCGGCGTGCTTTTTCAGTCCGGCGCCCTGTTCAGTTCAATGACGATCAAAGAAAATATTGCGCTGCCGCTTTCGGAGTACACCGACCTCGATTCCGAAGCTATAAACCGGATCATTAAAATGAAATTAGGCATGGTTAATTTGGCGGGCTACGAAAATCATCGTCCGTCGGAGTTGTCCGGCGGCATGAGAAAAAGGGCCGGCATCGCCCGGGCCATGGCGCTCGACCCCCGTGTGCTTTTCTTTGACGAATTATCCGCCGGTCTGGATCCGGTCACCGCGGTGGAACTCGACAATTTGATCATCAAAACCAATGAAGCTTTGGGCACAACAATGGTTATTGTGACCCACGAGTTGGAATCTATTTACAAAATAGCTCATCGAGTGTTAATGTTGGATAAAGAGGCAAAAGGTATCATTGCCGAAGGGAAACCCCTGGAATTAAAAGAACAGGCAACAGAACCGCGGGTGAAAAGTTTCTTTTTACGACAGTTGCCTTCAGCACCCGCCGAACAGAGGTTTTATGTCAACTAAAAGCTCAAAATTCTTAATCGGTCTTTTTGTTATTATCGGCCTGCTGATTCTGGCAGCCACCATCATCTGGGTCGGTGCGTCCAGAATCCTGATGAAGGGATCTTTCTACGCGGCATACTTCGATGAATCCGTCCAGGGATTACAAGTGGACTCAGCCATCAAATACCGGGGAGTGGAAATCGGCAAGGTTCAGAGCATTGACGTCGCACCGGACTACCGTCTGGTTGAAGTGATCATGAAAATCGACCTGGAAGGCGATTTGCAACACCACACCATCGCTTCGCTGAAAACGGCGGGAATTACCGGAATCGTCTTCATTGAGCTCGACCGGATCCAGGACGACGAATTGTCCAATTCACCAAAACTTTCTTTTAAATCAGACTATCCGGTTATTCCATCCCGGCGGTCAGAAATCAGCCGCTTTCTGTCGGATACAAGCGTCATTATGCAAAACATCAAAGATATTGATTTCAAGGGCATTTCCACTAACCTGAAAAATACCACCCAGGCTATTGAAAACTTTGTGAAAGGTAAGCGAATCAACAATATCATGGCCCATCTCGAATCTACTTCCGCCAATCTTGACGAAACCATTATAAAAATCAACAAGACGATTGCCGAAGGAAAGGTGGATCAGGCCATCAATGAAGCCCTGGGTATTTTATCGGATGCCCGCAAACTGATCGGGCAGGCGAAAAATGAAATCGATGCTTTGAAACTGCGCGAAAAAGCAGACCGAGCGGATGCCATCCTCGGAGACATCGATAAACAAACAAAATCAATCACCAGCGATCTGCAAGATACGTCGCAGAACTTGCGGATGACATCGGAAAATCTGCAAAAGCTTTCCGACAGTTTGAACAGAGATCCGTCGAATCTGATTTTTACAAAGCCTTTCCCGCCGCGAAAACCCATGGAATAACGAAAGGAATCAAGCAATGGAAAATTTTTTATCAAAGCCACTATACTTTCGGAAACGATGGCAAAGCGTTTGTTTTGTTCTGTTTGTTTCATCCTTCTTTACAATTGCCGGATGCGTCACAAGCGCTAAGCCACCATACAACGTGGAAAGTTATCTGTTGAATTACCAGGCGCCGTCCTGGGACAACCCAAAAAAACTTGCGACATCCGTCAAGTTTAACCGATTTTCCATTGCCGCCGCCTATAATTCAACTAACATGATTTTCCGTAACGACGCTTACAGCCTTGATTCCTTTAATTACTCCCGTTGGGCGGTCAATCCGGCCGATATGGTCGGCGACAGCCTCCTTGGCAACATGAGAGCGAGCGGCCTTTTTCGCGCCGTCTTTTCCCGTTATGAAACGGAGGAAGGTCGATTTGTCGTTTCGGGCGGTATTGAAGAATTTTATTTGCGGATCGATAAAAGCAATAAAACAGCCCTCATCAGTATCTCCATCTCCTTGCAGGATACCCGGGAAAAAGAAACCGGCAAAAGCATGATGTTGCAGAAGAAATACGTTCGGGAAGAACCCTTGCAAGATCAGTCGCCCCGGGGATACTGCCAAGCCGCAAGCCAGGCCATGCAAGTTATCTCCCGTGAGATCATCAGCGATATATATACGGCCGTTAAAACCACCGTTGAATAAGCAACGATTACGCCATGAAAGAAATTACCGTACAAACCCATTCCCGCTTCGAAATGATTGACATCACGGCAGCTGTCCAAAAAGCAGCGAGAGAGGAAAAAATCAATTCAGGCATTGGCCTGGTTTACACGCCCCACACAACCGCCGCGGTGACGATCAATGAAAACGCCGACCCGGATGTGCCTCGCGATATTCTGGCGGCTCTGGATCGCGCCATTCCCTTATCCGCGAATTACCGGCACGCGGAAGGAAATTCCGCCGCGCACGTTAAATCATCGCTGGTCGGCGCATCCGAAATGGTCATCATCGAAAACGGCAGCCTGGTTTTAGGAACCTGGCAATCGATCTTCTTCTGCGAATTCGACGGCCCCCGCACGCGCAAAGTCATTATAAAATTCTTAGCGTAAGGCTAATCATCTTTGGCCCTACAGGTGCGTCAGGCCTGACGAAAAACTTCCATCATTTGCTCATTGAATCAAGCCATTATTGGCCAGAAGACTCGGGCGAATCCAGATGCCATTTTCCCCCTGCCAGATCAGAAATGACGCCGCCTGCTTCTGTCACCATCAGACAACCGGCAGCCGTATCCCAAGGTTTGAGCTTCAGTTCCCAGAATCCGTCAAACCGTCCGGCGGCAAGGTAAGCCAGATCCAATGCTGCGGCCCCGGCTCGCCGAATGGCCTGCGCTTTAGTTGCCATTGAATTGAAATAATTCAGATTGTTATCCGGACTTACCCGAATATCATAGGGGAAACCTGTCGCCAAAAGACTACGGGACAGATCACTTACGGAAGAAACATGCAGTTTCTTTCCATTGAGATAGGCGCCGCCCGACCGCTCGGCAAAAAACAGGTCTTCTCTGGTCGGATCGTAAATGACACCCAACTCGACAGCTCTTTCTTTTTCCAGCGCAATGGAAACGCAAAAAAAAGGAAATCCATGTGCATAATTGGTTGTCCCATCCAGAGGATCAATAATCCAGCGTAGAGTTGCCTGTTCATTCTTCACGGCCGATTCCTCGGATAAAATCCCATGATCGGGATACTGGCGGCTGATTTCCGCAAGAATCAGTTCCTCTGACATTTTATCCGCTTCCGTCACCAGATCGATGGCTCCTTTATAATAAATTTGATTGTTCCTGGTGACCTTTTCGGCAAGCAACCTTCCTGCCCGTCGCGCCAGATTTTTGGCAAAGTCCATGATCTCTGTCATGAGCATAAACTCCTTATTAAGATGGTTATCACAAGGACTTAAACCATAAAGTATGCGAAAAAGTAAGAGTAATCTTAAAAGTTGCGCTGTAAAAGAAATAGTGCTAAACAAAACAAAAAACGTTTATTTGTGATAGGTTAATGACGACAGAGCACGACGCTGATTCCACCTTAATTGATTTAAAAACGGCGCGGGAAAATACGGGGTTGACCCTGAAGGAGTTATTTGAGCGCACACGGATCAGTGTGGTCAATCTGGAGGCCATTGAAAACGGCGATTTTCATTTACTGCCCGTGCCGATATATGGTCGAAACTTCATCAAAACATACGCAGACGCTTTAGGCGTGGACAGCAAGCCGGTCTTACTGCGTTACGAAAATTACCTGCAAACCCTGCGGATAAAAGAAAAAACCAAGACAACAGAACAACTATCCCAGGCGCCTCTAGCCGAAACACTGAGGCGGCGTAAAGCGTTCCTATGGATCCTTTGTATTATTGTTGTCATTACTGCCGTATCCTTTTTTGTGAGCACCTATAACAAGCCGTCGCCGGGCGTACCGCTAAAAACCGAGGCCTCCAAAGAGGCCGTGATCGCAGGAACCCAAGAACAAAACACAGCGCAGCCGGATAATCTTCCCATCGCCATCAATCTGCCAAAGCCGGAGAATTTAATAGCGGTAAATCAAGCAAGCAACGAACAAAAACCGCCGGCACAGAAAACATTCGAAGCGCAAACCCCGATCGACGCAGCGTCTGCCGCGACGCCCAAAAATAACGAGGCCAAAATCGAGGCGTTCATTGATGATGAAGAACCGTCTGCCCTGGTTGTTCGAGCCACTGAAGAAACCTGGATCAGGATTCAAGCCGATGACAAAGAATCCTTTCAGGTTTTACTTAAACCCGGAGAAAAAATTTCTTATAAAGCGGCGCGTTTTAATATGGACATCGGCAATGCCGGCGGAGTCCGGGTCCAGTTTGATGGAAAAAACATAGAAAATTTAGGCAAGTCAGGGCAGGTTATCCACTTGCGCTTACCATAAAACAAAAAACGAAAGAGGTAATATTATGTTTGGAATAGGCATACCGGAGTTACTGATTATATTGGTCATTATTCTGATTATTTTCGGCGTCGGAAAGCTTCCGGAAATCGGCTCAGCCCTGGGCAAAGGGATTAAGAATTTCAAGAAATCCGTCTCCGACAACAATGACACAACAGGCACGCCAGTGAAAAAAGAGGGGGACAAATAGCCCCCTGTCTCCCTGCTAAAGATGATCGACAAATGGTTGAACGTTAAAAGGGCACATCTTCCATCGGTGTGCCGCCGTTCGTTGCGTAGGCCGCATCCGGGGTGGCATCATCTCCCGCTTTAGTCTGTCCTTTGGAATCCAGCATCTTCATGTCATTGGCCACGATCTCCGTCGTGTAACGCTTAACGCCTTCTTTGTCTTCCCAGTTGCGGGTTTGAATGCGTCCTTCGATAAAAACCAGCTTTCCCTTCACCAGATAGTTGCCGCAGATTTCAGCCAGCTTTCTGTAGGTGACAATCTGGTGCCACTCGGTTCTTTGAACCTTCTCACCGTTTTTGTCTTTCCACTGCTCATCGGTAGCCATTCTGAAAGTGGTCACCATTGTGCCATCCGGTGTATATCGAACTTCCGGGTCCTTGCCCAGCCTGCCGATCAATATTGCTTTGTTGACCATTTTTCTTCCCCCTGTGAATAAAGTGGTATCATCATACATAACAACCGCCCCGGAGGCAAACACATTTTTTGCTCATTTGACGCTGGGTCCGCCCCATGCCCGGGCCACAATCATGCTTGACTAATCGTCAAAAAAAATATAGTCAGACAGACTTTATAAAAAGCGGAGAAATTATGGAAGACAATGATCTTTTAAAGGTTCGCCTTGAAAAAATCGCGGCCTTGAAAGCAGCGGGTGTAGATTTATATCCCAATGACGCAAAGCCTCAAAATACAACTGCCGAAATCATGGCCCGGTTCGGCAATGCCGACACCGAGGCTCTGGCACAATTGACACAGAAATTTTCGCTCGCCGGACGACTGATGGCTATCCGCAGTTTCGGTAAAGCGGCTTTCGTTAAGATTCAGGACCGCAAAGGCCAGATGCAATGCTATGTTGCTAAAAACATCTTGAGCGAGCAGGATTTTTTCATCTTTAAAAAGCTTGATATAGGTGATGTAATTTATGTTTCCGGAAAACTCTTCCGGACCAAAACCAATGAATTGACCCTTGAGGTTGAATCCCTGCGCTTAATGGCCAAATCGATTCATCCCCTGCCGGAAAAATGGCATGGCCTGACGGATATTGAAACCCGCTACCGGCAGCGGCATCTAGATTTAATCTCCAACCCGGCGGTCAAGGAAATTTTTTACCGGCGCAGCCTGATTATCAAACTGATGCGGCAATTTATGGACATGCATGATTTTCTGGAAGTGGAAACGCCCATGATGCAGCCGCGAGCCGGCGGCGCCGTTGCCCGACCTTTCAAAACACATCACAACGCCCTGGATCAGGATCTCTATCTGCGGATTGCCCCCGAGCTTTATTTAAAACGCTTGGTCACCGGCGGACTGGAAAGAGTTTATGAAATCAACCGCAATTTCCGTAACGAAGGCATTTCTACCTTTCATAATCCGGAATTCACCATGATGGAGTTTTATTTAAGCTACACGACTTACGAGGATTTGATGTCCTTTACGGAAAAATTATTCGCTTTCATTGCCAAAGATATTTTCGACGGGCTTAAGTTTACTTATCAGGGGACGGAAATTGACCTGACACCGCCCTGGCGTCGACTCTCTGTTAAAGATGCGCTTTCGCAGATAGCTGGCATGGAGCCTGCCGATCTGACCGATTCCGTGAGAGCCATTGCTTTCGCCCGCAAAGTCGGTTGCGATGTCAAGGAAACCGACCCGCTGGGAAAGATTCTCATGGCCATTTTCGATGAAGTGGTCGAAAAAAAGCTTACCCAACCGACATTTGTCACGCAATATCCCGTCGCGGTCTCTCCACTGTCCCGTCGGTCCAACGCAGATCCGGAACTTGTTGATCGTTTTGAACTTTATATTTACGGACGGGAAATCGCCAACGCCTTTTCCGAGTTAAATGATCCGGCCGATCAGCGCGATCGATTTGTCCAGCAGCTCAAGGAGCGGGAAGCGGGCGATGACGAAGCTCACGAAATGGATGAAGACTATATCCATACACTGGAGTATGGCATGCCGCCGACCGCCGGAGAAGGAATCGGCATCGACCGGCTGATCATGCTCTTTACCGATTCCGCGTCCATCCGGGACGTTATATTGTTCCCGCTTTTAAGAACCAAACAGGAATGAGACACACACCAAAGCTTATGAAGCTGTAAATCAATGAACTGTTTACCGGCAGGATATGTTTTAATGTCTTACGAATTCTTTATCAGCAGACGGTATATGAGAGCGAAACGCAAACAGGTTTTTGTTTCGATCATTACCTTTATATCGATTTTCGGCATTTTTCTGGGCGTGGCCGCACTGATCATTGTGCTTGCCGTCATGAACGGCTTTGAAGAAGATCTGCGCACCAAGATTCTGGGCATTCGTTCACACATCGAAGTGACAACCAGCATGTCCGGTCCGATGAAAAATTATCCGGCCATCCGTGAAGAAATCGATAAAGCACCGGGCGTCGTCGCTTCCACGCCTTTTATTTACACGGAAGCCATGATGCGGAGCCAAAATGGCGTCACCGGCGTTATTATACGCGGCATGGACACCCAAAGCTCACCCAAAGTGATTAATCTGGGAAAAATGCGGGAAGGCAGCATTGAACATCTCAATAAAATTCCCGCTGACGTTTTGAAGGAACTGCCCGATGAAGATAAAAATCTGAGCGGGATCATGATCGGCAAGGAAATGGCGAGGAATATGGGACTTTTTCTGTACGATTCCATTACCATTATATCGCCTGCCGGCGGCATCGCCACCCCGATGGGCATGGTTCCCCGCATGAAAAAATTTATTGTGGTGGGCATATACGAATCCGGATTCTATGAATACGATTCCAAACTGGCCTTTCTTTCAATTAAAAGCTGCCAGGAATTTTTAGAAATGGGTGATACAGTTTCAGGTCTGGATATCGTCGTCCAGGATATCTACAAGGCGGATGTGATCGCCCGCAACATTCAAGGCAAGCTGGGATTCCCGTTCTTCGCGCAAAATTGGATGCAGATGAATAAAAACCTGTTTTCAGCCTTGAAGCTGGAGAAACGCGTCATGTTTATTATTCTGAGCTTAATTGTTTTGGTGGCCGCCTTCAATATCATCAGCGCCCTGATTATGATTGTTATGGAAAAAAATAAGGATATCGCAATTTTAAAATCCATGGGGGCAACCGCTACCACAATCATGAAGATCTTTATTTATCAGGGGCTGATCGTCGGCGCGGTCGGAACATTTTTCGGCTGCATTGCCGGTCTCACCATCGCGCTAAATTTGCAAAAAATTTCTTTGTTTGTGGAAAAGCTTTTTAATTTCAAAATTCTGCCCGGAGATGTGTATTACTTAAGTGAACTTCCTTCGAAAGTGAATTATAGTGACGTAGTCGTTATTGTCATAGGCACGCTGCTGATTTGTTTCCTGTCAACCATTTACCCTGCTCGGAGAGCTTCCAAACTGGATCCGGCTGAAGCCTTGAGATACGAATGATATACCGGACGCAACAGACAATATGATTAGCCTTACAAATTTATCAAAAACTTTCGTAAAAGACGGCAACAAAATTGAGGTCTTGCGGAATTTAAATCTGGAGATTAAAAAAGGGGATTCGTTGGCCGTCGTTGGGGTTTCCGGCGCTGGAAAAAGCACGCTCATTCACATTCTCGGCACGTTGGATCATCCAACATCCGGCACACTTTCCATTGCCGGTAAAAATGTTTTTGAGTGGAGCGAAAAGAAAATCGCTGCTTTCCGCAATTCGACGATCGGCTTCGTTTTCCAATTCAATAACCTGTTGCCGGAGTTCAGCGCGCTGGAAAACGCCATGATGCCGGCACTGATCAGCGGCATGTCCAAGCAGCAGGCTATTAGGCAAGCCAGTCAATTATTGGATGAAGTGGGGCTGGAACATCGGCTGAAACATAAACCGGGGGAACTCTCCGGCGGAGAGCAGCAGCGCGTGGCCATCGCCCGCGCGCTGGTGATGGAACCGGAAATTCTGCTTGCGGACGAACCGACAGGAAACCTTGACACGGAAACAGGAAAAAAGATAGAAGACATCCTGGTCAATTTAAATACAACAAAAAAAATAACATTGATTGTTGTCACGCACAACAAACTGCTGGCAGATAGGATGTCCGGCAGAATCGGCCTGCGCGATGGGAAGATTTATGATTTCTAATATGAAAGTATTCCGGATATTCATACCCCTGGTTCTTTTTGTTCTTTGCTTGCTTGCGGAAGCCCAAGCCGGGGATCTCAAGAAAATATGCATTCTGCCTTTTGAAGTTCACGCGAGCGCCGAAAGCGGTGCGCTACGAGAATCCTTTTACAATCATCTGTCCAAGGAATTCCAGCAGGAAAAGAAAATGGAAGTTGTGGCGGCGGGGAACTTTGCCAAAAACAACATTGTCTTTAATAAAAGCCAGGCCGTCTCGGCCGGGAAGGCCCTGGGGGTGGACTATGTGGTCACGGGTAGCATCACACAGTTCGGCGACACCCTGAATATTGACGCGCAAATTATCGATATTGCCCTAGCGGCGATCTTGCCAGCCGTGTCCGTCCAGGGTAAAAGTTCGGCTGGCCACGAGGCGCTGGCGGTTGAACTGAAAAGGGAAATATTGGGCATTACGGGGATGCTTGATAAGATCGTGAGGATTGATATTGCGGGCAACCACAAAATTGGAGTGGATGCCATCAAGCAGCAACTTCGCAGCAAGGCCGGCAACCCTCTGAACGAAGAGGATATCACCGCCGATATTAAAGCCATTTTCAAGATGGGATTCTTCGTGGATGTCAGCGCTTCCGTTACAGCAGAGCCGCAAGGCAAAGTTGTTACCTTCACCGTTGTGGAGAAGGGACTGATATCGGAAATCCGGCTGATCGGCAACAAGGCGCTGGACAAAGACGACATTCTAGGCGCCATGACCGTTAAGACAAGGCAAAGCCTCAATCAGGAAAAAGTTAAAGAAGACATTCAAAAAATCAAGGCGCTTTATGACACCAAAGGCTATTACAACGCAGAAATCACCGACCGTCTGGAAAAAGACGGCCAAAAAGACATGGTCCTGATTCTGGACATTAAAGAAAATAACCGGGTCTATATCCGTTCCATCACATTTGAGGGGAATGAAGCTTTTTCCACAAAAGAACTGGTCAAGATGATGACCACGACAGAGCGCACCTTGCTGGGCTTTATTATGGACACGGGCATTCTGCAAACCCAGCAGCTCAAACAGGACATTCAAAAATTAAACGCTTTTTATTTCAATAACGGTTTTATCAACTCCCAGATCGGCGAACCGGTCATCACGTACGACGCCAAAGGCATTTATATCAAGATCATCGTCAAGGAAGGCAAACGATTCAAAATCGGCAAGGCCGAAATATCCGGAGATTATCTGGAAAAGCCCCGGAATGATTTATCCGCGCAGTTAAAAACCAAAACCGGCAACAACTACGATCGTGAAGCGATTTTGAAAGATATCGAAATGATTACGATGGCCGCCAATGACGAAGGTTACGCCCATGCCGACGTGAATCCCAAGATCGTCACCCACGAAAA
This sequence comes from uncultured delta proteobacterium, assembly GCA_963726395.1. Taxonomy (GTDB): domain Bacteria; phylum Desulfobacterota; class Syntrophia; order Syntrophales; family Smithellaceae; genus UBA8904. The sequence goes on from CAVSCG010000036.1 coordinate 181,939, forward strand.
AGAGCAGTTGGTCGACGTTGATTTCCAGCTCGCCAAAGGCGAACTCGTTCATATCGCCCGTATTAGTATTTCCGGCAATACCATTACTCGCGACAAGGTCATCCGGCGGCAGCTGTCCATCGTGGAAGGGGATTTGTATTCTTCAAGCAAGTTGAAAAACAGTTATGCCGGTTTAAACCAGTTGCGTTATTTTGAAGAAGTCGATTTCCAGACGGAAAAGGCACCGGATAATAAGATGGACATTAATATCCGGGTTAAAGAAAAGAATACGGGCATGTTCATGGTCGGTGCGGGTTATAGCGCCGTTGACCAGGCCGTGATCATGGCGCAGGTCGTCCAGCAGAACTTTCTGGGTTACGGGCAAACGTTAAGCCTGAAAGCGTCCCTGGGCTCCACCACCAATAATTATGAGCTGTCCTTCACCGAACCCTGGCTTTTTGATCTGCCACTGTGGTGCAAAGCGGATATATGGAAATACACAAAGGAATATGATTCCTATACCCTGGATACACAAGGCGGCGGAGTAACACTGGGCTACCCGATTTGGAATAGAATAACCGGTTATGTCGGCTACAAGCTGAGTATGGACGATATCCAGGATGTTGAGTCAACCGCCTCTTCCTATATCATGGCTCAGGAAGGCAAACGAACTACCAGCTCCATGACTTTCACTCTCGCCTATGATACGACCAACGACAACATGTTTCCCAGCAAGGGAATCAAGGCCAGTGCTTCCGTGCAACATGCCGGCACCCCCCTGGGTGGTAACACAAATTTCACCAAATATTCTGGTGTCTTAGCTGGTTACTACCCGCTCTTCTGGGATATTGTTTTCGGCGCGAAAGGCCGGATTGGGTATCTGCAAAACAATGATGACCGGGACGAAGATCTTCCGATTTACGAAAGATACGTCCTGGGCGGCATCAATTCCTTGCGCGGTTTGCGCTATGTCGGCCCGACCAATCCGGGAACCAGTGATGTCATTGGCGGCACCACCATGTTATCCTTCTCCCTGGAGCTCGTCTTTCCCCTGATCAAAGACGCGGGCATGAAAGGCGTTCTCTTTTATGACGCAGGCAATACCTGGAACGGCGGTTACTATGTCGATGACTTAAGAATGACTTGCGGCGCGGGCATCCGCTGGTATTCTCCCATCGGACCTTTGCGGCTGGAATACGGTTACGTGCTGGATCGCAAGGGATTGGACGACGAATCCACCGGCCGCTTTGAATTCACCATTGGCATGTTCATGTAATAGATCAATGAAGATATCCTTCATGAGTTGATGATAGACTAACTATAAAGAGAGGAGTTTTTAAAATGAAAAAAAATATTTATCTGATTACAGGATTGGTGCTGCTTATTTTTGTCTGGACGAATACGTCCTTTGCCGCTGATAAGATCGGTTTTGTTAACTTAAGGGAGGTCTTTCAAAACTCGACGGCCGGTAAAAAAGCGGGGGAAGAACTCAAGAAGCTTGCGGACAAAAAACAGGAAGGCATCAAAACGATGGAAAACGAAGTCAAGAAAATGAAAGATGAACTCGAAAAGCAAAGTTCCGTAATGACGGCCAGCGCGCGCAGCGACAAGGAAGCCGCCTATCAGAGAAAATTGCGCGATTACCAGATCCTTGTCGATGATGCCAACAAAGAGTTGCAGAAACACGATCAGGAATATGCAGCAAAAATAGTTCCGGAAATAGCAAAAGTCATCCGCAGTATCGGCGAAAAAGAAAAGTATACGGTGATTCTGGATAATACACAGGTGCTTTATTATGATAAAGCTAATGATATCAGTAAGAGAGTCATTGAAGATTACAACAAAGTTCAAAATACAAAAAAATAACCTTCGTTGAATGAGATGAAAAAGAGTATTGCGGAAATAGCCGCCATGATTGGCGGCACCGTCCTCGGTGATGAAAAGACCATGATCAACGATATCCGGCCGATTGATGAAGCCGGTGAAAATGATCTGACGTTTATCGCCAACCCAAAGTATTTCAAACTACTGAAAACGACCCGCGCGGCGGGAATCCTTGCTCCGCCGGGGACTGTCGAACCGGATAAAAATCTGATTGTCGTAGCCGATCCCTATTCGGCCTTCGGAAAACTCCTCGCGGTGTTTTATCCGGTTGATCACGGTCCCGCCGGCATCAGTCCGGATGCGTATATTGAAGAGGGCGCCTGGGTTTCACCGGAAGCAACCGTCTTTCCACAAACCTTCATCGGTCGCGGCGCCCACATCGAAAAAGGCGCTGTCATCTATCCCGGCGTGTTTATCGGCCGCAACGCTTCCGTCGGCGAAGATTCGATCCTTTACGCCAATGTCAGCGTTTATCAAAATTGCATCATCGGCAAGCGTGTGATTCTTCATTCCGGCGTCGTCATCGGTGCGGACGGCTTCGGCTTTGCCGCGCCCGGCGCGGGCAATACCAAAATTCCCCAGGTGGGCATCGTTCAAATTGACGATGATGTTGAACTGGGCGCCAACACCACCGTTGACCGGGCCACTTTGGGTAAAACCTGGATCCAACGGAATGTGAAGATTGATAATCTTGTTCAGGTTGCGCATAATGTCGTCATCGGTGAAAATTCGGCTATTGCCGCCCAAACCGGGATTTCGGGGTCCACCAAAATAGGACGCAGCGTCATGATTGGTGGACAGGTCGGCATCGTCGGGCATATTTCCATCGGAGATCGTGTGATGATCGGAGCCTCTTCCGGTATCCATAAAAACATTCCGGAAGGCCTGGTTGGCGGCGGAATGCCGTTTCTGCCCTATAAAGAATTTCTTAAAGTAGAGTCCTGCAAGGTCAAACTTCCGGGACTGCGCACAAAATTAATACAACTGATCAAACAGGTCGAACAACTTGAAGCAAAAATAAACAAAGAAGGTGAAGATCAAAAATGAAAATTCATCCTACAGCAATTATCGCGGCAGACGCGCAACTGTCAGATGGCGTGGAAATCGGCCCCTACAGCATCATCGGCAGTGACGTCAAAATCGGCAAAAACACTGTGATCGGGCCGCACGCCGTTATCGATGATTACACCCACATCGGCGAAGGTTGTCGTATCTTTCAATTTTGCTCCATCGGCGCTCCGCCTCAGGATTTGAAATTTGACGGTGAAAAGACACGTGTGGTGATCGGCAATTTCAATACCATCCGCGAATTCGTCACGATTAACCGCTCAACAGCGGCCGATATCGGTGTGACCATCATGGGCGATTACAATTTGATCATGGCGTATTGTCATATCGCGCATAACTGCAAACTGGGCAACCATATCATTATGTCCAATGTGGCCACGCTGGCTGGACATATTCATGTTGAAGATTACGCCATCATCAGCGGGCTGACGGGTGTCCATCAATTCACTCGCATTGGCGCCCACTCTATGATTGGCGGCGCATCCGCCGTGGTTAAGGATGTTCCCCCCTACACGATTGCCGTCGGCAATCACGCGAAGCTTTTCGGACTAAACCTGATCGGCTTGAAAAGACGGAACTTTTCAGAAAACACTATTAACGCCCTAAAAGACGTCTATCGTATTATTTTCCGATCGGATTTACTTCTGGAAGCTGCCTTGGAAAAAGCGCAAAAAGAAATAGAGGATTTACCGGAAGTCCGGCATTTTATCAATTTCATCAAAGAATCAACAAGAGGCGTTTGCCGCTGATACGCATACAAAGTTTTTTGGAAAGCAGGATTTGGCGGCTTCAGACATCGGGACAACAATGATCTGCATGAAAGATCTACTACCATTATTAATCTGTAGTGATTAGTGTAACCAGTTGACACCCCCAATATTTCAAGGATTGAGAGTTACCATTTCCAACAAATTAAAAAACAACAACTGAAGACAGGATGAACGATGCCTACTAAAAATATAAATCCGACCTCTGCTGTGCCTACAGGAAGCAGGAAAACAAAAACGGTCATGATTGTTGCAGGCGAAGCATCCGGCGACATGCATGGCGCCGCCCTGGTCTACGAAATGTCTAAAATTAATCCTTCACTTAATTTTTATGGCATCGGCGGCAGCCAGTTGGAAAAAATGGGAGTAAAACTTTTTGTCAATAATTCCTCGCTGGCCGTCATGGGAATAACCGAGGTTGTCTCTAAATTGATAAGTATTGTAAAAATTCTGGCTATGATGAAAAAATCCTTTCACGGCACTGATTGCCCGGATGCTCATCACACCGCAGCCTATTGGCCTGGTCAACATCATTGCCGGCAAAATGATTGCCCCGGAATTGCTTCAGCAGGAGGCTAACGCCAATCGCATCGCGTCCGAGGCACTGGCTATTTTATTAAACGAAGAAAAAAAACAGGAAATCATCACTGAGCTGAACAAAATACGAACCAAACTTGGGCTACCCGGCGCCGCAAGAAGAGCTGCGCAAATCGCCTGCGATATGATATAGGAACGACTATGAAACCATTTAAACGATTAGTAATGCTGGCAAAACCCTACTATCTCCGTTTTCTAATTGCGATGAGCTGCATGATTATTGTCGGTCTCGCGACTTCCGCACAGGCGTGGCTCATCAAACCCGTCATGGACGACATTTTTTTAGCGAAAAAATACGACGCGTTGATGTGGCTTCCGCTGGCCATCATTGGCACCTTTTTTTTCAAAGGTGCAGCCAATTATATTCAAACGGTTTTAATGAGTTATATTGGATTACGTATAATCAACAATTTGCGCAATCAGCTCTATGATCAGATTCAACGGCAATCGCTGGCTTTCTTTACGCAACATCCCACGGGCGTGCTGATGTCGCGCATTACCAATGATGTTACCTCAATGCAGTCGGCCGCGTCGGAGGCCATCACCAGTCTGATCCGTGACACGTTTACCATCATCGCCCTAGTTGGCTTCGTATTTTACATGGACTGGAAATTGGCATTTATCGCCATGATTGTTTTTCCCATAACCGCTTATCCCATTTCCAAATTCGGGAAGAAGATACGCAAAGTGACGAGATCATCGCAAGAAACCATGGCGACGCTCAATTCTCTCCTGCAGGAAACCATTTCCGGCACACGCATCGTCAAGGCTTTTTGCATGGAAAAATACGAAAGCAAAAGGTTTGAGGCCGAAAGCGAACGTTTATTCAAGCTGGGCATGAAATCTGTTTCTATCAAGGCCCTTTCCCAGCCGGTAATGGAAGTTCTGGGATCGGTGGGCATTGCCGCTGTCGTCTTTTACGGCGGATATAATGTTCTCCATGGGTACTCAACACCCGGTACGTTTACATCCTTTCTGGCGGGAGTAATAATGCTGTATGAACCGGTTAAGCGCCTGACCAATGTTAATAATTCCATCAACACGGGAATTGCAGGCGCCGAAAGAGTCTTCAGCGTTCTTGATCGTATCCCGGATATTCAGGATAAACCGGGGGCTAAAGCGCTTCCTCCCGTCAGCTACGGTATTAATATGGAAAATGTGGATTTCGGTTATGAAACCACGGCCGTATTGAAAAACATTAATCTCTCCATCAAAGCAGGTGAAGTTGTTGCCTTTGTCGGCATGAGCGGCGGCGGAAAAACGTCTCTTGTAAATCTGATACCCCGTTTTTACGACGTATCCGAAGGCCGTGTCCTGATCGACGGTCATGACGTTCGCGACGTCACACTACAATCGTTGCGCAGCCAGATCGCCATCGTCACGCAGCAGACTATCCTTTTTAATGATACTGTTAAAAACAACATCGCTTACGGCGATATACAAAGAACGGAAGAAGAAATCTTCAACGCCGCCCGCGCGGCCAACGCCCATGACTTCATCAGCCGGCTGCCCAAGGGATACGACTCCAATATCGGAGAGTTGGGCACCAAGCTTTCCGGTGGCGAAAAACAGCGCATCTCCATCGCGCGGGCGCTACTTAAAAACGCACCCATCCTGATTCTAGATGAAGCAACCTCCTCGCTCGACACGGAAGCGGAAATCGAAGTGCAGGACGCACTGGATAATCTGATGAAGGGGCGTACCACGTTGGTCATTGCGCATCGTCTTTCCACCATCCGCAATGCCGACCGAATCATTGCTCTGGTCAATGGAAAAATTTTGGAAGAAGGTAATCACGAAGCCCTGATGACTCAAAGAGGCGAATATTACCGATTGTATAATTTGCAGTTTAAAGATGAAGGAAATGGCAATGATCGATTGGCAAAGGATCTGGAATGATGATGATTCGATTCGCCGCTTCAGTCCGACTCGAGCAATCCTCCACCTGTGCTCTCTGCTCTACCGGCTGATCGTTTATTTTCGGAATCGGCTCTATGATCGACAGATTCTAATGCCCATCAAACTTTCCTGTCCGGTCATCAGCGTCGGCAACATCACCGTCGGCGGCACAGGCAAAACGCCCTGCGTGATTATGATGGCCCAAATGCTTCAGCGGCACGGTTATCTGCCGGCGGTTATCAGCCGCGGGTACGGCGGCAAAAACCCAAAGCCCGTCAATATTGTTTCCGATGGGAAAAACATTTTGCTGAACGCTGAAGACTCCGGCGACGAACCGTTACTCATCGCCCGGTCGCTGCCGGATGTTCCAGTCATCACCGGAGCCAGGCGCCGCTTGACCGGACGAGCGGCCATTGATCAATTCGGCGCCACCGTGCTCATCTGCGACGACGCGTTTCAGCACCGGCAAATCTTCCGGGATATTGATATCGTTTTGCTCGACGCCGAAAAGCCGTTTAGCAACGGGTATCTTTTACCGCGCGGCGAGCTTCGCGAACCGGTCAGCAGTCTTCACCGAGCCGGTTGCATTATTCTGACCCGCGCCGATAAGACCGAACCTTTGAATTCCGACGTCAACCGGATCGCAGGCGCGTCTCACATCCCCATTTTCCGTGCCGCTCATCGGTTCAAGGAGATAATAAGGCCGGCAGAAAATATTCGCTTGTCACAAGGCGACCTTCGGGGTAAAAAAGTTTGTGCCTTTTGCGGCATTGCCCGACCGGAGTCTTTTAAAAAATTATTAGTCGAAGCGGAAGCCCAACTCTTGTCGTTTATTCCCTTTCCCGATCATTATGCCTACGACCGTTATGAACTGGAAGGATTAAAAAAACAATTTCGAGCCCTCGGCGCCGATTATTGGGTTACTACGGAAAAGGACGCCATGCGCCTCACGGCCCATCCCGAGTTTTTGAAAATGCTTTGGGTCTTGCGCATGGAAATGGAAATAGAACCGTCAAGGCAATCCTTTGAAAATTTTATCGTCGAGTGGCTGGCGGCGGTCGCCTATCAAGGATAGAGATATGCAAATTGAACCGGATAATCCTATGAACATGAAGCTCAGAATCGCCGTTTTCCTTTGTCGGGCCATCCCGCTGTCCGTCAGACGAATAATCGCCACAAGCCTGGCCAGAACAGCCAATCATCTATCGTTCAAACACAAGTTGATTGCCGTTCATAATCTGACCCGGTCATTCCCCGAAAAGTCTTTGAGCGAAATTTTGCAAATCCTCAAAGCCTCCTATGCAAGCTTCGCCCTGATCTTTGCGGAATTTTCTGAAATTCTTTATATGAACAAAGACAATCTGGATCAATGGGTTTCCGTCAGGGGACTGGATCATTATGAAAAAGCCTGCCGGGACGGCAAGGGGGTGTTACTTTTCACCGGTCACTTTGGCAACTGGGAAATCGGCAATGCCGCGCTGGCGATACTGTCCAAACCACCGATATTCATGGCCCGTACCTTAGACAGTCCTTTTTTGGAGGATGCAAGCACCTATGTGCGCACCACACTGGGCATTGGCAACCTGCATAAGGAAAAAGCCATGCGTCCGATGCTCCGCCTGTTGAAAAAAGGGGAAGTCATTATATTACTTATCGATCAGAATGTCTCCGCCAGGGAAGGAGTTTTTGTCAATTTTTTTGGACGCCCGGCCTGCACGACTACCGGGATTGCGCGTATAGCATTGCGTACGGGAGCGGCAGTGCTGCCTATTTTTACAACACGCATGCCCGACGGACGTTATTTAACCGAGATCGGTCAGCAGGTAGCAACCGTTAACACCGGCGACCAGGACCGGGACATTTTAGTCAATACGCAAAACTACACGAACATTATAGAAGAGCATATTCGTAAATATCCAGAACAGTGGTTCTGGCTGCATCAGCGCTGGAAGACCAAGCTCTGCCAGGCCAGGAGAATAAATCCTTGATACTGGACAACAGCAAAAAACTGCCGCCAAACGGTCTTAACCGAATATTAATCCGCGGCACAAACTGGATCGGCGACGCCGTGATGACCCTTCCGGCGATTGTCTCCGTGCGCGCGGCCTACCCCAGGGCTCATCTGGCCATATTAGCCAAACCGCCGGTTACCGATATTTACCGGCTATTTTCAGTGGCTGATGAGATCATCCCGTATGAAAATAAATTTGACACCCCCCTGGGCGTCTTTCGTCTGGCGCATACTCTCAGGCTGCAAAAGTTTAACGCGGCGATTCTTCTGCAAAACGCCATTGAAGCGGCCATTATCAGCCTGGCCGCGGGCATTCGTGTGCGGGCGGGCTACAACTCCGACGGCCGCGGATTTTTACTGACGCACGCGATACGGCGCACCGAAGGCATCTTCAAAGTGCACCAGATCGATTATTATCTGGAAATGGTGAAAGCGCTGGGCTGCGCGGACGTTGATCGCGCCATGCATCTGGAAACGTATATTTCTCCGGCAACCGCCAGGGAAGTTTTGCATCAATACCTGCCCGGCAGTAGCCGGAGCATCATTGGCATTGCACCCGGCGCCACTTATGGCCCGGCCAAAAAGTGGCTTGCGGAAAGATTCGCGGCGGCGGCGGATCGTCTGGGCAAAGATTTAGACGCGCAAGTAGTTCTCTTCGGGGGAAAGGGCGATCGGGAAACTGCCGAGCAAGTCCGGAATCGGGCCTGTCCAGGCATGATTAATCTAGCCGGTAAAACAACCTTGCACGAAACGATTTACCTCATTTCCCAATGCCGTTTGTTTATCAGCAACGATTCCGGGCTGATGCATGTGGCGGGCGCGCTGAATATTCCCACCGTCGCTATTTTCGGGTCCACCAATCCCATGACCACATCGCCCGCCGGGAGAAAAGACCATCCTGGTGCGTAAACCCGCATCGTGCAGCCCCTGTCTGAAAAAGACCTGCCCGACGGATTTCCGCTGCATGACTATGATTACGGTTGACGATGTCGTCGCGGCGGCACATTCTTTATTACAGAAAAGTTGACACGCCATGAAAGAGAAGACGGCCATATTTCTGGATCGCGACGGAACCATCAACGACGAAGTCGGCTATCTGGACAGCGCGGATAAACTCCGGATCATTCCGGCCGCTTTTGAAGCTGTCCGCCTGATTAACGCAAGTGGCATGAAAGCCGTGGTCATCAGCAATCAGGCCGGCGTCGCCAAAGGACTGTTTACGGAAGAATTTGTCCGGAAAATAAACGGACAGATCCAAAGCGCACTTCTTGCGCAGGGTGCTTTGATCGACCGATTTTATTTTTGTCCGCATCATCCGACGGAAGGCATCGATCCGTATCGTTTGATCTGCGATTGCCGCAAACCGGAGCCGGGAATGCTTCATCAGGCCGCGGCCGATCTGAACATTGATCTTGCCCGATCCTATGTCATCGGAGACCGCCTGCGGGACATTGAAACGGCTCACCGGGCCGGTGCCAAGGGCGTACTGGTCATGACGGGATACGGACAGGATTTAATGCAGGAGGCTGGACCGGACCAGGCCAATGAATTGAACCAACCCGATTATGTCGCCCAAGATATTTTGGAGGCGGTTCACTGGATATTGAAGGATCGAATATGAATATTCTGATTGTCAAGCTGAGTGCTATCGGCGATGTGATTCACACTTTGCCTTCACTTGCGGCGCTGCGCCGTTTGTATCCCGACGCGCATATCACCTGGGTGGTCGAAGAAGCGGCGGCGGACCTCGTCCTCCACCATCCTCATCTTGACCAGGTCTTGATTTTCAGACGCAAGAACTGGATCAATAAAATTAAAGCGGGGCAGTTTTCTGTGGCATGGCAAGACGCGCGCACTTTTTTGGCCGAACTGCGCAGCCGCCGGTATGATCTCGTCATCGATTTTCATGGTCTGTTCAAAAGTTCAATGATCGTATTTTTGAGCCAAGGCAAAAGAAAACTGGGTTATGATTCCCTACAGGAATTGAGCAGCCTGTTTCTCAACGAAAAAATCCCGGAAGACATGAACAAACACGCAGTGGACCGTTATCTGGATTTTCCGCACCATCTGGGCGCGACGATTGGGCCGCCCGAGTTTATTTTACCTGTCAATCCGGAAGCACAAGCCAAAAGCAGGGTGCTCCTGGATTCTTATTCTCTGAAAAAAAAGAAATACATCGCCGTCAATCCCATTGCCCTGTGGGAAACGAAATTATGGGACAATCAAAAGTTCGCGCAGCTTGCGGATATCATCTCGCAGCGGTTGGGCATTCCCGTTGTTTTTACCGGCCGGGATAAAGAATCCCTTGACAAAATTACATCGACAATGGCGACAAAGAGTATCAATATCGGCGGACAAACAACCCTTCCGGAGCTGGCCTGTATCTATAAAGATGCGCTCGCTATCATTACCACGGATTCCGGGCCCATGCATCTGGCGGCGGCGGTCGGCACGTCGGTGATCGCTCTTTTCGGACCGACCGATCCGGCCAGGACCGGCCCTTATGGAAAAGGTCACACCATTATTCGAGCCGACCTGTCGTGTAGTCCGTGCCTATTGAAAAAATGTCCGACTAAAAAATGCATGAAAGAAATAATGCCCGAGCAGGTTTTCGCCGCACTGGAAAAAATGATCCAAGGAAAGCCATGACCAGGAACAAACCATTGCTACGCAGAACAATGATTATAGCCGCACTTCTTTCGGGACCGATTTCAACGTTATTCTTTTCTGTAGAGCTTGTTGGTCTCAATGTAGCGGATAATTTTGTCCGGTATTAAGTATCTGGTGGATTGGCCTTGGTGAATTCTTTCCCGAATATCTGATGATGAAATATCCAGGAAGGTTGTCTTGCGAAAAAAAATAGCGCCGCCTTGCGGATCTTTAAAAAATTTATTTTGCTGATCATAAACAAAACGCGCAGCACTATCCTGCGGCAGGATATGAGCCAGCCCTTTGTTGTCATAGCCCGGTCTGGTCATCACCGCAAAGTGGCAAAGCGACAAAAGTTTTGCCCATTTATGCCATGTGGTAATCTCATCAAATGCGTCCTGGCCGGTAATGAAATACAATTCTAAATTTTTATTCTGGGTATCTAAAAAATATTGGACCGTATTGATTGAGTAGGATTTTCCGGGCCGCAGGTTTTCCGCATCCGAGAAAGAAAATTGATCATTACCTTCGATGGCCAGGCGTATCATTTGCAAGCGATGTTCAAACGGCGTGATCACGCGCGCCGTTTTATGCGGTGGCTCGGCTGCGGGGATAAAAATCACGCGGTCCAGATTGAGAAGCTCGATCAATTCCTGGGCAGCGCGCAGGTGACCGAAATGAACCGGGTCAAATGTTCCGCCGAAAAGTCCCCACTTCATCCGCGAACCTGGCCCTCGCCGTAAATGATAAACTTGGAGGTGGTGAGTTCTTCCAATCCCATCGGCCCAAAAGCGTGCAGTTTGGTGGTTGAAATACCGATCTCCGCGCCCAATCCCAGTTCGAAACCGTCACTGAAGCGAGTGGATGCGTTGACCAATACCGTGGAAGAATTGACTTCATTCAAAAACCGCTGCGAGTTGGCGTAATCTTTCGTGATGATGGATTCGGTATGCAGCGATCCGTATTTTTCAATATGCGCGATGGCTTCATCGAGCGACGTCACAACCCGGACGGCCAGAATCAGGTCCAGATATTCCGCGTACCAGTCCTCTTCGGTTGCCGCGTCTAGATTTTTCAAGATCTTCCTGGTTTTCTCGCAGCCTTTGAGCAGGACGCCCGCTTTCTGCATCTTTTCCGCCATCTTTGGCAGGAATACAGGCGCGACGTCCGAATGCACAAGGAGCGTTTCCATGGCGTTGCAGACACCAGGCCTTTGCACTTTGGCATTGAAGCATATATTCACCGCCATATCCAGGTCGGCTCCCGCATCCACAAAGATATGACAGACACCTTTGTAATGTTTGATAACGGGAATCTTGGACTGGGCGACCACGGTGCGGATCAGTTCTTCGCCGCCCCGCGGAATAATCAAATCAATGCACTCATCGAGTTGCAGCATGGTTGAAACCGCTTCGCGGTCGGTAAACGGAATGATCTGAATGGCCTTGGCAGGCAATGGGCTTTCCTTCAGAACATCCTGTAAGACAGACGCAATAGCAAGGTTGGAGTGAATCGCTTCCGAACCGCCGCGTAAAATGACCGCGTTGCCGGATTTAAGACACAGGGCGGAAGCATCCACCGTGACATTGGGACGCGACTCATAAATAATACCAATCACTCCCAGGGGAATGCGCATGCGACCGACCAAAAGACCGTTGGGACGGCGCCACATGGACGTCACCTTTCCCACCGGATCAGGCAGAGCCGCGACTTCGCGTAGCCCCTGCGCCATAGCCTCGATGGTGGCGTCTTTGACAGTTAGCCGATCAACCATGGCTGCGGAAAGGCCCTTCTCTCTGGCGCCGGCCAAGTCCCTGCTATTTTCGGACAGGATAAAATCACGATGCAGGATGAGTTCATCGGCCATTCGTAAAAGTCCGGCATTCTTTGTGTTGGCCGAGATATGGGAAAGGCGGCGTGATGCCGTAAGCGCATCTTCGGCTATTTTTTTAATGGTGCTTTGAACATCCATGATGATTCCTCTACTTGAAGATATTAAAATGAGTTGCAATTTCTGTAATTATTGATAAAAGCCCTATCAACCTTGAATAAAGAGAACCGTTCGAAAAAAATAATCGTGTTGATATTGATTCGTCCCACGGTTTGCATTGTATTTACAAGACAAAAGAATATGTGTCAAGGTCTTTGCCCGGATGAATTTTTATGAGCCGATTGCGCATCAAAGCCGGAAAAAAAGCTTACGAAATCATTAAAGACGGCGGATTTAATTTTGACGCCGTTTCTGCTTATTACGGAGCGGCGGTAGGACCGCGCTGGCTTGTCGCGAGTGGATTTGATCTGACACTTCTGAAGCAAAATCTCCTGGGGCGGTCCAGAGCCGTGCATCTCATCGGATCATCCGCCGGCGCCTGGCGTTTTGCCGCCTGGCTGCAACCGCAGGCTGTCGACTGTTACCGGAAATTCATTCACGCCTATATCACCGTCGGTTTTACCCGGAAAGACACGCCGGCAACCATTCTGGGAAAATTCACCCACATTCTGAATGCGTATATCGAAGATGACGCTCTACCCTTTGCCTTGGCCAACAAACGCTATCGTTTATCGGTCATCACGGCCCGCGCGCGCGGTTTGGTCGCCTCCGAAAAACACTTGTTACAGAAAAGCGCCTTGGCCGCCTGTTATGTCCTAAATTTCTTCAGCCGGAATAATCTGTATCATTTTGCCGACAGGGTTGTTTTCTACAATGGCTCCAAACCGCCCCCTTTTTGTTTTCAACCGCAATTCCGGGGCAAGTATGTGCGGATGAATGAAGTCAATTTCAAATACGCAGTGATGGCCTCCGGCGCGATCCCGCTGATCGTTGCCGGGGTAAAAAATATTTTCGGTGCCCCCCGCGGTGTTTATCGCGACGGCGGCTTGATTGATTATCACCTGTCGCATCAATTTGCCGCAAAAGAAAATGAGTTGGTGCTTTTTTTCCATCATCAGGAACGGATTATTCCCGGTTGGCTCGATAAAAAGATTAAACAGCGCGTGCCGGATGATCAGACATTAAGCAATGTCGTTATGGCCTTTCCGTCGCAAAGCTTTATTGAGAAGATGCCCGGCGGAAAAGTTCCAGATCGCGATGATTTTCTAGTCTATATCGACCGTGGCAACCAGCGGATTGAAAACTGGAACAAAGCGGTGGAATTATCCGCGCCACTGGGTGAAGATTTTCTGGAACTGGTCGAAAGTGGCCGGATTCGGAATATGGTGGAGAAAATGTGAGGCGTCAGGCGTGAAAGGCCAGGTTTTTTTACTCCCTACTCCTCGCGCGTAACTCCTAACGTGGTTCAAAAATGATTATTCAATCTCTTCTGGATCTTTACATATCCTGCACGCTCTGTCCGCGCGCCTGCCGGATTGACCGGACAAAAGGCGAACGTGGCTATTGCCATCTTCCCGCCGGAATCATCATGGACTGCGCGCTAGCCCACCACGGAGAGGAACCGCCTCTTTCGGGAACACGCGGCGCAGGAACAATTTTCCTTTCTTCATGCAATTTGGGGTGCACCTATTGCCAAAATTATCAAATTTCCCACAGCGCGCAGGGACGCGAGCTGACCGTTTTGCAACTGGCAAAAGTCATGCTCGATCTGCAGAAAAACGGCTGTCATAATGTCGAACCGGTGACGCCGACGCCTCAGATGCCTCTGGTGATGGAGGCTCTGTGCATGGCACGCTCGCAGGGCCTCACTGTCCCGTTTGTATACAATTGCGGTGGCTATGAAAATCCCGAAGTCATCCATTTTCTGGACGGCATGGTGGATATTTATCTGCCGGATTTTAAATATGGACTGGAAGAAGATGCTCTGCTGTTCTCCGACGCGCCGGACTATCCGCGATTCGCCATCGAATCCATCCGGGAAATGATCCAGCAGGTCGGCGACAACCTGGATGTGGAAAATGGTGTCGCCACACATGGCATCATCATCCGCCATCTTGTTTTACCCGGAAGGCTTGAAAATTCCCGGGAAGCGCTGAGGATTTTAAAAAATGAAATATCAACAAGCGTCCCGATCAGTCTCATGTCGCAATACACACCCACCGAACGGGTAAAATTCCACCCGCAACTGGGACGCAGAATCACCAGCGCTGAATACTCTAAAATACTGGATTATGCCCTGGAGCTGGGTTTTGAAAATCTTTTTGTGCAGGAAGTCAGTGATGATAAGCTGACACCGGATTTTAATCGTGAAAATCCTTTTGGTTCATGACGAAGTATTTACGATCAGGGCATTTTAAAGATACTGACCCCCGAGGGCGGCTGAAATTGGAATAATTTCGAGGAAAGCCCCGTGTTTATTTTGATACCGGAAAATTTCAGGACAGTGGAGTTGCCCATTATATCATCAAAACTGACCTGAAGAATATGAAAGTCACTTTTCGCAATCGTCATTTGCAGATATTCATAAGATGCGCCTTTTTCAAGCGGATATAACTGCAATAGATAGTTGCCGCCCTTATCCATTGTGCCTGGGGTGTCGTATTTAATCGAAAAGTCATCTCTCAACTTTCCTAAACCGGACAAAAATTTGATTAAAGCCTCGGATTTAAAAATCTTATCAGATTCCTGAGTATAAACGGCCTTATCCTGCGGCAGATAAAGCCAGGCTTTTTGTGCATTGATAATGAGTTTTTTCGTCTTCGGTTTTTTATAATCCCAGAGCATCTGCTTGGGATTTTTAAAATAGACGATCCCCTCTTCCACATCGGTTTTCCGAATGGATTTTACCGTCGTTTCCTGAATAAAATTCGCCTGAAAATCCTGGGTCTTCTCATACATCTGCTGCAACCGGTTCACGGTGTCATCAATAGGAGGCAGTTCGGCAGCTCCGGAAACAGGATGCAAAACTATCCCCAAAAAGATTGCCGCAAAAGCCGCAACGATCTTCACTGATATAAATAACCAATTTTTATCAAGATTTTTTTTCATCATTTTTTATCTTCTAAAATATTTAAAAATTGATCGAACATGGCACATTTTTTTCAGTAGCGTTTATATCTTTATCCTCAATAATCCATAAGTGACGATGATTAAAGGGCATATTAATAACTATATGATATTATTGATATATATTCTTGCCCAAACCTTAAGCAATTTGGTCTAAAAGCCTCACCACTGCGGACTTAACCGACTTATCAACATGGTTATAAACAGTCCTTTCCACAACATTGTGGAATGCAAATTCAAGTGCCCGTATGCAAGGGGTAATAACCTAAAATAGCCTTGATCTTCTTAGGCTGCCCTTAAGCAAGCTGCACGCGCCAACCAAATGGATCTTCGTTCATTCCATACTGAATCTGCAGGATTTCATTAAACAACTTCTCGGAAAGAGCTCCGGTCTTTCCGCCGTTAATGAGATACTCCTTCTTGCGGAAATAAATTTGTCCAACCGGTGAAATGACGGCGGCTGTTCCCGATGCAAAAACTTCTGTGAGAGTTCCTTCTTTCAGCGCATCAAGCACTTCATCCATGGACAGACGTTTTTCATTAACTTTCACTCCCAGATGAGACGCTAATTGAATCACAGAATTACGCGTAACACCTGGCAGAATTGTTCCGGCCAGTGGTGGAGTAATTAATTCATCACCAATGACGAAGAAGATATTGCTAGTGCCTACTTCTTCGACATACTTATTTTCCCGCGCATCCAGCCACAGCACTTGTGTGTAGCCCATTTTACTGGCAATACGGCTGGCGTAAAGGCTCATGGCATAATTGCCAGCCGATTTAATATTCCCCGTACCACCCGGCGCCGCCCGTACATATTCCTCGGACACATAAATCTTGGTGGGGGCAAAACCGCTGGCGTAATAGGCACCCACCGGTCCGACAACAATGAAGAAGAGATATTCGTCGGCCGGATGCACACCGAGCGCAGCCTCCGTGGCAATCAACGTGGGCCGGATATAAAGGGATGTCCCCCTCCCCGTAGGAATCCAGTCTTTTTCGAGCAACACCAGTTTTTTTAGGGCTTCAAAAAAAACCTCTTCGTCAATGTGAGGCCATGCAGAGCCTTTCGGCGGACACATTCATCCTCTTAATATTTTCCGTCGGACGGAAAAGATAAATTTCTTCTTTCTCCCCCCGGTAGGCTTTCAATCCTTCAAATATTTCCTGGCCGTAATGAAGACACATGGCGGTCGGATCAAGCTGCAAAGGATGGTAGGGTTCGATGACAGCGTCATGCCAACCTTGTCCTTCTTTGTATTTCATGGTGAACATGTGGTCGGTGAATATTTTACCAAAACCGAGCTTTGATTCATCCGTAGGCTTAGTCTTCATTTTTTCCGGCGAAGCTTTGATAATTTTGATTTCCATAAATTCCTCTTTATTAAAATATCTCCAAACAATAGACGTAATTGTTTTTTTATATCACTAAACAATGCTTCGATCAAGGCTTCGATATTGAATCGCCTCGGCAACGTGCGCGGGCTCGATTTTTTCCTTACCTTCCAGATCAGCAATCGTGCGGGATACTTTCAAAATACGGTTCATGGCTCGAGCGGAAAGGCCCAGTTTTTCGATAGCCATTTCCATCAGCTGATGTGATTCCTCATCAATGGAGCAAAAGGACCGGATTTGTTTTTCGGACATGCGGGCGTTGGTGACGACACCCGTTTTGCCAAAGCGCTTCTTTTGTCTCTCACGCGCTTGATCCACCCTCTCCCTGACGGTTGCTGATGCTTCGCCTTCTTCTTTTCCTGTCAATGCCCGGTATTTAACTGAGGGCACTTCGATATGCAAATCGATACGATCCAGTAGCGGGCCCGAGATCTTTGCCTGATACTGGCGAATCTGCTGCGGAGAGCAACGGCAACTATGGACACGATCACCAAAATAGCCGCAGGGACAGGGATTCATGGCAGCCACCAGCATGAATTTTGCTGGAAAGGCGGCCGTCACTGCCGAACGGGTAACGGTAATGGTTCCTTCTTCCAGCGGTTGCCGAAGCGCTTCCAGTGCGTTTCTTTTGAATTCCGGCAGTTCGTCCAGAAAAAGCACACCCAGATGGGCCAGGCTGATTTCTCCAGGATGCGGCATCTGGCCACCTCCGACAAGGCCGACGTCGGAAATGGTATGATGAGGAGAACGAAAGGGCCGCACGGCAATCAGTGTCTCACCCGAATTCAATAGCCCGGCCACGGAAAAAACTTTGGTGACTTCGATGGCCTCTTCAAAGGAAAGATCGGGCAATATCGTTGGCATCCGTTTGGCCAGCATGCTTTTACCGGAACCGGGCGGACCGATCATCAAAATATTATGGCTGCCGGCTGCCGCAATTTCCAGTGCCCTCAGCGCCTGCTTCTGGCCTTTGATTTCAGAAAAGTCGATATCAAAGTGACGATTCTTTTGAAAAATATTCCCGGTATCCAGGCAAAGCGGCGGAATGGATTGCCGGCCTGACAAAAACTCGACAACATCGGGAAGCGTTTTGACACCGTAAACGTTGATACCTTCTACCATGGCCGCTTCAGCGGCGTTTTCCTCCGGCACGAAAACTGATTGGATGCCAAGCTCTTTGGCTTTAAAGGCAGCGGGCAATACGCCACGTACTCCTTTAATACTGCCGTCAAGCGACAGTTCGCCGATAAAAAAGCAGTTCTGAAGAGCGGCTTCTTCGATCAATTCTTCCGCCGCCAGAATACCCACCGCAATCGGCAGATCAAATCCTGTTCCCTCTTTGCGAATATCGGCGGGTGCCAGATTCACCGTCACGTGATTGCGCGGAAATGAGTAGCCTGAATTCTTGATAGCGGCTTTGATCCGGTCCCGGCTTTCTTTCACGGAGGCATCCGGCAGGCCGACCGTGGCAAATTGCGGCAGTCCCTGGGAAACATCCACTTCCACCGATACGGGGTATGATTCCATACCGATAACACTCATACTGAACACTTTTATGAACACTTTATTCTCTCCGAGGAAAATTTTGCGATAAAAAATACTAGCTAATCACCGTATTTATATCAAGTTTTTAATTTACTCCAAAAATGTTTTCGACTTTCTTGACTCATAAAAGACGCTGTGCTAGGTTCTGCTCAAATTGTTTAGGCTCACTATAAATTCAAACATACTAAAGTCAGTTGCCGCCATGAAAGAGTTATCCCATATTAACGATGCAGGCCAGGTTCAGATGGTGGATGTGACCGGCAAAGCAAAGACCGTCCGAAGGGCTACAGCCCGAGGCCAAGTACAGATGAAAAGCGGCACCCTTAAGCTTCTTGCAGAAGGCCGGATGGCTAAAGGCAACGTGCTGACGACCGCCAAAATTGCGGGCATCATGGCGGCAAAAAAAACCGGCGAGTTTATTCCGCTGTGTCATCCACTGGGCCTGACCGGCATTGACATCGATTTTACAATTGACCGGGAAAACTCACAGGTGGTCATTGAAGCACAGGTCCAGACGGTTGGACAAACAGGTGTGGAAATGGAAGCACTGACAGCCGTCAGTGTTGCCGCGCTGACTATTTATGACATGTGCAAAGCGGTGGATAAGGGAATGATTATCAGTGATATTTTACTTCTGGAAAAAAGCGGCGGCAAAAGCGGCACCTTCATCAGAAAAGCGCTGAAATAGTTCGGAGACAACACGTGAATCAGGTTTATAAAATTAAAAAACAATTTATCGTTCCTTTTATGATCGCGGTTGCACTTTTATTTGTACTTTGGGCATTGAGTCTTTTTAGCGGGCAAACCTGGGAAAAAATAATTCTTGCGGTTTTATGTGTAACAACAATGGTCATTGCGATTGAGGCATGCGAAAGAGAGTTTACGGCTTCTGAAGACGGATTGCGCATTAAAAAATTTTTTCGCATAAAAAATTTCACCTGGGCGGAAATCACGCATCTGGGTGTTGTCATCATGCGGAATAAAGCTTACTTTCTTCTGACCACAACCAGAGGATTTTATATGTTTTCCAATCTTCTGCAGGATCATACACGCCTGATCCGCTATCTGGCGGAAAAGCTCGGGGATGAGAAAGTGGAAGTGGAAATCAAAAATTATTTGGGAAATCCCATCGAACGAACATCTCTGATCGTTTTAACCTGGATTGCCCTGATGATGATTGTCGCGATTATCCTGACCAAATTGGTTATATTATAATATCCGTTCGTCGTTGAGAGCATCAAAAATATTTAAGTGAATAGCTTCATTATAAAGATGGATTCAAATGCAGGAGTTTCATAACCATGAGAGAAAAAAAGCAGAATAAACCGGCAGCGGTAATTGGTGTTCAAGAAAAACTTTACGCGGCTGTCGAAGAAATATTGGAAAAAAAGCTGGACGATCTGGCAACGGTCTTATCGGTTTCGGACAACGGCAAAAGCAAACTTCATGCGGAAGTCATGGCGATGGTGGAAAAAGGGCTCTTCAAAATCGCCCTGAGACGCTCTAGTTACATTAAAAGCACGGCAGCAACGTTTCTGGGTATCAATCGCAACACGTTTACCGATAAAATGGCCAAGCTGGGCATCGACTGTGAGAAAATCAAATAGTTTTCCTAAAAATATTTAAATCCGACATCGTTAAAAAATTTAGATACCTTTGCCGAAAAAAATCCATTAACCGTTAGGAACGGTTATTGCAGATCTTATCGTCAATAGCCGGAGCAACGAGGCGTGCATGGAACGTGCATGTCCTGATATGAATTATTTCGAATGGTTTGCCAACACCACGAATAATCACGCTGATGCATGATTTTCATACATTCATCCTGCCCGTTTCTGCGTATATACAGATTGACGCCGGTAGCCTCAAGTTAAACAAAATTGTTGAATAAAAGACTCCATGGTGTAGCAAAAAACTCGCCAGACTGCAGGATAACAAGGATATAATGATTTATACAAAAATGTTCGCTATTCTAAAAAACATAATTTTTTTTATCGCACATTGCCGTATTTTTGTTGGCGCTCTTCCATCTACTGTTCCTGCGCCGGCAATCATCTTCTGCCCCCTTCTTTGCGGTCAGCTTAATTGCGGTTTTGCCGGTTTAATGACCTACCGGTTGCAAGAGAAGCCTTCGGACAAAACAGCAGACCTTAGAACCGCTGCAATATGGCAAAAAATAAAAAGCGCCGATTTACAGACCGTTTTTTCAGGAAAAAATACTGCAACGAATTACTTAAACGGAAGAGAAACGTTACAGGCCATGGATATGGCCGTTTTGGAACTCAAACGTGAGGAGGCGCAGCAATTTCTTTTTTTTCAGACAGACAGGGCGTCTGATTTGTTTCATGTCGCTCAGGAAATGACAAATTTTCTGAGCAACGAAGAGAATCAGTTGGAACATCAGGGAATTGTTTTCAACTCAGTTGATCTGGAAATCATCAACAGCCGACTTCTTTCGCTCAAGGACATCTGTTGGATTCTGGAAAAAGATATTCTGGCCAATCTGCAAAAAGTTCTCACACTTTACCGGCGCGAAGAAATCTTCTGCGATGAATCCCGCCGCCTTTCGAAAATACCGGAAACTAAATCTGCTGTTAAACGCGCTGGATCGTCTCGAAGTCCGGGGACGCGATTCGGCGGGCATTCAATTGACGTTCATCCTGAAAAACAAAAAAGAAATGCAAGACGTCCTCCGGAACGATCAGGGAAAATGGCTGGGCTGAAGCCTATCAGCAACGAACACAACCGGGCGATCTCATCAACCTCGGCATTTTTATTTCAACGGCTGAAAATACAGGCGGCATCAGCGCGACTTTCACTTATAAAACCCATTCCATTGTCGGTGAACTGGGGCGTAATGTAGCCGATTTGAGACATTCCATTCAAAATGATAGCATTCTGCAATGCTTTGCCGCGAAAGCTTCGGATTTTGAAACAGCGCTGACACATACCCGCTGGGCCTCCGTCAGGCTCCATCACCGAGGAAAATTGCCATCCGGTAAACAATTACACAACGATCCAGTCCAAACCTGCCTATCCCCGTTATTGCAATATTGAGGCACAAATTAATGTAGTTTTGAACGGGGATATCGATAACTACGAGGCGCTGCGACAATCTCTGGAGACCGGAAGCGAACTGATCGCTCCGCAGGTGACCACCGACACCAAAATCATCCCCCTGCAAATCGAAAAGTATCTGAAAGATGGACAGAATCTGACGGAGTCGTTCCGTCTGGCCGTCAATGATTTTGAAGGCTCGCATGCCATTGCCATGACTAGTAATCTGGCGCCCGGCAAAATGTTTTTGGCGCTCAAGGGCAGCGGCCAATCCATTTATGTCGGAATCAATTCCGACCAGTATATGTTTTCTTCGGAACTTTACGGCCTGGTAGAAGTCATGCCGCACTTTATCAAGATGAACGGTGAAGAAGGCGGACAAATATTCGTCTTGGACCAGAATCGCGGGGGCGGCATGAAGGGCATTACCGCCTGCTTTTACGACGGCACCACCATTTCACTTGCCGACAACGATCTGCAAACGGCGGAAATCACCACGCGGGACATTGACCGCAGCGATTACCCGCATTTTTTCCTCAAAGAAATTTCTGAATCCGCCCTGTCCATCAAAAGAACGCTACGCGGTAAATACCGGATCGTTGCATCCGGTCAATCCGCTCCGCAGGTCACTTTTAATCTGGGAACGGATATGGTTCCTGCCTCCGTGCGCAGTGGTCTTCAAAACGGTTTAATAAAAAACATCGTCATTATCGGTCATGGAACGGCGGCTGTAGCAGGTCAGGCCGTGGCTGACGCTCTGTCGCATTACCTTAAAGGCAGCGGCCTCAACATCCTTGCCCGGGTCGCCTCAGAATTAAGCGGTTTCGGACTGAAAGACGACCTTGCCGACACACTGGTCATCCCGATTACGCAATCGGGTACGACCACCGACACCAACCGCGCCGTGGCCATGGCCCGGGAACGCGGCGCGCAGATCATCTCCATTGTCAATCGCAGGCAATCGGACATCACCGCCATATCACACGGCGTCTTCTATACCAGCGATGGACGAGATATTGAAATGTCGGTCGCCTCGACCAAAGCCTTTTATGCGCAGATTGTCGCTGGACAATTACTCGCCTTGTTCTTCGCGAAGCTTCTGGGATCGCGCAACGACGAAGACATCGCGGTGGCACTGCGGCATCTTGAATCCACGCCGCGACTGATGGATCATATTTTCGCGCATCGCGACGTCATAGCCGCCTCGGTGAAAAACAACACCGGGAAAAGACACTGGGCAATTGTGGGCAGCGGACCCAACAAGGCGGCGGCTGACGAGATACGTATTAAGCTCAGCGAACTTTGCTATAAAACCATATCCTCCGATATCGTGGAAAATAAAAAGCACATCGATCTGTCCGCCGAACCGCTCATTCTGGTTTGCGCTTCCGGCAATCCTCAAGCAGTAGCGGAGGATGTTGTCAAAGACGTAGCAATTTTTAAAGCCCATAAAGCAGCCGTGATTGTTTTTGCTGATGAAGACGATCACCGTTTTGATCAACTCGCCGACGCGGTTATTGGTATTCCCGCCTCGCCTGCGCCCCTGCCGGTGATCCTCAATACTATGGCCGGCCACTTATGGGGCTACTTTGCAGCGCGCGCCATCGATGAAGAAGCGCAGATCTTCCGTGAATTCCGCAGCCGACTGTCAACGGAATTGACAAGAAGAACAAAAAAGAAATTATCTATTTTCGACATTTTCGACATGGTTGCTGATGTTTCTTTTTGCCGGATCATCAATGACTTTTATGCCCTTTTCAAATCCCAAAGCCAAAGAGGAGCCTTCAGCATTCTTTCTGGGAAAACCATTGCTGATTTGCTACTCTTACTAAAATATGCTGCAGGCAAACTGCCTTTGCAGGATATTCGCCAGGAATTCAAAGGAGAAGATGACCCGATTAATCTGTTTGACTTGTTGGATGAGGCGCTGGGCACGGCCATTGATGAGCTAACTCGTCCGATCGATGCCATCCGCCATCAGGCCAAAACCGTCACAGTAGGAACGAGCCGGAAGGATAAAGAGCTCAAAGGCATTGTTTTCGATCTGATCGAAACTCTGAAATTTTCCGCGAAAAATCTGACCTATCGGAGCATTCTGTCGATCCATCGCCTCCAGCCCGCCCTGGCAGCGGTAAGGGGATATACAGTCTATGATATCAGCGGTCTTGACGAACAGGGTCATCCCACACAGAATTCGACCATTGCAACTTCATCGAAGGGCGGCGTGGCCGCTCAAATGACATCGCGAGCAGATCATCCCACTACGCTGATGGGGGTGAAAAATACCATCGTCAGTACTGGCCATGTCTATCTGGGCCGGGGTAAAACAGACAGTGCTCCGATTATGATTGTCCCCCTGCAGGGAGCAGGTGCCCGGGTCGTGAACCTGCTTCTAATTCACATCAATTTCAATGAAACCCTGAGTCTGTCGGGGAAAATGGAAGTATTGGGACACCGGTATGACGATATCCGCAATCTCATTAATGAATACAATCTTTCCTGGCATGACGAGTATCTGGAATCCATTTCCCTGGAATCGCTTTTCAGCGAACCTATTGAAGTGATTGCCGGACAGATTCAAAAACAGTTTGGCCAGCAATAGATCAGACATAACCCTCCCGTGATGGCTAACACATCATAAATATTTATAGGATATTTACGTGTAAAATGTGCTGATCTCCAGCATGATTCCTCGCTATCATACAAAATGGAACCGGAAAAAATTAATAAAGACAAAATTTGTATTTGACAAAAGATGTATTTGAAAGTAGGAATACGGCAAACAATAGCCGTATTGCCGTATGGAAGACCCATGAAAGAGCTTTTTAAGCCCGAAGATATTGAAAGAAAAGTCATCCTCATTCTTGAGAATTCTGCACGAAAGCGAGGTGCCGCTGGGTGCACGCGTGATCGCCCGCAGGATGTCGGAGCGAAACGTGCAGCTCAGTGAAAGAACCGTCCGCTATCACTCAAAATCATGGACGAGCGTGGCTTAACCGGTTGGTGGGCCGGCGGGACGGCAGAGTGATTACCGAACATGGCCTCAATGAGATTTCCGACGCCCGCGTGCAGGACAAAATAGGCCTGTCCATTTCACGCATTGATATCCTTTCCTTCAAAACAACATTCGACGTTAAAAAGAAGCGCGGCCTAGTGCCGGTCAATATCTCCTTCTTTCCACAAAAAGCAATTTAACGGCGCAATGAAAGTCATGAAACCGGTTTTTCGAAAAAACTCGCCGTCAGTTCGCGTGTCGCCATGGCGCCGGCGGGAAAAAATCTAGGCGATATTGTGGTACCCCAGGGTAAAGTTGGATTGGCAACCATTTGCAGTATTGTGATCAATGGCGTTCTTTTAAAGCACGGCATTCCCATTGATTCCAAGTTCGGCGGTATTCTCCAGATGCGAAAGGGAGAAATCCTGAGATTTGTGGAACTGATTCATTACGCCGGTTCCTCACTTGACCCGTCGGAAATTTTTATTCGCGGCAAAATGACGTCCGTCAATCAAGTCGTGACGGATGGCGAGGGGAAGATCCTGGCCAATTTCCGCGAAATTCCCGCGCTGAGCCGAAGCCTGATTGATAAAGTAATTGATGACTTCGCCAAAGCTGGTATTCACGGCGTCTTATCCATCGGGAGTATCGGTCATCCCGTGTGCCAGACGCATGTGGATGTCAATAAAATCGGAATGATTCTGATCGGCGGCCTCAATCCGGTTGCTGCTGCCTATGAAGAAGGTTTTGATGTGGACAATAAAGCCATGTCCACAGTGATGGAATACGACAAGCTGAAGGATATAGAAAAGATGTAATCCATAATGAAGAGATTTCATGTGAAAACCAATGAAACATGAAAACAATAAAAAACTATTTTTAAAAGGGGGAGTAAATTATGTCAGTCATCAAAGATGTTATCGCAAAAGTGAAGCAAACCGATCCGGATCAGCCGGAGTTTCATCAGGCTGTTGAAGAAGTCATGGAGACGCTGGAGCCTACCGTTAAAAAGCACCCGGAATTTGTCAAGGCCAATATCTATGAGCGGATTGTCGAGCCGGAAAGAACGATTATATTCCGGGTTCCGTGGGTGGACGACAAGGGCAATGTAAAAGTCAACCGTGGTTTCCGCGTTCAGTTCAATAACGCCATCGGCCCTTTCAAGGGCGGCCTTCGTTTCCATCCTTCGGTCAATCTGGGCATTATCAAATTTCTGGGTTTTGAGCAGATTCTCAAAAACGCCTTGACCACTCTGCCGATGGGCGGCGCCAAGGGCGGTTCCGATTTTGATCCCAAAGGCAAATCCGACGGCGAAGTCATGAGATTCTGCCAGGCTTTCATGCGTGAATTGTTTCGCCACATTGGCGACGAGACAGACGTACCGGCAGGCGACATCGGTGTCGGCGGCCGGGAAATCGGCTATCTTTATGGTTATTACAAGAAGATCCGCAATGAACACACAGGCGTTCTGACCGGCAAGGCTCTGGAATACGGCGGAAGTCTGGTTCGCCCGGAAGCCACCGGTTACGGCACGACCTATTTTGCCGCGGAAATGCTGGCAACGCGCGGCCTGGATTTCAAAGGCAAGACCGTCGCGATCAGCGGCGCCGGCAACGTGGCGCAGTATGCAGTTGAAAAAGTTAACCAGATGGGCGGCAAGGTTATTTCTCTTTGCGATTCGACGGCATGCATCATTGATGACGCCGGGATTGACGACAACAAATGCAATTACGTGCTGGATCTGAAGAACGTCAAACGAGGCCGCATCTCGGAATACGCCGACAAATATAAAGGGACGAACTGCTACGAAGGCAAGAATGTCTGGGATGTTATTCGCGAACAGGGCATCAAAGTGGATATCGCCCTGCCCTGCGCCACCCAGAATGAAATCAATGGCAAGAACGCCGCAGCGCTGGTAAAGAACGGCTGTTACTGCGTGGCTGAAGGCGCCAATATGCCCTCAACGCCGGAAGCCATCAAGATTTACCAGGAAAACAAGATCCTCTACGGTCCCGGCAAAGCCGCCAACGCCGGCGGTGTGGCCACCTCCGGTCTGGAAATGAGCCAGAACAGCCTGAGACTTTCCTGGACTCGTGAAGAGGTCGATAACCGTCTGCTCCTGATTATGAAGAGCATCCACAAAAATTGCTATGATACAGCGGAATCTTATGGTAAGAAAGGTGATTATGTCACCGGTGCGAACATTGCCGGCTTCACCAAAGTGGCCAAAGCCATGCTGGCTTATGGTGTAGTGTAAATAAAATTAAGTTAAGGAACGGTCTTGACAATGCATAACCTAATGACTTAGGAACAGGTTACACGTGGGCGGACGCGACCATTCCCTGCGGGCAATTGATTTCATCGAATAACTTCAATTTGCGGAGATGATATGGATTTTAAACCAAAATCCTATGAGAAAATTTGTCAACTGATCGATAAAGGTGTGGATATTCCCAACCCCGGAACAATCGATATTGGTGATGAAGTCAATGTCAATCAAATTTGGGGAAAGGGAGTTTCGATTTATCCGGGTTGCCGGATTTATGGCAGCAAAACGGTCATCTCATCCGGCTGCAAGCTGGGCTATGAAGCCCCTGTCACGATTGAAGACTGTCAACTTGGAGCAAAGGTCGAGTTGAAAGGCGGCTTCTTCAGCAAATCCGTCTTTCTGGAAAAAGCGAATATGGGCATGGGCGCTCACGTCCGAGAGGGATGCATTCTGGAGGAAGAAGCCGGCGGTGCCCACTGCGTCGGCTTAAAGCAGACCATTCTTTTCCCATTTGTGACACTGGGTAGCCTGATCAACTTCTGCGACTGCCTGATGGCAGGCGGCACCAGCCGCAGCAATCACAGTGAAGTGGGAAGCTCCTATATCCATTTCAATTTTACACCCGATGCCGATAAAACAACGCCTTCGTTGCTTGGCGATGTCCCCCGGGGGGTGATGCTCAACCAGCCCCCCATTTTTCTGGGCGGTCAGGGAGGGATCATAGGCCCGGTGCGCCTGGGATATGGCAACGTCATTGCGGCGGGCTCCGTCCTGCGGCATGATTATCCCGGCAACAATCAACTGATTTTCGAGAAGGCACCCATCGGTAGCGTAAAGGACTACATTCCGGCGGCCTACCCCAGCATGGTACGCATTGTGGAAAATAATATTCTCTATCTGGCTAACCTGAAGGCTCTTGAGGCTTGGTATACGCATGTAAGGAAGTCTTTCCTGGAAGCCCATCCCTTCGGTCCTCTCTTGTTTGCCGGTATTATGGAGCAGCTTTCTTCGGCTAAAAAGGAACGACTGAAGAGATTAAAAGCAATGGCGGAAAAAGCCATGGCCTTCTCCCCCAAAAAGCGTCAGGCAATCACTGCCCGTAAACGGCAGGAGTTGTATGAACAAATCAGCTTTATTGAAGGACTCTTCACCGATAAAATGCCGGAGGTTCTGGCTCCGACGGATTCGTCCCGCGAGGCATTTCTGGGCGATTTCGAGAAGGCCGTGGGGAATAACAGGACAAATTATATCGAGACCATCCAGGGCCTGCCCGCAGCGATTTCGTCAAAAGGCGTAATATGGCTGGGCGGCATCGTCGATGCAATGAGTACAAAGGTCGCGCAGTCTGTTCCGGCCCTGGCTTTATTCAAAAAATGATAGTGAAATAATTTTGATCATTTGATTCACCAATGGTGAATGAGAGCAAAAAGGAGAAAATTGATGGGTAAATTATTTGGAACAGACGGGATCAGAGGAGAAGCCAATCGCTATCCGATGAATGCGGAAATAGCTTTCAGTGTTGGGCAGGCCGTCGCGCACTCATTCAAAAAAGATAAACACCGTGCCCACGTGATCATTGGAAAAGATACCCGGATTTCGGGATACATGCTGGAGAGCTCACTGGAAGCGGGAATCACGTCCATGGGGGGATGCCCTATCCTTGTCGGCGTGCTGCCAACCCCGGGGATTGCCTTCATTACCCAAAGCATGCGGGCTGACGCCGGCATTGTCATTTCCGCTTCACACAATCCCTTCCAGGATAATGGCCTAAAAATTTTTGGAGGTGACGGTTTTAAATTGACCGATGAAGAGGAAGACAGCATTGAAGACCTTATCCTGAACAAAAAACTTTCTGACTTACTGCCGACAGCAAACGGAATGGGAAAAGCAGCCCGATTGGATGATGTTAATGGACGTTATATCGTCTTTCTGAAAAATTCCTTTCCCCGCAATCTGTCCATGGAAGGGATGAAAATCGTTTTGGATACCGCCAACGGCGCGACATACAGAGTCGCACCAAACGCATTCATTGAACTGGGCGCCGATGTTGAAGTCATTCACAACACGCCGGACGGCGTGAATATCAACGCCAAGTGCGGTTCACAACACACAGAAGATCTCAGGAAAAAGGTGGTGGAAAGCGGGGCGGCAATTGGACTGGCCTTTGACGGGGATGGGGATCGTCTCATTGCCGTAGATGAAAAGGGCAACGAGATCACTGGGGATCAGATTCTCATCATCTGCGCCAATATCCTGAAAAGAGAAGGCAAACTAAAAAACGATCTTTTAGTCAGCACGGTTATGAGCAACCTGGGGTTAAGAGTTGCCTGCAAAAAATACGGCTTTAAACACCATGCCTCTAAAGTGGGAGACCGTTATGTTCTCGAAGATATGCTGCAGATGGGATCCGTGATCGGCGGAGAGGAAGCGGGGCACATGATATTCCTGGATCATCACACCACCGGCGATGGCATCGTCGCGGCCATGCAACTCGTTGCCGCGATGGTGAAGGAAGGCAAGCCGCTTTCCGAACTTTCGCGTATGATGGATATTTTTCCGCAGAAACTGATCAATGTTGATGTAAAAAGCAAGCCGGACATTGACAAAGTTCCTAAGCTGGTGGCGGCCATCAAGCAGATTGAAAAGGAACTAGGTGAAGAAGGGCGTGTTCTGGTTCGCTATTCCGGAACGCAGAATATGTGCCGTGTCATGGTGGAAGGACCGTCCGATGCAGTGACAGCAAAATATTGCAAACAACTCGCCGATATCGTGAAGGGCGAACTGGGATAGCTTGAGGGAGAAAATAAATCATGGGAACAACCATTTTTGTTACGCGAGACTTTGCCTCAATGAGTGAAGTCGCGGCAGGCCTTGTCATCAAGAAAACGATCGAAATCCTCAAAGGAAAAAATGAGGCTGTTTTGGGGCTGGCCACCGGGAATTCACCCACAGGACTCTATAAACACTTCGCCAAGGCGGCTAACGAAGGTCGGTTTGATTCCGGACGTATCCGCAGTTTCAATCTCGACGAGTATGTCGGCCTGCCGGGCGATAATGTTCAACAGCGGGTCTTGCATAAGGAGAGCTATGCTTATTTCATGATTCAGGAACTTTTCAGTCATCTCAATAAAAAATTCTTTGAAACACGCGTACCCTATGGTTCTCTGATTGAACAGAAAATGTTGATCAAGGAATTGAAGGAAAACAAAAACGACTGGGAATTTCAAGGCACGGACGCAGGAAAGTCCATTGCCATTAAAGCTAAACCGGCATCCGATTACCTGGCTTGGATTCGGAAGGAAATTCTGGACGGCTACACCCGGAAAATCAAAGCAGCAGGAGGGATTGACCTTCAGATTATCGGTGTGGGTGGTCGCGGTCATGTGGCCTTCCACGAATCGGGCATTCCTTTTAAAGGCAGTTCCGTGATGCTGGTCAAGCTTGACGACAACACCATCTCCAATGCTGTCAATGACGGACACTTTCGTATCAAGGCGGATTCGCCGCAATATGCCATAAGCATGGGGGCCGAACTGGTCTATCAGGCCAAAACCGTTGTTCTTCTGGCCAACGGTGCACGTAAGACTGAATCCGTTACCCGATCTCTGCTGGGAGATATTACCCCCGAAATTCCCATATCGTATGGTCAGCAATACGCCCAACAAGGTGGCGAGTTGATTTATGTCCTCGACTGCGTCGCGGCTGAAGGTCTTCTGGCGAACCCGAAGGAGCTCAAGAACCGGGGCATCGTTTTGAAGAACATGGTTTAAGCGCCGCTTCGGGGGCCATCAATATCAACACGGCGCGGGAACTCTACGTGAAGAACACAAAATTTATTTTTGTAACGGGCGGCGTTTTGTCGTCTTTGGGGAAGGGACTGGCGGCAGCTTCTATCGCAGCCATTCTGGAGTCTCGTGGTCTTCATGTAACCAACCAGAAACTGGATCCGTATATTAATGTCGATCCCGGAACCATGAGCCCGTTTCAGCACGGCGAAGTATTTGTCACTGACGACGGCGCTGAAACGGATCTGGATCTGGGCCATTATGAACGATTTTCATCCACCTGCATGGGGAAGTGCAACAACCTCACCACCGGACAGGTTTACTTTTCCGTTATTACCAAGGAAAGACGCGGCGATTACCTGGGCAAGACCGTCCAGGTCATTCCGCACATCACCAACGAAATCAAGGATTTTATTCGCAAAACGGCCGAGGGATTCGATGTCTCGATTGTGGAGATCGGCGGCACCGTGGGCGACATCGAAAGCCTGCCCTTTCTGGAAGCCATCCGGCAATTCCGCAATGAAGCGGGCCGTCAAAACGCTATTTTCATTCATTTAACCTGGGTTCCCTTTATCAAAACCGCTGGCGAAGTAAAGACCAAACCGACACAGCACAGCGTCAAGGCGCTTCGCGAAATCGGTATTCAGCCGGATATTTTGCTGTGCCGCACGGAAAACTTTCTATCGGAAGACATCAAAGCCAAAATTGCGCTCTTCTGCAACGTCGAAGTTTCTTCCGTTTTTACGGCCAAGGACGTCAGCTGCATTTATGAAGTGCCGCTGGTTTATCACCACGAAGGACTGGATGCAAAAATCATCGAACTGCTGAACATGTGGACCGGCCAGCCAAAGCTGGATGCCTGGGAGAATGTTGTAGAAAAGTTTTATCATC
The DNA here is from genome assembly GCA_963726395.1 of uncultured delta proteobacterium. GTDB lineage: Bacteria > Desulfobacterota > Syntrophia > Syntrophales > Smithellaceae > UBA8904. Next base: position 213,687 of record CAVSCG010000036.1, read on the forward strand.
CGGCGAATGAAGTTTGCGTAGGGATTGCAGGCAAGTACGTCAACCTGACGGATTCCTACAAAAGTCTGAATGAAGCGCTGGTGCACGGCGGCATCGCTAATAATTGCCGCGTGAAATTAAAATTTGTCGATACCGAAAAGATTGAACAGGAGGGCGCTGCAAACCATTTGTCGGATGTGGACTGCGTGCTGGTGCCCGGCGGTTTCGGCAATCGCGGCATTGAAGGCATGATTCAGGCGGTACAGTATGCCCGGGAAAACAAAATCCCTTATTTCGGGATTTGCCTCGGGATGCAGATGGCGGTCATCGAATATGCCCGTCATGTCTGCGGACTGGATAAAGCCAACAGCTCCGAGTTTGATCTGACAACCCAATATCCCGTCATCGACCTTTTACCCGAACAGCGCAATATCCAGGATAAAGGGGCTTCCATGCGGCTGGGCGCCTGGCCCTGTGTTGTGAAGGATGGGTCCTTCGCCTTCGATGCTTACGGGCAGAAGGAAATCTCCGAACGACATCGCCACCGCTATGAATTCAACAACGACTTCAAGAAAACATTGACGGAAAAAGGCTTGCGTATCACCGGTGCATCACCGGACGGCTCGTTGGCCGAAATTATTGAAATTAAAGATCATCCATGGTTTCTGGGCTGCCAGTTCCATCCGGAATTTAAGTCCCGCCCAACGAAACCCCATCCGCTCTTTACTCAATTCATCGAAGCGGCAATGAATCAGTCCGGAAAATAATAGCTGATAGTTAACTGAAGCAGATGATCTCCAACATCATTGTTCTATGGCGTATTAAAAGGAATAGTAATTTTATAGACGCCGCCGGATAGAACGGTCTGTACCGGATAGAGCGCTTTTTCGTAAACTTTCAACATAGCCCTGTTGTTTTCCAGAACATCGGCCTTTAATCCGGCAATGCCTTCTTCCCGGGCCGCCCGTATTAAAAGATTGAAAAGATAGGTTGAAATGCCCATGCCCTGATATTGTTCATCCACAATGAACGCGGTATCGGCAAAAGATTCTCCCTGTGTCTTGCACATAACGGGCCTCGCCGATGATTTTCTCCACACCGGAATCGTCAATAATGGCCACTATGGACATCGTATAACGGTAATCCACATTGACGTATTCCTGCATCTTTTTGTGAGGCATGGTTTTAATCGGACTGAAATAACGGTAATAAACCGACTGATCGGAAAACCGGTAAAAGAGACGCCGCATTTCTTCTTCATCAGACGGTTTGATCGCCCGGAAGCGAATAGTCAGAGCTGTCTTTGAAACGATGCGAACAGGCGATTTTATCCGGATAAAGATGGCCGGAATCTGCAAAATATATTTGATCGGCATAAATCATTTTCGCCTCTTTGGCCTGTCTGACCAAATCTGCACGGTCGTCGGGATGCGCGATTTCGATGAGCGCCTGCGCCCGCTCGCGCAAAGTTTTGCCCATTAGATACGCCACGCCGTATTCCGTAACAACAACATCCATGGATTCCCGGTTGGTAAACTGGAAAGGATATTGATCCAAAGAAATAAGGATATTGGGCTTGCCCTTGCGGTTGCGGCTGGGCAGGGCAAAAATCGTTCGGCCGTTTTTGGAAAGCGCCGCGCCCCAGAAAAGCTCCTGAACGTTGCCGGGACCGGCGGTGACGTTGCCCTTGCCGCTATGCAGGGCGATATCGCCGGTCAGATCCACTTTCCGCGCCGGGAAAATGGCCACCATGTTGTCGTTGAGGCCGATGGTGCGGGGATCCATAACAATATCCTGCGGCTGGAATTCCACCAGCGCATTTAAATCCAGCCACGTCATCAGTTCCTTGGTGCCGATGACATAGGAGGCGCAGGACTTGCCGCGAAAGACGCGCTTTATAGCGATTGGTCACGGCGCCGCTTTTGACCAGTTCCATCAGGGCGTCGGTAAAGAAAGGCGAATGCACGCCCAGATTTTTTTTCGTGGCCAGGGTCTTGGCCAGCGCTTCATAAAGCGGCCCGATTCCATAGGAAATACAGTTGCCGTCCTGGATGACCGAAGCGACATTGGCGGCGATTTTCAGATAGACATCCTGCAGCGGCCAGCGAGCGACATAATAACGGCGGCTCCGTCGCCTCAACCAGATAGTGGAAATCATCCATATTCACCATCGTGTCGCCCATCGTCCGGGGAATCTGGGTATTGATCTCACCGACAACGATTTTGGCCATTTCCATGGCCTGCCTTTCCACGGATGCGCCCACCAGATAAGCATAACCGTTTTCGTCGGGGGGCGTCACCTGAATAAAAGCCACGTCAATATTAATGGCGCCGGTTTTAAACAGCCAGGCAACCCGAGAAAAACGGCTGGGAATCAGGTCAACCCTTCCCTGACTGATGGCCTCGGAGGCGAGCCAGCCGGAGAAAAAAGTTTTCAAACGGAATTTTCGTGCGTACCGTTCATCAATAGCCACCGCATCGCCAAGGCTGACCAGTTGGATCAATTCCAGATCCTGCAGATTGAATTGATTAGATTCCATCAAGTGTTTGACCAGCGTGCGGGGCTCGGCCATTCCCGTTCCCAAGAAAATACTCATGCCCGGATCAATTTTCGCCAAAACCTCCACGGGGGAGACTATTTTTTGCTTCCACATATTTGCACGCTCAATCAAACATTTCTTTGTCTCGCCTATACCAGTAATCGGGAATAATCCGATACATCAACCGGGAAAAAGGTCCGATGTATTCATTTTTTCTTTTATCAAACTGGCAGGCGTGAATGATCATGTCTTTAATCGCGTCTTTGTTGCCGCCCTTATTAAAGATATTATAGGCGCAGGAAAAAAGCGGGCTGTACATGTTTTTCTTGTCCAGATATTTATAAACATTGCGAATCGTATTGGGACCTTCCGGCGTGCCGTCGATTTTGCTCATTACTTTTAAATTGGTTTCAATGGGATTGCCGTTGTAAAACTCATAGAAATATTTCCCATAGCGGTAATTCTTGCTGGCCAGCGAAGAAACGGTGACATACATATCGCCAACGCCGGCCTGAGAGTGAAACGCTTGAAAACTACCGCCCAGCAGGCGGGTCAGCGAACGAATTTCTACACCGGAACGAGCAAAAATGGTGCCGGGTATTGAATCGCCTAAATCCAGTGAATCCGTTAAACCCTTAATATTAGCGACGATATTTTTTAACGCCCCGCAGGCCTCCACACCGATCTTGTCAAAATTATAATACGCATTGAGTTCCTTGCGGTTAAACATCAGCAGGTGATCCCGGATAATGTTGGTGGTGCGCCGATTCCCCGCAACGGTCAGACAAACCGGCTTGCCCAGCGCGATATCTACGTCAAAAAACGGTCCGCCGATGCACGCGACCTGATACTTATGTTCCAGATGATGAAAATGATTATGAATTAATTGCGACGGCGTGATCAATTCAGTCGATATTTCATCGGAAATCAAACCTTTGATGGGCGAAATCAGGCAGGTGTCGCCCGCCTTTTTATCAATCATCGGCTTGAGATAATTGAGTAATTCCGGCAGGCGATTCATCGTGACGGATAAAATAATGAAATCGTTGTTCTCGATAATGTGCTCTAAGTCGTTGGTCGCATAGACTTTCGGCGACAAATACGGAACTTGATCCATGCCACCCAACCGTTTGGCCAAATCCTCGGTTAAATGAATGGGATTTAAGTGGTCCCGGTTAATGGCCTTGCAGACGTCCGAGTTATGATAATAAATGGCGACACGCTTGTTATCGCGTCCCAGTTTATAGGCAAACGCAGTGCCCAGACGTCCCGGCCCGATGATGGCGACTCTTGTTGTATCTAAATTGGAAACGATCATTCCTATCCGCTCTTTATTGTAAATTATGGACTCATTATATGGAACAAGTTGTCCGGATGTCAAACCCTAATAGCCTTTTCCTAAAAAGTAAAACAAAATTTGCCAGAATATGGCTATTTTTGGTTGCATTATCCCGGAGGATTGTTTAGAAATCTTAAGAACCGGAAGAAAACAATGCAACCCTTGAAATGAGCAATAATCTTATGGCCCAGGAAAAAATTATTCATTATCCAAACGGTGTAGTAAAGGAAAAGAAATATCTGCTGGAAGGGAAAATGGACGGTGAATATACGACTTATTTCTCTGGCGGCCAAGTCATGGCGCAGCTTCATTTTGCGAACGGCAAAAGAAACGGCCCCGCCATCAGCTATTATGCAAACGGGCAGATTCGGGAAAAAGTAAATTTTATCAATAATAAAATGGACGGTCTCTATATCTCCTATTATGAAAACGGGCATGTGCGGGAAGAAGAGCATTACAAAGACGGAAAGCTGCACGGCCCCTACCATCGCTATTATAAAACAAGTGAATTAAGGGAAGAAGAAAATTTTCAAAACGGAAAGTTCGAAGGGGAATATGTCTGCTATTATAAAAGCGGACAAATTAAGGAAAAAGGATTATTTAAAAACGATAAGCGCGAAGGCGACTATATCGCCTACTTCAAAAACGGACAAACCAAAGAGAAAGCAACTTACAAAAACGGGAATCTCACGGGCAAGTATTTAATCTTTAACGAAAACGGTACTCATATCGATGAGGATGCAAGCGACGAGGACGGTTCGGCGGGCACCTGGGATGAAAAGGATGTTGCCAACTTACTTCATGATCTGAGTCATTTTGATAAAAAGAAATAATGATCATAGCCTTCATACAAGGAAATAAACATTATGATCAAGACCATACTCATTCCTGTGGACGGATCGGCCAATAGCGCCACCGCTGTCGATTACGGAATCTATATCGCGCCGAAACTCGACGCATCCCTTTCGGGACTGCATGTCATCGACATCTATTTAATTCAGGGACCGATGATGACCGATGTTTCCGCCACGGTTGGTATGCCGCCTTATGACGGTTTTTTTGAGGCCGTTGAAACGTCGCTGAAAGAGAAAGCCGATTATGTATTGAAGAATTTCGAGGATCGATGCCGGGCGGCGGGCGTCGCCTGTGGAACGAAAAAAAATATCGGTAAAATCAGCGATACCATCATTGAAGAAGCTGAAGGCGCTGATTTAATTTTAATGGCGAAAAAGGGGGAACACTTTCACTTAAAGGAAGGCGGTCTGATCGGATCGGTCGCCGAAGTCGTTATTCGTCATTCAGGTAAACCCGTTATGGTTATTCCGGAGTCTTTTCGTGAAATCGAAAGCATGGGACTGGCGTATGACGGCAGCGCTCCCGCCAGAAAAGCATTGAAGTTGTCTCTGAACATCTCCGAAAAAGCCAAATGGCCGATCACCGTCCTTATCATCAGCGCGGATGCGGCCAAAGCGGCGGATTTATCCGCGCAGGTTGAGGATATGGCTCAAAAAGGTCTGGCGGATTGTGAAGTAATTATTTCCGCAGGCCGCGAAGCAGACGAAATCCTCAAGTTCATTGCTGAAGGCCCGGTGGAATTAATGGTCATGGGTGCCTATGGACATAACCGCCTGCGTGAATTGCTTCTGGGCAGCACAACCTCTCAAATCATCCGCAGAAGCCCCATTCCGGTCCTACTGATACGATGAAAAACAAACAAACGGAGGGTATCATGAATCAGCCCATTTCAATCAGTCCCGACGGGATTAAATATCCACTACCCAAGGAAGAAGATTACAAAAAAGAAATAGCCCGCATAGAAAAGCTGGTGGCCCAGGCCCGAAAAAATGGGCAGGAAATTGTTGTCGTCATGGGATTGGGCTTTGTAGGCTCTGTCATGGCAGCCATCGTTGCCGACACCACCAAAAAGAACGGCAAGTCCGGCAAGTTCGTCATCGGCATGCAGAGACCGAGCACGAGAAGCTACTGGAAAATCCCCAAACTCAACGAGGGCATCTCGCCGGTCAAGGCGGAGGATCCGGAAGTGGACCCCATGATCCGGCGTTGCGTTTTAGACAAGAGGACTTTCGTGGCAACCTTCGTTTATGATGTTCTTAAGCTTGCCGACGTTGTGGTCGTGGACGTCCAACTGGATTATGCCAAGAACGAACTGGGCAATGTGCGAAACGGCCAGGTGGAGATGACTGCCCTGGAAGAATCATTTGATATCATCGCCCATCGCATTCCTGCTCACTGCCTTGTCCTTATTGAAACCACCGTAGCGCCTGGAACCACGGAGCAGGTAGCCTTGCCGGCTATGAGAAAGGTATTTCGTCAAAGAGGCATCAAAAGTGATCCGCTGATCGCCCACAGCTATGAGCGCGTCATGCCGGGCAGAGATTACGTGGCTTCCATTCGTGATTTCTGGCGCGTATGCTCCGGCGTTAACGAAGAGGCCAAACAAAGAGTGGTCAAGTTTTTAAATGAGGTGCTCAATACTCAAAAGTTTCCCCTCACGGTGCTGGACCGGCCCATTGAATCAGAGACAGCCAAGGTTGTCGAGAACAGTTACCGGGCCACTATTCTGGCGTTTCTGGATGAGTGGAGTCTCTTTGCCGAGAGAAACGGCGTGGATATCATCAAGGTGATCAAAGCCATCAAAGTGCGGCCGACGCACTCGAACATGATTTTCCCCGGACCCGGCATCGGCGGCTACTGTCTGCCAAAGGACGGTGGTCTCGGCGTTTGGGCCAACCGTCATATTCTTGGGTTTGAAGACGATACATTTCGCATGACTCCGCTGGCCATTGACATCAACGATACCCGTTCGCTCCATGCCGCTCAACTCGTCCGCGACGCGTTGCGCAATATGAGCGTGCCCATTGCCAGCGCGGAAGTGCTCATACTGGGCGCCTCTTACCGGGAAGACGTAGGGGACACACGTTACAGCGGCTCCGAAATTCTAATTCGCAGGCTGACGTGAAATGGGCGCCGAAATTCGAGTACATGATCCTTACGTGGATCACTGGTTTGAGTTTGAGAATCAGGAAGAGTATCCCAATAACAGCAAGTCCGTCTTCTTTCGTAACCAGAAAAAACTGAAAGACTTACGGGTGCAAAAGGATCTGAACAAGTCCTTGAAGAATATCGATGCGCTGGTGCTGGCGGTCCGTCATGAAGCGTATCTCAAACTGGATCCCGCCAAGATCATCAAAGCCGCAGGCCATCCGATCGCCGTCATTGACTGTTTCGGCATTCTCGATGACGACCGCATCTGCCGCTATCTGGCATTAGGCTGCGAAGTGAAAGGCCTCGGTCGAGGGCATATCAAGAGGCTCAAAGACCGGGTGAGCAAAAAGAAAATCTAATGATCTATCCGGGAAGGGCACTCTCAACCCATTTCCAAATCAAAGTTGATGTTCAACCATGGTTTGCAGGGCTTCGATTAAATCATATCGGGTCAAATCGTATTGAATCGGCGTGATGGTAATATAGCCTTGTGACAAGGCGCCGACATCCGTTTGCATATCATCAGCGGCCGTCAACGATGCGCCGGAAATCCAATAATAAACATTGTCCCGCGGATCCGTGCGTTTTTCATAAGATTCGATAATATTCACCTTGCCCTGGCGGACGACAACGACTCCTTTGATTTCTCCTTCAGGCAAACAGGGAATATTAATGTTAATGGCGCTGCCTTGCAGAACTGTTTTGTTGACCAATGAGCTTAACCATCTTGCGGGCAAACCGGGCGGCAAAAGTAAAATCAGCCTCTTTATGCGTGTCGAGAGAAACAGCCAGCGCGGGCACGCCCATGATGGCTGCCTCCGTGGCAGCGGACACCGTTCCCGAATAAATGACATTGATCCCCGTATTAGAGCCTCGGTTAATACCGGAGACAACCATGTCCACGGGCTTTTCCGCCAGCTTTTTGATGCCGATTTTGACACAATCCGCCGGAGTACCGCAAACAGCATAACCTAGAAAATTACCGCCTTTCGTTGCACTCCGTACCATTAACGGACGGAAAAGTGTAATCGCATGCCCCACGGCGCTCTGTTCAATTTCCGGCGCAACAATCAAGCAATCCGCCTCTTTTGAAAGCTCCTCATACAGAGCGCTTAAACCGCGCGCATAAATCCCGTCATCATTGGTCAAAAGAATTCTCATTTCTGTAACCTATAACCCATCACCTGTAGGGAACGGTTTCAATAACCTAAAGGTCACGCGACCGTTCCCTACTTCTTTATTTCACCTGCTCAATTTTCCCGTTTTGAACTCTTAAAATAAATGCGTCTTTTTGAGCCACTCGATTGCCGCCAAAAGAAATACTGCCTGTCGCCCCCCGGAAACCTTCGAGGGCCATCAGGGCTCGAATGAATTCAGCTCGTGTTTTAATTTGCTGGTCTTCCAGAACGCTCAGGACCATTCCCATCGTATCATAAGACAGGGCTTCAATATTACCGGGCTCACGGCCGTATGCGGAATAGTAAATATCTACGAAATCATTGGTCTGGGGCAGAAAACCGTTCACGAGAAAACTGTCCACAAAAGAAGCGCCTTCCAGATACTCAACACCTTTCTTCATTAAATCAGGCGAATGCCATAAACTTGGTCCTAATAATTTCAATCCCTTAACGTCATAAAAAGCAAGTTGAGACGTAATCATTTTCACCCGTAAGACTGAATCCGGAATGAACAGGGCTTCAAAGTCCAAGGATAAACTGTTTTGGGCGTCCTGGGTCGTGGCATAAACTGTTTCTGACGTCCCGATCTTGTTCCCAGTAAGTTTTTTAATCTGTTCCGTAAAATCTGTCTGTGTCTTGTTATAAGGAATGGCCTTATCCACCTTGCCGCCTGTTTTTTGAACTTCACTGCGGAAGTGACGAACCATCTCTTCTCCATAATCATCCTGCGGATAAAGAACAGAAAAAATCCCGACATTCAATGTATCCCTGGCGTATTTCGTTAAGGCCTCTATTTGCTGAGTCGGCGTCAGAAAATGCTGAAACACATACTCACCAACTTCCGTAACACCCTCTTTGGAGGCAATCATAATCAGCGGCACTTGCCGCTTTTGGGCTTCGCGAGCCGCGTCGTTTGCTTCCGCCGTCCCGGAAATAGCGACAATCGCCATCACTTTTGTCTGATCGGCCAAATAGGCAACCGCTTGTTTTATTTTCTCCGCGGAATCACCGGAGTCGGCGACAATAATTTTCCATGGCGAGGGAAAACGCTGATTAAATATCTCCGCCGACAAGAGAACCGCGTCGAGCGCCTTGCCTCCTGCATCGCCAAAGCGGCCGGTAAGAGGGAAAATACATCCGATGGTATTACGGTTGACTGGACTGGAAGGCGGCAAAACGACTGGCGACTTCACTTCAGGTTGTCTGGCTTCCGGAGGTTTGATTTGCAATGGCGTGGCTTGGGGAGGTTGAAGAGGTTTTGTAACCGCTTTCACTGCCGGTATCGCTGCTTTTTGTTGGGCAATAAATGGCCCCTTCGCGCAGCTCATTAAAAAGACGACCAGGAATAAGATGCATATTCTCTTAAACAGTCGATCATTCTTCATTGTGCCTCCTTGATAGTCATGAAGAATTGTATAATATTTTTCAGGACAGGTCGACATAAAAAAGCCCGAAACCGTATTTCACGGTTTCGGGCTTTGCAAGAAAGATTTACTTTTTTACTTCCTCAAAATCTGCATCCACGACGTCATCGTCTTTTTTGCCGGATGCCTGGCCTTCGCCGCCCGCGGCTCCCGCTCCGCCGGCTGCGCCCGGACCACCGGGGCCGCCGGACGTCTTCGCGTACATGGCTTCCGCCAGTTTATGCGATACATTCATCAGGTCATCCTGAGATGTCTTGATCGCTTCCAGATCCTCACCTTCCAGAGCTTTTTTCACTTTGGCGATGGCTTCCTCGATTTTGGTCTTTTCTGCTGCATCGACCTTATCCCCAAATTCTTTGATATTCTTCTCTACGGAATATACCAAAGAATCGGCATGGTTTCTGGCTTCAATCAACTCCTTGCGGCGCTTATCCTCTTCTGCGTGCGCTTCAGCGTCACGCACCAGCTTTTCAATTTCCGCCTCGGAAAGTCCGCTGGACGCGGTAATCTTAATGCTCTGTTCCTTGCCGGTGCCCAAGTCTTTGGCGTTGACATGAACAATGCCGTTGGCGTCAATATCAAATGTCACCTCAATCTGCGGAATGCCTCGCGGCGCGGTCGGAATGCCCACCAGTTCAAAACGGCCCAGCGTTCTGTTGTCTCCAGCCATCTGGCGTTCGCCCTGCAGAACATGGATGCTCACTGCGGGCTGGTTGTCGGCCGCCGTTGAGAAAATCTGACTTTTCTTGCTGGGAATCGTGGTGTTCTTTTCAATCAGCCGAGTCATCACGCCGCCCAGCGTTTCAATGCCTAAGGACAGCGGTGTCACGTCCAGAAGGAGAACGTCTTTGACGTCGCCCGCCAGCACGCCGCCTTGAATGGCCGCGCCGACTGCCACGACTTCATCCGGATTGACACCCTTATGCGGCTCTTTTCCAAATATTTCTTTCACTTTTTGCTGGACGCGCGGCATGCGGGTCATTCCGCCAACCAGAATCACTTCGTCAATCTCTTTGGCTGAAAGATTGGCGTCTTTAATCGCGGTCTGGCAGGGACCGATCACTTTGTCGATCAGTTCTTCCACCAGTGATTCGAGCTTCGCGCGTGAAAGCTTTATATTCATATGCTTGGGGCCTGACGCGTCCGCCGTGATAAACGGCAGATTGATGTCCGTTTCCATCGTCGTGGAAAGTTCCATCTTCGCCTTTTCCGCCGCTTCTTTCAGGCGCTGGAGCGCCATTTTATCACTGCGCAGGTCAATACCCTGATCTTTCTTGAATTCGGCAACCAGATAATCCATGACGCGCTGGTCGAAGTCTTCACCACCCAGGTGCGTATCACCGTTGGTCGATTTGACTTCAAACACGCCTTCACCCAACTCCAGAATGGAAATATCAAAGGTACCGCCACCCAGGTCAAAGACGGCAATTTTCTCATCTTTTTTCTTATCCAGACCGTAAGCCAGCGCCGCGGCAGTCGGTTCGTTAATAATACGCAAAACATTCAGACCGGCAATCTTGCCTGCGTCTTTGGTCGCCTGACGCTGCGAGTCGTTAAAGTAGGCCGGAACCGTAATGACGGCATCCGATACTTTTTCGCCCAGATAGTCTTCCGCGGTCTGTTTCATTTTTGTCAGAATCATCGCGGAAATTTCCGCCGGAGAATAATTCTTGCCCCTCACGGTCACCTGCGCATCGCCATTGGGCGCTTCGGTGATTTTGTAAGCAGAAATCTTTACATCGTACTGAATTTCTTTGGAGCTGTATTTTCTGCCGATCATTCTTTTGACGGCGTAAACGGTATTTTCCGAATTGGTAATCGCCTGTCGTTTGGCCACCTGGCCCACCAGCCGCTCACCGCTTTCCGTAATGGCAACAATGGATGGCGTGGTGCGGTTGCCTTCCTGATTGGCAATAACAACCGGGTCGCCCCCTTCCATAATCGCCACGCATGAATTAGTCGTTCCTAAATCTATTCCGATAATCTTTCCCATTTTTATTCCTCCTTATTCTCCATTTGCCTCATTTATGGCACATCCGTTATTTTCTTTAGTCTTTTTGCATACACAGACTCTCGACGGCCGAATCAGTCTGCCGTTGAGCAAATAGCCTTTTTCCATTTCACTGACGATCTGGTTGTCCTGATGATTCGCGCTGTCCATTTGCATCAGAGCCTCATGGAAGTTGGGATCAAAATCCATACCGGCGCTTTCGATTTTCTCCACGCCATGTTTTTTAAGGCAACACAACAACTGATCCTGAATCAGCGCAATTCCGGACTTAAAGGCTTGAGCGTCGTTGCTGTCCGCATGCTCTAGCGCGCGATCCAAACTGTCCAGAAAAGGTAAAATATCCTTCACCAGATCCTCTTTGCCGTATTTAATGATATCGGCCTTATCCCGCGCCGCCCGTTTTCTGTAATTATCCAGTTCAGCCACGGCCCGCAGATAACGGTCGTAATTTTCTTTGGCCTCTTTTTCTTTCGCTTCGAACGCTTCCTTTATTTCACTTAATTCATTATTTCCCGGGGCTGACGCCTCTTCCGCGGCTTTAACCGTTTCCGGAGCATCCGCCTTTATTTTTTTATCGCTATGATCTTTTTTGTTTTTCAATTCCACTCCTGCCACTTTTTTATTTTAAATCCGGTTTCTGGAATAATTTGATATCCACCAGTTCGCAAATCGCGTGACCGGCCGTTATATGTGTTTCCTGAATACGCGCCGTGCTATTCGATGACACATTTAGTGATAAATCAGCTACTTGGGCAATAGCGCCTCCGTCTTTGCCGGTAAAAGCCAGCGTGACCAGTCCCATCTTTTTGGCCAGCTCAAGACCTTTGAGCACATTGGGTGAATTACCGCTGGTACTGATTCCCCACGCCACATCGCCTTGCTGCCCCAGCGCCCGAATCTGCTTGGCAAATATTTCCGAAAAATCGTAATCGTTACCTATACTGGTAATAACGGACGTGTCCGTTGTCAATGCGATTGCCGGCAGCGGCGGCCTTTCGATGATAAAGCGGTTGACAAATTCCGCGGCAATGTGCTGCGCGTCCGCGGCGGAACCTCCATTGCCGAAAATCATGATTTTATTGCCGGCTTTAAGAGCTGCTGTCAGAACCTCAATGACGTTAACCAGCTTGCTGAGATTATCATTGATGAACGCTTCCTTGACTCGGCAGCTTTCCTTGAATAATTTTACAACGTGATCTTTCATGATAATTTATCCATAGTTCCTTTTAAAAACCGCTGCTTAAAGCGCGCATAATATAAGAACGGGGATATGGTGTGTCAAGGGTAGTCGGCCGATTTTTGCCCCCTTTATCTCTTATACATCGCCTGTCGTAAGCTGCTATGGACATGACCACCATCCCCCTTGACAAGGCAATTTTAATTCATATATTTTGATCGAAACAGACAAACAGTCAATAATAGTAATTGTTTACATGATAATTATAAGAAAGGAGGAAAGTTTATGTTCAACCCAAGTTTATGGAGAGTTCGAAGATTTTCCGACGCTATGCCGGAAATGTTACATCTGCAGCGGGAAATGAACCGGCTTTTTTCCAATGTTGGACAAAAGTCACCTGAGGATTATCCCGCGGTCAACATCTGGGAAAAAGACGGAATCGCTGTGGTGACGGCGGAACTGCCCGGAATTGATCCCGAGAAAATTGATGTTTCCGTATCCGGAGACATGTTAACCATTGCGGGATCCGCCTTGCAGGAGATTTTCGCGCAGGGCGAAACCTATATCCGTCAGGAAAGAGGCATCGGAAGTTTCAAGCGTAACATTCAACTGCCCTTTCAGGTCAACGCGCAAGCAGTCGAGGCCAGGTACGAAAAAGGCATATTGATGATTACGTTACCCAGGATTAAAGAAAATTTGCCCAAGAAGATCAAGATTAAATAGATGGAAAGGAGGTTGGATTCCATGGTGGAAAAAGATATGCTGAAAATGGAAAACGTGTCGGCCACTGAACGCGTCCGCAACGTCAAAACCTTTGTGCCGCGAGTAGATATTTTTGAAAACAAGGATTCTCTGTTTTTAGTCGCTGATATGCCGGGCGTTGATGAAAAGACGGTTGATATTGAACTGGAAAAAAATGTTTTGACAATCACCGGACGGGTCGAAAACGGCCGGATCAAAGACGCGACTATGATGTATTCAGAATATGAAATTGGCGACTATGAAAGAGTATTTACGTTGTCGGATGAAATCGACCGCGATAAAATTGTCGCCACTGTCAGAAACGGTGTTTTACGACTGGAACTGCCAAAAGCGGAAAAGGTTAAACCGAAAAAAATCGCTATTAAGGCGGCGTAGAAAAACAAAAGTTTAAGGTTCAAGGTTTAAAACAGGAGGTACGAGCCCCACCTTTGGCGGGACAATTCGACTAGCCAATTCCAATGCGCTTCGCTTTCGGAATTGGAGTCTCATTAGGAGGACATGATTATGAGAATAAAAAATCTATTGCCGGCGGTAGCGAGACCCTCAGGAAGAGACGCTGATCATCCCTTCTATTCTTTGCAGCATCAGATGAATAGTTTGTTTGATGATTTCTTCTCCGGGTTTGACATCGCTCCGCGCTCACTTGCAGCCGGAGGATTCGGCGCGTTCATGCCGTCGATCGATGTAAAGGAAAGCGACAAGGATTTTACCATCCGCGCGGAGCTTCCCGGCGTGGATGAAAAAGATGTCGAAGTCACGGTAACTAATGATGCAGTAACCATTAAAGGAGAAAAGAAAGAAGAAAAGGAAGATAAGGGTAAAAATTATTATTACATGGAACGATCCTACGGATCTTTCAACCGCGTGATTCCTCTGGCCGTGGAAACAGACACAAATAAAGCGGAAGCCAGTTTTAAAAACGGTGTTCTGAACATCACCATTCCGAAAAAACCGTCTGCAAAGACCAAAGGGACCAAAGTTCCCATCAAAGCGGCATAAGCCCGAAATGCAACCGCCGTCCTTCTCCCGGAAGGGCGGCGGTTTTTTAAGCGAGGACCTACGCCGTCTCATTATGCAAATTCAATTTTATGGAGAAAATTTGTTGACATAAAATATCAATCGCATTATATTCACGCCGCTCGTCAACCGGATAAAACTGGACGGGCAAGACTCTTCAAAATTTCCTACTGGGGAATCGTTCAATGGTAGGACACCGGACTCTGACTCCGTCAATCAAGGTTCGAATCCTTGTTCCCCAGCCAATTTTTAATCCTTACTTTCCCGCAGCTATCTTCGTCCATGAATCCCTCAACGGTACAACACGATTGAAAACAGGTCGGCCAGCTACGGTATCTTTATCAACACAAAAATACCCGAGCCTTTCAAACTGATATTGGCTTCCCGGTTCGGCGTTTTTCAGACTTTGCTCGACATAGCAGGTCGTCACGGTTTCCAGCGAATTCGGATTCAGATGTTGGATGAAATCCTCCTCGATTCCCGGGTCTTCAATGCTGAACAGCCTGTCATAAAGACGAACCTCCGCAGGCACAGCATGTCGGGCTGATACCCAGTGAATCACGCCCTGCACCTTGCGTCCGTCCGCCGGCGGCGCGTTGCGGGTTGCCGGATCATACGTGCAGTGGATTTCAACCACTTCGCCGGTTTTTCATCTTTCACCATGCTTTCAAATTTAATGACATAGGCATTTCGAAGACGGACTTCGCGTCCCGGGCCGAGGCGATGATATTTTTTGGGCGGATTTTCCATAAAGTCGTCGCGCTCGATATAAAGACACTCGGGAAAAGGGAACTGTTCGTGTCCCCATGTCGGGACGTTGCGGATGGTTGGCGCACTCGAACTCTTCCACCTGGTTTTCCGGGTAATTGTCGATCACGACCCGCAACGGCCTCAAGATGCCCATCGCCCTGGGCGCCCGTTCATTGAGATCATCGCGGACGCAATGCTCCAGCAGAGCCACATCAATCAGGTTGTCGTTTTTGGCCACGCCGATTTCGGCGCAGAATTTTCGGATGGCCTCCGGTGTGTAGCCCCGGCGCCGCATTCCCGTCACGGTGGGCATACGCGGATCATCCCATCCTTTCACATAACCTTTCTGCACAAGCTCAATGAGCCTGCGCTTGCTGAGCACCGTATAGCTCACACTGAGACGGGCAAATTCAATCTGCTTCGGGCGGTTGGCCGGAATCAGCCGCTCCACAATCCAGTCGTACAGAGGTCGGTTGTTTTCAAACTCCAGCGTACAGATGGAATGGGTGATGCCTTCCAACGCGTCGGAGAGACAGTGGGCAAAATCATACATGGGATAAATGACCCATTTCGTTTCTGTCCTATAGTGAGGTTCACGTTTAATCCGATAGAGGATGGGATCCCGCATGACAATGTTCGCGGCAGCCATGTCAATTTTGGCGCGAAGAACATGGGCGCCGTCCTCGAATTCACCGGCCCGCATCCGTTCAAACAGGTTTAGGCTTTCCTCTACGGAGCGGTTGCGATAGGGACTTTCCTTGCCCGGCTCGGTAAACGTTCCGCGGTGCTCCCGAATTTCATCAGGGCTTAAGCTGCAAACATAGGCGTTACCGGATTTGATAAGCTCAATGGCGAATAAATAAAGCTTTTCAAAATAGTCGGAGGCGTAAAACAGACGATCCTCCCAGTCAAATCCCAGCCAGTGGACATCGCGGATGATCGAATCCACAAATTCCATGGACTCGCCTGCCGGATCCGTATCATCCAGCCGGAGATTACAGGTTCCCTGATACTGACGGGCGAGGCCGAAATTGAGGCATACCGATTTGGCATGCCCAATATGGATATAGCCATTGGGTTCCGGCGGGAAACGGGTAGCCAAACGGCCTGCGTGTTTGTTTGTCCGGATGTCCTCGTCGATAATATCACGGATAAAATCGGTCGGGTTTGAGGTTGTCGTTTGCGTCATAGGTTCAGACTCCTTTTTATATCCATAAAATACGGGCTGGAATCTATAATATTCATGGAAATATATCAAGGACGTAACTTCAGGAAGTACTCGATGAAGAGATGCGGATGACTTAAAAGCAAATGGGTAGGTGCAGGAGGGACGGATGTCCCTCCTGCCTGCACTAGCATTTATTCTTTGTAAAGATTTTCCAACATTTCTCCGTATTTTTCCATGACCACATGGCGCTTGAGTTTCATCGTTTGGGTAAGCATGCCATTATCCAACGTGAAGTCTTCCATGATGAACGCAAATTTACGGGGGATTTCATAGGATCCCACTATTTTCTTGAGATGGTTTTGGGCCTCGGCGGTCAACAAGTCCTTAAATTTTTGACCCGCGGGATTCTTCGGATCGAAAAGGTCCTTCGGCTCAACGGATAATTTTAACTCGGCGGCCAATTGCTTCAAAATGTTCATGTCGGGCACAATCAGTCCCACGTTGTAATCATGCCCTGCGCCGGTGACGACCGCGTTTAAAACCCAAGGCAATATTTTCATTTCCCGCTCGATGGTGTCCGGATGAATGTATTTGCCATTCGCCAGCTTATATTCTTCCTTGAAGCGGCCTGTGATGTATAAAAATCCGTCATCATCCAAACGACCCCTGTCTCCCGTGCGCACGCCGCGCATACCATTCATCTCCACAATAACTTCCTTGGTCTGTTCCGGCTTATTGTGATATCCGATCATGCATTGCGGCCCGAAGCAGAGAATCTCGCCATCGTCGCCGGACTCACCGGTTCGCGACCGGTCAATAACGACTTTTGTTTTATTGATCGGCTTCCCAACCGTTCCCAGGCGATTGCCCATCAAAGGGGAGTTGATGGTAATGGCCGGAGACGTCTCGCTCAGACCGTAGGCGTCATAGGTAGGTATGCCGATATCAATAAAGAACTTGGCTATATCGACATTCATGGGTGCGCTGCCGGTAACAGCGTTTTCCAATCGCCCTCCAAAACGGTCTCTGATTTTTTGTAAGACGATTTTGTCCAGAATCTTATATTTCAAACCGGCCTTCCCTGTTTCCCGTTTAGCTTTTGCCGCTGCCAGCGCTGCTTCGAAGAGTTTCAGTTTCAAGCCGCCCTCTTCTCTCATTTTAGCCCATACGCCGTTATAGACTCTGTTGAAAATGCGGGGCACCGTTATCAGAAAAGTGGGCTGAACTTTTTGCAGGTCATCGATGAGCGTTTCCACGGAACCCATAATCCCAATGGATGCGCCCTGCAGGATAAACGCATGTAAATCGGCCGTAATCCCGAAAGAATGAGCCCAGGGAAGCATGGAGATGCATCGGCTCTTTTCAGTCAGGTTTGGAAACCAGGCCAAACCGGCTTTGACGTTTTCCGCCAGATTGCCATGTGACAAGCAAGACACCCTTGGGTTCGCCGGTTGTGCCTGAGGTATAAATCAGTACAGCCACTTCGGAGTATTTGGGCTTGCGGGCAGGCACGGGTTTTGCCGCGCCTTTTTTCTCCAGGGCGGCCATCGTTTTCTCTCCGCTTCCTTCGATGAGATAAATATGTTTCAGGGTAGGAATTTCGGCGGGAAAATCTTTTATCTTTTCCAGGATATCAGCTCTGGATACCAGCAGGACCTTTATCGTGGCATCCTTCACGATATATTTCCACATCGAGACCAGTTCTTTTTCATACATCGGGACATAGGCGGCGCCCAAGCCCTGTGTGGCAATTTCCGCGATCAGCCACTCCTTGCGATTGTTCGCGATAATGCCGACCGTATCTCCAACCCCAACACCGATTGTGGCCAGTCCCGCCCGCAAATTATTCACGCGTTGCGCGATTTGACCATAGGTTTCCCACTGATAAACCCCGGCACTGTCTTTTTCGCCGATCAACGGATTATTCGCGTATTTCACCGCGCTGGCCTCGAAAAAATCCACCAAATTATCCGGGGCTTCATACGTGTTTTTATACTCGCCATATTCAAAAATCGCCATATCCCTCTCCCTTCCTTTCTCATTTTTTTAATTTGAAATGAACAAAGAACGCCCATGCGCCATAGCTGATTTCTTGTTTGGTTATATTTTACCGGTAAATCTATTTCTATTATGCTTCTACAAATAAGGGTGAATCTGGGTATTTTTTTGGAAATTCAAAAAATAAATTTAAAGGATGGCTTAGCACCTGTTCGATCAGCCTTTTTTTTCTTCGGCACAGCATATGAATATTGATCCGGCATGTCAAGCGGAATTTACCCAATAATCTTGAATAAGAGGGCAATAACTATACCTGCTAGGGATATCTTCCCCTTTTCGCTATAAACGGCCTACAACTGGACGTGAATATTGCTGCAACACATCCAGGCGAGTTCATCAGCACGCCAAGGCCGCTTTCAGGGTATCCGTTTTTAGGTTGCCGCCGGACATGATCATCACCACTTTTTTACCGGCCAGACGATCTTTAATTTTGTAAGCAGCCATCAAGGAAGCGGCGCCTGCGCCCTCGGCCAGGTTATGGGTAGCTGTCAGCGCCATTTTAATTCCTTCCAGTATTTCGTCTTCGGTCAGCAGCACGACATCGTTGATGGTGCCCTTGAGAAGGATATACGGCAGATGGAATACCGTTCTGGCAGCCAGGCCGTCGGCAACGGTATGGGCATCATCGAGCGTGACAATTTCACCCTTTTTCCATGAATTATAGAAAGATGGCGCGTTCTGAGGCTCCACTCCAATGATCTCGATGGTTGGCTTGATAGCACGCGCGGTTTTCAGAAGTGACGCGCAGCCCGCGCCGCCACCAATCGGACAAATGATGGTATCCACTTCCGGCAGGTCCTCTAGAATCTCCAGTCCCATGGTGGCCAGTCCGTTTAAGATTTCCGGTTCGTTGCCCTGCTGGACATAGTAATACCCCGCGCTGTCCACAAGTTCTTCGCAGTATGACTGGGCATCGTAGAAGTCTTCGCCGTGAACAATGACTTCCGCGCCGTAGCTTTCGATGATTCTGTTGATTTCGGGATTGTTGTTTTCCGGTACGACAACTGTGCAGGGCACATGGAACCATTGTCCAGCCCAGGCCATCGCCAGGCCGTGGTTGCCTCTGGTCGCAACAAGGATGCCCGTTTCCAGCTCTTCCTTAGACATGTGATGAAAGAAATTAAGCGCCCCTCGAATCTTGAATGATCCGGTCGGATTGTGGTTTTCATGCTTGACGAAGGCCTCGCAGCCGAGAAGTCTGGAGAGCTCTGAATAGCATGTCAGGTTTGTTCTGTTCAGGTACCTGTAAATAACAGATCTCGCCATTAAAGTTCTGGTCAGGTTGACCTGCTCGCCTAGCGCCTCGTATTTTTTCTGCATAAACAAAACCTCCCAAAATTTTACAGCCGTTATCTTTTTACCATCTTTTCATCGGGTGTCAAGACAACTTCAATCCCCAGTCTTGTGGCCCTTCATTTGACCTTGAGGTAATCAGCCGGTCAGGGTATTATGTCGGTAAGGAGGTTAGCCGATATATCTTACCACCATTTCCGCATAGCGTTCCGCCGCACCCATGTTCGCGCGGACGACTGCCTGGCCGCTCTCGCCGCGGGCGAGCAAACCCTGTGGATCAGCCAGTATATGCAAAATTCCCTCCGACAATTCCTGAGCGCTATGAATGCGAATGCCCGCACCTGCCTCTTCCAGAAGCGCCGCCTCCTGGCTGAAATCTTCCATCGACGGGCCGTAAAAAATCACTTTGCCCCAAGCGGCGGCCTCCAGAATATTCTGTCCACCTTTCGGTACCAGCGAGCCGCCGCAATAGACAATAGTCGCCAGCGAATAAACCTTAAAGAGCTCACCGATCACATCGACCACGATCACTTTTTCATCCTGACGCAGGCGCCCGCTATTGATCTCCGTGACGGTGATCGTATCATTTAAATCCGACTGCCGCAGCAGACTCATTACCTCACTGGTTCTTTCAATATGCCGTGGCACAAGAATTAATTTGAATTCCGGATAACGAACCAGCAGTTCTCGATAAACCTGAACAACGACATCTTCTTCGCCCGAGTGTGTACTGCCTGCAACCAGAAATTTTTCATCTTTGCGAACATTAAAGCGGCGGGCAATGTCATCATGCAGAGCGGATGAAGCCATCGCTGCAAGAGCATCATACTTGGCGTTGCCCATTACCTTGAGCTTAGCGGCATCCATGCCCATGATTGAAATTCTTGACGCATCAAGATCGGAAATCATCCCGGCGGCGGCCACGTTTTCAAGGATTCGCCGCCAGAAAAAACCGGTCTTCTGATATTTGTGAAAAGAGCGGGGTGAAATCCGGCCATTCACGATCAGCGATGAGACACCGCGCTTGCGGCAAGCGGCCAGAAAATTCGGCCAAAGTTCCGTCTCGACAAGAACAAAGACATCCGGGCGGACAAGATTTATCATTTTATTGACAGCAAATGGAATATCCAACGGAAAATAAATAAAGGCATCCGCGCCGGTTATCAGCCGGTGTGCCATGCCCTGCCCAGTTTCAGTGGACGTTGAAAAAATGATCCGTATCTCCGGCCTATGCTTTTTTAAGGCGGCCACTATCGGCGCGGCGGCGGTCACCTCGCCCACGGATACCGCGTGAATCCAAATCCGCTTGCCTGCCGGGATATCAGCCAAAAGATGTTTTTGTCGGGCACCGAGTTTTTGGAGAAAACTGTTGCGATATTTACCCGTAAGAAGCATCTTGAGTAAAAAATACAAAAGCCCCGGAATCGCAACAATCAGCAGAAGAATGTTATAGAGAATTCTCATGGGCGCATCTTTAATGTTTTCACCGACCGTGTCAAGAATTTCCTTTAGTCAAGGCTATGGGCTGAACCTTTAGGCAAGATGCAATCGTGTCAGTTGACAGGCGATATACTTTGGTATATCTGATAGGCACAATTATAAGGAGAATCTTTCATGAAATGGATTGCCCCTTCGATTCTTTCCGCCGACGGCGGAAGGCTGGGCTCGGAAATTGCCGCGGTGGAAAAGGCCGGCGCCGACTGGATTCATGTGGACGTCATGGACGGACACTTTGTCCCCAACATTACGATGGGGCCCGCAATAATCGCCGCCTTGCGCAAGACCACAAAGCTGCCTTTTGACGTGCACCTGATGATCAAGAATCCGGACAGCTATGTCGAATCCTTCGCCGCCGCTGGCGCCGATTACATCACCGTCCACGTGGAAGCGGCTACTCATCTGCATCGCACGATTGAACTCATTAAAAAGGCGGGGAAAAAGGCGGGGGTGTCTTTGAATCCGGCAACACCGCTTAGTTCCATCGAAGAGATTCTTCCCGACATCGACCTGCTTTTGATCATGTCGGTCAACCCCGGATTCGGGGGGCAGCAATTTATCAAGAATTCCCTGGTCAAAATTAAGCGGGCCAATAAAATGCTGGCGGAACTGCCACAAAAACCCTTGCTGGAAGTGGATGGGGGCGTTAATCTTTCGAATATTTCTGCAATTGCCCAGGCAGGAGCCGACGTGCTGGTTGCAGGTGCGGCGGTTTTCGGAACAGCCGATTATGCGCAAACGATCGCCGCACTAAAGATCGCGGCAAACAAGACTTGATTCCATTTCTCTGTCATCAATAAAAAAGCGGCGGCCTCATGGGTCATGATGGCCGCCGCAAAATGTATTGATGATCAATTATTTCTTGCTGTAATCATACACGCCGCGTCCTGATTTGCGTCCCAGATTGCCGGCGCGAACCAACTTCCTCAAAAGCGGCGACGGACGATATTTATCACCTAGCTCCCGGTGCATGCCCTCACAGATCCTCAGCTGTGTATCCAGACCGATCAGATCGCCCAGCGCCAGCGGTCCGATGGGGTGATTACAGCCCAGCTGCATCGCCTTGTCAATGTCCTCCGGTGTTGCCAGGCCCTCATCCAAGACAAAGAAGGCTTCGTTGATCATGGAGCACAAAATACGATTCACGACAAATGCCGGCGCTTCATTGACCATGACAACTTCCTTGCCGATTTTCTTGCCCCAAGCCTTGGCGATTTCCACCGTCTCATCCGAGGTCTGCTGGCCGCGGATGACTTCTAAAAGGCGCATCACCGGAACGGGATTGAAAAAATGGGTGCCGATAAAACGCTCCGGCCGCTTGGTAATCGCGGCCATTTCCGTAATGCTGAGACCTGAGGTGTTGGTGAAAAACAGGCAGTGCGAAGGAACAACCGCTTCGAGCTCCGCATAGACCTTTTTCTTCAGATCCATCAGCTCAATGACCACTTCGACCACGACATCGGCGTTTGCAGCCGCTTCTTTTAAATCCAGTGTTGGCTTGATCCGGCGCAGGATTGCGTCCATCTGTTCTTTGGTAATCTTGCCTTTTTCCGCATCGCGGCTCAGGTTCTTTTTGATGGTATTCATGCCGCCGTCGACAAATCTTTGCTCAATGTCTCTGAGGGTGACATCATACCCTGCCTGAGCGCAAACCTGCGCGATCCCATTGCCCATCAAGCCCGCGCCCAACACACATATTTTTTTAATTTCCATACAAACCTCCGAATTATTATTGTTCAGCGGGTTCCCCCACTTTACAGCCGTTACCAGACTGTTCAAAAAGGCTTAGAGGCAGGGCGCGCGAGGATTGAGCAGCGGAGCGTACTTTGATTGTACGTGAGCATGCGAGAGCTGAAGCGCAACGCAGCATATGAGCCTTCGTGTGCCCTTTAGGGTATTTCAACAGCCGGCTAAAGATGGTGGACGGTAACAGACTAGCAGCCGTCAAGTCAAGAAAAATACCAGACCTCTTTTTTTTATTGAACCTGAGGCGGCAATGTGTAAAAATTAGCCATGCATATTTTAATTGACGGCTATAACCTGATCCGGCAGTCCATCCGTCTGCGGCGATTTGAGCGTCAGAGCCTGGAAGCGGGACGCAACGCTCTGATTGGCTGGCTGGCAGAATACCGAAACAGGAAAGGTCACCGGATTACCGTCGTCTTTGACGGCTGGGTCAGCGGTTCCGCACAGGAAGAGCGAGACTATTCCGCGGACATTCATATCATCTACTCGTCACGGGGGGTTAAGGCCGATGATGTTCTGAAAAGGATCACCGCTTCCACCGATGAAGAAATCCTCGTGGTTTCTTCCGATCGTGAAGTAGCCTCTTATGCGACGCGCAGAGGCAAAGCCGCCTTATCATCGCTTGAGTTTGAGTCCATTGTTGATAAGCAATCAGCGGCAGCGGTTGATTATGAAACCCCGGATGCAAAAGATGATGACGAAGAAGAAAACAATCGCCCCATCAACAAAAAAGGACCCGCCCGCAGGCTTTCCCGCGCGCAAAGGCAGGCACAGACTAAAATTCGGAAGCTTTAGCGCAGGCTTTGATTAAGAAGCGCTCCAGAAGCAACTGCGGATCCGTAGTTGAGGATTTCATGGCGCGGTCGATATCCAGCAAGTCATCGAGATAGCCAACCAGTATCGGATACGAAAAACGCCCACAATTGCGCAACGCATTGAAAATAACGAAAGGATGTTTCTTAACTAAAAAATCTTCCTTGGAGGATACACCCGACGCCAGTTCGGCCACAGCGGGATAAACATTTTTCTGAAACGAGCCGTACTCCATATTCGGCGTGATTCTGGGCAGTTTTCCTGAACGAATCAGAAGGGACGCCTGTAAAAGCAGACGGATTTCGCGGCTGATCATTGTCAGAATCATTAAATGATGCGTTCCCTGATCCAGTAAGGCCTTCAAGGCCAAGAGCGCCGCTTTCGCATTCTTTTCCGCAAGCGCCGCTGTCAAATCAAAGATCGAATCTTCCCGAGTCTTACCGACGACGGCTTCGACATCCTTTTCTTCAATAACGGAACGCTCGCCGACGAACGAAATGAGCTTCTCCAGTTCATTTAACGAAGGACGCAGTTGAAATCCTGTTTTTTTCCCCAGCGCGATCCAGGCCGCGGGAACAAGACGCTTGCCACACTGGTTAAGCAATTTCTGCGCTTCATGTTTGAGTGTTTCTTTTGTGGCCGCCTCGCCCTTAATCTCACCAAAGTGTAAAACAATGCCTGCTTTATCGATCACCTTGAACAGCTTTTTTCTTTTATCAACCGCCTCGGCGGTCAGAATTAAACAATTCCCCGCCGGAAGTCCCTGCGTCAGGAGTCCTTCGAATTGTTCGGACGGGTCGATAACACTGCCGGAAGTCCATCCCCGACCCGTACAAATTTCGATCATCCGCGGCAACCACTTGCTGCGGTCATCCCCAGAATCTTCCGCCACGGCCTGACGCCATTGCTCATCGGTGATCTTTTGCCATCCGTTACCCTGCATGTCTTCCCAGATAAAACCGGATATTTTCAGAAAGGTTAGAAAATATTTGGCGGCTTTATCGGGGTGCTCATCGATATTGTTCCGAATTTTTTGAATCAGGTCGCCCAGATTTTCTCGGGATTGAAAAATCGTTGTGTTTTTTACCACGACAACTTTCCGGCCGCCTAAAAGCGACGGCGCCAGAAGATGATCCTTCAGGAGATCAAAATCCGCATTTTCTCCATCGAGAAAAAAAAGCCCGAAATCCCGATCAGACTCCGGCATGATAATTTCCAGTATTTGATGGAGCGTCTCATGGATCAGATATTCTTCTTCTCCATACAAAAGATAGCAAGGCGCAACTTTTCCCTTCTTTAAGTCAATGATTGCTTTTTCCAGGGTCATACATGACTCTCATGGAGGAGAAATATTTTGAGTTTAAACGATGACGTATTTCTTGATGTGCTTCACGACTTCTTCAGGTTCGTCAATAATTTGGATCATCTCGATATCACAGGGAAGTATCATACTCTTTTGCTGCATACTGTTTTTCAGCCAATCCAACAGACCCTGCCAGTACTCGCGGCCCATCAGGATCAGGGGAAAGCTTTTGACTCTTTTAGTCTGTATCAGTGTCAGCGCCTCAAAAAGCTCGTCCATCGTCCCGTAGCCACCCGGCATGATCACATAGGCAACAGCGTATTTAACAAACATGACTTTGCGGATGAAAAAATATTTATAATCAAGTTGAAGATTGGCATAGGGGTTGGGTTTCTGCTCAAAAGGCAGTTTGATATTCATGCCTACGGATTGACCACCCGCTTCCGCCGCTCCTTTATTGGCCGCTTCCATAATCCCGGAACCGCCGCCGGTAATAACAGAGAATCCATTTTGAACTAAAAGCTGTCCCAGCTTTTCCGCCATTTGATAATACTTATCTTCTGGTTTGAGTCGAGCCGAGCCAAAAATAGTCACGGCGTTATGGACGTTGGAAAGAACCTCGATGGATTCTACAAATTCCGCCATGATGCGAAAGATCCGCCACGATTCTTCCTTGGATAATGCGTCTACGACGTATTGCTTTTCCATGCTGCTTATCCCTTAAACCGAGTAAACGACGATCTAGAAGGCTTGTTGACCTCTTATTTCAAAAAAATTAATTGCTGCGACGGCGTTGAACCTTGGCCAGTCTGCGCCGTGCTTCGATTGTTTTTCTTTTCTTCTTGACAGAAGGCTTTTCATAAGCCCGACGAACTTTCAATTCCTTGAATAATCCACTTTTCGACAGTTTGTTTTTCAGAATTTTAAGAGCTTTCTCCACATCGTTATCAATGACTTTTACTTCCAATTTTATTCCTCCTTATTAATGACTTCAGTGTAAAAAATATTATTTTTGACTTTTAAACGCAAAAAAAGGGCAGCACGACCCAAGCAGAATTCTCTTGTGCCGTCAACTACCCCACAATTTCCAATAAGTTTTAAATCACGCTCCCTGCTCGGAAATCACTTTTTGCAGAGCCTTCAAAAAGGTCTCATTTTCATGATGATTTCCCACGGTCACCCGCATACAATTTTTCATCCGCGGCGGCTGATTCAAATTTTTTACCATGATACCCTGCGCGGCGAGATTTGCATATATGCGATCTGAATCGAAATTGCAACTAAAATAAATAAAATTAGCCCGTGATGGATGTGGCTCAATGCCGGCAATCTTCTTTAAACCGATAAAAAGCTCCTCACGCCTTTGCACAATGTCATCAACCTGCCGGTCAAATTCATCGATATGATCCAGAAAAAAAATGGCGGTTCGTTGCGATAGAGCATTAATATTATAAGGTAATCTGACTTTATTGAGTTCAGCCACAACCTCTGGATTACCGAGAATAAAGCCCAGGCGAATCGAAGCCATTCCCCGTTTAGACAACGTTTTTAAGATCAGCAAATTATCGTATTTCTTGGTCAGATCCAACAGCGTTTGCCCGGAAAAGGCCCCATAGGCCTCATCCACAATAACCAAGCCCGGTGCTTTTTTAATCAGAGTCTCTATTTTATCCCGATCAAATAAATTTCCCGTGGGACTATTGGGATAACTTAAGAAAATCAGAGACGGAAAATCGGCACCGAATTTGCCCAGCAAGGCGTCAAGATTCAGATCAAAATTTTCATCCAGTGGTACTTCCGCCACCTTTTGTCCGGTATTAAGGGCAATAATTTTGTACATCACAAAAGTCGGGCAAGGCACCATCACACCGTTGATTCTCCCTTTCATGGCCAGGCAAAGGATTTGAATGAGTTCATCGGAACCATTGCCCAACATGATCCAATCTTGATCAACGCCATAGTAGTTAGCCAATTTTACCCGCAATTCGGGATTGCCGGCTTCGGGATAACGGTTGAATTCAATGTTTTTGAGCTCTTCCATCAGTTTTCTTTTTAAGGGCTCCTGGAGGCCAAACGGATTTTCATTGGCATCCATTTTGATCGCGCCGGAATGAACGGGAGCTTTATAGCCGTTTTGCTGATAAATTGCGTCTGCTACTAAATCCTTTAAAATTATCATACCGGTTAACCTAATTTAAATACTCTCTTTTTTCGTTCCCAATTCCAGGCGTCACTCTCATATTTTTTGACCAGTTGATCGCTCAATGCCTTTTCGGTGGGCGTTAAAGTCCCTTCTGACAGGCCAATACCTAATTCGTCGCTAAAACCCTTTTGCAAAACCGTACAGAGAGTCTCTGCGCTGACCGGTGAAGGGATTACCTCATTCACAGCCGTGACGGAACATCTGAGTTTTTCGGCCGGTTCCAGTGCCTGCGACGACAGAATCAAGGCAGCGGTTTCTACCGGATCAAATGTCATCAAAAGCGATCCATGCTGCAAAAAACCTCCGTGCGTCCTCATTTGCGCGCTGCCGCAAATTTTTCTACCGGCGACCAGAAGTTCATTGCCGAACGGTACGGAAAAACAACAAGACGTCTTATCCGAATCTTTGCCGGGAGAGCCAGCTTTCGCCAGATGCGCTTTGATCCCGAGAAGAGATAAGCCACGCGCCAGACAAAGACTGATTTTTTCATACGTCCCGATTATATTGTCGGGAAACAGCTTATCCGAATTGCCGGCCGTAAGGGAATAGGTGATTTCATCGCTGTGATAAACGGCCTTCCCTCCGGTCATCCTGCGAACAATATCCACACCGGACAATCGGCACCGGTTAAAATGAATTTCGTTTTTCAATTCCTGAAAATAACCGATAGAAACAGCTGCCGGACGCCAGCCAAAAAAACGTAACGTAGGCGGCTTTTTATTTTTTATGGTGTCTCGAAAAATGGCCTCGTCGATGGCCATGTTTTCAAAGGCGCTGTATGACCGATAATTAAGCAACCGCCATATCATAAGAGGGCTTCAGTCAGCTTCCTGCTGCATGAATAAAATCATGATAACCCGCCGCATCCAAAAGCTCATCCAGTTGCTCCATGTCATCCATCTCAATGACAACAAGCCAGCCGGTATCATGAGGATCGCTGTTGATAATGCCGATGTCGTCATTAATGTCTTCGTTGACGCTGACGATCGTCCCGCTGACCGAAGCAATCAGATCCACAACCGCCTTGGTGGATTCAATCGAGCCGAAAGCTTCGTCACGTTCCACATACGTATCAACTTCAGGGAATTCGATAGACAGGATTTCTCCCAGGCTTTCCTGAGCGTAATCGGTAATCCCCAACGTAGCCATGTCTCCGTCAACCCGCACCCAAATATGTTCGTGACTGTAAAGTAGGTCTTCTGGAAATACCTTCATAACAGCATAACCTCAAATTTATTCAATGATGATGCAATCTTTTTTCATCTTTGTAATGATTTCACAACTATTTTCTTTGACGAAAACCGTGTCTTCAATTCGAATGCCCCACCGACCGGGATAGTAGAGACCGGGTTCAACCGTAACAACCATTCCGGCGTTCAAAACATCCTGTGAATTCGGCGCCAGACGTGGCGCTTCATGAACCTCCAGACCAACGCCATGACCTGTTCCATGTACAAAATACCGACTGTATTTTTTACCCAGCACCCTACGCACCAAAGCATCTACATCTGCCGCAGCTATTCCTGCTTTGATGGATGCGATGGCTTCATCGTGGGCCTGCAATACCGCACGATAAGCATTTTTTTGATCACCTGTCAATTCCCCAATTGCGAATGTGCAAGTTTCATCGGAACAGTAGCCCTGATATTTAACGCCAAAATCAATGACAACAAAATCGCCATTCCGAATCTTCCGATTTGTAGGCTGGGCGTGAGGAAGCGCCGCATGCTCCCCCGAAGCGATAATCGTCTCAAACGCAATCTGCTCGGCTCCCGCCCGGCGCGCCGTCATTTCCAGTTGCAGAGCCGTCTCTTGTTCCGTCCAGCCGGGCTGTATTTCGCAGGCGAGCGTGGCGACCGCTGCCGAGGCAATCGCCGCCGCTTTTTTCATCACAGCAATTTCATGCTTATCCTTGTAGGCCCGAAGCAATCTCAACTCGTCGCCCAGTGGAACAAGCTTTGCCTTTTTTAGGCTTCGCGTTAGATCATTGTACATTTCCACGCTCACGAAAGAAGCCTCAAAGCCGATTTTCGTGAGACCCAGTTCCTTCACGGCCTGTTCGATTCCCTGAATTTTATTTTGATACTGGACAACGGAAATTGGTTGAACTTCGGCCGCGGCTTGCGTCGTGTAGCGGCCATCAACAAGCAGCCAGGCGGTATCTGAACTTAAAACCAAAACGCCGTCACTGCCGGTAAATCCAGACAGATAACGAATATTGCTGATATTGGAAAACAGGATACCATCGACCTGATAGCTGGGAAATTTTTTCTGAACGGCAGAAATTCTTTGCAGGAATGCGTGGTTGATTGCTTGCGGCATGTGTCTTGATCCTGTATTGGCCAACCATCCCGATGAGGATGCGTCACCTCAAAGACTGTAAATACTCTCGTGCTTTTTGTCCAAAAGGCGATTGCGGGGCAAGCTTCACGACTTGCTGAAAGGATTTTTTTGCATTCTCGTTGTCTTTTATTCTTAAATAAGTCTCGCCCAAGTAAAAATGAGCACTATAGAGAGATGGATCCAACGTAACAGATTTTTTGAGGTGCTCTATTGCCTGGACCAGCTTAGACTGTTTAACATATATTAATCCAATATTTCCTTCAATCTGCGGCTGCCGGAGAGACAACGGATTCTTCCCTAAAGCCTGCTGATACCGGGACAATGCCATATCATATTTTTGGAGATTATAATAAGCTAGCCCCGAATTATAAAGGGCATCCTCGGGATTTTCATACAGATAATTGGCCAACGCTTTATCGAAAGAATCAATAGCTTTTTCCCATTGCCCCATATCCATATACATGGTGCCTATATAATTATGCGCTTCAGAATAATCTTTTTTTAAGGATACCGCCTTCTGAAATCGTTCCATAGCCATATCTCTCAGACCACGTCCAAGATACGCAATCCCTAAATGATAATTGATGACTGGATCATTGGGGGCATTTTTATCAGCCTCCAGCAGTTCTTTGAGCGCACCCAGGTACTGTCCGGCCTCAAGTAAAGCCATCCCTTTTTTTAAATATACATCTGCCTGATCTCTGTGCCAGGGCGTACTGGTACAGGAAATAAGAAATATTTGGCAAAGTAAGACAGCTATGACGATTAAGATTTTCAGTTTCATGGTTTAATCAAAACGATCAAGCACATTGGATTTAATTTTTATGAATTCGTCGATAAAAGCCCCTCTGCAAATCTATCTGCAGAGGGGCTTGATGTCACAGCTCCTGGAGAGCGATTTTTTATTGCCGGTTGCGGCAACGATCTAAATTATCAAAATTCGTCGTATCGCACTCATCTTCAACATATCCGGATCCAGACAATATTTTCGGTGTAATAAATATCAGCAATTGTCGTTTTTGCTTTGTGATATCTTCCGTTTTAAATAGCCAGCCCAGTACCGGGATCTTATAAAACCAGGGGATACCGCTTACAGTTTTCTCCTCCTGATTGCGGGATACGCCGCCTATCACCACGGTATCTCCATCCTGCACAACAATTTTGGATTCCACTTCATTCTTGCGGATCGGCGGATTACCCTCAAGCTGCACACCCCGTGCATAATCCGGGGTGTCATTGGTTGCTTTGATTTCCATGGAAATCCGGCCTTCTTCCGTAATTTTCGGTTTGACTTCCAATCGTAAAACAGCTTCTTTAAAGGTAACGGTCGCGGGCGAAGTGCCTGACGCCGGCGTGACGTAAGGAACCTCCTCGCCCTGCTTGATGACGGCTTTCACATTGTCCATCGTCACGACTTTGGGCGATGAAATTATTTTACCCTGAGTTGTCGATTCGAGGGCTTGTAACTGGGTTTCAATAAAGCCTTGCGCGCCGCCAAAAACAAGACCAAAAGTGGGCCCGAGCACACTGGATGGGAAATTGACTGCTGCCATCGTTAATGGATCGGTGGTTCCCGGTTTTGTCGCAGGAATTTGAGAAGGATACTGCATTGATTGGGCATTGGTTCGCGTGAGGGGATTGGATCCCCCAGACAAACCCAGTCCATAAGACGTTCCGACTCTTTGTTGATTGCCAAATCCCCATTGAACCCCCAAGTTGCGAACAAACTCTTCCGAGGCTTCCACAATTTTTGCTTCAATCAGTATTTGGCGTAATTTCCCTTTATCGACTAGAATCTGCACTTCTCTTGCCTTACGAGCATCTTCCGCTTTAATCTGATCCTCTTCTGCTGCTTTTTTGTCAGATTCATCTTTTTTCTTCCGCTCCAGTGTCATTACGCTAATGACATCACCCATTTGCTTTTTAGCCAGACCCTTGACGTCCAGGATGGAATCTAATGCCTGTTCCCACGGCACATTTTTCATCGTCAGGGTAACGTTGCCTTTAACATCATCACCGGAAATGATACTCATATTACCGTACTCAGCCATTAAACGTAAAACACTTTTAATGTCTGCATCCTGAAAATCTACAGAGATAATTCTATCCGTATATCTTTTTATGGTTTCGTGTCGCGCCGGTTTTTTTATCTCATTGTCTTCATTGGAACCGCCACCAGCCAGTGATTCTCTGGATCTTATGGCATCCTTTTGATTATGAGCGCTTAATTTTGCTTCTATACTGGAAATATTGAAATCAATAACTATTGTCTTTCCTTCAGGTCTTATGGAATAGGGAACATTTTCTTTGAGACTAACTTTCAAATAAACCCATTGTGTACCTTCTGTTGTCCGCTGCTGAGCCCGCACGTCGGTCACATTAAGTAACTGCCCCCCCCCAAGAGGTTCCCGCATGTTGTCGGGTGCATACAAGTTTTCCAGTTTAATGAGTAAACTATTATCTCCCTGAAGAGAAGTAGGAGCAATCGAGGGTTGCTGAGATACGACCAGAATAACTTTTTCCCGTCCGGATAACTTCTCAAATAATATATTCTCCAGATAACCTACATTTGCTGTTTCATTTTTAGCGGCCGTGACATTATTTTGATCTGCACTTGAACCCGTCGTCACACCCAGCGGAGTGTATAAAAAAATCCAAAGGATTATGAACACAGGAAATATTTTGGATAAATATTTTTTCATGACATTACCTCATCGTTAATTTTTGCGCAGTTTCAAAATAATTCTTTTGACTTTCTTCCCGTGCAACTCATCCACAGTCACTCGGTCTGCCAGGATATCGGCCACTTTCCCGTTATGAAGGCCAATTCGTGTTCCGATAAAAAGCGGATAAAACTTTTTGGTTGAATCTTCAACCACTGCTACGCGACGTATTTGATCCCCGGCAATTCCAACAAGGTTGAAATGTTCTACTCCCACTCGCTGCAACGGGAAAATAGATTCCGTTTTACCCTCTTTTCCTTTTTTTGCAGCCGGACTTTCTACATCAACAAACGGTCTAAAGGGATCGGGCTTGCCCAGCGGACGGTAACTGTAAGTATTATCCTGTGTCTGTAGAACCGGCAGCAAGGAGGGCGCCTGCGTTTGCAAAGATGGTTTATTTACTTCAGCGCAAAAAGCGCAAAAAGCTGTCGTAAAAAGAATCAACAAATTACATAAAATGATCATTTTAATTTTTTTCATTTTGCTTTTCACTTGTTTGCTCTTTTTTATCCACAAACATGTACGTTTTCACGGTACAAGATGCAGTAATAAGATATCCCCGCCCTTTTATATTTTTTCGATCACCTATGGAAATATCGGAAATGTTGACAATACGCGGCAATTTGGCCACTTTTTCAAAAAAGTGAACAATATTTTGAAAATTGCCCGTCACGGTCACTTTTACCGGTATTTCCTCATAAAAAGGTTCGGGCGCCGGTGGATTTTTCCCATCACCGGACTTAGCAGGCGCGGCAGACGGTTTTTGAGCTTCTGGC
>CAVSCG010000037.1:0-18501 GCA_963726395.1 uncultured delta proteobacterium
ATGATTTTCATTATTTCCCCGTGCGCTTCCTTGTGCCCGCTAAACGTCATGTACTGGCACTTGAGCAGGCAGTCGGACGAGGGACAGGTTGCGCAGATCTTTTTGCTGAATTGCAGTGAATACATTGAGCGCCTCCATGTTAGGGTTGGTGAAAACTAAAAATAATACCCGGCTCGCAATTCAATCCGGTAGCCGTTTTGCTTTTCGCCGAACTCAGTGGGGCTGGTACCCGTGATCAAGTCCGCACGAAGCCAGGTCTCCAGGTTGGTAATACCGGCGTAGAGCAGTGGCTGCTTTATCTAGACCTTTTCTGACCGTAAAAAGCGTGAACAAAATACCGTCTCCGATCATGTTTGTCATAAAAGATCTCGGCTGATCGACCTCCAGGCTGCCTAATCTACAAAATCCGTTATTTGACTTTGCGGCGAATCGTCATCATGTCAATGGCCTGGGGTTTCTCGACGTATTTGAGCCGACGCAGTAAAAACAGGCGCATCGCCTCGAAGAGAATGCGTGGTATGGTGAGGTGTGCCACGAGCGGATGGCGTAAAAACAGGCAGACATGATTTTTGACAGTCAGCGCCCTGGCTTTGCCGTAAAGCCTAGCTTCAAGGATTACCTCTTCACCCTGCACAAGTTCAATCGTTATCTCCAGCGTTTCCCCCAGGGGGGAAAAGGCGAAATAGTAATTCCCCTCGATGTTATTGAACGGCGAAACATGAAAGGCCTTGCGCGCTTGATACCGTGCCGGCTCGTTGCCGCCCGAATCTTTTCGATCGTTGAGGATATAAAGATGCTTTTCGCCAAAGGTGTTGTTGACTTCAGCCAGAACGCACAGCAGTTTGTTACTTTTGCTCAAAGCGTAATAGAAGCTGACCGGGTTGAAGATATAGTTTAAATAACGCGCTGACGTGACCAGAAAAATCCGGGCGATTTCCGGAGCGAAGGCCTGTCCGGCCAGACGTCGTTCCACTTTCTGCCGGATGCTTTCATTTCCTTCGTCAAGATAGTCTTTGTCGAAAATCGATGCGGGACGGATGCGATTGTAACCAAAGAGAGGTACTGTGCGATCCAGATACCCGAGCTCGTCGAGATCAAAACAGTAAAAATACAGCCCGTACCGAAAGACATGTTCCTTGGGCTTTTTACGCTTGTGCTCCACATATCCCTCGTATATCATCGACGACAGGGCTTGTTGATCTTTATAGGGCTTGTCTTCTTTCATTTTCTATAGCTCGATGTCGAAAAGTTTTCCAATGTCCACGGCCGAACGCACCGCGTCTTCATGAAATCCATAGCCGAAGTAACTGCCGCAAAAATAGGTGTTTTTCCGCCCGTTGAGGGAGGGAAGCGCCTGCTGCGATTTAAGCGAGTCAAAATTGTACATCGGATGGTCGTACTTTAGTTCCAGGATGGTTCTTGCCTGTGATACCTGCTTCCAGGGATTGAGTGTGACGCAAATCCGGTCATTGCATGGCAGACACTGAAGTCGGGTCATGTCGTATGTTAAAGTGACCGGTGCGTCGTTTTGGACGCCCGCCGCTCGCACGTAGTTCCAACAAGCCCAAGCGCGCCGCACGGGTGGCAAAAAAGATTGGTCGCTATGGAGAATCGTCCGGTTAGATGCGTATTTCCAGACGGACAGCAGGCGGGTTTCATCGTCGGAGGGGTCGGACAGCAGCCTGAAAGCCTGGTCGGCGTGTGCGGCGATTACGACTTTGTCAAAGCGCTCTTCAGCGTTTGGCATTTTTAAAACAACGTCTTGGCCGGTTCTGATGATGGCTTCGACCGGGCAGGATGTTAAAACACGGCCGGCAAATGTTTTCAGAAAAGCCCGGACATAGGTCTGGCTGCCGCCTTCAATGTAATACCATTGGGGATGATCGGAAAGCGACAAAAGGCCGTGGTTTTCGTAAAAACGCGCGAAGGTTTCGACGGGGAATTCGCGGATATTTCCGTCCGGGGCGGACCAGATGGCTCCGGCCATGGGAAGAACAAAGGCACTGGTGACAATATCGCTTATGCTTTCTCGTCGCAGATGTTCGTCAATCGTAAGACCCTTCAGGGCACCTTCGTGGAGTCTTTCGCGCGTCACGCGATTAAATCGCAAAATGCCATAGAGCAGCCGCCAGAAGGACAGCGAAAAGATATTGGTGCGCTGAGCGAAAATGCTGCGGAAATCCGTGCTCGCGTATTGCAGATTTGAATTTCCGTCCATGTAGCTAAACGACATCTCGGTTTTCCCGATCGCGACGCCCAGCTGCGACAAAAAGCGGTTGAAGAGCGGATACGTCCGGTCGTTAAGGACGATAAATCCCGTATCCACAGGGATGACGGCGCCGCTTTCATTATTGATGGCAATCGTGTTCGTATGGCCGCCGACATAATCGTTTTTCTCAAAAAGGGTCACGTCGTGCCTGCGTGACAGCAGATACGCTGCGACAATACCCGCCACACCGGCACCCACAACCGCGATCCGCTTTTTTTCAGTATTTTCCATTGCAGACTCCTCATGGATTAAAACGGTTTGACCAAGATTTCGTTTTCTCGGCTCAGATTCGCTTACGGATCCAGGTGATCATTCTTCCCCGAACCGGGGCCTCTTCGTAGATGATGCCCGTGTCCCAATAATCCTGGTGAAAAATGATTTTGCCCCGTTCGTCGAAGCGGACGTGGGACATGCCCACGGCCTGAATGCATTCGTCTTTGCTGCGTTTCAATACCAGCGTCATGACCCAGCGGAAATAATAATTGCCTTCATGAACAGCGACATCCTGGATGTCGAAGGTGCATTCCAAAAGGCTTCCGTCGAGCTGACAAAATATTTCTCGATGTCGTCGATGCCCCTCACTTCCCGGAATCCATCGCGGAAATAGGCGTACTCGCGGTATAGGGCCCTCACATCGCCGCGGATTTTCTCCGATGAGAAGACCCGATAGAAATCTTTGAACTGATGGACAGCCTTTTTTCCCTCATCGGAGGCAGCCTTCAGCAATACGATTTGCTTCGGATCAGTCTTCTTCAGGGCTTCGTAATAATTCTGCATATACGTTCCTTTTTGGGAAGCATCGTATGAACAGGCTTACAGTAGCATCAATCCAAGACCGATTGCAAATGGATACTTATGGCGCATCATATTTCCCTCCTCTTTGTTTTTGGCAACACAGGAAACAACCCTTCATTTTTACAGAGGGCTACAGAAACTCCTGATGATCTCGAGTGACTCCCTCGGCTTCTCCTGCGGGATGAGGTGACCGGCTCCGTTTACCAGCTTGTAGGCGCCCTGCCCGAATATCCGGGTGGCCTTCTTCAGGTCTATGAAGGCCCGGTTTTCACTGGCTTCCCCTTCAATGACCAGGGTGGGGCATGTGACCTTGGACAGCAACGGCCAGGGATTATAGTTTGCGCCACCCATGAAAAAACCAGTATCACATTCAAAGGGGAATGTATTTCTGCGTAAATTATGTAGAGGCATATTAAGAAACGCTCCTCTCTGATTCGGGATTTAAATAAAGGGCATCCTCCAGATCTTTCCAGAACTGTTGCCTCTTGTCCGAATCGGCAGGAGAAAGGGCGGGCAGTTCCAAAAATGGGGTTTTGATGCCTTCTTTAGCCAATTCCTCCTCCAGGATCTCAGCCATGATCCCCCGGAGAACCGTGTCTTTCGGGTTTTTTTCAGATCCTTCATCCTGGTTGGGCGACTCTGTGCCATACCTGTTCACCTTATGTTTCCCCCAGTTGATACCGCAGGTGGGGCTGTTTTCCAGGCCGATGAAGCAGCACAGGCGGTAGCGGTTCTGGAGGAATTCCCTGACCATGAGCATGGGCACCTGAAGCAACTCCTTGCAGTGGTTGCGGAAGAAGATGTTGTCGTATTGCTGGCGGCCCTGGGGATTGCGCATCAGGCCCATGGCAGTCGTCTCGGGACAGGGATACTGGATGATGCCGACATTCCTTCTCAGAAGGTAGTTTGATACTTCAATGGTTAAAGGAAAGTTCTGCCCCAATATGTGTACGCGGCAATAAGGATTGATGAGGCACTGCGCGATGAGAATGATCTTCTTGTCTTTTTTACTCATGTTTTACCTCCGGGTATTTAGCATTTTCAGTGTAAGGAAAACCTGCGCGTGGGTCAATGGATATTTGCCCGCATGTCCTTTTGTTCCCTCGGAGAAACTTAGAATTCTTGGGACCCCGCTTCATTCTCCTATTTCCGTGAATTAAGTTTTATGTCCCCCGAATTCCGCCCTGCTTTTAATGGATGTCTCCAGATTGGTTCAATATTAGTTCAACATTAAGAAACAATATTTTAATAGAAATTTTAATGGTAAAAAACAAAATAAATGTTATTTTATAGATAGGTCAATATTTTTTATTCAATACAATTTTAAATTGAGAAAATACTATGAAGATAAACAGATTTCGTTCAGCCATATGTATCATACTGCTCTCCGTTTTATTATCCGTGACAGCAGACCTCCGTGCAGCGGAAATTGACGGAATTTATTTTAATGATAATTATTCTGTGGGGGACAGGAAACTGAACATACGGGGCTACGCGATTCTTAATTACATGCTTGTCATTAAGGCATACGCAGGGGCGGTGTACATGGAAAACGGCATACCCTCCTCCTCTGTACTGGGAGATACGCCGAGGATCCTGGAACTATACTACCTCCACAATATCAGCGCTGAGGATTTCAGGGTATCAACCAAAGAGATGATCAGGCGCAACACATCAGAGGCGGAATTCAATATAATCACTGGCAGGCTTACTACGTTCAACAGCTTCTACAGTGATGTTAAGCCGGGGGACAGGTACAGGGCGGAGTATCTCCCCGGTAAAGGTACAACGCTTTATCTTAACGGAATACCCCTGGGGACCGTGGCCGGAAACGATTTTTCAAAAGCATTTTTTTCAATATGGATAGGGAAAAACCCCATAGATAAAAAATTCAGGGACAGAATCCTGGGGAAGAAATAATGAACGGCAGGCTTCCGTTATTCACCAAAATATCCTACGCTCTGCCTGCGTTCACTCTTGCTATCATCGGAATCCCTGTATATGTCTACCTCCCGAAATTCTATACCGATACTGTCGGTGTCCCTGTGGCTGCAGCAGGCATAATCCTCCTTGCGATACGGATCTTGGATGCTTTCACAGACCCTCTCATCGGGATTTTCTCTGACAGGGCGGTGACGCGTTTCGGGCGAAGGAGACCGATGATCCTTACGGGGGCCATCCTTGTGGCGGTATCAATTCTTTTTCTGTTCAATCCCCCGAACCTTACAGCCACAGGTGCAACAGCATGGTTTGCCCTGTGGATATTTCTTCTCTTTTTCACATGGACTATTGTTGAAGTTCCCTATGAAGCTCTGGGCCCTGAGCTTACTTTTGATTATAACGAGAGGACATCTCTCTTTGCCCTGCGTGACGGTCTTCTGCTTCTGGGGACATTCGCTGCAGCAGCATCTCCAACGCTTATTAAAAATATTTTCAGCGGAAGGATAGCCTCAGGCGGTGAAGGGGAAGTCTTTTTTATTATGTCGTTGCTCTATTCACCCCTGATAGCTGCCAGCGCTTTATGGTGTGTTTTTTTTGTGAAAGAGAGGATATCAGCGCCTGAAAAAACCGGTATTTTTCAGGGATTCCGTTATGTGCGGATGAACCGCCCCTTTATGATACTCCTTGTATCATACACAATCAGCGCAATCGGGAACAACCTCCCTGCCACACTGATACTCTATTACGTGGAATATGTTCTCCACTCTGACATGGCTGATTTCTTTCTATTGATCTATTTTTTGACAGGCATCATATTCCTGCCGTTGTGGATTAAGCTATCCGGAAAGTACGGGAAGAAGCAGGCGTGGCTTGCCGCAATGGCGATCAATACAGGGGCGTTCTTCGGTGTGTTTTTTCTCGGCGCGGGCGATACAACCGCATACGGGGTGCTGGTCTTCCTTTCCGGTATCGGATTCGGCGCAACGCTTGCAATTCCATCATCCATACAGGCTGACGTTATTGACTATGACGAGCTTATGACCGGCGAACGCAGAGAGGGGCAGTATATCGGGATATGGTCACTGGCGAAGAAGATTGCTGCTGCGGCAGGTGTGGGCATCGGCCTTTTCATTCTCGGCACCGCCGGATACAAACCTAACACTGAGCAGCCTGAAAGTGTGGTGTTTACACTGCGGCTTCTTTACGCCCTTGTGCCATGCCTCTGCAATGCTGCGGCCATCCTGATTGCATTGGCCTACCCGATCACGGAAGATGTTCATAGTGAGATAAAAATCGCTATTGCCAGGAGAAAAGCCGGTGAAACCGCGGTGGATCCGATTAAGAACGGAAAAAAATATTGATATAGGAGGGTGACTATATGAAAACAAGTATTATTAAAATCACAAGTAATTTTTTTAATAATTTCCGGCCAGCCTTCATTGCAGTAGCTTTATTGATCGTATTAATACCGGGCGGGTGTTCATCGGTATCAATTGTTGCTTATAAAGACGAAAAACCACCACTGATTCTGGAGGATTATCTTAACGGGACATTTGACGCCTACGGTCTATTCATCAACCGGCAAGGGCAAGTGACGAGAAGAATGCATGTTGTCATGAAGGCCTCCTGGACGGGTGATATAGGGGTGCTCGACGAAGAATTTACGTGGAGTGACGGTGAAAAACAGAAAAGAATCTGGCACCTGAAAAAAATCTCACCCACAAAATACGAAGGCAGAGCTGATGACGTTGTCGGAGTGGCACAAGGTGAGGTTTCCGGCAATGCGTTTCACTGGGAATATACATTAGCCGTTAAAGTAAATGATTCCGTATACAATTTCAGTTTCGATGATTGGATGTATCTGATGAACGACCAGGTCCTTATCAACAGAGCTGAAATGTCAAAATTCGGTTTGACGGTCGGGGAAATAAATATTGTTTTTATTAAAAGAAAATGAAGCCTTGGATTAATATTACATTAACAGATTTTACAGTTGGTGCTGTCTGAGTTTTCGTTCAAACAGCCCCTTCTTTGTTTAATCGTTTCGGGCGGTAAAAATTCAAAAAAAGAGGCATACCGGATTTCATCTGTCAGACTACCCGCCATGAAATGGATCAGGAGAGAACACTATGATACGCAATCCTTTTCATTCAAGGCAGTGGATGCACATGATCACGGGCATGGCGCTGCCCCTGCTGCTCACCCTCTTTTTAGGCGGCTGCATCCATATGAACCTTGAGTCCAAAGAATACCGTTTCAATCCCATGGATCGTCAGGAGACACTGGCCATCTTCCTGCCGGGACGGGGCGGGTCCATGCTGGATCTGGAACAGGAAGGAATCCTTGATATCATGCGGGAGCGCAAACTTCCGCTGGACATCCTTTCCATCGATGCGGGACTGTGGTTTTACATGACCAGGACCCTTCTGCAGCACCTGGAGACCGACATCATCCCGAAGGTCCGGCAGGACCAATACCGGGATGTATGGCTCATCGGAAATTCCATGGGAGGCCTGGGATCGCTCCTGTATGCCAGGGAGCAGAAAATGAAAATCAAAGGAATAATCCTGGTAGCTCCATTCCTGGGCGATCGACCTATCATTGAAGAAATCAAAGGGGCTGGCGGTTTTTTGCAATGGACCCCCCGGGAAACCGTGTCCGAGAATTACCAGCGCGATGTGTGGGTGTATCTGAAGGCCTGCGTCCAAGATCAGACAGGGCATTATCCTCAACTGTTTCTTCTTGCCGGCAAGGATGACCGTTTTCACGAATCCCACCGGCTATTAGCCGCCGCCTTGAAAGACAAACACGTTTTCTGGGCGGAAGGCGGACACGACTGGAGTGCCTGGCGAACAGCCTTCCGGGCCTTCGCAAATCAGGATCGCGCAGTCACCATCTTTGCCGGCCCCTGACAACAGCAAGCGGCAAGCGTGTCGATCCGATAGAATTTTCTCCGGAGCACCTAACCCGGCTCGAAATGAAATTACAATCCTGGATTCTTACAGAGGGCCAAAGAAACTCCTGATGATCTCGAGTGACTCCTTCGGCTTCTCCTGCGGGATGAGGTGACCGGCGCCATTTACCAGCTTGTAGGCGCCCTGCCCGAATATCCGGGTGGCCTTCTTCAGGTCTATGAATGCCCGGTTTTCACTGGCTTCCCCTTCAACGACCAGGGCGGGACATGTCACCTTGGACAGCAACGGCCATGGATTATAGTGTGCACCACCCATGAATAATGATGCTTCACGTTGCGGAGAACAGGTCAGCTGGAGACCGCCCGCATCAAGGCTCTTCATGCCATAAGTGATATAGAGATCGAGCATTTCTTCATCCCAATTTTTGAACAAAACCTTTGATCGCAGGTATGATAGCGCTTCATTACGGTTACTCCAGAAGTCTTTGCGCCGGATGGCTTTGGAAGCCAGGGGGTGGGCATCGATTGTTATGTTTAAATTGTAGAAGTCTTCCGGAAGGAAGATGGGCTCAAAAAGAATAAGGCCCCGTGTCTCCAATCCAAAGGCG
Organism: uncultured delta proteobacterium; assembly: GCA_963726395.1. GTDB lineage: Bacteria > Desulfobacterota > Syntrophia > Syntrophales > Smithellaceae > UBA8904. Next base: position 8,528 of record CAVSCG010000037.1, read on the forward strand.
CCATTGGCCATCGTGATTACAGTGGCGCCCATGGAGTGTCCAACCATGAATGGCTTGTCAAGACCGAGCGCTTTACATAAATTCGCCAAATCCTGCGCTATGGTCAGCCAGCTCAGCCCCCCTTTTTCAGGGTCAGATTCCCTGTGGTCGCAAAAGTATGGTGCAATGATTCGCCATTCGGATTTGAGTTCACGGGCAATGGGGTGCCAGAGCCACGGTAGGAAACCCGTGGCATGCAAAAGAACAATAGCGGGTCCATCACCCTCATAATGAAGATAGGACAGTTCTGCATCACCGACATCCTGCTTCATAACAGTTGGCATGTGGTTCTTTGACATGGATTTCAATCAACGCTCCTCTCTAATTCGGGATTTAAATAAAGGGCATCCTCCAGATCTTTCCAGAACTGTTGTCTCTTGTCCGAATCGGCAGGAGAAAGGGCGGGCAGTTCCAAAAATGGGGTTTTGATGCCTTCTTTAGCCAATTCCTCCTCCAGGATCTCAGCCATGATCCCCCGGAGAACCGTGTCTTTCGGGTTTTTTTCAGATCCTTCATCCTGGTTGGGCGACTCTGTGCCATACCTGTTCACCTTATGTTGTCCCCCAGTTAATACCGCAGGTGGGGCTGTTTTCCAGGCCGATGAAGCAGCACAGGCGGTAGCGGTTCTTGAGGAATTCCCTGACCATGAGCATGGGCACCTGAAGCAACTCCTTGCAGTGGTTGCGGAAGAAGATGTTGTCGTATTGCTGGCGGCCCTGGGGATTGCGCATCAGGCCCATGGCAGTCGTCTCGGGACAGGGATACTGGATGATGCCGACATTCTTTCTCAGAAGGTAGTTTGATACTTCAATGGTTAAAGGAAAGTTCTGCCCCAATATGTGTACGCGGCAATAAGGATTGATCAGGCACTGCGCGATGAGAATGATCTTCTTGTCTTTTTTACTCATGCTTTACCTCCGGGTGTTTAACATTTTCAGTGTAAGGAAAACCTGCGCTTGGGTCAATGGATAATTTGCCCGCAATATATAATTCATGGAACGGGTGCGTCAAGATGGCCCTTCATGCCATCCATCAGCGCGATGACCGCCAACTCCTTTGCCTTGGCCTCCACATCAACCGTCATCTTCCGTCCCAACCAGCATGCCGGGAAATCAGCCGGATCGATATAGTCGGCATGTGGTTTCGGATTACTCCCCTGCCAACCGCTGCGGGGTGAAGAAATATGACCGTAGGGTTCCTGTCCGACGTCTTTCCAGATGTCTTCCGCCATCGTTGTTGCCTGTTCAACAGACAGGCCATCCGGATTGCAGCGGTGATGGTGAACATCATAGACAAACGGAATCGAAAAACGTTCGCAGAAAGATAATAGGTCCCTTGGCGTGTAGCTGACATCATCATTTTCAAGCGTCAGCCTTTTTCTGACGGCAACCGACAGATCAGGCAAAACATCTTTCAAGCGCTGCAAGGTTTGGAATTTATCCCCGTACACGCCGCCGGCATGAATGTTGATCACGTCCGCCCCCACTGCATCGGCCAGCATCCCTTGATATTCGAGTTCACGAATTGAATTCCTGACCACCTGCGAATGGGGTGATGAAAGGACGACAAACTGGTCGGGGTGGAAACTGAGACGGATATCATTATTGCGGGCAAATATCCGGGTTTCCTCCATCTTCTGCCGGATGTTCTTTCCTTCCGGGAGAACCTCCAGTCGATACCCCACAGCCGGATGCGTCATGCGCGGGAAAAGCGGCGACATGATCCGGAAAGCCCCGATTCCCAAACGATGGACAGTTTCAAGCGCCAGAACAGGTTACGTGCATTGTGAAAGCAGATTTCAGAGAGTTTCTGCAGTTGCCGGTCCCGCGGAAGCGCAAGCAGGCTTTTCGCAGTGGTGGTACGAAACGAAACAGGTTCTTTTTTAAACAGGCAACAGAGGCCAAGGCGCATCAGGCATCTCCTTGCAGGGGGGGTATTGCTGTCATGGTCAACTCCAATGCGATGTTTTTCCCGTAACCATACTTTATGTTCCGTTTCGTGAGCAGGTTCCTTGCAGCTGGCGGCAAAGGTCTTGAACCGCGTAGTAGCCGCAAAGCCCGTGAATGCCTCCGCCCGGGGGCGTGGAGGAAGAACAAAGATAAATATTTTTCTTCGAAGTCCGGTAAGGATTGAACGAAGCGATGGGCCGGGTAAAAAGTTGGCCGAGATCTGAAATGCCGCCGCTGATATCCCCACCTACATAGTTGGCATTGTGCCTCTCCATTTCCACTGCGGAAAAAGTGTGTCTGGCTAAAATGACGTCTTGAAATCCCGGCGCATAGCGTTCGATCTTTTCTTCGATACGCGCCGAGACGTCCGCGTTTGATCCATGAGGAACATGGCAATAAGCCCAGGCCGTATGAAAACCTGCCGGGGCGCGCGAGCTGTCGAACAGACTGGGCTGGGCCAAAACGATAAAGGGCGACGACGGCAGGATGCCTGAAGAAACATTTCTAAGTGAGGTCGCAATCTCTTCGAATGACCCGCCTAGATGCACCACCCCCGCCTTCCGGCAGATTTCCGCCTTCCAGGGAATCGGCGAGCTGAGTGCCCAATCCATTTTATAAACACCCGGACCATAACGGAAACGGGACAGTCGTGAGCGGTAGCCTTCCGACAAACCCAGACCCGAAATTCCCAGAAGCTGGCGGGGTGTGGTGTTGAAGACATAGGAGAGGGCCGGTGGCAGGTCGTCTGCAGAATCGACCCGACGGTTCAAAAGAATATCGCCACCGTCATCGCGCAGGCAATCCGCCAGGGCGAGGGCCAGCTTCTGTGAACCGTTCCGGATCATTGGCCAACCGGTGGTATGGGCCAGCAGGCCCAGAACCAGGCCGAAAGCCGCCGTACCTGTTTTTTCCAGGGGAATCATGGCGTGCGCAGCAAGCCCGGCCAGCAATGCGCGCGTCTTGTCGCTTTGAAATTTATTTTCTACAAGCCCTTTGAGAGAATGGATGGCCCGAAGTCCGAATCGCCCCGCGAGCAATGGATTTGATGGAAAGCTGAGCGGATGCAGAATATCGGTAAGAAGCTCCCCGGACCTTTTCATGAAGGGCTCAAACAACCGCCGATAGGCTTTGCCATCGGGCCCAAGGGCGCCGGCCGTGATCTGGAGTGACCGGTGCAGAAAAAGCGCCGAGCCGTCCTCGAAGGGATGGGCCAGCGGGATGTCGGGTTGAATCCATTCAACGCCGTAACGCGGCAAATCGAGTTGTTGAAAAAACGGTGACGCCAGCGAAAGAGGCACAACAGCGGCACACACGTCATGAATAAAACCCGGCAGCGTTAGTGCCTCGGAGCGCAGTCCACCGCCAATTCGATCCGACGCCTCCAGAAGTGCGACAGCATGGCCGCGGCGCGCAAGCGTGATGGCCGCCGCCAGACCGTTTGGCCCTGCCCCGACCACAACGGTATCGTAATGCCTGGTGGATATCATCAAGGTGCTTTCTCCTGTGGTATCTTTTTCGGGCCAAACCATTTTTTCAGCAGATAAACAGGCATGTAAGCGGAAGAGCGCAATGCCGCACTGAAGCGGAGATTGGCCATGTTTTTCCATTGGACGCGGTCATCGTGCAACACATCGCGCTGGGCAACATCGCCATGCGTTCCAAGCCTAAGGGCAAAACGAATGAGGCTCTCATGCCAGAACCGGTCTTCCTGGCGCGCTGCGCCCAGGCGAAAACCCATCTCCATCAGCGGATCGGCGCTCCGGAAAAGCGGGTGGACTTCAAGATAGGTGGAATCGCCAAGCTTTGCACAGGAAAACGTAATCCAGCCCGACAGGATATGCCCCTCGGCGGTCATAAAGCTGAAGGACGTATCATCGGCGTGGATGATCATCAGACCGGTGGCCAGAACCAGACCGCCGGGCATGGACAGGTTGAGCAGAGCGGTGGTTCCCGGCGCAATCGGCGCGTTTGCCGAAGGAAACAGAAAATTGCCCTCCGGCCAAAAGTCGGGAAACTCGGCCCGCCATATCGCAACGATCTCAGAGAGCGAAAAATCCCGTTTGACCCAGGTGGAGGCGGTAGCGCTTTTCCCATCAACGTCCGAATCCCTGAACCGGGCCGGCAAGCCTGCGTCCCTCGACGTTGATGTTCATCGCAGAAGGAGGCACAGCAGCCAAAGTCAGATGATCCAGAGATCTGGCCCATCCGGGAAGGGGAACATTGCTGTCGTTTGTCGCAGCAATCGATTGTAGGCCGCTTTTTTTCAGAAAGCGTCGGCAGCACAAGGCGTCTTCTTCATCGTCATAAAGCGTCATGGTTTCGTCGAGGCCGGAAAGCTTCAGAATATCGCGAAGCCCCCCGGAAAGACCGCAGGCCATCACGTCGATTTGCCGCCGTCTGGCTTTTGTTATCTCTACGACCAGCAGGCCGACGCCCTGAATATCCAGATTCAAAAGACCCGAGAGATTCATTAAAACGCGTTTGGCCTTTGGGGCCGCTTCGCCGAAAGCCTTCACAAAAGCTTCTTTGCTCAATGCGGTCAGGGTGCCGCGGATGTCGAGAATGACGGTGTCTTCGCCGGAGCGCCTGATGGTGATGTTGAAGTCTTGGCTATTTACCGGCGAAGCGGTTTTTGTCACAGCAGAATCCGCCAAGTCGGCAAACGCATCCATTGGATGGGTTTCCGCCAGACGGTCGCGGGCCAGTTGCAGCCGGTTGGCAAATCCGGGCATCAGCCCCAGGGCGACATTGACAAAAAAGTTATTCTTCATCCGGTCGAGGAAGGCCAGTTGGCCTGCCCGTCCTGCAATGGCCTGGGCGTATGTCGGATAGGCGTGGGTGATGTTTTGCAAGCGATGGAGCGGTTGGCGAAGCGCCCGGAGCAGCTGAAGCTCATGGATGACTTCGCCTGCGCCTTCGCCCAGAATATGGGCGCCGACAATCTGGCCCCGGCTGTCGCACAGGATTTTAGCCATACCGGTTTCCGTGCCGTCAATCATCGCGCGGCGCATGCCTTGATAAGGAAAGCGATACGCTCGAAGCTTCCATCCATAGCGCTTGCGGGCATCTGCCTCCGTCAATCCGATCCATGCCAGCGGCGGCTCTGTAAAAACAACAAAAATGTTGTTGCGGTAATCGACCTTGCGCTTCAAAGGTATAAATGCGTTGGTCGCCGCGACAATGGCCTGCGTTTCTGCCGTGGTTGCCAGCTGAAAAGGACCGGCGATGTCGCCGCAGGCGTAAATATGGGGTGCGGATGTTCGAAGCTTGCGGTCGGTTACGATGCCGCGGGCCGTAAAGGCAATGCCTGCCTTCTCCAGGCTAAGCGCCTCCAGATCGGGTTTTCTTCCCACGGCCACCAGAAGCTTCTGCGCCTCGACATCCAGCGTCTGACCTTCAGCCCCACGGCAGCTTACGACAATTTTGCCACCCTGGTTGCGCACGCTTAACGCCTGGGTACCGGCTATGAGCCGTATGCCGTCTTCTTTCAGCACGCCTGTCAGTGTCCTTACCAGCTCGGCGTCTGCCGCGGGTAATAGACGGGGTGAGGCTTCCACGACGATCGTTTTCACACCCAACCGACCAAATGCGCTGGCGTATTCCAGTCCGTCCACGCCCCCTCCCAGAATGATGAGAGAGCCGGGCAATTCTTTGAGGTTGTAAAGGGTTTCGTTGGTCAGATAATCCACACTCTCCAGACACGGTATGGCTGGAACAAGCGGCGACGTGCCGGCAGCGAGGATAAACTTTGCGGCGCTGATGGTTTGGTCGCCAAAGGCAATGCGGTGCGGATCAAGAAAAGACGCGACGCCTGAGAAAATCCGGATGCCCATGGCCTCGAAAGTTTCCGGCAGATCCTTTGCATAGGCCCGTTCCACAATTCGGTTAATGTGGGGCATGATGTTGCGTTTTCTGAAATTCTGCACGCCACCCATGACAAGCCCCAGTCTCGAAAGCTGTGAGAGCTCATTGCCTGCATGGCCCAGACGGATCAGTGCCTTGCTCGGAATGCAGGTGGTGTTTGTGCAGTTGCCGCCAAGTTTATTTTTCTCGACAACGGCCACGCGTTTGCCTAGGCCGCAGGCCGTTACTGCAGACACCATTCCGGCAATACCCGCTCCGATGACGATCAGATCATAATCATAGGAAGAAGTCATGCATTTACCTTTTAACGAATTAGAGATGCCTGTTTCTGGTGACCCGGAAATGACCTTGCGGCTGCTTAAATTTTAGCAGTCCTCGCGCAGGTATTGAATGGGCCGCGGTTATTCTTTACAGGACTCGCGTTGCCAAAAGGTAACCGGCCACTGTGACTGTACACGAAAGGAAAGCGCCCCAGGCCATGTCAATTAAAGCAACGATCAGCGGAAAGTCTTTCATGGTGGCGTAATTCGTGAGATCGTAGGTTGCGTAAGTCACTAAACCGAACAGGGCTCCTGCAACGGCGGCATGAACAACAGAACCTTTGGCCACGGAAGGCACTGTCGCAAAATACACGATCCCGGCGATAAATATGAGATAGAAGATGATCGCTCCGGGCCAGTTCACCTCGGGGCGCAAGAGACCTCCGATATGCACCCGGTAAAAATTTTTCGCCACAACCCCCAGCCAGATCATGTCGAAGGCGAAAAACACTAACGCGGATGAAAAATAAAGTTTAACAAGAAACCATAGTGTCATGATGGACCTCCTTTGCTGCTGCTTTTTTTGGGGAACCATGGGATGAAAACGCTCGTCCTTTTTTTATAAGCCTCGAATGCCGCATCCCCTGCCATGCCTCGCTCTGTCATGGGTATGCCAGAGACAAAGAGGATGAGAAACGATATGACGAGTGGTCCTGCAACACCCAGGTAACCGAACGGTGAAGACAGCGCGATCACGAATATTCCCCACCACATCGTGACTTCGCCAAAATAGTTTGGATGGCGGGTATAGCGCCAGAGTCCGCTGTCCATGACTTTACCGCGGTTGGCTTTATCTTTCAAAAACTGGTCGAGCTGCCAATCGCCAACGGCCTCAAAAATAAATCCAATGAGCCAGATTGCCAGGCCGATTGTATCCAGCCAGGTCAGGGACCCGTTTTTTTGCGAATTGACTATCAGGACCGGTGAAACATTTACGATCAGAAGAATTCCCTGCAGGATGAAAATCTGGAAAAAGCTTCTCAGAAAAAACATCCTTCCCCATTCATCACGCCACTTTTTGTAACGCCAATCCTCAGCATGGCCCCTGTTCCTGAGAAAAATTCTAATCCCCAGCCTGAATCCCCATACAGTCAAGAGAGCAATGACGAGAAAATTACGCGGACCAAAAGCCTCATGATAAAAAAAGGCCGTCAATCCGGCCAGAACAAAGCCGGGCCCCCAGGCGATATCTGCTATGCTGTTGTTTGCGCGCAGTATCGAGACAATGAAAAGGATGATCATATAAGAACCTACTACAACCCCGGCAATTGCAAAAGATGATAAAATTTGATTCATCAATGACTCCTTGAAAAGCATTTCAGCGTTATGTAGTTTGCTATACCATAGTATATTAGAGGTTAAAATACTTCAATTTACAACAGGTATTTAAAGAAAATGGACAAACATTTAGATTGAATATCGATCTTCAGGCTAATCATTTCCAAAGAGAAGACATGCTTGCGTATCAGGGACGCCGCATTCATCCAGATCAATGCAGGACCAGATTATTTCCCGGGCGCTATTTTTTCAACAGGGCCTGCATCATATGCTCCGGAGCCTGGACCGCAACGACCTCGCCTGTTGCGCAGACCTTGCCACCGGCGATCAGGCGCGATTCTACCACGACCTTGCGTCCCTTGATTTCCTTAACGCGGCCGCGCAATTCAATCGGCCCAGCCAAAGGCGTGGGAAGTAGATAGTTCACGTGCAACGAGGCAGTCAGGAAACGGAGGGGCGGAAGCGTGTCCATCTCTCTGTTTTCTGAGCGGTATTTGGCTGCCGCGGCCGTGCCTGTCGAGTGGCAGTCGATGAGCGAGGCGATAAGCCCGCCATAAACATAACCGGGCAAAGCTGTGTAGTAGGGTTTCGGTTCGTGGATGCAGACAGATTCTTCACCGTCCCAGTAGCTTTTGATTTTCATGCCCTGTTGGTTGAGGCTACCGCAGCCATAACAGTGGCTTAGATCATCAGGATAGTAATCTTGAAACGCTTTTTGTGTCATAATTCTCCTTACATAGTGGATAGTAGCTCATAGCTCGTGGCTCGTAGCTGGTATTTCCTTGCACCTAGTGCCTTGTACCTTGCGCCTTAAGCAAATGTGAGCTTTGTGCCCGCCATGTTTAAAATGAACTGCTGTGGCATTTGTTTTTCCATTTTCATATTCGCCTTACGACCCGTGCAGTGCGCTGGAATCACATAAGTCGGATTCAGTTTTTGAAGTTCTTGAGTTGTGCGGTCGATAATCGGTTCAAAAAACGGGCCGGAAAGATGAAAGCCGCCCATCACCACATGAATCTTGTCTATGCCGGTAGCTTCAATGGCGTAATTAACCGTGTTGACAATACCCGCGTGCGCACAGCCCGAAAGGATGACCAGCCCCTTGTCCTTTAAGTTCATGACAACGGCCGTGTCGTCTTCGATAGCATCCCAAATTTCCTTGCCGTCTTTTTGACAATGAGCTAAAGGCCACCCTTTTTCAAAATCCGTGGCGTGTGGGATTCCACCAAGAAAAAGTATGGTGTCATCCAGCATCGGGTAGGGCTTTTCCGTTTCGATTACAGAAAGTCCCGCTTGTTGGACCATGTCACGTGTCAATTTCGGAAAATTAATTTTAAATTCTTCGCTGAATTTGAGGTAGCGCGGCGACTGGAAGGCGGCTGGATGCACGACGAAAGGAACGTTTGTCCGCCCTATTAACTCTGCCATCCTACTCATACCCCCTGTGTGATCACTGTGTCCGTGCGAAAGGGCCACAGCCTCAACCTCCTTCAGATCAACGCCGAGAGTTTTGACGTTCTGCGCTGCGCCGTTTTCGGAAAAGCCGAAATCGAAGAGCAACGTGTGTGTTTTGCCTGCCACGGTGGTTTTGACCAAAGCCGAAAAACCGTGCTCGGCCAGAATGGAGGCTTTGATTTCACCATCTTTTAAAGGCATGGCTCGGGTGACAACGGCGTTGTTGTCCATAGCCGTCATTTCAATATAATTGTCCTGTAAAGTTAAAATCTCGACCTTTTCCAATGCCTTTAATGCAGTCTCCGACATTTTTGCCTCCTCATACATTAGTGTTATAAAAAGAGTGTTGTAATCCTATCAATTTTCATGACAGCCCTGTTCATGCAGTGCGCAGGCCAGGCCCGAATCCTTCAGATTACCTGAAAGCCAGTTTTCCGCAACTTCTTTTACATTGCCGGAGCAGCCGCGTAAAACCTTGATTCCGTTGTTTCCCAGAACATTTACGGCACCTTGCCCCATATTTCCAGCCAGCATATATTTCACGCCCATCTCAGCGAGTATCGACGCAATGTCCGATTTCCAAACGCATCCGGCCGGTGATGAAATCTTTTCTTCCGACAAGATTTTTTTCTGGTCGTCAACGGTGAATAGATGAAAATACTCACAATGGCCAAAATGTTCGTCAACTTGGTTTTGATAGGATGGTAATGCGATTTTCATAAGTTTCTCCTTTAAAATTATTGATTGTTTCTTGCAATCTTGCGTCCTTTAACATGACAGCAAGATTTCTTTTCGTCTAAAGCGACTTCCCCGCCTTCAATTTTCAGAGCTTTCCCGTTCAGTAGAACGTCCGCTATTTTTTTGTGTGCCGCTTCAATGATTCTTCCGAATGTCTGGCGAGAAATGTTCATCCGGGTGGCGGCTTTTTCCTGATAAAGCTGTTCATAATCCGCCAGGCGAATCGCTTCAAATTCATCGAGATGCAATACGACTTCCTTAAGTTCCACAGAGGGAATTCCGCGTGGCTTGAAATAATTTTTATCAGGAACGCCGCAAACATTACGGCAAC
>CAVSCG010000038.1:0-111617 GCA_963726395.1 uncultured delta proteobacterium
TTTTTCTAATTATGCCTGTTTATACAATCTTTTAAACGGTAATAAACAATAAACTAATGCTCTTTACCTTAAAACGTGGTATCAATATCAGCACAGTTCTATTAGAATTAAAATCCGATAATCAATAGCGTATAAGGATGGATGAACATGAAGGGAGTAAGACACATATTTGGTGTTTTTCTTACTCTCCTGGTGCTGACTGCTTGGCTCGTTTTAGCAGCTTAAGAGCCACCTCTAAAAAATGATGATATTATCAAACTCATGAAACTGGCATCGGGGAACAGGTAATCATCACCTATATAAAGATAGCGAAGGAGGTCAGGTTTGATTATCTCGACTGATGAAATTTAAATAATAAAAAAAATAAGGAGAAGAGCTTATGGGTTTTGTGAAGACATACGAAGAAATAATGGCCAATGTCAAGGAAACTGCTGATTTTTATGATGCCGAGATGCTTACCGTTTTCTGGGAGACCAAGCCGGAGATCATTGAAAGGCTACTCCCGACCCCGCTCAAGCCCGCAGCTGACCCTATCGCCATGGCGTTCGTCGCCTATTATCCGAAGACTAATTTCGATGTCACCTACCATGAAACAGCTCTGTTCCTCAGAGCCTCGTTTAATGGGGAGGAGGGGCTCTATTGCCTCGCTATGCCAGTGACCAACGACATGGCCATGGCCGGTGGCCGGGAGGTATACGGCTTTCCAAAGAAGATAGCTAACATCAACATGGCAAAGGACGGAGACGTGGTCAGCGGATGGACTGAGCGCCGGGGGGTTCGTTTCATGGAGCTCAAGGCGAAACTTACGGGTTCGTTCAACGATGTGACTGCCCAGGAAAAGATCATGAGTATGGCCTCCGCTGATGGGAAGATCAGTGGGATCTCATACAACTTCAAACATTTTCCCGCTCCCGAGGGGTCTGCTTTTGATTACAATCCGCGACTAGTCCGGCAGGAGACAGTTCTGGGGCCGAAGCTCCTGCAGCTTGGCGAGGCGTCGGTCACACTCGTACCATCAGAATACGACCCCTGGGCAGAGGTGGAGGTGGTGAAAGTGCTGGGAGCCTTTTACTCCGTGGGAGACAACTCCATGCTCAAAGGCACGGTGGTGGCGGAAGTCGACTTCCTGAAGTTCGCGCCTTATGCCTTCCTGAAGTGGGACATGAAATGACCTGCTCTGACGCACGTCCAAGAAAAAAAAGAATAGCTTGATGCCTCCAGGTCTCTCCCCCTCCAGCTGCCGTTGAAGGGGGAAAAGATGGTTGACTGTGTTGCTTATCACATTCTAAGGTAAAGGAGGAATATCGGTAATGAGTTATACGGAAATCGATCTGAACCTAAGCAACGAAACAAAGGCTATGCTCGTACAAGTGAAGAAGTATGGCATGGAGGTCATGCGTCCCGCGGGTATTGCGCTAGACAAGCTCCCCGATCCGGCGGACGTGATTGCGAAAGGCTCACCGCTGTGGGATGTGGTCAGGGGCTTCAGGGAACTGGGCCTGCACACCATGCAGATCCCCAGGACCTGCGGCGGTGTGGCCTATGAGCACGAGCCCATGGCTGGGATCCTAATAGCCGAACAATTGGGCTACGCCGACGCGGGCCTTGCCATCAGCATGGGCGTGTCCTGCCTGCCGTTCAACATGGCTTCCCTGTTCCCCGCGCCGGAAATGCAGGCAACTGGCAAAGGATTTCTGCGAAGACAGGGAAGGGAAGATGATCGGCTGCTGGGCTATCACCGAACCCGACCACGGCACGGACTGGAGCCTGGGAGGCGTTGACGCGAAGTGCGGCCCCTCGGTGAAGGCGGTGCTCAAGGGCGATGAATACATCGTGAACGGCGAGAAGTCTTCCTGGGTTTCAAACGGCACCATTGCCACCCATGCCATCCTCCACGTGTCCCTTGACCCATCCCGGGGCATGCAGGGGCAAGGGCTAGCCATCATCCCCCTGGACCTTCCGGGGATTTCCCGGGGCAAGCCCCTGGACAAGATGGGCCAGCGCCCGCTGAACCAGGGGTCCATCATCTTCGAGGATGCCAGGATGCCCGAGGAACTACATGGTCATTCCCGACCCAGACTTCATCAACGCCTCGGGCGGGCAGGGCTTGGCCACAGTGAACGGGGGCATGGCCATCGTATTTGCAGGACTTGCCAAGGCGGCCTTCGACGAGGCGTTCAAATATTCCAGAGAGAGGATCCAGGGGGGCAGGCCACTCTGCGAGCACCCCACCATCAAGCTCAAGCTCATGAAGATGTTCTCCCTGGTGGAGGCTGCCCGGGCTAGCGCTCGCAGGATGGCGCCTGTACAACTTCGCCAACCCGTTTACGCCGTCGGTTGTCCATGCCGTGGCTGCCAAGTGCCTGTCCACCGAGACAGCCACGTATGTGGCATCCGAGGCCATGCAGATCTTCGGCGGCTATGGCCTGGCAAAGGAGTTCGTCATAGAAAAGATGTACCGAGATGCAACGGCAAGCATGATTGAGGACGGGGTCAACGAGGCCCTGTCCATAAAGGCCAATGAATATTGGTAAGCAACTTGGGCCGGGCCTGTTCTAAGGAGCCCCGGCTCTTTTTTAAATTCTAACTCGTAGTCGATGTGCAGCTTTGGAAGAGGTTGCGGTTCCATGCAACTAGCCAAGGCACCAATTAAGGGCCTATGTTGGACGACGCGACTGAAGAATTTCTTCTGAAGAACGAATAGGACGATAATCAGATTATTATTTTTGATTGATTTCAATAGAACCCGACAAACCTGCCAAAACCCCTTAAGGCAGTTCTCCTTAATGTTTTTTCTTGTTTTCTCAATTTTTACAACATTTCAATTCGCAATAATCACTATTCTCTCCTCAAGATTTTCTTGACTTTAAAAGACCGGTATTCCTATAGTTCCCCCTACAAAAAAGGAAATTCTTATCAATTTTATGAGTGAAAAAAAGAAAAAAATAAGTGCATTTTGCAATGACGCGTTGGGAATCCTCGATGGAGTTGGAATCGCTAAAAAAATTTCCTCAGGAGAAATCAGCGCCACCGAAGCAGTTGAAGCCGCAATCGCGCGGGCAAGATCGGTGAATCCAGAACTCAATGCTATTATCACAGAGACATTTGACATGGCTCGTGAGCAAATTAAAAAGATTGTCCCCGGTCCTTTTGCAGGAGTTCCTTCTTTTATCAAAGACACCGATGACGTAAAAGATGCTCCTACGCTGTGGGGGTCTCGGGCTGTTCCAAATAAACCCGTCGGGAAATCGAGTAGATTTGTTAAACAATTTTTTTCACTTGGCCTTATATGTTTGGGGAAAAGCGCTTTACCAGAATTCGGCTTAACGGCAACAACAGAGCCGCTTTCATCCGGCATCACGCGCAACCCATGGCATACCGATTATTCCACCGGGGGATCTTCGGGTGGGTCGGCGGCGCTGGTGGCTTCCGGTGTTGTTCCACTGGCGCACGGCAACGATGGCGGAGGCTCTATCCGTATACCAGCGTCATGTTGCGGCCTTGTTGGGCTCAAACCTTCACGGGGGAGGCTTGAACGGATAGAAGGATCGCAATTAATGCCGGTTAACATCGTTTACGAAGGTATATTATCACGCACGGTGCGCGATACGGCCACGTTCTATAGCCGGTGCGGAGAAATATCGCCGTGCACCAAAATGCCAGAGATCGGACTGGTGCAAGACCCTGGGAAAAAACGCCTGCGCATCGCTCTTTTTACCGATTCGCCTTATGGTACGCCCGCACATTCTGAGTCAGCCGATCTGGTTCATCGTATCGGAGCTCTCTGCGAAGAACTCGGCCACAAGGTCAAGGAAATTTCCTGCCCCTGTGATGCGCAGATGGCTGATGATTTCATTCTCTACTGGGGAATGTTGGCCTTCTCCTTCAGATATTTATGGAATGTTCTTAATCGCCTGGGGCTTCGATAAGAGCAAACTGGAAGACTGGACGATAAATCTTAGCCGTCTGTTTCTAGAAAAATTCATTTAAAGCACCAGCCGTTATAAAACGGTTGCGCAGATTCGCCGAGATATATAATAATATCTTCAGTACCTGCGATGTACTGCTCAATCCGACTCTAGCCCATCCCGTTCCCCAGATTGGTTATTTGGGACCGGATGTTCCATTTGATGAGGTCTTTGAGCGGATCAGAAAATACGTCACTTTCACTCCGCTGCAAAATGTCAGCGGCGCTCCGGCCATATCGCTTCCCATGGGATTCAGCACTAATGGCCTGCCCCTGGGTGTCCAGTTTGGTGCTGCCTTTGGCCATGAAAAAGGAACTTCTCGAACTCGCTTTTGAACTCGAAGAAGCCAGACCGTGGCCTCATATCGGGCAATGATATTTATGCAGGGCTCTTTAATCAAAGTGGCAATCATCTATTTCTATCGGGAATCCTCACTCCAATTCCAAATTGAAAGTTGCGGACTTGTAGGTGCTATACGTAGCAAATTGAAAACAATAAAAATTGAGTTGAAAAATTCACATAATCACCATAGAAGAGTCGGGAACGGTCACAACCACCCACGTGTGACCCGTATTATATCGAGCCACCTCGAGCCACCTTCAGGTGGTCAGGTGGTCAGTTTATACGGTTAGCAAGATGGTTTCTCATAATCTGCCGGCAAAGGTTTGGACATGATTTCAAAACGAGCATCGGAATTCACATCTTTCATCGTCATGGACATCATGGCCAAAGCGGAGGAGTTGGAACGCAAGGGCGAGCACATCATTCACATGGAAGTGGGGGAGCCGGATTTCTCCACGCCCAAAGTCATTACCGATGCAGCTATCGAGGCCTTGCAAAACAACAAAACCCGCTATACTCATGCCCTGGGGCTTCTCGAACTGCGCCAGGCCATCTGTGATCATTATTTAAAAGAATACGGCGTATCGATTACGCCCGATCAGGTGCTGGTTTCCACCGGCACGTCGCCCGTCCTACTTTTTGCCATGCTGGCGATTCTGGATCACGGTGATGAAGTGATTATCTCCAATCCCCGCTATCCCTGTTATCAGAATTTCATTCTGGCGGCAGGCGGCAAACTCAAAGAGATTCAAACCCACCCGGAAGAAGGATTTCAATACCGCCACAAGGACATTAAAAAGAAGCTGTCACGCCGGACCAAAGGCATCCTCATTAATTCCCCCTGCAATCCGACCGGCATTGTGATGACTGAAGAGCAGTTGCGAGACATCGCGCAGTTCGATTCGCAATACATCATTTCCGATGAAATATATCACGGGCTGGTCTATCAAGAACGGGCACACTCCATCCTGGAATACACGGATAAGGCCTTTGTCATCAACGGCTTTTCCAAGCTCTACGCGATGACCGGCTGGCGTTTGGGTTATCTGATTTTTCCCAAAGCCTTCAGCGCCGTTATGCAGCGCATCCATCAGAATTTCATGATTTCGGCCAACGGATTTATTCAGTGGGCGGGAATTGCCGCGCTCACCCAGGCGCAGGATGACGTCGCCAAAATGATCAAGATCTATGACGAACGCCGCCGTTACATGTTGGCGCGCCTGACGGATATGGGTTTTACCATCCATGTCGAGCCGACCGGTGCGTTTTATGTATTTGCTGACGGCAGAAAATTCTTTTCAGACTCCTACAAGGAAGCATTTAAAATCACGGAAGAAGCAAAGGTCGGCGTGTCTCCAGGTATTGATTTCGGCAGCGGAGGGGAAGGCTTTTTGCGTTTCTCCTACGCTACTTCTCTGGAAAATATTCAAGAAGGTTTAAACCGTCTGGAGCGGTATTTAAGAAACAAATAAGTAATGATTAAAAAGCGTTCCGAACCTAAAATGAAATACCATAGACAAATCTATTCATTTGGCGTATTTTGTCGCCCGTAACTCGGAAATAATCCCAAAGGAGGATATATGTCATACAAGTACATTGATCTAAAAATTGAAAATCATGTGGCCACAGTAGCCATGGCGCGCATTGAAGCTCTCAATGCTCTGAGTCTGGAATTTTCATCGGAAATCGCTTCAGTGTTTCGTGAACTCGGCGCAAACGACGATGTTCGGGCAATCATTTTTTGCAGCAAAGCGCGGATTTTCTGCGCCGGACTGGATTTAAAAGAAGCGGCCGCCGGCGCGAGCGGTACGGTTAAGGTCGTCCTTGACACCATTAGAAAATCCCAGCCCTTGTTTGACTGCTGCAACTTTATAGAAGAATGCCCCAAGCCGGTCATTGCCGCCGTTCATGGCAAATGCATCGGCGGCGGGCTTGATATGGTTTGCGCCTGCGATATCCGCCTGTGCACGGAAGACGCAATTTTCTGCCTGAAAGAAGCCAATATCGGTCTGGTTGCGGATATGGGCGTGCTCCAACGCCTTCCGATGATCGTGGGCCAGGGCTTTGCCCGCGAGATGGCCTATACCGCGGCCAACTACTCCGCACGCGATGTAGAGAAGATGGGACTGATCAATCATGTGTATGCCGATCATGCGGGACTCATGGCTGCCGCACAAAAACTGGCAGCCCAGATTGCCGCCAACGCACCGCTGGGAATCAAATACACCAAAGAAGTCCTCAACTTCAGCCGTTACGTGAATGTCTATGAAGGCATGGCGCTGGCCGTCCAGAAAAATGCAACACTGCTGATGTCGGATGATTTGAAAGAAGCGATGATGTCTTTCCTGGAAAGACGACCGGCCGATTTCAAAGGGAAATGATTCCAGTTCCGTCATTCAGGGTCAGTACTTCCGCAGTATTGATCCTGAATGACGGTAAATTCAGGCCTTCACCTTTCCAATAAAAATACTATTTTAATTCCATGCAGAACTTATCGATCTTTTCCGGGGGGGCGATGGGATAGTCGCCGGTGTAGCAGGCCAGGCAGAAACACTCTTTAGGCATGCCGGTGGCTTTGACCATGCCGTCAACGGTCAGGTAGTGTAAAGAATCCAAACCGATGAATTCGGCAATGGCTTTCTCGTTTTCCTTTTTAGTGGCGATCAACTCGCCCTTAGAGGAAAAGTCAATGCCGTAGGGACAGGGAAACAGCGTGGGCGGACAGCTGATGACCATGTGGAGTTCTTTGATGCCGATCCCCTGCAGATGCTTCACACGGTTGCGGCTCGTGGTGCCGCGAATGATGGAATCTTCAACAATCAAAACTTTCTTTCCTTCCAAAAGCGGCTTAACCGGGTTGAGTTTAACACGCACGGCAAAATCGCGCATCGGCTGAGTGGGCTGAATGAAGGTGCGGCCGACATAGTGGTTGCGGATCATACCCATTTCAAAAGGGATACCGCTTTCTTCCGCGTAGCCCAATGCTGCGTAATTGCCTGAATCCGGGAAGGGCATTACAATATCCACATCCGGACGGTATTCCCGAGCCAGTTCATGCCCAAGCCGCTTGCGGCACAGATAAACATTCTGACCGAAAATCTGACTGTCGGGGCGGGCAAAATAAATCAGCTCAAAAATGCAGTGGCAGTGCTTCATCGGCGTGAAAGGCTTCAAGCTCTTATAACCTTTTGAATCGATGATGATGATTTCCCCCGGCTCGACGTCACGGATATACTCGGCACCCACCAGATCAAACGCGCAGGTCTCCGATGCGACCACCCAGCCGCCGTTGAGCTTGCCCAGTGCCAGCGGCCGGAAACCGCGCGGATCGCGAGCCGCAATAATTTTATCGCGGGTCAGCATGACCAGACTGTAAGCGCCTTCCACTCTTTGTAGCGCGATGGGGAGCGCTTCTTCCAATCCCTTTTTCAGATGCGGCGCCATCAAATGGATGATGACTTCACTGTCCATCGTTGATTGGAATATCGAACCGTTGTTTTCCAGTTCGGCGCGAAGCTTCTGGGCGTTGACGATATTGCCGTTGTGCCCCAGCGCGTAGTATTCCTCTCCGACATGCACTAAAAAAGGCTGGGCATTGGATAGTGTAGAGGAGCCGGTTGTGGAGTAGCGCACATGGCCGATGGCCAGAGAGCCGGCAAGCTTTTGCAAGTTCGATTCCTTAAACACATTGGAGGCCAATCCCATGCCTTTGTGTTCCATCACCTGACAGCCGTCGGAGGTGACAATACCCGCGGACTCCTGTCCGCGGTGCTGCAGGGCGAAAAGGCCGAAGAAAGCAACGCGTGCGGCTTCCTCATGTCCGTAAATGGCAAATACGCCGCACTCTTCACGAGGACGGCCTGATTCATTCAAAGGTTCTTCCGATAAGGTCATTTCTTGTAATACTCCTGCAGGGGGCAAACCTGCCAGTCTTCGCTGATCATGGCTTTGGTCGCTTCGCTCAGAGCCCGTGCGCCCGCCAGTGTTGTGGTGTAAAGAATATTGTAGGTTAAAGCGCCGCGGCGGATGTGATAAGCGTCCCGTGACGATTTGCGCCCGACACTGGTGTTGATTACCATCTGGATATCGCCGTTTTTAATGAAGTCGACGATATGCGGCCGGCCTTCACTGACTTTATTGACAACGGTTGCGTCAATGCCACGACTGCTCAAATATCTGGCTGTTCCGACCGTCGCCAGAATTTTAAAACCGAGTTTCTCAAATGACTTCGCAACGTCCACAATCCTGGCCTTATGATCGTCATGAACACTGATAAAGATAGATCCCGACTTTGGTATTTTGAAGCCTGCAGCCATCTGCGATTTGGCAAACGCCAGGCCGAAGGATTGATCGATTCCCATCACTTCGCCGGTTGACTTCATTTCCGGCCCCAGGAGAATATCCACTTCCGGAAAACGGTTAAAGGGAAAGACCGCTTCCTTGACGGATACATGTTTTGGTTTGATGGTTTGCGTGAAGCCAAGTTCCTGCAGGCTTTTGCCCAGCATGACCTTGGTGGCCAGTTTGGCCAACGGTATGCCGATAGCCTTGCTGACAAACGGCACGGTGCGTGATGCACGGGGATTGACTTCCAGCACATACAAAGTCCCGTCTTTAATGGCATACTGAATATTCATGAGACCGACGACACGCAGCTCGGCAGCCAGCATCTTCGTCTGCTTTTCAATCAATTCCAATAAAGGGGCCGAAAGCGTGAGCGAAGGCAAAATGCAGGCGCTGTCGCCGGAATGAATGCCCGCTTCCTCGATATGCTCCATGATGCCGGCCACAACCGTTGTCTTGCCGTCGCTGACGGCGTCCACATCCACTTCCACCGCATCTTCCAGAAACTTGTCGATCAAAATCGGATGGCCGGGAGAAACCAGAAGCGCCTTGGCCATGAACGACCGCAGGGTTTCCGGGTCATAGACAATTTCCATCGACCGACCGCCCAGCACGTAAGAAGGCCGCACCAGCACGGGGTAGCCGATGCGGGATGCGGCGATGAGCGCCTTTTCCACATCCATCGCCGTGTCATTATCCGGCTGGTTAAGATGTAATTTATGAACGATTTCCTGAAAGCGGTCACGATTTTCCGCCCGGTCGATCGCGTCCGGCGACGTCCCGATAATCGGCACACCGGCCGCTTCCAAGCCGCGCGCCAGATTGAGCGGCGTTTGACCGCCAAACTGGACAATCACACCGTCGGGTTTTTCCGCCTGGATGATGTGCAAAACATCTTCGAGCGTCACCGGCTCGAAAAACAGTTTATCCGATGTGTCGTAGTCCGTGCTGACCGTTTCGGGATTGGAGTTGATCATGATGCTCTCGATGCCTTCTTCGCGCAGGGCAAACGAAGCGTGAACACAGCAGTAGTCAAATTCAATGCCCTGGCCGATACGGTTAGGTCCGCCGCCGATGATGGCTACTTTCTTTTTAGACGAAGGCCTGGTTTCATTTTCCGTTTCGTAAGTGGAATAGTAATAAGGCGTATAGGCTTCAAACTCCGCCGCACAGGTATCCACCAGTTTATAGACCGGAATAATCTTTTCACGCTCGCGCCAGGAGCGAATTTCCAACTCGGTCATCTTCCAGAAAGATGCCAGCGCACGGTCGGAAAATCCCATCTCCTTGGCTGACCGCAGTAATTCTGTAGTTGGATGCTGAATTTTTCAGTTCTTCTTCCGCATCCACGATTTCTTTGATCTGATGCAAAAACCAGGGATCAATTTTGGTTAATAAATAGAGTGCGTCAATGGTCATGCCGTCTTGCAGCGCGGCAGCCATGTAAAAAAGCCTCAGTGAATTAGGCTTGATTAATTTGCTTTTAAGTAAATCCTTTTTATTTTTTACATCTTCAGGCAGTGCCTGGCCCAGAGCGAAACGGCCGATTTCCAGCGAACGGATGGCCTTTTGCAGCGATTCTTTAAACGTGCGGCCAATGGCCATCGTTTCGCCGACCGACTTCATGGAGGTTGTGAGAAAATCTTCCGTTTCAGGGAATTTTTCAAACGTCCAGCGGGGAATTTTCACCACGCAATAATCGATGGTCGGTTCAAAGGAAGCCATCGTTTCGCGGGTGATGTCGTTGGGAATTTCATCGAGAGTGTAGCCGACGGCCAGTTTGGCGGCGATTTTGGCAATCGGAAACCCGGTGGCCTTTGACGCCAGCGCCGAAGAGCGCGACACGCGAGGATTCATTTCGACAACAATCATCTCGCCGGTTTGGGGATGAATGGCAAACTGCACATTGGAGCCGCCCGTCTCCACGCCGATTTCGCGCATGATGGCGATGGCGGCATCGCGCATAATCTGGTATTCACGATCCGTCAGGGTTTGCGCCGGGGCAACCGTGATCGACTCGCCCGTGTGCACGCCCATCGCGTCGAAATTTTCAATGGAGCAGATGATGACAACATTGTCGGCCCTGTCGCGCATCACTTCCAGTTCGTATTCTTTCCAGCCCAGCACGGATTCCTCGATCATGACCTCCGTGATCATGCTGGCGTCGAGCCCCGCCTTCGCGATCTCGACAAGTTCCTCGCGGTTGTACGCCACGCCGCTGCCGGTGCCACCCAGCGTAAAGGAGGCGCGAATGATAATCGGAAAGCCGATCTCGTCGGCAATTTTCAAGACATCATTCATGTTGCGTGCAAAACCGCTTTTGGGCATTCTCAAGCCGATTTTTTCCATCGCGTTGCGAAATTTTTCGCGGTCTTCTGCTTTGTGAATGACTTCCAGAGATGCGCCCGATCATTTCCACCCCGTATTTTTCCAGCACGCCGCACTCCGCAAGCGCCACCGCTGTGTTGAGACCGGTCTGACCGCCTATAGTCGGGAGCAGTGCGTCGGGACGTTCACTGGGCAATGACTTTAGCCACGGCTTCCGGGGTAATCGGCTCGATATAGGTGCGGTCGGCCATTTCGGGATCGGTCATGATCGTCGCCGGGTTGCTGTTGATCAGCACGACTTCATAGCCTTCTTCCTGCAGCGCCTTGCAGGCCTGCGTGCCGGAATAGTCGAACTCACAGGCCTGGCTGATAATGATCGGTCCGGAACCGATGAGCAGGATTTTCTTTATGTCGTTTCTTTTCGGCACTGACTATTCCCACTCAATCGTGCTGGGCGGCTTGGAGCTGATGTCATAAACCACGCGGTTGATGCCGCGCACTTCATTAATGATGCGCGTGGAGATCGCGAGCCAGCAGATCCTGCGGCAGCCTGGCCCAGTCCGCCGTCATAGCGTCGTCGCTGGTGACGGCTCGGATCGCCACGATATTTTCATACGTTCGTTGATCGCCCATGATGCCGACGCTCTTCAGCGGCAGCAAACAGTGAACGACTGCCATAATTTATAGTAAAGATTGGCGGCACGAATTTCTTCCATGCAGAATGGTATCGGCCTTGCGCAGCACGGACAGACGCTGGCCGTCACATCGCCGATGATGCGGATCGCAAGCCCCGGCCCGGGAAAGGGCTGACGCCAGACGACATCGTCGGCCAGACCCAACTCTTTTCCCAAAAGCCGTACTTCATCTTTAAAGAGATGCTTGAGCGGCTCGACCAGCTTGCAATTTCATTGTTTTGGGCAGGCCGCCGACATTATGATGCGACTTGATCACCGCGCTGGGACCGCCGAAGGCCGAACGCGACTCGATCAGATCGGGATAAAGCGTCCCCTGCGCCAGAAATTTTACATTTTTGATTTTACGCGCTTCCTTGTCAAATACTTCAATAAAAGTGCGGCCGATGATTTTGCGTTTCTTTTCGGGGTCGGTCACGCCTTTTAATTTTTCAAGAAAAAGCTTCCCCGATCGGGCAAAATGCAAATTGATATGCAGGTGCTTTTTAAACATTCCGATGACGCGCTCGGCCTCGCCGGCCCGCAATACACCGTTGTCCACAAATACGCACGTGAGTTGTTTGCCGATGGCTTTGTGCAGAAGTACAGCCGCCACGGATGAATCGACACCGCCGGAAAGCCCCAGGATAACTTTTTCCGATCCCACCTGCTGACGAATTTCATCTACGGCATGGTTCACAAAGGATTTCATCGACCAGGATTTTTTACAATGGCAGACATCAAACAGAAAATTGGCCAGCATTTTTTTGCCGGCTTGCGTATGAACGACTTCGGGATGAAATTGCAGGCCGTAAAAATGTCTTTTCACATTCTCTGCGGCCGCAACTTTCGTATTCGAAGTCGAAGCGGTAATGGCAAAACCTTCTGGCAGCGTGCCGATGGAATCACCGTGACTCATCCAGCACTGCGTCTTTTTCTCCACGCCGGAGAACATGCCTTTTTGTTTTTTGACGGATAGCTCGGCAAATCCGTATTCGCGCTTGGTCGAACCGAGAACCTTGCCGCCCAATGAATCCACCATGTATTGCAGTCCGTAGCAAATTCCCAGCACAGGAATACCAAGCTCAAAGATGCCGCGGTCCACGCGTGGCGAGCCTTTGGAGTAGATGCTGGCCGGACCGCCGGAAAGAACAATGCCTTCCGGCGCAAGCGCTTTAATCGCTGCAAGGGAGATGTCGGGTGGTTCAATCTGGCAATATACATGATGCTCGCGCACCCGGCGCGCGATAAGCTGGTTATACTGTGAGCCGAAATCAATGATCAGAATCACTTTGCCTTCCCCTTTTCATTTTTTATGATTTGAACAAACTGTGCAAACAGATATTCCGTATCGTGCGGTCCCGGCGCTGCTTCGGGATGATACTGCACACTCATGGTCCCGGAAAGCTTCATGCCTTCGGAAGTCGCATCGTTTAAATTTATATATGATTTATTTGCTTTGTTTTCGACCGATTCCGGTACGACAACAAAGCCGTGATTCTGAGACGTGATTTCGACTCGGCCGGTTTCCATATTTTTGACAGGCTGATTAATGCCGTGATGGCCGAATTTTAACTTTTCCGTAGTGCCGCCGATGGCCTGGCCGATAATCTGATGTCCCAGGCAGATGCCGAAGACGGGCGCTTGGCCCATGACCGTTCGCGCGGCATCCACGATATAGGGAAGAGCGGCAGGATCACCGGGTCCATTGGACAGCAATACCCCGTCTGGCTGATACGAAAGAATTTCCGCTCCGGTGGCAAACGCCGGCACGACAACAACTTCGCAGCCGTTATTTTCCAGAAGCCTGAGAATATTATATTTGACGCCGCAATCCAATACAACAACACGCAGCTTTTTGACCGGTTTTTTAATGGGGATTTTACTTTTGGCCGGGGCGCCATTTTTCCACAAATAAGGTTTTTGACAGGAAACCTCTCGCACCAGGTCCCGTCCAACGAGTCCTGGATAAGACCGAACCTTTGTAAGCAACTCGGCGACGTTTTTTGTCTCCGTAGAAATAATCCCTTTCATCGAACCGGACAGGCGCAAGCGTCGTGTCAGAGCGCGCGTGTCGATGCCTTCCAGTCCGATTTTGCCGGAATCTTCCAGAAAAGATTTTAAACTTGTCTTCATCCGCCAGTTACTGGGATTGGACTGATATTCTTTAACAATGAAACCTTCCAGATGAATGCCCGCCGATTCCATGTCCTCGTCATTAATGCCGTAATTGCCGACCAGCGGATACGTCATCATGACGATCTGACCTTTATACGAGGGATCGGTAATCACTTCCTGATAACCGGTCATGCCTGTATTGAAGACGACTTCCCCTAGTGTTTCACCTGCGCCCGCAAAAGCAAAACCCTCAAAGACGCCCCCGTCTTCCAGGACTAAAAGGGCTTGACGATTTTTTCTTAACAGGGGCATTTAATTTAAATCTCCAATCTAGATAAAGGAAATTACGGAAGATCATCCGCTATTTTCCGGACTGTTTCAACGCCGCTTCGATGAATTGAGTAAAGAGCGGATGGGGTTTCGTCGGGCGGGATTTAAATTCCGGATGGAACTGGCAGCCCAGAAACCATGGATGATCTTTAATTTCAATCATTTCAGCCAACGAGCCGTCCGGTGACGCACCAGTGATGCGCAAGCCTTTTTCCGTCAATATTTTCTTGAAGTCGTTGTTGAATTCATAGCGGTGGCGATGTCGTTCGGAGATTTCCTTCTGCCCGTAAGCATCGAAGGCGAAGGACCCATCCTTCACAACACAGGGCCAGGCGCCCAGCCGCATGGAAGCCCCTTTATCCTGGATATTGCGCTGTTCGGGTAAAAGGTCGATGACGGGATATGGGGTTGTCAGATCAAACTCGGAGCTGTTGGCTTTATCCAGTCCGCAGACATGACGGGCGTATTCGATGACCGCCATCTGCATTCCGAGGCAAATCCCGAAATAAGGGATTTTGTTTTCCCGGGCATACTGTACCGCCTGAATCATGCCTTCAATGCCGCGATTGCCGAAACCGCCCGGCACCAGCACGCAGTCCACATCCGACAAATGGTTTGCAGCGCCCTCCTGTTCAATCTTTTCGGTATCGACAAATTTTAATTTCACGCGGCAATTATTAGCGATGCCGCCGTGTACCAGCGCTTCATTCAGACTTTTGTAGGAATCCGTCAGGTTGACGTACTTGCCTGCAATCCCTACGCAAACTTCATTCACCGGATGATAAAATTTTTCTACAACATTCTCCCAGGCATCCAGCTTCGGCTGGCCGGTCCACATGTTCAGCAGTTCAATAATTTTTGCATCCAGTCCTTCGTGGTGATAAACCAGCGGCACTTCATAAATGCAGCTGACGTCCTTCGCCGTAAAAACGGAAGAAACTTCCACATTGCAGAAAAGGGCAATTTTGGCTTTGATGTCTTCCGATAGAAAGTTTTCCGTGCGGCACAGCAAAATATCCGGCTGAATACCGATTTCGCGAAGCGCCTTGACGCTGTGCTGTGTCGGTTTGGTCTTTACTTCGCCTGCGGTTTTGATAAAGGGAACCCAGGTTAAATGAATGAAAATAGCGTTTTGACGGCCTGCTTCATTGCGGAATTGCCGGATGGCTTCCAGAAACGGCAGGCTCTCAATGTCGCCCACGGTGCCGCCGATCTCCACAATCGAGACATCGAATCCCTCGGCCGTTTTGCGAATAAAATCCTTGATTTCGTTGGTGATGTGCGGAATGACCTGGACGGTCTTGCCCAGGTAATCGCCGCGTCTTTCCTTGGTAATAACGGAAAAGTAAACCTGTCCGGTGGTGAGGTTGTTGCACTTCCCCATGCAGGTGGATGAAAATCGTTCATAATGGCCCAGATCCAGATCCGTTTCGGCGCCGTCGTCAGTGACAAATACTTCGCCGTGCTGAAACGGGCTCATGGTTCCGGGATCGACATTAATATACGGATCCAGCTTCTGGTTGGTTACATGAAGACCACGAGACTCCAGAATGGCTGCGATAGAAGCTGCCGCCAGTCCCTTCCCCAAAGACGACAAAACGCCGCCGGTTACAAAAATGAATTTTGTGTTCTTCACGGTTGATCCTCTTTGCAATCCCGTGATGGTGAAAAGGCTGGCATTTAGGTCATGTCCTTTATGATCATATCCTTGTCTTTCAGTTCCCTAAATATGGTATCATCAGCAGATGAACAACATCTCCCAGAACTTCGGTAAAGGCCAGGTTTCGTCGTCAACAAGATTTTCCAGGGCATCCACATATTCACGCAACTCATCCATCTTTGGTTTGACCTTACTGCCCAGCATCTCCGCTTTCTTGGGCTCATCATGTACAACAGATGCCGCTTCCACCCTGGCCTGAATATCCTTATTCGTCACA
This sequence comes from uncultured delta proteobacterium, assembly GCA_963726395.1. Classification (GTDB taxonomy): domain Bacteria; phylum Desulfobacterota; class Syntrophia; order Syntrophales; family Smithellaceae; genus UBA8904. Next base: position 16,039 of record CAVSCG010000038.1, read on the forward strand.
TAAATATTATTAATCAGGTCAAGGATTTTCTTTAAAAGCTCCGTATGGGAAGATACAACTGCAGAATCACCCAGAACCTCTTTGGTATCGACAATCGCTTTTGCCAGCTTCTTTTGGTAAGCCACGGCAGCCGGGATAACCTGAGTCATGCAAATATTGTTGAGGCAGTTAACCTCGATTTCCAGATCTTTAATGTAGCGTTCCACGTGAATCAGGTATCGGGATTTAAGCTCCGCATTGGAAAGCACTTCATATTTTTTGAAAAGATTCAAAGACTTGTCAGTGACCAATGCTTTAAAAGCGCTGGGTGATGTTTTTTCATTGGGCAGGCCTCTCTTTTTCGCCTCGGCTTCCCATTCCTTGGTATAATTATCGCCGTTGAACAGAATCGGCTTAATAGACTTGATCTCACTTTTTAAAACTTCAAAAACGGCCTGATTGATATTTTTGGTTCCTTTGGCTGAAATTTTTTCAGCTAGGTCGTCCAGACTTTCGGCGACGATCGTGTTGATCACCAGAGCCGATGAGGCAATGGACTGCGACGAACCCACCGCCCGGAATTCAAATTTGTTGCCGGTAAAGGCAAAGGGCGATGTCCGGTTGCGGTCGGTATTGTCTTTGCTGACTTGAGGCAAAGAAGAAATGCCCAAATCGATAATTTCCTCTTTGGTCGCTTTGGTAACCGTGCCTTTCTCAATATTGGACAGAATCTTCGTCAGTTGCTCACCCAAAAACACGGAGATGATCGCGGGCGGAGCTTCATTGGCGCCCAGGCGATGATCGTTGCCGTAAGAGGCAACGGCCGCGCGCAGAATATCCGCATGCTTGTAAACGGAACGGACGGTGGCAATCAGAAAAACCAGAAACGAAATATTGTCCTGTGGCGTTGTGCCGGGATTGAGCAAATTATTACCGTTGTTATCGGACAGCGACCAGTTCACATGCTTGCCCGATCCGTTGATTTTGGCAAAAGGTTTTTCGTGCAAAAGCGCGGCCAGACGATGTTTCTTGGCGACGTATTTGAGCGTGTCCATGACCAGTTGATTGTGGTCGGCCGCAAGATTCGCCTCTTCATATACGGGGGCTAGTTCGTACTGGCTGGGCGCGACTTCGTTGTGACGTGTCTTGGCCGGTACGCCGAGCTTGAAGAGTTCTTCCTCGACATCATGCATATAGGAAGAAATTCTCTCTTTGATGCTGCCGAAATATTGATCTTCCAGTTCCTGGCCTTTAGCCGGAGGCGCGCCAACAACGGTTCGGCCGCCCAGCACCAGATCCTGACGTTTATAATAATAATCCATGTCAATCAGAAAATACTCCTGCTCCGGTCCCAGATTGGAATGAACCTTTTTCACGTTTTTAGCGCCCAGCAGTTTGAGCATATTGACAGCGCTGTTGTTGAGCGCGCGGATGGATCGTAAAAGCGGCGTCTTTTTATCCAGCACTTGTCCGGTATAGGAAATAAAGGCGGTCGGAATGCACAGTGTTGTGGAAATGCCGTTTCTCTTAATAAAGGCGGGCGAAGACATATCCCATGCCGTATAGCCGCGCGCTTCAAAAGTGGCCCGGATGCCGCCGGATGGGAAACTCGACGCGTCCGGTTCGCCCTGAATCAACTGCTTGCCGGAAAACCGTTCGATAACCGCGCCGGGACCGGCCGGATCGGCAAAAGCATCATGTTTTTCGGCGGTGATGCCGGTCATGGGCTGAAACCAGTGCGCGAAATGTGTCGCCCCTTTTTCAAGAGCCCATTCTTTCATGGCATGAGCGACGACATTGGCCGTTTCTTCATCAAGGGTCTTATCTTCGTTGATCGCATCCATCAATTTTTTAAAGGTATCTTTGGGAAGCTTTTCTTTCATAGTCTTGTGGTTAAAGGTATCCTCGCCAAAATACTGCGATACGGGAACGAACTTCTCTTTTTCGATAACGTATTGTCTTTCCGCCGCGAGAGTTGGTGTTGTTTTTTTCATGATTTCTCCATCCTTTATTTAATGAAATAATTGTTTATTCTAAAGGTGCATTCTCCACGATTTCCCAAACGCCGGTGGGACAAGCCCCGGCGCAAAAACCGCAACCGATGCAACGTTCACTATCCACGACATATTCAAAGCCGCCCGCAGGCGTTTCCGACCGGGAAATTGCTTTTTGCGGACAGACCTCCTCACACATGCCACAGTCCCGGCAAGCGCCGCAGGACGCGCAATGGGTCGCGCAAGACGACGTGTCGGCAAACTCGCCGATCCTGGGATCGAAATACTGCATCTTGACGCGTTCATAATTAATGGCAGGCAGCTTGTCATAGGTCTCTGACGCGCCCTTTAAGAGATCGTCAATCGTCCGGGCGGCAATGCGTCCCGCGCCAATCGCGTCCGTCAGCAATCCGGGCCGTACCGCGTCACCGATCGCGTAAACCTGAGGATCGCTGGTGGTATAGTTTTCATCCACCGTGATAAATCCCCTTTCCGTGGCGATCCCTTCCGGCAGGAAGGATAAATCGGGCATATCGCCCACGGCGACAATCACCGTGTCCGCCGGCAGCAGTTCTCCGTCGGTCAGTTCCACGCCTTTATCCGTAAAGGCCTTGGTAAAACGCGGCCACAGAAATTTCGCCCCTGCCGCTTCAGCATGCTTTCTTTCCACTCCGAAGGATGCGGGTTCCTGCACGTCAATCAAGACCACGCTTTTTGCGCCCAGACGGAACGCCTCCGTTGCCGCGTCACAGCCGACATTACCCGCGCCGATAATGACGACTTTTTCACCGACTTTAGCACAATCAAGTTTGCTTTGCTGAAGAAACTCCAAAGCGGTCAGGGCTTTTTCCATACCGGGGACATTCAATTTGCGTGGTTTGGCTGCCCCTGCCGCAATAACCATATAATCATTTTCATTTTTCAGTTTTAAAAACTGATCTTTCGTCAATGGCTTACCCAAATGCACCTGACGGATGTTTTTGGCGAGCCTCTGAATTTCATGTTCAACGACATCATTGGGAATGCGGCTTTTGGGAATCGAATCCGTGATCTTACCGCCCAACTGCTTTTTACGCTCAATGATGACGGCCTCATGACCTTTCAGCCACAACTGCCAGGCAACGGAAAGCCCGGAAGCGCCGCCGCCAATGACGGCAACTTTTTTGCCGGTTTTCGGAAGACGCTTAGGTTCTTTAGCCGAAAGTGATGCTTTTCCCAACAGCGTAACATCAACGGCCTGTAAACTGACCAGGTGGCGCGTGCAATTCTGCATACAGAGGTTGGGGCAAAGATAGCCGCAGACCGTCGCCGGGAAAGGTGTGTATTGCAGCGCCAGGTCAACCGCTTCATCGACCTTACCCTGGCGGATAAGTTCCCATCTTTTCTGTACCGGAATTCCGGTCGGACAGGCCGCCTGACAGGGTGGCAGATATTTTTCATTGGCCCATACCGGCACAAAACGACGCAGTTCACCCGTGGGAATAAGCCCGATCGGTGAGCGATCCAGACTCGACAAATCACCGATGACACCCCCTGCACCCAGTTCGCCTTCCCAGACTTCCTTGCGGTATTTTGCCATGGACTTGACCGCGCGCGCCAGTTTTTCCGAAGGTTTGCGCGCCACCAGCAACTGCCACTCTTCACGGTGCGAACCGAGCTGATCAAATAAATACTGTTTACCGATGGCCTGTAAAAAGCGCTGCATATTTGTTTGCAGCCACTGCCATTCGTCTTCGGGCAGATCGGTCAGCAATCTCGCGTCGGCTCTGCTGTAAACTTCCTGCCGACCGCGGAAGAAGATTTTGCCTCCAACCATGCCGACACAGGGACGATAGCCCAGCACATTTTTATTATCCTCGGCGCCCTCGCCGCAAACGACAGCGATGCCGCCCGCCATAAATTCGGCGAACGAGTCTCCGACTTTACCGAATACCCAGAGTTCGGGCGGTTCAAAACGAGGATTATGCTTGGTCATGGTCATCCCGCGCGCGCCGATGTCCCCGTCGATATAAATTTTGCCTTGCGCCATGGCGTTGGCCACGCCGTTGGTCGCGTTGCCATGCACAATAATTTGCGCGCCGGCATTAAGCCAGCCGATATCGTCGGAAGCCGGACCAAAGACTTCAATGACTGTATTGGCAAAACCCATCGAACCCAGACGCTGACCTGCCGTTCCCAGCACATCAACTTTGATTTGCTTGTCATGGGAACGCCACAGACGTCCGCCGATACCGTGTTGACCGTAAGCGGTCACTTCAATCTGACGATACCCGTTTTCGACGGCTTTTTGAATACGCTCTTCCAGAATCCGTGATTCAACGCGAATATTATTTTCCAGACCGGCAATTTTAATTGAATCTTTTTTTGTCATGATGCTTCCCTGATTCCCGAATTACAAAACATACTTGATATTGAGACGCTGTGCGGCATCCGCATCGTTGATGCCTAAAGCATCCGACATACCGATCGGCAGAGACGTAGAACGTCCTAGCGGGGCAACGATTTTCTTCAATTCCGTATCAAAACTTAAATAGAGATCTACCACCCTTTGTGCGACCTTTTCCGGATCCAGCCTACGATCCAGACGTGGATCCTGCGAGGTGATACCCTTAGGGCACACGCCGATATTACAAACGTTGCAGCGGTCGGCTTCCGAACCCAGACAGCCGGCAGCAGCCTGCATAATATATTTTCCGGTCTGCACGCCGCTCGCGCCCAGCATAATCAAAGCGGCGGCATTGGCGGCCAGATTGCCGTTTTTGCCGATACCGCCGCCCGCGAAAAGGGGGATCTCATTTTGTTTGCCCAGTTTGACCAGGGTCAAATAGGCGTCGCGCAGATTACTGGCGATGGGATGTCCCATATGATCCATCGATACATTATAGGCCGCGCCCGTTCCGCCGTCTTCGCCGTCAATGGCCAGGCCTGCAGCATACGGATTTCTTGTTAAATTATTGAGAACGGCCATTGCCGTGCTGGTGGCGGATATTTTCGGATACACCGGTACGCGGAATCCCCAGGCCATAGACATGGACTGGATCATCTTGGCTACCGCTTCCTCAATCGAATACTTGGTCTGGTGCGTGGGTGGACTAGGCAGGCTGATGCCCTGCGGTACTCCGCGGATCGCAGCAATGAGCTTATTGACTTTATACCACATCAGCAATCCGCCGTCGCCGGGCTTGGCGCCCTGACCGTATTTGATTTCAATCGCGCACGGGTCTTCCTTCATCTGCGGCAGGTTATGAATGATCTCATCCCAACCGAAATAGCCGCTGGCGATCTGCAAAATAACATATTTCAGGAAGCGTGATTTTAATAATCGCGGCGGACAGCCACCTTCGCCGGTACAGATGCGAACCGGCATGCCCAGCTCTTCATTCAGATAGGCTACGCCCATTTGTAGGCCTTCCCACATGTTCGGCGAGAGCGCGCCAAACGACATACTGCCAATGACCAGCGGATAAATTTCGCGCACCGGAGGCATCCAGCCGGACTCCCGGCTGACTTTCAGCATTTCTTCCGGAGGCAGAATCCTTCCCAGCAATGTGCGCAGTTCAAACTCATGGCGTCCCGCATCAAGCGCCGGGTCGGTCAACATTGAAATGCGGACAAACTTAATTTTATCCAGAACACTGTCAGATGAATTCCTTCGGCCGCCGCGCCGTCGGGGTTCCCCGCCCTGATTGATATGAAAACGCAGCTTGTCGATTTCCTCGCTGTGCAGAGGCGCAATCGCGCCGTTGGGACAAACCATCGTGCACATGCCGCAGCCCACACAGGCGTGAGCCGGATCGGTGCGCTGGTCAATACCATGATAAATCGAGAAAAGATTGCCGGGTTTGGTTTCCAGGCCGATCGGTACCTGTAAGCTTCGCTTGCGATGCACACCCAGATCGATAGCCCGTACGGGACAAACAGCCGTACAACTGCCGCAAAGCGTGCACTTTTCCTTGTTCCAGAGAATCTGCCAGGGCAGATCTTTGACGCTTAGTGTAGAGGGGGTAACGTGTCCCATTGATTCCATTTTTCTATCTCCTGCCGCTCGCGGCGGACTATAACCGTTTCATAGCGCATCGGCTGGTCATCCAAATTGATATCTCTCTCCGGGATCGCCGCATCCAGCCCGCACATTTCCGATGAAAACAGCGAAAATACCCGGACGCCCGCCTACAACGCCGGGACGCAGCTTTTTGGAATCCTGCACCATGAACATCGACTTGTCGGGCAAACAGCCAATCACACAGTTCGGCCCGTCAATGATTAAAGGCCGGCAGCTTTGCTTTAAATTTCGAAGCATCTTGCCGTCGGGATGACCTGGTAATCTCTTCGTCTTTGAGCGGCGTAATAATATGTTTATACATCTCCATGCCCATGCCGAGCTTGTTTTGCATGTAGTGTAGGATGTGCGTGAACACTTCCGAGTCAGATTTATAGCCCACATAGCCGGGGAAATTTCGCGACATCAGGAATTCGCGGATCGGTACAAAAGCTGTATTCTCGCCGTTAGTCATCGTGGATATGCCCTGAATAAAGAAAGGATGACAGGCGTAAATATCAATCGAGTAGTTCGTGTTCTGGCGTCCCTGGCTCAGGATGGTGCGCGCCGTGAGTTCCTTCCGGTCAAATCCCAGATATTGGGCCACGGCTAATGGATCGCCCACTTCTTTGATCATGATGACGTCCGGCCAAAAGCTGAAGATCAACATGGATTTATCTTTTTCTCCTCTTTCCTGAATTGCAGCTGGACCATCATCAGGCGAAACTGAATTTCTTCCTGGCTGAGGCCTTCCCAGTCAGCAGGATATTCATAAACACGAATAACGTAATTATCTCTTTTGGGCGTTCCGGCCGGCGTCGGCTTTGTCGGACGAAAAGACAGCTTATACTTGACCATGAAATCCAGGTCGATCATGAAGCGATCGAGCGCCTTGATACCTTCGTTGGAAAATATACCGGAAAGAATCGGCTCGTTTTTAAATTTTTCGAACTCGCCACCCAAATCCGTCATAAACAATCCCACACCGGAACCATCATGCCCTTCTTTCATTACATTGAGCGCATTGATGGCCATCATGGGCGACAGTGGATCATTACTGGTTACAGCAAACAAACGACACATAAAAAATTTTCCTCCCTAAATCCTGACCGACAATGTCCCGGCCGGTGAAAATAGAATTGCCAAAGTCATGCCAGAGCGGACCAATATATCGCATGGTATCCTTTTCATCATATATCGCGGATTCATTCCGTTCCACTGTCATTCGCGCGAAAGCGGGAATCCAGTTTTATCAAGTGCTTCTTGGATTTACCCTTAAGGGCTCAAGCCGGTTCGCTCCCGGAATGACAAAAAAAATTATGCAAAATTAATTTCATTTATCAAAAGCACCCTGTATTAATTTTTTAAAATAGAACAATTTTGTCATTTCTTTAAATCATGAAACATTATTGTTCTATTTCTTTTCGTTATTCCGCTGTTGCGTAACGTTTCGAAACGAGCATCGGACAAAAACGTTTCTCACTTTTCGGAATCTTTACTTTTTTTACGAAACTGTTTTGGATCAATTCCCATCTTTGATATCTTGTATTGGATAATGCGCTTAGTCGTGCCCAGCATTTTGGCTGCTTTGGTCTGATTGCCACCGGCCTCTTCCAGCGCGTCGATAATGAGCGACCTTTCCTGCGCTTCGACAACGGACGACAGCTTGCTGCGATCCTTGCGGTCCAGTTCCTTTTCCTTCAGTTGCAAAGACGGCGGCAGATGCATACAGTCCACGATATCCGTCTTAGTCAGCAACACCGCCCGTTCCATACAATTTTCCAGTTCGCGAACGTTTCCCGGCCATTTGTGGGATAGAAAAACTTCAATGGCCGCTGTGGATATCCTTTTAACGTTTTTGCCCATTTCTTTGTTGTATTTCAGAAGAAAATGATCGGCCAGCAGGATCACGTCGCTGCCGCGCTCGCGCAGGGGTGGCAAATAAATGGGAAAAACATTCAGGCGATAAAACAAATCCGCGCGGAAACGGTCGGCTATAATATCCTGCTCCAGATTGCGGTTCGTGGCGGCGATGATGCGTACATTGACATTGACTACCCGCGAAGAGCCCAGCGGCTGAAAACGTTTTTCCTGCAACACACGCAAGAGCTTGACCTGCGCGGCGGCGGAGAGTTCGCCCACTTCATCGAGAAAAATCGTGCCGCCGTTGGCTTCTTCAAAACGGCCACGGCGTTGCTGTAGCGCGCCGGTAAAAGCACCTTTTTCATGGCCGAACAATTCACTTTCAATCAGCGTGTCGGGAATTGCCGCGCAGTTGACCTGTACCAGCGGGCCGCCTTTGCGCGGTGAATTATTGTGAATGGCGCGGGCAACCAGTTCCTTGCCTGTACCCGTCTCCCCGGTAATCAAAACCGTCGTATTGGAATCGGCGACTTGCGCCACCATTCCGAATACTTCCTGCATGGCTTTGGAATGACCGATAATGTCCATCGAGGGCGCACGGCTACTGCCGACAATTTTTCGCAAACGCCGGTTTTCTTCTTCCAGCGCGCGAATGTGCACGGCCTTGGCCATCAGTTCGGCGACCGCGGAGAGCATCGCGAGTTCCTTATCCAGATTTTCTACCTGCAGGGCTACTTTATCGGCAGATAAAACACCGACAACGCGCGCATCATACATGATTGGAACACACAGAAATGACAGTTCGGCACGATTCAGATGGCGGCGTGCGCCAGTACGATCCAGAAAATGCGTTTCCTGGCCGAGATTGGCCACCGCCATCGGACGGCCGGTTTCCGCCACTTTTCCGGTAATGCCTTCGCCTGGTTTGTAGGTGACATCCAACCCGTCAATGTTGACGTCATGGGCGATATCCAGCCAGACTTCCTGCTTATCGCGATCCAAAAGCGATATCATGCCTCGCTGCATCCCCAGACGCGAACTCATTTCATTGAGAATCTGCTCCAACTGATCCCGTAAATCCCCCGGCTGCGCGATAATTTTAGAAATCGCGTGCAGGGCTGCCAATTCTTCATAACTGTGAATGCTCAATTTAGTTTATTCCTCGATAGATGGTTTTCTTGAAACTTTGTTCCTGTCAGGTCCAAAGCATCTTTAATTCATTTTGTGACAAAATTGTTCCAATATCAAGCAATATTTTTATCTTTGAACATTACATCGCAAAGAACAAACCAAAATAGTTACAACTTTGTAAAAAGTTTCCGAAAGGATGAAAAATTTTTTATGGATACCTAATTATACACAATGTTTAATATATTAAATCTTTACGAGAAGCCAGGCGCAGCTTTTAGGAGTCTGTGTTTAAACGATTGTTAGCCATCGTTTCGTAACAAGAAAGAAAGGATGTTACCCATCAACTGATTTATTGATTTATATACTTTCAGGCTTAACTGAAAGGATTTCTTGTTCCGTCTGTATATACTCCGATGGAACCAAATCATTGCGACAATTGGAGACAATTTCTCGCGCCGCTTCTGATGTGGTTTCCAGATGAAATTGTAATCCGATAACAGACTTGCTGATTTGAAAGGCCTGGTTTTCACATTTGTCACTTTTCGCAAGGCGGGTTGCTCCTGATGGCAAGTCAAATGTTTCACCATGCCAATGGAACACTTGCACTGACGGCGGGAAACTAAAAATGGAACGAGTCGTTTGATGAAATTCCATAGATTGGAAACCACCCGATCTCCTTCAAGGAATTGCGGTATATTCTGGCGCCTGTTGCACTGGCAATAAGCTGCGCACCAAGACAAATACCCAAGATCGGCTTTCCTAAATGGATGGCTTCACAGAATGAACTGTTTTTCAGAAACAAGCCAAGGAAACTCATCTTCATCATTTACACTCATCGGACCGCCCATAACCAAGAGCAGGTCTATCTTTTTAAGATCGGGGAGCGCTGCTGATTCAAAGAACCTTGTATTTGTTAGTTCGTACCCAGCCGCTTCAAGCCAAGGTGCGATGCTACCAAGCCCTTCAAACGGAACGTGCTGTAAGTAGTGCGCGCGCAAATACTCTCCTTATTCCCTTCATTAATATTTTCTGGTTTTTATCTCAAAAAAGAAAAGACAGGTCATCAAAATACTACCTTAAAGGTCATGAATAATATGGCTGAGGGACAAGGACTCGAACCTCGATTCACAGGGCCAGAACCTGTTGTCCTACCTTTAGACGATCCCTCAGTGCAGATATTAAAAACTTGGATAAAACCATGACCGATACGATCAAGACGATTTCCTTCCAATTTTAATCAAACGCATGAGTGAAAAGCAATTGCCATGCCATCGAGTTATTATAAACTTGTTCCTAATATCCAATAGGTTCCATAATGCTATTGATTGTAAATGATACATCTTTGTCAGTTTTCAGAACGAATAGGGACAATGAAGAGTGAACGTTTATAAAAGGAGGTAGTATATTCATTGTAAATGCTCGATGATTCATTCTCTTATTACGGAGAAAATTAGCACCACTACATCGGCACAATTATGTTTTGCATTTTTTTAAACTGCACAAATATGCGCTCTCCCGCTTTATTATTAATTTTATAACATATTGTATTTAATAACTAATATATTATGGCAGGATAATTGCTGTCATGCATTCCCGTATATATAGACGGGAGGGGATATAATGGGTGTTCAAATCAGTGCGGGCGATACCGCCTGGATATTAGTGTGTTGTTCTCTTGTTCTTTTGATGACGCCAGCCCTGGCGTTTTTTTATGGCGGCATGGTGCGGAGGAAAAATGTTCTCTCTACCTTAACTTTGAGCTATATCTTCATGTCCCTGATCGGAGTTCAGTGGGTGCTTTATGGATATTCTCTTGCCTTCGGTTCGGACATCAGCGGATTGATCGGTGGGCTGGATTTCCTAGGTTTTCAGGGGGTTGGCGCCCAGCCAAATGTCGCCTACGCTAAAACAATCCCCCATGAACTCTTTGCCTCTTTTCAGATGATGTTTGCCGTCATTACACCCGCGCTGATTACAGGCGCTTTCGTGGAACGGGTAAAATTTAAGAGCTTCCTGCTTTTCAGCCTTCTCTGGGCGACGCTGGTATATGACCCTCTTTGCCACTGGGTCTGGGGGCAAGGAGGGTGGTTGAAGGAGATGGGCGTACTCGATTTTGCCGGAGGGACGGTTGTGCATATCGCCGCGGGTTTTTCGGCTTTGGCGTTTGCCTTAGTCATCGGTCCGCGCAAGGGCCACGGCAATGTTCCGATGGAGCCGAACAATATTCCGCTTACAGTTTTAGGAACCGGATTACTGTGGGTTGGCTGGTTCGGCTTTAATGCGGGCAGCGCACTCGGGGCAAACGGTGTGGCGGTAAATGCTCTGGTGACGACCAACACCTCGGCTGCCACCGCCGGTCTGGTCTGGATGCTGCTTTCCTGGCTCGACGGCAGACCGAGCACTTTGGGGATTGCAACAGGAATGGTTGTCGGTCTGGCAGCAGTGACGCCAGCGTGCGGTTTTATTACGCCTCTGGCTGCTATGGTTATCGGAGCCGTAGCCGCGCCTCTTGCTTATTATGCGATGCGATTTAGGGAACGACGCAAGCTGGATGAATCCCTGGATGTCTGGGCATGTCACGGAATGGGCAGCACCTGGGGCACCATCGCCACAGGATTATTCGCTACAGTGGCCGTGAATGCCGACGGGGCAAACGGTTTGTTTTTCGGTAATCCCGCCCAACTTAGCATTCAGATCCTGGCTGTGATTGTCACCATCGTTTTTTCCTTCGGAATGACCTATGTACTGGCGAAAGTACTCAATATGAGTATTGGATTGAGGGTAAGTCCGATCGAAGAAGAAGTGGGACTGGATATCAGTTCCCACGGGGAGAGATCATACTAATAGACGGCGGTTTTCATTGAGCAATCAATAGAATTTTTTTAATTGGAGATTTTACCATGCTAAAAAAAATCGAGGCGATCATTCGCGAAGATAAAGTAAATGATATCATAGACGCCCTTAAAGACATAGGAATTGTGGGCATGAATATGTTTGAAGTACGGGGCCATGGCCGCCAGGGAGGGGTTCAACTGGTCGGACGTGCCGGAACCTATCAGGTCAACATGCTTCCCAAAATACAAATTAATATCGTTTTGAACAAGCGCAACCTTGACGCTGCTCTGGAAGCGATTCTCAAATCGGCTTACACAGGCGAAACGGGCGACGGCATTATTTTTGTTACGCCTGTTGAGGATGTTATTCGAGTCCGCACGCGCGAACGGGGCCCGGGTGCAATGATGTATCCGGGTGATATTGATGAAAGGAAAAAACAGTGAATCCGGTCATTCCTTATACCAACTCTTCAAGAAGAAAATAATTCATTTTCGATATGGTCTTTGAATTTCTGCACGATGTCTTTCCCGGATTAAGGATGCGGTCGCTGTCAGCAATATTGTTCATAAACGGGTCGTTGACGATAACAATGGTCCATAGTTGTGAGAATCTCTTTCTATCGCTTTCCGCATTAGCCGATGGCCTGGCGGCCACTTTCACCTGTGCGAACCCTGATACATTCCTCTAATGGAACGATGAAAATTTTACCGTCGCCGATATTGCCGGTACGCGCGCCTTTAATGATGGCTTCTAGCGTGGGTTTGACATATTCATCGTTGACGGCAATTTCAAAGCGCACACTGTCCAGAAGGGTTCCTTCAGTAACGGCGCCGTTGCAGGTATCCGTCTTTCCGACCTGAGCGCCGCAGCCAATCACATCGGACACGGTTATTTTGCCTACTTTAACGTCGGACAGGGCCTTTTTGACCTCTTTCAACTTATCGGACTGGACGATTGCTATGACAAGTTTCACAATGGTTCTCCTTTCAGTTATTCCAGAATATATCTTAACAACGATGATGCCGAAAGAAGTTATGTTTTCTAAACGATTGTTGTCAATATATATTTTGGCAATTTCTCTTTCATGACCCAAAAGCCGCTACAATTTATTTTGGAATAAACTGCAGCGGCGCTGAAGCAGCGATCGCTGCCTAGAAAGCGAAACTCAGAACGACTCCGCCGTAGAGGTAGGAACTATCCCTGTCGGACGGAGTGGTGCCCTGCAGGCCACGCCCTCTCATTTCGTATTTGGCGTCGCTCGAAAGTGGGAAGACGTAAGTCATCGTTGGCGTGACGGTCAGGTTTTTGATGACGTTCACCGGTAGAGAAACGGAGACCACGCCGTCATGCAGATTGTTGAACTTGTCCGTGGTGGCCACCGAATTGCTGTCAAATTCCGGATAGGTCGTTTCATCTTCACTCTTGAGATAGCTTACCTGTGCCGCCAGTTTCAAACCGATATTTTCATGCAGGGCGAAGGTATGAGAAACGCCCAGCGTTGCATACCATTGATGGTAATGGTCGATTTCCTTATAAACGGTCAAAGTCGGCGCCAAAATTGTATCCAGGCCCAGGGTAACAAATATTTCCTGTGAATCGAGCAGATCCGTTCCGCCCGGGGTCGTTGCCGAAAGGCCGTAATAGATATACCCTGCGCCCGCCTGGACCATGCCGAATTTCCGCGAATAGGAAAGAGTGACATCCGTTTCCGTAAAGTTGGATGAATAATTCTGCGTTGCCGGCCGCGTAGGGTTTGGTATCCAGATTCCCCCAGAGGTTGGCCGTAAAACCTTTGTAGCTTGCGGTAACGGACGGTTGAATCACAACGAATGTGCCGGGTCATTTCCTGACCTCTCCAGATATAAGCGCTTAAAATACTTGCGGCTCACCTCGCCTGTTACCTTGTCTTCTTCCTGTTTTTGCTGTGCGGCCTTGGGTTGTTCGGCCGGTTTCGGTTCTTCCGCTGCCCAGGCCATCATCGGGAATGACCCCAACATCAGCGCCAGCAAAACCATGGTCATTGTTGTCTTTAGATTTCTTTTCATTGTTTCAGTTTCTCCTTATCAGTTATTCTGATTCAAATTGTGCACAATCGATTTCGTATTTATGGATCTTGCCTGCCAAAACGCGTTTCGTTGTTCCCAGAATCTGCGCTGCCTCCGAGGTGTTGCCTTTCGTTTTTCTCAGGGCATGAATGATGACGGTTTTTTCACAGTCGGAAACACAACGCTCCAAAGCATTTTCTCTTGTATATGTTTTGTCGTTATCCATAATGATGACCTCAGCCGATGGCGACTCCGCCGCGTTCGCCGGAGCTGATGCGGATGCACTCGGCAAGCTCCACGACAAAGATTTTACCATCGCCGACCGAGCCGGTATGCGCGCCCTTGGTGATGGCGGCAATGGTCGGTTCGACAAAGGCTTCGTTGACGGCGATATCCAGGCGGACTTTATTGAGCAGGCCGCCTGCTTCCTTGGCGCCGCGGTAAATTTCCGTGACGCCTTTTTGCCGTCCCCTGGCCCACCACGTTGGTGACGGTCATTAAGTTTACTTCCACGGCTTCCAGTTCTCTTTTTACAGCCTCCAGTTTATGCGGCTGAATGATGGCAATAACTAATTTCATGATTTATTCCTCCTATTCAATCACGGTGTAAGCGGCTTCGCTCTGTTGGGTCAGATCCAGGCCGATGATTTCATTTTTCTCTTCCACTCGCATGCCGAGAACGGCGTCCACAATCTTGAAGATGATGAAGGTCATGATCGCGGCAAAGGCGATGGTCGACAACACCAGCATCAGACATTGAACCCGAAACTGATGAACGTTACCGAAAAGCAGTCCGTCGGCGCCTGCCGCATTGATTGCTTTTTGTGCGAAGATACCGGTGGCGATGGTTCCGACGGTTCCGCCCACGCCATGCACGCCGAAAGCGTCCAGAGAATCGTCATAACCGAGTTTGCCTTTAATGACTGGCAACGCCAGTGTAGCAGACGATAGCGACGATGATGCCGATAAACATGGCGTTCATCGGGTTGACAAAACCGCAGGCGGGGTGATGGCAACCAGACCCGCTACTGCGCCGGTCGCGACACCCAGAATGGTCGGGGTTCCGTTGTGCCACCATTCAATCAATGCCCAGGCCAGACCGGCGGCCGCTGTTGCCGTATGGGTGGTGATAAAGGCATTGGCGGCAAGACCGTCAGCTGCCAACGCGCTGCCTGCGTTAAATCCGAACCAGCCGAACCATAAAAGAGCCGCGCCCAGAACAGTGAAGGGCAGGTTGTGCGGACGGATCGGCCGGTGGTTGTAGCCGATCCGTTTGCCCAGAAATAATCGCCAGAACCAGAGCCGAAATACCGGAACTCACATGCACGACGATACCGCCGGCGAAGTCGAGCCGCCCATAGCCTTCAGCCATCCGCCCGTTCCCCACACCCAGTGCGCCAGAGGATCATAAACAAAGGTTGCCCACAGCAGCGTGAAAAGCAGAAAGGCGGAAAATTTTACCCGTTCCGCATACGCGCCGATGATCAGGGCAGGCGTAATAATGGCAAACATGGCTTGAAAGATCATGAAGACCGAATGGGGAATCGTTTTGGAATAGTCAGGGTTCGGCGCCGCGCCTACGCCGCTTAAGCCCGACCCAGTCCAGATTGCCGATGATGCCGTGAGAAGTCCGGCCCGAACGCCAGCGAATAACCGAACAAAATCCATTGCAGAGACTGATGACGCAGACGATGATAAAGCACTGCATCAAAATGGAGAGGACGTTCTTGCGGCGAACCAGTCCTCCATAGAAAAATGCCAGTCCCGGAATGGTCATGAGCAGAACCAATGCGCTGGCCATCAAAACCCACGCTGTATCTCCCGAATTCATAATAAATACCTCCTTCAATAAATTTTCTTCCGGCTTTTCTTAGCGCAAGGAAGGTGCCAAGAATACATAGATTTGTTAAATTATTGTAATAATTGATTTAATGTCTATATTTAATTGATACAAATATAGAACAATATTGTATCAATGGTGAAAGGCACAGACTAAAATGTGGGCAACTTTTCAGACTTAATTGCATATACGATGAAAGAATTGTTCACAAATGTCATGCAAGATGATGAAAATCATAAATGTTCAATTTTGAACTTTGCAAGAACCGAATCAAAAGAATATAAAGATATACATTGAACGTTTCTGGCACAATAATTGAACAAAATAATTTTGTAAGCTAAAAAGCGTTTACCGATTCAGTATTGATATTTAAGAGAGAGCTTCTATATCTGTAAAGAATCGGTAATACTTGTTATTTTTGAATATAAATAATTGCCGAATGTGGGATTAGAAATCAGCAAGCAATTTTCGTGAGAACAATTTTGTACTATAAAAATAAAAAGAGGGCGGACACAATATGACACCTTACGCTCGCGTCAGTACCGGAATGAATGGATTAGATGAAATACTTAATTATCTGCAAATGGGTGATAACGTCGTCCTTCAGGTTGACGATATTGAAGACTACAAAAAATTTGTCGATCCTTATGTAAAAACCGCCCTGGCCCGCAATCAGCGCCTGGTCTATATGCGCTTTGCCAACCACCCTGCCCTTCTGGAATCAAACAAACAAATTAAAGTTTATAAACTGAACGCCAACAAGGGCTTTGAATCCTTTTCCACCCAGGTCCATAACATCGCTCGAGATGAAGGACGCGATGTGTTTTATGTCTTTGATTGTCTGTCCGATCTGCTCATGGCCTGGGCGACGGATCTGATGATCGGCAATTTCTTCGTCATCACCTGCCCCTACCTGTTTGAATTAAACACGGTGGCCTATTTCGCTATCTTACGGAGCCGCCACTCTTTCAAGACCGTGGCGCGGATTCGCGAAACCACGCAGGTGCTGCTGGATGTCTATAACAACAAGGGCAAGCTCTGTGTCCATCCGCTCAAAGCATGGAAACGTTATACACCAACGATGTTTCTCCCACACATTATGGAAGGCGATAAATTTGTCCCGATCTTAAACAGTGCGGACGCCGCAAGCATTCTGTCTTACCTGACGGACAAGAACGCTACCAGCAGTGCGCGCAATCTGGATTACTGGGACCGCATTTTCCTTAAAGCCACGACCATTCTGGAAGATCCGGAAGCCGTTAAAGAAAAGCAGGAGATGGTGGAAACCCTCTCGCGCGTGCTGATCGGACGCGAAAAAAGGATGTTGTCACTGGTTAAGGAATATTTCTCTCTGGAAGATCTGCTGGAAATCAAGAAACGCCTGATCGGCACTGGGTTTATCGGCGGCAAATCCGTCGGTATGCTGCTCGCGCGGAACATTCTGCGCAAAGACACGACCTTTGATTGGAACGCCGAACTGGAAATACACGATTCTTTCTACATCGGCTCTGATATTTTCTACTCCTACATGGTTCAAAACGGCTGGTGGAAACTGCTCATGGTGCAAAAGACCGATGAAGGATATTTTGAGGTCGCGCGTGAGCTTAAAAGCAAGATGCTGCATGGTGTCTTCCCTGACGAAGTCAAGGAACAGTTTCAACTCATGCTGGAATATTTCGGACAATCGCCAATCATTGTGCGTTCCAGTTCGCTTCTGGAGGATGCCTTCGGCAACGCCTTTGCCGGAAAATATGAAAGCTATTTCTGTGTCAACCAGGGAACGCCCGAAGAACGCTACCGCAATTTTGAAGAAGCCGTCCGGAAAATTTTCGCCTCCACCATGAACGAAGATGCCCTGACCTACCGACTGCAGCGCGGCATGGCCCAGCAGGACGAACAGATGGCGCTGCTGGTTCAACGCGTTTCCGGTTCTCACCGCAATACCTATTTTTTCCCCGATCTGGCGGGCGTCGGTTTGTCCTACAATACGTTCGTCTGGCAAAAAGGCATGGACCCGAAAGCCGGCATGCTGCGCATTGTCTTTGGCCTGGGGACAAGAGCGGTCAACCGCGTGGAAAATGATTATCCTCGTATCGTCGCGCTCGACGCGCCTCTGACCAAGCCTTACGCTAAACAGGAGGACATTAAGCGATTCTCCCAGAGCGAAGTGGATATTCTGAATCTGCAAGACAATAACTTTCAAACGCTTCCGGTAACGGACTTGCTGACGGATTCCATCGAAACGCACCTGGACATGATTGCGACGCGCGATATTGCCGCATCCGAATATCTGCAATCCCTGGGTAAACCGGGAAAAGACGCCTGGATCCTGACCTTCGACGAGTTGCTCGAGAATACCGCATTCGCCCAGACCATGTCCAACATGCTTAGAAAACTGGAGCAGGTTTATCGTTATCCGGTCGATATTGAATTTACGGTAAACTTTAATGCTCAGGGCAAAACCCAGATTAATCTTCTGCAATGCCGCCCCTTCCAGACCAAGGGCCACTATAGCCGGGTAGAATTGCCGGAAAAAATCAGCAAGTCAAAGATTCTGCTGCAACAGGAAGCCAATTTCATGGGTGGCAGCATCTATCAGACCATATCCCGCATCATCTACATTGACCCCAAAGGTTATGCCGGATTAAGTCTTTCCGAAAAGCATGAAGTCGCCAGACTTACAGGCAAATTAAATAAACAGATCGGCCGGCGCGAAGTCATGCCAACGATTCTTCTGGGACCGGGCCGATGGGGAACCACAACACCGGCCATGGGTGTTCCTGTCAAGTTTTCGGAAATTAACAATATAACGGCCATTGGCGAAATAGCTTATCAGGACGGTTCACTGATTCCTGATTTGTCTTTTGGCACGCATTTTTTCCAGGACATGGTGGAAATGGATATTTTTTATATGGCCATCTATCCCGAAAAGAGCGATGTCGTTTTCAATACCGCCTGGATGAAAAAACAGCCAAATATCTTGACGGATTTGATGCCGGACGATGCACGCTTTGAAAACATTGTGCATGTATATGATGTGCGGGCGAAGGATTTACGGCTGCTTTCGGATATTGTGACGCAGAAAATGATTTGTTTTCTTGGGAAATAGAATGTATCTAAAAAACCCGCAAGGTCATTATGGCAAAAGGAATGTGTGATTTACACAAAAATTTTCCACATTCTGAACGATTTTTTTTTTTCCGCTTCTTTCGGTCAGCTCAATTGGGGGTTGGCCGGTTTATGAAACGACTGGTCTCTGGGAAACTTTTCATAAGGTCTGAACCTTTTGCAAATTAATTTTTTATCTGCACCGATGTGAGAAAATAAAACATCGCGCCTTTCATTTTACACAAATCCGGTCAATTAAATCTCTATTGCGCAATCTGGGATTAACGTTTTCTTGGAAATTACACGACGTTCATACCATAAACGTCCACCCGGCAGAATTCTTTAAATCCGGCCTGCTGATAAGCACGCAAGCCGTCGGGCGATGATTGCAGAGTGGCGTAGCGCGCGCCGACAATTTTGGCGAAACGCATGGTTGCCTTTGTTAATGCCTGGCCGAAGCCCTTT
Organism: uncultured delta proteobacterium; assembly: GCA_963726395.1. Taxonomy (GTDB): domain Bacteria; phylum Desulfobacterota; class Syntrophia; order Syntrophales; family Smithellaceae; genus UBA8904. The sequence goes on from CAVSCG010000038.1 coordinate 35,338, forward strand.
TTTCTCTGACCGGCGAGAGTTGTGACAAAATAGATACCACCGACATTGTCGTTCAGGAACAATAAAGACGTGGCAACCGGCTTTCCATTCAGGCAGGCCAGAAAGAATTTCTGCGACGAGTCGGCCCTGAGATTGAATGTGCTGACGAAGCGATGATACTGTTCTTTAGTTTCATGTGGAAAATCAAAGCCGGAAAAAGAAACTTCCTCCCACAAATTCAGTTCTTCTTTATTTCTCACGCGTATAATGGAGACAGCCGTGTTACAGGTTTCTTCATCGGGCAGCAAGGTCAAATCCGCAAGCATGGACGGAATACTTTCGATAAAAGAAAACCCATTCGCCTTCAACATATGGATTGTGGCTGGAGATTGTGAACTCGGGAATACCCACCACCAGAAAGGGAGGCCGGCTTGCTGAAAATCTTTTTTGATATCCGAAATCGCTTTGGAGTCATCTGCCGTCATGGGTTTTTCATTCCACGCCATGTTAAGATCGGCGGATTCAATACCCGTCTTCATCGCCCATATCGAGCCGCTTTGATAAAGAGACGAGTTGAGGCTTCCCCAGTAGCGGCTGTTGGCAAAGAAAGTGTTTTCAATGATGGATATTAAGGACATGTGCAATCAATCAACAGCCGTTACGAGGCAATACGCGCCATCTTCATCCAGCTCGAGTTTTCCCAGCTTTGATTGACGGCTGAGGAGCTTTCCAAAGCAGGATTCAGACCGCATTTCAACGCGAAATACCGGTGAAGCGCCAGACAACCGGTTAATTCAGGATGGAACACGGTAACCAAAATACTGTCACTTTCCGCTGCTGCTATATAATCGTCCATTCGAAGCAGAACCTTAACATTTTTTCCTACACGAAGGATTTTCGGTGCGCGGATAAACGTTAAGGGGATCAGCTCATCGGACACAGCCTCAATGATTGCTTCACTTTTAAAACTGTCGAGCTGGCTACCGAAACCGTTGCGTACGATTTCAATATCGATCAGACCCAGACAAGGTTGTTCACAGGCTACCCTCCCGGCCAGCAAAATTGCGCCCGCGCAGGTACCCCAGATTTTCATGCCCCGCCGGTGATGCTGCCGGATCACATCTTTCAACTCAAAAATAGTAAGAAGGCGCGCCAGACAGGTGCTTTCACCGCCGGGAATAATCAGACCCGCCAGATCAGTAAAATCCTCCGCCTGCTTGACTCGCTTATAGGGAAGCCCCAACCTCTCCAGATGTTCCAGATGTTCGTGAACGCCGCCTTGTAAATCCAAAACACCCATGATTTCGGGTTGATGTCTAATCAAATGTACCGGCATAACGCTTTTTACCAGCCTCGCTTTGCAAGAATCTGTTCCGGCGGAATCTGCCCGATTTCCAATCCCGGCATGGCTTCGCCCAATCCCATCGACGCTTCCAATACTTTTAGCGGGTCATTGAAATAAGCCGTCGCCTTGACAATAGCACGCGCGCGTTTTGCCGGATCAGCGGATTTGAAAATGCCGGAGCCGACAAAAACACCGTCGCAGCCTAGCTGCATCATAAGCGCCGCATCGGCCGGCGTCGCGAGACCGCCCGCTGCAAAATTGACAACCGGCAGACGTCCCAGTTCTTTGACTTTCAGCGCCAGTTCATAAGGCAAGCCGTTATTTTTGGCAAATCCGGTCACTTCCTCCACCGGCATTTGCGCCAGTTGACGGATTTCACGGTTCATAGTTCTCATGTGACGCACAGCTTCTACAACATTTCCCGTTCCCGCTTCGCCCTTGGTGCGGATCATCGCCGCACCTTCGGCAATTCTCCTTAGTGCTTCGCCCAGGTTGCGCGCGCCGCAAACAAATGGAATGGAGAATTTTGTCTTATCAATATGGCATTCTTCGTCAGCCGGCGTCAGGACTTCGCTTTCGTCAATGTAGTCAATCCGCAGGGCTTCCAGTAGTTGCGCTTCCACGAAATGACCGATTCTCGCCTTGGCCATCACCGGAATCGATACGGCCTTCTTGATTTCCGCAATCATGGCCGGGTCGGACATTCTGGCGACTCCACCGTCCTTGCGGATATCCGAAGGCACTCGCTCCAGCGCCATCACGGCGACGGCCCCCGCTTCTTCCGCTAGTTTGGCCTGTTCCACATTGGTGACATCCATGATGACGCCGCCCTTCAGCATTTGCGCCAACTGGACATTTAATTCATATCTTTTTGCATCCACTTTTTATACGCCTCCTGCCTGTCTAATGTATATCCCTTTATGATTTGCAGCAATTTTAAGCTAATTTAATCAGCTGATTCTAAGAATACAAATGGGTTTTCGTCAAGCAGAATAATTCAAGAGCTACCAGAGCATTCGAGTCTGAATATTTTGAGCGCATAGGTAATTTTTAATCTGCGAGATGGTATAAGTCCGGTAATGCACCATCGAGGCAATCAATGCTGCATCAGCTTTTCCTTCTGTGAGGACATCCGCCAGGTGTTCAGGCTTGCCTGCGCCACCGGAGGCGATCACCGGAATATGAACATTTTCCGAAATAAGCGAAGTTAAATTAATTTCGTAGCCATTTTGCATGCCGTCGGCATCAATGGAATTGAGACAAATTTCTCCCGCACCCAAGCGCTGGGCCTCCTGTGCCCACCAAAGCGCGTCGAGTCCGGTGTAAATTCTCCCGCCTTCAATGACGATTTCATAACCCGAAGGCGTCTGTTTGCTGAAAGCCACTTTTTTAACATCCATTCCCAGCACAACGCACTGACTGCCGAAAGCCCTTGCGCCTTCTGTGATGATAGCCGGTTCGCGTACCGCCGCGGAGTTGAAACTCACTTTTTCAGCGCCGGCTAGAATGACGTTGCGCATGTCTTCGAGATTGCGGATGCCGCCACCGACGGAAAAGGGAATAAAGATGGTTTCGGCCACACGCCGCACTACATCGATCATAATATCGCGTTTGTCGGATGATGCGGTGATGTCATAGAAGACAATTTCATCTGCGCCCTGCTCGTAGTACTCCCGCGCCGCTTCTACAGGATCGCCGATATCGACATTGCCTCTAAATTTAATGCCTTTGGTCAGTTTGCCGTCGCGCACGTCCAGGCAGGGAATTATTCTTTTAGAAATCATTGCCCCTCCATGCGCAGAAATTCTTCAGAATTTGAAGCCCTGGTCTGCCGCTTTTTTCCGGATGGAACTGCATGGCAACCAGATTTTTGACCGCCAGCACTGAACAAAAGGTTATGCCATATTCCGTCGTGCCCAGAATCGCTATCTCATCGGATGGCGATGGATAGTAGGAATGAACAAAATAAAATTCCGCTGCAGGATCGATATCCGCAAACACCGGATGCTTGCGTCTGAAAGTTACACTGTTCCAACCCATGTGCGGAATCTTCAGTGCCTGTCCGTCAACTGCCAGATGTTCGGGAAAGCGTTTTGTCGAACCAGCGACCAAACCGATGCAATTTGTTTTATTTTCTTCGGAGTTATCCAGAATAATCTGCGTGCCCAGGCAGATGCCCATGAGCGGTTTGCCGGACAGCAAACAGGCTTTCAGCCAAGCGTCCAGTTTCTTCTGTCGCAAGTAAGCCATCGCTTCACCCGCAGCGCCGACGCCGGGAAAAATCACATGCGACGCCGAATCGAGCGTTTTTGTATCATCGGTGATGACAAAATCCTGCCCGATATTGTGTAGCGCCCGCGCCACGCTGGTGATGTTTCCTGCATTATAATCAATAATTGCAATCATCTATTCTCTCTTTGAACCAAATTACCTTGAGCAGTTTGTAGCAATTTTTATGCTCAAGTTCCAATACTTATTTCATCCTTATATATATAAAGGTAGGAAACGGTCGCGATCATTCCCTAAGGTTTATAGTATTTACCCTGATACGAATCCCGCCGTTTCAATTCTTTATCAATGGAATTGAGTACATCCAGTTTATTGCCCGCCCAGGCAGGGGCGAGGAATATATCGCGATAACCGTCAGCGGTTAGCCTTTGAATAACCATTTCCGGCGGCAAAACTTCCAGCATATCCGCTGTCAGCGATACATATTTCCCCTTTGTGATCATGGGGATGGAACCTTGTTTGTACAGTTCGCCCATGCGGGTGCCTTCGAGTGCCAGAAGCGAATGAATTTTTATGCCGTTCACCGGCAGGGTAGCCAAAGTCTTTGCGGTCATTAGTACATCTTCGTCACTTTCGCCTGGAAGACCAATAATAATATGGACACAAATGTTCAGACCTTGTCCGGCCAGAGCATGAACTGCATCCAGAAACTGCTGAAAATTATGCCCCCGGTTGATGAATTGCAGCGTTTTATCGTGGATGGACTGCAAGCCCAGTTCCACCCAGATGTGATTTTTTTTCGCGTAACCGCTCAAAAGCTCAATCACATCCGGCTCCAAACAGTCCGGTCTTGTACCGATGGAAAGACCGATGATATCTTCCTGAGAAAGTGCCTCGTCATAGAGCGCCCGCAGTTTCTCCACCGGTGCATAGGTATTGGTAAATGTTTGAAAGTAAGCGATAAATTTTGATGCGGAAGGCTTGTAGTATTTTTTGCCGGTTGCAATCTGATCGACAACAGTGGGCAGCTCTCCCTTCTGGCGCAGCTTCGACCCTCTGCCGTCGCAGTAGATGCAGCCACCCGTGGCCACGTGCCCGTCACGATTGGGGCAGGTAAATCCGGCATCAATCTGTAATTTATGAACAGTACAGCCGAACAAATTACGCCAGTAACTTTTCAGATCGTAATATTGCTTGTTGTTTTTCCAGAAATCCGGTTTGGCCAATGCCACCTCTTTTTTATGTTGTGTTTTTTTTGCCGCAATACTATTAAAATGAGTCAAGCGCAAGCATTTGGTTTTTGGAGAAATTAAGTTGTCAGATAACTACGACATTCTGGTCATCGGCGGCGGTCATGCCGGCTGTGAAGCGGCACTGGCCTCGGCGCGTATGGGCTGCAAAACACTGCTATTTAATATTAATCTGGATTCCATTGCGCTCATGTCCTGCAATCCGGCCATCGGTGGCTTGGCTAAAGGCCAGCTCGTGAAGGAAATCGACGCCCTGGGCGGTGAGATGGGTAAGATCACCGATAAAACCGCCGTCCATTTTCGGTTACTTAACGCCTCCAAAGGTCCGGCTGTTCAGTCTTCACGAATGCAGTGTGACAAACAGCTTTACCGGTTGACCATGAAAGCTACTGTGGAGAATCAGAAAAATCTCTATATCCGTCAGGCCATGGTCGAGAGTCTAGTAGTTGAAAATAATGTAATCAAAGGCGTATTGGATTCGAGCGGTTTTTTTTACGGCGCAAAAAAAGTCATTATTACCACTGGGACGTTTCTAAACGGTCTGGTGCATATCGGCACATCGCAAACACAATCGGGCCGCGCAGGCGAACTGGCCTCCGTCGGCCTGGCCAATCAACTCCGGCAACTCGGCTTTGAAGTAGGCCGGATGAAAACCGGTACGCCGCCCAGGCTGCGCGCCTCGTCCATTGATTTTTCCTGCCTGGAGCGCCAGGACAGCGACCCCGCGCCGGAGCCTTTTTCTTTTACCACCAAGGCTTTGCGGCCGGAACGCCTGCCTTCCTACTTTTCGGGTACTTCCGCCGAAACACATCGCGTGATTCGGGACAATATTCAGCATTCTCCGCTTTATTCCGGCGTGATCAAGGGCGTCGGAGCGCGCTACTGCCCGTCGCTGGAAGATAAAGTCATGCGCTTTAGCGACCGGCAAAGCCATCCCGTGGTCCTGGAACATGAAGGTCTCAACACGCAGGAAATTTATGCCAAGGGACTGGGCAACTCTCTGCCGCTGGAATTGCAGTATCTAATCGTTCATAGTGTGCGCGGGCTCGCGCAGGCCGAAATCATGCGCCCGGCTTACGCTATCGAATATGATTTTGTTCAACCCAGCCAACTCAAGCTTACGCTCGAGACCAAATTAATTTCCGGTTTGTATCTGGCCGGTCAGATCAACGGTACATCCGGCTATGAAGAAGCGGCGGCACAGGGTCTCTGGGCGGGCATCAATGCCGCCCGCGCCTTGCAGGGCGCTCCTGCCTTTATCCTGGATCGCTCCGAGGCTTACATGGCGGTGATGATCGATGATCTGGTCACGCGCGGCGTTGATGAACCTTACCGCATGTTTACTTCACGCGCCGAATACCGCCTGATTCTGCGGGAAGACAATGCCGTCATCCGCCTGATGGGTAAGGGTTGCGAATTGGGTCTGATTGCACGTGATCATTACGTTGATCTTCAGGCTAAGATGAATCGCATCGCGCAGGGCATCCAACATCTCAAATCGTCGCCTGTGAAACCCCTGCCGGAAGTAAACGAAGCGCTGGGAAAACTCAACTCTGCGCCTTTAAACAATCATACCACGCTTTACAGTCTGCTGAAACGCTACGAAATCGCTTATGACGATCTGGCTGCGTTTCCCGGCTGGAACCCCGAAAGTGATCGATTTGTAAAAAAGCAGATAGAAATCGAAACCAAGTATGAAGGCTATATCAAGCGCCAGTTCGAAGCGACCAAAAAATTAAAAGATCAGGAAAAAAAGAAAATCCCGCCGGACTTTGATTATGTCTCCGTGCCGGGTCTCTCCAACGAACTGCGGACCAAGCTTACCCGGATCGCGCCTGCCACCGTCGGCCAGATGGAGCGAATTCCCGGGATGACCGAAGGCGCCATCTCCGCTGTGTTGATTATGATGAAAAAGCAGGAAGCAGTGCACAAGCCGAATAAAGATGATGATAAAGCATCCTGGCAGAAAGCCTAAACGTAATTCCCTTTCCTGCACAGGGACGATTCAGTTTCATTTTCAATACCCGTCAGGATGTGGATCAGTCCTGCGAGATGATCTTCGATTTTTAAGGCATTGATTTTCAGAAAGGGGAAGCTGCATTTCTTTGAAATAGCGCCACTTTTAAAGAAAAATGTTTTCTAAGCTCTTTTCCCGTTGACAAAATAAACAACCTGTCTTAATAATTAAGCCACTTCGCATTTTTCAACAGAATGCGTATGTTTTATGTGAACCATTTCAAAGCAGCTGAAAAACGCATAATCCTTGGGAGCCGACTTCTGGAATTCATATCCAAACGGTTTTCCTGAAGATGGAACAGATTCAAAATCTGAAAGCTTTGGAGGCCTTGTGTTCGCGATGTATTTTCCACCTCAATATATCATCAATACCGAGATCAATTCGCAGCATTCCCGCAAGGGTTTAATGCTGACCCGCAATACTTTTTCAACATTCGTACATTTTCTATCTTTCAAGAATTTACAAAATTCATTTTCACAACTTTTTCGAAAACAAATGCGACGGCCATGTTCGGATAAAAATGTGTTTTGTATCCTTACCCGGCGTGCTGGATTCCATGTTATCCAGCGCTGATCAAAGCGCAAGAAGTGGTTTCCGGAAAATTGGGGAACTTTCCAAAATCGTTGTTTTGAAAAAATTTTGATCTATTCATAGAGGGTGAAAAGGCATGTGGACTTATATTCAGACTGTTGTCATTTATACTTTTGTGCTGGGATCAATATATCTTCTGATTTCACTTGGTTTTTCTCTAATCTGCGGGGTATTGCGAATTTTCCATCTCGGATACGCCTACATCTTTCCTCTTACGGTTTACGGCACCTGGATGTTTATGTCGGCACTCGGTTGGCCTCTGATACCGTCCATTTTAGGCATGGTCGTCGTTCAATTTATTGTCTCCATTCTCATTTACAAGGGGATGATCAAAAAATATATGTACACAGAAGATGTTCTGTTAACCGCTCTTCTGCTGGTGGCGTTAATTATTGAACAGGCTGCCAATTATTTTTATCCGGTTCAGGCGGGTGTTTATCTGGAAACAACTTTGGCGGACGGCATATACCAAGTCGGAGAAGTGGTGATTCCCAAGCAGCTGGTGATCGGCGCCGTGATTGCTTTAGTGATGACCGGCGCTTTCGTCTTCTTTTTCGTCAAAACAAAAACCGGAATGGCCATCCGGGCTTTGTCCCAGGATATCTACTCATCGAAAATTGTCGGCATCAATGTCGAAGCGCTCTACATGTTTACGATGATGATCGTCCTTTTGCCTGTCATCGTCGGGATGCTTCTTATAGCGCCGGTCTTGGAAGTCAGTCCGATCATGGGCTGGATGTACATGATTACCGCGATCCTTGTCGCGGTTTTAGGCGGATTGGGTAACATTAAAGGGACGATCATGGCCAGTTTTTTAATCGGGTTTACCCACGCTATCGTCTGCAATGTCATTGGAGAACCACGCTTCATGAATTTGTCAGCGTTGATTCTTGTCATGGTTATTTTAGTTATTCGACCCCAGGGATTAGCAAGGAGTGAGTCGTTATGGTAGAAATGGAATTAAAGAGAGACCGAATCGTTATCCGGTTAGGAACAAAAAATGGGAATGGGTTCTGGAGCCGCGTTATTGGCGAAACACACTGACTCTGGGCCGCATTTCCTTTTCATTGTTCCAAGGTATGGCCTACTTTGTCAGCCCCGGCCTGATCAATACGATGATTTCTGCTAATATTTACGCCGCCATTGCGATGCCTCTGGCGCTGATGACCATCGGTACGGGACGCATGAACTTCGGCCCTCAATTTTACATTGGCGTGGGAGGCTATACGGCGGCGCTGCTCAGTATCGCTTATGGCTGGGGGCCTTTGACCACTCTGCCTTTCGCCATTTTGCTGTCGATCATCCGGCGCTTCTATTCAGCCCTCTGGTCATCATGGCGCGAGGTCTTTACTATGTTCTCCTCTCACTGCTTTTGCCGCTGGTTTTTCTGGAAGTAACCTTCATTTATTCCGATATTTTCAAAGGCGATACGGGGCTTTTCGGCATCGTGCCGCTTCTGGACACCGGCAACGCCAAAAACAATTTTCTGATTATCGGCTATCTTTCCACGGTCGATCATGTTTGCCTATTTGTGGATCATCAACAAAATCCTCAAATCCCGCTACGGCCTACTGATGGCGGCAATCAACGATGATGAAGAAGTTGCGCATTCCATTGGCATCAATATCAACAAAGTCAAAATTATCACGTTTGTTGTCGCCGCGACGATGGTTGGTATCATCGGATGGTTTTACGCTCACTACTTCAGTTCGTTTTCCGGCCAAACTTATCTGCCGCTGACGTTTATGCTGAAGGTTCTGCTGGTGCTGATGATCGGTGGGCGCGCCCAGATTTTCGGCTGCGTCGTCGGTGGTTATTTTGTTTCTTTTCTGGAGATGCTGATGATTCGATTTATGGGGCCGATCCAACCGCTGTTGTTCCCCATTATTCTTCTGATTCTGTTGTTTGTTCTCCCGGAAGGCTTATTTGGCCTTTACCGAAAGCGCCGCTATCGCGAATATTTGCCAACCATTCATGTGCGGAGGTAAGATGCCATGGAGTGTATTAGTTAAAGTGAGCAATCTGGTCAAGCAGTTCGGAGGGATCGTAGCGGTCAACGACGTATCCTTTGAAATTCATAAAGGGGAAACGTTGGGATTTATCGGTCCCAACGGCGCCGGTAAATCAACGGTGGTCAATTGTCTGACGGGTTACTTCCCGGCTACTTCCGGCAAAATTGAAATGAACGGAGTGGATATCACGCGTATGAAGCCTCATGAAAGAGCCTATATGGGGCTTGCCCGTACGTATCAGATTCCACGTCCCTTTCCGGAACTGACGGCGTTGACCAGTGTTCTGGCCAGTTCCGTTTCCGGCAAAAAAAGAATCAACCAGAGTTTTCAGGACGCGATGTACGATGCGACGCATTATCTGGAATTTGTCGGTCTCTTCAGTAAACGAAATATTCTGGCGCGCGACCTGACTTTTTATGAACTGAGGATGCTGGAGTTGGCAAGGGCTCTGGCGACCACACCCCAATTGCTGTTTATTGATGAAGTCATGGCGGGACTGAATCCCGGCGAAGCCAAAAACGCCATCCATATGATCGCCCGCGCCAAAGAGCAATTCGGCATCACCGTCTTCTGGATAGAACATGTCATGGCGGTTTTAATGGAAGCAGCCGACCGGATTGTCGCGATCAATTACGGCGCTAAATTAGCGGAAGGCACACCGGATGAGGTGGTCAATAACGATGATGTGATTGAAGCGTATCTGGGTAAAGGCTGGAGGGAATATGCTTGAAGTTAATGAACTGAGCGCGTCTTACGGCGTTATTCCGGCGTTGCATGGCGTCAGCTTCAATGTCCGGCAGTCGGAAATCGTGACCATCCTGGGCTCCAACGGCACCGGGAAAAGTACGATTCTGAATGTCATTCAGGGCATGATGACCGGCACCAGCGGCAGAATTATTTTTCGCGATGAAGCCATTCAGGGCCTGCCATCCCATAAAATAGTGAATCGAGGCATTGTGCAGGTCCCGGAAGGCATGAAAAGTTTTCCTTTTATGACCGTCAAGGAAAATCTTTTGCTGGGCGCTTATCGGAAAACATCCTGGCCGAAGAGGAAGCAGACTCTGGAATATGCGTACAGCCTTTTTCCTATTTTAAAGGAAAGGTCCAATATGGCAGCGCGGCTACTTTCCGGTGGCGAGCAGCAGATGCTGAAGATTGGCCGGGGGCTGATGGCCAACCCATATCTTTTAATGGTTGATGAACCCTCGATTGGTCTGGCTCCGCTTATTGTCGAGAGTGTTTACGAAAGCCTCGGCAAACTAAGGGAAAAAGGACTCACCATTTTGCTCACCGAGCAAAACGCACTGCGTGCCCTGCAGCTGGCCGACCGCGGCTATATTATTCAGGAGGGAAGAATCGTTCTGGAGGGGAAATCGAGTGAGTTGATGAAGAACAATCTGGTGAAAAAGGCATATTTAGGGAGATAGCAATGGAAGATTATTTTTCTTATACGGCAAAACTTTTCAATCCCGACGAGGCAAGCCAAAAGCCCGAAGCGCTCAAAGGCGTCCGGGTGCTGGATTTTTCTCACGTGATCTTCGGACCGATTGCCGCGAGGCTTCTGGCGGATTACGGCGCGGAAGTGATTAAACTGGAGCTGCCTTTTTACGGTGATCTCTGGCGACCGGCGACTTACTGGGGGAAATACTGGAAACATTCCAATCCCATCTGGCACAATATCACCAAGAACAAATATTTTCTTTCGGTGAATCTGCAGCTGAAAGAGTCCAAGGAATTGATCTATAAAATGGCTAAGGACGCTGATGTGGTCATTGAAAACTTCGCGCCCGGCACGGCGGATGCCTGGGGCATCGGGCATGAAAAAATATCCAAGATTAATCCGAAGATCATTTTTTTGAGCTGTTCGACTTACGGACAGTTTGGACCCATGCGCTATTTCCCCGGATGGGATCTCCTGGCTCAGGGCGCCAGCGGCGTGCTGACCTTAAACGGCTATCCGGATACGGACAATTTTTACAAGCTGCCGGATTATGTAGGCGACTTTGTGCCGGGAAATTTTGCCTCTCTGGCGGTGTTGATGGCTCTTTATCACCGGAAGAAAACCGGCAAGGGGCAGTATATTGATATGGCGCAAACCGAAGGCCTGATGCGCATGCTGTTTAATTATACGTATCATTCAATAACAAAAGGGGCGATCGGTCGCACGGGCAACACGGATCCCACAATGATGCCGGCATCCATCTTTAAAACAGCCGACGACAAATTTCTGGCGCTGGCCTGCGCGACGGCTGAACAGTTTAAAAACTTTGCCGGCGCCATCGGCAAGGCGGAATTGGCCTCGGATGTGCGTTTTGCAAACACGCTGGAGAGATTAAAACCGGAAAACGCCAAGGCATTGACCGCAATGGCAATCGATTGGGTCAAAACAAAATCCTGCGCGGATATCATCAAACTGGCCGACGAGAAAAATTTTCCGGCGGCGGAGGTGGCGGACGATTATATGATCGCTAATGAAGAATGGCGTCGCAAACGGGGAAGCGTGGTTCTTTTCAAGGATGATGTTTATGGCAACCTGGCCATTGCCGGTCCGTCCGCGATGTTAAGCGGTACGCCCTCGCGCACCAAGTGGCTCGCGCGGCCGCTTGGTTATCATAACCGGATTGTGCTCAAGAAATTTTTGGGGTTGAGTGAAGCGGAAATTGAAAAACTGGAGAAGAAAAAAGTCGTCGGAACATTTGACGACAGGCCGGGACTGAAACCGCCTGTCTATTACGACCTGAGCAAGGACCCTATCTATAACTACGGAAAAGAGGTTGGAAAATGAGCCCGAAGGAAGAAGTTTATACTCGACACGGAGGCAAGGGCGGCGACCGGGGGAAAATCCTGGCCGAAATGATGAATGCCGAAGGGAAACCGGAAGTGCTCGACGACATTCTGGTGCTCGATGTCAGTTCGGCCAATTTCGCGGGCATTATCGCCGCGAGTTTTCTAGCTGAATTCGGCGCGGAGGTCATTAAAATTGAGCCGACGGAAGGAGATCCGGCCCGCCAGATTACGCCTTTCGGCGTTTCGGTCCAAGGCGTGGGCATTCCCTTCATGTTCGAAGGGCGCAATAAGCGATACATGACGCTCGATATTAAAAACAATGCCGAAGACAGGAAGCTTTTCGCGAAACTCGCCAAAAAAGCGGCGGTGGTGATCGAAAGCTTCGCTCCCGGCGAGATGGACGCTTGGGGAATCGGTTACCGTCAATTGAGCGCGGATAATCCGGGGTTGATCTACATTGCGCTTTCCGCTTACGGGCAATACACGGATAAGGCCAGGCAGTCCGCAAAAATGCCGGATACGGATATCACTTCACAGGCGGGTTCCGGACTTTCCGCGCAGATGGGCGCGCCGCCCAATGAACCGGAACCCTATACCTGGCCGCTGCGCGGCGGCATGTGGGCGGGCTGGTATATCTCCGGGCTTTCCGCCGCTCTGGGTGGCACGGTGGCCCTGATTCACCGGCAAAATACCGGCCAGGGTCAGATGGTGGATGTCGCCGGGATGGACGCTTATTCTTCCATGGTCGGCATGCCGGCCACCATCGGTTTTACCTGGGAAAAAGCGCGCCCGCGCATCGGCGTTCTGGATTTCATTTTGTATCCTTACGGCCACTGGAAATGCAAGGACGGCTTTGTGGCCATCGCCGCGCCGCGCGATCATGATTTCCGCGCCCTGCTCAAGGTTCTGGGCTTATGGGAGCAGGAGGATGATTGGCGTTATTCTTCCGACCGTATCCCTGACATTCTGGAACAGGCACTGCACCTGCACAAGATTATCGAGGAAAAAACAATTCTTCATACCGCTGACGAGTTGGTCGCCATGGCTTTAAATTACAGCAAAAAGTCCGCCCGCTCCAAGTGGAGAGGCGGCGGTGTGCCGATTGTCATGAAACTCATGACGCCGGAAGAGGCGATGGGCAATAAACAGTGGCAGATCCGCAAGGCCTTCCAGGAAGTAGAGGATGAAAAACTGGGGAAATATACCATCAGTGCCAATTTTGTAAAAATGTCCGAGTCGCCTCCCCGGGTCAAATGGGTCTCCAGCGAGATCGGTAAGGATAATGAATATATCCAGAAAAAAATATCTAAGTGATTAGGAAGGATCAAATATTCGTCAGAAGTTTGATCGGACAGTTTAATATGTTTTTTAAAGAGGAGGGGTAACATGATGAAGAGAGCAAGAGGGTGAAGATGGTCGTTGTGACGGCATTGGTACTGCTGGTTGCGATCGCAATCGGTGCACCATCCGTCTCATTTGCGCAGGCGAAAGGCGAACCTTTTGTAATCGGCTACATCGGCATGGTGGCGTCACCGGGTACCAGGCCGTGTATGGACATCCAGAAAATGGCGGTGGAAGAAATCAATGCCACTGGCGGCATTACTGGGGCGGCCGGTCAAGTATGTGGTCATGGATAACAAGGGCGATACGTCGCTTTCCGTGGAGGCGTTTCGCAAATTAGTCATCGAGGACAAAGCCAAGTTTATTTCTGTGGAAGGCCGGACGGAAATCTGTCTGGCGGTTCAGGAAGCTTCAGGCATGTTGGCCAAGGAATATCCCCATATTCTGGTTTTCAACGGGCCGATGGGTTCGGAACTGACGGCCCGCATTATTGATGAGGCGCCGAAATATGATCATTGCTTCCGCGACTGGGATCCGGAGCCGGCGCATTATGCCCAAACGAAGTATTTCTTCTGTAAAACCATGCCCGAATACCAGGGAACGAAAAAGATCGCTTTTCTCTGGGAAGACCTGGCCTGGACGACCGAATGGCGCAAAGGCATCGACTATATTAAACTGCCGACTTGGGAAAAAATGGCAAAGGATTGTGGTCTGGAAATTGTTTACAGCAAAGCGGTGAAACCACGCGGCACGATGTATCTGCCGATTCTCCAGGACATTAAGAAAGCCGATGCTGATTTGATTTTCTATATCAGTTCCTGGTTTACCGATACGGAATCTTTCGCCAAGCAGTGGTCGGATTCAGCGGCCCGTGATATCCAGGTCAACTTATACGGCGGTGTTGCTCAGACCCAGGATTACTGGCGGATGACGGGAGGTAAGGCTTTGGGTATTATCAGCTCCTACACGGATCTTGACGAGATTCCTCTTACCGATAAGACTATTCCACTGGTGAAAAAAGCGCATGCGCGCAAGATCCCCATGCAGATTCACGTCCACATTGCCTACGCCGATATTTACCATTTCAAAGCGGCCATTGAAAAGGCGAAGGGAACCGGCAACATTAAAGCATTGATCAAAGCGATGGAAGATGTGGAAACCGTTTATTCCCTGGGCAAGGTCAAATACGAAACCCGGAAAATTAAACCTTTCTATCACTCCCGTGTGAGAGTTGACGCGGCAAATCCGTGGAAAACTTTACCCGGTTATTATTATCAGTTGATCGTCCAGTTCCAGGAAGGCGGCAAGATTGCTTATCTGCATGAGTCCGCCCCGGAAAACGAAAAATACGTGGCCAAATGGGTTGACCATAAACGCTACAAAAAACCGGCGGAATTAAGAAAATAGAATAAAGGTTAATGCCCCTGTCGGGGCACGCGAAGGAACAAGGTCAGAGGAGGGCGGCATCCGAAAGGATGCCGCCCTTTTACATGTTTACAATGGGGCAAGACTGCTGCTAGCGGCCTTTGAAATTGGCAGGCCTCTTCTCTAAAAAGGCCTTGGATCCTTCCTTGAAGTCTTCCGTGAAGACTAGGGTCTGGAAAGCGGCTTTTTCAATCTTGGTGATGCCCTCATGCAGATTGGTTTCCAGTCCGAGGCGGATGGCCTTCATGATTTCGCGCTGTGCAACCGGGGCGCCGCCGGCTAGCTTTTTGGCCAGCTTTTTCGCTAGTTTCCAGGACTTCGGCCGCCGGAACAACTTTGTTCAAAAGGCCAAGTGCCAGAGCATCTTTCGCCGGCATGAAATCGCCGGTCAGCATCAATTCCATAGCTTTAGTTTTGCCGATGTAGCGCGGCAGACGTTGGGTTCCGCCCCAGCCTGGATTCAGCCCCAGTTTAACTTCGGGAAGTCCCAAGGTTGCTTCTTCAGCCATGATTCTGAGGTGACAGGAGCAGGCCAGTTCCAGACCGCCGCCGTAGGCGCCGCCCTGCATGGCCGCAATGATAACCTTTGGATAATTTTCGATTTTGAAATAAATCTCGTTGCCGTCATACTTAGGCACTTTGCCGGACTGAAGATCGGCAAACTCGGTAATATCGGCGCCTGCGGAAAACAGTTTGGGACCGGAACCGGTAATGATGATGACGCGCACATTGTCATCTTTTTCACACTTATCCAGAAGGTCATTCAGATCTCTCAAAACACCCTGTCCCATAGAGTTTGCCGGTGGGTGATTGATTGCCGCCACAACAACCATTCCGTCTTGTTCCACTTTCAGTTTTTCATACTCAAAAGCCATTTTTATTCCTCCTTATCGGTAATGAATTGTTTGAAAAAATTGTTTAGATGCCAATATTTTCTTTTTTGTGACCGCCAATATAGAAAGAACGTGAAAGCGTGTCAAGGGGAAAGAGTATATCGAATTGCCTCAAGTAAAAGGTTGCCGGACGGGTGCATAAAAGAGATACGTTGACTCATAACCTAAGGTCAGAGGTCCAGGTCACACGTAAACCGATGTTACCGAAGAGCGAGTGAGAGCGGGTCTGGCAAAACTGGACAGGTGCATAAGTGAGGAAGATGCTCTATAATGAATCCCAGGAGGATCAGAATATGAGCAAAAGACCAAGACGGAATCATGCACCGGCATTCAAGGCCAAGGTAGCCTTGGATGCCTTAAAAGGTAGCCAGACCATCGTTGAGCTTGCCGAGCGATACCAGGTTCATCCGAACCAGATAACAGACTGGAAGAAGCAGCTTTTGGAACATGCAGCTGAAGTCTTCAACAAAGAACGGCAACCTGATCAAGGGCCAAACGTCAAAGATCTTCATGCAAAGATCGGTCAACTGTCGATGGAGAATGATTTTTTATCAAGCGCGCTCGGTCGCATCGGCGATGCGAGCGCAAAGAAATGATCGACAAGGAGGATTCGCTTCCTGTGACGCGCCAATGCGAGATTTTGGAACTTTCCCGTTCGGGTGTTTATTACAACCCTGTTCCTCTCAGCGCCAGAGAGTTGGAAATCATGCGTCAGATCGATGAGATTCATCTGTTATCTCCATTCTATGGCAGTCGGAATATTCGCAATGATCTTTGGGCCAAGGGATATAACATTGGACGTGATCACGTACGGTGTCTGATGCGACGAATGGGCATAGAAGCGCTCTATGTGAAGCCGAGGCTATCCCTGTGTCATCCTGGACATGTCAAATATCCTTATCTTCTCCGCGGTCTTGAGATCACAAAGGCGAATCATGTCTGGGCTAGCGACATCACCTATCTTCCCATGGCTAGAGGCTTTTGTTACCTTGTGGCCATTATGGACTGGGCCAGTCGAAAAGTTCTGGCCTGGCGTTTGTCCAATACTCTGGACAGTGCATTCTGTGTGGATGCTTTGGAAGAAGCTATTTCAAAATTTGGCTGTCCGGAGATCTTCAACACGGATCAGGGCAGTCAGTTCACTGCAGAAGTCTTTACGGACACTCTTCGGGCAAACAATATTGCCATCAGCATGGATGGTAAAGGCCGCTGGATGGACAATGTCTTTATCGAGCGATTATGGAAAAGCGTTAAATACGAGGACATTTATCTAAAAGCATACGCGTCAATGGCGGAGGTGAAACAAGGGCTGACCAGTTACTTCAAGTTCTACAACGAAAAGAGATGGCATAATAGCTTTGACAGGAAGACTCCGAATATGGTTTATTTCAAAACCCTTGCGCAGAAACAGGCTGCGGCATGAATCTTAACCCAGGGCAACTTCCCACTTATAAATCCCTGTTCCCTGTCCTAAGAACCCAGACCACCTCTGTGGAAATGGTATAATGATCTTGTTTCATTTTAGTGGATAGGGGACATGCTTCCGTAACAAATCAGCAAACTCCTCGGGTACAATGGGTTTACTAAAGTAGTAACCCTGCATCTCATCACAGGCATGTTCTTTTAAGAAGTTCATTTGATCTTCTGTTTCCACACCTTCGGCCACGATGGTAAGACTTAGCGTCTTGCTCAAAGCGATCATCGCCCTGATAATCGCTTTGCCGTCCGCATCTTGCACGACGCTGTGGACGAATGATCTATCTACCTTTAGGGTATCGATAGGGAAGCGCTTAATCTGGGCGAGAGATGAATAACCGGTGCCGAAATCGTCAATGGCCAGACGCACGCCCAAGTTTTTGATTTTGGCTAACACACCGATTGTGTGCGTGGGGTTGTGCATCACCATGCCCTCGGTAATTTCCAGCTCCAGCAGGCTTGGCGCCATGCCGGAATCCTCCAGCGCTGTTCTGATATCATCTATCAGATGGTCATCATCCAGTTGCTGTGGTGATAAATTTACCGCAATACAGACACCGGGAAGGCCCTGCTGCTGCCAGGCCATATTTTGCTCACATACTTTTCTTATTACCCACCGGCCTATAGACAAAATCAGACCTGTTTCTTCGGCAACTGGAATAAATTGTATGGGTGTTACGGCGCCGAGGTATGGATTCTGCCAGCGCAGCAGGGCTTCCACACCCGTGATCACGTTCGTTTTGAAGTCAACTTTTGCCTGATAATGCAAAGAGAGCTCATTGCGCTCAAGAGCCCAGCGCAGGTTTGTTTCGATCGATAGACGTCCTAGGGATTTTGATTTGATATTTTCGGAGTAGAATTGGTAATTGTTTTTGCCTTCCTCTTTGGCAAGATACATGGCTATATCGGCATTTTTCATCAGGGATTGCTCGTCTTCCGCATCTTTTGGAAACATGCAGATGCCAATGCTTGCCGTTATTCGGTATTCTCGTCCCATAATAGTTATCGGTTTAATAATGTTGGTAAGGATCTTTTGGGCTACTATGGCGACATGGCTTGGATCGCTTACCTCCTCAATAAATATTACAAACTCATCTCCTCCAAAGCGGGCGGCAACATCAACTGCCCGTAAAGCTTGCTTCAACCGCGTGGCGATTTCCTGCAGCATTTGATCGCCTGCCTCGTGGCCCATGATATCATTGACAGCCTTGAAGCGATCCAAGTCGATGAATAAGACGGCAAACTCCCGCTGATAGCGCTGTGCGGTCTGTATGGCGTGATTGATGCAGTTGGCTGAACATCAAACGGTTGGGCAATCCCGTCAGAGTGTCGTGTGTGGCCATGTATAGAATCTTTTCTTCGTTGAGTTTGCGCTCGGTGACATCGCGAGTGATCCCCTGGAAACCGATGGATTTACCTGCTGAATCTTTTTTTAACGAGATAGATGCTTCAATGAATCTTTTTGTCCCGTCTTTTCTGATAATCTGCCAATCGAATTCTTTGGTAGGTTCCCCTGTTTTATAAACTTCATTAAAAGCCCGGAAAAGTTTTTCTGCGTTCTTTTTATCCGTAAGCTGACGATTATTAATGCCCATCATTTCCTCTTGGGTATACCCAAGGAATCGGCACATTGAATCATTGCAAAAGGTGATATTACCGGCAAGATCGACCTCAAAATAGCCCTCTTGCATGTTTTCAAGAATGGTTCGATATTTTTCCTCACTCTGCCGCAGCTTTTCTTCCAATTTCATGCGTTGGGTGATTTCGCGGCCAATTCCTCGAAAACCAATCATCTCCCCTTTTTGGTTTTGCAGAGGGAAACCTGTCATTTCAGCAAATCCCGTTGTGCCATCCTTACGAACAGCCTTGTAGCAAAGGCCCCTTTCGGGCTTGCCGGTACGGTATATCTTACCGAAGGCATTATACAAGATAGGCACGTCATCTTTATCCACATGAACTCTGAAGCTCTTTCCGAGCAGCTCTTCCTTGGGATATTTTAAAAGACGGCAAATCGCATCATTGAAGAAGATAAAATTACCGGCGAGGTCCACCTCAAAATAGGCATCCTCCATCTCATCGAGTATCGTCCGGTATCTCTCCTCAGATTGACGGATCGTCTCTTCCATTTTCCTACGCTCGGTAACGTCCCGTGTAGTTCCTCTGAATCCTATCGGGTTACCCGATGAATCCTTTTGTAACGTAGCAGATATCTCAACCTGTCGTTTCGTTCCATCTTTCCTAATAATCTCATGATCAAATATGCCACCGGCTATCCCTGTTTTGTAGATTTCATTAAAAGCGTCAAAAACTTTCTTTGCGTTTTCTTTGTCCACATACTGCTGGTAATTCATACCCATCATTTCTTCTTTAGAATATCCATGTATTTCACAGATGGATTCGTTAAAAAAAATGTAATTACCGGCAAGGTCAACCTCGAAATAACCATCCCGGATGTTTTCAATAATGGTTCGGTGTTTTTCCTCGGATTGCCGCAGAGCTTCTTCCATTTGCTTACGTTCCGTAATATCCATAAAACTGACAAGAGCGGCGCGATCCCCTTTATAGGTGATAGAAGTAATCATCTCCAAAACCCAAAATTCCCCACCGTTCTTTCTGGTGAATCGGTATTCATAAGCGGCGGAGCTCTTACCCTTCAAAAGCTTGATCGCTTTTTTCCTGATCATTTCTCTATCATCGGGATGAAGATAATCGAGGGGATTTGTGTCTGCTAAATCTGCATATGAATAGCCGCTAAGCTTTTCAAATAACGGGCTCACATAGACAAATTTCCTATTTTGTACGATATATATTCCCACATTTATATTGGATATAATGTCTTCTGCCAGATGGGTAAATTCACTCTGTCTGGAACGGATCTTTTTGTTCGGTTTGGCCGCTCCTATAGGTTTACTTGCTGTCTTGGATTTAACGGCTAATTTAGGTTTAACTGCCATAGTCAAATAACCTCTCTTGAACTTTACGAAGAAAAGATTTCCATCAGTGATAATCACACAAGCGTTATTATTAGATAAAATATTATACGTTGTTAAAGTTTAAATTGAAAGAAATATTCTGTCGATATGTTGAATATATATAGACGGGAAGCCCTTTCCTGGCGGCACGCATGTGATTCAGGGGGATGTTGGGAACACCCTTAAGTTTCTATGTTATTATCCCGGTAACTGTTATCGTCTCTGCTTTCGCCGCGTGATAAGAACTGCGCACCAGTGGGCCTGATTCTACGTATCGGAAACCTTTTGAATAGGCGATTGTCTTGAGCTCGGCAAACTCATCCGGGTGGTAATACTTGGCCACCGGCCAGTGTTTGAGCGTTGGCTGCTGATACTGCCCGATGGTCAGGCGCGCGCAGGAAACGGCTGCCAGATCATCCATGAGTCTTAGGATATCTTCCTTCTTTTCACCAAAGCCTACCATAAAGCCGCTTTTGGAAACAATTTGCGTTGACGCCACGCAGGAAAGCAATTGAAGAGAAAGATGATAATCGCCCCCGGGGCGCAACTGGCCAAACAGCGTTTCTGCCACTTCCATGTTGTGGTTGATCACATCGGGGTTGGCGGCAATCACTTTTTCCAGCGCGGTTGTATTGCCATGAAAATCGGGAACCAGAACTTCGATCTTGCAGCCCGGCAGGGACTGACGCAAACCTCTTATGCAGTCGGCAAAAAACTGCGCCCCTCCATCCGGCAGATCATCGCGCGTTACGGACGTTATGACTACGTAACTCAGATTCATCTGCCGCACGGCATCAATCAGATGTTCAATTTCTTTTTCATCAACTGGCGCAGGCTGACCGTGGGCGACATGGCAGTAAAGGCAATGGCGCGTACAGATATTGCCGAGAATTAAAAAAGTGGCCGTGCCGCTTTTGAAACACTCCGCCATATTGGGGCAGGCCGCTTCCTGACAGACGGTATGCAATTGAAGATTGGAAAGCGTTGATCGGATTTGACGGCATCCTTCGGCGTAAGGCGGACGCACTTTGAGCCAAGGAGGCTTGCGCAGGAGTTGGGGTTTGGTTTCTATGTTCATAATGACCGATGGAGGGAACGGTTGCGATAACCTAATAACCTGAAGGTCACACGAGGTCACAAGCCGTTCCCTGCGATTCAAGACTTTTTCCAGCAAACATCCGGTTTGCGTGCGGCCAGCACTTCATCGAGACGGCTCACGGGTGTGGAAAGCGGCGCATCTTTCACCCGCTGCGGGTTTTCCTTTGCCTCTCGGGCGATGGCAATCATCGCGTTGCAGAAAGTGTCGAGCGTCTCTTTGCTTTCCGTCTCGGTCGGTTCAATCATGATGGCTTCCGGCACAATGAGAGGAAAATAAATGGTCGGCGGATGATAGCCGAAGTCGATCAGTCGCTTGGCGATATCGGTTGTGTGCACGCCGGATTCGGCCACCTGCCTCTTGCCCGAAAAGACGCACTCGTGCATGCAGATTCGGTCATAGGCAAGATCAAAATGCGGTTTGAGTTTTTCCTTGATGTAGTTGGCGTTGAGGACGGCCATTTCCGTAACGCGCGCGAGTCCCTCCGCGCCCAGCGAACGGATGTAGGTGTAGGCCTTGACGATCACATTGAAGTTACCGTAAAAGGCGCGTACGCGGCCGATGGTGTCGGGGAAATTATCCGACCAGCTATAGGTTGAATCATTCTTAATGATGCGGGGTACCGGAAGATAATCCACGAGTTTGGCACTCACGCCCACCGGGCCGCTGCCGGGACCGCCGCCTCCGTGCGGTGTGGAAAAGGTTTTGTGCAGATTAAGTTGAATGACGTCAAAGCCCAGATCGCCGGGCCTGGTCTTGCCTAAAAAGGCGTTGGCGTTGGCGCCGTCGCCATAAAGCAGGCCGCCTTTGCCGTGGATAATGGCCGCCACTTTTTCGATATTGCGCTCAAAAAGCCCCAGCGTGTTGGGATTGGTGAGCATCAGGGCGGCAACATCTTCAGTCATCAAGGATTCCAAGTGCTCAAGATCAACGCCGCCTTCATCGTTGGAACGCAGCGTGACCGTATCAAAGCCGCACAAAGCGCCGGACGCCGGGTTGGTACCGTGCGCGGCGTCGGGTATCAAAATCAGACGGCGCTTTTCACCCTTCTTTTCAAAATATTTCTTGATCATCATGACGCCGGTGAGTTCGCCGTGCGCGCCGGCCGCGGGTTGCAGAGTGAACTCGGCCATGCCGAAAATGTTACTCAAAAGCTTCTGCATGTCAACCATCAGTTCCAGATTACCCTGAGCGAATGCATCCGGGGCAGCAGGATGCAGACCGGTGAATTCCGCAAAACCCGCCACATTTTCGTTGATTTTGGGATTGTATTTCATGGTGCAGGAGCCCAGCGGATAAAAACCCAGATCGAGGCCGAAGTTCCGCCGCGATAAATTGGTATAGTGCCGCACCAGATCTATTTCCGCCACTTCCGGTAAATCCAGATCGTCGCGCAGATATTTCCTACCGATCACTTCATCAATATTAACGACCGGTACATCGCTCGCTGATACAGCCGCAGAACTGCGACCGGGTTTGCTGATTTCAAAAATGAGTTCCATCCACATTCCCCTTGTCTAGGTTAAACGCGAGATTGCTTCGCTTCGCTTGCCAAGACAACCGTTATTTTATGATCTCTATTACATGATCCATATCGTCTTTGGAGAGCATTTCCGTAGCGCAAAAAAGCAGCGTGTTATCCAGTTCCGGATAATCTTTTTGTAAATCATAAGCGCCGATGATTTCTTTCGCCCGCAGCTTCTCGTTGACGGTGTGGGCATTGGGGCAGCGCAAGGCAAATTCGTTATAGACGGGGGCGGAAAATACGTCCTGCCAACCCTCAAGTTGTAAAAGTCTGTTTTTCAAATATTGCGTTTTGTAAATATTGAGCGCGGCAAGTTTGCGCAGATTCTTACCCAATGCGGCCAGATAGACGCCGGCTGCGAGCGCGCAGAGCGCTTCGTTGGAGCAGATGTTGGACGTGGCCTTTTCCCGGCGGATATGTTGCTCGCGTGTTTGCAGGGTCAGCACAAAACCGCGCTTGCCGTTTTGATCGACCGTCGCGCCGGCGAGCCGTCCCGGAATGCGGCGCAGAAATTTTTCGCGCGCGGCGAAAATCCCCAGATAAGGTCCGCCGTAATTGAGCGGATTGCCGAAGCTCTGTCCCTCTCCCACAACAAAATCCGCCCCGCAGGCACCCGCCGGTTGCAGAATGCCCAACGACGTGCCGTCGGTAAATCCGGCAATCAGCAATGCGCCGCATTGATGAGCGGCATCCGCAATGGGTGTGATGTCTTCAATGCATCCGAAAAAATTCGGGCTTTGTACGATAACCGCCGCGACGCTGTCATCCAGTGTTTTTTTCAGTGCGGCTAAATTCAACTGGCCGGACGGCAAAGCAGATATTTCGTTTAGGGTATAGCCGTTAGCCCAGCAATAGGTCTGTAAAACCTGTCGATACTGAGGATGGACCGACCGGGCAATGACCATCCTGGAACGATTGGACATCTTGCCGCACAACACCGCCGCTTCCGCCATTGCGGAGGCGCCGTCATACATGGAGGCGTTTGCAATCTCGGTGCCGGTGAGATGGGCGATCATGGTCTGGTATTCGTAAATCGCCTGTAAGATACCCTGGCTGATTTCCGCCTGGTAGGGCGTATAGGCGGTATAGAATTCGGCGCGTCCTACGATGTGGCCGACAACCGCCGGGATGAAATGCGCATAAGCGCCCGCGCCGGTGAGCGTCATGCGCGGCGTCCTGTTTTTCAGGCTGATGGCCTGCATCAGTCCGAGCGTCTCCTGCTCGGATAAAGAAGCCGGCATGTCGGGCATTTGTTTTAAACGAAATTTTTGTGGGATATCGGCAAACAGTTCTTCAATGCTTCCTACGCCGATTGCCGCCTGCATTTGAGCGATATCATCAGACGTGTGGGGGCAATAATCCATTTTTAGTGTTTTTCCTCTTTGATCAGATTGTCATAATCGGCAGCGTTAAGCAGTGATTTTAGTTCGGCGGTATTTCCCAGTCTTAATTTTGCTATCCAGCCTTCGCCGAAGGCGTCCTGGTTGAGAAGTTCCGGCGTCTCTTCCAGCGTTTTATTGACGTCGATGACTTCGCCACTGACGGGCGCATAAACATCAGATACGGATTTCACCGATTCAACGACGGCCATCGGCTCGCCCTGCGCGACTTTTTTGCCGATAGGGGGCAGTTCCACAAACACAATATCCGTCAGCATTTCCTGAGCGTAATCGGTGATGCCGACCACAGCCGTGCCATCGCCATTGTCTTTGACCCATTCATGATCCTTGGAATATAATCTATCGGTGGGATTTGATTTTGGCATCACGATTCTCCTTAGTGAATTATTTTTGTCTTTTATAAAAAGGGAGCTTAACTACTTTTGCCGGGCTGAGGCTATCACGAATTGCAAGGGTTATTTCCGTATCCGGCGCGCTAAACTCAACATCAACAAAGGCCAGGCCGATGGCTTTATTTAAGGTCGGGGAAAATGTGCCGGATGTAACCAGGCCTATTTCTCTGGTTCCATTCATGACCTTATAGCCATGACGCGCAATGCCGCGTCCGGTCATGACAAATCCGACCAGTTTTTCCTGAATGCCCTGGTCTCGAATAGCCGCCAGAGCTGGTTTGCCTGCAAAATCCTTATGCCAGTCCACCAGCCAGCTGTAGGGCACTTCCAGCGGGCTTACAGCTTCGGTTATATCCTGGCCGTTAAGCATCATTCCCGACTCCAGGCGCAAGGTATCCCGGGCGCCCAGTCCCGCCGGTTTTAAACCGAACGCAGTGCCGGCCGCCATCACCTTGTCCCAGATATCCCCAATTTTGCAGGCTTCGGCATAAATTTCAAATCCGTCTTCACCGGTATAGCCACTGCGGGAAATGATCGCCTGTGTACCCGCCACCTCCGACGCGACAAAAGAGTAGAAACGGATGCTTTTCAAATCCGTGTCCGTCAGGGTCTGCAAGATCGATTCGGCGCGCGGTCCTTGTAAATCCAGCTTGCCGGTTTTGTCACTGATATCCGAAAGTGTGCAGTCGAATTTTTTATCTTCGAGGATGGATTGGATTCGCAGAAAATCAGGTTCGCGGGTTGTGGCGTTGGTTACCAGCATGTAGAAATCTTCAGCCATTTTATACACGGTTAAATCATCGATGATGCCGCCTTGATCGTTGAGCAAAGCGGAGAGCTTGACCTGACCGGTTTTTTGCCAGGCGAGGTCGCGGGTCAGAGAAAACTGGAGAAGATGAAGCGCCTGCGCACCTTGAACTTCAATTTCTCCCATGTGGCAAATGTCGAAAAGCGTCGCGCTCGTGCGGGTCGTTTGATGTTCCTCGATCACATTCGTATATTGTACGGGCATGGCCCAACCGCCAAAATCGATCATTTTAGCCTTCAGTCCAATATGTTTTTCATATAAAGGTGTTCTTTTCATGGAGGATACCCGGTCCTAAACGGACGACTGACTATTTAAAAAGTTTATCAATTAAAGCCTGCTTGTTTTTCGGATAGTAAAGACTACCCTCATAATCCACGATGAGCGTGCCGTCGAGATGATCGATTTCATGCTGCACAACCCGGGCGGTATAGTCCAAATATCGCTTGCTGATTTTTTCGCCTTTTTCGTTCAAGGCGCGGACTTTTATTTCGGGAAAGCGGCTGACTTCAATTTGAATGTCCGGGCAGGAGAGGCATCCTTCCGCCGCTGTTAATTTTTCACCGCGCGCCTGGGTAATACGCGGATTGACCAGCACGTCATAGTCATCTGGGCTCATCTTTTTCTTTACCTTATTCTTCATGGGTTTATTGCGGAAAATAATCATTCTTTTGTTGATGCCGATTTGCGGTCCGGCAAGACCCGAGGCGTCATCGCGACAGGTAAATGAATCCATCAGCGCCTTAATTTCTGCTTGCGCTTCTTTCTCCAGTGGTGTTTTAAATTCAACCGACTTTTTTCTCAGAACGGACGTATCAGCATCGTTGACACCTTCATCATTCCAAAGGGTTAAGACTCTTTTAGGGGCCATATCTTTCACCGGTTTACTCATTTTTCTTTGGCCTATAACACCTATCGGGTGTTATTTCAAGTAAACGAAGCTTGCAAATTCCTTTCATCTTTTGTTAAACGTATAAGCCATGATTATTGAATAAGATGAAAGATCGGAAATGAGTTGTGATTAATCAAATAGTTACCCAGGCAGCCCGGAAACAGTTTGCCCGCGCCCTGAATTTTGAAGACGGTATCCTGCCGGACTTGTCGCCCTGTGCCGATGAAAAGCCGCGCCTCCTTTATATGCATATTCCTTTTTGCGAAGAACTTTGTCCTTACTGTTCTTTTCACCGCATTCGCCTGGACGAAACCCTCGCCCAAAAATATCATGTCGCCCTGCGCCGTGAAATGGCTCTTTATCGCCAGAGAGGCTACCGCTTTTCCGGCATTTATGTCGGAGGCGGCACGCCGACCGTTTTGATAGATGAATTATCGGAGACGCTGAGGCTGGCCCGAGAGATGTTTCCCATCACCTCTATTTCGGTGGAAACCAATCCGAATCATTTGACCGATGTCAATATCCCCATTTTGAAACACGCGGGTGTTAATCGGCTTTCTGTCGGAGTGCAGACCTTCGATGATGACCTGCTTAAAAAAATAGCCCGCTATGATAAATACGGTTCGGGCAAAGCAATCGCCGAACGTCTCAGCAGAACCATGGGATCGTTTGACACGGTTAACGCCGACATGATTTTTAATTTTCCCGAACAGACTGAAGCCATGCTGGAGGCCGATCTGGCCATCTTGCTGAAACTGAACATGGAGCAAATCACCTTCTATCCTTTAATGGTTTCGACGCTGACCCAGCGCTTGATGCAGGAAACGCTGGGCGAAGTCAATTTCCGTCGGGAAAAGAAATTTTTCAAGATGATCCTCCGACGCTTGGAGGCAGATTATGATTCGTCCTCGGCCTGGTGCTTTTCCAGGAAGAAGGCCACCCAATCGCTGATAGACGAATACGTTGTTGATTTTGACGAGTACGCCGGTTTGGGCAGCGGCGCCATCGGTTTCTTAAACGGCATATGCTATGCTAATACCTTTGATATTGAACAATATATCGCCGATCTTACGAAGGGCAAGCTGCCGCTTTCTGCCGCGCGCAAATTCGATGTGCCCGACCAGATGCGCTACGATTTCCTGATGAAGTTGTTCAGCACGAGAATGAATGTCAATGACCTGGAGAAAAAATACGCGGGTAAATATTTTAAAACTTTATGGAAGGAAATGGCCGCCTTCACACTGGCCGGATCGTTTCGCTATTTTTCGCCCAACCTGCATTTGACGCCGCGTGGACGCTATTTGTGGGTGATCATGATGCGGGAATTTTTTATCGCAGTAAACAATTTTCGCGATTATTGCCGCAAAAAAGTCGGATTAGGGTGACTTCACGGAAGACGGAGAGAATTATGGATGACAAGAGAAAAGATTTGTTGCGGCATCTCCCGAAAATTGACGAGGTGATTCTGCTTCTGGAAAAACAAGACATCTATGCAAAAGCGTCACGGGAAATCGTCCGAGAAGCCTGCCGCGACGTTGTGCAGAAACTGCGGGATCGTATTCTGACCGCTTCCGACAAACAATTGCCGGCGCTTTCTTCAGATGCGGCGTCGGCCGCACGCAGCGTGGAGGGGATCATCGATGACCTGTATCGTTACCAATTAAAACGGCTGGTCAACGCGACCGGTGTCATTTTGCATACCAATTTGGGACGCGCGCCTCTGTGTCCCGAAGCCCTCGATAGAATTCTGGAGGTGGGACGCGGCTATTCCAATCTGGAGTTTAACCTGGATCGCGGCGAACGCGGCCTGCGTTACGACCACGTGAGCCGGTTGATCTGCGCGCTCACCGGCGCAGAAGATGCCCTGATTGTCAACAACAACGCTGCGGCCGTATTACTGGTGCTTAACACACTGGCGGAACGTAAAGAGGCGATTGTCTCGCGCGGTGAACTGATCGAAATCGGCGGCGAGTTTCGCATTCCGGACGTTATGATCAAAAGCAATTCCGTTCTGCGCGAAGTGGGAACAACCAACCGCACACGCCTTAGCGATTATGAAAAAGCCATCGGCCCGAATACCGGCGTGATTTTAAAAGTCCACACCAGCAATTACCGGATTATCGGATTTACCGAAGAGGCGGAATTGACGCCGCTCGTCGTGTTGGGTAAGCAGCACGGTATTCCGGTTTTCGACGATCTGGGCAGCGGCTGCCTGATTGATCTTGCGGCTCACGGCTTACAGCATGAACCAACCGTACGAGAAGTGCTGGCCTCCGGTGTTGATGTCGTGACATTCAGCGGCGACAAGCTTCTGGGCGGCCCGCAGGCGGGTATCATTGTCGGCAAAAAAGATATCGTGGCCCGAATCAAGAAAAATCCGCTCAATCGGGCGCTGCGCATTGACAAGTTCACACTGGCCGCGCTGGAAGCAACGCTCATACACTATCTGGCGCCGGACGCCGCTCCCCGGACATTGCGTTCTCTTAAAGCGCTGACCGAGCCGCAAAGCGACGTCAAGAAGCGGGCGCGCAAGCTGATCCAAAAACTCAAACGCGCCAACATTCCCCATTTGACCTATGAGCTCAAAGAGGCAAAAGCAGCCGCCGGCGGCGGGTCGCTGCCGACTGAAGACATTCCCACAATCGTTGTCGCCGTCCAACATGCAAAAATGTCGGCCAGCCGGATGGAAGCAAAACTCCGCAGTGCCACGGTGCCGGTTATCGTCCGCGTCGATCAGGATGAGATCCTCCTCGATTTGCGCACAGTGGCCGAAGATGAATTTGGCTTTATTCTGGATGGCTTAAAATCAACCAACGTTTCATAAAAATTGCACGGGAGTCCCGACGTGATGGATGACGTTCCGATAACCAGAGACCTGTCCTTTACCGTAAGTCCATCACAGGCCGGGCTGCGTCTGGATGTCTTTCTTGCGCAGGCGGATGAATCATTTTCCCGTTCGCAGATTAAAAACGCCATCGAAGAAGGTGATGTATTAGTCAATGAAAAAGAGCCGAAAGTAAGCCAGCACCTGAAAGCCGATGATGTTGTTAGCCTTCACCTCGAGCCGGCCATCGATGCCGTCGCCATCCCGCAGGACATCCCTGTAAATATCGTTTATCGAAGACGCATCCATTATCGTGATTAATAAAACAGCGGGCATGGTGGTGCATCCCGCGCCCGGTAATCCGGATAACACCCTTGTCAATGCGCTCCTTTTCCATTGCCATGATCTGTCAGGCATCGGCGGGGTGCTGCGGCCGGGGATTGTGCACCGGCTGGACAAAGAAACATCCGGATTGATCGTGGCCGCTAAATCCGATGAGGCGCACCGCAAGCTTTCGGCGCAGTTTGAAAAGCATGACGTACACAAAAAATATATCGCGCTGGTCTGGGGCGACGTCAAAGGCCAAAGCGGTGAAATCGTTTTACCCGTGGGGCGTCATTCGGTGGACCGCAAGAAGATGTCCACGAAAAGCCGGCATGGCAAGGACGCTCTCACGCTCTGGAAAGTTCGCGAACGTTACGGCATGGCAACGCTGCTTGATATTGAAATCAAAACCGGACGGACGCATCAGATTCGCGTTCATTTGTCCGAGCGGGGTTATCCCGTCATCGGAGATACGGTTTACGGCAATGCGTCTAAATTGCAAACCATAAAGAACGTAGCACTGAAGGCGGAGATTAAATCGTTACAGCGACAGGCGCTACATGCGGCGCAGCTTTCGTTTATCCATCCGCAAAGCGGCGAAAGAGTCGTCTTTTCAGCCCCGCTTCCGGAAGACTTGGAGAATTTGCGCGCGCTGTTTCGCGCATCCGCGCCGGGCTACGCAGGGGAATCCGGTTTACAAGCCTGGCAGGATAAGCTAAAAGGATAGCCATGTTTCCACCGTCTAAAAAAAATGCTATCGAATATTTGCAGGCGCCATTACTGAGCGAATGCGATTTTCTGGTGCATGCTTTCTGCACACGAATCGGCGGTGTCTCGCAGGATGATTATAAGAGCCTTAATATGAGTTTCCAAGAAGGCGATGAGGAGTTCCGCGTTCTGGCCAACTGGGACAAGCTCTCCGCGGTGTTTAAGATCCCTATGGAGAATTTCCTGGTTCTCAATCAGGTTCATGGCGATAACATTTTTGTCATCAAGCCTTATGGCGATTATTTCACGTCGCGCGAGGCGTTAAACTACGACGCCATTGTCACCACCCGAACGAACTTGGCTATTTGCATCAAGACGGCGGATTGTGTGCCGGTCTTTATTGTGGATCGGATAAAAAAAGTTATTGCCGCCGTCCACGCGGGATGGCGCGGGTCCGCTCTTGGCATCAGTGCTAAAGTTGTCCGCCTGATGCAAAATTCATATGATTCGCAGCCCCAGGATTTACTGGCCGCGATTGGCCCCTCCATCGGTCCGTGCTGCTATGAAGTCGACTTATCCACTGCGGATGCTTTTCGCCGCCAGAAAAACGCTGAAGATTTTTTATTTCCGGGAAAGCGAAAAGACAGATGGATGCTCGACCTGGTGGAAGCCAACCGTCGCCAGATTCTTGATTGCGGTATTCCCGACACCAACATTCAAGCAGCAGGTATCTGCACCGTATGCCGCCAGGATGCTTTTTTTTCGCACCGCGGATCAGGCGGCATCACCGGCCGGCAAATCAATTTTATGATGATTAAAGGAGATCCACCCTGCCGTGTTTTAACGGTGGATGATGATTTAAGACAATTGCATTAACGATTGTATGATGGAGGTCTTGATGGATCTGAAACCCTTGTTTGAACCGAAAACCATGGCGGTCATCGGTATTTCGTCAAGCAACGACCGTCACCCCGCCAATGTTATTTTTGCCAAGAACCATCTTCGTTATCCGGTGGAGGTTTACGCCGTTAATCCGAAGGGTGGCAAACTGCACAGCGAAACAATTTATCCGAATGTTGCCGATATTCCCCGAAAGATTGATTTGGCCGTGATCGCTACGCGCGCGGAACTGGTGCCGGATGTGATGGCCGATTGCATCAAAGCGGGTGTAAAATCTGCCGCCGTTATTTCCGGCGGTTTTACTGAAGGCGGGCGCAGGGATTTACAGGACCGCATGGTGAGCATGGCCAAAGAAGCCAAATTCCCGTTCATTGGCCCCAATTGTCTGGGTGTTTATGTTCCTTTTCGAGTGGATACATTTTTTCTGCCCATTGAACGCATGATCAAACCGGACGCCGGCGGCGTAACATTTGTCAGCCAGAGCGGCGGCATTCTGGTGGATCACATGATCAAATTCGCCCAGCAGGGTGTCGGCCTGGCCAAAGCCATCAGCATCGGGAATAAAGCTTTTATCAAGGAAAAAGAATTGCTCGCCTATCTGACGCATGACCCGGCCACAAAAGTGATTGCCTATTACATTGAGGGTTTCGGGATGGGCGAAGGCCGGGAATTTGTGCTTGCGGCGGATTGCTCAACCAAACCCGTCATTTTGATGAAGTCCGGAAAAACAGCCGCCGGAAACCGCGCCGTATCCAGTCATACGGCATCGCTGGCCGGCGATTACGCCAGTTTTACCGCAGCGGTCGCGCAGCATAACATCATCGAAGCGGCCAATGAAAGTGAACTGGTTTCGTTTTGTGAAGTCTTAAGCTCTTACACCAAACCGATTGAAGGCAAGATCGGCATCATCACCGGCAGCGGCGGCCACGGTGCTATGGCGGTGGACGCCTGTATGATTGCCGGTTTGAAAGTTCCGGAGTTATCTGAACAAACAAAAACAGAGGTAAAAAATAATCTGACGGAAAGCATTCGTTCCATTGCGGCGCTCGGCAATCCCGCTGATCTAACCGGCAGCTCCGTTGATGAGGATTTTGTCGCCTGTGCCAAAGTGATGGGAGCGTCAAATGAAGTTGACTGCGTCATCATTTTGCTACTGCCCTACATTCCGGGCATCACTCTGGATATCGGTGTCAAATTAAGCTCCGTGAGCAAGCAATTCAATAAGCCGTTTATCGCGTATGTGCCTCAGGTGGAAAAATATACCATGCTCATCGAAGGCTTTGAACTCAACGGCATTCCCGTGTCGCCTTCCATTGAAGGCGCTGTACTCATGGCCAAAGCTTTAGCGAGGAGGCAACCATGCTGAAAAAAGAGATCAAAGAGATCATCGATAAATCAAAAAAGTGGGGATGGGTGCTGGAGCCGGACGCGCAAGAAATTTTCTCCCTCTACGGCTTTAAAACACCGAAATACGATGTCGCCATTTCCAACGATCAGGCCGTGACGATAGCCGGCAAGATCGGCTATCCGGTGGTTGCTAAAATTGTATCGCCCGCGATTGTTCACAAATCCGACGTCAAAGGCGTGGTGGTCGGCATCAAGGATGATCAAACGCTGATCCAGACCCTGGATCGGTTTCGCAAACTCGACGGCTTCGTCGGCATGCTGATCGCGGAAATGGTAAAAGGTCTGGAGTTGATCATCGGCGCCAAAAACGATTTGCAATTCGGCCCGATGATTCTTCTCGGCATGGGCGGCGTGGGTGTCGAGATCTACAAGGATGTTTCCCTGAGGATGGCCCCGCTTAAAACACGAGATGCCGACCACATGATTAATGAACTGGTGGCGCGAAAACTCCTCACCGGTTATCGCGGCGCCGAACCCATCAATATGAATGCGCTCAAAAAAACAATCGTCAATTTCTCCAGGTTGATGATGGATTTGCAGGATATCGTCGAGTCGGTGGATCTCAATCCCGTCATGTGCACCGCAAAAGCTTGCACCGTCGTGGATTCAGGATTATGCTGAAGAGATAGTATCCATGGCGTAAACGTAACCGTTGCGTGCCCGCGGGCTTTTTCCCAGCATGAAGTTATAGCAGATTTTTTCAGGTGTTTATGCTATCTATTTTTAAACGTCGCCATTTTTTGATTGGCCACCTGCACAGGTCTTTAAGGATTGCTTATGAAAAAGAGAACTATCCGGCCCGAAATAGACTACCGCGCCAAGGTGATCAGCACGGATCAGTTGCTGGAAAAGTTAAAACCCGGACAGAAAATTTTCGTCTCAAGCGGTGTGGCTGCTCCCGGGAAGGCCCTCACGGCCATTGCCGCGTCCGACGCGAAAAATATCCGTGATTTGGAAATCATTCAGCTTATTACGCTGGGGAAATATCTTACGTCTCCAAGCGAGTATCGGCAATATCGATTAAAGACATTCAATATAGGTGAAAGCATCGGCAAAGAAATCGCCGAAGGCAAAGTCGATTTTATTCCCGCCAACCTGATGGAGCTGCCTTATATTTTTTTAAGCGGCGCGGTGGCGGTGGATGTTGCAATCATTCAGACGTCGGTGCCCGACGATAAGGGCTTCATGTCGCTGGGTGTGGCGGTGGATGTGGCCAATATCGTCATCAAGCAGGCGTCGCTTACGATTGCGGAGATCAATCCGAACATGCCGGTAACCCATGGCGAGACGTCCCTTCACATCAGCAGCATCGATTATATTGTCGAAAGCGATTTCCCTCTGATCGAGCGGAAAAACAAACCCTACGACGAGATTGTGGATCGAATCGGCTGGAATATATCCAACCTGATTGAAGATGGAGCAACGGTCGGACTGCATGTAGGCAGAATTTTTAATGCCGTGGCCGATCATTTAAAAAATAAAAAAAATTTAGGCATTGTGACGCATGTGGTTTCCGACTGGGCGATTGATCTGATCAACTCTGGCGCGATTTCGCTGGACCGCAGTCGTTATAACGGGGGTCTCATCACAGCGAGTTATTGCTACGGCAGTCGTGCCTTGTATGAATATGTCGATCGGAATCCTATTTTCGAGTTTTATCCGATCGCCCGTCTGAGCAATCCCTTTGTTGTGCGGCGGATTCAAAGTCTTATCGGCATCGTGAACGTCAAAAAAATCGATATCTCCGGCGAATCGGTTATCTTCCATTCCGGCGACAATCTTATCACCGGTTATGAAAGTAAACTGGGCTTCGCCATGGCCGCGACCATTTCCAAAAAAGGCAAAGCGATTGTAGCGCTCAATTCCGTGGACAAGCAGGGCCGCAGCAACATCGTCATCAAGCATGACTGTGACGTCGAAAATCCCCACAGCACACTGGGGGTGGTTAAATATATTGTTACCGAATACGGCGTGGCCAATCTGTTTGGCAAGTCCATCCGCGAGAGAGCGCTGGCCATGATTGACATCGCTCATCCCGATCATCGCGAAGACCTGCTCAACCAGGCCAAAGCGCATAATTATGTTTACGCGGATCAAATATATGTGGCCCGCCACGCGGCCCACTACCCGGCCCTGTTGGAAACGCGCAAATCCCTGAAAGAAGGCCTGGAAATCAAAATCCGTCCGATTAAAACATCCGATGAAGATATGATGCGCCGCCTGTTTTACAATTTTTCCGACGAATCGAAATATTTCCGTTATTTTGCCTCCAAGCCCGTCATGCCCCACAAGGAAATGCAAAAATACGTCAGCATTGATTATGAAGATATTCTGTCCGTGGTCGCTATCGCGGAAAAAGGCCGTAATGAAAGAATCATCGCGGAGGCGCGTTATGCGTATGATAAAAAAACCGACGCTTATGAGGTTGCGTTCATTGTTGATGAGGAATTTCAAGGAAAAGGGGTTGCCACCTTCCTATTTAACTATTTAATTAAAATCGCGCGCGACCGGGGGATCAAATGGTTTATTGCCTATGTCCTGCCACGCAATGAAGCCATGCTGAAAGTCTTTGAAAAATCAAAGATCAAAATCACGAGGTCTTACGATGTTGATGTATTTGCTTTGCGCTTTAATTTAGCGCAGACTGATGTGGACCGTGTAGCGGCCGTGACAAAATAAGAAATCGATCCGTAGCAAATCATTCTTGCCTTAACGTTTCAATTATGAAATACTCCCCGCCAATTTAATACATTCGTTAATGGTCACGGACTTTTGAATATCAAAATGTCATGGAAATGACATAAGCAATATCAATCATATCAAGGGAGGTAGCAGTATTATGTCAAATGCAGTCATTGTAAGCGGCGTGCGCACCGCGGTTGGAGCCTTCGGCGGTTCCCTGAAAGACGTTTCCGCCAAAGATTTGGGAGCGCTCGTCATTCGTGAGGCTTTAATCAAGGCCGGTTTCAAACCGGTGTTACCGGCGCACGCCAAGGATGACGCGCCGGATACGGCAAAGAACGAAGGACTTTGCTCCATCGAACAGCAGTATTACAAGTGGGCAGACAATCTCAAGGAAATCGCCGTCGATGAAGTCATTATGGGCAACGTCATCGGAGCGGGTCAGGGACAGAATTCCGGACGCCAGGCCATGATCCGTGCGGGCTTGCCTAAGGAAACCACTGCATTCACCATCAATAAAGTTTGTGCTTCCGGTATGAAGGCTATCGCGCTGGCCGCGGCCAGCATCAAGGCGGGCGACAGCGAAGTTGTCATCGCCGGCGGCATGGAAAACATGAGTGATGTTCCGATCGGCCTGCCCAAGGCCCGCTGGGGTCACCGTATGGATATGCCTTTCGGTAAAACCGTTGACCTGATGGTTTTTGACGCTCTGTATGAAATCTTCTACGGCTACCACATGGGCATTACCGCCGAAAACATCGCCGCGCGCTATAACATCTCCCGCGAAGAGCAGGATAAGCTGAGCGTGGAGAGCCACACCCGCGCCCGTAATGCCATAAAAAACGGCATCCTGAAAAATGAAATTGTTCCCGTTACGATTCCGCAAAAGAAGGGCAATCCGATTATTTTCGATACGGATGAACGTCCCATGGATACCAGCATGGAAAAGCTGGCAAAACTGAACACAGCGTTCAAGAAGGACGGCACGGTCACGGCCGGCAACGCCTCCGGCATCAACGACGCGGCGGCCGCTCTGCTGATTATGAGCGAAGACAAAGCCAAACAAATGGGACTGAAACCTCTGGCGAGAATTAAAGGCTACGCGTCAGGCGGCGTTGATCCCGCTTACATGGGTCTGGGTCCCGTTCCGGCAGTTCGCAAACTGCTGAGGATCACCGGCACGACGATTAAAGATTACGGCCTGTTTGAACTCAACGAAGCGTTTGCCTCTCAGGCCATTTCCTGTCTGCGTGAATTGAATATCCCCTGGGACATCACCAATGTCAACGGCTCGGCCATTTCCATTGGCCATCCGGTTGGTTGTTCCGGCGCGCGTATTGTTTTGGCGCTGGCCAATGAGATGAAACGCCGCAATGTTAAATTAGGGCTTGCCTCCCTTTGTATCGGCGGCGGTCAGGGCATGGCGATAGCCATCGAAGCCGTTTAAATTTTTTGTTCTGATAGCCCCCGCGGATTGCTGCGGGGGCTATTTTTCTCAATTCATATTCCTATGAAGCGATAGGTTCTCTGATGCCGCATTCAACCGTCAACGGAATCAAAATTTACTACGAAGAGCAGGGAAAGGGCGAGCCGCTGATTCTCATCAACGGTCTGGCTTTCCCGATGGATTTGTGGTTCGCGCAGATTCGGGAGTTATCCAAAGACTTTCGAGTGATCGCGTTGGATAACCGGGGCATTGGTCGAAGCGACCAGCCGGATGAAAAATACAGCATCGCCATGATGGCCTCTGATGCAGTGGGGCTGCTTCAATCACTGGGTATTGCAAAAGCCCATGTCGTGGGATTGTCGATGGGCGGTTTTATTTCCCAGGAAATTGCTTTATCTAATCCCGAAGTGGTTAATCGCCTGATTCTGGTTGCGACCGGTATGGGCGGTACACGATCTCTGGGATTGGGTAAACCCTTCTGGGATAAAGTAGCCGCAGCCATAGCCGGTAAAACACCCGAACAGGTCTATCGGACGGACTTGACGCTGATGACTGCAACGGGTTTTGCTGAAAGACATCCCGATATTATCAATCAGGCCGTTGGTTTGCGGATGAAAAATCCTCAGCCTTTGCATGCTTTTCTGCGGCAGTTTACCGCCTGCAACGCTTTTGACAATAATCATCGGGCGCAAAATATTTCGCAGCCCACGATGATCATTTTAGGAAAGGATGATCCGATTTTCCCGATTCCCCTGGCGGATGATTTCCGGCAAAAACTGCCGAAGGCGAAAATGATCATTTACGAAAACTGCGGCCATGCAATTCATCTGGAAAAAGCCGATCAACTGTCCATCGATATCCGCGAATTCCTTAAAGACTGATCAACCACAGGGAAAGGTAACCTAATTTAACTTATGAGAATGAGTCAATTCAAAACGGTTACGCCTGATGAAGCGGTTAGGGTCATTAAATCAGGCGATCATATCCATCTGAGCAGTGTGGCCAGTTCCCCGCAATGTCTGGTTGCCGCCATGTGCCGGCGCGGACGCGCGGGTGAATTGGACAACGTTCATATTCATCATCTGCATACGGAAGGCCCGGCGCCTTACGCCGATCCGGAGTTTGAAGGCATTTTCCAACTGAATTCTTTTTTCGTCGGCCCGAATGTTCGCCGGCACACCCAGCAGGGCTATGCCGATTATATTCCGGTGTTCTTAGGCGAAACCCAGCGTCTTTATCGCGAGGGTTATCTGTCGTGCCATGTGGCCATGCTGCAGGTTTGCCCGCCGGATGAGCAAGGCACGGTGTCCCTGGGCACATCGGTGGATGCGACGCTGGCTGCCATGGAAGTCGCTGAAACGGTTCTCGCGGTCATCAATCCGAATGTTCCACGCACATTCGGCGATGCGCTCATTTCAATCGATAAAATTGATATTTTTGTAGAAGACGACACGCCTCTGGAAACAGTCCACTTTGCAAAGCCCGACGCGACAGAGGCGGCTATCGGCAGACATTGCGCAGCACTCATCGATGACGGCGCCACCTTGCAGTTGGGAATCGGCGCGATTCCCAACGCGGTGCTTAATCAGCTGGCCGGGCACAAAAATCTGGGGATTCATACGGAAATGTTTGCCGACGGTGTGATTGGGCTTGTGGAAAAAGGTGTGATCAACGGCGCGGATAAGTTGATTGACCAGGGAAAGATGGTGGCGACTTTTCTCCTGGGTTCCAAACAATTATATGATTACACGCATCAGAATGAGCAAGTGCTGATGATGGATGTGGGCTATACGAACGATCCGTTTATTATTGCCCGAAACCCGAGGGTTACAGCCATCAACTCGGCACTGCAAATTGATCTGACCGGCCAGATCTGCGCCGACTCGCTGGGTACTCAATTTTATTCCGGCGTGGGCGGACAGATTGACTTTTTTTACGGTGCCTCCCGATCTCGGGGCGGTAAGGCGATTATCGCCATGCCGTCGGTGACGGACAAGGGGATGAGCAAAATTGCTCCCATATTATTGCCCGGCGCGGGCGTGGTGACAACACGCGCGCATGCGCACTGGCTGGTTACGGAATTCGGCGCGGTGAACCTTTACGGCCGATCCCTGCAGGAAAGGGCTCGGCTGATCATCAGCGTCGCGAACCCTTCACATCAGGAAGCGCTTGATCAGGCGGCGTTTGAACGTTTCGGCTCTCACTATCATTTTATGAAAAAATGACGGTATTCGTTTTAGCTATGATATCTTTATCTTCCAGGCTGTTTGGTAGCCTAAAACGTTATCTATGCAAATAAAGCTTGACTATTATGCGCTATTGCCGTAGTGTCCGGTCAACTTCGGATATTTAGAAATAAAGATGCGAAGGAAAGAGTTGGATTTAGACATTTTGAAGCACATAGGTTAGCTACCAGGTACTTTAGAGTCTTGGTGGCTTTTTTTATTTCTGTCATCGTGCTGATTCGACTTTTGAAAATTTATGAAAGGAGGATTAGAGCTATGTCAGAAGGTAAAGTAAAATGGTTCAATGAAGGCAAAGGTTTCGGGTTCATCGAGAATGCTGAAGGCGGGGACGTATTTGTTCACTTCAGCGCGATTCAGGCCAGCGGCTTCAAGACACTGCAGGAAGGCGCAGAGCGTCAGTTTCGATATCGAGCAGGGACCCAAAGGCCCGTCGGCAGTCAATGTGAAAGCACTGTAATCAAATCATGTTAACAGAAAAGGCACTCCATCAACTCAGTTTGCTGGAGTGCCTTTCTATTTACAATCTGTTCAGTAACACCTGAAAGAAAGGCAAACAGGCATTAAAAAATGGGAAAACCCATGTACAACTTTGGGAAAAACGCGAAAGAAAAAGCAAGACAGCAGAAACAAATGGATAAGGCTTAAAAACGCCGGATAGCTAAGCAGAGTAAGGCTAATATAAAGTCGAGCAAACCGAACGAAGACTCAGCTACAGCCGAATAGAACTGGGTGGCGGACATCACAACTGCTATGATTCTATGTCCATATAGATAAAAAGATCAAAGAGTAATGGCAATACCAGGGCCGGGGCGGGTGGAAACATCCGCCTTTTTTATTGTGGTCAATATTTCATTGACATACAAGGCTGAACTTCTTATAGTTCAACCATCAATAAGCAATGTATTATTAAAATATTATAGCGAGGTGAAAAATGAAAATTAAACTGTATGTGCTATTCCTCACACTATTGGCGACCTTACTCACAAGTTGTGCTGCAGTTGGGACAAAATCTCAACCATTGCCCGTCGTTTTAAACGTCACAGGCAGCAAAGTTGCCATCGAAATGAAAGACTGGACTGGTTATAAAAGTTTGTGGCATAAAGCGATGAAACAAAAAGTTGTTGCCGCCGGACGCCAACTGACCATTAAAGATGGTGATATGATAATCCCCAAAGAACCTGGCACGCTGGTGGAAGTTTACATAAACGATTATAGTTGGGTTTCGGTAAGCACAAGATTCACGACTGGCGTTAGTACCGACGATGCCTGGGTTGATGTGAAGATTCGTTTTATCGACCTACAGTCGGGTAAGCAAATCGGCGAGCTTAGCTACGACAGATTATCCAGCCGGCAATTAGGAGGAGAGTTTGTGATTATGACTGAGAGACAGGTCGCAAAGATCTGCAAAGAAATCGTAGCCGAAATCCAAAAACAATGAATGTCATTTACCAAAGTTTGAAATGAAAGTGCCGTAATCTCTTGAACAGGGCCCGGTTTGCCGTTGCGGATAACAAGCCGTGTCCTGTTTTGCTTAGGGCTTAAGCTGATTACGGCTCGATCTCCAGTTTGAAATCGTCCCGTTCTTCTTCCAATTCCTTAAAAAGCTTCACGGCCCGGTCAAAATCCCTGCCCATTGACTTCTTTGAATCATCGCTGTGCTTCCAAACGATTTTAAACGGACCTTCAACATCCGTGGAAAGAACATCCCAGAGGGCGTCAAGATTGCGGCCGAAATGCGCAGGCAGTGAGAGTCGGCTTGAGAGCTGATCAAAGAGATCATTGAGCGAACGTATTGCGTGACCGTTTAACGCGCATCGTTTTATCGGCATGGAGGCACCTCCGTAAAGATTTTGTAGTGATCCACGGTTACAAATCGCACACCGTCCC
Source organism: uncultured delta proteobacterium (assembly GCA_963726395.1). GTDB lineage: Bacteria > Desulfobacterota > Syntrophia > Syntrophales > Smithellaceae > UBA8904. The sequence continues at coordinate 76,190 of CAVSCG010000038.1, forward strand.
GGGAAAAGACAAGGCGTTTGCCGCCCCGGTGTCCGCCTTTATAGTCCAGATCCGCCTCGCGCCATTTTTGATCGGGCAGCCGTCCCTCCAGGTTACGGAACCGGTCGCCGCCGATGCTGGAATCTCGAAAGGCGCTCACGGACCACAGATCCTTGCCGGGCTTCCATCCCCGTGTCCGGGCCTCCTGTTTTTTCACGAACTTGGCTGGAAGTTTTTTGTTGTTCGTGCGGTTCAGAGTGCGGATAATCTCGATCAGTTCCTGCTCATCGATTTTTGGCGAAAGCCTCACATTCACGTCCCGGACGACCTTTTCGCAGGATTGGGCGTAGGCCTCTGTCAACAGGAAGGGGCATAGGACAAAGAGGATAATGGCTGATCGGATTACTATTTTCCGTATCATGGATGTTTCTCCGTTTTATTCGTATCAAAGCCACCTAAAGCAACAGTAGCCAGCCAGTCTCTCTTGCATATATTGTCTTGTAGATCGGTCATCATAGAGTCTGTCTTGTTTCCCCTCCAATTAAAAACGAATATAGCAAAGAATTGTATTCATTGCCACGCCGCTTACATCGGATGGATTAGCTGTTCCTTAACTGCAAATTCAAGAAATTCATCAATCTCTTTTCGGGATTTTAGATTTTCCTTTTTGCAGACCCGCCGAAGTGTTTCGATCCCTGTCAATGAGGTAAGCAGCCTACTCAATGTGTGATCGATGATCACGGTTTTAACAGCGCCGCCGCAATTATAAACAACCAGGTATGTTTTCTGCTGATGATAGTGATCAAGGAACTCTGCAAAGGTCAGTTTGCCCACGGTCATGAGATCATTGAAATCATATTTTAATGAAAGCAAAATCGTTCCGGGTGATAAACCAAACACGGTTTCATCATTAAACTCGCTCTCCCATGCCGTCACGAGCGGCCCGGCGTAGAGCGACCGATTCAGCGCACCGTGAATGGTGATGATATCCTCCATGACCAGGAAGAGGTTTTTTCTGTTATACCTGATAAACTGCTCCTTGACGAAAGAGGATTGCATAACCATAATCTCCTCTTTTGTAAGCATCAGCGGCTCCTCGCATGATGATAAATGCAACGCAAAATCTGAAAGAAAGGCAGAGGGATCAATATCGAGGGTCTCCAGGGCCATGAACATCCAGCCCGCGGCACCCCCGCGGTTATAAAAAATTTCACAGGCATTTTTCAGACCTTCGGCTTGGGCCATTCCTGCTTCGGAAAAACCCGGCGAGGAGATCAGGGTGTAAGGAGCATCTTTAAGAAAGTTTAGGCAAAAGGATTCCGCCTGATCATAAAGCGCCGTCCCCGGCAGAACTGCCAGGGGAAAAATATCGAGATGGTTTGGTTGCAGACGGAGGGCATAATTGAGGCTTTCTTGAAATCTCTCGGGTGTGTCGCCCGGGAGCCCGTAAATAAGGTCCAGCCCGAAAATAGCGCCTGCCGAGTTCAGCAGCGATATCTTTTTAGCGAATTTAACGGTGTCGATGGTTCTGTTGACATAGGCGAGGACTTCGGGATGAGCGCTCTGAAGTCCAATCTGGAGGCTGCAGTTGATTCCGGCAAAGAGCGAGGCGATTTCGCTGTCGATAAATTCCGCTCTGATCTCAAACGTAAAATGAATCAGCGGCGCTGTTTTCAGAGTCATGCGCAGAATTTTTTTTGCGCGTTTTATATCGCAGTTGAACGTCGGGTCCAGGACAAAGACCTGATTCACTTTTTTTTCTTCAAAGAGTTCCAGTTCTTTCCGGATGCGTATCCAGAGAGATCTGCCTCACACCCGCCAGACCCCGTGATTCGAAACAGAAACCGCATTTAAAAGGACAGCCGCGAGAAAGTTCCCATAACAGACCGGAATATCCGCGGGGATCAAGTGTCCCGGTGAGATATGGCGAGGGCAGGGAATCAAGATCCATAACGGGTTGCTGGTCTTTCCCCGTCTTAAGCTTTGCCCCTTTAACAAAGACCCCGGGTATGTCTTCCAGTGTTTCGCCTTTCAGCACGCGGTTCATGACTTCCGTGAGGACGATCTCACCTTCGCCTTTAATGACAAAGTCAAAGGGTGCGCAATCGAGCAGCAGTAATGGAAGTGCTGTTGCCTCCGCGCCGCCGGCAAAGATTTTTACATCCGGGAACTTCCCTTTGATGCTCCGGCAGGCATCCACTACAAGTTGCCTGTTCCAGAGGTAGGTCGAGAAGCCGATCATGTCCGGAATATTTTTGCAAAGGTCTTCTGTTATGAAATCGGCAGAGTGATCGACAGTGTAATCCTTGAAGGATACACCCAGCCGCTGGCTGATGGAAGGAACAGAATCAAGCTGCGCTTTAAGGGATGCCGCAGCGAGAGGGACAGCCTGGGGCGAATCCTTAATGTGTATGGATACCAGTATTAGTGATGTTTTTTTCAAAAAGCAGTCCTCGGCATTTTTATTGAATACCAAGTTGCATTCAAAGGATAACGCGACGGCAAGGCGGAGGCACCGCAGGCGTATTAGTAGTTATACGTCGAGGAAGCCGACAACGCAGCCAACAAAGTTAGCCAAAGAATGCGACTTGGTATTAGTGCAGTATTCAGGATATTGATTAAAAGTAAACAAAGTTTTTTAATCAACCACCTCACAGCAAGCTGCGGAGAATTAACGCTCGTCCCGCAACAGCGGGATTAAAATGAACCTGCTTTAATTCATGATACGTTTGGTTTTATGGACAAAATGCCCTTATCCCGTTGCTGACAGTAATGTCCACCGACATCCTCACTTTCGATTAGGATTCACGATTGACACCTTCTATCAGCCAAGCAGAACAAGGCTAAAATAAAATCGAGCGAACCGACTGAAGACTCAAATGCAATCGAATCGAGCCCGGTGGCGGACATCGCCAACGGCACGGCATAAACGATCCGCCCCCAAATAGATTTGCTGCTTATTATGCGATTACTGGATAAAGAAAGGAAACCATACCGCGTGTCTAATGATCAGGAGAGACCTCAGTCCATTTTGGGAAATGGAACAATGGCTTTGATGAGTTTATGGAATATTAAGGAGGCATTATGAGTCAGCACAAGATCGAACGGACAAAGAAACTGGACCGCAAAAGGAGAAGGCGGAAGCAGAGCCTGAAGCTTCGGGCAAAGGAGAAGAAGGCTCCAACCAAAAAGAAATAGGCTAACGGGGTGTCCCCTCATGGGCGGTCTATTTTGTTGACATACAAGAAGAAAATTCTTATACACTCCCGCAATAGTAATCAAATAAATAAAAAAAATTTAAAGAACGGAGTTTATAAACATGGCAGAAAAAAAAGGATTAAATAAACCGGTAAAATTGAAAGTGGACTTAGCGGCATTCCTGGGCGTCGGCTCACTTCCCCGTACGGAGATAACCAAAAAGTTGTGGGATTACATTAAGGCCAACAAACTACAAACCAGAACAATCAATGGTAAGCCGGAAAATGCCGGCAAGAATATTGTGGCTGATGCCAAATTAATTAAAATATTCAACAATACCAGAACCACCAGCAAGACCGGCAAATTAACTGATTTAACAAAATTACAAGAAGGTCAGACGATTGATATGATGCAAATGGCATCTGTTGTTAGCGCCAATATTGAATAAACCCAAAAAAGGAGAATAAAAATGCCCGAAGGAAAAGTTAAATGGTTTAACGACACAAAGGGATTTGGTTTTATCGAGCAGGAAGGTGGCAAGGACCTGTTCGTCCATCATTCCGCAATACAGGGAGAAGGGTTTAAATCGCTGGCAGAAGGCGACCGTGTCAGTTTCGATGTTGTTCAAGGTGCCAAGGGTCCTGCTGCCGAGAATGTTCGGAAACTCTAGGGTCTTACTTGAGGGGCATTGATCTGTGACATGTCTCTTGATATTGATGATGAGCAACACGATGAAAGAATTACAAGATACCTCCGATGTGCGTATTTTAGTCTATTTTATTGGACGTAATACGTAATGATCCGTAATGCAAAATATATAATTGAGGAGTTATCTTCATGATCAATATTTATAAATGTAAGAAAAACAGTATTTTAATTGATGCAATCTGCATTGACACGACTTGTGAGTGGCGACTGAAAAACGAATCATTCTTGAACTGCACATGGGTTGCCTGTAACTATGGACCATTTACGCTGGAAGAAGTAGGTAATATGATGGGCGTTACCCGTGAAAGAATCCGTCAGATCGAAGCCAAAGCGGTAAAAAAACTCCAGCACAAAAAGAGAAGAGACGTTCTTAAAGATTTTGCAATGCTGGGATAGGGTCAACCGTCCCCATTTACACCAGTCCACCTCGGTCATTCCTGCCTGCCCGCGCGCCCCCTTTAGGTAGGGGGTCAGGGTATCAGGGCACGCAGGCCGGCTGTGTGTCCTGTATGGAGATGGGGACGCCCTTAAAATTCTAAGTTATTGCGCCAAAAGCTGACATTCATTGCCTATGAAAACACTTCTCATCACACCACCTTTTACCCAGCTCAATACCCCGTATCCGGCAACGCCTTATTTAAAGGGTTTTTTGAAAACACAAGGCTATGACGTATTTCAGGTTGACCTCGGTATTGAACTGATCAATACCATTTTTTCCCGGGAAGGTTTTCAAGAACTCTTTGACTCAATCAAAGATATCGGCAAGAAGATTTCCCAAAATTCCCGTCACATTCTCAAGAATGAAGCAAACTATCTACAGACCATAGACCAGGTCATGAGCTTCTTACAGTACCGGGATAATACGCTGGCCCCGCTTATCTGCAACGAAACATTTTTGCCGAGGGCTTCCCGTTTTGATTCTATGCCTGATCTGGAATGGGCCTTTGGGAACATCGGGGTGAATGATAAAGCCCGGTTTCTGGCAACACTGTATATTGAGGATGTCGGCGATCTCATCAAAGACGCGGTAACCCCCTATTTTGGTTTCAGCCGGTATGCGGAGAAGCTGGGAATGTCCGCGCATTTTTTTGCGCCGATAGAGCATGCCTTAAAGCAGCCGGAAAATATTCTTGAAGTCCGGTTGCTGGAATTGCTCAAGGATCATATTGAACAGGTTCGCCCCGATGTTGTGGGGATCACCCTGCCCTTTCCCGGAAATCTCTATGCGGGATTAAAATGCGCTCAATTTATTAAAAAGTATTTTCCCCACATTAAAATCATTGCCGGCGGCGGATTTGTTAATACGGAACTTCGGAATTTGTCAGAACCGGCGATTTTTAATTATGTGGACTTCATTACCCTGGACGATGGCGAACGTCCTTTCTTAAGCATCCTTCAGTTTCTGCAGGGGGATAAAAAGCAGGATGAACTTATCAGAACGTTTATCCGGATTAACGATGAAGTACGGTATATCCATGATGGTAGGGAGCCTGATTTTTCTCATGCCGAGACCGGCTGCCCGGATTATTCCGACCTCCTTCTGGACAAATACCTTTCTCTGATTGAAATGGCCAATCCCATGCACCGCTTGTGGAGCGATGGATGCTGGAACAAGCTTACCATTGCTCATGGCTGCTACTGGCATCAATGCTCCTTCTGCGACACCACGCTTCCCTATATCAAACGATATGAGAGCGCCCCGGCCTCCGTCCTGGTGGACCGGATCGAGCAGGTGATTGCTCAAACAGGACACCGTGGTTTTCATTTTGTGGACGAGGCTGCGCCGCCGGCAGTCCTTAAAGAGGTGGCCAAAGAATTGCTGAGAAGAAAAATCGGGATTTCCTGGTGGACCAATATCCGCTTTGAAAAAGCCTTTACCGAAGACCTCTGCCGGTTGTTGGCAACGTCCGGCTGCATTGCCGTAACCGGTGGACTGGAAGCGGCCTCGGACCGGCTTTTGAAATTAATGAATAAAGGGGTAACCATTCGTCAGGCGGCGCAAGTGTGCGACAATTTCAGCAAGGCCGGCATCATGGTGCATGCGTATCTGATGTATGGCTTCCCGACACAAACCCGGCAGGAAACCATCGATGCCCTGGAGATCGTCCGTCAGTTCTTTCACGAGGGGCTGATCCAATCCGCTTTCTGGCATGTGTTTACCGCCACAGCTCATAGCGATGTGGGGAAAAATCCGCAGAAATATTCTTGTACGATATCAGATCGTCCTGTCGGCGGGTTTGCCAATAATGATCTCGTGCACGTTGATCATAGCGGCGCTGCGCATCAGGTTTTTGCGCAGGGTTTGAATAAAGCGGTTTATAACTTTATGCATGGCATCGGCACGGACATGGCGATTAAGGATTGGTTCGATTTTCCCGTGCCGGTGATCTCAGTCAAAAGAAATTATATAAAACAGGCGATCAAAGTTCGCCAAAACTAAATAATGCGTGTGTTGAAGCCCTAATTGCTTAAGCGCACTCGCTGTAGCCGCAGATTCGGCAGACCATGCAGCCGCCTTCGTGCTCGACAATGCCGCCGCAGTCCGGGCAGGCGCCTTTGCGGAAGGCGCGTTTTTCATGCTGCACCTTGCCGCCGTTAGCCTCCACATGAGCTTGAATCGCTTTAGCCACCGCGTCGGCGCAGGACAGGATCTTGTTTTCACCGAAGCCGGATGGCGAGTGACAGGAAATGCCCTGCAGCTGTTTGATGACCTGACGCGCCTGAAGCCCGCTGCGCCACGCCAGCGACACCATGCGTCCGATAGCTTCGCTCTGGGATGCGGCGCATCCCCCGGCCTTTCCCATCGTGGTGAAGAGTTCAAATAAACCTGTGGCATCCTCGTTAACCGTCACATAAAGCGGCCCGCAGCCGGTTTGCATCTGATAGGTCCAGCCTTTAAGGATTTTTGGTCGTTCGCGCTTGGTCGCCGATTTGTCTTTATCAAGGCCCGCGGGCTGATCGGCTTCCTGTTTTTTCCCGACACTCAGCACCTGCTGGTCGCGGGAGCCGTCGCGGTAAATCGTGACGCCCTTGCAGTCGAGCTGATAGGCCAGCTCATAGACGCGGGCCACATCGGCAATGGTGGCCCCATTGGTGAAGTTAACCGTTTTACTGACCGCGTTGTCGGTGTGTTTCTGAAAAGCGGCCTGCATCCGGATGTGCACATCCGGTGAGATATCGTGCGCGGTGACAAACAGATTGCGAATATCCTCCGGAATTTCGTCCATATTGTGAAGCGTGCCGTGTTCGGCAATCCGCTGCATAAGTTCCTGCGTGTAGAATCCTCTTTCCTTGGCGATGGCTTCAAACCAGGGATGAACTTCCACCAGGATGTCGTTGTCCATCACCTGCCGGACGTAAGATACGGCAAAGAGCGGTTCCACGCCGGAAGAGGAATTGGCCATAATCGAAATCGTTCCAGTGGGCGCGATGGTTGTGACGGTGGCGTTTCGCATCGGCGGTTCGCCTTTTTGATCATAGACGGACCCCTTGAAATTTGGAAATGCGCCGCGGGATTTGGCCAGCGCCTGTGATGCGGCGTGTCCCTCTTTATTGATGAATCCCATGACTTCTTGCGCCAGTTCGATGGCTTCTTCGGTGTTGTAGGGAACGCCCAGTCCGATCAGCATGTCCGCCCAGCCCATGACACCCAGTCCGATTTTGCGGTTGCCCAGCGTCATCTGGGCGATCTGGGGCAGAGGATAGTTATTGACCTCCACGACATTATCCAGAAAATGCACGGCCAGATGAATAACTTCACCCAGCCGTTTCCAGTTAACCTGGACATCCTGAACCATTTTACTCAGGTTGATAGAGCCGAGGTTGCACGATTCATAAGGCAGGAGCGGCTGTTCTCCGCAGGGATTGGTGGATTCGATTGTTCCGACATGGGGCGTCGGATTGTCGCGGTTGAGCCGATCCAGAAATACAATGCCCGGTTCACCGTTTTCCCAGGCTTGCGTGATAATCCGGTTAAAAACCTTGCGGGCGTTGAGGGTTCCGGAAACCTGTCCGTCGCGGGGATTGATCAAGTCGTAATTTTCATCTTTCTCCACAGCCTTCATGAAGGCTTCGGTCAGTCCCACGGAAATGTTGAAGTTATTGAGCTGCTTTTTGTCCGCCTTGCACATAATGAAATTCATGATGTCCGGATGATCGACGCGCAGAATGCCCATGTTGGCGCCCCGCCTGGTTCCGCCCTGCTTGATTGTTTCCGTGGCCACGTCGAAAACACGCATGAAAGAAATCGGTCCGCTGGAAATGCCGGTGGTGGTTAAAACGACATCGTTGGCCGGGCGCAGACGGGAAAAAGAAAATCCGGTGCCGCCGCCGGACTTGTGAATCAGAGCCGTGAACTTAACAGCGTCGAATATTTCTTCCATGGAATCACCCACCGGCAGGACAAAGCAGGCGGACAACTGCCCCAGTTCACGCCCGGCGTTCATAAGCGTAGGGGAGTTAGGCAGAAATTCCAACTGGGTCATCATCCGGTAAAATTCTTCCGCGATCAATGTAGCATCAGCTTTTTCATCAAACTTTTTATCGGCGGCGGCAATGGTATCCGCCACGCGCCGGAACATTTGAACAGGAGTCTCCAGCACCTTCCCCTCTTTATCGCGCTTCAGATAGCGCCGCTCCAGAACGGTAATAGCGTTTTTCGTTAATTCCGGGACGATAGGGGTGTAAGTCTTTTTTTCCATGGGGCTGAACTCCTTGAGTATGTAAGAGGTTTGTTAACTAAAAAAAGCACTACATGTAGTATGATGAGTGCCATTAACCACAACATCTAGACGTTGTCAATAGAGTGAAATTATTTATTTTGAAAAGTAAAAAAAGGCGCATGGTTGGACGTGAAAAATTCCGGCGTGCGTTTTACGATGGATGCAATGGCCGGATGCTTCTTGAATGTTTTTTCAAGAAAATTACGAACATCCGGGCGCTGCCAGCCGCCGGGATGATGGAAGCTTTTATATAATGATAAATCGCCTTCATAAAAATCATGCGTGGCGAGGCTTTTCGCCTCCGGACTTCCTGCTGGTAAATTAAAAAGGGCCAGATTCAGAAAGTCGATGCAGTCGGAATGCCGGCTCACAAAATCTAGCGTCTTTTCGGCTCTTACTTCAGTTTCCGGCGGTGTGCCGAATAAAAAATAACAATAAGTGGCAATACCAGCCTTTTTCAGAGACCTGAGCGCATCCGAGGCTTCGTTAAGGTCAATGCCTTTATTCAAACGGTCGAGAACGGCTTGATCGCCGGACTCGATGCCGAGTTTCAACATTACGCAGCCGCCGGATTTCAATGCCCGGCAAAAATCCTCATCCGTTAAATGTTGGGTGACACGGGTAAAGCCGTACCAGGGAGCACCCGGTGGTCGTTCCGTCAGTGCCTTTAACAGCGCCGGGGCAATGGAGCTATCCAGAAGGTGAATCAATGATGGCTTTGTCTGCTCTGTCAGCGTTTGCAATTCTTCTGTAACGACGGCGGAGGACAGAGGCAGATAGGGATTACCCTCGGCTTTCTCCGGGCAAAACGCACACTTTCGCCACCAACAGCCGCGCGCCGCGCTGTATGGCAGAATAAAACCGGGAGAAAGATAACGATTTTCCATCAGAAGATGATAATCCGTTGAGGCACTGCCCTGGCTATTTGTTATTCCCAAGAGCGTCAGTAATTTTTCTTCTCCTTCGCCGGCCACGATTTTGTCAACAAGGCCGGGAAAAAGATCCGTCCGGCCGGTTATTTGAACCCAGGATGTTGTCAGGGATCCGCCCAAAATAATTTTCTGCCGGGGGTGGATTTTTTTAACGAAGCCAATCATGGCCATGGTACAAAGCGCCTGGCTTAAAAAATTAAGTGAAAAGCCGATAAATTCCGGTGAGTCTGCCAGCGCTTGCGTCAGACGTCCGAAAAAGTATGGATAAAAAGCGTTGGCTTCAGGGGTTTCAGCGGCCTGGATCAAGTCGCTGCTTTTCACCGGGGATCGTTTGCTGTCTGCATAGTCGGACAAGGACAGATTAACACCGTAGGGTTTCCCGGCTATATTTAGGACTTGGTTGACGTCCAGCACGGCTCGGGAGTAACGGCTTTGATTGCTGAAGGTGCTGATGTTTTGCAGGGCTTCCAGGTTGGCTTCCAGGTTTTTGCATGCACGAACGTTCCAGCGACCCGAAGGTGCGTCGGCCCGTGCGGTAGCGCGCATCAGATAAAAAATGCCTTCCAGATTGGCGTCGATCACCTGATGTGAAACGCCGTTTGCTTGCAGGCAGGACGACAATTTGGCAATTCCTGCCGGCGGTTCAGAGGGTTTCGCGACAGGTGGATGAATGAGAATTATTTTTGGCGTCATAAGTTACAAATATTACAAACAGAGGGGCTGTTGAAAAACGCTCATCTGCGGCGTTGCGCTGCAAACCGCACCGCTCAACGTATATCTATATATGCCTCGCGGTTCGGTTTTTTGCGCGCCTTGCATCTGAACATTTTTGAACAACCCCCAAATATGGTATTTTTCTATGATCTCACAGATCCTAATTCATATTATTAATATTTGATGTCCTCTTGCGCAAGCATTATCTCATGCTTATATTTCCGCCTTGACAGGGCCGGGGCTTTAAGCAATAGTCCCGGCCACAAAACGAAAAAATAAATCATGAGCAGTTTGTGAAAAATAAACAAAATTACGATTTACCGGCCCGATTCAAAATACACCTTGTCTTGTGGATGGCCATTTTATTTGTTCTTATGGCCGGTGCGGCATTGGCGGCGGAAAACTATCCTTCTCCCAAAGGGACGGCTGTCAATGATTTCGCCAATGTGATCGATCCGGACAACAGCGCCAAAATGGAATCACTGGCACATGAAATTTTGCAGAAAACAGGCGCGGCGATTTACGTGGTCACTGTCCCGGAGCTTGGACCAACAGAAGAGATCAATCTCTATGTCAATGGTTTGTATAAGGCCTGGGGGATTGGTAAAAAAGGAGAAGACAAGGGCGTCTTGATATTTATTGCCGTCAAAGAACGTAAAATCCGCATTGAAATCGGCTATGGTGTTGAAGGAGTTTTACCCGATGGCTTAGTTGGCGAAATACGGGATAAATACGTGGTGCCTCATCTTAAAGCAGGCGAGACGGGCAAGGCTCTCTATAATGGGATGCTGGCCTGCGGCGCCTATATCGCAAAAGACGCGGGTGTTCAGCTGACGGGTGTTGCCGGCCCTTACCGGACTAATGTCCGTCCGGAAAATAAAGGCTTTAATGTTGTCGGGATCATCATCTTCTTAATTGCCGCGGCCGTACTTTTGGGAACCAGACAAGGCCGCGCGATGCTGCCCTGGATTTTGCTCATGCTGGTTTCCAGCAGCGGTCGGGGCGGTGGTGGAGGCGGTTTCGGCGGCGGATTTGGCGGTTTCGGCGGCGGCATGAGTGGCGGCGGCGGAGCAGGTGGTGATTATTAATCAATTTTCAGGGTGGATTAACATGGCAAAAATACCGGATCAACCTCAAGACATTTTCGTTCCCTTGACACAGGACTACCTCCAGGTGTTCGGGAAAGATTTAATTTCACTGATACTTTATGGCAGCGCGGCCAGCGGTTCTTATGTGAAGGGCAAATCGGATATCAATATTCTGGTTATTTTAACGCCGGAAGGCATCAACCGGCTGGAAGACGGATTTGCCCTGGTGAAGAACTGGAGAAAACGCAATGTCGCTGTGCCGCTGGTGATAACAAAACAATTTATTGCCTCTTCTCTGGATTCTTATCCGATCGAATTTCTCAGCATGAAATACAATTATGTTTTGATCCATGGCGAAAATGTTCTTGAGCCGCTGAACTTTAAGCCTGAAGATCTGCGTGCGCAAATTGAACGAGAACTCAAATCTAAAATCATTCTTCTTCGGGAAGGATACCTGGAATCCGCGGGTTCGGAGCGTCCAGTTAGGGAACTGATCCGTAAATCATTGATGGCACTTGTTGCAATCTTTAATGCCATGCTTTATTTAAAGCAGGCCAGGGTGCCCCGGGACAAACGTGAAGTCATCGAAGAGATGAATAAGGTCTTTACAATTGACGCAGCCGTGTTTAAGCTCTGCTTCGAAATCAAACAAGGCACGGACAAGCTTTCCGGCAAGGAAGTGATCGATTTGTTTAAAAAGTATTTGCAGGAAGTAGAAAAGGCATGTCACATCATTGATAGTTTATAATAATTTAACATAATGGAGGGGAGAAAAATGACAACAGGGAAGAAAATTATCATTGTGGTAGCAGTAATTGCTGTTCTGGCTATTGCTTTATATTCAATGTTTGCAGGCAACTACAATCGATTTGTGCAAATGGATGTCGGAATCAAGGCGGCCTGGTCCCAGGTGGAAAATCAGTTGCAGCGACGCTACGACTTGATACCCAACCTGGTGGAAACGGTTAAGGGTTACGCCAAGCAGGAAAAAGATGTTCTGGTGGAAGTGACCAATGCCCGTTCTAAAGTTGGCGGGGCCGGAACGGTTCCCGATAAGATCGCGGCCAATAATGAATTATCCGGCGCGCTCAGCCGGTTGATGGTGGTGGTTGAGCGGTATCCTGATTTGAAATCAAATCAGAATTTCCTGAAACTGCAGGATGAACTGGCCGGAACAGAAAATCGGATTGCCGTGGAAAGAATGAGATACAATGACGCGGTGAAAATATATAACCAGGCCATTCGAACTTTCCCGGCAAACTTTGTTGCCGGTATGTTCGGTTTTAAAGAAGCAACCTTCTTCAAAGTGGAGGAAGCGGCGAAAGCCGCACCCAAAGTGAAATTCTAGCCGTCTGTAGAATTTGTAAATACCGGTTCCATTGAAGCCCTGAACCTTTTCGTAAGAAAGGTCAGGGCTTTTCTGATTATCCATTATTTACTTCCGCATAACCCTTGCTTCCGCCAAAAAGAAACCACCGGCTGGGCCGGTGGTTTCCGGTAATCGTAGAAGCTTCTTCTGGAATGCCAGCCTATTTTTTGTTGGAGTGTCTCCAGATCTTTCTTTCCTCGGCTGCCTTGATGAGGTCATCCCTGAAATCGGGATGGGCAATGGATATCAGTTTTTCCGCGCGATACCAGGTTGGACAGGTTTTCAAGGATATGCAGCCATACTCGGTTACAACGTAGTTAACCATCTGGCGGGTGATGGTGGTAATGGAGCCGATATCAAAATTCGGAACGATCCTGGACATAACTGAGCCATCTTTGTTGGTATGGGTTGACGGCAGGCAAATGAAACTGCGTCCGCCTTTGGACCAGAAGGCACCGAGCACAAAGTCCGACATACCGCCATTTCCGGAGACTTGCTTGAATCCGGAGCTCTCAGCATTAACCTGGCCGTAAAGATCTACCTGCAAAGCCTGGTTGATGGAGACCAGGTTATCGATCTGGCATAGTTGGGTGGGGTGATTCACATAACCTACACTGCAGGATGCGATCGCGGGATTATGGTCCATCCAGTCATAAAGTTTTTTGTTGCCCAGTGCGAAGGTGTAGTTTATTTTGCCCATGTCAAATTTCTTATACTTGCCGGTCATTCTACCGGATTCGTACATGTCCCGGTAAGCATCGACCAGCATCTCGGTCCAGCCCCCCAGGTCTTTAAGATCAGTTTCACTGATCATCTTACCAAGAATGTTGGGCATTCCACCGATCCCTAATTGCAGGCAGTCGCCGTCTTTCAGGTGTTCCAACACATGGGTGGCTATTTTCCTGTCAACGTCTGTGGGCGTAACTTCGGGCAGTTCAGCCAGCGGTGTATTTTCGCCTTCCACCACGGAGGTGACCTGGGAAATATGAATTCTTTCCATATTCCCACCGTAGGCATAGGGGATGTTCTCGTTTACTTCTACGATGCAAGCTTTGGCTGTGGTGGCTTGCAAATAACAGCAAGAATTGTGAAGCCCCCAGTTAAAATAACCGTCCTTATCCATTGGAGTAACCTGACAAAAGAAAACATCGCGCAGGTTAGTGCCTATTTTAGTCGGATCATTCTCAGCGTACCGCATGTAAAGTTCCGATTCACCGTAAAGGGTTGGTTGATAAAAAACACCGCCGCACTGCTGCTGCATGATGCGGGTAAGAAGGCTAAAGTGTTGGTCGTTATAGGTGAAAACTTCACCTTTGGGATCTTTGGCTACCACTTCCGGAATCGGAGGTATCGTAACCGCTGCCATAATCTTGATATCCTTCAATTCGTCTTTACGAGCCCCCAGCGCCCTGTCGCATACAACCGGCTTGCCATTGAACATGGCGTAGTCAATCCAGTCACCTGATTTGACTATGCTTACAGCTTCTTCTGCTGTACGCAGTTTTTCCTTGTACATTTTTTGAAATTTACTCAAAATTCATTCCTCCTGTTACTATTTTTATATTTGTACTTGCTCCTTTTAACAGGAGACAAGCCCAATGCTTCAATCATGTCTGTCCGTATCGAACAAGAACTCCTTTTTAACGGGCGGAAGTATATGAGAAGCGGTTTTGTATGTCAAGGAAATCGAGGGCTGGAAAACATGTCCTTTATTGGTTCCTGGAAAAATCTAATATATTTTTATCCGTCAGGGAACGGATCAGTGCAATGCCGTTATCATGAAAAATTTTATCGTAAAATTCCTGCGAGAGATCCATTTTCAGGAGGTTTTCAACCTCCGCCTCCCGTGGCGTTATCAGGTTAGGATAATCCGATCCATATAAAATTCTTGATTTATATTTTTCAAGATAATCGGGGCCCAGGTTATATCCTTCATACGGCGGCGGCAAAAAACAGAAGGCGGTATCCAGGTACAATCCCGGATACCGGTCCAGGAGTCCGATGAAACCGGCGTATTCATGCGCCCCCATGTGGGCAACCGTGGCGGGCAGTTCCGGGAATTTTTCGAGCACCTTCATGAAAGGTTCAAGACCGACATATTTATTTCCCACGGGTCCTGTGCCTGTGTGAAACAATAGGTGTTTATTTTTTCGAATGATCATCTCGTACAGGGGGAAGAGCCGCTCGTCGCACGGATAAAAATTCTGGACAAGGAGTTGGAGTTTGAAACCGAGGATCTTCGGATTTTCGAGAAGCCGCTCCGCCATTTCCAGTGCATGATCATCGTCCGGGTGATACGCTGCGAAGCAGTAAAGGTCGTCATATTCCTGAAGGATTTTTATGTTCCACCGGTTTAGTCCTTCAGCGATGCCGGCACGGTGGGCATAGTTGGAATACACAATGACACCGACGCCTGCTTGCCTCAGACGCGTGATGCACTCCCTGTAATAATGTTGATGAATGATGTTCCAGTTATAATTTTTAACAAAGGAATTCCAGAGCGCGTCAAAAAGCTTATCCGGGAATAAATGGACATGGAAATCGATTATTTTTTCGGGAATCCTTACCGTCATCAGCACCGCCTTGCGCATCTATTAAGCATGGATCTATTTATTAAATATCAATCACCGTTAGTTCCAAAGGCGTTTTGCATAGCATTTCTCCGCCATCCTTCGTAACCAAAACCGGGCATTCCAATCTCATGCCGCATACCCCGGGAACGCTCATGGCCAGGAATGCTACTTCGACAACATTCTCCTCAAGAACAACATCGCGGAATTCATCGTTGCTGATGATAGCCGGATACCATTCATGACCGAATACTCCAAGTCCGTGACCGAAAGAGGGGATCGTGTACTGGGCATAACCAAGTTCAGTCACTTGATCCATTACCGCCTTGTGAACATCGCCAACCTTTGTTCCCTGCCTTGAAATTCCGGACAATCGTTTCCGCTGTCGCCAGATAAGCATCGGCAAGTTTTCTTTGTTCCGAAGACGGCTTTCCTAAAATGAAATTGTGGGCAAGATCCGAGGCATATAACTGATAAAGCGGATGCAAGTCCACGATGATATTTTCACCTCTCTGCACTATTTTCTGGGTGGGCTGGGTCGTCCCGTTCATGCCATAGGTTGCCCGGTATCCGGATGCTATCTCCGATGATCCGGTAACCGCCCAGTGATATTCACTGCCGAGACGGCGCAGTTCCATTTCGCCGATGCCCGCTATTTGAGTTTCAGTCATGCCTACGTCTATTGAACTCTTCACACAATCTATGGCGGCGTCCGCCATGGCGGCTGCCTGACGCATAAGCTTGATTTCGCCCGGTTCTTTGATATAGGAGGCTCTGTCCACCACGTTGAGGGCGTTGACAAATTTTGCCTGTGGCAGTGCATTTTTTAATAATTCGTATTCCGTGGCGAACAGATATCCCGTGTTCCCGCGAGGGGAATGGCCAAGCTCCACGCCAATCCTTCCATTTTCTGCGCCATTCTGCTTGATGAAGTGTATGATGAGGTCCATGAGATCCATACCGGGCAGAGGAGCATAGGGTGAAATATTGCTTAACCAGGATTCATTCTTCAATCGCTCACAATCGATCAGCATGGTAATGAGACCTGCGTATCCGTCTTTCGATACGATCACTGCGCTTCTCCAGGGAATGAAAGCGCCGGCCACATAGCTTAAACTTACCGTTCGCGTGCCAACGAAGAGATCGAGATCGGCCTTCTTCATTTCTTCCTGTATCTTTTTGATGCGCTTGTTATAATCGATGTAAATATTCACAGTGCCTCCATTTTCTTGATATTTGATAGAAACTTGCTTTCGTGGGAAGAAAGTATAGGTTTGTTGGAATGGCTTGTCAAGCTGTTGACCTGTACCCCGGAATTCCTTCTCCCCGGTAGATCATACCAGGGGCACTCCTGATCGGCGAGCCATACGCTTCCAAAACCAGGAGGACAGACTGGATGCAGTCTTTTTGATTTCTTTCATCCGCTCAACCATGGCTTTTTCCTGACGGTCCGATTCCCTGAATGCTCCGGAAGAAATTTCAGTCAATAACGGATCTGCGCTGTTCCAGGCATGAGCGGGAAGGCGGGCCGTCCACTGAGATTCTCCGTCCAGAATATATTTTGAAACCAGGGGCCTGACGATTTCATAGCGCAGGATCGCGTTAATGTGATAGGCCTCATGCCTCCACCAGAATGATTGATCGGAATAATGACCGGCCCCGACGCTAAGATCCCGGATGGGCGCTGCGGGTATAAATGGTTTGAACGCGGTCAGGCACGGAGCAGACCCTCCGGCAACAAATATTCTGAACTGGTCATTCGGGTGCAATTCCACAACCAGGGAGCCTGTTGTCTGAGACTTTCGAATCAGCGGGTCGGATGCGTGCATACACACATCGCGGTTGAAGCCCTTGGCCGGCGCGTCGGCAAAGTGGTCCCTCAACATGGCAAAGACATCGGTTGCGCCGATGGCGCCTTTTGCCTTGAGGATGGAAGCCTGGTTGCGGTCTTTGCGAAAAGCGCTTCCCGAAAAATAAGTAATTAAAGGATCGCTGAATTTACTGAAATCCGCACCCGCTGCCAGTGATGATGCATCCCAGTTTTTGGCGATGGTGATCCCGTTGGAGATCACGGCATAACCGCCAAGGCGCTGAAGCGCATAATCTCTGCCCGCTGTTTCCAGTTTGATGATGCCTTGTCTGTCCATGATGATAAACGAGTTCATGTAAGTGAACTTCTTGTCGCGGTATCCGCAGGGCCCCGCCTGTCCGTACTTCTTCAAGAGCTCGATGATCATTTGTGCCGACTCTTCGGCGTTG
Source organism: uncultured delta proteobacterium (assembly GCA_963726395.1). Classification (GTDB taxonomy): domain Bacteria; phylum Desulfobacterota; class Syntrophia; order Syntrophales; family Smithellaceae; genus UBA8904. The sequence goes on from CAVSCG010000038.1 coordinate 93,728, forward strand.
GCGCTTCTTTCCAGAGCCAACCTTAAGAGATCCATGCCGATGAGCCCCGGAGCCTTTTCCGGTTTGACTTTGGTGAATAAGGCTTCGTTTCCGATGACCACGCCTTTTTCGTTTACGCCCATCTCCGCGCCCCAGAGCCAGAAAGGTTTGGAAAGGACCATGGCATACGTCGAGCCAACCTGGGGAATGGCAATGTAAGTGCATTGCAGATCGTCTTTTGACGAATAGGTTTTTGACGGCACGGACAGAACAAGCTGGGTTTCGTCAGCCTCCCGATCCGAGTTCTTTCCAAAGATGCTGATGCCGGAGCCGGTGAGTTCCGGGCCGATCCCGCAGGTATCACACATAAGGACCTCCGCCGATAAAGTTGTTGCCCAAGTCGATAATCCGCCCCCTGTCGATCAGTCTCCGGACATGTTTTTTGATCATGATGAATTCCCACATGTAGATCCATGCATCGACATGGTATTTACGGCTGTAGATAAGGCCTTGATCGACAATCTCCTGCAATGACAACGGCCTTTGCAGGACAGAAAGAATCTTCCTGTCCCGCTTATCAAGGATTTCGATGAACCTATCCAGGCCGGCCAGAAAATCTTTTCTGCTTAAAACACCCTTTTCATGTCCTGTTATGAAATATTCACAATCAATCGTTTTGATTTTCTCACACGATGCCATGAAGAGATCGATATCGCTGTCAGAACCTCCATACCACGGTCCGAAAGATGTCAGGTCGATGTCTGCGACATACATGACCCCATGGTCAGGGAAATTCATGCAGCTGAAACCCTTCGAATGGCCGGGGGTTCCAATGACTTCCATCCTGGTCTTGCCGAAATCCATGACATCGCCCCACCTGTATTCTCCATCCACCTTGGCTGTGGACATCCACCACTCGTGTCTGTTCTGCGGGGAAAACGGGCTCTGTTCCGTTGCCGGGTCGGCAATCCTGGCGATCCATCCATCGACCCAATCCGGGCCGTAAACCTCGTCCATGCCCAGGAGAGCTCCCAGGTTCTTTCTCTCCCGAAAACACGGAGCTTCCTTCTCATTGATGAGAAGCCGCGCTTGATCGAAAAGATAATTATACGCGATGTGATCAAAGTGATAATGGGTGTTGATCACCAGGTCTATGGACGTTTCCTGCTTCAGGGTAGTGAGCGTTTTTAAGCCTGCACCCGGATCAATGAGAACCTTAACCTCATCATCAATAAACAGAGACGTGCAATAGGGAAATCTGCACCGATCTTCTCCCGGTATCACTCTTATGGGTCCGAATCGGGTATTCATAGGGATCTCTCTTCATGAAGCGGTAATGCTCATGATTTCCTCTCCTGGTTCGCTTTCAAAAAATATATCTTTTCGCCATCGTCGGAAGAATGACGCAACATTGTAAGAATTATCTGATGAAATTTGTCCATATCCGCTCTTCCGTTTCCGGCAGAGCAATTCCCGCTTTTTTGCCCGCTTGAATTGATTTTAAAAGCCATGCCATATTCCGGCCCAGCGCCCGCATGGTCTGCAATCCTTCAAGATCCTGAAGGACCTCTGCCGGCGTGTTGCCGTGCACCATATTCCAGTATTGCGATGAAACAACCGGCATGTTACTGATGGTAAAATATTTATTGAGCTGGTCCAATGCCGCGGTAGAGCCGGCCCGCCGGCAACTGACGATTGCCGCGCCCGGCTTGTAGGCAAACCGGTCGCTTCCGGCGAAAAAACAGCGATCCAGAAATGACGTTATAAAACCGGAAGCTCCCGCATAGTGAACCGGAGAGCCGAAAATAAAACCATCCGATTTACCGGCTTTATCAAGCGCAACGTTGACGACATCATCGTCAAACACGCACTTTCCCAGCTCCAGACATTTCGCGCAGGCCGTGCATCCCCTGATGGGTTTCTTGCCGATGTGGAATATTTCCGTTTCAATATCCTGCCTGTTCAATTCCTTTTCCACTTCACAAAGGGCTGTGTAGGTGCATCCTTTTTTGTTCGGACTGCCGTTAACCAATAGCACTTTCATTTTATTTGCCTCCTGCAATGATTGAGATTACAAAAATTACCAGACAAAAATATTTCAGCCTTTTTTGCGGCGTTTGGGTTTTTCGGGCGCGAAGAGGCTGGTGTATTTTTGATACAACTCAAATAAAAACGCCACACGTTCGGCTTCTGTTTTAAAGTTGGTTTTGCCGTAGGCGGCATCCACAGCGTGATCGAGTTCTGATGGGCTTTGAGCAAAACGGGTGGCATGGTGAGGGGTCATAGAGATCGGCAGGCGTGATCGGGAAACTGGGCGCGGGCGTCAGCACGGCTTGGGCGGCGGTTTCAATGTCTTGCTTTTGTTTGTCGGTTGGGTTTCCGGCCAGGGGAAGTTGTTGTACACGATGCCAGCTGAATAGCGATAATCGCTCTTGAAGCGACCGCATACAGTACGCACCAAGCATTGTGCATAGAGAAGATAAGACACCAAAATGATAAAGATATGCATTGCAACAGATATAAACACGATCACTGGTAAGAACGTATTTGGATTTCATAAAGCCAACAGGAAGATAAAACCTTCGTTCTAGATGAAAGACTAGGAATGACCAAATAATTCTTCATGCTGGCTATGTTCTGACATGAAAACTGATGTGGGTGTTTCGGCAGCTTTTGTGTGGTGCATGCTTTTGCTGGATAAACCGAAATTTTTTTACGGCTTCGATTCTCTTCATTACTTCTGGCATTAGTTTCAATTCAGCAGGCGAACAATCACCAAACCAAAGGCAATAACGATGGTATCCGTTTAAAAATTCATCCGGCGCCCGAGCCAGCGTCGGAAATACTTCGCTGCCTGAGGTTCTTTTTCAAGAAAATCATCTTTTTTCTTCTTCAGTAAAAAGATAGATTGCCGTCATCAATCGGTTTATTGCCGAATCCAATTTCAGGGACATAACAAATAGGTCGTCTTCGATTGATCAAAACAAATTTGAGCGCATCCACCAAATAAGGATTGATATTTTGCGCTTTTATTTTATGCGGTTCGCCTTTGATGTCTTCATATTCAAAAAGCCATTTAGGTGAAATATCGGTTCACGGCAAAGCCGATAATCACGCAGTGAACGGCCGCCTTGCCCCGCGCTTCGTTGTTCCACTGAAAAGTCCGGTGGGCAAAAAATATCTTCATGCCTTTTGCGAGCATCCAGCGCCACAAGACAGCCGACTTGTTCGCCTTGGGTAATGGAATTGGTCGAAACAAAAGCGCAGCGAATGATTTGTTGCTCTTCATCATGTCGGCGGCCTTCACATACCAGGCAGCGACGAAATCAAGAGCAAGCCGGCGTTTTTCATATTGCCTGAAAAACAAGAGCATACATCTTTGCGTTGTTCATCATTCATGAAACTTTTGCGCCCACAAACGGCGGATTGCCCATGATGTAACTGACATGCCGTCGGCGGGAACGACGGTCTTTCCAGTCAATTCGCAGCGCATTGCCGCAGACAATCGTGGCTGCTGGTCTTGCAAGGGAATGCGGACAAAGTAAAGGCCGAATTCTTCCGAAACCAGCAGGTTCATCTGGTGGTCCATCAGCCACAGGGCCACCTGCGCGATTTGCGCGGGAAATTCTTCAATTTCGATGCCGAAAAACTGATCGACATTCAAGCTTGATTAGATGAATGCACGTCCAGAATCGACTGTTCGCTGGTGCGTGAGGCCCGCAATATTTCCAGTTCCAGCAGCCGAAGTTCGCGATAGGCGATGACCAGAAAGTTGCCGCAGCCGCAGGCGGGATCGAAAAAATTGAGCCGGCGCAGTTTTTTATGGAACTCGAACAGTTTATTTTTGTTGTGTTTTGATTTTTTCAAATTCTTCCCAGAGGTCATCCAGGAAAAGCGGCTTGATGAGTTTGAGGATATTTTTTTCGCTGGTGTAATGCGCGCCAAGGTTGCGTCGCGCCTGTCTTGTCCATGATGGACTGGAAAAGCGAACCGAAAATGGCGGGCGAAATGCGACTCCAGTCCAGCGAACAGCAATCCAGAAGGGCCTGCCGCATGGCGGCGTCAAACCCGCCGTGGGCAGCAATTCTTCAAAGAGCTTGCCGTTGACATAGGGAAAGGCGGCAAGCTGTTCGTCGAGATTGGTCAAACGTTTGGCGCGCGGCGTATTGAGAACCTGAAACAAGGTGCTGATGTGATGGCCCAGGTCGGAGCCGTCTTCACCGGTGCGCTCTTCAATATACTCCTTGAAACTGCTGGCGCTCGAAAATGCCGGTATCTTCGGCAAAGAGGCAAAACAGCAAACGCACGAGGTACAGTTCCAGCGGATGCCCGCTGTAACCGACATCCTTCATCCGGTCGTGCAGCTTGCCCATCTGTTCGGCGGCTTTGATGTTGACCGGGTCCTGCTCCTGAATCTTATGAGTCTGGTATCCGGCAATAAAACCAAAGAGATGGACGTTTTTGTGCAGGTCTTTCAGCTCAAATTCATGCTGCTCATTTTCTTCCAGATTATAAAGCCGGAAATCTGGCAAAGTCGGAAACGACCACATACTTGGGCAGATCGCGCTCTTTGAATCCGGGGAAATAGTCCAGGGCCTGGTCATACGCCTTGTCGAGACTTTTGCCGCGCGATTTGTGCTCGACAATCAGCACGCCCTTCCAGAACAGATCAATATAGCCGTACTTGTCACCAAGCTTCTTGACCGGCTCTTCAAAGCTGGCCACCCGTTTGCGGGTTATGCCGAATACATTGAAGAAACCATCCCAGAAGGATTTGGCTTCGGCATCCTCGGAGCTTTCCTGTTGCCATTCTTTGGAAAAGGCAAGAGCGCGCGATTTAATTTCATTCCAGCTCAGCGGCATAGGTTCGGGTCATTTTCAAAGTTTAGTGATATGGTCTTAAACGAAAGCTGTAGCTAATCCTTCTGAAACCTTTTTGTTGAGATCAATTTATAAAAAAGTTTCCCGAATATACCCTCAATTATTTTTGTATGCAATACCATTCTGCCAATCATTAACGATATGCTGCCAAATGGAATGCCGTGAACTCAATATTTGACTGATTGGGAGAACCATGATTGAATACAAACAGAAACGCTTGAACTACTTTGATACCGCCGGAAACCCGGCGGCAACCGGAGAAGACGAATTTCAAATTATAAAGTCGGGAGACACCGGTCTGCTCGACTCAAACATAAGGAACGGACATAAATGACAGATCACTATGGCCAAACAGAAGACAGAAGGACTCTTACAGTATGAACGATACCTATGAACGATTGCGCGACAGGCTTGAAATGATGGCGACCGGTTACCCGGCAACGGCCAACGGCGTTGAGATCAAAATTCTTCGGCAGCTTTTCAGTGAGGAAGATGCGGACTTGTTTCTGAAAATGGAGGCCAGGCCGGAAACGGCTCATCAGATGGCCGTGCGGATTGGGGCCGATGTTGCGGACATGGCGGCCAGGCTGGAAGGGATGGCCCGCAAGGGTCTTATCTTCCGGGTCAAGCAGGATGAGGCAATCTGCTATTTTCCGGTTCCTTTCATTGTCGGCATCTATGAGTTCCAGTTGAATAATTTGAGTAAACCGCTGCTGAAGGATATCTCCCAGTATTATCTTACCGGTTTGGGTGCTACGTTCCACGGGCAGAAAACACCCCATCTGCGTTCCATCCCCATCAATGCCGAAATCGTTGCCGACCAGCCAATCGCTCCTTACGATGACGCGGTTGCCATCATCAAGAGGAAATCACGCATTGCCGTTGCCGAATGCTTTTGCCGTAAAGCCGTGCGCCTGTATGGAAAGACCTGCTCGCATCCCGCGGAGACGTGCCTGCAGTTCGAAACCTTCGCCGATTATTACGTGGAAAACGGAATGGCGCGCTACATCAGCACCGATGAGGCCCTGGCCATCCTGAAGCAAAGCGAGGCGGAAGGCCTGGTCATCCATATCTTGAATTCCCAAAAGGTGGAAGCCATGTGCTGCTGTTGTTCCTGTTGCTGTGGCATGCTGATTTCGCTCAAGCTTTTTCCGGCCCCGGCGCTGGCAGTGAAAAGTAATTATGCCTGCCTGTTTGACGAAGCCCTCTGCACGCATTGTGGTATTTGCGCCAAGCGCTGCACCGTGGGGGCTTTTAAGATGAAGGACGAAAAAATCGAGTTTCATGCCGACCGTTGCATCGGCTGCGGCCTTTGTGTCACAACCTGTCCCACCGAGGCGTTGAAGCTCACGAAAAAACAGAATGACAGCCTCTATACGCCGCCGCCAACCGTCTATGATACCTATGCTGTAATGAGCAGAGAGAAAGCCGAATAAATCTTCGTATCATTAGGATAAAAGGGATTAATTTAGCTGGTGATATGCAACCTCGATGGATAAAATAATAACACAGTAACATTGGTATTATAAAATAAAGATAGACAGTGAGGAAGCAATGGAAAATCGACGCGGATTTATCAAGACATGCGTGACGGGCTGCGCGATCGGATATGTGGTAATGGCTGCACCCGGATTGTCGGTGTACGCCTGCGCGTCGCGGCCGCAAAACCCGATCACTAAAAGAAATCCGAAGCGGGCCCTGGTCATCTGGTACAGCCAGACCGGCCATACTGAGCGCATCGGCCGTATTATCCGCCATGCCTGGGAGAAGGCGGGGCTGACGGTGGATGGGGCGGATTATCGGGAAATTGATAAGAGCACACTCGGCCAATATGATTTGATTGCCATCGGCACGCCGGTACATTACATGGATGTGCCCGTTAACCTGCAGGCTTGGATTAAAACACTGCCTCGCATCGAAGGAACCTCTGTGGCATCTTACGTTACCTTTGGCGGCAAAGGCGACGGACAGCACAACACAGCCTGCGGGTTGCTTGAGCGGATGACGGAGATCGGCGGGGCGGCGGCCGGCATTGCGCTGCTCGGAAATATGTCAACATTTGCGCCGACCTGGTCAACGGGTAATGCTGAACGAATCCTGGCGTTCAGAGATCGCCCCAACGAAAAGACCTACCAGCAGGCACGAACATTTGCAGACAGCATTCTGGCCAACGTGGCGGCAGGCCGGACGTATAAGATTGACCGCGAATTTGGACTGGAGTCTCTGATGGGTATTTTCCCGCAAATCGGATTGACTAAGCTGATGATCACAAATCACCATATTGATGCGAGTCTTTGTATCAAATGCGGAACCTGCGTAAAAAAGTGTCCGGTGGGCGCCATTAATTTGCAGGCCGGATCTGTGGACTCCAAGCGTTGCATTGCCTGTATCGGGTGTGTCAACAATTGTCCGACTCAGGCGATGAAGATGAATTTTATAGGCAAACCGGTTTATGGTTTTAAAGAGTTCATGAAGCGTAATCGGATCGAGATTGTAGAACCGTCTGAACTTAAAGTGTGAAGATAAAAACCATGTAAGCAGGAGAATAGGTTATGCAAAATGATGATGTTCTTCTCGAACGAAAAGATCGTGTGGCCATTGTCACTTTTAACAGGCCGCAGCGCAGTAATGCCTTCGATGAAGGCATGTGGGCGGGACTGGCGCAGGTCGTTTTGCAGTTGCAGTCGCATCCTCCGCGTGCCGTGGTGGTCACCGGGTCAGGGAAGAATTTCTGCGCGGGGTTTGACGTCAATCCTGACAATCCCCAGGTCAGCGGCCTGATCGGCGCAGTGGAGCGGCGGGAGCGGGCGCCAGTCGAGGCGCTGATCCGCCTTCTGCAGGACACGGTGGGGGGTCTGGTGAGTCTGCCCGTGCCAGTGATCGCGGCCGTTAACGGTGACGCCTATGGCGGTGGAGCGGAATTGGCTTCGCGCTGTGACTTGCGTGTGATGGATCCCAACGCAGTGTTCTGTTTCTCCGAGGCGCGTCTGGGACTCATGCCGGACTGGGGTGGCGGACCGGGTCTCACGCGGCTTATTGGCGCCTCGCGGGCGGCGGACATGATTCTCACCGGCCGCAAGGTTGACGCCGATGAGGCCTTACGCATCGGTCTCGTCAATCGGATCAGCTCGCCGGGCATGGCTCTGGAGGAGGCCATGGCTTTGGCGGAGACGATCGCCGAAAATGGCCCCCGCGCCATTCGCCATGCTCTGGCGGTCATTAGAAAATCCGCGGAACTGCCTATGAATGCCGCTCTTGATCTGGAACGAGAACAGGCGGTCTCACTGATCGTCTCCGGTGAATGTGTACACGGAATTATGGCCTTTCTTTCCAAACAGAAACCCGTGTTTCCCGATATCGAATCCTGAAAGACGAGAAAACAAAGGCAAAAGGATGTGAAAATATGATGGGTCAGGCTTTTACCGCGGGGTTATTTTTGGTGTATGCTGGGATTGCGCAGAGGAAAAACAGAATCTGGATGGTACAGTTCCTAATATGATACTTGGACAGAATGCGGCATTACCCATAACACCGCCAGAATTGCGTGTTATGGATATCAGTGCTTGAGGCCAGTTACCTTGTAGTTTCTTCTTCGTCCTCATGCGCGTCAATTCTCAAATGTGACATTGTATGGATTGTTTGTCAAGAAACTGAAGGACGAAAAGAGGTCTTTTTTGTGGCAAATGAAACGTAGATTTAACAGATCAGAGATTAATGGGCTTTATTTATTCTGACAAAACCCCGTCTTCCAGATGCCATCGGTCATGACGATGCGGGACGGTTCATCCGGCCGCGCCGGTTGTTTGTATTTTTCAATGCTGTATTCGGGATCGTGAGGCAGTTTTAAAATTTTGTCTGTAGGCTGTGGCATGATGGGATAAATCATGCGGCCTCGTGCTGCGGTAAACAGCTCGTCAATACTTGCATAGGCCGTCAGTTCTTCCATGGTCTTGAGCGTCGGCGGCATCAACATAATCTCTTTGTTGGAATACATTTTTAGAATATCTCTTGGCGTTGCCCAGAGGCTATCCGTCAACTCGCTGCAATCGGTGGTTGTTTTTTGTCCTTCCGGGAGCTTAACCAGGAAAAAGAAGGTTCTGAATCGCTTCGGCATAATTTCCGGCGTGATCCAGTGGGCGTAAGGAATCAAAGTATCCAGAGGAAACTGCAAATTTTCTTTTCTGCAATGTCATGGAGCGATTATTTTGCCGGCGTTAAGCTCACGCCGGTAGGCGGTAAAGCGGACATTTTCCTGATCAGAATCGAAATTGATGGAGTGTCCACTGGATGTCCGTGCAATGAGCACGCCTGCTTCTTCAAAAGTTTCCCGGATGGCGCAGATAAAAAAACTCTGCGCCATCTCCGGGGATAAACGATCATCCTGAAGCAACGCCTGCGGATTAAAGTTATCCGGTGTTGAAATATAGCCATTCAGTTGCGCGTCCGTGTCGGCGGCAGCTACCTGGCCGCCTGGAAAAACATAAGCCTCCGCCATAAAAGACGAATCGCGATGGCGGCGGGCTAAAAAAACTTCCCAGGAGTCCGCTTGATTGCTTCGGACTAAAATAACCGTTGCCGATTCTTTGGGCACGGCAGCTTGCGCAGACTCAGACACGATTTCTCCTTTATCGCGCTTTCTATTTGGCAATCTGTCCGCCGTCAACGACCATGATATGGCCGGTCATGAAGCCCGATGCAGGTGATGCGAGGAATACGGCCACGCCTTTCATGTCATCGATTTCTCCGACACGGCGCAAAGGAATCTCATTAATGATTGCTTCGCGGACCGCTTTAAATTCCGGTTTGTCGATATAAGCCATCATGTCCGTGTGGAAAAAGCCCGGCGCGATGGCATTGACGCGAATATGGTATGGGGCCAGTTTCACAGCGAGATTCATGGTTAGAAGATTGATGGCCGCCTTGGTGGAATTGTAGGGAACAGCCGGATGGGCTTCTTCGAGTGACCCGCGGAATGACATAACGGAAGAAATGTTAATGATGGTGCCGCCGCCCTGCTCCTTCATAATGCGGGCGACTTTCTGCGTGAGCACCCAAACGCCGCGGACATTGACGTTGAAAAGCTGGTCCCATTTTTCCAGAGGGAAATCCAGGGTGGGTGCTCCCCAGGTCGCCCCGGCGTTATTGACCAAAATGTCGATATGGCCGAATTTCGCCACTGCCTCTTTGAGCATGGCCTCCACGGTATCTTCTTTGGCCATGTCGCAGGCAATGGCCGCGGCTTTTACTTTCTGATTGGCTTCCAGTTCAGCTGGCCGTTGCTTCAAGATTTTTCAACTTCCGGGAGGTCAAAATAATATCGGCGCCTGCTTCAGCGAGACCCGTGGCAATGAACTTGCCGATGCCTCTGCCGCCGCCCGTTACCAGCGCAACTTTTCCCTTCAGTGAAAACATGTCTGTCAGTTTCATACATTCCTCCTTATAAAAATATTGTCGATCGGATATTCTCCGGAGACGTTTTTGCGTGACGGTGAATATTATCATAATCAACAAATAGTCGTTACCAAAATATGTAAAAAATCTATCTTGATCAGGTGAATCGATATAGACTTTGTAGATAAAGAATATTTATGTTATGGAGTTAGACATGACGGACGACCGTTTAAAAATTTTGACTCTTCAGCAAATGGAAGCGCTGATTTTTCTTGTTGAGGAGCGCAGTTTCAGCCGGGCGGCCAAGCGCATGCTTTTGACGCAGCCGGCTTTGACTAAGAATATCCGCAATGTGGAAGATTGTCTGGGCGTGAAAGTGGTCAACCGCAGCAGTGCCGGAGTTTCTCTGACGCCGGAAGGAAAAATTCTTTACAATGTTGCACAGCGGATGGTCAAACTGCGCAAGGAGGCAGGCGAAAAAATCCAAAAGTTGCATGAAAAGACAGGCGGTGACATCTATATCGGTGCCAGTACTATTCCTGCCACTTATATTCTTCCGCACGCCATGAGTGCTTTTAAAAAAAATCATTCCGATATCCGCATTTCCATTAAAACGGAAGACAGCGAAGAAGTTTTGAATATGGTGCTGGATAAAGAGGTGGAAATCGGCTGCATCGGGAAAGAGCCGCTCAACCGGAAACTGACGGCACAACCTATCTGGAATGACCGTCTGATTTTGGTTGTTCCGCGGCGTCACCAGTGGATTAAAAAGGGATCAATCGATATCTCCGAACTGCTTTTGGAGCCTTTTGTCTTACGGGAAAAAGGATCGGCAACAAGGGATGTGTTTGAATCCTACTTGAAGGACAACACAGTGATCAGTTTGTCTCAGCTAAATGTCTGCGGAGAACTGGGCAGTTCCGAGGCTATCAAAGAGGCGGTGATTGCCGGTCTTGGCGTTTCGGTCATTTCCATTCACGCGGTCAGGCGGGAACTGGCGTCGCGACTCCTGTATGAAATTCCCATCAACGCCTGCAAGATAGAAAGAAAATTCTATTTGATTTATCTAAAATCCTTCGATGTTCGCCCGCATCATCAAACCTTTGTCAATTTTCTGAAAAAATACGAGACCGATTAGAAAAACGGTTAAGGATGGATTTTAGCCGAATATCGGGACTGCCATATAAAAAGTAAAACGGGGAGTGGACTACGGAAGATGATAACCTCATCTTCACCGCTCATAAAAACACTCACGCCGGCAGCATTTTTAAATTACCGCCGGCGTAAGTCGCAAATTATACCTAAGACAAGGGGATCTTTCTTTTCTTCCCTGTCAATCTATCAGTTATTGTAAAGGGCCTTCAGTTGTTCTCCGTATTGTTTCATCACATTACGGCGAACAAGTTTCATCGTTTGGGTCATCATACCATTGGCCACGGAGAAATCTTCGGCAATATAAAGGAACTTCTGGGGAATTTCATATCCGCCGAAAGATTTACGTAGATGTTCTGTTATCTGCTGAGAGATAAAATCCGTGCATTCTTTGTTGGCAATAGTTTCTTGTGGAGAGCCCTGAGCCCATGCTGATGTTTTGGAATTGGTTTTAAGCACCTCAAAGTCAGGCACCACTAATGCAACATTAAACAGACGGCCTTCACCGTACACCAAGGCATTGGAGACATAGGGGATTAATTTTATTTCGCCTTCGATGGATTCGGGATGCACATACTTGCCGTTTTCCAGCTTGTATTCATCCTTGAACCGGCCGGTAATGTGCAGGTAGCCTTCTTCGTCAAGCCAGCCGCGGTCTCCTGTCCTGATGCCGGCAAATCCGTTCCAGGTATCGGGCATCATGGCTTCTTTGGTTACGGCCGGTTTGTTATGGTAGCCTTGCATAACTTGCGCACCGTACACCACGATTTCGCCATCCGGGCTGTCTTCCCCGACACGGGATTTATCGATGACCACCTTCGTGTCCTTGAAAACCTTGCCGACCGTGCCGTATTTATTGCCTCGACCGGGCGAATTGTTGGAAATGACGGGCGAGGTTTCCGACAACCCGTAACCGTCGTAGGTGGGCACGCCGACGTCACTGAAGAACAACGCGATTTCCGGTTTCATCATCGCCCCTCCGGTCACGACATGTTTTAATCTTCCGCCGAATATCGCCCGAATCTGTGAAAACACCAAAGCGTCGAGGTCCTTGAAATCTTTTGTTTTTTCAGAAAGACCCCGGTTCTTGATAGCCTCGGCGCAGGCTGCGTCAAAGAATTGCTTTTTGACCGGATCCGCTGCGACACCCTGCTGGATTTTGTCGTAAATAATGTTAAAGACACGAGGCACGGCCGACATGTGGGTGGGCTTGACTTCACTGAAATTGGCAACCAGTTTTTCCGCGGATTCGGCAAATCCGAGACTCCAACCGCCAAAGATATAAGTGTGCAGATCGGCGGTCAGGCCGAAACTGTGCGCCCAGGGGAGAATGCATAAACCTACTTCTTCTTTTTCCCCGTCATCGAAAGTCGCGTGACACTCCTTGGCGTTGTGCGTCATGTTGCCGTGATGCAGAAGTACGCCTTTCGGATCGCCGGTGGTGCCGGAGGTATAGATGATGAAAGCCGTTTCCGACCAGTGCGGTTTGTAGGAAGGAACAGGATTGGCCTTGCCCATTTTTTCCAGCGCGGAAAGCGTATTTTCTCCCTCACCGAACAGGATAAATATATCTTTTAAAGTTGGGATATTTTTCTGGAACCCCTTTATGGCGTCATAAATTTTCTGATCACGGACAAAAAGATATTTAATAGCCGCGTCCTGAATGATGTATTGCCAGACCTTCTGCAATTCCTTTTCATACATGGGGACGAAAACCCCGCCCAGGCCGTGGGTGGCATTGGCGCATACAAACCATTCTGTCGAATTGCTGACGATTACTCCGACTTTTTCGCCTTTGCTCAATCCCAGTTTATTTAAAGCTCCTCTGAGGTTGTTTACCCGCTCGGCTACAGCGCCGTACGTAACCCATTCATATTTGTCGGTAGTCTTGTTCTTCGTGCCGAACAGGTTGCAGGAAGCAAACTTGGCAGCAGAGCTCTCAAAGAGATCGACCAAGTTATTGGGTTTAGTGTAAAAAGCATCAAGGTTTGGTGACGATACAACTACTTCTTTGTTAGACATAGATTACCTCCTTAAATTTGGATATTAATAATCGATTGAAATCATATTTATGGGAAATTGACACAACTGCTGGCTCATTATCCGGGGTCTCCCCGCTGCATTGTGTTTACCCAGAGCATCATCTCTAGTGAACATGTTCATCAACAACCTCTATTGTCAAGAATATCTTGACCACAAAATGTGGCGTGAAGTGTCGATGTTTGTAGAGCATGATATGTGTTTATTATGGATTGAGGTATTGACCACTGCAGTAATTGCTTCATTTTTGAACGGATGGCACTTCAGCTTCCGGCAGAGCAAGTGTGTTAGGATTTACCTTTGTCCTGATGACGAACTATCGTCAGCCCAATTAACCGGGAGACCACTACGGCGAGGTAGGCGACGCCAGCGAATTGTTCAAGCATCACCATCACCCTCGACGATGAAGTGATTGGCACAATATCACTAAGGCCTGTCGCCGAAAGATTGGAGAAGCTCAAAAACAGCATTTCGATGAAAGTCAGTGGTTCTTTTGGGTGTGCTCCGCCTGCAAATGATCCCGGACTCCACGCCTGGCAAACCATATACAGATAACCGAATCCCCATGCAATTAGAGTGAATGTGGCGCCAATGGCAAACAATTCGTCAATAGTTACTCGGTCATCCCCCATCATATAAGTTATTAAACTGCCCGCTCCGTAAAAATACAACGCCGCTTCCAGAAGCATTGCCCATATCAACAAGGCAGGGTTGACTAACAACCATGACAGTAGTGACAGTAAAACTACCAGGCCTGCGATTATCCATGCGATCCAGTTGATAGCAGGGCTGCGGATGACGACCCAAACCACCAAAAGGAGTATCAGCATTCCAAAAGAACCGAGAAGAAACTGACCGCTCGGGAGACCTTCCAATGCCACATAAAGCGCCAAGCTTATCAATTGAGCGGCAAGAAGGAACGCGGATGGGTGGTGACGCGTTATAGTACCCCAACGCATAAACGAAATGTGGTTGTTATTCATGTCTGCAATTTCGTCCTTTCGCCGCCCGACAATTAAGATACGAACTTCGTTTTTTCAGGTAATTTTAATATTATAGTAGCACTATCTGTTTTTTTTAAAAGAGAAAATGCACCTTTTCATTGATTACGTAATCGTCAATTCCTACAACTACCCATGACTGAAGAGTGGTAGGTGAATGATGCAAGACGTGGCCATTTCTGAAAATTAAAACATCGATGATGGTTTTTTCCGGGATGTTCTTCCTGAAACCTCCATGCCGACGCATCGGCACAAATAAGCATGAAAATAGATCTCATCAATATAGAAGATCTTCAATCTATAATAAACAAAGCATAATTCGCGCTTTAAAAGTATCAACACTGCACACCACATTTTGTGGCCATTATCACCTTGACTTACAAGTCCATTGCTACTTATATTATCTACGTAAAAAGCAATACCTTGTCAAAGGAGAGCATGAAAGTCCGCTTAGAAAATTCGATCTATGGAGGATAAGATGAAGGCATTAGTTACTTATTTCTCGCAAACAGGCAATACGGAAGAAGTTGCACGCTCCATATATGATGCAATTACAATCGAAAAAGAGATAACGCCCGTGCAGGCGGGTCAGAATGCCAAAGGTTATGACATCATTTTTTGTGGGTTTCCCGTTCATGCCCACAGTGTACCGGTAAAGGTTCATTCTTTCATAAAAGATATTCCGGAAGGACAAAATATCGCTTTCTTTTGCACCCATGGTTCCCTGCGCGGTGGACAATTACCCAAGCAAGCTATAGAACAAGCTGTCGGCTTAGCGGCTAAGGCAAAAGTATTGGGCGATTTCGGCTGCCGCGGTAAAGTCAGTCCGCAGATATTAGAGGCGCTTTCGAAAAGACCGGAGCATCGGGCGTGGGCGGAGGAGGCGCAAAGTGCCGATGGACACCCTGACGCGGCAGACTTGGCGGATGCGAAGGAATTCGCATTGCAGATGATTGGTAAATCCACCGATTTAAAACTTACTATGGATAGCGAAGATGATTGATTTTTGCTGATGAGCCTGTGAAAAGCTTTCCGGAACATTACAGCAATAGTGAAAGGAGTAAAAAAATGAAACCGCGTGGACTCTTGATGATAGAGCATCGATTAATTGAAAAGGTATTAAGTGTTGCAAAACAAAAAGCTATATCAATGACTGATATGGACTATAATCCGATATTCGTCGAAACAATTGTCGACTTTATCAAAACATATGCGGATAGGACTCATCATGGAAAAGAAGAAGATATATTGTTTATAGAATTAGCTCAAAAAGCTTGATGATGACAATCTACGAATCATGAATGAATTAATTGATGAACATAAACAAGCAAGGGCTAAAGTAAAGGAAATCGTTGAACTTAATGAAAAATATAAAAGTGGTGATCGAAAGGTTGTTCCTATGATAACTACTGCAATAATATGGTTAGCGGGGTTTTATCCAGTCCATATAAAGAAAGAAGATGCTGTATTCTTCCCAAATACAGAAAAGTATTTTAATCAAACAGAATTGGATTCCATGTTAAACACGTTTTATGAGTTTGATCGTCACATGATTCATGAAAAATATCAGAATATGTATAAGGTAATCAGCCGCTGATAAATGGTTTCACTCAAATAAAAGGCAGGGTCAGCAATGGCTCTGCTTTTATTATGCATAGTGCAAACAGAAATCGTAAATTATGGTGCTGTCTTTTTTGAACAGTAGTAGGCGGACAATGCAAGACGTGGCCAATTCCGAAAATTAAAACATCGATGATGACTTTATCCCGTGATGTTCTTCCTTATTTATTCCAGTCAAGATATTTTAATAAGTATTTTTTGATTTGCCGGTATTTCTTACAGGCGGTTGTCCCCGTCTTTTGGATCACATCTTACCCAACCCTTATGATTAGAAAGTCGTATGAAACGCTTTTACCTTGCTCAATTGAGGTTAAGATGTAGACGGGGAGTTATGTATTCTGTAATGGGAGGTCGCAACAGCGCCTCAATGGAAGAAAACGATAATCTCCCCGCCTGTGTAATCATACCTTAAGCAGCCTTTTTTATCACCCGCCTTTTTATGGATTCGAAGTTGGCTGAGTATTCGCTGTCATCACGGACAATCGCATAGATGATGCCCAGAAGCTTCCGGGAAACCGCCACGAGGGCCTTCATTCTTATCATGCCGCCATCGGTCAGTCTTGTGTAATAATCATGCAGGATGCCGTCCTTTCTGATGGTCTGGATCGCCGCATAATAGAGGATCTTCCGGAGCAGGCTCCTTCCTCTTTTGGAGATTCTCCGCCGTCCTTTCCATTTGCCGGAGCTGATCTCGTAGAGGTCCAAGCCGGCAAGCTTCATGACTTCTCCACGTGTCCGGAATTTACTAAAATCACCTATTTCTCCGATGATGCCTGCCACGGACACTACTCCAAGCCCTTTGATCGAAAGCAGCTTTGAACTGTAGGGTATTCTCCCAAGGGCCGTCTCCATTTCGTTTTCTGTCTCGGCAATCAGGGTATTGAGCATCTCTAATTGAGTGAGAATATGTCTTATGTCCATGGAGAGACCCGAAACGCCTTCTTTGATACCGACGGTATTTTTAGCAAAACTGATCAGCATCTCTGCATGCTGTCGCCTGAATTTACCTCTACTCTGCTTCCTCATCTCTTCGCCAAGGGTGTCCCTGTCTAAAACGCTTATGGCCTCAGGTGTTGGATATTTCTTGAGAATGTAGAAAGGCGTCATGCATTTTATGTTCTTAAACACCTTCCTGAACTCGGGAAACAACAGAAAGACCAATTGCTGTAACTGGTTCAAAAGCGCAGTCCGTTCCCTTACATGCCTCTCCCGTGAATTGTTCAGCCTCCGCAGATACGCCGCATCGCCTTCCGGTATCACAACACTCAACGAACGCCCCAGTTTGATGATATCCGCTATGACCCGGGGATCCTTGTCATCTGTCTTCAAAGGAGAATTGTCACTTATCTCTTTTACCCTTTTGGTGTGCATAGGATTGACCTGGACCATCTTCACGTCTTTCTTGACTAGGTAATGAAGAAAGGGCTCGCCATAGGGGCCGGTCGATTCGTATCCGACAATCACTTCATTGCATTTAAATCTGTTCCTACCCGCCATAACCATGCCCCAGAGTTTATCCATTCCCTCCCTGGTATTCTCAAATTTGAAAGGCTTTATATCCCTTCCATCCGGAGTGGTGCAATAGCCGTGATTCATCTCCATCCCCACATCTACGGCCACGATCAACGTATCTTCCTTTACAAACTTTACTTTCCCCGTCCCTGCTTTCCTCATAACCTTATCCCTCCTTGTTGTTTGACCGGAATAAACAACCTTCTTCGAAAGGATATCGGTATCTTCTTCTTCCTTCAACCCTCAACTACAATATAGCAAGCTGTAAGAAACAAATCGTCAACCTCAACAATGATGATAGATTTCAATCCATA